>NZ_MPZW01000030.1:0-856 GCF_002020275.1 Thioclava sp. L04-15 | reverse complement strand
TCCGGATGGAATTTCGCGGCGAGGTGTTTGTCTCACGCGCCTTACGCAACCCTCAAATGCGCGGCTGCCCGGTCTGTCTGCGTGAGGATGCTGAAACGCATCCGGATGGAGCTGCGGCAGGCCAAGCGATGCGCGGCGACTGGCAATTGCGCGAAGTGAGCCTCTGCGTGCGCCACCGGCATCCTCTGGTTGACCTTTGGAGAGAGCAAACCCCGACAAAGCGCTACGACATTGGCCCCCGGCTAGCCGATATTCGCGAGATGATCAGCGGCGGCGATTTTGAGCAGCCCCGCGTGGAGCCATCCACCTATGATATCTGGCTTGATGCCCGACTGGCGACGGGGCGGGATGAAACGTGGCTGGCAAGCCACTCGCTCTACGCTGGAACGACTTTTTGCCGCCTGCTAGGTGCGGAGCTGGTCCGGCATGCAGATCCTTCGAACGTCGGAAACCTGCGAGCCGCGCAAGCTGCAGGCTTCGAGGTCGCCCGCCGAGGCGAAGAGGCAGTTCGCAAAGCACTGAGGGAGCTCGCCGAGCGCGCGACCGGAGCAAAGGTCGAGCCACGCGGGGCGTTCGGCGATCTCTATTCGAAGCTTTCAATAGACTATCTTCACGAAGCAGCTTTTGAACCATTTCGAGACCTCCTTCGCGAACGCATTTTAGAGACATGGCCCTTCGCCGCGGGCGAGGTAGTGCTTGGCCAAGAGCTACCGCGCCGTCGACTGCATTCGATCGCTTCTGCAGAGCATGAAACAGGCATTTGGGCGACAAGACTTGAGGCAGTTCTGATTGAGGCAGGCGGTCTATCTCCAAAGGATACGCGTCCGACAAATAGGAAAACCTTCGATGCTGAGCG
>NZ_MPZW01000003.1:0-373967 GCF_002020275.1 Thioclava sp. L04-15 | reverse complement strand
AAACTTGTTCGTCGTCTTGCTCATGATGCTCCATCCTACTCAGGAGTTGGAGCCTCCGGCAAACATGGGGCGGTTCAGTGTGACCGACACCAGCTCTCCTTGCACAGCATGGTTTCCAGCGCTTAGGGCCGCGCGAACCGGGGCGATCTGCGTTTCAGAGGGCGACAACCGCCGCGACGGTTGCAAGCCCCGCAATTTCAATGAGTTGCTGAGTCGCGCCGAGAACGTCACCCGTCTGACCTCCCAGCCGCGTTTTGGCGAGGCTGGCCACCAGCCAGAGAACAGCGCCAGTCGCGATGACCATCGCGGGCAGGACCAATGGACCCGCCCAGGCGGCGAGACCGAGGAATGGCGGCACGGCCATTAAGGCGGCAGTGATCACCGCTCCCTTTCCGGCGTCGCGCGCACTGTGTCCAAGCCCGTCAGATCGTGCGGCCGGGAGCGCTGCGAGGAGGATCGAGGCACCGGCGCGGCTCGCCATCGCGCTCGCCACGAGAGCCAGGCACATGATCGCGGGATGAGCGGCGAGGGTTGCGAGGGCCTGCCAGCGCAGCCCCAGACCCAGAATGAGTGCAATCGTGCCGTAGCTCCCGATCCGGCTGTCGCGCATGATTTCGAGGCGTCGCTCGGGGGTGGTGCCCCCCCAGAACCCGTCCGCGAAATCCGCCAGCCCGTCTTCGTGCAGCGCGCCGGTGGTAAGCACCTGTGCGGCGAGACAAAACCCCGCGACGAGCGGAAGCGGCAGGTTCAGCGCGAGGCCGAGACAGAAGATCGCGGCGGCGATCAGAGCAACCGCAAGACCGGCCAGCGGAAACGCCCAGGCCGCTGCGCCGATACTCGGCACCGGGTCACGCAGGCGCGGCAGCGGAAGCCGCGTGAGCAGCACGAGCGCGAGATGCGCCTCTGTCACGCGGCGCGCGATCATGCCTCGCTGACCCCGGCCTCGCCAAAGGTCGCCATCCCGTTATGGCATTCGAGGGCCGAACGAAGGATGCCCAGTGCAAGCGCCGCGCCCGAGCCTTCGCCCAGGCGCATGTCGAACTCGAGCACGGCTTTCTTGCCCATCGCGTCAAGCAGGCGACGGTGGCCCGGCTCGGGCGAGACATGCCCGACGAGGCAATGATCGAGCAGGCGCGGATCGGCGGCGTACAGGGTGGCTGCCGCCGCGGTGCAGATGAAACCGTCGAGGATGACCGGGATCCGATGGGCGCGTGCGGCGAGGACCGCACCGCAAATCGCGGCCTGTTCGCGCCCGCCGAGGGCTGCGAGCGTCGCCATCGCGGAGGCGCCGCCATGGCGCTTCAGCCCCGCCTCGATCGCGGCGATCTTGCGCTGGATCCCCTCTGCGTTCGAGCCGGTTCCGGGGCCGACCCAATCTGCGGGCGTCGCGCCGAACAGCGCCGAGGCCAGCGCCGCGGCGATCGTCGAGTTGCCGATTCCCATCTCGCCGAGGATCAGGACATCGGCCTCGGGATCGACGGCCGCGATCCCGCGATTGATCGCATCAAGCGTTTCAGCCTCGCTCATGGCAGGGCCTTGGGTGAAATCTGCGGTCGGGCGATCGAGATCGAGCGCGACGACCGACAGATCCGCCCCGTTCGCGCGACAAAGCTGGTTGATCGAGGCCCCGCCATGCTCGAAATTCATCACCATCTGGGCGGTGACTTCCTGCGGGTAGGGGTTCACGCCCTGCGCGCAGATGCCATGATTTCCTGCAAAGATCACCGCCTGTGCCTTGACGATGTCTGGTCGCGCCGTGCCGCGCCAGCCCGCCATGAAGATCGCAAGCTCCTCAAGCCGTCCCAGCGACCCGGGCGGCTTGGTCAGGCTGTCCTGGCGGGCGCGCGCGGCATCCGCCATCTCGGTGTCGAAGGCGGGCAGGCGCTCGGCAAGCGATGCGATCTCGGAGAGGGAGAGAATTTCCATATGTCATTTCACCTTTAGTGGCAGGCCAGCGACCGCCAGGGTCACCTCGTCGGCTGCTGCTGCGATCCGTTGATTCAAAAGGCCCGCTGCGTCGCGAAACCCCCGCGCGAGCGCGTTTTCCGGCACGATGCCCATCCCGACCTCGTTGCTCACGAACACCACCGGATGCGCGAGAGCGGGCAGCAGCGCGAGCAGGTCCCGCGTCTCGGCTTCGCAGTCGCGATCGGCCAGAATGAGGTTGCTCAGCCAGAGCGTCAGGCAGTCCACCAGGCGCGGCGCGTCGTCCGTCGCTTGCAGTGTTCCGGCCAGATCGAAGGGGGCCTCATGTGTGGTCCAGACCTCTGTGCGACGGGCGCGATGGGTGGAAATGCGGGCCTTCATCTCATCGTCGAACGCCTGGGCAGTGGCGATATAATGCGCGTAATTTCCAAGGCTTAGCGTGACCGCTTCGGCCAAGGCGCTTTTGCCGGATCGCGCGCCGCCAGTGATCAGATGAATGCGTGCCATGGCTGGTTCGCGCTGTTGTCTCTTGTTACCGGCGTGCAGACAAAGCAGAAAAGGCGCGGTTACGAAAGGAGAAAAACCGCCATGCCGGAGAGGGCGCCGACAGAACTGATCTTGCTGCGCCACGCACCGGCAGATCATGGCGGCGCATTGGCCGGACGGCGCGATGTGGGGGCGCTTCTGCCCGATCAGGGCACGCTCAGGGCGCTGCGCGACAGGCTCGGCACGTCGCGAGTCGTCGCAAGCCCGGCGCTCCGCTGCGTCCAGACCGCGCGCGTGCTCTGGCCCGATCTCGCTTTCGCCACCGACGCTCGCCTGTGGGAGCAGGATTTCGGGGACTGGGAGGGGGTCTCCTTTGGCCGATTGCCCGATCTCGGCGCGATGTCCGGTGCGGATCTGGCACGCCACAGGCCACCGGGGGGCGAGAGCTTTGCCGATCTTTGCGCCCGGGTGGCGCCCGCCCTGCAGGAGATCGCGGGGCAGGGGGGACGGGTCGCCGTCATGGCCCATGCGGGCGTGGTGCGCGCGGCCCTGGCCCTGGCCCTCGGGCAGGAGGCTCTGGGGCTGACCTTCCGCGTCGATCCGCTCTCGGTCACGCGGATCACCGCTCTCGCCGGTGAGGCCTGGTCGATCGGCTGCGTCAACGAGGGCGGGATCGGATGACCGGCCGCGTGACGCATCTTTCGGTGCCGGGGCATTTCGGGGAATGGATGCAGGGACGGATTGGCGCGCAAGGCCCCGTGGCCCTGATCACGCTGCCCGTCGCGGATCACGTCCGTCTCTGGCACGTCCCGCAGCGCCGGGGCCTGCACCTTCACGGCGTCGGGCTGGGGCCGGTGGAGGTGCGCCGGTTCCTGCGGTCGCTGGGGCTCGACCTGCGGGGGATCGTGAGGATGCGCGCGCAAACGCCTCTCGGTCTCGGCACGGGTGTATCGACCGCGCGGCTTGTCGGATTGGCGCGGGTTGCCGGCTGGCAGGGACCGCCCGAGGCATTGTCCTCCGCCTGCATCGCGAGTGAGGGGGCCGCCGATCCGCTGGCCTTCCCAGCGCCCGAGCGCATGCTTTGGGCGTCGCGCATCGGGCGGCCATTGGATCATCTGCCGCCGCTGCCACGATACGAGATCCTTGGCGGTCTCTGCGGTGGTCCGAGCTTCACCAATCCGCAGGATACGAATTTCGCCGACATTTCGGATCTTGTCGCGCAGTGGCGCCAAGCGCGCGGGCTTGAGGAATTCGCAGCCCTCGCCACGCAAAGCGCCCTGCGTTGCACCGATCTTCGCGGACCAAAGGCAGACCCGACACCGCGGCTCGTGCGTGATCTTGGCGCGCTCGGCTGGCTGCGTGCCCATACCGGAGCGGCACGCGGTCTGATCTTTGCTCCCGGCACCGTTCCCGATGGCGCCGCAGCGTTGTTGCGCGCGGCGGGCTTGCGCCAATTGCGCCAGTTTCGCGGAGGCGAGCGATGAATTTTGCCGCGATGATGCTGGTCGCCATGGCGTTCGATCTCGCATTTGGCTGGCCGAAAGCCCTGTTCGAGCGGATCGGTCATCCGGTGACTTGGCTTGGCGCATTGATCGGCGTGCTCGAGGCCCGGCTGAACCGGGAGGGAACGAACCGGCGCGTGCGCGGCGTTCTGACGGCGCTGCTCGTGACGGGGATCGCGGCGGGGATCGGGGCGGCTGTGCAAGCGCTCCTGCCCGAGGGCTGGCTGGGTCTGGTGCTCGGCGGTGCACTGGCTTGGCCGCTGGTTGCGCTGCGCTCGATGCATGATCATGTGGCGCGCGTCGCGAAGCCGCTGCTCTCGGGCGATCTGACCGGCGCGCGCCAAGCAGTCGCTATGATCGTCGGGCGTGATCCGGCGCGGCTTGACGAAGCCGGTGTCGCGCGCGCCGCCCTCGAGAGCCTGGCCGAGAACAGCTCGGACGGGATCGTCGCTCCGCTTTTCTGGGGCGCCCTTTTCGGGCTTCCCGGCATCGCGGGTTACAAGGCGATCAACACGCTCGATTCGATGATCGGCCACCGCAATGCGCGCTACGAAGCCTTCGGCTGGGCTTCTGCGCGGATCGACGATTGGGTGAACCTGCTGCCCGCGCGGCTGACGGGGGCGCTTTTCGCGCTGGCCTCCGGTGTCCGGGCGAAGGACGCATTTGGCGTGATGCGCCGCGATGCCAGTGCGCATCGCTCGCCCAATGCGGGCTGGCCGGAATCGGCGCTTGCCGGGGCGCTGGGGATCCGGCTGTCCGGTCCGCGCATCTATGGGGATCGGATCGCGCAGGAACCCTGGCTCAACGGCGCGGCACCCGATCCGGAGCCGCTCGATCTAGCGCGAGGGCTTGCGCTCTACGCCCGGGCCATGGGACTTGGGGCGGTGCTGCTTGGCCTTGTCGCCTGGGCGATCTGGAGGGGATGAATGCGCGATCACGGTGGAAATATCGACCGGGCGAAGGCGCTCTGGGGCGGCGAGGATTGGATAGACCTCTCGACCGGGATCAACCGCCAGCCCTGGCCCGTGCCCGATCTGCCGCCGAACGTCTGGACCGATCTGCCGACGCAGGCCGCGAAATCGGCCCTCGTCGCCGCCGCGCAGGAGGCCTTCGCGACCCGCGCGCCCGTCGTGGCGCTCGCCGGCGCGCAGCAGGCGATTCAGTTGATCCCGCGTCTCGTCCCGCCGGGCCGCGCCCGCATTCTCGCCCCGACCTATAACGAACATGCCGCCGCGCTGCGCAGCGCCGGGTGGCAGGTCGACGAGGTTTCTCGCCTCGCCGATCTAGCCGGGGCCGAACTGGCCATCGTGGTCAACCCCAACAACCCCGACGGCACCCACCATCCCGCACAGGCCTTGCGCGCGCTCGCGCCCGATGTCGGACGGCTGGTGGTCGATGAGAGCTTTGCCGATCCGGTGCCGGAGCTGTCAGTGGCCGGGGCTGCCGGAGAGCGCTTGATCGTGCTCCGCTCCTTCGGGAAATTCTGGGGGCTTGCGGGGCTGCGGCTCGGCTTCGCCTTCGCCGATGCCGCGACCGTCGCGCAGCTCTCCGAAATGGCGGGGCCCTGGCCCGTGGCCGGTCCCGCGCTCGAGATCGGCCGCCGGGCTTTGGCCGATCGCGACTGGCACGCGGCAACCGTCGCCCGCCTGAGTGCCGAGACCGAGCGACTCGACGCGCTCGCCACCCGCGCCGGATGGGAGGTGATCGGCGGCACCCATCTTTTCCGCAGCTACGAGACACCCGACGCGATCGCCGTGCGTGACCGCCTTGCCCGTGCCCGGATCTGGAGCCGGATCTTCCCGTGGTCGCCGACCTGGCTGCGCCTCGGCCTGCCCGGCTCGGAAGGGGAATGGGCGCGTCTCGAGGCCGCCCTCGCCTGATCAGCGCGCGAGCGCCAGCAACCCGTCGACGTCCAGATGCGCCTCCATGTGATCGGCCAGCGCGTCGAGCGTCGCCTCGATGCGCCCCGCATGGCTCTGCCCGCTCGCTTTGACCCCAAGCCCGCCCAGCCAGGCGGCGCGGAACTCGTCGGCCCCGAACAGCCCGTGCAGGTAACTGCCGGTGACCCGGCCACAGCCCGAGATCGCGCCCTCGTCAATCCCGTCGATCCGTGCGAAAGGCCGCGCGCGGTCGGGGCCTTCGGTGCGTCCGATATGGATTTCGTACCCCTCGACCGAAAGCCCGGTGCCCGCGTGCTCAGCTGTCACCCGCGTCAGTCGCTTGTCGGAGGACATCACCGTTTCCACATCCAGCAGCCCCAGCCCCTCGGTCACGCCGGGCGCACCTTCGATCCCTTCCGGATCTGCGACCGAGCGGCCGAGCATCTGGTAGCCGCCGCAAATCCCCAGCACATGCCCGCCGCGCCGGTAATGCGCCACCAGGTCGATGTCCCAGCCCTGTTCGCGCAGGAAGGCCAGATCGCCGCGCGTCGATTTCGTGCCGGGCAGGATCACAAGATGCGCATCGCCCGGGATCGGCTGGCCGGGGCCGACCATCACCAGATCGATCCCGGGTTCGGCCGCGAGAGGGTCGAGATCGTCGAAATTCGCGATCCGCGACAGCGCGAGGCACGCCACCTTGAGCCCGCTGCCTCGCGGGGCGCGCGTGAGGTCGAGCGCATCTTCGGCAGGCAGCAGATGTGCCTGCGCGAACCAGGGCAGCACGCCGAAGCCGCGCCAGCCGGTCCGCGCCTCGATCATCGCGTAGCCATCTTCGAACAGGCTCACATCGCCCCGAAACTTGTTGATCAGGAAACCTTCGATCATCGTCGCATCCTCGGGATCGATCACTGTCTGGGTGCCCACGATCTGCGCGATCACCCCGCCGCGATCGATGTCACCCGCCAGCACGACCGGCACGCCCGCCGCGCGTGCGAAACCCATATTCGCGATGTCACCCGCGCGCAGATTGACCTCGGCCGGAGAGCCCGCGCCCTCGACGATGACCAGATCATGCGCCGCGCGCAGACGACTGAAGCTTTCCAGCACCGCGCCCATCAGCTGCGGCTTGATCGCCGCGTAATCGCGCGCCTTCGTCGTGGTCAGCCGACGGCCCTGCACGATCACCTGCGCACCGACATCGCTTTCGGGTTTGAGCAGGATCGGATTCATGTCGACCATCGGCTCAAGCCCGCAGGCCAGCGCCTGCAAGGCCTGCGCCCGTCCGATCTCGCCACCATCGGTGGTGACGGCGGCATTGTTCGACATGTTCTGCGGCTTGAAAGGCGCGACACTCAGGCCGCGCCGCCGCGCCGCCCGGCACAGCCCCGCCACCAGCATCGACTTGCCGACATTCGACCCGGCGCCCTGAATCATCAGTGCCGTCATCGCGAAGCCCCGACCGTGCATTTGCGAGGCGTTCGGGAGCCTCCGGCGGAGGTATTTCCGGGCAAGATGAAAGGGGAGGAGGGGCGCCGCGCCACGGCCCGATCATCCGGGGGCGGCGCGACGCTTTCACCTTGCGCGGTCATCGGGACCTCTCCCTGTACCGCATGGCCAGATTTGCAGAGCGAGGTTAACAATCCCTTACCTTTCATCTTGCTTCAAATACCTGAAACCGACCGTAGCATCGGGAAGGCCGCGCGGATGGCTCAGAACTCCACCCCGGCTTGCCCCTTGATACCCGAGCGAAACGGGTGCTTGATCAGGGTCATCTCGGTGACCAGATCGGCGGCTTCAATCAAGCCTTCGGCGGCGTTGCGCCCGGTTAGGACGACATGGGTCATCTCGGGTTTTTCCTCGCGCAGAAAATCGAGCACCTCGTCGAGCGGCAGGTAATCGTAGCGCAGCGCGATGTTGATTTCATCGAGCAGGACCATCCGGATCTCGGGGTCGCGGATCAGTTCCTTGGCCTTTTCCCATCCCGCACGGGCCGCTGCGATGTCACGCTCGCGGTCCTGCGTCTCCCAGGTGAAGCCTTCGCCCATTGCGTGAAATTGACACAGGTCGCCGAAATTTTCCGTTAGAAGGCGACGCTCGCCGGTGTCCCAAGCGCCCTTGATGAACTGCACCACGGCGCAGGGCATCTCATGGGCGATACAGCGCAGAATCATCCCGAAACCCGAGGAAGATTTGCCCTTGCCGGGCCCCGTATGGACGATGATCAGCCCTTTTTCGCCCGATTTTCCCGCCATGATCTTGTCGCGCGCGGCTTTTTTCTTGGCCATTTTCGCGCTGTGGCGGGCCAGCGTTTCCGGGCTGTCGGTTTCGATGCTCATGCTGCGCTCCTTCGCTTGACAAAAGGGGGGCGCTCGCCCAATCAGGGGGCGCGCTGGTTCCTGTCATTACGGCAGGCGAAGAGGGAATGCGACAGGTTTGCGATCCGAAACGGATCGGTCCTGAGCGCAGCCGCCCCCGCGACCGTGACCGGAGAGGTCGCCTCAAGCCACTGGCTCTCGGGCCGGGAAGGAGAGGAGACCGCAGGGCCCTGACAAAGGGTCCGGGATCCGCAAGCCGGGAGACCTGCCAGCGTTGATGATTACGGGCGAACGGGGTGTTTCGCGACCGGGTGGACAATGCCGGTCGCTTTGCATGACCCCATGTCCCTCTGGCTCGATCCCCTGCCGCCGACAGCGAAAGGGATGGGCGCGATGCCAACGATCTTGACGGTTTGCACGACCTGCAAGCGCACGGATGCCGATCCGGCTGACGAGACGCGGCCGGGCACGCATCTGCTGCGCGCATTGCGCGATCAGGGCGTGCCCGATGGCGTTGAGATCCACGAGGTCGAATGTCTCTCGGCATGTTCCAATGGCTGCGCGGTTGCGCTCTCCGAACCCGGAAAATGGTCCTATGTCTATGGCCGGATGAGTTCCGAGGATGCCGCCGACATCCTCGCGGGCGCTGCCGCCTATGCCGCGACCGATGACGGGTTGGTGCCTTGGCGCGAACGCCCGGTGATCTTCCGCAAGCAGAGCCTTGCGCGCATTCCCCCCTTTCCCGAACCCGAGCAGGAGTAACTCATGTCCGATCTGACCAAGATCCCCGTCACCGTGATCACCGGCTTTCTCGGCGCGGGCAAAACCACGCTGATCCGTCACCTGATGGCCAATTCGGGCGGGCGCAAACTGGCCGTTCTGGTCAACGAGTTCGGGACCGTGGGCGTCGATGGCGAGATCCTGCGCCAATGCGCGGACGAGAACTGCCCCGACGAGAACATCGTCGAACTTGCCAATGGCTGCATCTGCTGCACCGTCGCCGACGAGTTCATCCCGACGATCGAGGCGCTGATGGCGCGTGCGCAAAAGCCCGATCACATCCTGATCGAGACTTCGGGCCTTGCGCTGCCGAAGCCGCTTCTCAAGGCGTTCGACTGGCCCGCGATCCGCTCGAAGATCACGGTCGACGGCGTGATCGCTCTGGCCGATGCCGAGGCCGTCGCTGCGGGTCGTTTCGCCCCCGACGTGGCCGCTGTGGATGCGCAGCGTCAGGCCGATGACAGCCTCGATCACGAGACGCCGCTTTCGGAAGTGTTCGAGGACCAGATCGCCTGCGCCGATCTCGTGCTTCTGTCCAAGGCCGATCTGGCGGGCGAGGAAGGTCTTGCCGCGGCGCGTGCGGTGATCGAGGCCGAAGCGCCGCGCAAGCTGCCGATCCTGCCGCTGACCGAAGGGGTGATCGACGCGAAGGTGGTTCTCGGGCTCGAGGCCGCCGCCGAGGACGATCTGGCCGCACGCCCGAGCCACCATGACGGGGCCGACGATCACGAGCATGACGATTTCGACACGGTGGTGATCGAGCTGCCCGAGATCGAGGACCCGGCGTCGCTGGTCTCTGCGATCGAGCGTCTTGCGCGCGAGCAGCGGATCTTGCGCGTCAAGGGCCATATCGCGGTGACGGGCAAGCCGATGCGTCTGCTGGTGCAGGCCGTAGGCGAACGTGTGCGCCATCAGTTCGACCGTCCCTGGGGCGCCGATCCGCGTCGCTCGGCGCTGGTGGTGATCGCCGAGCATGACGATGTGGACGAGGCCGCGATCCGCGCCGTTCTTTTGGGCGCCTGCGAAGGTGCCTCCGCCTGATGCACGTCACCTTCCGCGAAAGTCACGGCCTCGAGGAAACCGAGGTGCCGACGGATCTGGGGCAGAGGCCCGCGGATCTGGTGGTGCTGTCGTTTTCCGATAGCGACCTCGGGGCTTTCGCGGCGGGCTGGCGACGCGCTCAGGGCGGGCTGCCCTCGCTGCGGCTGGCCAATCTGGTCAATCTTCGCCACCCGGTCTCGGTCGATACCTATGCCGAGACCACGCTTTGCGGGGCGAAGGGCATTCTGGTGCGGCTGATCGGGGGCGAGGCCTATTGGCCCTATGGGCTGGCAAGCCTCCAGGATCTGGCGCGGCGGCGGGGCATCGCGCTTGCGGTGCTGCCCGCCGATGGGCGCGAGGATGCGCGGCTCGATCAGCTGTCGTCGCTTCCGGTCTCGACCCTGCGGCGGTTGAAGGAACTTTGCGATGCCGGGGGTGCGGTCGCGTCTCAGGCGGCGCTGGCTCAGTTGGCGCTGGCCTCGGGGCTTTATGCGGGGCCGGTTCCGGGCGACAAGCGGCTGCCGGAGGAGGGGTTTTACTGTCCCGATCTCGGGCCGGTCGCGGCACCGGTTCTGGCGGCGGAATGCGATAAGCCGCTCGCCCTTGTCAGCTTTTACCGCTCCTACGTGACCGCCGCTGACACTGCCCCGGTGGATGCGCTGATCGCGGGGCTCCGGGCGCGTGGCTTTGCAGCCTACGGGATCTATGCGTCCTCGCTCAAGGCGCCGGGATTTGCGGATTGGCTGGCCGGGTCGCTTGGCACACGCGCCCCGTCGCTGGTCGTCAATGCGACGGCCTTTTCGGCGCAATCGCCCGATGGCACCACGCCGTTCGACCGCTATGGCTGCCCGGTGTTTCAGGTCGCGCTCTCGACGGCGCGTCGCAAGGAATGGGCGCAGGCCGAGCGCGGTCTGTCGCCTGCCGATCTGGCGATGCATGTCGTGCTGCCCGAGGTGGACGGGCGGCTTCATGCGGGAGTGATCTCGTTCAAGGCCCCCGAGACGCGCGATCCGGATCTTGAATATTCCCGCTTTTCGCACCGCGCCGACCCCGAGAGGATCGAGGCCGCGCTCAACCGGATCTGCGGCTGGCATCGGCTGGCCCGAACCCCGGCCGCAGAGCGCCGGCTGGCGGTTGTGCTTTCGACCTATCCGGGCCGGGCTTGGCAGATGGCGCATGCGGTGGGCCTCGATGCGCTGGCCTCGACCGAGGCGCTGGTCGAGGCGTTGCGAGGCGAGGGCTATGACATCGCCGAGGGCGCGGGACCGCAGGCCCTCGAGACCGCGCGCGTCGCCTGGCCGCTGTCCGATTACCGCGTGGCACTCGCCGCCTTGCCGCAGGCCTTGCAAGACGATCTGACCGCCGTCTGGGGCGCGCCCGAGGACGATACCGCCGTGACGGACGGGGCGTTTCATTTCGCAGCACTTCGGCGTGGCCCCCTGACGCTCGCGCTCCAGCCAGAACGCGGCGATCCCGCGATGCGCGACGACGAATACCATGATCTGGGGCGCACCCCGCGCCATGCCTATGTCGCCTTCTATCTTTGGCTGCGCGGGCAGGGGATCGATGCGCTGGTGCATATGGGCGCGCATGGAACGCTCGAATGGCTTCCCGGCAAGGCCGTGGCGCTCTCGGAGAATTGCTGGCCCGAGGCACTGCTGGGCGCCACCCCGGTCATTTACCCCTTCATCGTGAACGATCCCGGCGAGGCCGCGCAGGCCAAGCGCCGGATCGGGGCGCTCACGCTTGGCCATATGCCGCCGCCGATGCGCGCGGCAAGCGTGCCTGCGGGGATGCTGCATCTCGAGCGGCTTCTGGACGAATATTCGACCGCCGACGGGCTCGATCCGGCGCGGCGCGACCGGCTGATCGCGGATATTCAGGACGAGGCCTGGGCGAGTGGCGTGTCGGAGGATCTGGGCATCCCGCGCGATGCCAGCGCAGCCGAGGCGATCACCCGGATCGACCGCTTCGTCTGCGACATCAAGGAAAGCCAGTTCGGCGACGGGCTGCATGTGCTGGGGCAGGGCGCGTGCGGAGCGCAGGAACGCGCGGGATTGATCGCAGCGCTTGCGGGCCGCCGCGTTGCCCCCGGTCCGTCGGGAAGCCCGGCGCGCGGGCGCTCGGACGTGCTGCCCACAGGGCGCAACCTGTTCTCGGTCGATCCACGTGCAGTGCCGTCCCGCGCGGCTCATGCGCAGGGCGTGAAACTGGCCGAGGAGTTGCTGCGCAAGCACCTTCAGGATCATGGCGACTGGCCGAAGGGGCTGGTGGTCGATCTCTGGGGGTCGGCCACGATGCGCACGGCGGGCGAGGAATTCGCGATGGCGCTGCATCTCGCGGGGCTCAAGCCGGTCTGGGATGAAAACGCCGCGCGGGTGTCCGGGGTCGAGGTGATCCCGCTCGCGCTTTTGAACCGTCCGCGCATCGACGTGACGCTGCGGGTCTCGGGCCTCTTTCGCGACATCTTCCCCGGCCTCGCGCAGCTGTTCGAGACCGGGGCCGAGGCGCTGGCCTTGCGCGAAGAGGACCCCGCCGACAATCCTTACCTGACCCGGATCGCGCGGGTCTTCGCGCCGCGCCCCGGCCGATACGGGCTCGGAATGGGAGAGGCGCTCGACCAGTTCACGCCGGAGGCCCGCGCCGCCGCCGGGGAGGCGTGGCTCGCGGCATCGGCCTACAGCATCTCGCGCAGTGGTGAGGTTCAGGCGAACCGGGGCGCGCTCGAGGCGCGGCTGCGCTCTGCGGACAGTTTCGTTCATGCGCAGGACCTGCCCGAAAGCGACGTGTTGCTCGCATCCGATTACGCCGCGCATGAGGCGGGCTTTGCCGCGGCGCTTGCGCGGCTCGGCAC
This sequence comes from Thioclava sp. L04-15, assembly GCF_002020275.1. NCBI lineage: Bacteria > Pseudomonadati > Pseudomonadota > Alphaproteobacteria > Rhodobacterales > Paracoccaceae > Thioclava > Thioclava sp. L04-15. The sequence continues at coordinate 361,183 of NZ_MPZW01000003.1, read as the reverse complement.
ACCGCAAGCCGCACTTTATCATCTGGATGCGACGCAGCCCGATCGCCCGCGTGCCCGCACCCTGATCGAAGAGATCGCCCGCACCGTGCGTGCGCGTGCCACCGATCCGGCCTGGGCGGAGGGGATGATGCGTCACGGCTTCCGGGGCGGGGCGGAGATCGCCGCGACCCTCGATCACCTCGCGGCCTTCGCGCATCTGGCGCAGGTCGTGCCGGCCCATCTTTTCGACCTTTACCACGAGGCCACCCTTGGTCGCCCCGATCTCGTGGCCTTCCTGCAAGAGGCCAACCCGCAGGCGCTCGAGGCGATGCGCGACCTCTACGCGCGGCTGGCCGAGGCGGGGCTGTGGCAGACACGGCGCAACTCCATCGCGGCCGGGTTGGAGGGCGACGCATGAGCTTCTCCGTGAAAGGCTGGTGCCCCGGCGCGCTGCGTCCGATGCAATCAGGCGACGGTCTGGTTGTGCGCGTGCGCCCGGTCGCGGGACGGCTAACCCAGGTGCAAGCGGCAGGGATCGCGCAGGCCGCGCGCGCGCATGGAAACGGGCTGATCGACCTGTCGGGCAGGGCCAATGTGCAACTGCGCGGGGTCACGCCCGAGAGCCATCCCGCGCTTATCGCGGATCTGGCGCAGCTCGGGTTGATCGACCCGGACATCGCGACCGAAGCGCGGCGCAACATCATCGTGACGCCCTTCGCCAATGCCGCGACCTATGCGCTGGCGGAGAGCTTGCAGGCGGCGCTCGCGGCAGGGCCGGAGCTTCCGGGCAAGTTCGGCTTCCTCCTCGATTGCGGATCGGCGCCGGTGATGGCCGATACGCAGGCCGATATTCGCTTTGAGCGCGCGCCGGACGGGCAGCTTTTGCTGCGTTGCGCGGGCTGCGATCTCGGCGCGCCCGTGACCGAAGGCCGTGCGGCAGAAGCCGCGCTGGATCTGGCGGAATGGTTCGTGCGCGCGGGTGGGGTCGTCGATGGTCGTGGCCGCATGTCGCGGCTGATTGGGTCGGGGGTGAGCCCCGAGGGGACATTGCGCCCGCTGATCGCGCCTGCGACGGCCCTTTCAAGGCCCGAGCCGGGGCTGACCGTGCAAGGCGCATTGGTCGGGTTGGCGTTCGGCCAGATGCACGCCGAGACGCTTGCGGCACTGGCCTCTCTCGGCCCGATCCGGGTCACGCCCTGGCGGATGCTGCTCATCGAGGGGCTCTCGACGCTGCCGGGCCTGCCCGACCTGATCACCGAAGCGGGCGACCCGCGCCTCCGCGTCTTCGCCTGCACCGGCGCGCCCGGTTGCCCGCAGGCCGCGCGTCCCACGCGCGAGATCGCACGCGTCCTCGCGCCCCGGGTCGCCGCCGGTCAGACGCTGCATGTCTCGGGCTGCGCCAAGGGCTGTGCCTGGCCCGCGCCTGCCGATCTGACCTTGATCGCCACGCTCGAAGGCTTCGATCTCGTCCGTGACGGGCGTACCTCTGACCACCCGGCGTACACCCGAATTTCGCCCGCCGCCCTTCCCGATCTGCCGGAGTTTTCCTGATGCCCTACATCTACGAGATGGACGGCGCGAAGATCTACGAACAGTCCTTCGCGACGATCCGCAGCGAGGCCGATCTCGCCCGCTTCACCCCCGAGGAAGAGGTCGTCGCGGTGCGGATGATCCATGCGGCGGGGCTGGTGGGTCTGGAGCGTGACATCCGCTTCACCCCCGGAATGGCCATTGCCGCGCGGGACGCGCTGGAGGCGGGCGCGCCCGTCCTGTGCGATGCACGGATGGTCTCCGAAGGGATCACGCGCGCACGACTGCCTGCGGACAACGCGGTGATCTGCACCTTGCACGACCCTTCGGTGCCGGGTCTGGCTCGCGAGATGGGCAACACGCGCTCGGCGGCGGCGCTCGAACTGTGGCGCCCGCATCTCGAGGGCGCGGTGGTGGCGATCGGCAATGCGCCGACCGCGCTCTTTCACCTGCTCAACATGCTCGAAGATCCGGCCTGTCCGCGCCCGGCCGCGATCATCGGCTGTCCGGTGGGTTTCATCGGCGCAGCGGAGTCGAAAGACGCGCTGATGCAGGCGGCCCCGGTGCCCTCGATGATCGTGCAGGGGCGGCTGGGCGGATCGGCAATCACCGTGGCGGCGGTCAACGCGCTCGCCTCGCGCAAGGAGTAAGCGATGGGACGGATCATCTGTGCGGGCCTCGGCCCCGGCGACCCCGATCTGATGTCGCGCCGGGCCGAGCGGGCGGTGCGCGGCGCCAGCCATGTCGCCTATTTCCGCAAGAAGGGCCGCAAGGGCCAGGCGCGCCAGATCGTTGAGGGGATGATCGACGAGGGCGCGATCGAGCTTGCGATGGAATACCCCGTCACGACCGAGATCCCCTTCGACAGCCCCGAATACATCACGCAGCTTGCGCGTTTTTACGACGACTGGGCGGCGCGGCTGACAGAGCTTGCGCGCAGCCATGACATCGTCGTGCTGTGCGAGGGCGACCCCTTCTTCTACGGCTCGTTCATGCATCTCTACACGCGCCTGCGCGGCACGGTCGAGATCGACGTGATCCCCGGTATCACCGGGATGACCGGTTGCTGGACCGCGACCGGCACGCCGATCACCTGGGGCGACGATGTGCTGACCGTGCTGATGGGCACGATGCCCGAAGACGAGATGGTGACGCGCATGGCGGCCTCCGATGCGCTGGTCGTGATGAAGACCGGGCGCAATCTGCCCAAGGTCAAACGCGCGCTTGCTCGTGCGGGGCGGCTCGATGAGGCCTGGCTGGTCGAGCGCGGCACGATGAAGGGCGAGCGGATCGTGCGGCTTTGCGCGACCGACGAGGCCGACTGCCCCTATTTCGCGATCGTGCTGGTTCATGGGCGGGGGCGTCGACCCGAATTGCCCGCGCGTCCGCTCGTCGAGGTCTCGCTGTGAGCGGCTGGGTCGCGGTTGCCGGGCTTGGCCCCGGAGCGGAGGATCTTGTGACGCCGGAGGTCCGCGCCGCGCTGGCCGAGGCGACCGATGTGGTGGGCTACATTCCCTACGTCGCGCGCGTCGCCCCGCGCGCGGGGCTGCGCCTTCATGCGAGCGACAACCGGGTCGAGCTGGACCGCGCGCTTCACGCGCTGGAGATGGCGCGGGAGGGGCGGCGGGTCGTGATCGTCTCCTCCGGCGATCCCGGGGTTTTCGCGATGGCCTCGGCCTTGTTCGAACGGCTCGAGACCGCGCCCGATTTCGCTGGCACCGAGATCCGCATCCTGCCCGGTATCACCGCGATGCTGGCCGCGGCCGCCCGCGCGGGTGCGCCTTTGGGACATGATTTCTGCGCGATCAACCTGAGCGACAATCTCAAGCCGTTCGATCTGGTCGAACACCGCCTGCGCCATGCCGCGCGGGGCGATTTCGCGATGGCCTTCTACAATCCGCGCTCGAAGTCACGCCCGCATCAGTTCGCCCGCGTGCTCGAGGTCTTGCGCGAGGAATGTGAACCCGAACGGCTGATCATCTTCGCCCGCGCGGTCTCGACCCCGGACGAGGCGCTGCGGGTGGTGACGCTGGCCGAGGCCGCGCCCGAGATGGCAGATATGCGCACCGTCGTTCTGGTCGGAAACTCGCAGACCCGCCGCGTCGGGCCTTGGGTCTACACGCCGCGCGGCACTTCCGTTGCCGGAGCCGCCGGATGAGCCGCGAGCCATTCCATAACGCCTTCAAGCGTGTCGCGGCTCTCGCGCGGCGGCAGGGCTGGCCGGTCAACGAGGATCACCGGCAGGTGGAGTGCGCGGGCGGCGATCAGCTTGGCTTCCGCGCCGCGCCCGCCTGCGTTCTTGGCGACGATATGGGTGATGCGATGGTCCTGCATCAACGCGGTATCGCCCGCCACGTCGAACGGTCCGCGCGCGATCACGGCATGCGCATCGGGCAGCGGCAGCGGACCCTCTGGCGGGTCGACCAAGCGCAGCAGGTAGTGATTTGCGGGCTTGGTCGCGAACTCGGCCAGTTGCTGCTTGCCGATGGCGAGAAACACGCGCGCGCCGCTCTCGGGCAGGGCGGCGCAGGCCGCCGTCATGTCGCGCACGCGCGTCCAGCGATCTTCCGGGCTCGCCTGCCACGGCATGCGTTCGTGGGACAGAAGGGGGAGGCCGCTCTGACCGCAGGCCTCGATTGCATTGCGGCTCATCTGCGCGGCGAAGGGGTGGGTCGCGTCGATGACATGGGTGATGCGCTCGCGCAGGAAGTAATCGCGCAGCCCTTTCACGCCGCCGAACCCGCCGATCCGCGTCGGCAGCGGCTGCGGCAACGGATGATCCGTGCGCCCCGCATAGGAAAAGACCGCGTCGATCCCGTGCTCCGCCAGATGGCGGGCGAGGCGGCTGGCTTCGGTGGTGCCGCCGAGCAGCAGGAGGCGCGTCATGGCTGATCCGTGGTTGAGCATCGTGGGTCTGGGCGAAGATGGCCTGAGCGGGCTTTCGGATGCAAGCCGAAGCGCGCTGGCGCAGGCCGAGGTGATCTTCGGCGGGCCGCGCCACCTCGATCTGGTCGCGGCGGGCGAACGTGGCAGGGCTTGGCCCGTACCCTTCGATATCGCCCCGGTTCTGGCCCTGCGCGGGCGTCGGGTCGCGGTTCTCGCCTCGGGCGATCCGTTCTGGTTCGGCGCTGGCGGCTCGCTTGCCGCACATCTCGCGCAGGGGGAATGGCGCGCCTATCCGGTGGCGGGCACCGTGTCTCTGGCCTGTGCGCGGCTTGGATGGAAAATCGAGGAGGTCTCGGCGCTCGCCCTTCACGCGGCGGGGTTCGGGGGGCTGCATCGGGCGCTTCATCGCGGTGCGCGGTTGGTCGTGACGCTGCGCGATGGAGAGGCCCCGGAGGCCTTGGCCGCATGGCTGGTTGCGCAGGGCTTCGGGGCGGTCGGGATGCATGTGCTTGAACGTCTGGGGGGGCCGCATGAACGCGTCCGATTTGCCCGCGCCGATCGGTTCTCTTTCGAGGATATCGCGGCTCCGGTTGCGGTAGCGCTCGACGCGGTCGATCTTCCGCAGGGTAGCGGTCTGCCGAAGACGCCGGGACTGTCCGAGGATCGCTTCGCCCATGACGGGCAGATCACGAAGTCTCCGGTACGGGCGTTGACGCTGGCAGCACTTGCACCACGACCGGGGGAGTTGCTCTGGGATATTGGGGGCGGATCGGGCTCGGTCTCGGTCGAGTGGTGCCTTGCCGGAGGACGCGCGATCACCATCGAACCCCGCGCCGACCGGATCGCCAATATTCGCGCCAATATCGAGACATTCGGTCTGTCGCGGCAGATGAAAACCGTCGAGGGGCGCGCGCCCGACGTGCTGGCCGATCTGGCGTCGCCCGATGCGGTCTTCATCGGCGGCGGCGGCTCGACGGCACTCTACGACTGGCTTTGGTCGCATCTGCCCGAGGGGACACGGATCGTCGCCAATGGCGTGACGCTCGAGACCGAGGCGCTGCTTGCGGGGCTTCAATCCCGCCACGGCGGCAGCCTTCTGCGAATTGAACTGTCGCGCGCCGAGCCGCTCGGCTCAATGCGCGGCTGGTCGGCCGCGCGGCCCGTGGTGCAATGGAGCGTCACGCGATGAGGGTGGGTGGGATCGGTTTTCAGCGCGGCGCGTCTGCGGCGTCGCTGCGTGCAGCGCTGGCATCTGTCGGGCCGGTGGACCGGGTCGCGACGGCAGCGCCGAAGGCCGCGGAACTGGCGGCGGCGATTGGACGCGAGGTCGAGGGCGTCGATGTGACAGGGGTCGCCACACCGACGCGATCGCAGGCGTCGTTTGCGGCGCACGCCACAGGATCCGTGGCCGAGGCGGCGGCCCTGGTGGCCGCAGGGCAAGGTGCGCGACTGATACAGGCACGCAAGATCATCGGCGGCGTGACCATCGCCGTCGCAGAAGGAGACGAGGGATGACGGTTCACTTCATCGGAGCAGGGCCGGGAGCGCCCGATCTGATCACGCTGCGCGGGCGCGACCTGATCGCCTCGTGTCCGGTCTGCCTTTATGCGGGCAGTCTGGTGCCGCAGGCCTTGCTTGCGCATTGCCCGGCGGGGGCGAAGATCGTGAACACGGCGCCGCTGAGCCTCGACGAGATCATCGAAGAGATCGCGGCGGCCCATGCGGCGGGGCAGGGCGTGGCGCGGCTGCACTCGGGCGATTTGTCGGTCTGGTCGGCTATGGGAGAACAGCTGCGCCGCCTGCGCGAACTGGGCATTCCCTATGACGTGACGCCGGGCGTGCCGAGTTTTGCCGCCGCAGCGGCGACGCTCAGCGCGGAACTGACCCTTCCCGGGGTGGTGCAGTCTGTGGTGCTCACGCGGACCTCGGGCCGTGCGACGGCGATGCCGCCCGGCGAAACGCTGGAGAATTTCGCGCGCACGGGGGCGGTGCTGGCGATCCACCTTTCGGTCCACGTGCTCGAGAAGGTCATCGCGGATCTTAGCCCGCATTACGGCGCCGATTGCCCTGTCGCCGTCGTCTGGCGCGCAAGCTGGCCCGATGAGCGTGTGGTTCGCGCAACGCTCGGTACGTTGCGCGCCGCCATCGGCGCCGAGATGGAGCGCACCGCGCTGATCCTTGTCGGACGCTCCATCGGGGCCGAGGATTTCGATGAAAGCCGCCTTTACGCGGGCGATTACGACCGCCGTTACCGCCCCGTCGGCACCGATCCGCGCTTTCCCGAAACCGCGCCGGAGCGGGGAGAATGACACCGGGACTGGTGATCTCCGCCCCGGCCTCGGGGACCGGAAAGACGACGCTGACACTGGGGCTTCTTGCGGCGATGCGCGCGCTGCGACTGGATGTCCAGCCCTTCAAATGCGGGCCCGATTACATCGACCCGACCTTTCACCGCGCGGCGGCGGGACGGGCCTCGTTCAATCTCGATGCCTGGGCGATGACGCCCGCGCAGATCGCAGGCCTTGCGGATCGCGCGGCGGATATCGTCGTGGCCGAGGGCTCGATGGGGCTGTTCGACGGGGTGGCCTCGAAGGGCGAGACCGGCACCGGGGCCAGCGCCGATATCGCGGCGCTGATGGGCTGGCCGGTGGTGTTGGTGATCGACGCCTCGGGGCAGGCGCAGACGGCGGCGGCGGTGGCGCAGGGCCTCGCGCGGTTTCGCAAGGGCGTCACGGTCGCGGGGGTCGTGCTCAACAAGGTCGCTTCGCCCCGTCACGAGGCGCTGGTGCGACAGGGTTTCGAGGGGATCGGGGTGCCGGTGCTGGGCGTGCTGCCACGTTCGGCAGGGATCGAATTGCCCTCGCGCCACTTGGGTCTCGTGCAAGCCGAGGAGACGGGGGATCTTGCGCGGCTCCTGAGCGAGGCCGGTCGCATCGTGGCCGAGCACTGTGACCTCGCCGCGATCCTGGCTTGCGCGAAGGCCTCGCCACCCGACGCCTCGCCATGCCGCCCGGTGCCGCCTCCCGGCAGCCGGATCGCGCTTGCTCGCGACGCCGCGTTTTCCTTCGTCTATCCGCACCTGATGGAGGGCTGGCGCGCGGCGGGCGCCACGATCCTTCCCTTCTCGCCGCTGGCCGATGAGGCCCCCGATCCGAGTGCCGATTGCTGCTGGCTGCCCGGAGGCTATCCCGAGCTTCACGCAGGGCGGCTTGCGGGCAATGGAACCTTCCTCGACGGGATCCGCCGCTTCGCGCAGACCCGTCCGGTTCACGGGGAATGCGGCGGTTACATGACGCTTGGGGCGGGGATCGTCGACGCCGAGGGAAAGCGCCACGAGATGCTGGGGCTTCTGGGGCTCGCGACCAGCTTTGCCAAACGCAAGATGCATCTGGGCTATCGCCGCGCCGAGCTGATCGCGCCGCTGCCGGGCCATCGCGCGGCGTCGGCATTGCGTGGCCACGAGTTTCACTATGCCTCGATCCTGTCGCAGCCCGATGCGCCGCTCGCCCGTGTCTTCGATCCCAATGGCGACGCGGTGCCCGAAACCGGATCGCTGTGCGAGATGCCGGGCGGCGGGCGCGTCACCGGCACTTTCTTTCACCTCATTGCGGAGGCCAGCGCATGAGCGGTTTCGTTTCCTTCGTCTCGGCGGGGCCGGGCGATCCCGAGCTTCTGACCCTCAAAGCGGTCGATCGGCTCCAGCGCGCCGATGTGATCCTGTTCGACGATCTCGCCTCGGGCCCGATCCTCGCACATGCGAGCGCTCGGGCCGAGCTGATCGCGGTCGGCAAACGGGCGGGGCGGCCCTCGCCAAAACAGGATCATGTCAGCCGGCTTCTGGTCGATCACGCGCGCGCCGCGCCCCGCATCGTGCGGCTCAAATCGGGCGATAGCGGGATTTTCGGTCGCCTCGAGGAAGAGCTTCGCGCGCTTGATGCGGCGGGGATCGAATACGAGATCATTCCCGGCGTGCCCTCGGCCTGCGCGGCGGCGGCGGCGGCGGGTCTGCCGCTCACGCGGCGGCTGACGGCGCGCAGGGTGCAGTTCGTGACCGGGGCCGATATCACCGGGGATCTGCCCGAGGCGTTGAACTGGTCCGCGCTGGCCGATCCGGGGGCGACGACGGTCGTCTTCATGGGCAAGCGCACCTTCCCGCGCCTCGCCGCGAGCCTGCGCGATCACGGCCTGCCGGGCGAGACGCCCGCGCTTCTGGCCGAGGCCGTGGGGCACCCGCAGCAGCACCTCATCCGCACCACCGTGTCTGAACTGGCGGAGCGATTGGCACAAAGCCGATCCGACCAGCCCGCGCTGATCCTTTACGGCCCGCTTGCCCCTGATGGAGGCGCGAAAAGCGCGCATGAAGAGTGATCGAAACTTGACGCGGCCCGGCGGGTCGCGTTTACCTGAAACCCTGTTTGGTGCCCGCAGATGCGCAAAGCGCAGGGCTCAATCGGGAACGGGGAAGGGTGGACCAAATTGCGGCACCCGAAGCCCCGGCCGCCCCCGCGACTGTATGCGGTGAGCGCGCTCCGACAAGACCACTGGGGATTGCCCCCGGGAAGGTGGAGTGGCGCTTCGACCCGCGAGCCAGGAAACCGGCCAGCAGCCACATCAACCGCCGTCGGGTGTGACGGCAAGGAGAACGCGATATGCATATCGAACCCGGCATCGTCACCGGTGCCAAGATCGTCCTGAGCTATGCCACGGCGGCCACCGCCGGTCTTTATACCCTCAAGATCGCCGCGCAGGCCGTACGCGAACAGGGCCCCGTTTCACTGATCGCCCGCGCCGCCATCGCCACCGGCGCGGTCTTCACCTTCTTCCAGATATTGCCGCATCATGCGGTTGGCGTTTCCGAGGTGCATTTGATCCTCGGTTCGACGCTGTTTCTACTGCTTGGTGCCGCGCCTGCGGCGATCGGGCTGGCGCTGGGGCTTCTCATTCAGGGCCTGTTCTTCGCGCCCTTCGACCTGCCGCAATACGGGATGAACGTGACGACGCTTCTCGTGCCGCTCTTCGGGCTGCAACTTCTTGCCAAGCGTCTGATCGCGCCGGGCACGGCTTACGTCGACCTGAAATACGGTCAGGCTCTGGCGCTTTCGACGGCCTATCAGGGCGGGATCGTGGCATGGGTCGCGTTCTGGGCGCTCTACGGTCAGGGGTTTGCCGAGGTGGGGCAGGTGCTGACCTTCGGGGCGGCCTATATGTCGGTGATCCTTCTCGAGCCGCTTGTCGATCTGGCGGTGCTGGCGCTTGCGAAGCGTGCGTCCGCCCTGCGCGGCAGCGGCTTCGTCACGCCGCGCCTCTACGCCTGAGCGACGTCCGCTGAACGACGACGAAAGGGGGCCGCCAATGGCCCCCTTTCCCCTGGAGAGACGCATGATCGAACTTGCCCTGATCGGTATCGGCACCGGAAACCCTGATCACGTCACCTTGCAGGCGATCGAGGCGATGAACGCTGCGGACCTCATCATGATCCCGGTCAAAGGCCCCGAGAAAACCGAACTGGCCGAACTGCGCCGGACATTGCTCGCGACGCATCTGAAAAATCCCGAAACGCGCGTGGTCGAGTTCGACCTGCCGGTGCGCGACGTGGTTACGACCAGCTATGGCGCGACCGTCGCGGATTGGCATGGCGCGATTGCCGAGGCCTGGGAGACGGTGATCGTCGACACGCTCGACCCCGGAACCCCCGGCAGGGTCGCCCTGCTGGTCTGGGGCGATCCGATGCTCTACGACAGCAGCCTGCGTATCGCCGGGATATTGGGGCGTCGCATTCCGCTGAGACCGCGCGTCATTCCCGGCATCACCGCGATACAGGCGCTTTGCGCAGCCCATGCCATTCCGCTCAACGAGGTGGGTGCGCCGGTCATGATCACGACGGGGCGGCAGCTGCGCGACCACGGTTGGCCGGGTGATGCGGAAACCATCGTCGTGATGCTCGATGGAGAGTGCTCGTTCCGGTCGCTCGATCCCGAGGGATTCCGGATTTGGTGGGGTGGGTGCGTGGCGATGCCGCAAGAGCGCCTTGTCGCCGGAGTTCTGTCCGATGTCGCTGCGGAGATCGTAAAGGTCCGGGAGACCCTGCGGGCGGAAAACGGCTGGGTGATGGATATCTATCTGCTGCGCCGGATCGGTTGAACCTGCGAGACCTCGCCTGTGCGACTGCGAACGGGGGATCGGCTGGCCCGCAAGTTTTCGGGAGGCGGAAGCGCCTTTCATGACCATTCCAGCCACTTTTTCGGCGCCGCGCGACGCCTGACCCGGCACACCCGCTTGACGGGCGCGCGCGAGAATGTCACCTCTGAGCGCGAAGCGACAGGGGCGCTCGGGCAACCGGGCTGAGACGAACCCTTAGAACCTGAACCGGATAATGCCGGCGGAGGGAGGCGCACGAGACGGTCCGGCGCGTTCCCGCCTTCCCTCTCGCACCCTTCCTGACGCCAAATGCTCAAGGAGAGTGCGATGGAAGATCCCGGCCAATATCTCGCGATGATGCGACAGACCGCGCCGCTCGTTCACAACATCACCAATTACGTCGCGATGAACGTGATGGCGAATGTTCTGCTCGCGGCGGGGGCTTCGCCCGCGATGATCCATGCCCGCGAGGAGGCGGCCGAGTTCGCGGGCATCGCGCAGGCGCTGAGTGTCAATATCGGGACGGTCTCGCCGCCCTGGGCCGAGGCGATGGAGGCGGCGGCAACGGTCGCGGGCGAAAAGGATGTGCCTTGGGTGCTTGACCCGGTCGCGGTCGGCGCGACGGGGTATCGGCGCGCGCTAGGCGCGCGGCTCCTGGCGCTCCGCCCCACGGTGATCCGTGGGAATGCGTCAGAGATCCTCGCGCTCGCGGGGGCGGTCTCGGCAGGCAAAGGGGTGGATGCGGGCGAAAGCGTCGAGACCGCAGAGAACGCCGCGCGCGCGCTCGCCCGGCATGGCGGCGCGGTGGTCGCGGTGACGGGTGCGGTCGATTTCGTGACCGATGGCACGCGTGCGGTGCGGATCGCGAATGGCGATGCGATGATGCCGCGCGTGACGGCCCTGGGGTGTTCGCTGACCGGGGTGGTGGCCGCGTTTGCCGCAGGTCAGTCGCCCTTCGAGGCGACGGTCGCGGCGCTGGCCTATTACGGCCTTGCGGGGGAACGCGCGGGGGCCGCGAGCGAGGGCCCCGGAACCTTCCAGCCGGCTTTCCTGGATGCGCTCCATGCAATTGATCCGGCAGCTCTGAACGCCGGTGCGAGGATCGAACTCGCATGATCCCGCCGCTTTGTTTCGTCACCGATCCGGTCGCGCCGCAGCCGGTGATCGCTCAGGCCCTCGCCGCGGCCCAGGGCGGTGCGGGCTGGGTGCAGCTGCGCGACAAGACCCTGCCGGATACGGAGTTCGCGGCGCTCGCCCGGGCGCTGATCGCAGCGCTTGCGCCTCATGAGGTGCCGCTCATCGTCAATGATCGGGTGGAGATTGCGATCTCCGTCGGTGCGCCGGGGCTCCATATCGGCCAGAGCGACGGCGATCCGGCGGCGATCCGCAGCCGGATCGGGCCGGAGATGATCCTTGGTCTCTCGATCGAGGCCGAGGCGCAAATCTCCGCCGTGCCTGCGGGCGTGGACTATCTCGGCGTCGGACCGGTCCATGCCACGGGATCGAAGCCCGATCACGCCCCGCCGATCGGGCATGAGGGCTTCGCGGCGATCGTCGCGCGTACGGAGCTCCCTTGCCTCGCGATCGGCGGCATCACCAAAGCCGACGCCGCCGCGATCCGCGCGGCTGGCGGTGCCGGGATGGCGGTGATCTCGGCGATCTCGCGTGCTCCCGACATGGCGCTTGCCGCCAGAACCCTGTGCAACGCATGGAGCGACACATGATCCCCAACATTCTTTCCATCGCCGGTTCCGATCCCTCCGGCGGCGCCGGTATCCAGGCCGATATCAAGGCGATCTCGGCCAATGGCGGCTATGCGATGAGCGTGCTCACCGCTCTGACCGCACAGAACACGCGCGGAGTGCGGGCGGTCAGCCTTTGCGACACGGATCTGATTGCGGCGCAGATCGCAGCTCTGCGCGACGACATCCGGATCGACGCGATCAAGATCGGGATGCTGGGAGACGCCGCGATCATCGAGTGCGTGGCCGCGGGGATCGACGGGCTCGACTGCCCGGTGGTGCTCGACCCGGTGATGGTGGCCAAGGGTGGCGACCGTCTTCTGGAGGAGGCAGCCGTGAGCGCGTTGCGAACCCTTCTGCCGCGCGCCGATCTGATCACCCCGAACCTGCCCGAGGCCGCCGACCTGCTGGGCTGCGACGAGGCGGAAACCCTCGAACAGATGCGCGAGCAGGCCCATGCGCTGCTGGCGCTCGGCCCGCGTGCGGTTCTGATGAAGGGGGGACATCTGAAAGGCGAACAGAGCCCCGACATGCTTGTCACCAGGCACGATGAACTCCGCTTCGATGCGCCCCGGATCGCCACGTGCAATACCCATGGCACAGGCTGCACCCTGTCCTCCGCGCTCGCGACGGGGCTTGGCATGGGGTTGCCGCTGCCCGAGGCGACGCGGCGCGCCAAAGCCTATCTGAGCGGAGCACTCGCCGCCGCCGACCGTCTCTCGGTCGGGTCGGGGCATGGGCCGGTGCATCATTTCCACGCATATCACGAGGACGACCAATGAGCTTCACCCGAGACCTCGCACGCGAGACGGCCTCGCTGCGCCGCCAGATCCACGCGATGCCCTTCAATCGGGAGCTGGCCGAGGGGCGGCTCGATCCGGCGATCTTCCAGGGGTACATCATTCAGGACGCGCATTACCTCGAAGGTTTTGCCCGCGCCCTCGCTTTGGCCGCATCCAAGGCCTCCGATGCGCCGAGCGTGGCGCAGCTTGCGGGATCGGCGGCGGGCGCGATCGCGGTCGAGCGAGAATTGCACAACCATTACATGGGGTTATTCGGCGTGTCCGCGGACGATTTCGCCGCCATCGCGCCCTCGGCCGCCTGCGATCACTATGTCTCTTTCCTGCTGCGCTCTGCCACCATCGGGGATTTTCCCGAAGCGGTAGCGGCCCTTTTGCCGTGCTTCTGGATCTATCGCGATATCGGTCACGAGATCGCGCAGCACAGCGGCTCGGAAAACCCCTATGCGGCCTGGATCGCGACCTATTCGGGCGATGCCTTCGACCAGAGCGTAGCCCGAATGCTGGACCTCACCGACCGGCTGGGCGCGGCGGCCGATGACGCGGTCCGCGCCCGGATGCATCGGGCCTTCGCACGCAGTTGCTGGCACGAATGGCGGTTCTGGGACAGCGCCTATCACCGCGAGACCTGGCGCCAGCCCGAACCGTTCGAAGAGCGGGTCTAGAGGAACACCGCTCGTCAGGCGGGGCCGCAAAAGCCTGCAATCCGGCGGTGCGTCGCCCGGGATTTTGCGGGTGCGCGCGCAAGCGTGTGATCTTTGTCCCACACATGAGAAGTTCACAGCTTCGTCACAAAGCTGCCCAACTGAAATCACCATTGCATTTCAGTGAGCAGGAGCGTTAACCGTTGAAAAAAACGTGTAGACGAGCAGCTGAGTTTCTTGGCGACAACTTCAGAGCTCCGGGTGTGTGTGATGCCCGTATCGTCCCTATCGCGATGGGGGCGAGCCGCTTGTTTGTCGCCGGGGCGTGTTGTGTGCAAGGACGAGTAACGAATGGCGACGACGTTTAATTGGATCTACCTCGGATATTCGAGCACGATGCTCGACCCGAACGAGGGAAATTCCGATATGGAGAATGCGAGCCGCTTTGTCGGCGCGACCGCAGGCTCCACCACGAATCCGCTGTTCCAGAATATCGTTTCGGCCACCACGATCGACAACGGCGGCACGGTTGGCGCGCTCGACACCAATAACAACGTCTCGAACGACCAGATCGTCACCGATATCGGCTCGGGTCCGACGACGCTCACCTATGATGGTCTGGCCGTCTACAACGCCACGATCACCTATGTCGATGGCACCACCGCGAATGTGACCGCGGTGATCGTGCAGACCACCGATGGCAGCGTCTTCCTCGCGCCGGAGATCACGGCAAATGCCGACACCACGGCCTATGAGGCCAAGCCGATCCAGTCGATCCGGCTCAACAGCGTCAGCAACGCGACCAATACCAACATGGCCGCCGACCGCTGGGTGACCGGGTTCGATGACGGCTATGTCGACGGCACCGCAGGCGACGACCTGATCGACAACAATTATGTCGAGCCGATCGCGAATGGCTCGGACAAGGTCGACAACAATGATGCCGGTCTTGCCGGAACCAGCGGCAATGACGACTACATCCGCGCGGGCGACGGCAACGACACCGTGTTCGCGGGGCTCGGCAACGACACGGTCACCGCCGGCACCGGCAACGATTACGTCGATGGGGGCTCGGGCAACGACTCGCTTCTGGGCGAGGACGGCAACGACACGCTGATCGGCAATACCGGCAACGACACGCTCAATGGCGGCGCGGGCAACGATCTGCTCGTCGGCGGCGCGGGCTTCGACAGCCTGCTCGGCGGTGCGGGGGACGACACGCTGCTCGGCGGGACCGAGAACGACACGCTCGATGGCGGGCTTGGCAATGACAGTCTCGACGGCGGCTCCGGCAATGACTCGCTCATCGGCAACGGCGGCAACGACACGCTGCATGGCGGGGCCGGGGCGGATACGCTTTCGGGCGGAACGGGGATGGATTACGTCTCCTATAGCGACAGCGGGTCGGGCGTCTCGATCAACCTGAGCAACGGCACTGCCTCGGGCGGGGATGCGGCGGGCGACGTGCTCAGCGGCGTTGACGGGATCATCGGCTCGGAGTTCAACGACACGCTGATCGGTTTCGATGGTTTCTCCTCCGATCCGGTCGACGGGTATACCAACGTCATCTATGGCAACGGCGGCGATGATTACATCGACGGTCTGGGCGCGGATGACAGCCTCTATGGCGGCACCGGCAATGACACGGTGCTCGGCGGGGCGGGCAATGATTATGTCGCGGGCGACGAGGGGAATGACAGCCTCGACGGTGGCGCGGGCAACGACCTCGTCGAGGGCGGCACCGGCAATGACACGCTCACCGGCGGTGGCGGGGCCGATACCCTGATCGGTGGCGACGATCAGGATACGTTCGTCAATCTCACCGATGGCGCGGTCATCGACGGCGGCGAGGGCGGGGCGGATTACGACGTGCTCGACCTCAGCGACTGGGGCTGGAGCAATGTCGTCGTCAATCGCGACACGGCCAACCCCGAGAACGGCACGATCAACTTCCTCGACGGCACCGGCGCTGTCGTGGGCACGATGACCTACACCAATATCGAAAAGGTCATCCCCTGTTTCACCCCGGGAACCCGGGTCGCGACACTGCACGGCGAGATCGCGGTGGAGGATCTGTGTCTGGGCGACCGGGTTCTTACCCGCGACAATGGCTATCAGCCGATCCGCTGGATCGGGCGGCGCAGCCTCACCCGCGCTGAACTGGACGAGCGCCCCGAGTTCTGTCCCGTTCGCATCGCGCCCGGCGCGCTCGGCTCGAACCAGCCCGAGCGCGAGATGCGCGTCTCGCCGCAGCACAGGGTGCTGTTGAGCGGGGTGCGTGCCGAGCTGATCTCGGGCGAGCCCGAGGCGTTGGCAGCGGCACGCCATCTTGAGGGCCTCCCGGGCATCGAGGTCGATCGCGCCGCCGAAGAGGTCACCTATATCCACATCATGTTCGACATGCATGAGATCGTCTTCTCGGACGGGCTCTGGACCGAGAGCTTCCAGCCCGGTCGCGCCACGCTCTCCGAGATGGGCCGCGCGCAGCGCGACGAGATCCTCGCGCTCTTCCCCGAGCTTGCCGATGCCGAAGGCAGTTACCCTGCGGCACGGCCCAGCCTGAAGCGCCATGAGGCGCGTATCATCGCTGCGGCGTGATACGTACGCTGCGGGGCCGGGGTTGCTTCCCTGCTCCGCTCCTCGCTACACCGGGACCCCAGCCCCCGTGACGTGAAGGAGCCCCGCGATGCGCCGACCCAATATCCTCGTCCTGATGGTCGATCAGCTCAACGGGACGCTTTTTCCCGATGGCCCGGCCGAATGGCTGCATGTACCAAATCTGAAGAAACTCGCCGCGAAATCGGTGCGGTTCCAGAACGCCTATACCGGCTCGCCGCTCTGCGCGCCGGGGCGTGCCGCCTTCATGTCGGGTCAGCTCCCCTCGCGCAACGGCGTCTATGACAACGCGGCCGAGTTTCGCTCGGACATTCCGACCTATGCTCATCACCTGCGCCGCGCGGGTTATCAGACCTGCCTGTCGGGAAAGATGCATTTCGTGGGCCCCGACCAGCTCCACGGGTTCGAGGAGCGCCTGACCACCGATATCTATCCCGCCGATTTCGGCTGGACGCCGGACTATCGCAAGCCCGGCGAGCGGATCGACTGGTGGTATCACAACATGGGCTCGGTGACCGGGGCGGGGGTGGCCGAGGTCTCGAACCAGATGGAGTATGACGACAACGTCGCCCATGAGGCGAAGATGAAGCTCTACGATCTGGCGCGCGGCAATGATGCGCGCCCGTGGATGCTGACGGTGAGCTTCACCCATCCGCATGATCCCTACGTCGCGCGCAAGAAATACTGGGATCTCTACGAGGATTGCGCGCATCTGGACCCCGAGATCGACGCGATCCCCTATGACGAGCAAGATGCGCATTCCAAACGTATTTTCGACGCCAATGACTGGCGTGAATACGACATCACCACGGAAGATATCCGCCGCTCGCGCCGCGCCTATTTCGCGAACCTGTCCTATCTCGATGACAAGGTCGGCGCGCTGTTGCAGGTGCTCGAGGACACCCGGCAGGAGGCCACGATCCTGTTCGTATCCGATCACGGCGACATGCTGGGCGAGCGCGGGCTTTGGTTCAAGATGAGCTTCTACGAGGGCTCGTCGCGCGTGCCGATGATGATCGCGGGCCCCGGTCTTGAACCGGGTGTCGTGACCGATCCGGTCTCGACCATCGACGTGACGCCGACGCTGTGCGATCTGGCCGGGATCTCGCTCGACGAGATCGCGCCCTGGATTGACGGGCAAAGCCTTCTGCCGACGGCACAAGGCATTCCGCGCGCCGAGCCCGTGGCGATGGAATATGCCGCCGAGGCCTCCTACGCGCCGCTCGTCTCGCTGCGCAAGGGTCGCTGGAAGCTGAACCTCTGCGCGCTCGATCCCGATCAGCTTTTCGATCTCGAGGCCGACCCCCATGAGCTGACGAACCTCGCGGGCGATCCGGCCCATGCCGAGACACTGGCTGCATTGAAGGCCGAGGCGCGCGGGCGCTGGGATCTGGACCGGTTCGACGCCGATGTGCGCGCCTCTCAGGCACGGCGCTGGGTGGTCTATGAGGCCCTGCGGCAGGGCGGCTATTACCCGTGGGACTACCAGCCGCTCAAGCGCGCCTCCGAGCAATATATGCGCAACCACATGGACCTGAACGACCTCGAAGAGCGCAAACGTTTCCCGCGCACAGAGTGAGGCCGAAACTCATTTGGCGATGGGTGCGCGATCTTCGGTCTGGCGAGATGAAGTTCGCACTGACCGCCCGGTCGCGGGCCATTGCTTTCAAGAGTTTTTGAACGCCTTTCCTCCGGTCCGCCGCGCCCTAGTCTGATGCACAGCCCTCAGGCAAAAGGAGACGACCATGAGCACTCCCATCCTCACCCTCAACGACGGCACGAAGATTCCGCAACTTGGCCTTGGCGTCTGGAAGATGCCCGATGATGAGGCCCCCGGCATCATCCTCAGCGCGCTTAACGCGGGCTATCGTCATATCGACACCGCCGCCGCCTATGGCAACGAGGCGGGCGTCGGGCGGGGTATCGCGGAAAGCGACGTGCCACGCGAAGAGATTTTCGTGACCTCGAAGCTCTGGAACGACCGGCAGGGATATGACGCGGCGCTGCGAGCTTTTGACGAGACGATGAGCAAGCTCGGCTTCGACACTCTCGATCTTTACCTGATCCACTGGCCGATGCCGGCGCAGGATCAGTATGTCGACAGCTGGAAGGCGTTGATCCGGTTGCGGGAGGAGGGCCGTATCCGCGCGATCGGCGTGTCGAACTTCCTGCCCGATCATCTGGAGCGGCTTATCGAGGAGACCGGCGAGGCGCCCGCGATCAACCAGATCGAACTGCATCCCTATTTCCAGCAGGCAAAGCAGCGTGAGGTGCATGAAAAGCTGGGGATCGCCACCGAATGCTGGTCGCCGCTGGGGCAGGGTGAGGCGCTCTCGGATGCGATCCTGACCGAGATCGCCAGCCGCTACGGCAAGTCGGCCGCGCAGGTGATCCTTCGCTGGCAGATCCAGCTCGGCCTCGTGACGATCCCGAAATCCTCCAACCATGACCGGATGCGCGAGAATATCTCAATCTTCGATTTCGAATTGACCGAGGCGGAGATGGCGCAGATCAAGGATCTCGACAGCGCCGAGGGCCGGATCGGGCCGGACCCGGCCACCGCCAAGTTCTGAGAGGAGCCGATGGGCCATGCCACCCCGGCGACACAGGCGCTCAGCCGCGCCAAGCTCGCCTTCGATCTGCACGAATATGCCTATGAGGCCGGTCTGGCGCAGATCGGCCTTCATGCGGCGGAGGCGATCGGGGCCGAGCCCGCGCGGGTTCTCAAGACCCTGATGGTCGAGGTGGATGGCAAGCCCGCCTGCGCGGTGATCCCGTCGGATGCGTCGCTCTCGATGAAGAAGGTGGCGGCGGCCTTCGGGGGTAAATCCGCGAAGATGATGGAGCCCGCGAAGGCCGAGAAACTGACCGGGTTCCACACCGGGGGCATCAGCCCTTTCGGGCAGAAACGCGCAAGCCCGGTGGCGTTTGAACAGAGTGCGCTCGGGGTTGAGCGGATCATCGTCAATGGCGGCAAGCGCGGGTTGATGATCGAGCTTGCGCCCGCCGACGCGCTCAGCGCTGCCAAGGCCGAGGCCAAGCCGCTGATCGCCGATCAGTGACCGCCCACGCCCTTGCGGATGCGCCGGATCATCAGCCAGACCGCGAGGATCACGATCGGGGTCAGCCCCGCCATCATGATCTCTTTCGTCAGCCCGATCTTTTTCGAGACCGGATAGGCGAGATAGCCCGCGACCGAGATCGCGTAATAGCTGATCGCGACGACCGAGAGCCCTTCGACCGTGTGTTGCAGGCGTAGTTGCAGGTCGGACCGGCGGTCCATGCTTTCGAGCAGTTTCTGGTTCTGCGCCGAGCGTTCGACATCGACCCGCGTGCGCAAGAGCTCGCCCGCGCGCGCCGCCCGCGTCACCATCTGCCGTAGCCGCGTCTCGGCCGATTTCACCGTGCGCACCGCCGGATCGTAACGTCGCGCCATGAACTCGCTGAGCTTCTGGCGGCCCTCGAACCGGCTTTCGCGCAAGCTCTCGACCCGCTCGCGCACGATCGCCTCATAGGCGCCTGTGGCGGAGAAGCGGAAGGAATGCTGCACCGCGAGGCTTTCCAGCTCGGCCGAGATTTCCAGCAGCTCGTGCAGGGTCTCTTCGGCGGAATTGGCATCGTCGCCCATCCCCTCGACGATCTCGGTCAGGCGCGGGTCGAGCGCGTTGAGCCGCTTCGACAGATCACGCGCGCGCGCAAGCCCCAGCATCGACATGGCGCGGTAAGTTTCCAGCTCGCACAGCCGCTGCACCGTGCGCCCGATCCGCCCCGGCCCGGTGCCGGGCCGCGCGAAGATCGCAAAGCGCATCTGCCCGTTCGGGTCGATCCGGAAATCGCCCGCGACCACCGCCGCGCCATCGAGAACCCAGGTGCAGACGAGGCTTTCCGCGACGAACCATTCTTCCAGCATCGGCGCGATATCGTCGGGGTTTTCGGGCAGGTCCACGATGCGGATCTGTACCGCGGCGATGCGTCCGCCGGGGCCTTTCTCGATCCAGGCGTCGGGGAAGATCTCTGTCTCGGCCGGGTCGAAGGCGCGCGAGGACACGCCCTTGCCGAAGGCGAGATAGGTGGTGAACTCGGTATGGCTCTCCCATTTCAGCTCGTGCCGCCCGATCTTGCCGGTGTAATGGGTAATCCCGGCTTCGGGCTGGGCCGCGCCGTTGAGCGTGAGCAGCTCGGCCAGATGCGCCTGGTCCTTCGAACGATCCCGGTTCGCCGCGTCGCGGGGTTCCTTGAAAGCGAGATAGACTGCATGGCCCGGCACGCCCAGCTTCGGGTAGGGCCGGGCATGAAGTTCGTTGACGAGCGCATAGCGCTGGGGATGGTCTGGTCTTTGGCTCATCTGCGGCGGTTCCCGATCACGCGGCTGTTACACCTTTGCCTGCTGCGAAAACCCGCCGCGATCAAGGCTTTGGGGACATGCATCGGCATACCTTGCAATTCTGCCACAGCGCGCAGGAGCGGGGAAGCGGGCGGGGGGCGTTGCCCCCGTCGCCGGAGGGCGACAAATTGTGACCGGGCAGGGGGCGCCGCCCCCGCTGCCTGGCGGCAGCCCCCCGAGATATTTAATTCAAGAAGAAGCAAGGGGTTTTCCTCAGGAAGATCGGTCCCATCTTTGAAGGGACAGGAGGTGTGCCGATGACCCGTTTCTCGAGTTTGTTACTGAGCCTTGCGCTGGCCGCACCCGCTTTCGCGCAAAACGTGGGTGAGAAGCCGGCTACGCGCGACTGGCCCTTTACGCTCAAAGCCGTGGCCGAATTGCAGAACCCCTGGGCGATCGCGGCGCTGCCCGATGCTTCGGTGCTGGTCACGGGCAAGGCGGGGAGGATGTGGCATGTCGGCCCTTCGGGTGCGCGGGAGTTGTCGGACCTGCCGAAGGTCCAGTATCGCGGCCAGAACGGCTTGCTCGACGTGGCGGTGCCGCCTGATTTCGATGCGACGCGCGAAGTCTATCTGACCTATGTCTCGCGCGGGAACGCGCTTGTTCTGGCGCGCGGGACGCTCGACGGTGACCGGATCGCGGGCCTGAAGACGCTCTGGCAGCAGACGCCCGGAGGGCGCGGTCAGCCCGGCGGGATCATCGCTTTCGGGCCGGACGGGATGCTCTATCTCAGCGTGGGCGACCGGATGCAGCCCGACACCGCGCAAGATCCCGACAATCCGCGCGGCAAGATCCTGAGGCTCACCCGCGACGGCAAAGCCGCGCCGGGCAATCCGAACTACGACAAAGGCGGCGTTCGCGCCGAAACCTGGACCGAGGGGCATCGCAATCCCTACGGCCTTGCCTTCACCCCCGATGGCAAGCTTTGGGAGCATGAGATGGGCCCGCGCGGCGGCGATGAACTGAACCTGATCGAGCCGGGGAAGAATTACGGATGGAACGAAGTCTCCAACGGGACGCACTATTCGGGTCTGCCGATCCCCGATCACGATACCCGGCCCGAGTTCGAGCCGCCGAAGCTGTGGTGGACGCCGGTGATCGCACCCTCTGGGATGGCGGTCTACGAGGGCGGCGACTTCCCGCAATGGCGAGGCGATATGCTGATCGGTGGATTGGCGGGGAGCGGCGTGGCGCTGATCGCTGGAGATGGCTCGGACCAGCTTGCGCGCTGGGATCTGGAGATGCGCGTGCGCGATATTGCGGTCGGTCCGCAGGGGCAGGTCTGGATCATCGAAGACGCCGATGACGGCGCGCTCTACCGGCTGGTTCCAAACTGAGGGGAGCTTGGAGCGGGTAGCGGGAATCGAACCCGCGCGTTCAGCTTGGGAAGCTGACAGGCTACCATTACATCATACCCGCATGGTGCGAGCGCAGAGGTAAGTCAGGCGCCGCGCCCGGTCAAGAGGGATCGCGCAGCAAAACGCCCGGAAGGCCAGAGGCCGACCGGGCGTTTCTCGCAAACCCTAAGGGAGCGGGCTTACATCTTCGGCAGCATCACGGTCGAGATCACGTGGACCATGCCGTTCGACTGGCGCACATCGGCCGTCTCGACGGTCGCGACATCGCCCTTGGGATCGGTGAGCATCACCATGCCATCCTTCATCGTGGCCGTCAGCTCGCACCCGCCAAGCGTCTCGATCTTGGCCATGCCTTTGCCCTTTTCGATCGTCGCCACGATGTTCTCGGCGGTGATCACGCCCGATGCCACATGGCAGGTCAGGATCTTCGTCAACGTCTCCTTGTTCTCGGGCTTGACCAGCGTCTCGACGGTGCCCGCGGGCAGCTTGTCGAACGCGTCATTGGTCGGCGCGAAGACGGTGAAGGGGCCGGGGCCGGACAGGGTCTCGACGAGGCCCGCAGCTTTCACCGCCGCGACGAGCGTGGTCAGGTTCGGCGCCGCCGAGGCATTGGCCGCGATCGGCTTGCTCTCGTACATCTTGGCGCCGCCGACCATCGGGTTCATGTGATCGTCCGCAAGGGCGGGGCCCGCGACAGCAAGCGTTGCGGCAGCCGAAATCGACGCGACAAATGCGCGGAAGTTCAAAGACATAGTGGTTCTCCCTGTGATGTGACGGAGTGTTTCCGTCTGGTGCAAGGGCTACGCAGGAGAGGCGGGATAGCGATCACTCGGGCGCGATCACGAAGGCGTGAGCGCAGATCCAATGCCAGTGTCAGACCTCTCGGGGGCCTCGTCGCAGAGGGGGCGGGGCTCCCTTTCGGCGCGCACGGAGCGCGGCCATCGCGCGGCCGTGACGGGGCGTCAGACGCGACGCAGGTGCACCGCGAAAAAAGGTGGCGGAAGAAGACGCTCCGGCCGACAGCCGTCATTTGGGGGGATGCTGCGGGCGTCCGAAAATCGGACACTCGGATTTCATCGTCTTTGCTATGAAAGTGTCCAGCATCCACGGCCGCATGATTCGTGTATTCTGAATCAGTGCGGAGGCTTTCCGGAGCGAGAAGGTCCGTTGGCTTGCTCTGATGACCTGTCTTTTCGGGGAGGAGAAGATGGAGCAGACAGTACAGAAGGGAGATTGGGAAGACTTCATGGCCGTAGGGCGGGTTCCACGCCAGATCCGCCTTGAGGTTCTCGAGAGCTGGAAGCGTTCCGCGCGCCATTCCTTTTCCCATCTCAGATTTGCGCCGACCCTGACGGAAGATGAATTGGCGGCGCAGCGAACATCTGCGCGCCGGTTGCGCCGCGGCGCGCACACGGCGCTGCAGCGCGCCGGGCGACTGCTGAACAAAAGCGGCGAGATCCTGTTGCTCTGCGATGATGCGGGGGTGGTGCTCGACGCCGTCGGCGACAGCCGGACACTCGCGCGCGGCAGCGAAAACCATCTGAACCTTGGCGGGCAATGGACCGAGGAGGCCATCGGGACCAACGCGATCGGAACGTCGATCAAGCTGGGGCTTCCGGTCATGATCCGCGAGGCGGAACATTTCTGCGAAGCGATCCAGAGATGGAACTGTGTCGCGACGCCGATCGCCGAGCCGGGGACCGGCCGGCTCCTCGGGGTGGTCGATATCTCCTGGCCGGAAGCTCTTCATCAGACCAGCGCGGCCGCCTTGTCCGCCGCGCTGGCCTTGCAGGTGGAGACGGAACTGACCCGCATGGTTTCGCGTGAACGCGAAACTCTGGCCGAACGCATCCACTTGCGGCGTCTGCGTCGGGGGAATGATCCGTTGCTGATCATGGATCGCAGCGGCGCGGATGTCTTCGCGACCGAGGATTTCGCGCGGTTCTGCGAGGATGATGAAGCGCTCACATGGCTGCGCGGTCAGGTGCCCCAAATCATCGACCAGACCCCGGACACGATCGCCGAAACTCTTTCCGATTGCCTGCATGGCGCGGATCTGGAGGTGATCGAGGATCAGGGCGAGGCAATCGGTGTCATGCTCTGCATGCGGCAACGCCGCGCGAAGGCCCTCGATATGTCGGCGCAGCTGGATCAGGCAAGCAAGCTCGGAGAGGCGAGCGCGCGGCTTTGCGCTCAGGCCCGAAAGCTCGCGCAGACCACGATCCCGATCCTCATCGAAGGCGAGACGGGAACCGGGAAGACCTATCTGGCGGAAGCCATTCATCACGCGAGCACCGAAGCCGAGGGTCCCTTCACCCTCATCGACTGCCCGCAACTGACGGAAGCGGGGCTTCGCGAGGATCTCGCCGAGGCTCGCTACGGATTGGAAGTCGGGGTGCTGTGCCTCAACAGCCCGGGCGCCGCGATCGCGCCCGTTCAGAAGCTCTTGCTGGCGGCGGTCGAGCAGGCCTCCTTGCGTGGAATGCGTATCATCTCCCTGTCGCAGCGTTCGCTCTATGACGAAATGCGCAAAGGGGCTTTCCGAAGCGATCTCTACTATCGGATCGCCGGGGTGCGGCTCCACATTCCGCCTCTGCGTGAGCGCCCCGAAGAGATCGCGCCGCTTCTCCAGCAGCTCGTCCGTTGTCACAGCGCAAGGCAATGCGGTCGCGAAATTCGCTTCACGTCCGGTGCGATGGATGCTCTGAAAGCCTATGCCTGGCCCGGCAATATCCGCGAGATGCGCAACCTTGTCGCAACACTCGACGCCTTGTCTCCGACCGGGCTCATTGATGACCGGACGCTCCCGCCGGAGTTCCGTCAGCGCGACACGCGAAACGGGGCGGAGACGACTTTGCGTGATCTGGAACGGGCCGAAATCATCAGCGCGATCGCTGCCGAGAACGGCAATCTCTCTCAGGTCGCGCGCCGCCTCGGGATCGCGCGCTCGACGCTCTATCTCAAGCTCGACAGTTTCGGGATCGCGCGATCGCAAAAGGCCTGAAGGCCTATGGGGCGGCAATCCCCCTGCGACCCGTGAGTGACGATCACTCACGGGATTTTCCTATCTTTGAAGACATTCCGAGCTGAACGTTTCGACAGCTCTTCCCGGGTGGCCCTCGATATGGCCGTATCGGGCCGACCTTCGCCGCGATTTCGCGTCCGCAGCGTGTCCGTCAGACCCGTCGAAAATCGGACACCGCGACCTGAAATCACGCCGCCATCCTGTGACTCAGCCGCGCCCAGGTCGGGCCGGCTTTGGCTAAGGGAGGAGTTTTTCGTGCCACTGGACAAGAAAAACAGCCGTTCCGTGCAGGTGCTGGGCATCGACGCGGGCGGGACGATGACTGACACGTTTTTTGTCGATGCGGATGGGGAATTCGTCGTCGGCAAGGCGCAATCGACGCCGGATAACGAAGCGCGCGGCCTCATCGAGTCGAGCCGCGAAGGGCTGGAGCACTGGGGCTTGTCGCTGGAGGAGGCGCTGGGCTCGATCCAGACCGGGGTTTATTCCGGCACCGCGATGCTCAATCGCGTGGTGCAGCGCAAGGGGCTCAAGACCGGGCTGATCGTCAATGCGGGGATGGAGGATTTCCACCGCATGGGTCGCGCCTGTCAGGCCTATCTGGGGATGGCCTACGAGGACCGCATCCACCTCAACACCCATTACTATGACGATCCGCTCGTGCCGCGTCACCTGACGCGCGGCGTGATGGAGCGCGTGGACATGTTCGGCGACGTGGTCATTCCGCTGCGCGAGGACACGGCGCGCAGCGCGGCGCAGGAGCTGATCGCGCAGGATGTCGAGGGCATCGTGATCTCGCTTCTGCACAGCTACAAGAACCCCGCGCATGAGCGCCGGGTGCGCGATATCGTGGCCGAGGAGGTCGAGAAATCGGGCAAGCAGATCCCGGTCTTCGCCTCGACCGATTACTACCCGGTGCGCAAGGAGACCCACCGCACCAATACCACCGTGCTCGAGGCCTTCGCCGCCGAGCCCTCGCGCCAGACGCTCAAGAAGATCTCGGCCGCGTTCAAGGACAATGGCTCGAAATTCGATTTCCGGGTGATGGCCACGCATGGCGGCACGATCAGCTGGAAGGCGAAGGAGCTGGCGCGCACCATCGTTTCGGGGCCGATCGGCGGCGTGATCGGCGCGAAATATCTCGGCGAGGTTCTGGGCTACAAGAACATCGCCTGCTCGGATATCGGCGGGACCTCCTTCGACGTGGCGCTGATCACGCAAGGCGAACTGACGATCCAGAACGACCCCGACATGGCGCGGCTGGTGCTGTCGCTGCCGCTCGTGGGGCTTGATTCCGTGGGTGCAGGTGCGGGCAGCTTCATCCGCCTCGATCCCTATACCAAGGCGATCAAGCTTGGTCCCGACAGCGCGGGCTACCGGGTCGGCGTGTGCTGGGCTGATAGCGGCATCGACACGGTGACGATCTCGGATTGCCACGTCATTCTGGGTTACCTGAACCCCGACAACTTCCTCGGCGGTCAGGTCAAGCTCGACCGGCAGCGCGCCTATGACGCCATGAAGGAACAGATCGCCGATCCGCTCGGGTTGACGGTCGAGGAAGCGGCGGCGGGCGTCATCGAGCTTCTGGACAGCGACCTGCGCGATTATCTGCGCTCGATGATCTCGGGCAAGGGCTATTCGCCGTCCTCCTTCACCTGCTTCAGCTATGGCGGGGCCGGTCCGGTCCATACCTATGGCTATACCGAAGGTCTGGGCTTCGAGGACGTGATCGTGCCGGCCTGGGCTGCGGGCTTCTCGGCCTTCGGCTGCGCCGCGGCGGATTTCGAATATCGCTACGACAAGTCGCTCGACGTGAACATCGCCGAAGAGGCGTCGGACGATGCCAAGGAGATCGAGGCGAAGACCCTGAACGACGCCTGGCACGAACTGGCTGAGCGCGTGCTCGAGGAGTTCGAACTCAACGGCTATTCGCGCGATCAGGTCACGCTGCAACCCGGCTACCGGATGCAGTATCGCGGCCAGCTCAACGATCTCGAGATCGAAAGCCCGATCGAGTCGGCAAAGACGGCGGCGGACTGGGACAAGCTCGTCGATGCGTTCAACGACACTTACGGGCGGGTCTATGCCGCCTCGGCGCGTTCGCCCGAGCTGGGCTATTCGATCACCGGCGCGATCATGCGCGGCACCGTGCCGATCCCGAAACCCAACATCCCCAAGGAGGAAGAAGGTAGCCCGACCCCGCCGGACGAGGCCAAGCTCGGCACCCGCAAATTCTATCGCAAGGGCAAATGGGTCGATGCGCAGCTCTACCAGATGGAAAGGCTCGTGCCCGGCAACCGGGTCACCGGTCCCGCGATCATCGAATCCGACGCCACGACCTTCGTCGTGCCGGGAGGGTTCGAGACATGGCTCGACGGTCACCGCCTGTTCCATCTGAAAGAAGTGTGACGGCCAAGGGAGGAAGAACCAATGAATATGCAAACTGACATCAAGGGCATCGTCCGTGGCGGTCAAACGCTCAAGCAGCACCGCGACGAGATCATGGCCAAGACCAAGGGCACCGGGCATTATGCCGGGCTCACGGAACGGGCGCTGCACAAGGAAAGCCCGATCCTCTACAACAAGCTGTTCTCGCGCTTGCGGGCCGGCGTTGTCGATGCGCGCGAAACCGCGAAGAAGATCGCCGCGTCCCCGATCGTGGAGCAGGAGGGCGAGCTGTGCTTCACCCTCTATAACGCGGCCGGGGATTCCATCCTGACCTCGACCGGGATCATCATCCATGTCGGCACCATGGGCGCCGCGATCAAATACATGATCGAGAACGACTGGGAGAGTAATCCGGGGATCAAGGACAAGGATATCTTCTGCAACAATGACAGCCTGATCGGCAATGTCCATCCGTGCGACATCCACACCATCGTGCCGATCTTCCACGAGGGCGAGCTGATCGGCTGGGTCGGCGGCGTGACCCATGTGATCGACACCGGCGCGGTCGGCCCGGGCTCGATGACGACGGGTCAGGTGCAGCGCTTCGGCGACGGCTATTCGGTGACCTGCCGCAAGATCGGCGAGAATGACGAGCTGAAACGCGACTGGCTGCATGAGAGCCAGCGCGCGGTGCGCACCACGCGCTACTGGATGCTAGACGAACGCACCCGCGTCGCCGGCTGCCACATGATCCGCAAGCTGGTCGAGGAGGTGATCGCCGAGGAGGGGATCGAGGCCTATTGGAAATTCGCCTATGAGGCGGTCGAGCATGGCCGGATCGGTCTGCAGAACCGGATCAAGGCGATGACCATCCCGGGCACCTATCGTCAGGTCGGCTTCGTCGACGTGCCCTACAACCATGAAGACGTGCGCGTGCCTTCGGATTTCGCCAAGGTCGACACGATCATGCACACTCCCTCCGAGATGACGATCCGCAAGGACGGGACTTGGCGGCTCGATTTCGAGGGCTCGTCACGCTGGGGCTGGCACACCTACAACGCCCATTCGGTCTCGTTCACCTCGGGTATCTGGGTGATGATGACCCAGACCCTGATCCCGACCGAGATGATCAATGACGGGGCCGCCTACGGGACCGAGTTTCGCCTGCCCAAGGGCACCTGGATGAACCCCGACGACCGGCGCGTGGCCTTCGCCTATAGCTGGCACTTCCTGGTCTCAAGCTGGACGGCGCTCTGGCGCGGGCTCTCGCGCAGCTATTTCGGGCGCGGTTATCTCGAAGAGGTGAACGCGGGCAACGCCAATACCTCGAACTGGCTGCAGGGCGGCGGGTTCAACCAGTATGACGAGATCCATGCGGTGAACTCCTTCGAATGCGCGGCCAACGGGGTCGGCGCCAGCGCCATCGCCGACGGCATCAGCCACGCGGCGGCGATCTGGAACCCCGAAGGCGACATGGGCGATATGGAGATCTGGGAGCTGGCCGAACCGCTGGTCTATCTGGGTCGCCAGATCAAGGCCAGTTCGGGCGGCGCGGGCAAGTATCGCGGCGGCTGCGGCTTTGAATCCCTGCGCATGGTCTGGAACGCGAAGGACTGGACGATGTTCTTCATGGGCAACGGCCATATCAGCTCCGACTGGGGGCTGATGGGCGGCTATCCGGCGGCTTCGGGCTATCGCTTCGCGGCCCATGACACGGGGCTGAAGGAAAAGATCGCCAACGGTGATCCCATTCCCTTCGGCGGCGATACCGATCCCGAACACCCGACCTATGACGCGATGGTGAACCCCGAGGGCATCAAGCGCGACAAGCAGGCGATCACCACCGAGGAGATGTTCAAGGATTACGACCTCTACCTCAACTACATGCGTGGTGGTCCGGGCTTCGGCGATCCGCTTGATCGCGAGGCGCAGTCGGTGGCCGAGGATGTGAATGGCGGCTACCTGCTCGAACGCTTCGCCGAGACGGTCTACGGCGTCGTGCTCGCGAAAGGGGCCGATGGTCTGTTTGCGGCGGATGAGGCGGGCACCGAGGCGTTGCGCGCGCAAATCCGCAAGGACCGTCTGGCCAAGGCCCAGCCGACCCGCGAGTGGATGGCCAGGGAACGCGAGCGCATCCTCGCGAAGGACGCAGGCACCCATGTCCAGCAGATGTTCGCGGCGAGCTTCAAGCTCGGCCCGAAATGGGAGGAAGGGTTCCGCAAGTTCTGGGATCTGCCCGAGGAGTGGCAACTGAAGGAAGAGGATCTGCCGATCCCCTCCTATGGTCGCGAATATTCCATGGACCTCTCCGATCTGCCGGACGTGAAGACCGTCAAGTTCGTCGAGGAATGATCCCGCGGGGCGCCGTATCCGCCTCCCCGCACGGCGCCCCGAGAAACTCAGGAGAAAAGCAATGGCTTACACGAAAGCGAAGATCAAAGATCTGGTCGATGGCAAGATCGACCGCGACACCCTGCAGACGATGCTCTCCACGCCCAAGGATGCGGATCGCTTCGTCAAATATCTCGAGATCCTGCAAGAGCAGGTCCCGTGGGATGACAGGATCATTCTGCCGCTCGGGCCCAAGCTCTATATCGTGCAGCGGGCCTCGGACAAGAAATGGGTGGTCAAATCGCAGGCCGGTCACGAATTCTGCGACTGGCGCGAGAACTGGAAGCTGCACGCGGTGATGCGCGTCCGAGAAACCCCCGAGGAAATGGAAGAGCTCTATCCCAAGCTGATGGCGCCTTCTTCGGACTGGCAGGTGATCCGGGAATATTACTGTCCGAAATCGGGCGATCTGCTCGATGTCGAGGCGCCGACGCCCTGGTATCCGGTGATCCATGATTTCGAGCCCGATATCGACGCCTTCTACACCGACTGGCTGGGCCTCAAGATCCCCGAGCGGGCCGCCTGATCGGGCGCCCCGAGACTGGCGCCGCGCATCTTCAGGATGCGCGGCGCTTTTTGGTGTCCGACGGCTCTCGCACGGGCTGTCCGAAAACCGGACAGGCGCGCTGCCGCTGGTGCCGCTAGGGTCGCATCCGGGGCCGGTGAACCGGCCCGCGAACACAGGCTGGGAGGCGTGTCATGAAGGCGCTTGTTTACAACGGACCGGGGCAGAAAAGCTGGGTCGAAAAGGAAAAACCCGAAATCGAGAAACCGACCGACGTGATCGTGCGGATCACCAAGACGACGATCTGCGGCACGGATCTTCACATTCTCAAGGGCGATGTGCCCGCGGTCACGCCCGGGCGCACCCTGGGCCACGAAGGCGTCGGTATCGTCGAGGCGGTCGGCGATGCCGTGGCGAATTTCAAGCCCGGCGATCCGGTGCTGATCTCCTGCGTGACCTCTTGCGGGAAATGCGCGAATTGCAAGCGTCAGCTCTATGCCCATTGCTCCGATGGCGGCTGGATCCTCGGGCACCTGATCGACGGCACGCAGGCGGAATATGTCCGCATCCCGCATGGCGACAACTCGCTTTATCCGATCCCGGAAGGTGCCGATGAAGAGGCGCTGGTGATGCTTTCCGACATCATGCCGACCGGGCTTGAGATCGGTGTGCAATACGGCCGCGTCAAACCGGGTGATACGATTGCCATCATCGGCGCGGGGCCGGTGGGGATGTCGGTTCTCCTGACCGCGCAGTTCTATTCCCCGGGCCGGATCGTGATGATCGACATGGACCCGGCGCGTCTTGAACTCGCGAAGCAATTCGGCGCGACCGACACGCTTCAGGTGGGGGCGGATGATGTCGTCGCACGGATCATGGAGATGACCGGAGGGCTTGGCGTGGATGTCGCCATCGAGGCGGTGGGCGTGCCCGCGACCTTCGATACCTGTCAGAAGATCGTCTCCGCCGGTGGCTCGATCGCCAATGTCGGCGTGCATGGCAAGCCGGTCGAGCTGCATATCGAAGAGCTCTGGATCAAGAACATCAACATCTCGATGGGGCTGGTCAGCACCAACACGACGCCCATGCTTCTCAAGACGCTGGGTTCGGGCAAGGTCGACCCGGCCAAGCTCGTGACGCACCGCTTCAAGCTCGATGAGATCCTCGAGGCCTATGAGGTGTTCTCGAATGCCGCGCGCGAGAAGGCGATGAAAGTCATTCTCAACGCCTGAGGGCGCAAGCAGGACCGGCAAAGCGATAGGGCCTTGGCCTGCCCGAAACCAGACCAGCCTCCCGCTTTTCGCGGGGGGGGGGGGGCTGGAACGCTGTCGGCGCACGTAGCTACCTCGCCCCGTTCGATCGAGGGCAACGGGCGCGTCCGCCGTCTCTCGGGGGGCGCAAATCCGTGATGCCTCTTCGCCCGCCCCGGTCCCTGTCGCGATCCTCAGGGCGGACAGAAAGGCCCGTCCCCTTCGCCCTCCTTCAGCACGCCCCCGCGATAGAGGCGGCGCAGCGCCGCAACCATGGCCTCGAAGGTTTCATCGAGCGCCCCGCAGGTTTCGTCGGTCGGCACGAGGTAAACGGACTTTCCCCGCGGCTCCCGGCGCAGATGCCCGCCTTCGACAAGATCCGCGACCTTGCGATGGAGCGTGGCGATCGGAAGCCCGAGCGCGGCCGAGAGCGCGCTGAGATCATAAAGCCGCCCCTGAAGCCGCCCCTGCACCACCATCCGCACGATCAACGCATCGACCGGTTTGCCCCACATCTCGGTCTCGAGCATGTAGAACCGGTTGAGGCATTCGATGATCTGCGCCTGCGTCTGCGCGCGCACCGCAAGGCGCAACTCCTCGGGGAGAGGGGTGTCGTAGATCGTCTCGGCTCGGTTCCGGGTCATCTGTCACTTCCTGACGTTTCCGCTCTGGAAAGGTTGTCGCTTGGCCTCCGGGGGAGGGGCGGTCCAATAGTGACGCGACCCGCGCCCGAGGCCAAGTCGCGGACGACACTGGCTCGGGTTTTCGCGCACAGGAAAGGACGAAGATGACAATCCCCCTTCTGGCACTCCTTGGCTTCGCGCTCTGGACTCTTCTCATTCTCTTTGCCTTCGTCGGCCCCTATCGCTGGGTGCGCATTCTCAGCGGTCGCACGCGCGCGAGCCACTGGACGGCCGATCCGAACGCTGGCGCCGGTCTCTACCCGAGGGCGATGCGCGCGCATATGAATTGTATCGAGAACCTTCCCGTCTTCGGCACGATCGTCTACGTGATCGACCGGGTTGGCCTGGAGAGCCCCGCCCTCGATGCGCTGGCGCTGATCGTTCTGGGTGCGCGTATCCTGCAAAGCACCGTCCATATCGTGCTGGAGCAGAGCGATACCGTGATTTTCGTGCGCTTCGCTTTCTACTTCGCGCAGATCCTCGCGATGCTCGCGATGGTGGGGATGCTGCTGGCGGCTCTCTGAGCCTGCCTCCGGCTGCGCATTGCCGCAATTGCCGCCCGGCCCTGAAAATGGTCGTGCAGGTGGGCGCGGGCAGGTGGTAGTGCACCAACGCGCGATAGCGCCCGTGCCGATCCCTGACCTTGCCCGCCCGTCGCTTCAGCCCCGACGCCGCCGCCTGCGCCCGCCGCCATCCTCGCCCGATCCGCCGGTGTTGAAGCTGACATCGGGAAGCGTCGCCACCTTGCGCAGCTCGGGGAAGGGGGCGGTTGCGTGGGGCAGGGCGTTGGCAGCCACGAAATGCTCCTGAAAGCGCGGCTCGATCGCGGTCTCGACCTTGGTGATCTTCTTCACCTGATCCTCGATCTCGCGCCGCGCCTTCACCGAACACAGCGCCATATGCGCGCCCGTGCCCGCCGCGTTGCCCGCAGAGGTGACATGGTCCAGAGGCGCATCGGGGATCATCCCGAGCACCATCGCGTGCTTGGGCGAGATATGCGCCCCGAACGCGCCCGCGAGCACCACCCGGTCCACCGTGTCCACGCCCATCTCGTCCATCAGCAGACGTGCGCCCGCATAAAGCGCGGATTTCGCCAGCTGGATCGCGCGGATATCGCCTTGGGTGACGGTGACGCGCGGGCCCTCGCTGCCGCCATCGAAGATCACGTATTCATGGGTGCGCCCATTGGGTACGCAGCGCGGCGTGCCGACCTGTTCGGCCGAACCGATCAGCCCCGAGGCATCGACGATCCCGGCCATGCGCATCTCGGCCACGGCTTCGATGATGCCCGAGCCGCAGATGCCGGTGATACGCGGCGTGCCGAACTCGGGATCGGTCGACCAGTGCTCGTTGCCGATGATCTTGAAGCGCGGCTCCTTGGTCGCGGGGTCGATCTCGATGCGCTCGATCGCGCCGGGAGCGGCACGCTGGCCGCTCGAGATTTGCGCGCCCTCGAAAGCCGGACCGGTGGGCGAGGAGCAGGCGAGCACGCGGCTCTCGTTGCCCAGAAGGATCTCGGCATTGGTGCCGACATCGACGATCAGCGAGAGATCCTTGCGGCGCTGCGGGGCTTCCGACAGCGCCACCGCGGCCGCATCTGCGCCCACATGGCCCGCGATCAGCGGCAGGATATAGACGCGCGCTCCGGCGCTGGCTTCGATTCCGATCTCGCGGGCGGGGAAGTCGAGGCTGTCCGATGTCGCAAGCGCGAAGGGCGCCTGACCCAATTCGACCGGGTCGATGCCGAGCAGCAGGTGGTGCATCACCGGATTGCAGACCACGACCGCCTCGACGATCTCGGACGTTTCGACCTGCGCCTCGCCTGCAAGCTCGCGTGCCAGATCACCCACCGCGTCGCGCACCGCCTGCGTCATTTCCTGATCGCCGCCGGGGTTCATCATCGCATAGCTCACCCGGCTCATCAGATCCTCACCGAAGCGGATCTGCGGGTTCATCACGCCCGCGCTCGCCAGCACCCGCCCGTCATCGAGCGCGACCAGATGCCCCGCGATGGTGGTCGAGCCGAGGTCGATCGCCAGCCCGTAAAGCGGCGCCTCGCGCAGCCCCGGGAAGACGCCCGTGACGCGCGGTCCGTCGCCCGCGTCATGCAGCGCGACGGTCACCTTCCAGTCGCCCTTGCGCAGCACCGGCTGCAACACGCGCAGCACCTCAAGATCGGCGCGCACGCCCTTGACCTGCCACTGTTTTTCGAGCGCCTGCGCCAGCCGCTGGAAATCGCCCTCGGGCCGGTGCATGTCGGGCTCCTTGACCTCGACATAGACGGGCCGGGTTGCCGGATCCATTTCCATCACGCGCTCGGAGGCGGCCTTGCGCACGACCTGCTTGTGGACCTGGCTTTCAGGCGGCACGTCGATCACCACATCGTCCAGGATTTCGGTCTGGCAGCCCAGACGCCGCCCGGGCTTGAGCCCGCGCACCCGGTCATAGCGCTCCTCGACCGCGTTGAGCGGGCTCACCGCGTCGGGGTCCACATGCAACCCGAGCTTGGGGAAATCGCCGAACGACGGCGTGCACTGGCATTTCGAGCAGACACCGCGCCCGCCGCAGACCGAGTCCAGATCGACGCCCAGCTTGCGCGCCGCAGCCAGCACCTTCGTGCCGCGCGCCACACGGCCGCGCTTGCCCGAGGGGGTAAAGATCACCTGAACGTCGTCACTCATGTCCTGCTCCCGCATTCGCTTGCCCCCGTTCTAGGGCGCGCGCGCGCCGGAGCAAAGCCCGCAACCGACGCGCGCGCATGAGAAATCGTCATGATGATCTTGCACCCGAAGCAGCCCGCCATCGCCCGCGCCTGCATCAATGCCGTTGCCTTGCGCGCGCTCAGGCCCTAAACCCATGCGCCATGAAGATACTTTTCCTTGGCGATGTGATGGGCCGCGCGGGCCGCGCCGCGATCACCGATCGCCTTCCGAAACTGCGCGATGACTGGGGCCTCGATTTCGTCGTGGTCAATGGCGAGAACGCCTCGGGCGGCATGGGGCTGACCGGCGATCATGCGAAGACCCTGTTGCAGGCGGGCGCCGATGTGGTGACCCTTGGCGATCATGCGTTCGACCAGAAGGACATGATGCGTTTCATCGAGGGCGAGCCGCGCATCATCCGCCCGCTGAACTACGCCAAGGAAGCACCGGGCAAGGGGGCGCGGGTGTTCTCCGACCGCCGTGGCCGCAAGGTGCTGGTGGCGCAGGTGCTGGGCAATGTGTTCATGAAACGCGCCTTCGACGATCCCTTCTCCGCCATCGAGGCCGAGCTGAAGCGCTTTCCGCTGGGCGGCGCGGTGCAGGCGGCGCTGGTCGACATGCATTGCGAGGCGACCTCGGAGAAGATGGCGATGGGCCATTGGTGCGACGGGCGCGCCTCGGTGGTCGTGGGCACCCATACCCACGTGCCCACCGGCGATGCGCAGATCCTCGAAGGCGGCACCGCCTTCCTGTCGGATGCGGGCATGTGCGGCGATTACAACTCGGTCATCGGCATGGAGAAGGCCGAACCGATGCGCCGTTTCGTGACCGGCATGGCAAAGGAGCGCTTCAGCCCCGCACGCGGCGATGTCACGATCTGCGGCTTCTATATCGAGACCGACGACCGCTCGGGCCGCGCCAAGCGCTGCGAGGCGGTCCGCATCGGCGGGCGTCTCGCGCAGGCAAGCCCGTTCTGATCCCAGCTCCCATCTCCAGCGCGACAAATCGCCCGAAAACCATGCATTTGCCTCCAAAAGCGTATCCCGCCTGTCACGCCACGCTTGCCCGGGCGCGCTGCACTTGTAGTATCGGCGCGATGCGTCTGCGCGAGCCTCACAAATGATCCAACTGCCCTTCAGTGAAACCGGCATGGCCATTCTGGCGCTGTTGGTCGTGGCCTGGATGTTCGTGATGTTCATCCGCGAGACCTGGCCGCCCGAGGTTACCGCGATCGCGGGCGCGGCCCTGATGCTGGTCTTCGGGCTGACCCCTTACGAGAGCGCCTCGGCGGTGCTGGCGAACCCCGCGCCCTGGACCATCGCCTTCATGTTCCTGATCATGGGGGCGCTGGTGCGCACCGGCGCGCTCGACGCGATGACCCGCTATGCCGAGGCGCGCATTGACGACAGCCCCAAGCTCACGATCCTGCTGATGTTCGTCATCACCATGCTGGCCAGCGCGGTGATGAACAACACGCCCGTCGTCGCGGTGATGATCCCGGTCTTCATCCAGGTCGCGCGCAAGCTCAATATCTCGCCCTCGCGCTTCCTGATGCCGCTGAGCTACGTGACCGTGATGGGCGGCATGATCACCCTGATCGGCACCTCGACGAACATTCTCGTCGACGGTGTGGTACGCGCCCGCGGGATCGAGCCCTTCTCGATCTTCGAGATCGCGCCGCTCGGCTTCGCCATCTGCCTTGTCGGCGGGGCGTTCATGATGCTCTTCGCGCGCCGCCTCATCCCCGAGCGTCAGTCGCTCTCCTTCCTGCTCGGCGATCGCCCGAAGATGAAATATTTCACCGAGGTCGCGATCCCCGAGGAAAGCGGCCTGATCGGTGAGAAGGTTCTCGAAACCGACACGTTCAAACGCGAGGGCGTGCGTGTGATCGACGTGCTGCGCGGCGATGCCTCGCTCCGGCGCGATCTGCCCTCGGTCGAACTCGAGGCGGGCGACCGCGTCGTGCTGCGCTCCGAAATGGAAGAGCTGCTCGGGATGCAGAAGAACCGCGACCTGCGCATGGTCGACAAGCTGTCCTCGGTACGCACCGAGACGGTCGAAGTGCTGATCTCGCCCGGCTGCCGGATGATCGGGCAGCGTCTGGGCGACATGCGCCTGCGCCGCCGCTACGGCGTCTATGTGCTCGCAGCCCATCGCCGGAACCAGAATATCGGCCGCCAGCTCGACGATCTCGTGGTCGTGGTGGGCGACACGCTGCTCCTCGAGGGCGCGCCCGAGGATATCGCGCGCCTTGCCGCGGATATGGATCTCGTCGATGTATCCAAACCGCAGGCCCGCGCCTATCGCCGCTCGCATATGCCCGCCGCCATCGGCGCGCTCGCGGCGGTGGTGATCCTCTCGGCGCTTGGCGTGGCGCCCATCCTCGCGCTCGCCATGGTCGCGGTCGCGGGCATCCTCATCCTGCGCTGCATCGACACCGACGAGGCCTTCACCTTCATCGAGGGCCGCCTGCTTGCGCTGATCTTCGCGATGCTCGTGGTGGGCGTGGGGCTGGAACATTCGGGCGCGGTACAACTCATCGTGAGCGGCGTCGCGCCCTGGCTCCAGACCTTGCCCCCGCAGGCCGCGCTGATCGTGGTCTATTTCCTCGGCCTTTTCATGACGGAATTGCTGTCGAACAACGCGGTTGCGGTGATCTACACGCCGATTGCGATCTCGCTCGCGGCGGCGCTCGGGCTCGATCCGCGGCCCTTCGCGGTGGCGGTGATGTTCTCGGCCTCGGTGGCTTTCGCCACCCCGATCGGCTATCAGACTCACATGATGGTCTACGGGCCCGGCGGCTACAAATTCTCCGATTTCCTGCGCTTCGGCATCCCGATGGATATCGTGACCGGCCTCACCGCCTGCCTGCTGATCCCGCTGATCTGGCCCTTCTGAGGAGAAAGCCGATGCGTTTCATGCTGATCCTGCCGCTTGCACTGGCCGCATGTGCGACCGGAACGCGCGCGCCGTCCTGGCCCGACAAGGTGCATCTCACGGGGACGCGGATGGAGGTCTCGTTCAATGACGGAACGCTCTGCCACGCCGAGATCGAGGGCACTTTTGCCGGCACGCTGAACGACTGTCCCTATCCGATGAGCTATGAGGTGACGGGCTATAAACCGAGCTATCTCGCCACCGCCCCGGGCGGGCTGGGTGATCTGTTCGAGCCCTATGCCAAGGTGCGCCTCACCACGCCCACGGGGATGAGCTGGCGCTTCGAGACGCCCCAGCCGATCCCCACCAAGGATCAGGGCGCGGGCCAGCTCAAACTGCCCGGCTGACCCATCGCGCTTGCAGCGCCCCCCCAAACCGCACTATATCGGGCGCGATTTCGCGATTATCCGACGGAGATACCCATGGCAGGCCATTCCAAATGGGCCAATATCCAGCACCGCAAAGGCAAGCAGGATGCGGCGCGCTCGAAGATGTTTTCCAAGCTCTCGAAGGAGATCACGGTTGCCGCGAAGATGGGTGACCCCGATCCCGAGAAGAACCCGCGTCTGCGCCTTGCCGTGAAGGCGGCCAAGTCGCAGTCGATGCCCAAGGACGTGATCGACCGCGCGATCAAGAAATCGCAGGCGGGCGAGGGCGACGACTATACCGAGATCCGTTACGAAGGCTACGGCCCGAACGGCATCGCGGTGATCGTCGAGGCGATGACCGACAACCTCAACCGCACCGCCTCCAACGTGCGCTCGACCTTCACCAAGAACGGCGGCAACCTCGGCACCACCGGCTCGGTGAGCTTCATGTTCGACCGCGTGGGCGAGATCACCTATCCGGCCTCGGTGGGCGACGCCGAAACCGTTCTGATGGCCGCGATCGAAGCCGGTGCCGAGGACGTGGAAAGCGACGAGGAAGGCCACTGGATCTACTGCCCGATGGAGAGCCTGTCGGAAGTGTCCGAAGCGCTCGAGGCCGAACTCGGCGAAGCCGAAGAAGCCAAGCTGATCTGGAAGCCCCAGAACCGCACCGAGGTCGATCTGGAAACCGCGCAGAAGCTGATGAAACTGATCGACACGCTCGAAGACGATGACGACGTGCAGTCGGTCACCGCCAATTTCGACGTGCCCGAGGACGTCGCGGCGCAGCTGTAAGGTTTTGTGACAGATGGAATGGAGAAAGCGCCCCACGGGGCGCTTTTTGCTTACTTCACAATCCAAATATCTTCGTCACTTTTCGGAAACGTATCAACTGAAAAGCTTATCTCTGATGAAATAAAGCCACGTTGAACCCAAGCAAGTCGAGCCCATAGCTTTCTCTTGTCAAGAATCCGCGCTTGGTGCGAGTAATCTAGGAAGGTTTTCTCTTTGTTTCCGTTTTTCTCTTTTTTCTCTAGGACGGGATAGTCGCAGGCTTTTCCGATGAAAGCTGCTAGATCTTCGTTGGAATCCTTGATGACATTAAGAAATTTCAATAATTCGTCTTCAGTAGATTTTCGGAACGTCTGATGGATTTTGTAAATTTCTTGCACAAAGCCTCGGGTGAAGAATTTGAGATCAAGGTGTTTCACCTTTAAAAGCTCAATTTCTCCACGGACTTTTTTGTTGATTTTTTTAGAACTCAGTAGATCGTCGGTATTAAGCTTTGGGTTGATGGATATTCTAGAGCGCGCAGGAGATTGGCTCCTCGGGCAACTCTCCCATTGGTTGGAGTGCGAGAAAGAAAGGCGGCCCAGCGGAGGGCGATGGTGCTGGGCATAATTACGCAAGTGGTACATTACACGATACTCGAAGCTCTCCTCGTACGCCTTCGAGAATTCTTTTCTTAAATCAACTTCTAAGTCATTGGAGGTTTTTATCAAAGCATCAGCTCGCTGATGAATTTGCTCATCATAGGATCGAGAGGCGGTAAGAAGCCCTACCAGCTTCAAATTTAGCTTCGGACGGATATCTTCAAAAAGTCTATCAAGGTCCTCGCTGCGATCGGTGGAATAATAATATCTAATTGCCGCACTCATCTGATATTCCTCAAGCTCGATGAAGGCGCTCGCAAATAGATCGAAGTTGTTTTCGACTTCCTGAATCAAGTCAATAGCGGTGGCCGCATTTTTTAATTTCAGGTATTTTTTTTTCCGATATTTCAAGCGCCGCTCCTGTGAGCTCATCGCGTATAGAGTATTCTAGAGACATTTTTCCCTCAAAAAAAGACAAGTTCCAAACGGTCCACTTCGAACAGCCTTCTGTCAAGCGAACTGGCTTGTACGAATTTCCCCCCTTCTCCCCGCCCCCCGGTTTACATTCCCGCCCGGAATTGCCAGCTTGGGGGGTGAAACAACGAGCCACCCGCGCTGAACGCGGCCTCGGTAAATTCACCCTCTCCCCCCGAAAGGATCTCACCATGACCCAGGCAAAGCCGGGCGATACCCTGCATCTTCACTATACCGGCAAGCTCGATGACGGCTCCGTTTTCGATAGCTCCCAAGGCCGCGAGCCGCTCGCCTTCACGCTTGGCTCGGGGCAGATCATCCCCGGTCTCGACAAGGGCGTGACCGGCATGGAAGTCGGCGAGAAGCGCACCGTGCGCTGCGAGCCCGACGAGGCTTACGGCCCCCATCACCCCGAGCGCGTGCAGGCTGTCGACCGTGCCGCCGTGCCCGATCACATCCCGACCGAACCGGGCACCCAGCTTCAGGTGCAGACCCAGGACGGTCAGACGATCAATGTCGTGATCGCGGATGCGAACGAGACAGAGCTGTTCCTCGACGCCAACCACCCGCTCGCGGGCAAGGCGCTGACCTTCGACGTGGAACTGGTGAAGATCGACTGATCCGCGGCCTGACTTGGCGGCCATCTAGCGGCGGCGGCGCCTTGGAGGCTCCGCCGCCCTTCGCGTTCCGGGCCGCATGTCGTGCCCCGCTTGCCTGAGGGGTGCGAGGCTTGCCGCGTTCCGCTGCCTTCAGGGGAACCGAACCACGTTCGCACGCCTTCCTTCGGCACAGCGCCTTTGCTCGGGCGTTCGCGTCCGGGCCCCCTCCCAGTCGCGAAAGGAGCCGACATGCGCATTTCTGTCGACGTGCAGATGACCTATCAATTCGCCCAGCCCAATACGGTTGCGCTGGTGCTCGAGGCAGCGCATGCGCCGGGCCAGCAAATTGTGCGCGAAAGCCTCGATCTCGGTGATGCCCGCGTGACGCGGATTGCAGGCGATAGCGGGGTGGGCCAGCGAATCTGGGCGCAGGTCGGCACCGAGATGCAGCTGCATTATCAGGCTCAGATCGACATCGCGCGCCCCGGGCCTGACCTGAGCGGGATGCAGGCCGCGCCGCTCCATGCGCTGCCCACCGAGGCCGCGCCCTATATCCGCCCCTCGCGCTACGTCCAGTCCGACAAATTCGTCTCTTTTGTCGGCAAGCGCTTCTCCGATCTGCAGGGCGGGGCGAAGGTGGCCGCGATCCGCGACTGGATCGAGATGAACCTCTCTTATGTGCCGGGAGCCTCCGACAGCGACACCAATGTCCTCGAAACCTTCGCGGGCCGTCAGGGCGTGTGCCGCGACTACGCCCATCTGTTCTGCGCGATGGTGCGTGCGGCGCAAATCCCGGCGCGCATGGCCTCGGTCTACGGGCCCGACGTGACCCCGCAGGATTTTCACGCGGTGGGAGAGGTCTGGCTCGATGGCGGCTGGCATCTGGTCGATGCGACGGGGATGTGCGGGCCCGAGACGATGGCGCTGATCGCGGTGGGGCGCGATGCCTATGACATCGCCTTCATGGAATCGCAGGCGCCTGCCACGCTGATCAATCAAGGCGTCTCGGTCATCCGCGCCTGAGCGCGGCGGCTCAGCTTTTCAACGGATAGCGATCGGCCTCCTCGAAGACGTCGATCGCCTTCGTGCCCGCCTTGAGCCGCGCCGAATGCACCGCGCCTGCGGGAATGTCATAGCTCTCGCCGGGGCGGTAAAGCCGGGTTTCGCCGTCGATCGTCAGCTCTACCTCGCCCTCGATCACGGTCCCCCATTGCCCCTTATGGGCATGGGGCGGCAGCTCGAAATCGGTCAGGAAGTGCAAGAACACCACCAGCCCCGCATCAGACCGGATCGCGTGGCTGCGGACCTGATCCTCCGGAAAGGGCAGATCGAGGGCGGGGAAGGCCTGGATGAATTCGGGTAGCTCCATGGGCGTCTCTCCTGCTTGCGGGGGCGTTGCGGGGCGACTATGCGCCGCGCGCCCGGTGCACGCAATGCGTCCGCTCAGGCCTCGAGTTCGCGCATATCCCCGGAGATCTGCCCGCGCGCCTCTCCCAGTTTGCGGGCCTGCACCACCAATCCCTCGATCGGCGCGCCCCGGTCGCGGCGCAGCACGGCACGGCGGATGCGCGTCTCGAACCCGGCCTCGGACATAAGCGCGTTCAGATGTGTCTCCGCATGGGCATAGCGGCGGCTTTCGCGCAGCACATAAGCCTCGGCGCCGTCATGCGCCTCGACGGTAAAGGCGAACCGTCCGCCGGGCGCCAGCGCCGCGGCGACCCAACCCACGATCTGTTCGAGCGCACCGAGATAGGCGAAGACATCGGCCGCCGTGATCAGGTCCCATGCCTCGAAAGCGGGCTCCAGCGCCGAAAGGTCGCGCTTTTCCAGCCGGTCATAGATCCCCTTCGCCTCGGCCTCGCGCAGCATCTCGGCCGAGATGTCCCAGCCTTCCAGCCACGCGGCGCCCTCGCGCAGCTCCAACCCCATCAGCCCCGTCCCGCAGCCCAGATCGAGCACCCGCCCGAAGGGCTGCGCCAGTTCTGCCGCCAGCAATTGCGGCGCGCGGTAATCGAGCTTCTCGACCAGAGCTTCCTCGAAGCCCGGCGCATATTGGTCGAACAGGGTCTCGACAAAGGCCGAGGGCATCGCATCGGCCAGTGAACGCTCACGCAGGAGATCGCGCCGCAGGCTCGCGCCCAGCCGGTCCGCCGGATCGGCCGCAATCGCGGCCTCGAACGCCTCCGCCGCGCCCGCCAGCCCCGCCTCGGCCCGGATCTCGCCCAGCCGGAACCAGCCCGCAGCCCAGCCCGGCGCCAGTTCCAGCGCCTGCGCATAAAGCTCGCTCGCAGCCCCCGGA
The DNA here is from genome assembly GCF_002020275.1 of Thioclava sp. L04-15. Taxonomy (NCBI): domain Bacteria; kingdom Pseudomonadati; phylum Pseudomonadota; class Alphaproteobacteria; order Rhodobacterales; family Paracoccaceae; genus Thioclava; species Thioclava sp. L04-15. The sequence continues at coordinate 318,112 of NZ_MPZW01000003.1, read as the reverse complement.
TCATCGGGCAACAGCGCTTCGGCATAATCGGCACGACGGTCGGCGATCAGATCGCCGGAAGACATCAGAACGGGGAGCATCGCGATTTCGGAAAAGAAACACGGGACCAACCTGCCCGCGAGCGCGATCTACGCGCTTTTTGCGCCCGGTCAAGGGGTGTCGAGCAACACACCCTTCGCCGCCCGGCGCACCGCCCGCCCAAGGGAGCCAAGCGGGGCCTTCATGCGCCGCTGGCTCTGCCAATGCAGCGGCACGTCGATCGGTGCGGGTCCAAGCGCCTCGAGCGCGCCCGAGGCCAGATGCGCGCGCACCAGCACCTCCGGGTTCAGTCCCCAACCCATGCCCCGCAACGTGGCCTCGACGAAGCCTTCGGTCGAGGCGATGCGATGCGCACGTAGGCTGATCGGACCGCCCGCGATCTGGGCGGCCCAGGCATCCTGCAGCCGGTCCTTGGCATTGAATTGCAGGGCAGGGGCGGCGCGCAGGCTCTCGCGGTTGATCCCTTTGCGGAAATGGCGCGCGATGAAATCGGGGCTCGCCGTCGCGATGTAGCGCAGCCGCCCCAGCGCCACCGTATCGCAGCCCGCGACCGGCCCCGGATCGGAGGTGATCGCCGCGACCACATCGCCGCGCCGAAGCCAGTCGGCGGAATGGTCCTGATCGTCGATCACCAGATCGAAGAGCGCGCCCTCGATCTCCGCCAGCGCCGGGAGCACCCAGGTCGCGAGACTGTCCGCGTTCACCGCGATGCGAAGAACGGGCGGAGCATTGGTCGGGGTTAGCGCCGCCTCCATCAGCGCCACCTCGCGCAGATGCCGGATCAGTCGCGCGCCTTCCTCGGTTACCCGGCAGGGCGCGCCGCGGATCACCAGCACTGCGCCCATCCGCTCTTCCAGCGAGCGGATGCGTTGCGAGATCGCCGGTTGCGAAACCCCGATCCGCGCGGCGGCGGTTTCGAAGGATCCGGTATCGGCGACGGCGGCGAGGGCCTCTAAGGCGGGATAGTCCAGCATAAGTTCAGCTTATACAGAATAAGATTAAATAAGTTGAGCTTATCCGGGCGCTGCGCCACAGAGAAGCCCACCCTTAACCGCCCGAAGGTGAGACATGCTGCCATTCTGGTCCGGACTGAAACTTGGCCTCGGGCTGATCGTCGCGATCGGCGCGCAGAACGCGTTCGTGCTGCGTCAGGGGCTGCGGCGCGAGCATGTCTTCGCGGTCGCGCTGTTCTGTGCGCTCTCCGATGCGGTGCTGATCGCGCTGGGCGTCTCGGGCTTCGCCGCTGCCACGACCGCGTTGCCGTGGCTACCCGAGCTGTTGCGCTGGGGCGGGGTCGCGTTTCTGGGCTGGTATGCGATCCGCTCGCTGATCGCGGCGATCCGGGGCGGCGAGCATCTCGAGGCAAGCTCCGGCAGCGCGCCGTCCTTGCGCGCGGTACTTCTTACGGTCGCGGCCTTCACCTGGGCCAATCCGCATGTCTGGCTCGATACAGTGGTGCTTCTGGGAGCTGTCTCGGCGCAGTTCCCGGGACAGGGGGTCGGTTTCGCGTCAGGCGCGATCCTCGCCTCGTTTGTGTTTTTCTTTTCCTTGGCTTACGGCGCGCGCCTGCTCGCGCCCCTGTTCGCGAAACCTGTCGCCTGGCGCGTGCTCGATGCGCTGATCGCGGTGCTGATGGGGTCGATCGCGTGGAAGCTTGCTGCGGGCGCATTATAACCGATACAAGACGCCGCTTGCACAAACCCGCGACAGCGCGTCCAAGAGGGGCCATGAGCGCGCAAGAAAAACCCAACAAACCTCTGGTCGGCATTCTGTGGATGCTTGCCACCACGGCCTGTTTCGTGGCGGTGAACATCATCGTGCACTGGCTGGGCGATCAGGTGCCCGCCGCGCAATCGGCCTTCGTGCGCTTCCTTTGGGGGATCGTGTTTTTCGCGCCCGCGCTGATGCGCATCCTGCGCCAGAGCTTCCCCCGCGAGGTTTGGGCTCTGTTCGGGCTGCGCGGGTTGCTCCATGCAGTGGCGGTGGGGCTTTGGTTCTTCGCCATGAGCAATATCCCGATCGCCGATGTCACCGCGATCAACTATCTCAACCCGATCGTGGTCACTGTGGGCGGGGCGCTCTTGCTGGGCGAAGGGCTTGCGTGGCGGCGCATCACGGCCGTCATCGTGGCGCTGATCGGGGCGCTGATCATCCTGCGGCCCGGGATGCGCGAGATCGAGCCCGGCCATGTCGCCCAGCTCGGCGCGGCGCTGTTTTTCGGCGGCGCCTATCTCGCGGCGAAGAAGCTTACCGATTACGTGCCCGCGGGCACGGTGGTGGCGATGATGACGCTGGTGGTGACGGTGGCGCTTGCGCCGGTCGCGATCTGGCAATGGCAGCCGATCTCGCTGTCGGAAACCCTCTGGCTCGGTGCGGTGGCGGTCTTTGCGACGGGCGGGCATTACTGCATGACCCGCGCTTTCGCCGCCGCCCCGGTGACGGTGACGCAGCCGGTGATCTTTTTGCAGCTGGTCTGGGCCGCGATCGCGGGTTGGACGATTTTCGACGAGAAACCGGACCCCTACGTCATTCTCGGCGGCGCGATCATCATTGCGTCCGTGAGCTACATGACCTGGCGCGAGGCGCAGCTCAAGCGCCGCGTCACGCCGCCGGCCCCGGCCTCCAAGATCTGAGACGGGCGCTCTTCTGGCAAAGCGAGGATGCCTCCGGCGGGGATATTTGATCCAAGTCGAAGGGGGGCGCGTGCCTTGTCTTCGACTTGGTCAAAATATCCTCCGCGAAGCGTCCCTCAGTTCACGCTCGCGCTGCCCTGCGGGTCGATGAGTCGCGTGATCACGCCTTCGCGGGTCACGACGCGGCCATCGCTGAGCGGAACGGCCGCCTCGTGACGCAGCCGCTCCATCACCTCGCGCACCGGGGCGTCGGCGGGCATCGGCGCACCGGTGGCGGCGCCTATGGGCGTGCCGGGCGGGTCGGCGAGGTCTTCGGCGGTGAGCACGCCGAGCGGGTTCATATGGGCCACGAAATCGGCCACATAGCCGTTTGCGGGCTTGGCGATGATGTCGCGCGCGGTGCCGCATTGGACGATGCGGCCGCCCTCCATCAACGCGATCCGGTTGCCGATCTTGAAGGCCTCGTCGAGGTCGTGGCTGACGAAGATGATCGTGCGCTTGAGCTTGGCCTGCAGCTCCAGCAGCTCGTCTTGCAGCTTCGTGCGGATCAGCGGATCGAGGGCCGAGAAGGGCTCGTCCATCAAGAGGATCGGGGCGTCGGTGGCAAACGCCCGGGCGAGGCCCACGCGCTGCTGCATGCCGCCCGAAAGCTCGGCCACCTGCCGTTCGGCCCAGTCCGACAGGCCCACGAGTTCCAGTTGCGCATCGACCTTTTCGCGGCGTTCGGCCTTGCTCATGCCCGCGAGTTCGAGGCCGAGGCCCACGTTCTCGCGCACCGTGCGCCAGGGCAGCAGGCCGAATTGCTGGAAGACCATCGCGATCTTGGTCAGGCGCATCCGGCGCAGGGTGGCCGGGTCGGCATGGGTGACATCGACGAGGCCCTGCCCGTCATGCACCTCGACCTTGCCGCGGCAGACCGGGTTGAGGCCGTTGACCGCGCGCAGCAGCGTGGATTTGCCCGAGCCCGAGAGACCCATGAGCACGAGGATCTCGCCCTCGGGCACCTCGACCGAGCAGTCATGCACGCCGAGCACCTGGCCCGTGCGCTCCTGGATCTCGGGGCGCGACAGGCCCTGATCCATCAGCGGCAGGGCTTCTTGCGGCTCGTCGCCGAAGACGATGGAGACATTGTCGAAGCGGACGGCGGTTTTCTGGGCGGTCTGGGTCATTTCGAGCCTCCCCGGCGCAGAATGCGGTCGAGGATGATCGCGACGACGACGATGACGAAGCCGGATTCGAACCCGAGCGCGGTGTTGACGGTATTGAGGGCGCGCACGACCGGAACGCCGAGCCCATCGGCGCCCACCAGCGCGGCCACGACCACCATCGAGAGCGAGAGCATGATGGTCTGGTTCAGGCCGGCCATGATCTGCGGGGTGGCATAGGGCAGCTCGACCTTCCACAGCAGCTGGCTTTTGGTGGCCCCGAAGGATTGGGCGGCCTCGGTCAGCGTGTCCGGCGTCGAGGAGACGCCCAGATGGGTCAGGCGGATCGGCGCGGGCAGCACGAAGATCACCGTGGCGATCAGGCCGGGCACCATGCCGATGCCGAAGAAGACGATCGCGGGGATCAGGTAGACGAAGGCCGGCAGCGTCTGCATCAGGTCGAGGACCGGCTGCAGCACCGCATAGAGGCGCGGGCGGTGCGCGGCGGCGATCCCGATCGGCACGCCGAGCCCCATGCACACGACGCAGGCGGCAATGACGAGGGTGAGGCTTTCGGTGGTTTCCTCCCAATAGCCCTGATTGAGGATGAACAGGAAGCCGAGCACCACCAGAAGCGCGATCTTCCAGCTGCGTTGCAGCAGGTAGGCCAGCGCCGCGAAGGCTGCGATCACGATCAGCGCGGGCGGGGATTGCAGCACCCAGAGTGTCGCGTCGATCAGCGCCTGAAGGGCCACGGAGAGCGCGTCAAACAGGGGGGCGGCGTGGTCTTGCAGCCAGTCGATCACGAGTTTGGCCGTCTTGCCCACGGGGATCTTGGTGTCGGTCAACCAGTCCATCACTGTCCTTCTTGTTTTTGTTTCGGCGCGCGCGCCACGATCTCGTCAAAGGAGACCTGGCCGATGGGTTTGCCGGTCTCGGGGTCGATCTTGGTGGTGCGGATGACGAGGCCGAGTTCGGGCGCGTATTCCTTCAGGATATGCGAGGTGAGCTTGCCCATCTGGATGTCTTCGGAGACCTGCGTGACCGAATAGGTGCACGCGCCGATGGAGAGTTTGCCCTCGCCGATGACCTTGTAGCTGGCGTCTCCAGTGGCCTTCACCTCGTCGTCGATCACGAGGGCGACCGAACCGGTCCAGCCCTTGGCGCCGAGCAGTTTCTCGATGCCGGGCGTCTCGGCATAGCGCAGCTCGAAGCTCGCGCCGCCGCCTTCCTGCCGGGTTACGATCAGCGGGTTGGCATAGGTTTCGCGCTGCGGCGGGCGACTCAGGGCCGGGTCGTCTGCGCGGTAGGAGACGAGCGTGCCGTCCTCGTAGCGATAGGCGATCGCCATGTGCGGGGAGCTGCGCGTCATCTGCACACCATGGGCCATCAGATCGGCGCGGGTCGGGCAGGCGGGCTGGGCCGTGTCTTGCGCACGGGCCGCGAGCGGAACGAGAAACGCGCAGGCCAAAGAGGCCCACGCGCAGGTTTTCAGGGGCGTCACGCTCACGAGTCCAGCGCTTTTTCGACCGCTTCACGCGCGTCGCCGCCGTCTTTCGTGGTCACGCCTTCGAGCCAGGCTTCCCAAGTCGCGGGATGGGCCTTGAGCCATTCTTTCGCGGCGTCCATCGGATCCTCGCCATCGTCGAGGATCTTGCCCATGATCTCGTTTTCCATCTGCAGGGTGAAGGTCAGGTTAGACACCAGCTTGCCGGGGTTCGGGCAGTCGGCGACATAGCCCTTGCGCACGTTGGTCATGACCTCGGCGCCGCCGTAGTCCGGGCCGAAGAAATCATCGCCGCCCGACAGGTAGGTGATCTCGAAATTCGAGTTCATCGGGTGGGGTTCCCAGGCGAGGAAGATGATCGGCTCGTCCGACTTGTCGGCGCGCGCGACCTGCGCAAGCATGCCCTGTTCGGAGCTTTCCTTCAGATTGAAGTCCTTCAGGCCGAACGCGTCCTTTTCGATCATGTCGAGGATCAGCGCGTTGCCGTCATTGCCCGGCTCGATGCCGTAGATCTGGCCGTCAAGCTCGTCCTTGTGCTTGGCGATGTCCGCGAAGTCCTTGATGCCGAGCTTGGCGCCGGCGGGGTTGGTGGCGAGCGTGTATTTCGCGCCGGTGAGGTTCACGCCGAGCGTCTCGACGGTGCCGTCCTTGGTGTAGGGCTCGATATTGGCGGCCATCGAGGGCATCCAGTTGCCCAGGAACACATCCACATCGCCTTTCGACAGCGCCTCATAGGTCACCGGAACCGAGAGAACCTTGGTGTCGGTCTCGTAGCCGAGCGCTTCGAGGATCGTGGTCGCGACCGCAGTGGTCGAGGTGATGTCGGTCCAGCCGACATCCGAGAAAGTCACTTTCGAGCAATCGGCAGCCTGCGCCGGTGCGCTGGCCGCGAAGCCGAGCGAGAGCGCGGCCCCCAGTGCGAGGAGGGTGGAACGAAACTGCATATTTTTCTCCCTGTCACAGCGTCATTGAACCGCATCATGCGGTTGTTGATTGACGAGTCAATAAACATGTTCTAGCTCGACATTCAAGCAAGCCACCCGGAGGAGGCCGTTCAGATGCCCAAGCTTGGAGCAGAGCCTATACGCCGCGCTGCCCTGGTGAAAGCCACCATTGAGACAGTGGGGGCAGCCGGGTCGCTCGACGTGACGGTCGCGCAGATCGCGCGGCGCGCGGGCATGTCCTCGGCGTTGGCGCATCATTATTTCGGCTCGAAAGAGCAGATTTTCCTCGCCGCGATGCGCTCGATCCTGTCGATCTACGGCGCGGAGGTGCGGGGCGCTCTGTCCACGGCGCGCAATCCGCGCGACCGGGTTCGCGCAGTTGTGATGGGCTCTTTCGCCGTCGGGTCGTTCCGGCACGAAGCCATCGCGGCCTGGCTGAATTTCTACGTGCTGGCGCAGTCGAGCGCCGAGGCGCGGCGCCTGCTGCATGTCTATCAGCGCCGGATGCGCTCGAACCTGCTCTACGGGCTCCGCCCGCTGGTGGGCGAGCGCGCCGGGCCCGTGGCCGAAGGTTTGGGCGCGCTGATCGACGGGGTCTATATCCGCGCCGCTCTTGTCGAGGGCGAGCCCGACCGGCAGGCGGCCTGCGATCTGGTGCTGGCGCATCTGGAAAAGGAATTGGAGTGCAAGCCATGAGAGCACAACCGAAAGCGAGCCATTTCGTCAATGGCGACTGGCTGGAAGACACGGCGGGCGACGAACTGATCGTCACCTATCCCGGCACGGGCGAGGTGATCGCCAAGCTGCATGCGGCGACACCTGCGGTGATCGACGCGGCGATTGCAGGGGCGGTCGAGGCGCAGAAGGGATGGGCGGCGCTGCGCCCGGTCGAGCGCGCCCGCATCCTGATGCGGGCCGTCGCGATCATCCGCGAACGGGGCGAGGAACTGGCACTGCTCGAAACCCTCGATACCGGCAAGCCCATTCAGGAAACCCGCGCGGCCGACTGGCCCTCGGGGGCGGATGCGCTGGAATATTTCGCGGGGCTTGCGCCGACGCTGACCGGCGAGACGATCCCTCTGGGGGGCGATTTCGCCTATACGCTGCGCGAGCCGCTGGGCGTCTGCGCGGGGATCGGCGCGTGGAACTATCCCAGCCAGATCGCCTGCTGGAAATCGGCGCCGGCGCTGTCGACCGGCAATGCGATGGTGTTCAAACCCTCCGAAATGACGCCGCTGGGTGCGCTGGAGCTTGCCGCGATCTTCATCGAGGCGGGCATGCCTGCGGGCGTGTTCAACGTGGTGCAGGGGTTCGGGCCGGTGGGGGCGGCGCTCTCGACCGATCCGCGGATTGCAAAAGTGTCGCTGACGGGCTCGGTGCCGACGGGGGCGCGGGTCTATCAGGCGGCGGCCGCGGGAATGAAGCATGTGACGATGGAGCTGGGGGGCAAATCCCCGCTGATCGTCTTCGACGACGCCGATCTGGAAAGCGCGATCGGCGCGGCGATGCTGGGGAATTTCTATTCCTCGGGTCAGATCTGTTCGAACGGGACGCGGGTTTTCGTGCAGAAGGGCATCAAGGAGGCCTTCCTCGCGCGGCTGAAAGAGCGCACCGAGGCCATCGTCGCGGGCGATCCGCTGAAGGATGAGACGCAGTTCGGCCCGCTCATTTCGGCGGCGCAGTTCGACAAGGTGATGTCCTATATCGACAGCGCCAAGGATGAGGGCGCGCGGCTGATCTGCGGCGGGTCTGCGGGCAATGAGGGGCCCTTGTTCGTGCAGCCCACGGTGTTCGCGGATGTGACCGACGCGATGACCATCGCGCGCGAGGAGATCTTCGGGCCGGTGATGTCGGTGCTGGAGTTCGAGAGCGAAGAGGAAGTGATCGCGCGGGCCAATGACACGCAGTTCGGCCTCGCGGCGGGCGTGTTCACAGGCGATCTGGCGCGCGGGCACCGCGTTGTCGGTCAGCTTCAGGCGGGCACGACCTGGATCAACGCCTATAACCTCACCCCGGTCGAGATGCCCTTCGGCGCGGTGAAGCAATCGGGCTTCGGGCGCGAGAATTCCCGCGCGGCGGTCGAGCATTATACGCAGCTCAAGTCGGTCTATGTGGGCATGGGCCCGGTCGAGAGCCCTTACTGAATGTGACCTTGGAGAGGCTGGGGGCGCTGCCCCCAGACCCCCGGGATATTTTCGCCAAGAGGAAGAGCATGGCGCAGAGTGCAGAGTTTGTGATCGTGGGTGCGGGCTCGGGCGGCTCGGCGCTGGCCTATCGGCTCGCCGAGGCGGGGCGCGAGGTTCTGGTGATCGAGCATGGCGGCTCGGATGCGGGGCCGTTCATCCAGATGCCGGGCGCGCTGAGCTATCCGATGAACATGGGGATCTACGACTGGGGGTTTCAGTCGGAACCGGAGGAGCATCTGGGCGGCCGCCGTCTGGCGACGCCGCGCGGCAAGGTGCTGGGCGGCTCGTCGAGCATCAACGGCATGGTCTATGTGCGCGGCCATGCGCGCGATTTCGACCATTGGGAAGAGAGCGGCGCGCGGGGCTGGGGCTATGCGGATGTGCTGCCCTATTTCAAGCGGATGGAGCATTGGCATGGCGGGCAGAGCGAGTGGCGCGGGGAGTCCGGGCCGCTGCATGTGACGCGAGGCCCGCGGGCCAATCCGCTTTTCGATGCCTTCGTCGCGGCGGGCAAGGCGGCGGGCTATCCGGTGACCGAGGATTACAACGGCGCGCAGCAGGAAGGCTTCGGGCCGATGGAGGCCACGATCTGGAAGGGGCGGCGCTGGTCGGCGGCCAACGCCTATCTGCGGCCCGCACAAAAGACTGGAAAGCTGCGGATCGTGCGGGCGCTCGCGCGGCGCGTCGTGTTCGAAGGCAAGCGCGCGGTCGGCGTCGAGGTCGAGCGTAAGGGCCGGATCGAGGTGATCGCGGCGGAGCGCGAAGTGGTTCTGGCGGCCAGCTCGATCAATACGCCGAAGCTCCTGATGCTCTCGGGCGTGGGCCCGGCCGGGCATCTGCGCGAAATGGGGGTCGAGGTGCTGGCGGATCGCTCCGGTGTGGGCGCGAACCTTCAAGATCATCTCGAGATCTACATGCAATTCGCCGCGAAAGAACCGGTGACGCTGTTCAAGTACTGGAACCTTGCGGGTAAGGCCTGGGTGGGCGCGCAATGGCTGTTGTCGAAGGGCGGGGTCGGAGCGTCGAACCAGTTCGAAAGCTGCGCCTTCATCCGATCGGAGGCCGGGATCGATTATCCGGACATCCAGTATCACTTCCTGCCGATCGCGGTGCGCTATGACGGCAAGGCGGTGGCCGAGGGGCACGGGTTCCAGGCGCATGTGGGGCCGATGCGGTCGAAGTCGCGCGGGACGGTGCGGCTGCGCTCGGGCGATCCCGCCGACACCCCGGTGATCAAATTCAACTACATGAGCCATCCCGACGACTGGGCCGAGTTCCGCAAATGCGTGCGGCTGACGCGGGAGATCTTTGCGCAAGCCCCGATGGCGGCGCATGTGAAGCACGAGATCCAGCCGGGCGCGGGCGTGGAGAGCGACGCGCAGATCGACGCCTTCATCCGCGAGCATGCCGAGAGCGCCTACCATCCCTGCGGCACGGCGCGTATGGGGGCGGCGGATGATCCGGGCGCGGTGGTCGATCCGGAAGGCCGGGTGATCGGGGTCGAAGGGCTGCGGGTGGCCGACAGTTCGGTCTTTCCGCGTATCACCAATGGCAATCTCAATGCGCCTTCGATCATGGTCGGCGAGAAGATGGCCGATCACCTGCTGGGCAAGGCGCCGCTGGCGCGGGAGAATCTCGAGCCCTGGATGGCGCCGAACTGGCAGGTGGCGCAGCGGTAAGCGCTTCGCGCTTTGGATCGAGCGAAGAGGGCGGCGCGCGACCTGGGGTGGGCGCCGGTGCCTCGCTGGTGGTCTGCGATTTACCGTATCATGTTCGTTTGACGATGACGCGCGCGGCATTGGTGCAGTGGCGCCCTCCCGCGAGGAGGCCCGGCGCTGCCTTGGGTTCGTCGCATCGGGTGGGTTAGAGTTTCGTGACCGTCGGGCGCAGCCCTTTGGCCGCTAACCTTGCCCCACAAAATCTCTTGCCCGTTCCGGCTCTGTGCCCCATATCTGGGGCATGTTAAGAATTTGTTCACTTCTTGTTCTGATGGCGCTGCCCGCAGCGGCCTCGACCGTCACCGGCGTTCCGCGCATTGTCGATGGGGATACGCTGGTGGTCCAGAACACGCGGGTTAGGCTGTTCGGGATCGATGCGCCCGAGGCGAAGCAGCGCTGCGAGACGGCGACCGGCGCGGCCTGGGCTTGCGGCATGGCGGCGACGGCCACATTGCGCGCGCTGGTCGGGCAGGGGGTGCGCTGCTCGGGAAGCGAAGAGGATCGCTACGGGCGCCTCATCGCGGTCTGCCGAGCGGGCGGGCGCGATGTGAATGCGGAGATGGTCGCGCGCGGGGCGGCCTTCGCCTATCGGAAATATTCGCGCGATTACGTGGTTCAGGAGGAGCGTGCGCGGCGCGCGGGCCTCGGGATCTGGCAGGGCGCGGCGGAGCGGCCCGCGCAGGTCCGGGCCGAATCGAACGGGCAGGCGGCGCCGGGAACATGCACGATCAAGGGCAACATTTCGGGCCGGGGGAAGCTCTTTCATCTGCCCGGAATGCGCTCTTATGCGGCCACACGGATCAGCACGCGCAAGGGCGAGCGCTGGTTTTGTACCGAAGCGGAGGCAAAAGCGGCCGGATGGCGGCGTGCGGGGGGCTGATTTGACCCGTATCAATGCGATCTGCTCCGGCGCGGGGTAAGTTACCCTCGACAGCAAAGAAAGGGAGCAAGATGGCCAACACGCCGCACACGCTGCAAGAAGAATTCCCCACGCAACTGGAGCAGATTCACGAGCTGAAAATCGCGAATGCCCATTTTGCAAAACTGCTTGATGAGTATGACGCGCTCAATACCCGCGTTCATCGGGCAGAGACCAATGTCGAACCGATGGAGGCGCTTGCCGAGACCGAGCTGCGCAAGCAGCGGGCTGCGATCAAGGATGAGATCGCGCGGATGTTGAGTGCCGCCCCCGCCTGAGTGACGTGCGAGTGAGGGACACGAGTGGAGCGCCCCGGGGCTGAGGTCCCGGGGCGTTTTCTCATGCGATATCGTAGGGCAGCAGCCCGCGATGGTCTGGATCGACCCGCAAGCGGCGTTCGAGCGGCGGAACGGAGCGCTGATGGCAGTCCTTGCGCTCGCAGATCCGGCAGGAAATACCGATCGGCTGGTAGGCCTTCGGGTTTCCAAGCTCCATGTCATCGGCATAGACGAGCCCTTTCGCGTGGCTCACCTCGCAGCCCAGACAGATTGCATACCGCCGCACGGGCGCGGTGAAGCTGCCGCCCGATTTCGACACGTCCCGAGCGAGGCAGAGATAGCGCACGCCATCGGGGGTCTCGGCCAGTTGGCGGAGGAATTTCGTTGGTGTCTCAAAGGCCTGATGGACATTCCAGAGCGGGCAGGCGCCGCCGAACCGGGCGAATTGCAAGCGCGTCGCGGAGTGGCGCTTGGTGATCGTGCCGGCCTGATCGACGCGCACGAAGAAGAAGGGAATGCCCTTCGCGCCCGGGCGTTGGAGGGTCGAGAGCCGGTGGGCGACCTGCTCGGTCGAGGCGGTGAAGATGTCGCAAAGCCGTTCGAGATCGTGACGGGTATCCTGCGCGGCCTCGAGGAAGGGGCGGTAGGGCAGGAGCGCCGCGCCCGCGAAATAATTGGCGAGCCCGATCTTGGCGATGGCGCGTGCGGTATCGGACTGGAAGCGTGCGAGGTCGAGCGTGGCCTCCAGCAAGTCGTTTTGCGTCAGGAGCGCGACTTGATGGAGAAGCTGGAAGGCCTGTGTCGGGCGGCCCGCATGGGCGTTAATCAAGAGCCGGTTGCCCTCGCGTTCGCGCAGCTGGGAAATGTCGGAAAACTGAACGTCGATGCCCCGTTTCGCGAGGGTGTCGATTGCATGAGGAATCGGGTCCAACCGTTTTCCATCGCGACAGGAATAGTGCTCGGCGGCGCGATCCACCGCGTCTATGTAATTGTCGCAATAGTGAAAGAAGTCGCGCACCTCTTCCCAAGGCGAAACCACCGTTTGCGCGCCTTCGCGGCCCAAGGCTTCGTCAAGCGAGGCAAGGCGCTCATGGGTCTGGCGATAGGCGCGGTGCAATTCAAGGAAAGAGCGCGCGAGGGCCGGCGCGTTCGAGGCGGCAAGGCGGAGATCGGCGAGCGGCGGCGCGCCATCTGAAAAGATCGGATCGGCCAGCGCCTCGCGCATGTCCGAGACCAGGCGTTCCGCATCGCCCGCCGAGAGTTCTGTCACGTCGAGGCCGAACTCTCCCGCCAGTGCCAGAACCACCTGAGCCGAAACGGGCCGGTGATTGTTCTCCATCTGGTTGAGATAGGGCAGGGAGACCCCCAGACGCTCGGCGAAGGCTTTCTGTGTGAGCCCGATTCGCGTGCGGGTCTCGCGCAGCTTCACCCCGGCATAGAGTTTCTGTGTCGCCATGTGTACCGCCTTCCCTTTGCAAAGGCATTGATAGCTTTGCAAAGATTTCCGGTCAATCCGGCGTCACAGCCCGAGCCTGGCCTGACGGGCGCGGACCCCGAGGATGGCCGCCACCGAGGCGGCTGAGGAGGCGAGCATCACGAGGATCAGCGGCAGCGCACCGGACCCGGGATGGAGGAGCGCACCGGACAGGGCCGAAAGCGCAGCACCTCCTCCGATCATCAGGGTGGCGCCCAGCCCCGAGGCGGTTCCTGCGAGTTCCGGGCGCACGGACATCAATCCGGCGGTGGCCGAGGGAAGCGAAAGCCCGTTGCCGAGGCCGGTGACGCCGACCGCGCCGAAGAAGATCAAAGGGTGCGAGGCTCCTGTCAGTTCGGCCAGAAGCGCCGCGACCAATGCCGAGGTCGAGACCGACGTTCCGATCAAAACCATCCGGTCCATCCCCAGATGCGCCGCGAAGCGCCCGGAGAGGAAGTTGCCCAGCCCATAGCCCACCGCGGGCAGCGCGAAATAGAGCCCGACCTGCGCCGAACTCAGGCCGAAGACCCGCGTGCCGACGAAGGGCGCGCCGCCCAGATAGGCGAAGAACAGCCCCGAGGCGAAGGCCGCCGAGAGGCAATAACCCCAGAAGCGTTGCGAGCGCAGCAGGGTCGGATAGGCACGCAGCTGGTCGGCGAAGCCCAGTCCGCTGCCGGTTGCGGTCTCGCCCATATCGGCCCAGACCAGCGCGAGCACCGCCAGCCCGCAGACCAGCAGCATCAGGAAATTCGCCTGCCAGCCGAACCATTGATCGAAAATCCCGCCGATTACCGGGCCGATCATCGGCACCAGCGACATGCCCATCGTGACATAGCCGATCATCGAGGCGGCCTGCGGCCCCGGCACCATGTCCCGCACGGCGGCGCGCGACAGGACGAAGGCAGTCGTCACGCAGGCCTGAAGCAATCGGAAGGCAAGGAATACATGTGCGTTCGGCGCCAGAAGCGTCCCGATGGTCGCGGCCACGAACAGCGCCAGCATCGAGATCAGGACCGGGCGGCGACCGAACCGGTCCGAGACCGGGCCGATCACGAACTGGAAACCTGCCGAAACCGCGAGGTAGGCGGAGACCGACAGTTGCATCAGCGCGTAATCGACGCCGAAATGACGTGCCATGCCGGGCAGGGAGGGCAGGAAGATATTGAGCGACAACGCCGCCATCCCCGAGACGAGCACGAGGGTCGACAGATGCGGAGGAGAGCGGCGGTCGAGATAGGCCATGGAAAATCGCTAGGGCCGCGCGTAGGACCTGTCCATCGCGGAAATTGTGTCTGGCACAAAGAGGGGCCATATTCGCAGTTATGCAATTCGCGATCGTGCTTCTGCCAATAATTTGCAAATTTTCTCGAATCCCCTTTGTAAGATTGTTGCGTCTGGCATAGGGTGCCCGAAAATATTCGGAGGACCCTCATGAGAGACATCCTGAACGAGCTGGAGCACCGTCGCGCCGAAGCCCGCCTTGGTGGCGGCGAGAAACGCATCGAAGCGCAGCATAAGAAGGGCAAGCTGACCGCGCGCGAGCGCATCGAGTTGCTGTTGGACGAGGGCTCTTTCGAAGAGTTCGACATGTTCAAGACCCATCGCTGCACCGATTTCGGGATGGAAGAGAGCAAGCCCTATGGCGACGGCGTCGTCACCGGCTGGGGAACCGTGAACGGCCGTATGGTCTACGTGTTCTCGCAGGACTTCACCGTGTTCGGCGGTTCGCTGTCGGAAACCCATGCCGAGAAGATCTGCAAGATCATGGATATGGCGGTGCAGAACGGCGCGCCGGTGATCGGGATCAACGATTCGGGCGGAGCGCGCATTCAGGAAGGCGTGGCGTCGCTCGCGGGTTATGCCGACGTGTTCCAGCGCAACATCATGGCCTCGGGCGTGGTGCCGCAGATCTCGCTGATCATGGGCCCCTGTGCGGGCGGCGCGGTCTACTCGCCCGCGATGACCGACTTCATCTTCATGGTGAAGGATTCGTCCTACATGTTCGTGACCGGCCCCGACGTGGTGAAGACGGTGACCAACGAGGTCGTCACCGCCGAGGAGCTGGGTGGCGCCTCCACCCATACCAAGAAAAGCTCGGTCGCCGACGGCGCCTATGAAAACGATGTCGAGGCGCTGTTCGAAACCCGTCGCCTGATCGACTTCCTGCCGCTGTCGAACCGTGAAAAGGCGCCGGTGCGTCCGTTCTTCGACGAGGTGGACCGGATCGAGGCGTCGCTCGACACGCTGATCCCGTCGAACCCGAACACGCCCTACGATATGAAGGAACTCATCCTGAAGATCGCCGACGAGGGTGATTTCTTCGAGATCCAGAAGGATTACGCGGGCAATATCATCACCGGCTTCATCCGTCTCGAAGGTCAGACCGTGGGTGTCGTGGCGAACCAGCCGATGGTGCTGGCGGGCTGTCTGGACATCGATTCGAGCCGCAAGGCCGCACGCTTCGTGCGCTTCTGCGACGCGTTCGAAATTCCGATCCTGACGCTCGTGGACGTGCCGGGCTTCCTGCCGGGCACCAGCCAGGAATATAACGGCGTCATCAAGCACGGCGCGAAACTGCTGTTCGCCTATGGCGAGGCCACGGTGCCGAAGGTGACCGTGATCACCCGCAAGGCCTATGGCGGCGCTTACGACGTTATGTCCTCCAAGCACCTGCGGGGCGATTTCAACTACGCCTGGCCCACTGCCGAGATCGCGGTGATGGGCGCGAAAGGTGCGGTCGAGATCCTCTACCGGTCTGAACTGGGCGATGCCGAGAAGATCGCGGCGCGGACGCAGAACTACGAGGACCGTTTCGCGAACCCGTTCGTGGCGGCCGAGAAGGGCTTCATCGACGAGGTGATCCAGCCGCGCTCGACGCGCCGCCGGGTGGCACGTGCCTTCGCCTCGCTGCGTTCGAAGAAGCTCACCAACCCGTGGAAGAAGCACGACAACATCCCGCTCTGAGGAGGCGAATGGAGGCGAGGCGCGCGACTTTGAACGGCATTGCCGGTCTTCTGGCCGGGCTGATTCTGGCGTGCCCCGCCATGGCGCAGGAGCTGCGCGAGGTCTCTCCGGTTCCCGATTACGGGCTGTTGATGCACCCGGACGATCTGGGACCCGGCGACGGGCCCGACGGCACGCAGGGCAAGGCGATCCCGGTGCCTTCGGGGCAGAAGGTCTGGTGGGTCGACGTGATCCACACGGCTGCCGGGACGAATGGTCTGACCTATCGGTTCCGCTTTCTCGCGCCGCAGATCGGAGGGCCGAGCCCGCTCGCGCCCGAGATCGCGCTGGGGGATATCGAGGCGCTGTGCAACGGATGGGTCGCGCCGCGACTGGCCAGCCCCGCGCCCGAGCCCGAACAGGTGATCGTGAGCCTCTCGGACAGGGTGGTCGCGTTCGGAGAAGCCGCTCCCGAGGCGGTGCAATATTTCGACAGTTTCTCGGTCGAGGACGGGAAATGCGTATGGGAGTTCTACTGATGGCGCAAAGCCGGACAGATCACGCAGCGGGCGCAGACGCGTCGGCCGTGGCGTCGCGCGCCATCGGGAGGGCCGGGTCGCTCACGATGAAATCGCGCTTCCGTGATTTCGCTTTGCGGGCTAACCTGTCGTTCGGGAACGGGAATCCTCCCTTCCCGGAACTTGAGGGCGCACAGGTGGCCGGTTTTGGTCCCATGGCGTCCACGGACAGGAGAACGACATGTCGAAAGCTCTCATCGCGCTGGCTCTCGTTGCCTTCGTCGCAGCTTGTGCGCCCAAGCCCGAGCCCGCGGCCCCGGTTACCGCTGAGCCGGTCTACACCGGCAAGTACAAGTAATCCCAGCACGGGGCGAGGACGCCTGTACCTCGCCCCGGCTGACCCGATCCATGCCCGGGCAACGCGCCGTGGGCGGATCAAATCTCATGAAAATTCATTGGCTTATGCGTTGACGCGCGATGCGTGCTGCATCGTCGCTCGCTGCGGTTTGCGCAGGGCCGCAGGGGAGGGTGCATCGTGCTGAAGCATCGCGGGTTCCCGGGGCGTCTGCCCTCGACCGATTTCCAGTTCACCATTCGCCGCGCCAACAAGAAGGGCGCGACGAAGATCATCCGCCGTGAGCGTTACGCCGACCGGGCGAGCGCGGATCGCAAGGCCGATGCGGGCTTCATGGCCGCGCTGTGGACCCATTTCGGCGAAGAGCCTTTCGAGCGCGGCAATCTCGACGCGGGCCGGATCAGCTGGCTGTTCGGCCGAGAGGTCGTCCCGGCCGAAGACCCGTTCGATCCCGAAAGCTACGAGGCGCTGCTGCGCATCGACGTGAAGCGGGCGGAAGCCTCTTTCCCGGAAGTTTTCGCCGATCCGGGCGCATTCGAGTTCGATGAAGACGAGGATGAGGGCTGGGCATGAATCCGCTCGTGGAAAACGCGCATTGGCAGCAAAGCGCCGACCCTCAGGGTTGTGGCGATTTCGCCTTTGCAATCCGCGAGCCGAGCGCCCAAGTTCAAGGGGCGGGCCACATTGTCCCCTTTATTCGTGGACCGCGTAAAATCCCTACCCCTTCCCTTTATCTGCGGCCTGATCTGATGGTCGGGCCGCAGACTTTTTCCTCTGTTCGGTCGGGGAATGAGCGGTGTGCTGCCGATGCGCGCGATGCGACGCTTTCGCGCGTCACTTTTGCGTTGGCTTTTCACGCGATCGCGATAAAAATCGGCGCAACGATAATCGCTCACGGAGGCAGTCTCTCATGCGCAAAACCCCGATCCTTCTTCTCGTTGCCGGTCTCGCTCTCGCGGGCTGCATGCAAACCGATGGCCAGCGCGCCCTCGCCGGTGCGGCCGGCGGCGCGGTCATCGCGGATGCGACCGACAACAACATCGTCGCCGGTGCGGCCCTCGGCGCGCTCGCGGGCACCTATTGCGACGACGCCGGCGTCTGCTCGCCGAGCTACTGAGTTCGACCGCGCGGCTCTGACCGCGTCGATCACGAATGCGACCGTCATCGGGGCTGACTGCCCCGGTGGCGGTTTTTCTTTTGTCTCTCATCAAGAACACGACAAGCGGGGCGGGGGGATGCCCCTCCCGCGCCGGAAGGGAAGGACCTGACATGTTCAAGAAAATCCTGATCGCCAACCGTGGCGAGATCGCCTGCCGCGTCATCAAGTCGGCGCAGAAGATGGGCATCAAGACGGTCGCCGTCTATTCCGATGCCGATGCGCAGGCGCTGCATGTCCAGATGGCCGACGAGGCCGTCCATATCGGTCCGCCCCCCGCGAACCAGTCTTATATCGTGATCGACAAGATCATGGACGCGATCCGTCAGACCGGCGCCGAAGCGGTGCACCCGGGCTACGGCTTCCTGTCGGAAAACATGAAATTCGCCGAAGCGCTCGAGAAAGAGGGCGTTGCCTTCATCGGGCCGCCCTCGGGCGCGATCGAGGCGATGGGCGACAAGATCACCTCGAAGAAGCTCGCGCAGGAAGCGGGCGTCTCGACCGTTCCCGGTTACATGGGGCTGATCGAGGATGCGGACGAGGCGGTGAAGATCTCGGATCAGATCGGCTACCCGGTGATGATCAAGGCCTCCGCCGGTGGTGGCGGCAAGGGGATGCGGATCGCGTGGAACGCCGAGGAAGCGCGCGAGGGCTTCCAGTCCTCGAAGAACGAAGCCGCGAACAGCTTCGGTGACGACCGTATCTTCATCGAGAAATTCGTCACGCAACCGCGCCATATCGAGATCCAGGTGCTGGCTGACAAGCACGGCAACTGCGTCTACCTGAACGAGCGTGAATGCTCGATCCAGCGCCGCAACCAGAAGGTCATCGAAGAGGCGCCCTCGCCCTTCCTCGACCCCGAGACCCGCAAGGCGATGGGCGAGCAGGCCGTGGCGCTGGCCAAGGCTGTGGATTACACCAGCGCGGGCACCGTGGAATTCATCGTCGATGGCGAGAAGAACTTCTACTTCCTCGAGATGAACACCCGTCTTCAGGTGGAACACCCCGTTACCGAGCTGATCACCGGCATCGACCTTGTCGAGCAGATGATCCGCGTGGCCGATGGCGAGAAGCTGCCCTTCGAGCAGAAGGATATCGGCATCCACGGCTGGGCGATCGAGAGCCGTCTCTACGCCGAGGACCCTTACCGCAACTTCCTGCCCTCGATCGGTCGTCTGACCCGCTACCGCCCGCCGGTGGAAGGCCAGTCGTCCACGGGTGGCATCGTGCGCAACGATACCGGCGTCTATGAGGGCGGCGAGATCTCGATGTTCTACGACCCGATGATCGCCAAGCTCTGCACCTGGGCTCCGACCCGCGAAGAGGCGATCGAGGAGATGCGTCTCGCGCTCGATACGTTCGAGGTGGAGGGGATCGGTCACAACCTGCCGTTCTGCGCCGCGGTGATGGATCACGACCGCTTCGTGACCGGCAATATCACCACCGCCTTCATCGCCGAGGAATATCCCGAGGGCTTCGAGGGCGTGACGCTGTCGCAGCACATGCTGCGCCGTGTCGCCGCCGCCACCGCCGCGATGGAGCGTGTGGCCGAGATCCGCCGCACGAAGATTTCCGGAACGCTGGGCAATCACGAGCGCATGGTGGGCAAGAACTGGGTCGTTTCGCTTCAGGGCGAGAGCTTCCCGCTCACCGTCAATGCCGACAAGCAGGGCTCTACCGTCATCTTCGAGGATGGTGACGAGATGCGCGTCGAGAGCGACTGGACCCCGGGCCAACCGCTGGCGAAACTGAGCGTCGATGGCGCGCCGCTGGTGCTCAAGGTCGGCAAGGTGCCGATGGGCTTCCGCATCCGCGTGCGCGGTGCCGATCTCAAGGTCCATGTCCGCACCCCGCGCCAGCACGAGCTTGCGCAGCTGATGCCGGTGAAACTGCCGCCGGATACGTCGAAATTCCTGCTCTGCCCGATGCCGGGTCTGGTGGTGAAGATCAACGTGGCCGAGGGCGACGAGGTGCAGGAAGGTCAGGCGTTGGCCACCGTCGAGGCGATGAAGATGGAAAACATCCTGCGCGCCGAGAAGAAGGGCATCGTGAAGAAGGTCAATGCCGAGGCGGGCGCGAGCCTTGCCGTGGACGACATCATCATGGAGTTCGAATAAGTGGCGATCGCGCCGTGGCATAGGGAGGTCGGGCAACCGGCCGATCCCGCCACGGCGGGGCGCGCCCCTATGGGGCGTGCTCAGAAGCCGCGCATCTCGCGCATCTCCTCGCGCCGGATCGGCATCTTGTCGATCGAGCGCAGGATCTCGCGCGCGTCCCAGGGGGCGGGTTTGCGCAGGTTCACCGTGCCGTCCTTGGCGATGATCACGAGCGAGAAGCCGCGCGGGCGCAGCTTGGTGCGGATGTCGCTGGCCGGATCGGGGCTGGTATCGGTGATGACGACCACGTCGCGTGCGGCCAGCTCGGGCCAGCTCGTCTCGAGATATCGCATCTGTTCCTTGAAGGCGGGATCGAGCGCGCTGTCGGCGAAGACGACGATGGGCCGGGCCTGCCATTTCAGCGCATCGAGATCTGCGTCGGCACCCGAGATGGGCGCGAAGGGGGCGGCCAGCGGGACGGGCGCGTCCTGCGCCATGGCGCCAAAGGGCAGCCATGCGAGAAACGCAGCGATTCCAAGGGTCAAACGTGGGGTCATCGGCTCCTCTTTGATCCTGAATATAGGCACGCCCGGGGCCTCGCACCATGCCGGGCGGCACGAATTATCGCGATTTTCCGCACCTTTCGGGCACGCGGAGCAAGTTGACTGAGACCAGATGACCGCAGATGCGGGGGCACACCCCGCCGCGGCGTGAGTGGAAGAAGGACAAGGCCATGACGGACAAGAAAGAGGAATGGCGTAACCTCGCCGAGAAGGAGCTGCGCGGCAAGCCGCTCGAGGATCTCAACTGGCAGACGCTGGAGGGGATCGAGGTCAAGCCGCTCTATACCGAAGAGGACACGGCCGGGCTCGATCATCTCGGCACGATGCCGGGGCTTGCGCCCTTCACCCGTGGTCCGCGCGCGACGATGTATGCTGGTCGCCCCTGGACGATCCGGCAATATGCGGGCTTTTCGACGGCCGAGGAGTCGAACGCCTTCTATCGCAAGGCGCTCGCTGCCGGTCAGCAGGGCGTGTCGGTGGCCTTCGACCTCGCGACGCACCGCGGCTACGATTCCGATCACCCGCGCGTGGTGGGCGATGTCGGCAAGGCCGGTGTGGCGATCGACAGCGTCGAGGACATGAAGATCCTGTTCGACGGCATTCCGCTCGACAAGGTGTCGGTCTCGATGACGATGAACGGCGCGGTGATCCCGGTTCTGGCGAATTTCATCGTCACCGGCGAAGAGCAGGGCCATGATCGCGCGGTGCTGTCGGGCACGATCCAGAACGACATCCTCAAGGAGTTCATGGTCCGCAACACCTATATCTATCCGCCCGAGCCCTCGATGCGGATCATCGCGGATATCATCGAATACACCTCGAACGAGATGCCGAAGTTCAACTCGATCTCGATCTCGGGCTACCACATGCAGGAAGCGGGCGCGAACCTCGTGCAGGAGCTCGCCTACACGCTGGCTGACGGGCGCGAATATGTGCGCACCGCGATCAAGGCGGGGATGGATGTCGACAAGTTCGCAGGCCGTCTGTCGTTCTTCTTCGCGATCGGGATGAACTTCTTCATGGAAGTCGCGAAGCTGCGCGCGGCGCGGATGCTGTGGCATCGCATCATGTCGGAATTCGAGCCGAAGAAACCCGGCTCGATGATGCTGCGCACGCACTGCCAGACCTCGGGCGTGAGCCTGCAGGAGCAGGACCCCTACAACAACGTCGTGCGCACCGCTTACGAGGCGATGGCGGCGGCGCTGGGGGGCACCCAGTCGCTGCACACCAACGCGCTCGACGAGGCGATTGCGCTGCCCACCGAATTTTCGGCCCGGATTGCGCGCAACACGCAGCTGATCCTGCAGGAAGAGACCGGCATCACCAATGTCGTCGATCCGCTCGCGGGCTCCTATTATGTCGAGACGCTGACCGCGAAGCTCGCCGAGGAGGCGTGGAAGCTGATCGAGGAGGTCGAGGAGATGGGCGGCATGACCAAGGCCGTGGCCTCGGGCATGCCGAAACTGCGTATCGAGGAATCGGCGGCGCGGCGTCAGGCGATGATCGACCGCGGCGAAGAGGTGATCGTGGGGGTGAACAAGTATCGCCTCGCGAAGGAAGACCCGATCGACATTCTCGATATCGACAACGTGAAGGTGCGCGAGGCCCAGATCGCGCGGCTCGAGAAGATGCGCGCGACCCGCGACGAGGCGGCCTGTCAGGCGGCGCTCGAAGAACTGACGCGGCGTGCGTCCGAGGGAGGCAACCTGCTCGAGGCGGCGGTGGAAGCTGCGCGCGCCCGGGCCTCTGTGGGAGAAATCTCGATGGCGATGGAAAAGGTGTTCGGCCGTCACCGGGCCGAGGTGAAGACGCTCGCCGGTGTCTATGGCGCGGCCTATGACGGCGATGAGGGCTTTGCGCAGATCCAGAAGGACGTGGAGACCTTCGCCGAGGAAGAAGGCCGCCGCCCGCGCATGCTTGTGGTGAAGATGGGGCAGGACGGGCACGATCGCGGCGCCAAGGTGATCGCGACCGCCTTTGCCGATATCGGGTTCGACGTCGATGTGGGCCCGCTCTTCCAGACGCCCGAGGAAGCCGCACAGGACGCGATCGACAACGATGTGCACGTGGTTGGCATTTCGTCGCAGGCCGCCGGTCACAAGACGCTGGCACCGAAGCTGATCGAGGCGCTCAAGGAGAAGGGCGCCGAGGATATCATCGTGATCTGCGGCGGCGTGATCCCGCAGCAGGATTACGATTTCCTCAAGAAAGCCGGGGTGAAAGCGATCTTCGGACCGGGGACCAATATCCCGCTCGCCGCACGCGAGATCCTCGATATCGTGCGTCAGGCGCGCAGCTGATGGCGCCGGGGGGCTGTCTGCCCCCCGGCCCCCCCGAGGATATTTTGTCCAATTCGAAGGGCAGGGGAGACCTTGCCCTTTTCGCGTTTCCGACGCAGCCTGCGCGGGTCTTTCCTCCCCGAGGCCAACTGCCATGATCCGTCCCGCCCGTCCCGCCGATCTGCCCGCTCTTCTCGCGATCTGGAACCCGATCATCCGTGACACAACGGTGACGTTCTCGAGCGAGGAGAAAACCCCCGAGAGCCTTGCGAAGATGATCGAAGCTCGGCGTGGCGCGGGGCGGGAGTTTTTCGTGGCCGAGACCGGTTCGGGCGCGGTTGCGGGATTTGCGAGCTACGACCAGTTCCGGGGCGGCAACGGTTACGTTCATGCGATGGAGCACACGGTCATCCTCGGGTCCGAGGCGCGCGGGCGGGGTTTGGGGCGCGCTCTGATGGAGGCGCTCGAGGCGCATGCGCGCGGCGCGGGGGCCCATATCATGATGGGGGGCGTGTCGGGCGAAAATGCCGCCGGGATCGCCTTTCACGCAGCGATTGGCTATGTCGAGGCGGGCCGGGTGCGCGAGGCCGGGCGCAAGTTCGACCGGTGGCTCGATCTTGTGTTGATGCAAAAGATCCTCTGAGGCGTTAAACTCACATTATGGACAAGCCGCTTTCCCTCTGGTCGCGCATTGCGCAGGCGCTCTCCGCCCTGGGGCGGGGCGAGGCGCTGTCGGACGTGTTCGATCATCTGCGCGCGCCGCCCGAACGCTCGGTCGCCTTCACCATCGCGGTCATCGCTTTGGGCGCGAAGATGGCGAAGGCCGACGGGCAGGTGACCCGCGACGAGGTGGCGGCCTTCCGGCGTATCTTCCAGATCCCGCCCGGCGAGGAGGCGAATGCCGCGCGCGTCTTCGACATGGCGCGCACCGATGTCGCGGGGTTCGACGCCTATGCCGCGAAGATCGCGCGGATGTTCGGCCCCGGGGCGCCGGTCCTGAAGGACGTGCTCGAGGGGCTGTTCTTCATCGCGCTGGCCGATGGCGAATATCACGAGGGCGAGGACGCTTTCCTGCATGAGGTCGCGCGGATCTTCGGGCTGGAGGAATGCTGTTTCCGGGCGATGCGTTCGGCCTTCGTGGCCGAGGCCGATCCCGACCCCTGGGCGGTTCTGGAACTGGAGCCCGGCACGCCTCTCGACGAGGTGCGCAAGGCCTGGCGGGCGAAAGTTCGCGAGGCCCATCCCGACCGCGCCATCGCGCGAGGCCTGCCGAAAGAAGCGGTGCAGCTTGCCGAGGCGCGGGTGATCGCGCTCAACAAGGCTTGGGAAGAAATCCGCGCCTCTCAAGCGGGTGCGTGATGCGCGTCGCGACCTGGAATGTCGAATGGTTCAACGCGCTTTTCGACAAGCGGGGGCGGATGCTCGAGGATGAGCAATGGTCGGCGCGCTACCAGATCACGCGGGGCGAGCAACTGGGCGCGATCGGCATCGTGATGAGCGCGCTCGAGGCCGATGTGCTGCTGGTGGTCGAGGCGCCCGACGACAACCACCGCCATCACACGGTGAGCATGCTCGAACATTTTGCCGAGAAATACGGGCTGCGCCAGCGCAAGGCGCTGATCGGGTTTCCCAACGAGACGCAGCAGGAAATCGCGCTGATGTATGACCCCGATGTGGTGAGCGCGCGCCACGAGCCGCGTTCGAGCGAGACCTGGCCGCGCTTTGACGGGGTGATGAAGATCGACCTCGATATCGATGCGCGGCTCGATACGGTGGAGTTCTCCAAGCCGCCTCTGGAGGTCGAACTTATCTCCAAGACAGGCAAGACGATCCGGTTGATCGGCGTGCATATCAAGTCGAAGGCGCCGCACGGGGCCACGAGCCATGAGGCCGCGATCCGCATCGGCATCGAGAACCGCCGCAAGCAGCTTGCGCAGGCGATCTGGTTGCGCGGGCGGATCGACGAGCATCTGGCCGCAGGCGAGAGCCTGATCGTGCTTGGGGATTTCAACGATGGCCCGGGGCTCGATGAATATGAAAAGCTCTTCGGGCGCTCGGCGGTGGAGATCGTCGCCGGAGAGGGCGGACCGGACGAGACGCGTCTGCACGACCCTCACGCCCACCTCAGCCACGTGCACAGGTCCTCTGCCGCGCCAAGCTCGGCGCGGTTCTATCATCCCGAACGGCAACAGTATTTCTCGGCGATGCTCGATTACGTGATGCTCTCGCCTGATCTAGTGTCGCTGGCCAGGCACTGGCGGATCTGGCACCCGTTCGACGATCCGCATATCTACCGTGTGCCGGAGCTGCGCGAGGCGCTGCTGCAAGCCTCGGATCATTTTCCGGTCACCGTCGATCTCGATCTGCCGGTCGCGCAAGGGGCGTGATTTTCTCAGCACGAGCGCGTAGGATTGCCGCCATGACACGTTTGCTTGTTTCGGTTCTCGCCCTCGGGCTGATCGTCTCTCCCGCTGCCGCGCAGGAGGAGGGGGGCGATGTCGATCGCGGGTTCTCGCTGCTCGAAGAGGGCGCGCAGCTGCTGTTTCGCGGGCTGATCGATGATATGAAGCCCGAGCTCGAAGAGATGCAGAAAGGGCTGGGCGAGGCGGCGTCTCAACTCGGCCCGAAGCTGCGCCAGTTCCTCGCGCTGATCGATGACGTGAAGAATTACGAGGCGCCCGAGCGTCTCTCGAATGGCGATATCATCTTGCGGCGCAAGACGGACGCGCCGCCGCCCCCGCCGCTCCTGACGGAGCCGCCCGAGGAAGATGCGCCGCGCAAGAGCCTCCCGCCGGACAATCTGCCTGAGCCGGATTCGGATGGGGCGATCGACCTGTGAGCGCACTCTTTTCGTGGGGATGTCGCTTTTCGTCGATCAAAAATGGCTGAAAAATCCAGCATTTGGCTGCGAGATGCGCATTTCGCGACAGCGTCCGCAGGGCCGCGCGCGGGGGCGGGGACGCTTCCGGCTTGACAGGAATTTTTACCGGACGGTTAATCGGGGTATCGAATCCGGATCCACCGGATCAGGCGCGCTCACAAGACGCGCCAAACCAACAGAGAGGGTACCCCAATGCTTCACAGCCGTATTCTGGCCAGCGTCGCGCTGAGCGCGCTGATGCTGGGCGCGACGCCCGCCGT
This sequence comes from Thioclava sp. L04-15, assembly GCF_002020275.1. Classification (NCBI taxonomy): domain Bacteria; kingdom Pseudomonadati; phylum Pseudomonadota; class Alphaproteobacteria; order Rhodobacterales; family Paracoccaceae; genus Thioclava; species Thioclava sp. L04-15. Next base: position 292,218 of record NZ_MPZW01000003.1, on the reverse strand, counting down.
CACCTTTGCCGAGACCCCGCCCGACACGCTGATCCAGGCCTGGTCGATCGACGACATCATCTCGCTCGATCCCGCCGAGATCTTCGAATTCACCGCCTCCGAGATCGCGGGCAACACCTATGAGACGCTGATCGGATATGATCCCAAGAACGTCGCCGATATCTTCGGCAAGGCGGCCGAAAGCTGGACCGTCTCGGAGGATGGCAAGACGATCTCCTTCAAGATGAAGGAAGGCCGGACCTTCGCCTCGGGCAACCCGATCACCGCCGAGGATGCGGTCTTCTCGCTGGTGCGCGCGGTCAAGCTCAACAAATCGCCCGCCTTCATCATCGGTCAGCTCGGGATGACGCCCGAGAATGTCGAGGCAAACATCGTCCAGACCGGCCCGATGACCTTCGATTTCAAGATGGACAAGGCCTATGCGCCGACGCTGGTGCTCTACTGCCTGACCGCGACCGTGGCCTCGGTCGTCGACAAGAAACTGGCGATGGAGCATGAGGCCGATGGCGATTTCGGCTATGGCTGGCTGAAGACCAACTATGCGGGCTCGGGCCCGTTCACGATCAAGGACTGGCGCCCGAACGAGGCGGTGATCCTCGAGCGCAACGCGAATTATTCGGGCGATGCCCCGGCGATGGCGCGGGTGATCTATCGCCACATCCCCGAGACCTCGACCCAGCGCCTGCTGCTTGAGAAGGGCGATATCGACATCGCACGCAACCTGACCGCCGAGGACATCGCGGCGCTCAAGGACGACCCGAACGTCAAGATCGAGAGCGGCGCGAAAGGCTCGCTCTACTATCTCGGGATGAACCAGAAGAACGAATACCTGTCCAAGCCGCAGGTCCGTCAGGCGATGAAATATCTCGTCGATTACGACACGATCGCCAACACGATCATGGCCGGCAAGGTGAAGGTGCATCAGGGTTTCCTGCCCGAGGGCTTCCTTGGCGCCTATAACGAGAACCCGTTCTCGCTCAATATCGAGAAGGCCAAGGAGCTGCTGGCCGAAGCCGGGGTTCCCGACGGGTTCAAGGTGACGATGGACACCCGCAACACGCCCGAAATCACCGCGATGGCGCAGGCGATGCAGCAGACGATGGCGCAGGCAGGCGTGGAACTGGAACTGATCCCGGGCGATGGCAAGCAGACGCTGACCAAGTATCGCGCGCGCAACCACGACATCTATATCGGCCGCTGGGGGCCGGACTTCCAGGATCCCCACACCAACGCCTCGACCTTCGCCTACAACCCCGACAATTCGGATGACGCGACCTCGAAGCCGCTGGCCTGGCGCAACGCCTGGGATATTCCCGAGCTGACCGCCGAGACCGATGCGGCCATGCTCGAACCCGATGCGGACAAGCGCGCGGCGATGTATGTCGACGAGCAGAAGAAGGTCATGGAGGCCGGTCCCTTCGTGATCTACGCGCAGGAGATCGAGGTCATGGGCGAGCGCAAGAATGTCGAGGGCGTGATCGTCGGGCCGTCCTTCAACGACAACAACTTCGCGCATGTGACCAAGTAACATGACGACACGGACTATCAGGGGGCGCCGCGGCGCCCTCTGGCTTCGCAAGCTCGTCTCGACGCTGGGCACGGTGGCGGTGACATTCCTCGGCCTGCTCGTCGTGACCTTCCTGATCGGACGCGTCGTGCCGGTGGACCCGGTGCTCTCGGTCGTGGGCGATCGCGCGACACAGGCGCAATATGACGCCGCCTATCACGCGCTCGGCCTGGACAAGCCGCTGATCGAGCAGTTCTGGATCTGGCTTCAGAAGGTTTTCCAGGGCGATTTCGGCACCTCGAACCTGACCACGCGTCCGATCTCTCAGGATATCGCGCGGGTCTTCCCGGCCACGCTGGAGCTGGCCACGGTCTCGATCGTGATCGGTACCGCCTTCGGCATTCCGATGGGGGTCTGGGCGGCGGTGCGTCAGGGCAAGCTGATCGACCAGATCGTGCGCGTCGTGGGGCTGGTTGGCTATTCGGCCCCGGTCTTCTGGCTCGGGTTGATGGGGCTGTTGCTGTTCTACTTCAAGCTCGACCTGATCTCCGGCCCCGGGCGGGTCGATATCTCCTATGAATACGATTTCACGCCGAAGACGGGGCTGTTTCTGCTCGATACGGCGATGCAGGGCGCATGGCCCGCCTTCCGCAACGTGTTCTCGCATATCATCCTGCCCGCCTCGCTGCTGGGCTACCTGTCGCTGGCCTATATCAGCCGGATGACGCGGAGCTTCATGCTCAACGAGCTGGCGCAGGAATATATCACCACCGCGCGGGTGAAGGGCGTGCCGGAATGGCGCATCATCTGGGTGCAGGCGCTGCGCAATGCCGCCGTGCCGCTGGTGACGGTGGTGGCGCTGAGTTACGCCAACCTGCTCGAGGGTTCGGTGCTGACCGAGACGGTTTTCGCCTGGCCCGGTCTCGGGCAATACCTGACCAACTCGCTGCAGAACGCCGATATGAACGCGGTGCTGGGCGGCACGCTGGTGATCGGCGCGATCTTCGTCGGGCTGAACATGTTTTCCGATCTTCTCTACACGCTGCTTGACGCCCGCACGAGGAACCAGAAATGAGCATGACCCGCGAGTGGCTCCTCAGCGACCAACCCGTATCGCGCCGGCAGGCACGGCTGGGGCAGGCCTATCGGACTTGGCTCGATTTCCGCACCAACGGGCTGGCGATGTTCGGCTTTCTCATCGTTCTGGTGCTGGTTCTGCTGGCGGTCTTCGCGCCCTGGCTGGCGCCGCATGATCCGCTGGTGGGCGATCTCAACACCACCCGTCTGCTGCCGCCGCTGACGGAGGGCTATTGGCTCGGCACGGATGATCAGGGGCGCGACATCCTCTCGCGGCTGATCTACGGTTCACGGATCACGCTGGCGGTGGTGGCGCTGGTCGCGGTGATCGCGACGCCGGTGGGGCTGCTGGTGGGCACCACGGCGGGCTATTTCGGCGGCTGGGTCGACACGGTGCTGATGCGTTTCACCGATATCGTGCTGGCCTTCCCGAAGCTGATCCTTGCGCTGGCTTTCGTCGCGGCGCTGGGTCCGGGCATCGAAAACGCGATCATCGCGATCTCGATCACCGCCTGGCCGCCCTATGCCCGCCTTGCCCGCGCCGAGACGCTGACGATCCGCAATTCGGATTTCATCGCCGCGACCAAGCTGCAGGGCGCGTCCTCGGCGCGCATCATCTGGAAACATATCGTGCCGCTGTGCATGTCCTCGGTGATCGTGCGGGTGACGCTCGACATGGCGGGGATCATCCTGACGGCGGCCGGTCTGGGTTTTCTGGGCCTCGGCGCGCAGCCGCCCCAGCCCGAATGGGGTGCGATGATCGCGGGCGGGCGCAATTTCCTCGTCGATTACTGGTGGGTCGCCACGATGCCGGGCCTCGCCATCTTCACTGTCTCGCTCGGCTTCAACCTGCTGGGTGACGGCCTGCGCGACGTTCTTGATCCGAAGAGGCAGAAATGAGCCTGCTCGAAGTCGAAAATCTCCGCGTCACCTTTCCGACCCGCAAGGGCCCGGCCGAGGTCGTGCGCGGCGTCAGTTTCACCTTGGGGCGCGAGCGTCTCGGGATCGTCGGCGAGAGCGGTTCGGGCAAGTCCCAGACCGGGCGGGCGATCCTCGGGCTGACCCCGCCGCCCGGCGCGGCAACGGCGGACCGGCTCAGCTTCGACGGGACGGACCTGCGCAGCCTCTCGGCCAAGCAATGGCGCGGCCTGCGCGGCAAGCGCATGTCGATGGTGATGCAGGACCCGAAATTCTCGCTCAACCCGGTGATGCCGGTGGGCAAACAGCTGATGGAGGTGCTGCGCACCCACGGGGCGGGGCGGGCGGCCGCGCGCGAGAAGGCGTTGCAGATGCTCGATGCGGTGCAGATCCGCGACCCCGAGCGGGTGTTCCGCGCCTATCCCCACGAGCTGTCGGGCGGCATGGGCCAGCGCGTGATGATCGCGATGATGCTGGTCTCCGAGCCCGATCTGCTGATCGCGGACGAGCCGACCTCGGCGCTTGACGTCACGATCCAGATCGAGGTGCTGCGCATCCTCGACAAGCTGGTGAGCGAACAGGGCATGGGGCTGATCTTCATCTCGCACGACCTGCGGCTGGTGAGTTCCTTCTGCGACCGGGTGCTGGTGATGTATGCGGGCCGCGTGGTTGAGGAGCTGAAAGCCTCCGAGCTGCACCAGGCGCAACATCCCTACACGCAGGGGCTTCTGAATTGCCTGCCGCAGATCGACGAGGACCGCTACCCGCTGCCCACGCTCGACCGCGATGCGGCATGGGCTGAGTGAGGGGGCGGTTATGCTGAGTGTCGACAATCTCGAAGTGACCTTCGCCTTTGGCACCGACGAGGTGCGCGCGGTGCGCGGGGTGAGTTTCAACGTCCAGCAGGGCGAAAGCTACGGCATCGTCGGGGAATCCGGCTCCGGCAAATCGACCGTGCTGCGCGCGATCTGCGGGCTCGCGCCGGTTTCGGGCGGCAGGGTGACGCTTGACGGGGTGGATATCCCCGCGCCGCGCACGCCCGACTTCTATCGCCGGGTGCAGATGGTGTTTCAGGACCCCTATGCCTCGCTCCATCCGCGTCACACGATCGACTCGGTGCTGTCCGAGCCGCTCGCGATCCAGGGTTTCGACCGGCGCGACGAGCGCATCGCGCAGGCGCTCGAGGATGTGGGGCTGGGGCAGGGGTTCCGCTTTCGCTACCCGCACCAGCTTTCGGGCGGCCAGCGCCAGCGGGTCGCGGTGGCGCGCGCGCTGATCCTCGAGCCACAGATCCTTCTGCTCGACGAGCCGACCTCGGCGCTCGACGCCTCGATCCAGGCGGAGGTGCTGAACCTGCTCGACCGGCTGCGCGCCGAGCGGGGGCTGACCTATGTCATGGTCTCCCATGACCTCGCCGTCATTTCGCATATGTGCGAGCGGCTCGTGGTGATGGAGCACGGGCTGGCGGTGGAGGAACTTACCCGCGCCGATCTGCGCAGCCACCGCGCCGAAACCGATTACACCCGCAAGCTCTTGAAAGCGTCGGCGGGCTACACGAGAGAGGATGAACCCGCATGAGCGCCCCGGTCCCGGTTTTCGACGGCCACAATGATTTTCTGCTGCGCCTGCTGCGCGATCCCGAGGCGCGCGAGACGACCTGGTTGAGCGACACCGGGCAGGGGCAGCTTGACCTGCCCCGGATGCGTGCGGGCGGTTTCGCGGGCGGGTTCTTCGCGGTCTATATCCCCTCTCCGGTCGCCCATGACGATCCCGATTTCGACGCAATCATGCGCAACCCGCCCTTTTCGCTGCCGCTACCCGAGGCGATCCCCTTCGAGGATGCGCTGCCGGTCGCGATGAAGATGGTCGGCCATCTGATGTGGATGGAGCGCGAGGGCAACCTGCAGATCTGCCGCTCGGTCGCCGAGATCCGCGCGGCGATGGCGGAAGGCAAGATCGCCGCGATCCTGCATTTCGAAGGGGCAGAGCCGATCGGGCCTGATCTCGATGCGCTGCATGTCTGGCACGCGATGGGGCTGCGCTCGCTCGGGCCGGTCTGGTCGCGCCCGACGGCATTCGGCCATGGCGTGCCCTTCGCTTATCCCTCCGCGCCCGATACCGGCGACGGGTTGACCGAGGCGGGCAAGCGGCTGGTCGCGGAATGCAACCGGCTGAAGATCATGATCGATCTGAGCCATCTCAACGAGAAGGGCTTCGACGATGTCGCGGCGCTCTCCGATGCACCGCTGGTCGCCACCCATTCCAACGTGCATGCGCTGTGCCCCTCGTCGCGCAACCTCACCGACCGGCAGCTTGCGATGATCCGCGAGAGCGATGGCATGGTCGGGCTGAACTATGCGCTCGGGTTCCTGCGCGAGGACGGCAAGACAGAGCCCTTCGAGGGGTTCGAGCCGATGCTGCGCCATCTCGATTACCTGATCGAGACGCTGGGCGAGGGCCGGGTCGGGCTCGGCTCGGATTTCGACGGGGCTCAGATCCCGCCCGATCTGGGCGATGCGGCGGGGCTGCCGCGCCTGATCGAGGCGATACGTGCGCATGGCTATGGCGAAGCGCTGATCGAGAAGCTCGCGCATGGCAACTGGCTCGCGGCTCTCGAACGGACCTGGGGCGGCTGAGACACCCCTTGCCCCCGTCGCAAGGCGGAGGCTGCGTCGAAAGCGCCCGACCGGCGATTTGCGGTAGCGGTCCGGCGCGCCTTGGATAAGCTGCGAGGCAGAAGCAGCGACGATGAGGGACAGATGCGGATCGTGGTTCTGGGCGGCGGGTTCGGCGGCATGTATACGGCGCGGGCGCTGCGACGCCGGCTCGGTCCGGAAGTCGAGGTCGAGCTGGTCAATGCCGAGAATTACTTCGTATTCCAGCCGCTCCTGCCCGAAGTCGGCGCGGGGTCGATCACGCCCGCCCATGCCGTCTCGCCGCTGCGCTTCATCCTCAAGGACGTCACCGTGCGCAAGGCGGTGGTCGACAGCGTCGATTTCGCCCGCAAGGCGGTGATCGTCTTTCAGGGCATCCAGCGCCGCCCGACCGAGGTGCCCTACGATCACCTGGTGATCGCGCTGGGGCAGGGCACGGATTTCTCGCGCATGCCGGGGCTCGAGGAACATGCGCTGAAGATGAAGACGCTCGAAGATGCGCGGCGGTTGCGCATCCATGTCATCGAGCAGCTCGAACATGCGCAGGTGACCAACCTGCCCGATACCAAGCGCGGCGCGCTGACCTTCACCGTGATCGGGGCGGGGTTCTCGGGGGTCGAGACCGTGGGCGAGATGAAGGAGCTGATCGACCGCTCGCTGCCCTTCTATCCCAAGATCTCCCCCGAGGAGGTGCGGGTGAAACTTGTCGAGTTCGCGCCGCGCATTCTTGGCGAGATGCCGCAGGAACTGGCCGATTACGCGGCTAAGCACCTGCAAAAGCACGGGATCGAGCTGATGCTCGAAACCGGGGTGAAAAGCTGCACGCATCGCCAGCTGGTGACCAACAAGGACGAGGTGATCGACACGCGCACCATCGTCGCGACCATCGGCAATGCGCCGTTGCCGGTCGTGCTGCGTATGGGGCTGCCGCTGCAACACGGGCGGCTCAAGGTCGAGCGCAACCTGCGTGTCGAGGGATGCGAGGATGTCTGGGCGTTGGGCGATTGCGCCTTGATCCCGATGAAGGAGGGCGCGAGCGAGCGTAATGATTTCGCCCCGCCGACCGCGCAATTCGCGGTGCGCGAGGCCGACCGCGTAGCGCGTAATATCGAGGCGGTTCTGGGCGGGCGCGCGCCCGAGCCCTTCGCCTATCGCTCGCGCGGGGCGCTGGCCTCGCTGGGCGCACGGCGCGGCGTGGCCGACCTGATGGGCTTCAAGCTCAAGGGCTTCCCGGCCTGGGTCGTCTGGCGCGCCTATTATCTCGCGTTGTTGCCGGGGCTGGGAACGAAGGTTCGGGTGATGCTGAACTGGACGCTCGACATGCTGGGTTCGCGCAGCCTCGTGCAGCTGCGCAGCTATCGCAAGCCGCCGATGCGTTACGTCTATTTCCGCGCGGGCGACCGGATCTACAACGAGGGCGACCGCTCGGACGGGTTCTACACGGTGATCTCGGGTGCGCTCGAGATGGACCGCACCGATCCCGCGACCGGCGAGACCGTGACCCGTCGGCTTGGCCCCGGCGATCACTTTGGCGAGCGTCTCATCCTTGGCGCGACCCGGCGGCGCACCACGGTGCGCGCGGTCGAGGACAGCAAGGTTCTGGTGATGAACCGGCAGGAATTCCTGATGCTGGCCGAGGGGTTCGAGGCCTTCCGCGACTATTTCCGCCCCTATATGGAAAAGCACGGGGTCGAACTGCCCGGCGCGGGCTCGGACAAGGAGGGCTGACGCGCCCCTCTAGCGCAGCACCCGGCGCAGCCCTGCTTGAACGCGGTGCAGTTCGGGCAGGTAGGTCTCGACCAGCGTCCCGGCAGGCTCGGCACTTGCCGCGAGGCCGGTATTGAGCGCGGCGATGATCCGGCCATGCGTGTCGTAAAGCGGCACGGCGAGCGAGCGCAGGCCGATCTCCACCTCCTGATCGATCACGGCGAAACCGTCCCGGCGGACCTGCGTGATCCGTGCCATGATCTCCTCGGGGTCGGTGAGGCTGAAGCTCGTGCGCGGCGTGAGGTCCGAGGCGGCGATACGGGCGCGGGCCTCATCTTCGGGGAGCGCGGCCAGCAGAACGCGCCCCATCGAGGTGCAATGCGCAGGCAGGCGCGATCCCGGCATCAGCCCGATCGACATTACCCGGCGTTGGGCCGCGCGGGCGAGATAGACGATCTCGGTCCCGTCGAGGATCGAGACAGAGCAGCTTTGCCCGATCCGGTCGGTCAGCTGATCGAGCCAGGGCTGCACCACCTGCGGCAGCGGCAGCGAGGCCAGCGCCCCCATGCCAAGCCGCAGGACCTTCGGCGTCAGTGTGAAGAACTTCCCATCGTAATCGGCATAGCCCTCGGCATGCAGCGTCAGCAGGCAGCGCCGCGCGGTGGCCCGGTCGAAGCCCGTGGCTTGCGCAACCTCGGCGATGGACAGCCGGGGTGTCTCTGCCCCGAAACATTCGATGACGCGCAGGCCCTTGGCGAAGGAAGCGATGAAATCGGTCGGTTTGTTCAACATGCGAACAGGTTTTTGCGCTATATGAACAAATGTCAATATGCGCACGAAATTCGTGGAAGCGTTTTCCAGGCGGGTCTAGATCGAAAGCCGCAGGAGGACCGCATATGGACAAGAGACTTTCCTCGCTGACCGAGGCCGTGGCCGATATCCAGGATGGCGCCACGGTGATGATCGGCGGCTTTGGCGGCTCGGGCGCGCCGATCGAACTGATCCACGCCCTGATCGACCGCTTCATCGAGACCGGATCGCCCAAGGGGCTGACCGTGATCAACAACAACGCAGGCAACGGCCATGTCGGCATCGCCGCGATGATCGAACAGGGCATGGTCAAGAAGATGATCTGCTCTTTCCCGCGCTCGGCCGATCCGACGGTGTTCACCCAGGCCTATCTCGCGGGTGAAATCGAGCTGGAGTTGGTGCCGCAGGGCACGCTGGCCGAGCGGATCCGCGCGGGTGGCGCGGGTATCCCGGCTTTCTTCACGCCGACCTCCGTCGGTACCGATCTGGCCGAGGGAAAGCCAGTGCAGCAGTTCGAGGGGCTCGACTACGTCATGGAGCGTTGGCTCAAAGCCGATCATGCGCTGATCAAGGCCGAGCTGGGCGATGCCCTGGGCAATCTCACCTATCGGATGGCGGCGCGCAATTTCTCGCCGCTGATGGCGAGCGCAGCCGCGAGGACGGTGGTTCAGGTGAGCCATGCTGTCGAGCCAGGCGCCATCGATCCCGAACATATCGTCACCCCGGGCATCTTCGTGGATGCGATCATCGAGGTCGCCAATCCCGCCCAGGAAGAAGAGCTGAACCGCGCCGGAGCCCATCACCCATGACCGAGAAACTGAGCAATGCACAGATCGCCTGGCGCGCCGCGCAGGATATCGCGGACGGCGCCTATGTGAACCTCGGGATCGGCTTTCCCGAGATGGTCGCGCGCTTCCAGCCGCCGGGCCGCGAGGCGATCTTTCACACCGAGAACGGCGTTCTGGGATTTGGCGGCGCCCCCGAGCCCGGCGAAGAGGATTGGGATCTGATCAACGCTGGCAAGAAGGCGATCACGCTCAAGCCCGGCACCGCGTTCTTCCACCATGCAGACAGTTTCGCGATGGTCCGCGGGGGGCATCTCGATGTCGCGATCCTCGGGGCTTACGAGGTGGCCGAGACGGGCGATCTCGCGAACTGGTCGACGGGGCCCAAGGGCGTTCCGGCGGTGGGCGGCGCGATGGATCTGGTGCACGGGGCCAAGCGGGTCGCGGTGATCACCGATCACGTCACCAAGAAGGGGCAGCCGAAACTCGTCGAGCGCTGCTCGCTGCCGCTGACCGGCGTGGGTTGCGTGACGCGGGTCTACAGCTCGCTTGCCGTGATCGACATCGAAGGCGGGCGCTTCGTGCTGCGCGAGAAGCTGCCCGCGATCACGATGGAAAACCTGCAAAATCTCACCGGGGCGAAGCTGCACGTGACAGCCCCGGTGGAAGACCTGATCTGTCCGGAGCTCTGACATGCGTGACGCTTATATCTGCGACTACATTCGAACCCCGATCGGCCGTTTCGGCGGCGCGCTGGCCTCGGTGCGTGCCGATGATCTCGGGGCGATCCCGCTGCGCGCGCTGATGGCGCGCAATTCGGGTGTCGATTGGGAGGCGGTCGATGACGTTATCTTCGGCTGTGCGAACCAGGCGGGGGAAGACAACCGCAACGTGGCGCGCATGTCGGCGCTGCTCGCGGGGCTTCCCGTGGCGGTGCCGGGAACCACGATCAACCGGCTTTGTGGCTCGGGGATGGATGCGATCCTGACGGCGGCGCGCGCGGTCAAGGCGGGCGAGGCCGATCTGGTGATCGCGGGCGGCGTCGAGAGCATGAGCCGCGCGCCCTTCGTGATGCCGAAGGCCGAGGCCGCCTACAGTCGCGCCAATGCGGTCTATGACACGACGATCGGCTGGCGTTTCGTGAACAAGCTGATGAAGGAGATGCATGGCGTCGACTCGATGCCCGAGACGGCGGAGAACGTGGCCGATGATTTCGGCGTCAGCCGCGAAGATCAGGACGCTTTCGCGCTGCGCTCGCAGGACCGTGCTGCGGCGGCAATGAGCGAGGGCCGACTGGCTTCGGAGATCACGCCGGTGACGATCGCGCAGCGCAAGGGCGATCCGGTGGTCGTGGATGCCGACGAGCACCCGCGCGCTGGCACCACGCTCGAGGCGCTGGCGAAGCTGCGGCCCATCGTGCGGCCTGACGGTACGGTCACGGCGGGCAATGCGTCGGGCGTGAATGATGGCGCAGCGGCGCTGATCATAGCCTCGGAGGCGGCGGTGAAGGCGCATGGGCTGACCCCGCTGGTGAAGATCTCGGGCGGGGCGGTGGCTGGCGTGGCGCCGCGGATCATGGGGTTCGGCCCTGCACCTGCGTCTAAAAAGCTGATGGCGCGGTTGGGGCTTACGCAAGACGCCTTCGACGTGATCGAGCTGAACGAGGCCTTCGCAAGCCAGGGACTGGCGACACTGCGCGATCTCGGCATCGCCGATGATGATCCGCGCGTCAATCCGAACGGCGGCGCGATCGCCCTGGGGCATCCCTTGGGCATGTCGGGGGCGCGCATCACCGGCACGGCGGCGCTGGAGCTGGTGCGACGCAAGGGGAGCCGGGCGCTCGCCACGATGTGCATCGGCGTCGGGCAGGGCATCGCCATCGCACTCGAAGCGGTGTGAGCGGGGCCGCCGCCAAAGCGCGGTGACGTCCCCCGGCACAAAACCCTGAGCGGGTGCCTGCCCGCTCAGGTTCTGCCCAGAAAGTCTTTCAGCAGCGCCGCGACAACCTCGGGTTTTTCGACGCAAGGCAGGTGGCCCGCATCCGCGATCTCGTGAAACTCCGCCCCGCACAGGGCCGCCGTGGCGCGCACCAGATCGGGCGGGGTCGAGGCATCTTGTGCCCCTGCCATCGCCATGACGGGTAGCGTGAGTTTGGCTGTGCTCTCGGTCAGGTCGGCCCCGGCAATTGCCGCGCAACAGCCCGCGTAACCTTCATCCGGCCCGCGTTCGAGCATGTTGCGGCACAGCGCGAATGTGGTGGGGGTAGCTTTCTCAAACCCGGGCGCGAACCAGCGCGCGAGGATTGCATCGGAGATGCTTGCGATGCCGTCGCGCCGTACCGCGTCGATCCGCTGCTGCCACATATCGGGCGCGCCGATCCTGGCGCCCGTATCCATCAGCACCAGTGCGCGCAGAAGATCGGGGCGGCGTGCGGCGAGGCTCTGCCCGATCAGCCCGCCGATCGAGAGGCCGACGAAGGTCACGTCGCGCAGCTCCAGCGCGTCGCAGATCGCGGCCGCATCGCCCGAAAGGTCTTCGATCGAATACGGCCCCGGAGGGCAATCCGAGAGCCCATGCCCGCGCTTGTCGAAACGAACCAGCCGCAGCCCCTCGGGGAGTAGGGGGATCAGCCCTTCCCAGAGCCGCAGATCGCTGCCCAGAGAATTGCCGAACATCACGACGCGCCCGTCGCGCGGACCCTCATCGCGAATGTGGAGCGTTACACCGCAATGGCTTACTGACTGCATGAATGCCTCCCTCTTTGCGGCAGTTGTAGCGCGCAAACCGGGAGAAAGGGAACATACCCTGAGGGTATCAGGGCTTACCGGCATGATACCTCAGATGACGACAGCGCGTTTCTCCCGGCGCAGGGGCAATCAGCCCCGTGGGCAGCCGCAGGCAAACGAAAAAGGCCACCTCACGAAGAGGTGGCCAGTTTCCGGGGGACTGAGGGGAATTACTCGGCGGGTTCGGTGACTGCTCCCGTCTCCTCGGCCTCGGCCATGGCGGCCTCGACGATCGGAGTGCCGTAGACGAAGAAGTCCTGCGGAAGCTCGCCGCCGAACCAGACGCCGCCACCGTTGAAGAAGTTGCTCTCGTCCCAGGTCAGGGTCTTCCAGTCCGGGTCGAAGATCAGGTAGCCGGTGTCACCGAAGAGCTCGATGCGGTTGCCGCCGGGCTCGTAGACATACATGAAGTAAGCCTGCGACACGCCGTGCTTTGCCGGACCCGCCTCGATGGTGACATCGTATTCCTGCAAGATGTCGGCGAGATCGAGCATCTGCCCCTGATTGCCGTACCAGAAGGCGACATGGTGCAGGCGGTTGCCCGGACCGGCCTGATCCTTGGTGAAGGCCACTTCATGAACGAGCGGGCTGACCGAGAACCAGGCAGCGAGTTCGTCCTGACCACCGAAGACCACGTTTTCACGCTTCAGGAAGCCTAGATTGTCCTGCAAGAACTTGCCGTTCTTGGTCACGTCCGAGCAGAGCAGGTTGACGTGGTCAAGGCGGCGCACCGGCACGCCGCGCAACGGGCGCTTCTGGGCGCGCGAGAGCAGCTTCGATTTCATCTCCGCCGGGGCTTCGTAATACTCGACCTCCCAGAACAGGTGCTGCTTGTGGCCGTCAGGCGTGGTGAACTCGTAAGCCTTGCCATAGCCCTTGTGGCCCTCGACCCATTTGCCGGGGCTGCCCGACGCCTCGATGGCCGCCACGCGGCGCTCGAGCGCTTGCGGCGAGGACGCGCGCCAGCCCACCATGCCGATCCCGGCCTTGTCCGAACGGGTCAGTTTCAGCGAATGGTGGTAGCGATCCTCGTAGCCGCGCAGATAGCAGGACTTGCCGTCATCCTCGGTCGGGGTCATGCCCAGCACGTCGTGGAAGAACCAGAAGCTCTCCTCGAATTTGGGGGTGAAAAGTTCAACGCAGGCAAGCTGCGCGACGTCGTGGATTTGTTCCTGAAAGCTCATGGTTCCTCCCTAAAGCTGTTCTGCTTGGCTCAATTGGCCGTGGCGTTCTCGTGCCCGTTGGCCTGACCCGTTCCATTCGAGGACGACCCGGCGCGCTTGCCCGCCTCCTCGACATATTTCGGTTCGCCCGCGACCGCGAAATGGCCCGAACGGAGTTCCTGAAGAAGGATGCGCACCGATTCCGGTTTGACGCCGAGCGTATCGACGGCTGCGCGCGTGACTTCACGCATGAGCGCTTCCTTCTGCGCCTCGGTGCGGCCTTCCATCAGGTGAATCTGAATTACCGGCATGATGCTCCTCTTCGCTGGCCCGCGCTCTTTTCCGGATGATCCGGTCCTCCTGAACGCGCCCATGGGTCGAGATTGGGCAAGAGGAGCGATGCAATCAAATACCATTTGATCCCTGTCTCGATACCTATTGCGCATCGTGTCTAAGGTCATGCGCAACGCGTTGCGCCGCGCCGGGGCGCGGGTGAGAACTTTCTCGAGAGGGTCGAAAGTCTTGCGTTAAGTGTTTGATTTCAATGCGTTAAGCCGCGCGCCACTTCGAGGAAATTGGCGAGGATCGGAGAGGGGTCAGCTTCGCGATAGATGCACGAGATGTCGACCCGCGCGCTCTTGTCCATACCCTCGAGCGGGATGCATTTCACGCCTTCCATGATCACGCTCGTGATCGAGGCTGGCACCAGACAAACCCCGAAACCGGCCGCGACGAGCGCCATGGCGGTGAAGCCGTCACCCACGACCTGTGCGACATTGGGCGCAAATCCCGCCTCGTGGCACAGCCCCGTCACCTTCTCGACGAAGCCCTGCGCGCGGCTTGCCGGGAAGAGCAGCATCGGCTCTTGCGACAGCTCGGATAGCCGCATCGAACTGCGTCCGGCAAGGGGGCCGGGATCGGGAACGACGGCGTAGAGCGGTTCGGAGGCCAGTTCCTCGATCGCCAGTCCCGGCACCGGGGTCAGCATCCGGTTGAAGCCGAGATCGATCGAGCGGTTCTGCAAGGCTTCGATCTGTGCCGTCTTGTTGAGCGCATGCATCACCACTTTCACATCCGGATAGCGGCGTTTGAATTCGAGGATGATGCGCGGAATGAAACTGAGGATCGCGGTGCCGAAGATCGCGATGTCGAGCCGTCCCAGACCGCCTTCGGAGGCCCGGTGCACCCGGTCGGCCGCCTGATCGAGCAGCCCCACGATATTGCGCGCCTCATCGAGAAACAGCGCGCCTGCCTGTGTCAGCTCGACCCCGCGCGGGGTGCGGTTGAAGAGCTGCGCGCCAAGTTGTTCCTCCAGCGCCTGGATCTGGCGCGTGATCGGGGGCTGGGAGACATGCAACCGTTCGGCCGCGCGGCCGAAATGCAGCTCCTCGGCCACGGCGATGAAATAGCGAAGCTGGCGCAGGTTCATGGCTCTCCCTTTCCGCTTTCACAGTTACGCGAACGCGCGCGCTCCGGGCAAGCCGGGACGCGCGCGCAAGCGTTGAGACGGGGGAGGACGCTCAAAGCTTGAGGCAGAGGTTCGTCCGCTCGGTGTAGAATTCGAGCGAATGCACCCCGCCTTCGCGCCCGATGCCCGACGACTTCGAACCACCGAATGCGGTGCGCAGGTCGCGCAGGAACCACGAATTCACCCAGACGAGCCCGACCTCCATCTTTCCGCCGACGCGATGCGCGCGACCGAGGTTCTCGGTGAGGATCGTGGCCGAGAGGCCGTAATTCGTGTCATTGGCCATCGCGATCACCTCTTCTTCGGTGTCGAAGGGCTGGATGTGACAGCAGGGGCCGAAGATTTCTTCCTGGACGATCGGGCTGTCTTCAGGAAGTCCGGTCCAGATCGTCGGCTCGACGAAGAACCCGCCGTTGCGGTAATCGCCTTCGGGGAAGTCGGGCACACCACCGCCGGTGACGATGGTGGCGCCCAGATCGGCGGCCTTCTTGTAATAGCTCAGTACCTTCTCGCGATGCTCGGCCGAGATCAGAGGGCCGATGGTCGCGCCATCGGTATCCGGGCCGCCTTGCTTGAGACCTTCCGCGCCCGCTTTCAGGCGCGAGACGAACTCGTCGAACACGGGCCGTTCGACATAGATCCGCTCGGTGCCGAGGCAGACCTGCCCGGTATTGGCAAAGCACGAGCGCATCGTGACCTCGATCGCCTTGTCCATATCGGCGTCGGCGAAGACGATGGCAGGGTTCTTGCCGCCGAGCTCGAAGGAGACGTCGCGTAGACCCACCGCGGCCTGTTTCATGATCGCCTCGCCGGTGCGGGTCTCGCCGGTGAAGGTGATGCCGTTGACCTTCGGGTGCTGGGTCAGCAGCTCGCCCGCGCTTGCAGGGCCGAAGCCGTGGATCACGTTATAGACGCCCTTCGGGATGCCCACCTCGTTCATCACCTCGCCCAGCAAGGTCGCGGTGGCGGGGCTTTCCTCGGACGGTTTCACGACCACGGTGTTGCCGCAGGCCAGCGCCGGGCCGACTTTCCACGTCATCAGGAGGAACGGCGCGTTCCAGGGCGAGATCACCCCGATCACGCCTTTCGGGCGGTGCAGTTCGAGATTGGCCGCGCCCGTTCCGTCATGGGTGTCCATGTGGAAATACTCGCCGCCGGTGTTCTTCAGCATCTCCGCGAAGATGCGGAAATTGGCCGCGCCGCGCGGGATCTCGACCTTCTCGGCGAAACCGCGCGTGTGGCCTGTATCCTGCACTTCGGCCTCCATGAAGTCGGCCTTGCGTGCGTCGATCGCGTCGGCGAGCTTCATCAGCAGGTCGCAGCGCTCGGTCTTGGGCATCTTGCCCCAAGGGCCTTCGAGTGCCGCCGCCGCAGCTTCCACTGCGTCATTCACATCCTCGGTCAGAGCCTCATGCACATCGGCGATCTTCTTGCCGGTCGAGGGGGAAATCTTGTCGAAGGTCTTGCCCGATTTCGCGGCGCGATACTCGCCGTCGATGAAAAGCTTGTGCGTGGTCATGTCGTCCTCCCGTAAGACATCTCTTGCGCGACAAGCTAAGGAGGCCGCGCGATACTCGCCAATGCTTTTGTGGCCCATGCTCGATACCGTTTTTGCATGATGATAATCGGAGGGGCGATGCAAAACCCGTATCAAGCCCCGCCCATCAAAGTATTGGAGCGTATCGCGCCACGGTCTTAGCCTTGATCCGGAGGTAGCCCGCATCGGTTTTGCAAGACCGATGCAGGAGAGGGTTGCGACGGAGGATACATGCTGGACAGCACCAAGATCGAAAGCTTGGGCGATGCGCTTTACGAAGCGCTGCGCTCGGGCCGACCGACCCAGAAGATCAGCGCGCTCGAACCCGAGAGCGATATCGAAGACGCCTATCGTATCCAGCTGCGGATGCTCGAGCGGCGTCTGGCGGCGGGCGACGAGGTGGTCGGCAAGAAGATCGGCCTGACAAGTCGCGCCATTCAGGACGCGCTCGGCGTCTACCAGCCCGATTTCGGGCAGGTGACGAAGCGCATGCTGTTCGAGGACGGCGCGACGATCGACCTGTCGACGCTGATGCAGCCGCGTCTGGAAGGCGAGCTGGCCTTTCGGCTGAAAGAGGACCTGATCGGGCCGGGCGTGACGGTGACGGATGTGATCCGCGCCACAGACTACGTGACGCCCTGTTTCGAGATCGTCGATACCCGTTTCGACGACTGGAAAATCAAGATCCAGGACTCCGTGGCCGACAACGCCTCTTGCGGCGTGTTCGTGCTGGGCGATGCCAAGGCCGATCCGCGCGATCTGGACCTGAGCCTTGCGGGCATGGTGATCGAGAAGAACGGCGAAGTGGTCGCCACCGGGGCAGGGGCCGCGGTGCAGGGCTCGCCGGTGATGGCGGTCGCGTGGCTCGCCAATACGCTGGGCCGTCTGGGTATTCCGCTGAAGGCCGGGGAAATCATCCTGTCGGGCGCGCAGGCACCGCTGCTGGCCGTCACGGATGGCGATCACTTCACCTGTGAAATCGCGGGCATCGGCTCGTGCGAGATGCGTTTTGCCGGGAGGGCGATGGTATGAGCCTCGATCAACCGAAGAGCGTCGATGACGAAGCAATCATCCGCATGGCCGAGCGCGTCGAGACTGCGCAGCGTTACGCGACGCCGATCCGCAAGCTGACCGAGGATTATCCCGATCTGACCATCGCCGACGCCTATCGCGTCCAGACCGCGCTGCGGCGCAATCTGGAGAAGAAGGGCGAGCGGGTGATCGGTTGGAAAGCGGGCCTGACCTCGAAACCGAAAATGGCGCAGATGGGGGTCTCGACCCCCGGCGTGGGCTTCCTGACCGATGCGATGGAGCGTCCGGCGAACTCGAAGATCACGGTGTCGGACATGATCCACCCGCGTGTCGAGGCCGAGATCGCTTTCGTCACCAACAAGGAACTGTCGGGCAAGGTCACCCGCGAAGAGGTACTGGCCGCAACCGATTACGTCCAGCCTGCGCTGGAAGTGATCGATAGCCGCTTCACCGGGTTCAAGTTCGATCTGGAATCGGTACTGGCCGACAATTCCAGCTCGGCACGCTTCGTGCCGGGCGGGCGGATGATCCGCCCCGACGCGCTCGATCTGCGCACGGTGGGGGTCGTGCTGGAGCATAACGGCGAGATCGCCCAGATCGGTGCTGGCGCCGAGGTGCTGGGTCATCCGGCCGAGGCGATCGCGATGCTGGTCGGCGTTTTGCACGACATGGGGGAGGTGCTGCCCGTGGGCAGCTTCGTGATGGCTGGCGCGATCACCGCCGCCGTGGCGGTCAAACCCGGCGATTCCATTACCGCGAGATTTTACGAGATGGGCTCGATCACGGTGACATTCACCGAGTGATTCCGAGCCAAGGAGGATGAAGATGCGCAAGATCAAATGTGCCCTGATCGGGTCGGGAAATATCGGGACCGACCTGATGTTCAAGCTGCTGCGCTCCGAGGTGCTGGAGCCCGTCTGGATGGTCGGGATCGACCCCAATTCCGACGGCCTCAAGCGCGCAAAGGAAAAGGGGCTGAAGGTCACTCATGAGGGTGTCGACGGCCTGCTGCCGCATGTCGAGGAAGACTGCATCCAGATCGCCTTCGACGCGACCTCGGCCTATGTCCATGCGGAAAATTCGCGCAAGCTCAATGAGCTGGGCGTGTTCATGGTCGATCTGACGCCCGCAGCGATCGGCCCGCTCTGCGTGCCGCCGGTGAACCTCGGTGATCTGGCGAAAGCGACGCCGATGAACGTCAACATGATCTCCTGCGCCGGTCAGGCGACGATCCCGATCGTCTCGGCCGTGGGTGCGGTTCAGACGGTCGAATATGCCGAGATCATCGCCTCGCTCTCCTCGAAATCCATCGGGCCGGGCACGCGGGCAAACCTTGATGAATTCACCTTCACCACCTCGAACGCGATCGAGAAAGTGGGGGGCGCGAAGAAGGGCAAGGCGCTGGCCATCATCAACCCTGCCGATCCGCCGATGATCATGCGCAACACGATCTATTGCGAGGTCGAGGGCGAGCCGGACCGGGAGGCGATCACCAGATCGGTCAAGGAAATGATCGCGCAGGTGCGACTCTACGTGCCCGGCTACAAGCTGGTGAATGGCCCCGATTTCGACGGCAACCGCGTCGCGGTTTTCATGGAGGTCGCGGGGCTTGGCGACTACCTGCCGACCTATGCGGGCAATCTCGACATCATGACGGCGGCCGCCGCACGCACTGCCGAGATGTTCGCCGAACGGATCCTCGACGGGGCGATGGAACTCAAGAAACTGGAGCCGGCACAATGACCCATGAAAAAGCGAAATCGGGCATGGAAGGCCTGAAGGTCAAACTGCACGACATGTCTCTGCGCGACGGGATGCATGCCAAGCGCGAGCAGATCCCCGTCGAGATGATGGTCAAGATCGCCAAGGGGTTGGACGAAGCTGGCGTGCCTTACATGCAGGTCACCCATGGCGCGGGGCTCGGTGGCAACTCGATCCAGCATGGCCGCGCGCTCGCCTCGAACGCGGAATATATCTCGGCGGTGGCCGAGGTGGTGAAGCAGGCGACGATTTCGGTGCTGCTGATCCCGGGTCTGGGCACGATGAAGGAGCTCGAAGAGGCCTATGAGTGCGGCGCGCGTTCGGTCCATGTCGCGACCCATTGCACCGAGGCCGACACCTCGCCGCAGCATATCGCCTTCGCGCGCAAGCTCGGGATGGATGCTTCGGGCTTCCTGATGATGTCGCATCTGAACTCGGCCGAAGGGCTGACGGAACAGGCGCTCCTGATGGAGAGCTACGGCGCGAACACCGTCTATGTCACCGACTCGGCGGGCGCGATGCTGACCCATGAGGTCACCCACGCGATCTCGATGATGCGTGATGCGCTGAAACCGGAGACCGAGATCGGCTTCCATGGCCACCATAACCTTGGCCTCGGTATCGCGAATTCGATCGCCGCGATCGGTGCGGGCGCGACCCGGATCGACGCCTCGCTGGCGGGGCTCGGCGCGGGGGCGGGCAATGCGCCCATCGAGGTGCTGGCTGCGGTCTGCGACCGGATGGAGATCGAGACCGGTTCGGACACCTTCGCGCTGATGGATCTGGCCGAGGATGTCGTGGTGCCGTTCATGGATCACGTTGTCCGCGCCGACCGCGAGGCCCTGACGCTTGGCTTTGCCGGGGTCTACTCGACCTTCCTGCTGCCTGCGAAGCGCGCGGCTGAACGCTTTGGCATCCCGGCGCGCGATATTCTTGTCGAGCTGGGCCGCAAGAAGATGATCGGCGGTCAGGAAGACATGATCCAGGACACCGCGATGACAATGGCGCGCGAACGCGGCCTGCTGAAGGAGAGCGCCTGACGAAATCCTTTCCGCGCGCCGGACCCATAGGCGCGCGGAAAGCCGGACCAGGCCACGGGAAGAGGAGCCCGCCGCCCGGAACGACCGGATCAGCGAACACAAGGGAGGGAAACCTATGAAGACGAAACGCGCCGCGCTCGCTTTGAGCGCGCTGATGACGCTTGCCGCAATGCCGGCCCATGCGATCGACGTGGCCCCGGGGGATTACGCGATCATGCCCTCGGGCACGAATATCGGTCTGCTCTATTTCCAGCATCAGAGCTCGGGAACCTTCGAGATCGGCGGCGGCAAGGTGCCGGACTCGAAGATCGAGGCGAATGTGATGGTCCTGCGCGGGCTGCATTATTCGCAAGCCTTCGGGATGCCCGCGCTCTATCAGGCGGTCTTGCCCGTGGTGGGGTTCGAGAGCGCGCGGATCGGCGGGGCCGATATGCCCAAGGCGCAAGGGATCGGCGATCTGACGCTGGGTTTCTCGGTCTGGCCGGTGCAGCCTTCGAACCCCGAGACCGGCACGACACTGGGCCTCACCGCCTTTCTCACCGCGCCCACGGGAAATTATGACGCAGCCAAGGTCAGCGCGGGTTCGGGCACCTGGACGCTGACGCCCCAGATCGGCCTCATCCAGGGGCTTGGCGGCGGCGTCTATCTCGACATGGTCGCGGACGTGGCACTGACCAGGGATCACACCGAGAACGGTGACAAGATCGAGCGCTCCCCCGCGCCGCAGGTGCAGGCCTATCTGCGCAAGCAATTCGGACAGAAGACTTCCGTTTCCTTCGGCGTGTCCTCCCAGCGGGGCGGCAAGGTCAAGGTGAACGGCGTCGATACCGGCCAGCGCACCGAGCGCGACCAGCTGCGCCTCTACGCCAATACCTTCGTTAGCCCGACCCTGCAGGTTCAGGGGATGCTGGCCAAGGATGTGCATGTCGACGGTGGCTTCAAGAATGACTACGTGGCCGAGTTACGCCTTCTGAAGGTGTTCTGAACCTTCCCGGCCGGGTGCGACTTTTGCGTTGCGCCCGGCATTGTCTGATACCTTTTTCGATAGTGAGGAGGGCTCCGTTATGACCTATATGGTATCAACGGGAGGGAATATGGGAATGGACTTCAAGCGACTGAAATACTTTCTCGCAGTGGCCGAGGAATTGCATTTCGGGCGGGCCGCGAACCGGCTCGATATCGCGCAGCCGCCGCTGTCGCGCCAGATTGCGGCGCTGGAGGCCGAGCTGGAGGTTCAGCTGTTCGACCGCTCGCGCAGTCAGATCCGTCTCACGCAGGCGGGCGAGGTTCTGCAAGACCACGCACGCCAGCTGCTCGAACGTCTCGACGCGGCCTATCGCGAAACGAAGATGGTGGGTTCGGGGGCGTCTGGGCGTCTGCGCATCGCCTTTGTGGGCTCTGCGTCGCATGGTGTGCTGCCGACGCTGATCAAATCCTATCGGTCGTTCTATCCGGAGGTCGAATTGCAGCTCTCGGCGATGAACAACGCCGAATTGCAGACCGCGCTGATCAGCCGGGAGATCGATATCGCGGTCGCGCGGCCTGTGCTCGATGACGAGGAGTTTCGGCGTGAGCCGTTGTGCACAGAGCCGTTGATCCTGGCTTTGCCCGACAATTCCGAGCTCGGGACGCAGCTGGAGATCCGTTTTGCAGATCTGGCCGATCAGACCTTCGTGCTCTATCCGCGCAAACCTCGCCCCAGCTATGCCGACAAGGTGCTCGATATCTGCGCGCGCGAAGGCTTCAAGCCGAAGGCGGTCGATCTGGCGCAGGATTTCCAATCTGCGATCAGCCTCGTCTCGGTCGGTGTGGGGATCGCCGTCGTGCCGCAATCAGTCTCGCGCACCCAGCGGCCCGGCGTGATCTTCCGGCCCTACAAAGGGTATAATCCCGGCACCGGACTGACCGTGCATGCGCGGCTCGACAATCGCGCACCGCAGGTGATGCACTTCCTGGAAGTGACCCGCAAATTCGCGCGCAAACAGTAGATTGTGCTGCAAGGCAGACGGGGCGGATCAGGTCGGGCGCGGATCGTCTCGAAATGTCGTGGCCTGAACGGAGCGGCGTGCTCTGAAGCTCTCGTGCCATCTTGCGAGCGCGGGGCGGCCGTTGCGCCAATTCTCTGCGTCGAAGCGGAAATCAAGATAGCACAACGCGACGCCGATGCTGACATGGCCAATGTCGAAAGGCCGCCCGGTCAGCCGCGCGGCGTGGCCCTCCAGCCAGTCGGCGACCCTGTTCATCTTGGTCCGATAGACCTCGAGCATTTGCGCGGATCGTTGCGCCTCGGGACGCATCTTCAGCTCCACCAGCCAGGGCAGGGCGACATCCAGAAGGCCCGTCCCAAGCGCCTCGTCGCGCTCCGCTTCCAGGCGCGCGCCGGGATCGGCGGGAAAGAGCGTCGGGCCCTCGACGCTTTCCAGATCGGCCCATTCGCAGACGACGTGGCTGTCGAACAGCACGCGCCCGTCTTCGAGCTCCAGCGTCGGAATTTTCGATAACGGGTTGATGGCCATCAGCCCCTCATGCGGGATCATCGGATCGGCATGGGTGCGCACGGTCTCGACCTTGTCGGCCAGGCCTTTCTCGTGCAGCGCGACCATCGCTTTGCGGACATAGGGCGAGCGGGGCGACCAGTGCAGGATCGGCATCGGCTCAGGCCTTGCGCGCGCAAGATTGCAGCACGTCCTCGTTGACCGTGATGCCCAGGCCGGGGCCGGTCGGGCAATGAACGTGGAAGTCCTCGAAGCGGATCTCGCCGCCCGTCAGATCGGTCTTGAGGATCTTCGGGCCGAAATGCTCGCAGCCCCATTCCAGACGGGGCAGGGTGGAGAAGACGGCCAGATGCGCCGCCGCGCCGATACCGCTCTCGATGAGGCAGCCGCCATAAAGCTCCATCCCGCAGGCCTGTGCGATACCGGCGGCGCGCTTGATCTCGTTCAGCCCGCCCGATTTCACCAGTTTCAAGGAATAGACCGAGCCCGCCGCTGCGATCCCGTTGGCCACGATATCGGGGCCGGTGAAGGCGGCCTCGTCGACCATGACGGGGATTGGCGCGCGCGCGGCGACCCGCGCGGTCGCGGCGATCAGACCGGGGCGCAGGGGTTGTTCGATGAGCGACACGCCCATCTCGGCCAGTTGCGGCAGGTAGCGGATCGCGGTCGCCTCGGTCCAGCCCTGGTTCACGTCGACCACGATCTCGGTGGCCTTGCCTTCCAGCGCAGAGACGATCCTGCGCAGGCGGATCATATCGTCACCGGGCGCATTGAAGCCCAGTTTGATCTTGAAGCGACGATGTTCGCGCGCTTCGAATTTCCGGTTGGCTTCCTCGATCTCCTGATCGGCATCGCCCGAGGCCAGCGCCCAGATCACCTCGATCCTGTCGCGCACGGCGCCCCCCATCAGAACCGAGACGGGCAGGCCGAGCGAACGCCCGGCCGCGTCGTGAAGCGCTGCATCGACGGCCGCGCGCGCGGCGTTGTTGCGGTTTGCGGCCTTGGCCATCCGTGCCGCGTTCAGTTCGAAATCGAGCGCGTTGGCGTCCGCCAGCGCCGGGTTGAGATAAGTGTCGATATTGGCCTTCATCGCCTCGACGCTTTCCTCGGCCCAGCGAGGGCCGCCCAGCGTCGATGCCTCACCCCAGCCAACGGCGCCGTCTGCCAGCTCGACGCGCACGATCACATAGGACTGAAAATTGATCTCCGTGTTGGACAGTTTGTGGCGCCGGGTGGTCGGACAATCGACGATCATGGTTTCGATCCTGGCGATCTGACGTCCGGCCCGCGGATCCGAGGCCTCGAAATGCGGGGCAAGTTGCGTGACGCCGGGCTTGTTCATCGGATCTGTCCTTCGGGAAGAGGTAATTGTGATCAAAGGGAAAATCCGGCGCCGTCCTGCGGCGCCGGAGCATACTCGTTTGCGCGGATTATTCCGCTGCCATGGCCTGGGCCTGATCGGCCAAGGTGAAGTCGAAACGCAGCACGAGATCGGTCGGAGCGCCTTCGGGCGCTTTCTTGAACTTGCCGATGAGATCTTCCTTCACCGCAAAGACCGAGTCGTTGTCGAGATAGTCGCTGTCGGCGTCGTAGATCTGCGAGATCAGCGGGCGGTAGCCTTCACGGGTGACCATCATGTGGATGTGGCCCGGACGCATGCAGTGATGGCCCATGTAGCGGATCAGCTCTCCCGCGGTCTCGTCGCCGGGGATGGGGTAGGGCACGGGGCGGATTGCGGTGAAGGCGTAATGACCGTTCTCGTCGCTCTCGAAGCGGCCGCGCAGGTTGTATTCGGGCTGATCAGGATCGTGGTTCTCATACAGGCCGTTGGGCGCATCTTCCCAGACATCGATGATCGCGCCGGCAACCGGGTTGCCCTTGTTGTCCCGGATGACGCCTTCGACATAGACCGTTTCCTGACCGTCGAAATGCTTCTGGATCGTCGAGGCGCCTTTCGGCATCACCGGCGCGTTTTCGCGGAAGAACGGGCCGAGCACGGTCGAGACGGTTTCGTTTCCGGAGATCGGGTTCGAGAGCATGTCGACCAGCACTTCCACACCGAGGATGTCGCCCAGCAGGATGAATTCCTGGCGCTTGTCCGAGCACAGCGCTCCGGCGCGGCCGAGGTAATCACACGTGTAGAGGAATTCCTTGTGGGTCAGGTTCACATCCTTGCAGAACCCGTGCAGATGCTTGATCAGGCTTTCCATGATCTCGCGCTGGCGCGGGCCGATCTTGTCGTGCTGGCCGAGCGAGTCGATGACCACATCGGTCACGTTTTCAACGGTTACGTTGCGCATTTCTCTCCTCCTTGGAATGCGGCGGGCGGCCCTCCTCCGGGCGGCGCCATGAATTCGATGGAGGGGAGACTGGCACGGTGAAACGCAGGCTGGCCAGACGGGTGCGCGGTATCCTGTAATACCTGAAAGGTTCATCTTTGCTCCGGGTCATACCCCAGGCGTATGGAAATCTGGCGCGCGGCCTCCAGCGCGATGTTGCGATAGGCGCGCGGCTGGACTTCATGGCGGGAGCGCGGGATGGACATCGCGAGGACCGCGATCGGCCGGGAGATATGGTCCCGGATCGCGGCAGAGACGCAGATCACGTCAGGTTCCTTCGCCATCGGTCCGGCGAGAAATCCGTCGCGGCGCGGTGCTTCGAGCTCTGCGGCGAGGTCGGCGCGTTCCGCCAGCCGCGAACCGGGGCGGGCGTTGCGTTCGAGATACTCGGTCAACTGGGCGTCGGAAAACTGCGCGAGATGCAGCAGGCCTGCGGGGCTGTCATGGAGCGCGATCCACGACCCCAGCGCGTCGCGCGATACGCGCAGGGACTGCGTGCCCTCGAGCGCATCAAGCACCAGCAGCCGGCCGTGGTCATGGAGCGTCAGGTGGAGCGTCTCTCCGTAATCATGCCACAGCCCGGCCAGAACCGGGCGCGCGGCCTGGGTGAGCGCCGAGCTGTCCTCGAGCGCGCGGTTGAGCGTGGCGACCAAAGGCCCGAGCCGATAGCGCCCGCGCTCGACCTTTCGCAACATTCCGATTCGCGCCAGACCGTTCACGAGGTCATGGGTTCCGCTCACGGAATTGCCGATCGCGCGCGAGAGATCCGTGACCGAATGTTCGGGTTGAGCGGCGGTGAACTGCCGAAGCAGCTCTCCGACCTTGCGCAAAGTCTTCATTTTGGCCTCCGGGAACAATTTTCCGATCAACTTTTCCGGTATTGTCGGAAAAAGTACCGGTATTTGTCGATACCTTTCGGTAATCATTTCTCTCCGGCACGTTCGGACCCGTCAGGTCGGCCATGTCTTTCGTTCATCCCGACCTGCTGGAGGAGGAAAGATGAAAGACAATGTGAAGGACGCCCCAAGCGGCGTCACGACCCCCTATACCGGTGCGGAATATCTCGGCAGTCTGCAGGATGCCCGCGAGATCTACCTGCATGGCGAGCGCGTCAAGGACGTGACCAAGCACCCGGCCTTTCGTAACTCGTCGCGCATGGTGGCGCGCTGGTATGACAAGCTGCACGAGAAGAAGGACGAGATCGGGCGACCGACCGATACCGGTTCGGGCGGCTGGACGCACCCGTTCTTCAAGGGGGCGAAGTCCAAGGAGGATCTGATCGCTGGGCGCGATGCCATCGCCGAGACGCAGCGCGTCGCGAGTGGCTGGATGGGCCGGGCGCCGGATTACAAGGCGGCCTTTCTCGGCACGCTGGGCGCGAACTCCGCGTTCTACGGCGAATATGCCGAAAACGCGAAGAGGTGGTATGCCCGCACGCAAGAGCGGATCGACTACTGGAACCACGCGATCGTCAACCCGCCGGTCGACCGCCACCTGCCGCCCGAAGAGGCTGGCGATGTGTTCATGCAGGTCGAGAAGGAAACCGATGCCGGCGTTATCGTGTCGGGCGCGAAGGTCGTGGCCACCGGCTCGGCGCTGACGCATTACAACTTCATCGGCTACTACGGCGTCCCGATCAAGGACAAGAAATTCGCGCTGACCTTCACCGCGCCGATGGACAGCCCCGGCGTGAAGCTGATCAGTCGGGCGTCTTACGAGCTGAACGCGGCCGTCATGGGCACGCCCTTCGACTACCCGCTCTCGTCGCGTCTGGACGAGAACGACGCCATCCTCGTCTTCGACAAGGTGCTGGTGCCGTGGGAGAACCTGTTCATCTATGGCGATATCGAGAAGCTCAACGGCTTCGTGCCGGCATCCGGCTTCGCTCCGCGCTTCACCCTGCATGGCGGCACCCGTCTTGCGGTGAAGCTAGATTTCATCGCTGGGCTGTTCTCGAAAGCGCTCGATGCGACGGGCGCCGGTGGCTTCCGCGGTCCGCAAACCGCGGTGGGTGAGGTGATCGGCTGGCGCAACCTGTTCTGGGGCCTGTCGGATGCGATGGTGATGAACCCGGATCAATGGGTGGGCACCGATGGCTATCTCGCGCCGAAATCGTCCTCGGCCATGGCTTACCGCGTCTTCGCGCCGATGGCCTACAGCCGGATCAAGGAACTGATCGAGCGCCACGTTGCCTCGGGTTTGATCTACCTGCCATCCTCGACGCTCGACTTCCAATCCGAAGAGGTGCGCCCCTATCTCGACCGCTTCGTGCGCGGTTCGAACGGGATGGTCGCGGTGGATCGCGTGAAGCTGCTGAAGCTGCTCTGGGACGCGATGGGCTCCGAATTCGGCGGCCGTCACGAGCTCTACGAGAGCAACTATGCGGGCAATTACGAAGCGATCCGGATGGAGACGATGTTCACCGCGCAAGCGACGGGCGAGCTCGACATGATGCGCGGCCTCGTCGACGATTTCATGAGCGAATACGACCTCAACGGCTGGGTGTCGAAGGATCTCGTGAACCCGTGGGACGTGAACCGCCTCAAGGACGGCTTCCAGGCCTGAGATTGATCGGGTGGCGCGGCCCTTGGGCTGCGCCATCCAACCCCCGGGGAAGGAGGAGCCCCATGAGTTTGGATTTCACAGGCATGCAGACACAGGTGTTGCGCGACGACCAGATCGCGCTCGAGGCCAGCATCCTGACCATCGGAGCCTTCGACGGCGTACATCGTGGACATCAGGCGCTGATCGCGCGGGCGGTCTCGGAGGCGCGCGCGGCGGGTGTCCCGTCGGTCGTCTGGACCTTCGATCCGCCGCCGAAAGTGTTCTTCGGCCGGGCGCGGCAACTGTCGCCGATATCGGAAAAGCTCGCACGGATCGCGCGGCTCGGGCCGGATTACATCGTGCTGGCCTCGTTTTGCAAAAGCTATGCCGCGCGCAGCCCGCAGGCGTTTCTGGAGGATCTGGCGCGGATCAACCCGGCCCGCATTCATGTCGGTGCCGATTTCCGCTTCGGCGCGAAACAGGCGGGGTCGGTGACCACGCTGGCCGAGCGGTTCAACGTGACACTGGCGCCCGCGGTGTTGTGCGAAGAGGGAGAGGTGATCTCATCCACGCGTATCCGGGGCCTGCGTGCCGAGGGTCGCGCGGCGGAGGCGGTCGCCCTTCAGGGTTCCACCGATCCGTCGGCGCTGATGTCGGGCGCGCTTCTGACACAGGACATGAGATTTGGGGAGGAATTCGATGTCCGGAATTGACCCGCGCGATCTGCGCGACGCTTGCGGCAGTTTCGCAACCGGCGTGACGGTGATCTCGACGCGCACTGCGGACGGCGATCACGGGATGACGGCCAATGCCTTCATGTCGGTCTCGCTCGACCCGCCGCTGATCACCATCTCGCTCGATCACAAATCCAGAATGCGCGAGAAGGTCCGCGCCTCGGGCCGCTACGCGGTCAACATCCTGAGCCACGAGATGGAGGGGCTGGCGATGCATTTCGCGGGCCGTCACGATCCGGCCCATGCCGATCCCTTCATCGAGCGCGACGGATTGCCCGTCGTCCCCGGCGCCTCGACGGTCTTCCTGACCGAGGTCGTGCAGGAAGTCGAGGCGGGCGATCATACGCTCTTCATCGGTCGCGTTACCGAAATCGAGCGCGATCTGTCCGCCAAACCGCTTCTGTTCTGTGGCGGCAAATTCGGCGCGCTGGCAAGCTGATGCAGCGTTCAGGCTGCGGGCAGGACCACCGAGAAGGTGCTGCCCCGGCCTTTCTCGCTCTCGATACGCAGCCGTCCGCGATGGCGGGCAACGATATGCTTGACGATGGCGAGCCCGAGCCCGGTGCCGCCCTTCTCGCGAGAGCGATGCGTGTCGACGCGGTAGAACCGTTCGGTCAGGCGCGGCAGATGCTGAGGGTCGATGCCCTCGCCCTTGTCGATGACCGAGACGCGATAGGCGGGACCGCGCAGCACCGGCTCATGCGCGATATGTTCCACCGCGACGCGGACCTCTCCGCCTTGGCCGCCATATTTGATCGCGTTCTCCACCAGGTTCGAGAAGACTTGGGTCAGCTGGTCGGGATCGCCCTTCACGTTCAGTCCGCGCGCGTCGCCGTCGCGGAGAAGGACGACCGAAGCCGCTTCTGCGACCGGCGCAAGCCCTTGCAGCACGCCGCGCAATACCAGGCCCAGATCGACCGTGCCCGTCGGGCGCATCCGCTCCTCGCTCTCGACGCGGCTGAGCGAGAGCAGGTCGCCCACGAGACGGTTCATCCGGGCCGCCTCGCGCTCCATGATCGAGAGGAACCTGTCGCGTGCAGCAGCATCGTCGCGCGCCGAAGAGCGCAGCGTTTCGATGAAGCCCATCAGCGCGGTGAGAGGGGTGCGCAGCTCGTGGCTGACATTGGCGACGAAATCGCGTCGCATCGCCTCGGCCTCCTCGAGCGCGGAGATGTCCTCGAAGCTCGCCAGCACGGAAGATTGGGGCAGGGGGCCTTCGGGCGCGGGCGGCAGGGGGGCAAGATGGACAAGCAGGATCGCTTCTCCACGCCCGCCGGAGTTGAGCCGAAGCCGTACCGGTTCAGGGCGGCCGCCTCGCATTGCTTCGCCGAGTGCGAGGCCGAAGGCGGGCTGGCGCAGGGCGGTGACGTAGGGCCGCCCCGCGATCTGTGACCCGAAGAGGCGCAGCGCAGCGGTGTTGGCCAGTGCGATACGTTCGTCGGCGCTGATCAGCAGGGTTACCTCGGGCAGACCGTCGAATACCGTCTGCAAGAAACCTTCCACCATATCCGGCCCTCCCAAGCGCACGGTCGGAGCATTGGAAAATTCCATGGGGTATGTAAAGGGACCTTCCCGAATTACACGGTTTCTTAAGTCATTAGCGTTTCACATGGGGGGATCGCAGTTTGCAAGGAAATCGGGTTGCCGCCATGCGTGACGCAAGATAAACCTAAGCGTGTATTCGCATGTCTCGTCTTTACTAGTGCTTGATCGAAATAAAAAAGAATCGCCCTCAAAAAGGTAAAAACCGCCATGGCGCGTCCGCTTTTTTCCAGTCAGGCTTTGCGCGCCCTTTTGCTTCACAGCCACACCGTCGCGAATTGCAAGCGCCTGCTGCTGATCGACCCTGCGTTTGAGCTGCCTGCCGCGCTGCGCGATATCGATGGGCTCGATCTCACAAGCACACGTTTCGAGATGCTCGATAGCGATTTGCTCGACAGTGCCCGCCCCGAGATGATCCTGGCCCCGCTGATGACGCCGCGGTTTGATATCCTCGATCTTGCGCGCAAACTCGACGGGCTCGGGTATGGCGGAGCCTTGCGCGCCTACAGCGCCCCGCTGCCGAGCGTGCAGCTTATCCGTGCCGAAATGCGTTCGGACTTCCCGAAGCTCGATTTCGATATCTTCGCGGTGCCCGATGTCGGTGATCGCGAGAATTAGCTGACGACCCGCAACCCCTTGGAAAAGCGCGCGGCGTTCTGCCTGTAATGTTCTGCGGATGCGAGCAGCCGTTGGCGCGCCGCCTCATCCAGTTCGCGCACGATCTTGCCCGGCGCACCCATGACGAGGCTGCCATCGGGAATTTCCTTGCCCTCGGTGATCAGCGCTCCGGCACCGATCAGGCAACCCTTGCCGATCTTTGCACCATTGAGAACCGTCGCCCCCATCCCGATGAGCGAGCCGTCTCCGATTATGCAGCCATGCAGCATCGCCTTGTGCCCGATCGTGCAATCCGCGCCGATCACCAGCGGAAAGCCCATATCGGTGTGGCAGACGACGTTCTCCTGAACGTTCGAGCCGCGCCCGACGCGGATCTCCTCGTTGTCGCCGCGCAGGGTGCAGCCGAACCAGACCGAGGCGGCCTCTTCCAGCACGACCTTGCCGATCAGGTTCGCATCGGGCGCGACCCATGCGCCAGCGCCGATCTGCGGGGCAATTCCGTCGAGCTCATAGATCATCGGTCGTCAAACTCCTTGTTCAGTCCGCGCACGAAGCCGGTCAGCCAGGTCTGGCGATCGCGCCGGGCCCGTTCGGCGGTGAGGATGGTGCGCAGGCGCTCCTCGGCCGCATCGAGGTCGTCATTGACCAACACGTAGTCATATTCGGACCAATGGCTGATCTCGGCCAGCGATTTCTCCATCCGGCCCCGGATCACCGCATCGCTGTCCTGCGCGCGTGACCGCAGCCGCTGTTCGAGCGCCGCGATCGAGGGCGGCAGGATGAAGATCGAGACCACGTCCTTGCCCAGCGAGGAGTTGCGGATCTGCTGGCCGCCCTGCCAGTCCACGTCGAAGAGCGTGTCGCGTCCTTCCGACATCGCCCGCTCCACGGGACCTTTGGGGGTACCATAGAGATTGCCGAAGACCTCGGCATGTTCCAGCATTTCTCCGGCCTCGACCATCGTCTCGAACTCGGCGCGGCTCTTGAAATAATACTCGATCCCGTCGGTCTCGCCCGGACGCGGATCGCGGGTCGTGGCCGAGACCGAGAAACGGAGCGTCGGGTCCCAGCTCATCAGCCGCTTGGCCAGCGTCGATTTCCCCGCGCCCGAGGGCGAGGAAAGGATGATCAGCAGGCCACGGCGGGCGGTCTCGGGCATCGGGTCACTCCACGTTCTGGATCTGCTCGCGCATCTGATCGATCGCGTATTTCAGTGCAAGCCCGATCTGGGTCAGCGCCGCATCGCCCGATTTCGAGCACAGCGTGTTGGCCTCGCGCACGAATTCCTGGGTCAGGAATTCGAACTTGCGGCCGACAGGTCCGGCTTCGGCCAGAAGCGCGCGTGCGGCGCTTACATGGACCCGCAGCCGGTCGATCTCTTCGGTCACGTCGTTCTTGATCGCGATCAGGGCGAGTTCCTGAACGATACGCGGCTCGTCGAGATCGGGGGCGGCCTCGATCACCCGGGTC
Source organism: Thioclava sp. L04-15 (assembly GCF_002020275.1). Lineage (NCBI taxonomy): Bacteria > Pseudomonadati > Pseudomonadota > Alphaproteobacteria > Rhodobacterales > Paracoccaceae > Thioclava > Thioclava sp. L04-15. The sequence goes on along the minus strand of NZ_MPZW01000003.1, from coordinate 260,231 downwards.
AGCGCCGCGCGCATCGTTTCGGCGGCCGATGGTTTGCGTGCCGCCGCCGCAGTCGCCGCCTGAGCCACGAGGTCCTCGATCGTGTCGAGCTGCGCCCCGATCACCACCCCGATCTCGGCGCCCTCGCTGGCGCGCATCGCGGCGAAACATCCAAGCCCTTCCTCGATATCGGCGAGGATCGCGTTGCGCAGCGCTTCCGGGTCGGTCACCGGCGGGGCGCCGTGTTCGACGACGCCGCGCAGAGCCAGCAGATCGCCCGCCCGCATCGGTTCGATGGGAAGGCCACGGGCGCGGGCGGCATCCTGCACCGCCTCGGCCACGGTGATCGCGACCTCTAGGGCGGCGGGGTCGATGCGCAGGGCCTCTGCGGCATCGCTATGGGTCAGGCGCAGGTTCAGCGAGACATTCCCGCGCGAGACGCGCTCCGAGACCAGTTTGCGCAGCGCGGCTTCGAGCCCTTCAAGCTCGGGCAGGCGCATGCGCAGATCGAAGCCCTTGCCATTGACCGAACGGATATCCCAGCTCCAGTCATGTCCCGCTGCCGCCCCCTGACCGGAGGCGAAGCCCGTCATCGAAACGGTTCTACACGGCGTAAGCGGGGCTTCTGTGGCTTTAACCATTTAAGACTTTCTTTTCCCATATGGCGAAAAAGTGGCGTATTAAGAGTTCAGTAATCATTTCGCTCCGACGGTCAACCGAAAGGACCGGCGCATCAGAATGGGCCGGAGCATTTCACCCCTCTTGTGCGGGCGGGCTGCCCGCCCATTCGACAGGTGGACCATGGAACGTGACACCGACACGAATATCTCCCGGCTCGGCGCTGGCACCGGCCGGCGCGTCTCCAACGAGCTGCGCGCCTATTGGGAGGCGCTGCGGGCGGGACGCCCGATGCCATCGCGTGCCGAGATCGACCCGCGCGGGATCGACCGGGCGCTGGCATTTGCCTTCATTCTGGAACGTGTGGCTCCCGGGATCGCGCGGTTCCGGCTCGCCGGGATGCATCTCAACGACCTGATGGGAATGGAGGTGCGTGGGATGCCGCTGACGTCCTTCTTCACGCCAGAGGCGCGCAAGGGTGTGGCCGAGCTGACGGAGGCGGTCTTTGCGAGCCCGGCCATTGCCGAGGCGCAGCTGAGCGCGGATCGCGCGCTTGGCCGGCCCCTGCTCTCTGCCCGGCTGCTGATCCTGCCGCTGACTTCGGATTTCGGCGATGTGAGCCGCGCGCTGGGATGTCTGGTGGCCGAGGGCGAAATCGGGCGCAGCCCGCGCCGCTTCGAGCTGATCCGGAGCCAGACCCGCCTTCTGCCGACGACGCGCCCGATGACGCCAGCCCAGCTTGGGCCCGATCCGCTGCGCCGCGAAGCGCTGCGCGGGGCGCCGATGGGGTTTGCCGAGGCGCAGGCGCGCTTCGAGCCGCCGCGCAAGACACCTGCCGAGCATCTCACGGAAATGACGCCTGAAGAACGCCGCGCGATGTTCCGCGTCGTTCGCGAGAGTTGACGCGCGCGAGATATCTTCCCGGAACAAGAAAAAGCCCCGCCGGATCGGCGGGGCTTCATCTGTTTCGTCTCGGCCGCGATTACTCGCGGTTGCCGAGGAATTGCAGCAGGAACATGAACATGTTCAGGAAGTCCAGGTAGAGCTGAAGCGCGCCGATGATGGCGGCTTTGCCCATGAAGTCCCGGCCACCGCCAGCGGCGAGCTGGAGGTAGGTGTTCTTGATGTTCTGCGTGTCATAGGCGGTCAGGCCCGCGAAGATCAGCACGCCAATCACCGAGATCGCGAAAGCCATCGCCGAGGAGGCGAGGAAGATGTTCACGATCGAGGCGACGATCAGGCCGATGAGGCCCATCATCAGGAAGGAGCCCATGGCGCTGAGATTGCGCTTGGTCGTGTAGCCGTAAAGCGACAGGCCCGCGAAGGCGATCGCGGTCACGAGGAAGGTCTGCGCGATCGACACGCCGGTATAGACGGCGAAGATGAAGCTGATCGACAGCCCCATCAGGGCGGCATAGCCGAAGAAGACCAGCTGCGCGGTCGCGGTCGACATCTTGTGGATCATCGCGCCGAAGGCGAAGACCACCGCAAGAGGCGCGAGCATCACGACCCATTTCAGGCCCGAGCCGAAGATCGCGGCCACCAGAGCCGGGTTCGTGCCCACGCCGAACGCCACGGCGCCCGTCACCAGCATAGCCAGCGACATAAGCCCGTAGACCTTGTTCATATGCGTGCGAAGACCCTCGTCAATCGCAGCCTGACGCGTGCCCGCATGGGGGGTCCGCATCGTTTCGAAATCAGCCATCAGCACCTCCAACAATTCGTTCCGGCCGTCCCTCACGCCGGTTTCGGGACCGATATTGGCATAGCACACCCTAAATTCAAGATTTGGGATACATCGAAAACGCATTGTTTCACGCGAGTTCCCCCCTTTTGTTTCATCGGTCCGCGCGCCAGTGATCGGGGGCGTCCCAGACACGGCGGCGGGCCTCCTCGGCGGCTTCGCTTTCATTGAGCGCGATATCGTCGAGCAGCCGTGCATCGAGCCGGCGCAGGGCCAGTCGCGAGCGATGGATTTCGATCAGACGCATAAGCGTCGCGAAAAGGCTCGTCCGGCGGGGCGCGCGCGAGGCACTGCGGGCGTCATGACGGGACAGGAAGGTCATCATCTCATCCTCCATGGGAAATCATCTGTGATCGAGGATGAAGCAGTTTTGACTATGATGAAAACGAATGATTGTGCTATTAATTATCACGAAATGTGATGGATGGGTGACGGATGCCGCAGAATCTCGATGTCGCAGCCCTGCGCGCGGTGCTGACCGTTTCGGATACGGGATCGGTTACCCGCGCGGCAAAGCTGCTAAATCTGACGCAATCGGCGGTCTCGATGCAGATCCGGCGGCTGGAAGAGAGCCTCGACAAGGTTCTCTTCGATCGGGCCAATCGCAAGATGGCGCTGACCCGCGATGGGGCGACGCTGATCGATCATGCGCGCCGGATCTGTGCCGAGAATGACGCGGCGCTGGCGCGGCTGCGCGCAGCGGGGGCGGAGGTCAATGTCCGCTTCGGCCTTCCGCATGATCTCGTGCGCCCGCAAATGCCTGCGCTGTTGCGCGCGCTTTCGTTGCAATGGCCGATGGTGCGGCTCCAGTTGGCCTCGCGCCGCTCGATGACGCTGCGCCGGATGTTCGAGGCGGGCGAGTTCGACATGATCCTGACGACCGAAGACGAGCCCGGCCCTGCAGCGGAGATCCTGGCAGAGGATCAGTTGGTCTGGATCGGGGCGCAAGCCGGGCGCGCTGTCCATGAGCGCCCACTGATGCTGTCGATCGAGGAGGGCTGCGCCTTTCACGGGGCCGCGATGGCAGCTCTCGAAGGCGCGGGGATCGTCTCAAAGCCCGCCTTCGACGGGCAATCCGACGAGATGGCGAGTGCGGCGGTTGCCGCTGATATGGGGGTTGCGGTGCGGCTGTCGCGCGATGTGCCCGCAGGCTGCGTGCCGCTTGGTCCCGAGAGCGGGCTGCCGCCGCTCGGGCGCTCACGGATCTGTCTTTACGATACCGGGCAGCTTACCGGAGAACCCGTCGATGGTCTGCGTGCGCTGCTGCGCGAGGCTTACGCCTAGCCGCCGATCTCGATCACCAGCTTGCCGGTGGAGCGGCGCGCGCGCAGGTCTTCGAGCGCCTCCGCGACCCGTTCCAGCGGGTAGGTGCCGCCGATATGCGGGGTCAGCCCACCTTGGACGAACCAGTCGAAAAGCTGCGCCATCGAACCGGTCAGAAGGCCCGGGTCGAGCTTGAGATAGCCGCCCCAATAGAGCCCGTGGATCGTGATGTTCTTCACCAGCGCATGGTTGAGCGGCAGTTTCGGCTGGCTGCCGCTGGCAAACCCGATCACCAGAAAACGTCCTCCGGGCTTGAGCGCGCGGAAGGCTGCCTCGCCCGCGGTGCCGCCGATCGCATCATAGACGACATCCACCCCGCCAAGCGCCTTGAGCGCGCCCTTGAGATCTTCGGTCTCGCTGTCGACCGTCTCATCGGCCCCGGCCTCTCGTGCGATCTGAAGTTTCTCGGCACCGCGTGCGCAGGCGATCACCCGCGCGCCCATCTTCTTGCCGATCTCGACCGCGGTGAGGCCGACCCCGCCGGCGGCGCCGAGCACCACAAGCGTCTCGCCCGGTTTCAGTCCCGCGCGGGCGTCGAGCGCGACATGGCTCGTTCCATAGGCGATCTGGAAGGCGGCGGCCTGGGTATGGCTCATCGCGTCGGGCATCGGTGTGCAGCGGTTTTCGGGGAAGTTGCCCGCCTCGGCCAGCCCGCCCTGACCCGAGAACACCGCGACACGCGTGCCCGGTGTCAGCGCCGTGCCCGGACCTGCCGCGACCACCTCGCCCGCCAGCTCCATGCCGAGAACGAAAGGGGCCTCGGGTGTGTCCTGATATTTGCCCTCGATCATCAGTAGGTCCGCGAAGTTGAGCCCGCAGGCCCGGATCGCGACCTGAACCTCTCCGGGGCCAGGGGCGGGCAGATCGAGCGTGACGATTTTTGGCTGGGTCTTGGTCTCGGCGATCTGGAAGGCGCGCATCGGGGTCTCCTCGGTCGGCTGGGGGCTGGGCCACGCGGGCCCGTTCGCCCCCGTGATAGCGGCAGCGTGCGGGCAGGGCCAGAGCCGGTTGGCGCACCCCACCGTGAAGGCGAAATCCGCCGCTTTGAGTACCCGCTGAGGGCGAATCAGTCGATCGCCCGTAAGTTGCAGGGCGATAAGGTTGACGTAGCGGAAAATTGCGTCACGCATCGCATTTTGCAAAACACGCAGAGGGAGAGTTCCTTCCGACCTGTCCTTTAGGTCAAGTCGCCTGAAAAATCGGTCATTTCGCCTGTCTTTTTGGACAGGTTTGTTTTTTTGCCGCCTTGGTCAAACTCAGCGCATGGTAGTTTTACAGCGCAATTTCGCTTCGAGGGGTTGAAGATGAAACATCCTGTGGATGTGCATGTGGGTAAGAGAATTCGGCATCGCCGCTGGATGATCGGCATGACGCAACAACAGCTCGCCGATCAGGTGGGCATCAAATTTCAACAGATCCAAAAATACGAAACTGGTATGAACCGCGTTTCGGCGTCCCGCCTTTGGGATATCGCCGATGCGCTTGAGGTTCCGATCTCCTTCTTCTTTGAAGGTCTGTCGGAAGATAGCGGTGTGTCGCAGCCCGAGGTTGCCGGAGACATCCTGTCGGACAAGGAAGCGCTCGCTCTGGTGCGCTCCTACTACTCGATTCCCGAGGCACAGCGCCGTCGGCTCTTCGAGCTGGCCAAGGTGCTCTCGGACGCGGCCTGAAGCCGTTAGGGGGAGCCGTTCGCCCGGGTGGGGACGGATCGGGTGGCTTGACCCGGATAAGGGGGGCGTTTACCGCTCCCCTTGTCCTTTGCAGGCCCGGCGCGGGTCGCACCCCCAACGTCCGGAGCCATCCATGCTGTCCCTGAGCCCTTCCGAACGCGACGAACTTCTGGCGCTGGCCGGGGAGCTTGGCGATCTGGCGCGGTCCGAGACGCTGGCGCAGTTTCGTCCCGAAGGCGGGATCGGCGCGCAGAACAAGCTCGCCTCGGGCTTCGATCCGGTAACCGAGGCCGATCGCGCCGCCGAGGCCGTGATGCGTGCACATCTTGAAGAACGCCGCCCGCAGGACGGGATTTTCGGCGAGGAATACGGCGTAAAGCATGGCACGAGCGGGCTCACCTGGGTTCTCGACCCGATCGACGGCACGCGCGGCTTCATGTCGGGCACGCCGACCTGGGGCGTTCTGATCGCGCTCTGCACGCAGGAAGAGGATGGCCCCGGCGCGCCGCTTCTCGGGGTGATTGACCAGCCTTATATCGGTGAGCGTTTCTCGGGCGGCTTCGGCGCGGCGGAGGTCTCGGGCCCGCTCGGCCATCGCCCGCTTGTCACCCGTTCTCCGCGCGCGCTCGACGAGGCCGTGCTCTTTACCACTTTCCCAGAAGTTGGCACCGAGGCCGAAGGCGCGGCCTTCGCGCGGCTGTCGCGGCAGGTCCGGCTTACGCGGTACGGGATGGATTGCTACGCTTATGCGCTGGTCGCGGCGGGGCAGATCGACCTCGTGGTGGAGGCGGGGCTCCAGCCCTATGACGTCGCGGCCCCGATCGCGGTGATCGAGGCGGCGGGCGGGATCGTCACCGACTGGCAGGGCCGCCCGGCCCATCGCGGCGGTCGGGTGATCGCCGCAGCCAACCCCGAGATCCACGCCGCCGCACTGGAACATCTCGCGACGTGATCCGCGTTCCGTCGCGGATGTGAACAGAAGTCGAACATGGCTCTTTTCCTCAAGGGGCGAAGCGGGTAGATTGCCGCCATGAGCTGGATGGAAGATGACGATCCCTACGAGGGCGCCGTGAGCCTGTCGCAACGCGCGATGATGGGCGCCACGCAGGCGCGCGCGGTAGCCTATCTCGACAAGCTGAACCCCGAGCAACGTCAGGCGGTCGAGACCCTCGACGGTCCGGTGCTGATGCTGGCGGGGGCGGGCACCGGCAAGACCTCGGCGCTGACCGCGCGGATTGCGCATCTGATCCATACGGGCCGGGCGCGCCCGAACGAGATCCTCGCCGTGACCTTCACCAACAAGGCCGCCCGCGAGATGAAAGAGCGCGTGGGGCGACACCTGGGCGGTGCGATCGAGGGGATGCCCTGGCTTGGCACATTCCATTCGGTTTGTGTGAAGCTCCTGCGCCACCATGCCGAGCTCGTGGGGCTGAAATCCAATTTCACCATTCTCGATACGGACGACCAGATCCGGCTGATGAAACAGCTGATCGTCGCCGCCAATATGGACGAGAAACGCTGGCCCGCGCGGCAATTGGCGGGGCTGGTCGACGGCTGGAAGAACAAGGCGCTGACGCCCGAGCGGGTCTCGGGGCGCGAGACCGCCGCCTTCGACAATCGCGGGTCCGAGCTTTACGCGGCCTATCAGGACCGGCTGAAGACGCTCAATGCGGTCGATTTCGGTGATCTGCTGCTGCATATGGTGACGATCTTTCAGACCCATGCGGATGTGCTTGCGCAATATCAGCGCTGGTTCCGCTACATTCTCGTGGACGAGTATCAGGATACCAACGTCGCGCAATATCTCTGGCTGCGGCTGCTGGCGCAGGGACACAAGAATATCTGCTGCGTGGGCGATGACGATCAGTCGATCTATGGCTGGCGCGGGGCCGAGGTGGGCAACATCCTGAAATTCGAGAAGGATTTTCCCGGCGCTGCGGTGATCCGGCTGGAGCAGAATTACCGCTCGACCGAACATATCCTCGCAGCGGCCTCGGGTCTGATCGCCGCGAATGAGGGGCGTTTGGGCAAGGAGCTCTGGACCGAGGCCGAGGGCGGCGAGAAAGTCCGCCTGATCGGCCATTGGGACGGCGAGGAAGAGGCCCGCTGGATCGGCGAGGAGATCGAGGCGATCCAGCGCGGCACCCGTGGCAATCCGCCCGTCAGCCTGAACGATCAGGCCATCCTCGTGCGCGCCTCGCACCAGATGCGCGCCTTCGAGGACCGTTTCCTGACCATCGGTCTTCCCTATCGCGTGATTGGTGGCCCGCGCTTCTACGAACGTTTGGAAATCCGCGACGCGATGGCCTATTTCCGCCTCGTGACCTCGCCCGAGGACGACCTGGCCTTCGAGCGGATCATCAACACTCCGAAACGTGGCCTTGGCGACAAGGCACAGCAGCGCATTCAGGTCGCCGCCCGCGAGAACGGTCTGAGCCTGCTCGACGGCGCGAAGCTGCTGGTGGCCGAAGGGGCGCTGACGGGCAAGGCAGGGGGGCAGCTGCGGTTGTTCGTCGAGAATATCACTCGCTGGCACGATGAAATTGCGCAGGCGTCGCCCGCGACGGCGGTGACGCGAGCCGAGGATGACGATCTGCTGATCGAGCCCGCCGAGGATGGTGTGGCGCCCGCGAATGACCTCAGCCATGTGCGGCTGGCTGAACGGATCCTCGAGGAATCCGGCTATGTCGAGATGTGGCAGAACGACAAGACGCCCGAGGCGCCGGGGCGGCTGGAGAACCTCAAGGAACTGGTGAAAGCGCTCGAGCAGTTCGACAATCTCCAGGGCTTCCTCGAACACGTCGCGCTGATCATGGATAACGATAAATCCGAGACCGAGGAGAAGGTCTCGATCATGACGCTGCACGCCGCAAAAGGGCTGGAGTTTCCGGTCGTCTTCCTGCCGGGATGGGAGGATGGTCTCTTCCCCTCGCAGCGCTCGATGGATGAAAGCGGGCTGAAGGGCCTCGAGGAAGAGCGTCGTCTGGCCTATGTGGGCATCACCCGGGCGGAAGAGCTGTGCACGATCTCCTTTGCGGGCAACCGCCGTGTCTATGGTCAGTGGCAAAGCCAGATGCCGTCGCGTTTCATCGACGAGTTGCCGGTGAAACATGTCGAGGTGCTGACCCCGCCGGGGCTCTACGGTGGCGGCATGAACGGGGGCGGGGTCTCTGCGGGCGGCTTTGGCGGTTCGACCGCGATGGAAGACCGCGTCTCGCGCGCCGATGTCTATAATTCTCCCGGCTGGCGGCGGCTGCAAAACGCGCAATCGCGCGGCATCAGCTCACCACGCGAGGCGCGTCACATGACCATCGATGCGAGCGGCGAGAGCGATTACGAAATCGGTGACCGCGTCTTCCACAAAAAGTTCGGCTATGGCGAGGTGATGGGCTCGGAGGGCGACAAGCTTGTGGTCGAGTTCGACAAGGCGGGCGAAAAGCGTCTGTTGGCGAGCTTCGTGGTGCCTGCCGCCGATGCCGATGACGTGCCGTTCTGAGGCCTTGCGACCTGCGCCTGTTTTCGGATTGGTTCAAATATCCCGGGGTGAGGCGCGAAGCGCCGAGGGGCAGCGCCCCTCATGCGCCGGTCGAGCCCTCGTCACCATTGCCACCATGTTCACCGCCTACGTAAGACACGTGGAGGGGACGGCGATGCTTGCCTGTGCGGGACGCTGATCCCGCGCGGCAAAAAGGCGCCACGGGGCGCCATGTCGCTTACATCTTGTTGAGCTTGCTTTGCAGGTCTGCGAGCTGTTTCTTGATCGCGTCGAGCTCTCCGCGCTCGTCGCCGCCACCCTCGGGCGCGGGGCCTGAGGAACCGGCAGTACCCCAGCCAGCCATCATGTTCTTGAGGAAGGCCTGCTGCTGGGCCTGAAGCGCCTCGAAGCCGGGCATGGTGGCCATCGGGTTGGGCATCTTGTTCATGTTCTCGAGCATCTGCGAATGGCCCTCGCGCAGCATCTCGAAGCTGGCGGCGAGGAATTGCGGCACCACCGATTGCGCGGCCCCGGTATAGGAGCGCACGAGATCGGTCAGCACATCGACCGGCAGAACGTTCTCACCGCGGCTCTCGTGCTCGGCGACGATTTGCAGCAGGTATTGCCGCGTCAGGTCGTCGCCGGATTTGAGATCGACGATCTGCACCTCGCGACCGTCGCGGATGAACTTCGCGATATCTTCGAGCGTCACGTAATCGCTGGTCTCGGTATTGTAGAGACGGCGGCTCGCGTAGCGCTTGATCAGCAAGGGCTTTTCGTCTTCGGCCATGTGGTGCGATCCTCCCCGGATTTTTGCGTTGCAGCGATTGTGAGACGCTGCGCGCGCAAAAGCAACAAAAGAAAAAGGGCGCGCCGGAAAGGCGCGCCCGAGGTTCCGCTGTCCCGGCAGGGAGGAGGAGGCCGGGAGCTACGGGAGGAACTTACTTCGCAGCCGCGGCGGCTTTCTTGGTGGCCGCGGTCATGTCGGCGGTCGCCTTCTTCACGGTCGCGGTCGCTTCGGCCGACATGTCCTTGCCAGCAGCCATCATGAGCTCGACGGTATCCATCTGGACCTTCTTCGCGATCTCGGCGAAGGCAGCCATGTTCTCGGCAGCCATTTCAGCCGAAGCCGACGCGAAGTCGCTCACAGCCTTGGCGTAGTCGGCCGGCTCTTCCTTGGTCTTGGTCAGTTCACCAACCTTGGAGAGCGTGCCCTTGGTCCACTTGGTCGAGATCTCGGCCGTCTTCTCGGCGGCATCGAGAGCCACTTTCGACATCTTCTCGCCCAGTGCGGCTTGCGACTTGAAGGCTTCCTGGAATTTCGCGGTGTCGACGGGGAAGCTCGCCATCATGTCCTGCATGATCTTGGTGTAGTCTTGGGTCTTGGCCATTGTAATGCTCCATTGGGTTGGGGCCCGTAGGTTGGAACGTCGGCAGGGCCCGTTTGCTTACGTAACGTACATACATGCTGCGGCGCAGCATTTCAAGCCCGGAGATGCTGCGACGCAGAAATTTTACAATTGGAGAGCGAAAATCAGATCTGCACGATCTCTTTCACGTAAGTGCCTGGCGCGTCTGCAAGAACCGGATGCTCGGCGTCTCCGGGTGCTCGCGCGGGCACCATCGCGCCCGACTTTTTCGCCAGCCATTCGCTCCAACGTGGCCACCAGCTGCCCTCGTGAAACGTCGCCTCGGCCTTCCACTGCGCGGGATTCGCGATCGGTGCGGTGGAGGTGTAATGACCGTATTTCTTCTTGCTGGGCGGGTTCACGATCCCGGCGATGTGACCCGATTCCGAGAGGATGAAGGTCTTCTCCTTCGATCCCATTTTCGCGATCCCGTTGAAGGAGGCGACCCAGGGTGCGATGTGATCCGTCTCGCAGGCGATCGCCATCAGCGGCACTTTCACCTCCGAGACCTGAACCGTCTCGCCCAGGACCTCGAAGCCGTCGCCCGCGAAACGGTTCTTCTGACAGAGCCCGCGCAGATAATCGATCGCCATCTTGCCGGGAAGGTTGGTGGAGTCACCGTTCCAGAACAGCAGGTCGAAAGCGGGCGGGGCCTCGCCCATCATGTAGCTGCGGATCGCGGGCTGGTAGATCAGGTCGCGCGAACGCAGGAAGGAGAAGGTGCGCGACATGAAGTAGCTCGAAAGCACCCCGTCGGCCTTGCACTGGCGTTCGATCCCGTCGACGAAATCGTCTTGCAGGAAGACGGCGAACTCCCCTTGATCGGAGAAGTCGGTGAGCGTGGTGAAGAAGGTGGCCGAGTTGATCGACTTGTCCTTGCGCTTGTTGAGCAGCGCGAGGGTCAGCGACAGCGTCGTGCCCGCGATACAATAGCCGACCGCGTTGACCTTCTTCTCGCCGGTGATCTGCTTCACCTGCTCGATCGCAGTCAGGTAGCCTTCTTCGACATAGTCATCCAGGCCGACATCCGCATAAGAGAAATCGGGGTTCTTCCAGCTCACCACGAAGAGCGTGAAGCCCTGATCGACGATCCAGCGGATCAGTGAGTTCTGCGGCTTGAGGTCCATGATGTAGAAGCGGTTGATCCAGGGCGGGAAGATGATCAGCGGCGTCTTGTGGACCTTCTCGGTGGTGGGCTTGTACTGGATCAGTTCGAACAGGCGGTTGCGATAGACGACCGAGCCTTCGGCGGTGCCGATGTTCTCGCCCACCGAGAAGGCGTCCTTGTCGGCCAGCGTCACCAGCAGATCGCCGCGGTTCGCCTCGATGTCGCGTACGAGGTTCTCAAGTCCCTTCACCAGGCTCTCGCCCTCGGTCTCGATCGCCTTTTCAAGCGCGTCGGGATTGGTGGCGAGGAAATTGGTCGGCGACATCAGGTCGATGATCTGGCGCGAGAAGTATTCGAGCCGCTGCCGGTCGACGGAGTCGAGATCGTCGATCGCATCCACGGCATCCTGAACGCCCTTCGCGGCGATCTGATATTGCTGCTTGATGAAGTTGAAATAGGGGTGGCTGTCCCAGAGCGGGTTCTTGAAGCGCGGATCGGCGGGACCGGGATTTTCGGGCGGTGCGATCTTGCCCGCGGAAAGCGCCTCCTGTGCCTCCATGTAATGCTTCATCGCCTGTCCCCAGTAGCTCACCTGGGCCTCGAGTATCTTCGAGGGCTTTTCCAGCCACTCCTTCATCAGCGCGGCGCTCGAGGACAGGTAAAGATCGGCTCCGGGCCCTTCGAGCGCGGGGTTCATCGGGCGCTTATGGGCGATTGCATCGACCATGCGCTCTGTGAGCTGTTCGATCCGGGCGAGATTCTCCTGCATTTTCTGCGATGCAGCAATTTTGTTCTCGTCCTCGGTTGTCATAATGATGTTTCCTCCCTATCCTCTCACACAGCATAATCTTGCCGCAGTCCTGGGGTAAAGCGGCGTTTACTGGTCCAGAGGCGGTGTTTGCCGACCTCCCCGAGGAGTCGCAAATGAAATCAATCATGTCCTATGACCTGATGGAAACCGTCAGGAACACGAACGAATGGATGGGGGCCTCTGCCCGCGCCATGGCTTCCTATCCGGTCTGGGGGCTTGCGCCGCATCCGATGTTCAAGATCATGTCGGCCTGGGGCCGCGTGACCGAACGTTCCTTCGCACGGATGGTCATCAAGCCGGACTGGGGCATTCACTCGATCGCCGCCGAGGACGGGCGCGATCACCTCGTCGAGGTCGAGACCGTCGTCGACAAACCCTTCGGCAGCCTCGTTCACTTCAATGTGCAGGGGCGTGCCCCGATGGAGCGCCGCATCCTTCTGGTCGCGCCGATGTCGGGTCACTACGCGACGCTCTTGCGCTCGACCGTGGCCTCGCTGCTGCCCGATGCCGATGTCTGGGTCACCGACTGGCACAATGCGCGCGACATCCCCGTCAGCGAGGGCAAGTTCGACGTCGAGGATTACACGCTCTACCTCGTCGACTTCATGAAGAAGATGGGGCCGGACTGTAACGTTATCGCAGTTTGCCAGCCCGCGCCGCTCGCGCTGGCGGCGACCGCCTATCTGGCCGAGGAAGACCCGACCGCGCAGCCGCGTACGCTGACGCTGATCGGCGGGCCGATCGACCCCGATGCCGCAGCAACCGAAGTGACCGATTTCGGCCGCCGTGTGACGATGGGCCAGCTCGAGCAGATGGTGATCCAGCGCGTGGGCTTCAAATACAAGGGCGCGGGCCGTCTGGTCTATCCGGGGCTGATGCAGCTTGCATCCTTCATCTCGATGAACATGGACAAGCACGCCCAGGCCTTCCAGGAAAAGATCTGGAGCGAGGCGAATGGCGAAGGCTCCGAGCACGACAAGCATTACCGCTTCTATGACGAATATCTCGCGGTGATGGACATGACGGCCGAGTTCTACCTTTCGACGGTCGAGCGTATCTTCAAGGGGCTCGAAATCGCGCAGAACCGTTTCACGGTTGCGGGCAAGCCGGTCGATATCTCGAAGATCACCACGGTCGCGGTTAAGACGGTCGAGGGTGAGAAGGACGACATCTCCGCCCCGGGCCAATGCGTGGCGGCCCTCGATCTGTGCACGGGGGTGCCGGACTCGATGAAGCAGCAGCACCTCGAGCCGGATGCCGGCCATTACGGCATCTTCGCGGGCTCGCACTGGCGCAACAATATCCGTCCTCTGGTGCTGGAGTTCATCGACGAGAACGCGGCCAACCCGGTTCCGGGCAAGGGCAAACCCGCGACCGTCACCCCGATCCGCAACAAGGCGGCGAAGGCGACCGAGGCCACCTGAGCGCGGCGCGTCCTCATCAGTTTCGCGAGCGCCGTCCCCTGGGGCGGCGCTTTGCCATTGCGGCGAAAGGGCCTGGGGCAGGGGCGTGCATGGCGGCATTTTCCCGCCCGGTCTTTTCTGCCGGTCACATTCTGCTAAATGGAAACCGAACCACTGCGCGAGGACCCTCATGGCCGATCGTTTCCGCCTGACCATGGCCCAGCTCAACCCGACCGTCGGGGCGCTTGAGGCCAATGCCGAGAAGGCCTTTGCTGCCTGGCAAGAGGGCAAGCGCGCGGGTGCCGACATGGTCGCGCTGCCCGAGATGTTCCTCACCGGCTACCAGACGCAGGACCTGATCGCGAAGCCCGCTTTCGTGGCCGATGCGACCGCCGCGATGGAGGCTCTGGGCGCGCGCATCACCGATGGGCCGGCGCTGGGGATCGGCGGGCCGTGGTGGGACGACGAGGGTCATTTCAACGCTTATTGGGTCTGGAAGGATGGCAAGCTCGTCGCGCGGATGCTCAAGCACGATCTGCCGCATCACGGCATTTTCGACGAATACCGGATCTACGATTCCGGCCCGATCTCGGGACCTTACGCGATCAACGGGGTGCGCATCGGCACCCCGATCTGCGAGGATGCCTGGCACCCGGATGTGGCCGAGACGCTGGCCGAAACCGGGGCCGAGATCCTGATCGTGCCCAATGGCTCGCCCTATTACCGCGGCAAGCTCGACGTCCGCATGACCCATATGGTGACGCGCGTGGTCGAGACCGGGCTGCCGCTCGTCTACCTCAATGCGGTCGGCGGGCAGGACGATCAGGTCTTCGACGGGGCGAGCTTCGTGCTGAACCGTCACGGGGCGCTGGCCGCGCAATTCGCGCCCTTCGACGAGATCATCGACCATGTCGATTTCATCCGCGAGGACGATGGCTGGGCCTGTGTCGAGGGCCGCGACGATCCGCAGCCTTCGGAATGGGAGCAGGATTACCGCGCCATGGTCGAAGGCTTGGGCGATTACCTGCGCAAGTCGGGATTTTCCAAGGTCGTCCTTGGCCTGTCGGGCGGGATCGATTCCGCGCTGGTCGCGACGATCGCGGCGGATGCCTTGGGGCCGGAGGCTGTGCATTGCGTGATGCTGCCCTCGGAATATACCTCGCAGGGCTCGCTGGACGATGCGGCGGAGCTGGCGAAGCGGCAGGGGCTGCGGCTCGATACGGTGCGCATCGACGGTGCGCGCGATGCGGTCTCGGAGGCGCTTTCGCATCTCATGGCGGGCACGCAGCCCGACGTGACCGAGGAAAACATCCAGTCGCGTCTGCGCGGCGTGATGCTGATGGCGCTGTCGAACAAGTTCGGCGAGATGCTCCTGACCACCGGCAACAAATCCGAGATGGCCGTGGGATACGCCACGATCTATGGCGACATGTCGGGTGGCTACAACCCGATCAAGGATCTCTACAAGACCCGCGTCTTCGAGACCTGCCGCTGGCGCAATGCCAATCACCGGCCGTGGATGAAGGGCCCCGAAGGCGAGGTGATCCCGGTCGAGGTCATCGACAAGCCGCCCTCGGCGGAACTACGTCCCGACCAGAAGGACGAGGACAGCCTGCCGCCCTATCCGGTGCTCGATGCGATCCTCGAAGGGCTGGTGGAGAACGATGCCTCGGTCTCTGACCTGATGGCGCAGGGTTTCGAACGCGAGACGATCAAGAAGGTCGAGCACCTGCTCTATATTTCCGAGTGGAAGCGTTTCCAGTCGGCGCCCGGCACGCGCCTGTCGCGCCGGGCTTTCTGGCTTGATCGCCGCTATCCGATCGTCAATCGCTGGCGCGATCAGGGCCACGAAACAGAGCCCGTGACCGATCCCTTCCGCTCCTGATCGCGTTCAATGCGCGGGCTTGATGAAGGTCCCGTTGCGCAGCTCCGCCATGGCGGTCATCAGCTCTTCACGGGTGTTCATCACGATTGGCCCGTGCCAGGCGACGGGCTCCTGAATGGGCGCGCCCGAGATCAGCAGGAAGCGCACGCCACGCTCGCCCGCCTGAACGACGATCTCGTCACCCGTGCCGAAACGCACCAGCGTGCGGTCGCCTGACAGGTCGCGGATGTTGACCTCTTGGCCCATCACTTCCTTTTCGAGCCGCACGCCCGAAGGGGTGGAGGCGTCGGCAAAGACGGCCTCACCCTCGAAGACATAGGCGAAGCTGCGGCGATAGGTGTCGACCTTGAGGCGCTTCTTCACACCCGGCGGGATCGAGATGTCGAGATATTGCGGATCGGCGGCGATGCCGTCGACCGGGCCGCGCTTGCCCCAGAACTCGCCGGTGACGATGCGTGCCACCGTGCCGTCATCGTCAATCACCTCGGGGATGTCCGAGCCTTGGATGTCCTGATATCGCGGCGCGGTCATCTTCTGATCCGCAGGAAGGTTCGCCCAGAGCTGGAAGCCATGCATCCGGCCCTGCGCATCTCCTTTCGGCATTTCCTGATGCAGGATGCCCGACCCGGCCGTCATCCATTGCACCGAGCCCGCACCGAGCTCGCCACGATTTCCGAGGCTGTCGCCATGCTCGACGGTGCCCGCCAGAACGTAGGTGATCGTCTCGATGCCGCGATGGGGGTGCCACGGGAACCCGGCGAGGTAATCCTCGGGGCGGTCATTGCGGAAATCGTCGAAGAGCAGAAACGGGTCGGCCTCGGTCGGGTCCTGAAACCCGAAGGCGCGATGCAGATGGACGCCTGCGCCTTCCATGAAGGGCTGGGCGCGGCGGGTCTCGAGAACGGGACGGATCGACATTGTGCTTCCTCCGGCTGATGCGGTGTCACGTCAGCAGATAGGGAAGCCACGGCTTCGCGCAATTGCACAGATGCGCACGAAAACACTCAGCGAATGCACAGAGGCGGGGTTGGATTTACTTCGTGGGATCCCAGACGAAGCGGTTCCCGCGCGGACGCGTCACGATGAAACTGGAGAAGCGAAGCCCCTTGCTCAGGCCAATCTGACCGAGATGGTCGCCCTCGTGGTACACCCACTTGTCGCCGATGCCGAAAAGCGGGTGATAGCTGTAGGATGTCTCGACGATTGCCGCCGTGTCGCCGGGCGCGAGCACGGGAATGCGGTCGGCCTCGGCATCGAGTGCGGCCTGCGTGAAAACGTCAGCGATATTGGTCGCATCCGAGGCAACCAGCGTGACCTTGCGGTTTGGATCGGCCCCGTTGCAAGGCGCGTCGGGCGCGAAGGGATCGGCCCAGCACCGGACGATCGTCACCCGCATCCATGTCTGCTCATCATCCGATTTCTTCGCAAGGTAGTCGAAGATCTTCTTCATTCCCATCACATAGGCGGGGCCGAACGGGTCGCGCTCACGCGAAATGATATCGGCTACGGTCGAGGTGGCCCGGGTCACCTTGGCGCGCATGCGGAACGCGTCGTAGATCTCGAAGGCCAGCACCAGCCAACCTGCGAGCAGCAAAAATCCCATGACCCCTTCGATCGGGATCGAGCCGTGTTCTTCCTTGCCGAAGCGTCTGAAGCGAAAGCGGGACAGTGCCATGATTACCTCTCCCTTCAGCTTCCGGACGCCGACGGGAAGATCGAGGTCGCGCGCGGCTCGGTCACGAAGGCTGTGGTGGAGATCAGGGCGAAGTGATCGGGGTCGTCGATCGGGGCGGTGCGGATCAGCGCCTGGGCGAGGGGATTGTCGATCATCATCGGTTTCACCCGCAGACAGACACGCATCAGCATGATCTGGTTCGACAGGCCCCCTTCCAGCGTCGCCGAGGGCGGCGGGGCGGAATCGTCGGAGAAATTCTCGCAGCGCAGCGGATGGGCGTCGATCGACGAGCTCCAGTTGTTGCGATTGACGACGAACGTCTCGACCGAGACGTTGTCAAAGCAATTCTCGCCGCCTAGGAAGCCCGCCTTCTGGCAGACCCGCTCGCGCAGGGTCGCCTCGCTGGGCATCCCCTCCATCCCGAGGCGGATCACCCGGGCGGTCAGGTCGGTTGCCCGGTCAAGCAGAACCTGCTTGGTCAGGGTCACGCCCATCTCGATTGCCGAGGCCATCATGAAGATGAAGAACACCACCCAGATCAGCGCTGCGATCGTGACTGCACCCTCTTCGTCGCGCGCAAACCGGCCGGGCTTGCGGGCGAGGGGGGCGAGACTGGCGAGGCGGGGGAGCATTGGTTTGTCCTGTCCGTGGCGCGTCAGTTGGTCAGGCGCAGCGAGATGATCTGAGCGGCGATCGAGGCGAAGGCGTCGTTCAGGTCATCGCCCTTGATCTCGTGGGCATAGCTCGGTCCCGTGGCGCATTTCTCCAGCGCCGCCTTGCCCTCGGGGGGGGCAGAAACCGCGATGGTGTAGACATCGATCCCGCGGGAACGGGCCACGTTGCAGACTTCCTCGAGATTGGCGTCCTTCTGCTCGAACATCGAGGAGATCGCCATCTCGGCATAGATCGACTTCACGGATTGCCTCGGATCATCGGCCTGACGCGGACGCAGCAGGAACTTGTCGATCACGTATTGCACCGTCCAGCCCTTGCCCCAGATCGTTTCCCAGGAAACCGAATGGAGTGTCCGGAGTTTGCCCGAGATCGACACCATGACCTTGTCGCCCGCGTCGACGCGGTCGCGCCAGGTGCCGTCCCTGAAGCGGTAGATCGGTTTGAGCCCCGCCGCGTCGCGCTGCGCCGAATACCAGTAGAGCTGGCTCTGGTCGTAATCATAGAAGGCGGTTGCGGAGTCGGTCGAGAAGAAGCCCGACGGACCGGTGCGGTATTCCATCTTGGTCGAGAAGGAGCGCGTGTTCATCCCGTCCGTCATCAGGATCATCACCTTCATCGATCTCTCGTCGACCGAGGTGGCGGTGTCGGAATAGGGCATGGGCCGGTTCTGGACCGAGGAACTGATCACACCTCTGCTGGCCAGCGCCTGCGCGACCGGCTCCGAAGAGGGATCGAGCAGCGCAAAGCCCCAGCGCGCGCCGATGTCGATGGCGGTGTCACCGCCGGCGCGCAGCGAGGAAATCTTGTTGAGCAGATCCTGCTGGTTGTCCTCTATCGCCATGATCGGCGAATAGCTGAATTCGTAGCAGTTCTCGGCGCTTTCGCTGAGTGTCTTGAAGATCGAGTAGCCCTGATTCACCATGTCATAGCTCCAGCCATACATGGTGCGCTGCAACGGCGCCGTGGGCGAGATCGCGAGATTGTCGAAGCCGAGCGTCTGCACATCCGCGCAGGTGTTCTTGGTGTGATCCGTGCTCAGGTTGTAGATGCTCGCCAGCGTCGTACCCATCGAGACCTGCTGGTTGTAGGGCACGATCGAGATCGAGAGCAGCCCGGCAGGCGCCCCCGGGGGTTGGACGTCGTCGAACATCGTGTTGACGAAATTCGTTGCGGCGGTCCGCAGCGAGGCGATCTTCGACTCGCCGGAGGTGGAATTCTGATCGCGATCGTTCATCGAGCCGGAAATATCGAGCACCATCGAGATCTCGACATTGCCGATCGATTCTTCGGCGCGCGCACCGACATTCGTCGCAAGTGAATGGACGCCGAGCAGGTCTCCGAAGATCGTCGGCATGTCGTCGCGGGTCACGATGGTGACGCGGCGATATTTCTCCTCGTCACTGGGGCTGTTCTTTTCGTTCGTTTCGATGATCGGATCGACGTCGAGATAATCGAGCCCGGCTTTGTTGAGATAATCGTTCACGACATATTTCGGATCGACCCTCTGGCTGAGGCTGGCCGCGGCGAGGGCGGCGCGGTCGATCGTGCCCTGGATCAGGGTGCGTCGCTCTTCCTGGCGGATGAAGTCGATCGCGAGACCGCCAACGATCATCAGAATCAAGAAGATCTGAAGGCTGAAGATGAAGATCGCCCCATCCTCTTCGCGCGCAAACTTGCCGATCCGGGTGATCCCCGGTCGGGTCTTGGCTTGCGAAACCGTCTTCAAGCGAACAACCGCCATCCCTATCTCCTTTCTCGCGTGACCGCGCATACCTACGCCTCACACGAAAGTGAGAATCCTTCGTCGAGTAATCGTGCCCGAGCCATGAGGCCAAATTATGTCCTAATCCAGCCAAGTTAGGCGGCATTGTTAAGGCAAGCCGCAACGGTCTCGCTGCGATGCGGTGAATCGTTTCCGTGGCGGCAATTGTCGTGCCGCCTTTTGTGCGCGTTTGATTCCGATTCGTCCGCAATCGAGGGGTTTAGCGTTAACGGATTGGGCGGTCTTGCCGCCGGGCTTTCGACTCAGGCAGCAATCGCTAAGGTGGGTGCGCCACCTCTCGACTCTGGCGCGCGGCGGGCCAATATAAAGACCATGAGCCTGCCGCCCGGATTTCTCGATGAACTGCGCAACCGCACCTCGATCGCTCAGGTCGTGGGGCGCAAAGTCATCTGGGACATGCGCAAGTCGAACCAGGCCAAGGGCGACATGTGGGCGCCTTGCCCGTTCCATCAGGAAAAATCAGCCTCGTTCCACGTCGATGACCGCAAGGGTTATTACTATTGCTTCGGCTGTCATGCGAAGGGCGATGCGCTGAGCTTCGTGCGCGAGACCGAGAATGTCGGCTTCATGGAGGCGGTGGAGATCCTCGCCCGCGAGGCCGGGATGCAGATGCCCGCGCGCGATCCCAAGGCGCAGGAGAAATCCGACCGTCGGACCGAGCTTGCCCGGGTGATGGACGAGGCGGTGAAATATTTCCGCCTGCATCTCAACACCCAGGCCGGGGCCGAGGCGCGCGACTATCTCGCCGGGCGCAAGCTCGACAAGGCGGCGATCGACCGGTTCGAGATCGGCTTCGCCCCGCCCGGCTGGCAGGGGCTGCGCGACGCGCTGAAAGCCAAGGGCATCCCGGACGATCTGATCATCGGCGCGGGGCTTGCGAAGGAAAGCCAGAAGGGTCGCGAGCCTTTCGACGTCTTCCGTAACCGCATCATCTTCCCGATCCGCGACGCGCGCGGGCGCTGCATCGCCTTTGGTGGGCGCGCGATGGATCCGAACGATCCGGCGAAATATCTCAACTCGCCCGAGACCGAGCTCTTCGACAAGGGGCGCTCGCTCTACAATCACGGACCGGCGCGCGAGGCCTGCGGCAAGGGCGCGCCGCTTGTGGTTTGCGAAGGCTATATGGATGTGATCGCGATGGTCGAGGCGGGGTTCGGCGGTGCCGTGGCCCCGCTCGGGACCGCGATCACCGAGGATCAGCTGCGCCTGATGTGGCGCATCCATGACGAGCCGATCATCGCGCTCGACGGCGATGCGGCGGGGCTGCGTGCGGCGATGCGGGTGATCGATCTGGCGATGCCGCTTCTGGAGGCCGGGAAGGGTGTGCGCTTTGCGATCATGCCGCCGGGTCTGGACCCCGATGACGTGATCAAGAAGCAGGGCCGCAGTGCGATGGAGAAGATCCTCGCCGAGGCAAAGCCGATGGTCACGCTTCTCTGGCAGCGAGAAACCGAAGGCAAGGTCTTCGACAGCCCGGAACGGCGTGCGACGCTCGACAAGAAGCTGCATGCGACGATCGCGAACATCAAGGATCCCTCGATCCACGGCCATTACCGCGAAGAGATCAAGCGCCTGCGCTGGGAGCTTTTCGGAACGGGGCCGCGTGGGGGCAAGACCCCGCCGCGCGGCAGTTTCACGCCCGGGGCGCGGGGGCGTGGGCGCTTTGGCGCGCCGGCCGCCCCGGCGTTGCCCGAGACCCGCGCCTCTCTGCTGGCGACCGCGCCTGATGATGTGGCCGAGCATCTGCGCGAGGCGATGATCCTTGGGATCTGCGCAACCCATCCCGCGCTGATCGCCGAGTTTGAGGCCGAGCTGGAAGACGTGCCGCTGCACGATCCCACCCATGACCGGCTGCGCCATCTGATGCTGAGCCTTGCGCCCCGGCCCGTGCCCGAGATCGCGAAAATCCTGCAAGATGAAGTGGGTGCCGACCTTGAAAAGCTTCTCGGACTGCCCCATCTGCGATCAGCCCCCCCGGTTCGCAATGCCGACAACACCGATCTGGCGCGGATGTGCCTGGCCGAGGAACTCGCCAAGCTCGACGCCGCGCGTGCCGTGCGCGTGGAGGTTGCCGATGCGATGGAGGATCTGGCGGGGCTGGCCGACGAGGGCGTGACATGGCGACTGGCGCAAGCCGCCTCGCTGCGCCACCGTGCCGAGAGATCGAAGCTGGAGGACAACTCCGACATGGGCGAGGATCGCGCGGCCCTTTCCGCGACGCTTCAGGCCATGATCGATGGGGAAATCTGGCGCAAGAAACAATGAGATGGGTGGCGGCGGGCCATTCGAATCAAGAGAAAGCGAATCACTGTGGACACAATGGCGATCAACTTTGCGTCCATCTGCCTCGCGCCTCTGTGATTCGCCGCCGCGATTCGATACACAGACGAGATATGATTCGCTTTCGTCATAGCTCGAGCCCACCCGAGCCCTGACCGAGGAGCCCACATGGCCGCCAAAGACATCGACGACAACAAGTCCGACACCCCGAGCGACGACGCCACTTCCTTTGACATGAGCCAGGCCGCTGTGAAGCGGATGATCGCCGAGGCGAAGGAACGCGGCTACATCACGTATGACCAGCTCAACAAGGTGATGCCGCCCGAACAGGTGTCCGGCGACCAGATCGAAGATGTGATGTCGATGCTCTCCGAAATGGGCATCAACGTGATCGAGGCCGAAGAGGCCGATGATGACGACTCGAGCGGGCAGGGTGGCGAGGTTGTCGCGACCGGGTCCGGCTCGCGCGAGGTGGCGGTCGCCACGTCGACTTCCGAGACGCTCGATCGTACCGACGACCCGGTGCGGATGTACCTGCGCGAGATGGGCTCGGTGGAGCTGCTGTCGCGCGAGGGCGAGATCGCCATCGCCAAGCGCATCGAGGCTGGCCGCAACACGATGATCGCGGGCCTGTGCGAAAGCCCGCTGACTTTCCAGGCCATCACGATCTGGCGCGACGAACTTCTCAACGAAGAGATCCTCCTGCGCGACGTGATCGATCTCGAGACCACCTTCGGCAATTCGCTCGAGGGCGATGAGGACGAGGAAGACCTGGCCGAGCCCGTCGTCGATGGGGCGGCTTCGTCCGAGACGCAGAAATCCGACGAGCCCGAGCTCGATGCCGATGGCAATCCGATCCAGACCGAGGATGACGACGACGATGAGGGCGCGAACCTCTCGCTCGCCGCGATGGAGGCCGCGCTCAAGCCGCGCGTGCTGGAGACGCTCGAACTGATCGCGCGCGACTATGCGAATCTTGCCGAAATGCAGGATCTGCGGATGTCGGCGACGCTCAACGAGGATGGGTCCTTCTCGGTCGCTGAAGAGGCGGCCTATCAGAAGCTGCGCTCCGAGATCGTCCAGCTGGTGAATTCGCTTCACCTGCACAACAACCGGATCGAGGCGCTGATCGATCAGCTTTACGGCATCAACCGCAAGATCATGTCGATCGACAGCGGCATGGTGAAGCTCGCCGATCAGGCGCGCATCAACCGTCGCGAGTTCATCGAGGAATATCGCGGCTACGAACTCGACCCGACCTGGATGGAGCGCATGGCCGCGAAATCGGGCCGTGGCTGGCAGGCGCTGTTCGAGAAATCGGAAGCGAAGGTCGAGGATCTGCGCGCCGAGATGGCTCAGGTCGGGCAATATGTTGGCGTCGACATCTCCGAATTCCGCCGCATCGTGAACCAGGTGCAGAAGGGCGAAAAAGAAGCGCGCCAGGCGAAGAAGGAAATGGTCGAGGCCAACCTGCGTCTCGTGATCTCGATCGCCAAGAAATACACCAACCGCGGGCTGCAGTTCCTTGATCTCATTCAGGAAGGCAATATCGGCCTGATGAAGGCGGTCGATAAGTTCGAATACCGCCGCGGCTACAAGTTCTCGACCTATGCGACGTGGTGGATCCGTCAGGCGATCACCCGGTCCATCGCGGATCAGGCCCGCACGATCCGTATCCCGGTCCACATGATCGAGACGATCAACAAGCTGGTGCGTACCGGTCGCCAGATGCTCCACGAGATCGGCCGCGAGCCGACACCCGAGGAACTGGCCGACAAGCTGCAGATGCCGCTCGAGAAGGTCCGCAAGGTGATGAAGATCGCCAAGGAGCCGATCTCGCTCGAAACCCCGATCGGCGACGAGGAAGACAGCCAGCTCGGCGATTTCATCGAGGACAAGAACGCGGTTCTGCCGCTCGACTCCGCCATTCAGGAGAACCTCAAGGAAACGACGACGCGGGTTCTGGCCTCGCTCACCCCGCGCGAAGAGCGCGTTTTGCGGATGCGTTTCGGCATCGGCATGAACACCGATCACACGCTCGAAGAGGTGGGTCAGCAATTCTCGGTCACCCGCGAACGGATCCGCCAGATCGAAGCCAAAGCCCTGCGCAAGCTCAAACACCCGAGCCGGTCGCGCAAGTTGCGCTCCTTCCTCGATCAGTAATAGAAAGGCGCCCCCGGAAGGGGGCGTTTTCATGTCGAGAGGAGGCAGGACATGGTGAAATCCCTCAAGCTCGCGTTCGCGATTCTGGCGATCGGTGCGGCCTCGGCCCAAGCCGAAGGACGCGCGCAGTTCTACATTCCCGACAAGCCCGCGAAGCTCGTCTATCTCTTTACCTGCAAGGGGGAGACGGTCGAAGAGGTCAATGAGAACTGGGCGAAGGCCCAAGCGGTTTTCGCGCAAAATCACCAGAAGCTGGCGGCCGAGCTCGAGACGGAAACGCGTGCACAGCGCGAGACCGGAAAAGCGCCAAGCCAGGAGGCGATCGACGCCCATAACAAGCGGTTCGCGGCGCATAAATCGGCCGTTGCGGAAGACCTGGCGCCGCTGGGCTGCCGGATGGACGGGCTTGTCCATATGCCCTGACGGGCAGGTGATCCGGACTTTCGCGGGACACGGCGCACTGCTAAGTTTCGGGAAATCTCTGACGGAGCCCTGAATGACCCGCCTTTTCCTTCTCGCCCCTCTCGCCCTTGCCGCCTGCCAGATGGAGGGCGCGCCCGCCGGTGCGCCGCGCATGGATCAGCAAGGCACCTGCTTTCTCTATGTCGAGGACGAGGGTGCGGGCAAATATACCGTCGTGTCGGGGGTGGGCGATGGGTCGCCCGTGCCCAAGGCGATGATCAAGCGCGGGCTGAGCGGCGCGCAGGCGGATGCGCTCTGGACCAAGGAGCGCAAAATCATGGATATCAATCCCGAATGCCTGCGTATTCTCGCGACGGACCGCACGCAGACGCGCCCCGCCAAATCCTGATGCACCGGCTCTTCGAGATCGCCACCAACGGCCCCGGGCTCTACGAGTTTACCCGCGAGGTCTCGAAATGGGTCGATCTGGCGAATGTGGACGAGGCGCTGCTGACGCTGTTCATCCGCCACACCTCGGCGAGCCTTCTCATTCAGGAAAATGCCGATCCGGAAGTGCGCACCGACCTGACCGAGTTCTTCCACCGTCTCGTGCCGCCGACCACCGACCCGACTATGGGCTACCTGACCCATACCTATGAGGGGCCGGACGATATGCCAGCCCATATCAAGGCCGCGATCCTGCCGGTCAGCTTGCAGATTCCTGTCATTTCAGGGCGTCTCGCACTCGGAACTTGGCAAGGAATTTACCTTTTCGAACATCGCCGCGCTGCGCACCGTCGTGAGGTCGCGGCGCTGCTGCGCTGAGTCCGTCCCGCCACATCCCGCCGCCATATCTGGGGGGCTCTCATTTTTTCTACCCAAACTCTCGGGGCTGGGCTAAGGTCTTGTGGATAACTGGGGCAACAAGACCCCATCATGAGGCGGGACAAGGAACGGGGGAAAGTCATGCGCTGCCCATTTTGCGGAAATGTCGATACCCAGGTGAAAGATAGCCGCCCGGCGGAAGATCACGTCGCGATCCGGCGGCGGCGGTTCTGCCCGGCCTGTGGCGGGCGCTTCACCACTTATGAACGGGTGCAACTGCGCGATCTCGTGGTCATCAAGACCTCGGGCAAGCGCGAGGATTTCGATCGTGACAAGCTCGAGCGCTCGATCCGGATCGCGATGCAGAAACGCCCGGTCGAGCCCGAGCGCATCGACCAGATGATCTCGGGCATCGTGCGGCGTCTGGAAAGCATGGGCGAGACCGACATCTCCTCGAAGGTGATCGGCGAGATCGTGATGGAGACGCTGGCCCGGATCGACACTGTCGGCTATGTACGTTTCGCCAGTGTTTACAAGAATTTCCAGGAAGCGGACGACTTCGACAAATTCGTTTCCGAGCTGCGGCCGCCGGGAGCGGGCGAGGCCGAGTGACCCTGACAGACCGGCGCTACATGTCCCTGGCCCTGACGCTCGCGCGCCGGGGCCTTGGCAATGTCTGGCCCAACCCGGCCGTTGGCTGCGTGATCGTCAATGCGGGGCGGATCGTAGGGCGTGGCTGGACCCAGCCGGGCGGACGGCCCCATGCCGAGGTGCGCGCGCTGGCGCAGGCAGGTGAGGCCGCGCGCGGAGCCACCGCTTATGTCACGCTGGAGCCCTGCGCCCATTACGGCAAGACGCCACCCTGCTCTCTGGCGCTGATCGAGGCGGGGGTTTCGCGGGTCGTTTCGGCAATGGAAGATCCCGATCCGCGCGTCGCTGGCGGCGGCCATGCGATGCTGCGCGAGGCCGGGATTGCCGTCGAGACTGGCGTGATGGAGGCGGAAGCCCGCGACTTGCAAGCCGGTTTCCTGAGCCGGATCACGCGCAATCGTCCATGGCTCGCGCTGAAACTGGCGAGCAGCTTCGACGGGCGCATTGCGCTCGCGAGCGGCGAGAGCCAGTGGATCACCGGGCCGCAGGCGCGCGCGCGGGTGCATGCGATGCGGGCGGAATTCGATGCGGTGATGGTCGGCGGTGGTACGGCGCGGGCCGATGATCCTTTGCTGACCGTTCGGAATTTCACGCCTCTACGCCAGCCGGTGCGCGTGGTGGTCTCGGAGCGCCTCGATCTGCCGCGTGATCGGCTCGCAGGCTCGCTCGAGACCGCGCCGCTCTGGCTGATGCATGGGGTCGGCGCTCCGCCAGAGGCTGTGGGCTATTGGCGCGATCTGGGCGCGGAACTGATCGAATTGCCGCGCCTTGCGGAAGGTGGGCTCGACCCGTTTGCCTTGATGGAGGCTTTGGGCGGTCTGGGGCTGACCCGCATCTTCTGCGAGGGCGGTGGGCAGTTCGCGGCGACGCTTGCCAAGGCGGGGCTGGTCGATGAGTTGATCGGCTTCACCGCCGGGATGCTGATCGGCGCGGACGGGCGCCCCGGGATCGGCGCGATGGGTCTGGAAAAGCTGGGCGACGCGCGACGTTTCGAACTTGTGGATGTGACCCCGATCGGAGGCGATGTGCTTCACCGCTGGCGTCGCCATAGCCACGCGTAAGACGCGAAAACCCCCTGGAGCTTTGACCCGGCACGGTTGAGCGGCCCGCGGTTCGGCGCCGGGCCGTTGGCGAGTCTGTCGAGCGCGACCTCGGGAGGGCAGGGCAACCCGCTGGCCGGATCGAAATAGCGCGGATAGGCGATAAGCGCGGCATGCGCGAGTTGCAAAAGGTCGGGGCGCGTGGTGCGTCTCTGCGGTGCCGGGCCGAGATCGCGCGTCAGCCCCCAACCCGCGTAGAAAGGTGCGCCGAGCGTGGTGACCTTCTTGCCGCGCAACAGCGCCTCGAAACCCAGGCCCGAGGTTATCGTCCAGACCTCGTCGACCGCTGCGATCAGGGAGGCCGTATCCGCGTCGCGCAGGATCAGATCAGCAAAGCGCAGCGCGTCCTCATCCGAAATTGCACCGGGGCGCAGACCGGCCTCCACATCGGGGTGAGGTTTGAAGATGATAATTGCATCGGGGTTATCCTCCCGTACACGCGCCAGAAGCATTGCGTTTGTGCAAGTCTCACCGGCACCCCATCGGATCGAGGCATCGTCTTCGACCTGTCCGGGGACCAGGATGCGGTGGCCTTCCGGCAAGTCCGGCGGCGCGCCGCCGAGATTGTATTTCGTCAGCCGCGCCTCGGTGAGCTGCGCGATCAGCCGTTCGGCCCGCAAGCGCCCGCCGGGGGGCATTTCTTGCGAAATCAGCGCCTCGAGATCGGAGGGACGCCTCGGGTCGTAATAGATCCCCTGACGATCTGTGACGAGCGAAAGCGGCGGGACAAGTTCGGCCCCCAATCCGCGCGAGCGCAGGAAACCGTCTTCGACACGGATCGGATTGTTCTTTTCGACTTCGGGCGTGATCCGAGAAGCCCAATAGAGGAACGGGCGCGCAGGATCCGGTGTTTCGGAGAACCGCAGCGGGCCGTGACGTCCGAAAATACGGCGCAGATGCGGGCGTTTCCACAGTGACATGCCGCCCGCGACATAGCCCAGCCGATCCTCGCGGAACGTGCGGGTCTCGGCCTCAAGCTGATCGACGGCCTCCTCGAAGCTGCACAGCCGACCGCGACAGGGATCGAACCAGGTGGGCGCGAGGATATGGGAGACGGCGAAGATCTGCGCGCGGGTCAGCTTGCGTTCGCGGCGCGGCACGGGGTTTTCGTCCTGCGTCAGCCCCCAGCTGGCATAGAAGGGCTGGCCGAAGACGCGCGGCTTGTGGCCTGCGAGGATCGCCTCGTAGCCCATCAAGGACGAGACGGTATAGACCGCGATCGCGCCTTCGAGCAGCGCCCAAGGGGAAACCGGGGCGTCGAGAATATCGGTATTGGCGTCGCAATCGCCGCGACCGTAATGGCCGGGACGGTGGCCCGCGCGTGTCTCGGGATGGGTCTTGATCACGATCCGCGCGCCGGGATTCTCGATGCGGGCATAGGCGAGCATCTCGCGGAACATGGCCTCATTCGCGCCGCCATGGGTGATCGAGGCATCTCCCCGTATCTGGTCGATCACCAGCACATAGCCGGGTTCGGGCACGGGCAGGGTCGGGTCGAAATCGTTGTATTTCGACAAGTGGGATGCGCGGAGGCGGGCGATCCCGTCGCGGGCGCGCGCAAGTACCGCGTGATCGTCCAGGCGCTCGGTGGCGAGCATCCGCTCGATCATCGAGGGCTGGGCGCTGTCGAAATGCACCCCCAACGGGTCGATCAGCAGGCCTAGCGGCGGATCTCCCGTGCGGCCCGGATGGACCGAGCGCAGAAAGGCATCCTCAAGACGGATCAGCGGAAGACCGTGCCTTGCTGCCACCCTTTCGCCGCGCGCGGCATAGGGTGAACGGCCCCAGACCATCACGCCATCTTCCGGCCCGGGCCAGCCAAGGCGCGGCTCATGGCCTGCCGCGTTCAGGATCGCGCGCAGGCGCCGCTGGCGCAACAAGCCGCCGTTGTAGAAAAAAAGCCGCCGGGGAATGGCCCCGGCGGCTTTCAGATCCTGCGGTGTCGCCATCAGTTCCCGGCGAGATTGTTGAGCGTGTTCGCGGTACCGAGCGGCGCGGTCAGGGCCGAGAGCGTCTTTTGCCACTGAACGAAGGGCGCCTCGGTGACATAGACCGTGTCGCCGTCGCGGATCGCGAAATCGCGGGCGAGGAACATGCCGTTGGGCTCGGTCAGGTCGAGCACATAGATCATGCGTTGATCGCCGACGAGATCGGTCCGGCCAAGCACCTTCATCGCGATCTCCGCAGGCTCGTTGCGGAAGACGAAGACGCCGGTCGGGTCGGCGAGGTTCGATTGAAGGCCGCCCACGGTGGCGATCGCTTCGAGCGCCGAGAGCGTCTGCGTCTCGAAGGGCACGCGCGCCTGCGCGCCGGTGGCGCCGAGCGAGGTGAAGGCGCGCTGATCCTTCTCGACAAGGATCACGTCGTTGTTGCGCAGGGCGATGTCCATCTTCGGATTGTCGTAGAGATCCTTGAGCCAGACCGATTCCGACTGCGTGCCACGCTTGACGATGATCCTCGCGACTTCGGCGGGGATCGACACACCGCCCGCCTTGGCGATCATCGCCGAGAGGGTGCGGGTGGGGCGCTCGATCGGGTAGACGCCCTGGCCGTTGATCGCGCCCATGATCGAGACCGTCGCGCCATCGCCCGCGACGCGGTTGACCAGAACCTGCGGGTCCGGGGTCTGGGCGTCGAGCTTCGAGGTGATGACCCGGCGCAGCCCGTCAGGCGTGTTGCCCGCGGCTTTGATGCGGCCTGCATAGGGCACGAAAATATAGCCCGCGCCATCGACCTGCACCTGCTGTAGCTGGGTGGCGTTCGCGCCCTTGTTGGCCAGAAGCCCGTCATCGACGTTTTCCCAGATCGTCAGCGAGAGCGTGTCGCCCGGACGGATCGTGTCGGAGCCGAGCTGGCCCGCATTGAGGAATTTCGAGGAGAAGCCGAGCGCGGGTTGCACGGCGGTTTCACGGGTTACGAAGTCATTGACCTTGACGACGAAAGCATCGCCCTGACGCATCACGGAGCCGGCAAAGATCTCGCGTTTGTTGGGGCCGGGACGAGGCAGACCACAAGATGCAGTCAACAGAGTCGCGGAAAGGCCCGTTAAGAGGGCCCTGCGGGTCGTAACGATTTTCACTGCTCGAGCTCCTCGTTCGGGATGCTGCCTTGTTGTTTTGCGACCAAGCTACCGAAATGCCGGAAAAAAAACGAGCAAAATTATCGAACTACCCGCAACTGTTGCCGCGGGGCCGCGTTGCCTGCGGTCAGGGCATCGTAGGGATCTTCGGGAGCGAGCATCATGTCGACCACTTGCCGCAGGAGCGCACGCCGCCCGCGCGCTGCGTAGAAACCGCCCGGAACCTGGCTCGTCTCGAGCAGGTAATGACGATAATCGCGATAGGCGCGGCTGTCCGGGCGCGCGGGACTGGCGAAGAACTCCTCGAGCCCCTGGGAAGAAGTGAACTCGGGCTTGTCGAAGATCGCCCGCCCCAGCGCCTTGAGAGGCAATCCCCGCCAGAGCGCCTGCTGGGCGGCGGTGGAATTGACCGTCACCGCCGAGCGCGCCTGCGACAAAAGCCCCGCGAGCTTGCCGCCGCGAACGAAATGCACCCGGTTTGCGAGCCCGTGCCGGTCGGCCGCAAGCCGGATCGTCTCGCGGATCGGCGCGCGGCCATCTTCGAGTGGGTGAGCCTTGAAGACGAGGTGGTGATGGCGCGGAGCGCCGTGCGCGAAGCCCTCCATCACGAGATCGATGAACTCCGTCTGGCTGGCAAAGGGGGAGTGCATCCGGAAGCTTGCATCATGTTCGAGCTGCAACAGCACGAGATGATAGGGAAAACCGCCTCGCCGGATACGCCGGGTCGCAACCTTGCGTTCGAACATGTGCAGCGGCATCAGCAGCAACCGGCGCAGCCAGAGGCGGAACTCCTGAAACACGGTGATGTCGCGATGCGGCCGGAAATGACGATAGGGGCCGGGCCGGGCCATCACGAGGAAATGGTAGAGGGCGCCATAGAAGACGTGGTGGCGCATGTCGCCCCAGCGCGGCGGCGCATCGGGGAACTCGATCTCGGATTGTGCCAGCGCCGCGCGCATCTGCGCCACGCTCGTCTCCATCAGGCGCGAATGGCCGTTCGATCCGCCGCGCTCATAGGTGACCCAATAGGGGCGCAGGTAACCTTCCTCGAAGACGTGGATGCACAGGCCCAGCTCGCGCCCGATTTCGATCGCCTGAGCATGGATCGGGCGGGTGTCGCCATAGAGCACGAGATCGGTGATCTCCTTCTCGGCGATGAGCGCGCGCAGCCGGTGGGGCCAGGCCTCGGGCGCCTCGTCGAAGCGCAGGAAGGAGGGGCGATGGAACCAGAAGGCTTCGTCGCCGCGATTGAAGCCCACGCGCCAGACGCTCGCCCCGGCAGAGCGCAACATCGCGCCGAGCTGATGGAAGAAGGGCCCGTGCGGCCCTTGCAGCATCAGGAAATGGCGTGTCTCGAAACGTCTCATCGCGGTTGCGGTCCTTGCCTTTCGTCCGTGATCGCGCAAGCGGGGCGCGAAGTCACGGAATTTGTGCCATTTTCCCTTTTGGATGCGGCGAATTTGCGGCGCAGGCGCGCGAATGCGGTCAAGGGGCGCAGGGATTGTGCGGGGCTCGTCTCTTGCGAAGGGGCGTCACGCGGGCTAGCTAGGGTCCGAAATCTGTGAGGATATGTGATGTTCACCGGGATCGTGACCGATATAGGAGAGGTGCTGGAGCTGGAGCAGCGCGGCGATCTGCGCGCACGCATCGGCACCGACTATGATGTGGCGGGGATCGATCTGGGCGCTTCGATCGCCTGCGACGGCTGCTGCCTTACCGTGATCGCCACCGGCACCGAGACCCGGACCGGGCCCAGGAACTGGTTCGACGTGGAGATCTCGGCCGAGAGCGTGGCCAAGACGAATATCGGCGGGCGGGGCAACGACAATTCCGGCGGCTGGCAGGTGGGCAAGAAGATCAACCTCGAACGCGCGCTGAAAGTCGGCGACGAGCTGGGCGGACATATCGTCTCGGGTCATGTCGACGGCGTGGCCGAGATCGTGGCGATGGTGGATGAGGGCGACAGCACGCGCTTTACCTTCCGCGCGCCCGAGGCGCTGGCGAAATATATCGCGCCGAAGGGGTCGGTCGCGCTCAACGGGACGTCGCTGACCGTGAACGAGGTCGACGGGGCCTCGTTCGGTGTGAACATCATCCCGCATACCAAGCAGGTCACCAACTGGGGGCAGGCGAAAGTGGGCGACCGGATCAATCTCGAGATCGACACGCTCGCGCGCTATGTCGCGCGCTTGCAGGAGTGGAATGCATGACGACCGAAACAAAGACGCCGACCCCGGTCGATAAATCCGGCACCCACGACGTGCCCGGCGCGGTGGAGGAAAGCTTTCGCGGCGCGATCGCCTCGACCGAGGAGATCATCGAAGAGGCTCGCGCGGGCCGCATGGTGATCCTCGTCGATCACGAAGATCGCGAGAACGAGGGCGACCTCTATATCCCGGCCGAGAAATGCACGCCCGAGGCGGTGAATTTCATGGCGACCTATGGGCGTGGGCTGATCTGTCTGCCGCTGACGGCAGACCGCGTCGACCAACTGGGCCTTGCGCCGATGGTGCGCGCCAACGCGATGCGCCACGAGACCGCCTTCACCGTCTCGATCGAGGCGCGCGAGAACATCACCACCGGGATTTCCGCGCATGACCGGGCGCAGACGGTCAAGGTGGCGATTGACCCTTCGACGGGGCCGCAGGATATCGCCTCGCCCGGTCACATCTTCCCGCTGCGTGCCCGCGAGGGGGGGGTGCTGGTGCGCGCCGGCCATACCGAGGCCGCGGTCGATGTCGCGCGTCTGGCGGGGCTGACCCCGGCTGGCGTGATCTGCGAGATCATGGGGGATGACGGGCATATGCTGCGTCTGCCGGGGCTGATCGAGTTCGGGAAAAAGCACGGGCTGAAGATCGGGACGATATCGGACCTGATCGCCTATCGTCGCCGCCACGACAATCTCGTGCGCGAGACCATGCGCCAGATGGTCACCTCGACCCATGGCGGCGAGTGGGAAATGCGCGTTTTCACCGATCAGGCCGAGGGTGTGGATCACATCGTGCTGGTGAAGGGCGACGTCACCACGCCAGAGCCGGTTCTGGTGCGCACCCATTCGCTCAACGTGCTCGACGACGTGCTGGGGATCGGGCCGGGCTCGCCCGATGAGGTGCGTCACGCGATGGAGATCGTCGCTTCCGAGGGGCGCGGGCTGGTCTGCCTGTTCCGTGACCCGTCGAACCGGCTTCTGCGCGAGGACGAGAAGGGCCCGCGCACGATCAAGCAGATCGGGCTCGGCTCGCAGATCCTCTCCTCGATGGGGCTGCACGACCTCATCCTTCTGACCGACAAGCCCCAGACGAAATATGTGGGCCTCGACGCTTACGGGCTGCGCATCGTCGGCACCCGCCCCATTACGGAGTAAGACATGGCCGGAGCTTCGCATTACATTCTCGACCTGCCGAAATTCGACAGTGCGCCGCGCCTGCTGATCGTGGTTGCGCCCTATTACAAGATGATCGCCGACAATCTCGTCAGCGGGGCGAAGGCCGTCGCCGAGGATGCGGGGGCGAAGGTCGATATCGTCGAGGTGCCGGGCGCGCTCGAAGTGCCCACTGCGATCGCGATGGCGGCGCGCATGGCCGATTATGACGGGTTCGTTGCGCTTGGCTGCGTGATCCGCGGCGAGACCACCCATTACGATACGGTCTGCAATGACAGCTCGCGGGCGCTGACGCTGATGGGGCTCGACGGGATCTGCATCGGCAACGGCATCCTGACGGTCGAGAACCATATGCAAGCCGAAGTGCGTGCGGACCCCAAAGGGCAGAACAAAGGCGGCGGGGCTGCGGCTGCGGCCTTGCATCTCATCTCATTGTCGCGCAAATGGGCGCGCCGGACGAAGGGTATCGGGTTCAAACCTTCCGAATCCTTCCGTATCGCCGGCGAAACTGACGGATCGAAGAACGCATGACCGAAGACGCCCCCAAACCGCGCAAGCTCACCACCGAGGAAAAGCGGCAGATGAAATCTGCCTCGCGGCTCTATGCCGTGCAGGCGCTGTTTCAGATGGAAGCGGCCGGGCAGGGGGCCGACAAGGTGCGCCGGGAGTTCGAGGCGCACCGCTTCGGTGCGGTCGATGAGGACGGCACCGAGATGGCCGAGGGCGATCCCAACCTGTTCCGCCGTCTGATCGACGATGCGGTAACCTGGCAGGCCAAGATCGACCAGGCGACCGACAAGGCGTTGGTGGCGAAATGGCCGATCGACCGGATCGACCCGGTGCTGCGCGCGCTCTTCCGCGCGGCAGGCGCCGAGCTGGTCACACCCGCGACCCCGCCCAAGGTGGTCATCACCGAGTTCGTCGATGTCGCGCGCGCCTTCTTCCCCGAAGGCAAAGAGCCGAAATTCGTCAACGCGGTGCTCGATCACATGGCCCGCGCGCTGCGCCCCGAAGCGTTCTGATCGCAGCAGGGCGGCCGCTTCGCGACATTGTGCCACGGGTCGAATCCCGCCGATTGCGCAGTTGCGGCAAGAAACCCTGTTTGAATCAGGCGAATCTGCGCTAGATTGTGATCAAGCAGGAGGACTATTCATGCCTGAACTGATCCGGCTCTACATCAAGAACGTCGTCATCGGCTTCTTCATCGCGCTCGCCTTTGTCGGGCTGCTTCTCTGGGCCAATGTCGGCAATCTACGCCATCTGATCCTGACCTCGGATATCGGTTATATCGCGATGGCGCTGTTGATCGTGTTCAACACCATCGTTTTCTCCGGCGTGCAATTCGCGATCGCGATCATGCGCATGGCCGAGGATGAGGACGGCTCCGGCGGCGGCAAGCGCGACGGCATCCCGACCGATCTGGCGGCCGAGCGTCTGGCGATCCCGGTTCCGGTCGATCAGCCGACCAGCCGCAAGCAGATCCAGCTCAAACGCTGATCTTTCATCGCCTTTCACGCAAAAGCCCCGCCGGATCCGGCGGGGCTTTTTATTGACGGTAAGGTGACGGAAACCGCAGCAGACGTGTAGACGAGAATTCCCGGAGACCTGAATAAATCAGGTGGGCGCCAGATACCGAGGCCAGGACCCCGGCAGAGCCAGCTCCCTCAGGAATGGTATAGGCCACTGGAAAAGGGTCTTTCACGGAAAGAGCAGTAACCGTCGAGCCCACAAATAAGGGCGCGCTCGCGTTCCGACAAGGGGGGACGGCAAAGGCTCGCCACTGCGACACCTTGGCGCTTGGCGCACGGGGGCATCCCTTTACCGTGGAAGCCGGAATTTGCCGCGAACAGGGAGATTTTCATGAGCGATTTCAAACCTGCCGAACCGCGCGCCGCGCGGCCCGGTCTGGGCGCGGTGCTCGAGCGGCTCTGGCGCGTCGAGGTGCTGCGCTACGAGGTGCTTGCGGGCGCGCTCTTGCTGCCGGTGCTGGTGGCAGGCCATGCGCGGCTGGAGGACTACCTGGTCTATGTGCTGCTGGCGCTTGCGCTCTTTGCAGGGGAAAGTTTCCGGGTAATGGGCGCGGGGCTGTTGCGCCATGTCGCGCCCGAGGGCCTGGCCGAGGCCGCGACCCTGTTGCGCGGGGCCGATCTGGGCGTCGCCATCCTGCGCGCGGCGCTGACCGTTCTGGTGATCTCGGTTCTGGTCTTCTGAGTGGGGTGCCGCGCTATCTGGACTTTTGTTCACACTTCGTTCATGTTTGGCACATGGTCCAGGTTCCACTTTCCGATCTCCAGCCCGGTCAGGTGCTTGCCCGAGGCACCGCGCGCGCACTCAGCGCGCTCGGGCTCGATTGCATCGCCGAGATGCCGCTGCGTCCGCGCCTGCGCGCCGATCTGATGGCGATCGACCGCAAGGGTGAGATCTGGATCGTCGAGTGCAAGTCGAGCCGCGCCGATTTCACCTCGGACCGGAAATGGGATGGTTATCTTGATTGGTGTGACCGCTATTTCTGGGCGGTCGACCAGGATTTCCCGACCGACCTTCTGCCCGATGGCACGGGGCTTTTCATCGCCGATGGCTACGGGGCCGAGATGATCCGCGAAGCGCCGCTGTCGAAACTTGCGCCCGCACGGCGCAAGGCGCTCACGCTCGATTTCGCCCGTGCCGCAGCGCGCAGGCTGCACCGGCTGTGCGACCCGGGGGCGCGGCAGATCGGGCTCTAGCGGATCAGCGCTTCTTGCCCTTCGAGCCCTTCATCATCTCGCGCGCGGCTTCGGCGGCGGCCTGAAGCTCTTCTGCGATCTCTTCGGCTTCTTCGGGATCGAAATCGAGCGGCAGTTCCACGCCGTCCCCTTCGATATAGATGCGCACCATCCCCAACGAGGTCGGGCCGATCTGGAGATTGGCGGCGATATCGCTTTCCTTGTCGATGCTCATCGGAAACTCCTGAGAGGTTGGCTGGAAAATGCACCTAACGCCCGCAGCGCCCGCAGGCAAGACTTGGTGCGAATTTCTCGTCATCGAGCCCTTGCAATCCCGCGCGCCTCGGTCTATTTCCCGCGCCAGTGCCGCCTTAGCTCAGTTGGTTAGAGCGCTGGATTGTGGATCCAGAGGTCCCCCGTTCAAGCCGGGGAGGCGGTACCATCCCCCCAGAAATGATTGAATGTGGCCTGTTCAGGATCGGAAGATCCGATCGAGTTTCCCGACGCTGGCAATCTCTGTTCAGCCAAGCGGACCGATCTGAGTCGCATCCGCAAGCCGAACGGAGCGACCGTCGTCGCGACGTCGCCGGTGCAGAGCTACAAGATCCCGGTTCTTCGTAAGGGCGCGCTTCGACTGGATCTCCCTGAATTTCTTGCGTGCCCGAGGGGAATGCGCCCGTTGGAGGCGTTTGCCTAAATTCTGGCCGATAACCGTCTGAGGGGCGGTAAAATTACAATCGATAGTGCGGCTGGATACAACGCCACGCCTGTTTCGCGCTCCTACGATCCGATTGGTCCAAGTCAAACATAAACCTGGCCAAGGGAGCGTATAATGAAACTGTCTCAGAAACTTGCGGGATCTCTCCTGTTTCGAAGCCTGACCTGCGCAGGCATGTTGTGTGGTGCCGTGATGACGACCGGCTCACTTCTCATCGCCTTCGGTAGCGCTGCACATGCCGAAACGCCGGCAGCCTGTGCCGCCCTGCAGGAGAAGTACCCCGAACTGAAAGGGAAGACGCTGGTCAACGCGATCAACCCGCACACCCCGGGCTACGAGGCGCTCGATCCGAACGATCCGTCGAAATATGTCGGATTCGATATCGATCTGGGGGAAGCGATCGGCGATTGCCTCGGCTTCTCGATGACCTACAAGCCGGTGACCTTCGCCGCACTGCTGACCACGCTGGAAGCCGGGCAGGCCGATATCGTGATCTCGGATATCTACGCCACGAAAGATCGCGCGAAAGCGGCCGATTTCATTACCTATCTGAAGGTCTATGACGGCGTGCTCGTGGCGAAGGACAACCCGAAGAACATCACCGGGATCAATACCTCGCTGTGCGGTACGACGGCTGCGGAAAACACCGGCTATGTCGAGGTGCCGCTGATCCAGGCGCTGGCCGAACAGTGCAAGGCCGAAGGCAAGCCCGCGCCCGAAATCCAGCTTTACGACAACAACGCCAACTGCATTCAGGCGATCCTGTCGGGGCGTGCCGACACCTACATCAATGACGTGAACACCGTCGATGGTGCGGTCAAGGCTTACCCGGACAAGCTGTCGAAAGCGACCGCTGTGACGCTGCCCTATTCGGTAGGTATCGCCGTGCCGCGCGACAATCACGACTTCCGCGCCGCGATCATGGCCGCGCTGACCGAGATCCAGAAATCGGGTCTGCAGGAAACGCTGATGACGAAGTGGAACCTGCCCGCCGATCAGATGGAAGAGCCGAAACTGGTTCTGGCCGACTGAGGCGACACCTCGCGACATACGAATGACGGTGCCGGTCCCCCTGGGTGTCCGGCACCGCCTTCCCTCCCTATCAGAAGCGTCAGACGGCAATCATGGAACTGTTCTTAAAGTATCTCACGCAACCCTATCTGCTGACCGGGATCCTCTATACCGTGATGATCACGGTCGGGGGGCTGTTTGGCGGCGCTCTGATGGGGATGGTTCTGGCGTGGATGCAGCTCAGCCGATATCGGGTGCTTGCGGTCTTCGCACGGATCTACGCGATTATCTTCCGTGGCACTCCGCTGATCCTGCAGATGGTGTTCGCCTATAACGCGCTGCCGCTGATCGGGATCAAGCTGAGTGCGCTCGAGGCCGCCGTTCTGGCGTTGAGCTTCAATGAAGCCCCCTTCATCGCCGAGATCATTCGCGCCAACATCCTTGGCGTCGATCGCGGACAGACCAGCGCGGGACAGGCGCTCGGGATGCGGCCGGGAACGATCATGCGCCGCATCGTCTCGCCACAGGCATTCCGGATGATGGTTCCCGCGCTTGGCAACGAGGCGGTGAGCGCGCTGAAGAATTCGTCCCTCGCATCGGTGATCTCGATGCAGGAACTCACATTGCGCAGCACCCAGCTCGCCTCTTCGACCTTCGATTTCTTTTCGATCTTCTTCGCTTCGGGGCTGATGTATCTCGTGTTGGCCGGGTTGATCGCGGTGCTCCAGATCATCATCGAGATCGCGCTCGATCTCGATCGGCCCAAACCGCAGGACAGGCTGCTTTCGCTGATGCCCTGGAGCCGCCGCGAGATGCCGGCCGCGCAAACCGCACCGGCTGCAGCTGCCGAAGAGGGGCTAGAGGAAGGCATGCCGGCGCGACTGCCGCCGCTTGATCGCGCGGCGCGGGCGCGGACCTTGGCAAAAGCCAAGACCGTGTTGAAGATCGAGGGGCTGGTGAAGTCCTACGACACGCGCAAGGTGCTCGACGGGGTCGATCTCGAAGTGCGCCAGGGTCAGGTCGTGGCGCTGCTCGGGCCGAGCGGATCGGGAAAATCGACGCTGTTGCGCTGCATCAACCGGCTCGAAGGCTGGGACAGCGGAACGATCAAGGTGCTCGGGCGACATATCGGGGTGGATGGCAATGGATTTGCGCTGAGCCCGCGCGAAATCGCCGATGCGCGCGCCGAGGTCGGGATCGGCATGGTGTTTCAGAACTTCAACCTCTTCGGCCATCTGAGCGCGCGTGAGAATATCGCCGGACCCTTGCGCTGGGTGCAGGGCATGTCTGCCGCCGAGGCCGATCGGCGCGCGATGGAACTGCTTGAAAGGGTCGGGCTGACGCATCGCGCCGATGCTCTGCCGCGCCATCTCTCCGGGGGGCAGCAACAGCGTGTCGCGATCGCCCGGGCGCTGGCGCCGAACCCGAAGATGCTGCTGCTTGACGAGCCGACCTCGGCGCTCGACCCGGAGCTGGTGGCGGGCGTGCTGCAGGTGATCCGGCGCCTTGCCGAAGAGGATGGGCTGACCATGCTCATCTCGACCCACCAGATCGGATTTGCGCGTGATGTCGCGGACCGCGCGATCTTCCTCGATCAGGGTCGCATCATCGAGGATGGCCGCGCCGATCGCATGTTGACCCACCCGGAAAACCCCAGAACCGCCCGCTTCTTGCAGATTCTGTCCGACGATACGCCGTTATCGGCCTGACGCGGCCACCCACCGATTGCTTGACCAGGAGAAGATCATCCCATGCGCCACTTCACGTTACCGGTGTCCCCGAAAACCGTTCACTGGGGGTATTTCAGCAAGAGCGTCACTCCGGCTCTGACCCTCAAATCAGGGGACCGCGCCACGATCGAGACGCTCACCCATCACGCCAATGACGACTATGAGCGCATGGTCAAGGATGATCCCGGCGCCGAGGCCGTGTTCCGCTGGACCAAGGAAGAAAAGACGATCTCGCGTCGCGGCGCGGGCTCGATCGAGCCGCCGTTCACCTTCGGCGCGGGCGAGGGTCTGGGGGTTCACCTGATGACCGGTCCGGTCGCCATCGAGGGGGCGGAGCCCGGTGACATCCTGGAAGTGCGCGTGCTCGACATCCGGCCGCGGCCAAGCTGCTCGGCCTGTTATGCCGGACGCTGTTTCGGGTCGAACGCGTCGGCGAACTGGGGCTTTCACTATCACGACCTGATCGAGGAGCCCAAACCGCGCGAGGTGATCACGATCTACGAACTCGACACCAGCGGCGAGCCCATCGCGAAGCCGGTCTACAACTATGTCTGGACGCCCCAGACCGATCCGGACGGGATCACCCATCCCACGATCGACTATCCGGGCGTGCGCGTGGACCACAACCTCGTGCAGCATCGCGAGAACATCATGCCCGGCGTGCGGATCCCCGCCCGGTTGCATTTCGGCACGATGGGGCTTGCGCCGTCCGAGGCGGAATTCGTCAGCACCATCCCGCCGAACTATACCGGCGGGAACATTGACGACTGGCGCATCGGCAAGGGGGTCCGGATGTATTACCCGGTCGCCGTGGAAGGCGCTTTCTTCTCGGTCGGCGATCCCCATGCCGCGCAGGGCGACAGCGAGCTGAGCGGGACCGCGATCGAGACCTCCCTGACGGGTGATTTCGAATTCATCCTTCACAAGAAGGACGATCTGGAAGGCACGATCCTCGAAGGTCTCGACCACCCGCTGATGGAAAACGACAACCAGTGGGCCGTCTATGGCTTCACCTTCCCGAACTATCTCCAGACGCTCGGGCTGGAGGGGCAGTCGACGGTTGCGCAGCATTCGAGCCTCGATCTCGCGATGCGCGATGCGTTCCGCAAGCTGCGCCGCTTCCTGATGACGACCCGCCATTTCAGCGAGGACGAAGCGGTCTCGCTTATGTCAGTTGCCGCAGATTTCGGCGTCACGCAGGTCGTTGATGCAAATTGGGGCGTTCACGGAACGATCCGCAAGGATCTCTTTTCCTGAGCAAGGGGCGAAACTGGTCACGTCATGGGCGGTTCACTAGCATCCGGCACCGGTAGTCCGCACCCCAATGCGCGGAAGGGAAGTGTTGAAAACATGCCGGTGAGCCGTTTCCAGAGCGAGTCCTATTCCAATGATCAGCGCGACTTGGCCTGG
The DNA here is from genome assembly GCF_002020275.1 of Thioclava sp. L04-15. Lineage (NCBI taxonomy): Bacteria > Pseudomonadati > Pseudomonadota > Alphaproteobacteria > Rhodobacterales > Paracoccaceae > Thioclava > Thioclava sp. L04-15. The sequence goes on along the minus strand of NZ_MPZW01000003.1, from coordinate 219,220 downwards.
CGGGAATTTCTCGATGCGATCGGTCTGCTCGAGGTCTGGAGCCCCGAGATCCTTCCGGCGAGCCTTGGAAATTACCGCTCCGGGCTGGCGCATGGAAAGATGCCGGATCTGATGCTGGCGCGGCTCTCGGCAACGGGGCGTGAATTGTCGCCGATCGCCCGGCGAGGTGTCGCGCCGCTGATCGTGCTGCCTCTCGACGAGGCGATCGAGATCGTGCGTGGTGACGAAGGTATCGTCGTGCGTGGCCGAGAGCTGGGACTGGTGCCCACCGATCCCGGCTGGCACATCCGGTTCGGACGCAACAGCCGCACCGTCTGCCTGACGCTGCCCGAAGCGCTGTTGCTCGGGCGGCGCTCGACCAATACCGGTCTGGCGGCACCGCGGGTATTTCCCAATGAGAGTATCGTGAGCATCTTCGCCGCGGCGATCGAGGCGACCGCAGCCGAGATGGAACGGCTACATGGCGCGGATTGGGCGGCCGTCGCGCAGCAACTGACTGATCTGTTCTTCTGCCTTCCCAGAAAGGCGGGATCTGATGTCGCACAGCGTCTGGCCTTCTCAGGGCTGCTCGGACGTGTCGCGCAGACGATCGAATCCCATCTGGGCGACAATGATCTGAACGCGAAGACGGTCGCCCAGATGGAGGGGATCTCAGAGCGTTACATGCAGCGTCTGTTCAAGCGGAACGGCGAGACTTTCTCCCAGTATCTGCGTGAGCGTCGTCTGCAGCGCGCACGCGCGCTGCTTTCCAGCCCCGGCGAGCCCGATTTCTCGGTCGCCAATGTCGCCTATGATTGCGGTTTCGGCGATGCGGCCAATTTCAACCGCTTGTTCAAGCAGCGCTTTGGCCAGCCTCCGGGCGCCTTTCGCGCGAGCATTACCGAAGCCCGGCGCGAAAGCGCGGGCGGGGTGGAAAATCGCGGCTGGCCGATCTCGGCGCTCGGGCGGTTCCAGCCGCGGGCGACGCTGGCGCGTCCTGCCCGCCGGTTGCTGCCTGCCAAGCCGTCCAACAGCACCGCGCAGCCTGGTCAGACCCATCATCTGAACGTTGGCCCGGACACGGTTCATTGGGGATATTTCAGTCGCTCGCTCGCCCCTGTTCTGTCGGTTCGGCCCGGGGATCATGTGATTGTCGAGACCCTGACCCAGCACGCAACCGACGCGCGTGAATTGATGATCAAGGGCGACCCGGCCGCTGAAGAGGTGTTCTTCTGGGATGGTGAGCGCAAGGGCGTCGATCGGCGTGGGGCAGGGCCGCAGGACGCCTCGGTCTTCGGGCGCGGGGCCGGGGAAGGCTTTGGCGTTCATATCTGTACCGGCCCGATCCATGTCGAAGGCGCGGAGCCCGGCGACGTGGTCGAGGTCCATATCGATGACATGACCCCACGCCCCAGCCGCGCGCCGGGATATGAGGGGCGGGTATTCGGAAGCACCGTCTCGGCCTGGTGGGGATACCATTATTCGGACCTGCTGACGGCCCCGAACCCGCGCGAGACCGTCACGATCTACGAAGTTCATCAGGACGATGACGGGTCGGGTCACGCGGAAATGCTGTATTCCTATCGCTGGAAGCCGCAAACCGACCCGTTCGGCGTGACGCATGCGACTTACGACTATCCCGGCATCCCGGTGAAGTCCGGCTCGGTCGAGTTCGAGCCCCCGCCGGATCCGCCTCTGCGTGTCCCGCTGAGACCGCATTTCGGGGTGATCGCGGTTGCCCCGCGCGAGGCCAATCTGATCGACTCCGTGCCCCCGGCCTATTTCGGCGGCAATATCGACAACTGGCGTCTGGGCAAGGGAACCTCGGTCTACCTTCCTGTTTCGGTGCGCGGCGCGTTGCTGTCGATTGGCGATCCCCATGCGGCGCAGGGTGACGGAGAACTGTCAGGCACCGCGATCGAATGTTCGATGACGGGGAGGGTCACAATCCGGCTGCACAAGCGCGGCACGCCGATCGCGGACATCACCTATCCGCTGATCGAGACGGCGGATGCCTGGGTCCTGACCGGTTTTTCCCATCCGGATTATCTGGCCGAATTCGGTTCCAAGGGGCAGAGTGAGGTCTATGCGAAATCCTCGCTCGACCTCGCGATGCGGGATGCCTTCCGCAAGGCGCGCCGTTTCCTGATGGCGCGTTTCGGTCTGGCCGAGGATCAGGCGATCGCACATATCTCGGCGGCGGTCGATTTCGGTGTAACGCAGGTCGTGGATGGCAATCTCGGCGTTCATGCCATCATTCCGAAATCGCTCGTACCCGGTTGCAAGGAGTAGCGAAGAATGCAGTTCCACATGATTTCGAACGGGCCCAAACCCGTCGCCCCGTTCAGCCACGCAGTCGAGCACGACGGGATCGTCTACATCACCGGCCAGATGCCCGACAGCCCGGAGGCGCCGGGCGTTCTGCCCGAGGGGATCGAGGCGCAGACACGCAATGTGATGGCCAATCTCGAACTAGTCCTGTCCGGTCTCGGGCTTGGCTGGGGAGACGTGATGATGGCACGCGTCTACCTGACCGATTTCAAGCGCGACTATGCTGCCATGAACGACCTTTATGCGAGCTACTTCCCCGCCGACCGCAGGCCGGCACGGACCTGTGTCGGGGTGACGGGACTCGCCTATGATGCTTTGATCGAGATCGATCTCGTCGCGCGCAGGCCCGGGAGCGGCGGAGCGCGCTGAGAGGATCTGTAACGGAATTGTCGGCGCCTCGACGGCGCCTGGAGCCTGAAGGAGGACAAAATGCCAGACGGAAATCAGCCCGCGACGCCGCTTCGCAGCATCGTTGTCGACGAGTACACCAATTCAGTCCTTGATCCGGCGGAGCCGATGCTGGGACCGCTCGCCGATGGCGGCACCATCATCGCCAATACCGCGCCGGGATGCTGGGGGCCGATGATCACGCCCCGGCTGCGCGGCGGTCACGAGGTGACCCGACCGGTCGCAGTCTCCGGTGCGCAGCCCGGCGACGCGCTGATCGTGCATATCCGCGATGTCACCGTGACCTCTCTGGCAACCGCTTCGGGGCATGACAGCTCGCCCGAGGGGTTCTGCCTCGGGGATCCCTACGTTGCGGCGCGCTGCCCGACCTGTGACGAGGTCTGGCCGGAAACCCATGTCGAGGGGATCGGGCAGAAGGCGGTGGTCTGCGACAAATGTGGAAACCCCGTTACTCCGTTCGAAATCGTGCATGGTTACACAGTGACCTTCGATCCGACCGGCGCGGTTGGTCTGACGCTGCCCAAGGAGGCCGCCGAGGCCATCGCGCATGATGCGCCCAGCTACGCATCGCTGCCAGACAAGTCGCGCCAACACTCGATCCTGACCTATGCGCCCTCGGACATGCCCGGGGTGATGATCCGGATGCGCCCCTTCATGGGGCAGCTCGGAACCTGCCCTTCGATCGCGATGCCGGACAGCCATAACGCGGGCGACTTCGGCGCCTTCCTCGAGAATGCTCCGCATGCCTACGGGCTCACGCATGAGCAGGTTATCGAGAACAAGACCGATGGCCATATGGATATCGACGCTGTCCGGGCCGGGGCTGTTCTGGTCTGCCCGGTGAAGGTGGCGGGCGGCGGTCTCTATATGGGCGACATGCATGCGGGGCAGGGCGACGGCGAGATCGCGGGCCACACGATGGATGTCGCCGGTTCTGTCACGCTGCAGGTCGCCGTCCTGAAGGACTGGCCGATCGACGGACCGGTCCTGTTCCCGCTGGTCGAGGACCTGCCGCCGCTTGCCAAGCCCTTCAGTGCCGCCGAGGTCGAGAAGGCGCGCAAACTGGCCAAGACCTTTGGCGTCACGAACATCGAGGCCACCGCCCCGATTTCGGTCATCGGAACGGCCGCGACGATGAACGCGGCGATCGATAACGGGCTCGAACGGGCGGCTGCGCTGTTGCAGATGAGCGTGGCCGAGGTGCGCAACCGCGCGACGGTCAACGGGGCGATCGAGATCGGTCGTGCGCCCGGGGTGATCCAGGTCACTTTCCTCGCGCCGCTGGAAAAGCTCGACGCCGTCGGGTTGGGCGCGATCGCGCGCGAGCAATACGGTCTCTGACCCGGAATGTGGGCAGGCGGTTTCGCCTGCCCACGACGACCTGCGCGCGCGGGGAGCCTCGGAGCGATCTTCGCTATTCGGATGGCTGTCGTGCCAGCTTCGGCCATAGCGCGCATCGCTTTGCTATTGGTGTCTTTGCGAAGGCTGATCGCCTTCTTCGTGGTGGGTTCGAAAGCCGCGCGCATCGCTTTGTCTTTTCCACGGGGCCGTCGAAATATGGATTCCGGGGTGACTGATGCGGCAAAAAGAGATGGGGCGCTGTGCAAAGCTACATTTTGTAACGCCTTGCACAGTCGAAATATCTTTCTGTCCGCAGCAAAGTCCTGTTGATTGCGACGCCACGGACGCCCTGTTCAGGCCGAAGAGACGGTACACCGCATTTCCTGCGGTCAGCCATACAGAAAAAGCGATGCCAATGCGCTCTCAGTGATGAAATGCTGTAGCGCTCTGGACATTTTTCTGCGCGGATCGATCTTGCATCGAACATTCGCGCGGGGAGAGGAATGGCAGGCCTTCAAGATCACGACGTGCCGGAGGGCCTGATCTGCTATTTCTATCCTTCGAGACTTCCGCTATCGAGCGTTTCGCGAGAACGCAAAGATGCGAAGTTTGCTCATGTGAACAAGGGCTTTCAAGAAATCCCGGGCCATGCCGCGAGGGATGTTCCGCGAGATGTGGTGCGCGCCTCGCTCATGCCTTCTGGCGAGCCTGCGGCCTTTATCGGCGAGGGGCGCGAGGTGTTTGTCTTGACCCAGGGCCGCAACGACAGGAACAGCTTTGCGCATGGCGCAGAAGCCAAGCAGGAATGAGACGATGAGTGGTGAGGTTTTGCTGGCCGAGGATGAGGCCGTCGTCGCGCTTGATCTGCAATTCATGCTGGAGGATATGGGCGCGACGGTGCGTGGGCCTTGCGCGACGGTTCAGGCCGGGCTCGAACTCGTGGCCGAGCGACTGCCCGACATCGCGATCCTCGATGTGATGCTGGCCGATGGCGAGGTCTATGAACTCGCGGACAAGCTCCACGATGCGAAAGTGCCGATCCTGTTTCATTCGGGCCATGCCGACGCACACCATCTGACTGCGCGCTATCCCGGAGCCGCGATCTGTCCCAAGCCCGCGATGCCGTCCGAGATCGAAGCGAAGGTCTCGCATTTGCTTGCTCAGTCCGGCTGACCCCGCGCCGAATGCGCTTGTGCGAGCCGATCAAGAAAAGCGCGCGCGGCATGGCTGACATGGTGTTCTCGGTGGCGCAGCACATAGAAGGGGCGCGGCGGCAAGGCGAGGGGCCAGCGATGCAGCGTCCCGATCCGCAGCGAGCGTGCAACCACATGCGCCGAGAGGATCGTCATCCCCGCGCCCGCCTCGACAGCGCTCAGCACCGCCTCGTTCGATGGCAAGACCAGCGGCGCGCGCATCTGCGCGACCGTCAGCCCGTGCGGGGCGAGCGCGGCCTCTGCGCTGGAGCGTGTGCCTGAACCTTCCTCGCGCAGGACCCAATCGGCGGCGCACAGGTCGGCCGGGTCGAGTCGGGCAGGCGTGGGCGAGGCGCTTACCAGCACCAGCTCATCCGCGCCGATCCTGCGCCGTTCCAGTTTCGGATCGTCGATTTCGCCTTCCACCAGTGCCAGGTCGAGCGCGCCCTCACGGATCTTTGCCGCCGCCTCCTGAGTGTTGCCGATTTCCAGCGTCACCGCGATGCCGGGACGTGCCTTGCGGAACGCCGCGATATGGGGCGGCAGCCAATAACCTGCGATGGTCTGGCTCGCGACCATGCGAATATGGCCGCGCTCGAGCCCGCGCGTCTCGGCCAGCATCGCCTCGGCCTCGGCGATCCGCGCCAGCACCGCGCGTGCCTCGGGCAGAAAAGCGCGCCCTTCTTCGGTCAGGACGATCCCGCGTCCGATCCGGTCGAAGAGCTTCACCCCGTGACGCCCCTCGAGCGCCGCGATCGCGGCCGAGGCGGTCGACTGGGTCATGTTCAGCTTATGGGCGGCATGGGTCACATGCTCCATCTCGGCCACGGTGACAAAGACGCGAAGCTGTTCCGGGGTCATCTTGGCCTCATTGATCGAATATAGCGATCATAATCATAAAAACATTTCGTTTGAAGAATGAATGTCAGGGCGCAATTACTCGAGACAAGAAATTGCTGCGATTGCGAAAGGATCCTGCCATGGCGCTTCAGATCTCCGTTCCCCAAGCCCTGCGCCGTCCCCATCAGCGACTTCGCGAAATCGCGCCGGGTCTGGTGCTGAGCATCGGTGTCGCCGCCCTTGCCGAGGTCGCCGCGCGCGCCGAGCAGGTGGCTTTTGGGGCGCAATGGCTCGAGCCGCTGGTGCTGGCGATCCTGATCGGGGCGATGGTGCGGACGTTCTGGAAGCCGCAATGGTTTTTTCTCTCGGGTATTTCCTTCTCGGCCAAGACGGTGCTCGAGATCGCTATCGTGTTGCTTGGGGCCTCGGTGAGCGCGCAGACGCTGCTGTCTGTCGGACCGGCGCTTCTGATCGGCATCGTCGCGGTGGTCGCGCTCGTGGTGCCGGGTGCGTATCTGCTGGGCCGTGCGCTCGGTCTGCCCCCGCGCATGGCATTGCTGATCGCCTGCGGCAACGGGATCTGCGGCAATTCCGCGATCGCCGCGGTCGCCCCCGTGATCGAAGCCGATAGCGACGATGTAAGCGCCTCCATCGCCTTCACCGCGGTGCTGGGCGTGGCGGTCGTGCTGCTTCTGCCGCTTCTGGGACACGCGCTTACGATGGGCTCGGTGCATTACGGTATCCTGTCGGGTCTGACGGTCTATGCCGTGCCGCAGGTTCTGGCCGCCGCTGCGCCGATGGGGCATGGCGCGATCCAGATCGGCACGCTGGTGAAGCTGGTGCGGGTCTTGATGCTCGGACCGATCACGGTGGTGCTGTCGCTTCTCGCCTCGCGCCTGCCCGAAGAGGGGCGCAATCCGAATGCCTCGGGAAAGGTACGCAAGGGGCTGATGCCGCCACTCTTCATCCTGGGCTTTCTCGCGATGATCGCGGCGCGTTCGGCCGGGGTGATCCCGCATCTGGCGCTGGCACCGATGGGGCAGGGCGCTTCGATCCTCACGGTGATCGCGATGGCCGCGCTGGGGCTGGGCGTCGATGCGCGTGCCGTGGCCGCCGCCGGGCCGCGGGTGATTGCGACCGTGACGCTTTCGCTGGTGCTTCTGGTCGGGCTGGGGCTGGGGCTCGTGGCGCTGCTCGCGGGCTGATCGCGCCTTGCCGGCGAAAAGAAACAGCGGGGGGCTGCGAGTGTGCGCTCCCCGCTTCGCAATGCTCGCGTAAAACCATTCTTCGCGGTGTCGCATGATGAGGGGCCGAACCAGATCCTCTGGATCGAGATGCCGACGCTCACCTGCACGCGGGACCGGCCGAGAAAAACGCTCTCCCGAATGTCGACCTCATCCCGATGCGAACCACTTCCGGCGGGTCTTTCTGACCAGCCTCGCCGGCGCGCATCAAAGATCACGCAACCGCAGCGTCGTGTCCGGGGTCACGCTGGATTGGTCTTTTTCTTCTTTTTCTTGGGGCGAGGTTTCTCAGGCTTGCCGCCGCCACGCGCCGGATCGACATGGCTTGCCAATTCGCTCGGATCGAGCCGCGTGAGCGCCTGCATGAAGCCCGAGATCGCATCGAGCACTTCGCACAGAGCCGCTGCGCGCGGATCGGCGCTGCGGGCTTCTAGCGCGGAGAGCTGATCGCGCGCCGGGCCCATCACGCGGCGTTCACGCTCTGCGATCATCAGCCGCGCGAGTTCCCACGGATCGGTGGGGGCGACGAAGTAATCCTTGCGCGATCCGGGGCTGCGCGCGGCCTGAATGAGGCCCGCCTCGCGCAGTTCCTTCAGTGCGGTCGAGACATTGGAACGCGAGAGCGTGAGTTGGTCGACCAGATCGTCGGCCGAGGGGGCCTGCGCCGCACGCCAGATCGCACCGAGACAGCGGCCAGCGGGGCGGGAAAACCCGAAGCGGGGGGCAAGCTCGGCGAAGGCTTCGGGCAGGTCGGTGTCGATCATTCTTGCATCCTTCGCCGTTCTCTCACGCGCCCGGGGCGCGCGCCTTGGCCAGCCCCGCGATCAACGCGGCCTCGCCGTCGCCCAAAGTGACCTGCGCGCCCTGCGCTTGCAAGGCACGGGCGCAAATTTCCGACCAGCCGGGTGCGGTGGGCGAGGAGAGCGCCAGCACGCTCTGGCCCAGCCACCACGGTCGGGCGGCCGCCAGTTCCGCGCCGAGCACCGTGCCGCAGGCGCGTTCCGAGGTTTTTCCGAGACTCAGGGGTGCGAGTTCGCGTGCCAGCCGCTCCGGACGCGAAAGCGTGTCAGCAAGGGCCGCGTCGAAGTCAGCGCCTGCCTCGAGCGGCGCACCCATCGCGGCGAGCAGCGCAGCCGAGGCCGCCCGCATCACGCTTACCACCTCCCCGGCCGAGACATGTGCCCAGAGCGCGCTTGCCCCGCAGATCCAGATCACCCCGTCGAATTGCGGCACTCCTGCGAGCACGCCCGCGATCCGCGCAGCCTCGGCGGGCTGCACTTCGGTCTGGTCATTGGTCTGGATCAACCCCGGCAGGGCGGGCAGGGAAGCGCCGCCGATCTCGGCGCGCGGCCAGGCGGCCTCAGGCAGCGGCGTGCAGGGCAGGGGACGGGGGGGCAGCCCCACCGATGGGGCGGCCAGAGTCGCCGCGACCCCTTCGGTCCGCAGCGGGCGGGGCGAGGGCCCCGAGCGGCGGTCCTTGACCTGTCCGCCCGTTGCCACGTCGAGCGCCCGCCAGCGCCCGTTTTCTTCCGTCAATGCGATCCAATCCGCCATGCGGATCAGATCGCACGGGCAGGCGCGAGGATCAACTCCCCGAGAGGCAGCTGGTCAGTTTCTGTGCCAACGAACGCATCAGCGTTTCGTAAAGCTCGGGGCCGTACTCAAGGGAGCTGCCCGAGGGGTCGAGCGCTTCGCCCAGCTTCACCGGCGTATCCTGCACCAGCTGCGAGACCATCTTCGGATCGTGCTGCGCCTCGGGGAAGATGCACAGCGCGCCGGACTCTGTCGCGGTCTTGCGCAGCTCGGTGAGATGGGCAGCACCCGGGGTGGCCGCATCGCCCAGCGACAGCGCGCCCGCGACCGTCAGCCCGTAGTGATCCGCGAAATAGCCATAGGCGTCATGGAAGACGAGGAAGGGCTTCTCGGCAACAGGTGTCAGCTCGGCGCGGATCTCGGCATCCATCGCCTCGATGCGCGCTTTCGCGGCATCGGCATTGGCGCGATAGGTGGCCGCGTTCTCGGGATCGGCGGAACCGAGTTGCGTGGCGATCGTGTCGAGCCAGGCTTCGGCATTTGCCGGGTCGAGCCAGGCATGCGGGTCGGTGCCGTCATGCATGTGACCCGCTTCGGCTTCGCCCTCATGGACGTCTGCGGCCTCGTCGTGCGCGTCATGTTCGTCATGAGCATGATCGTGCGGGTCGTTTTCCCCGAACTGGCGACGATAGGTGCCGGGGCTCTCGAGCAACTCCACCGTCTCGCCTTTCACCTCGATCCCCTCGATCGCGCGCTCGAGCCAAGGTTCGAGTTCGGGCCCGATCCAGAACACCAGATTGGCGTTTTGCAGATCGCGCGCCTGACTGGGGCGGAGCTGGAAGTCATGCGGGTCCGAGCCCTGCGACAACAGGATACCGGGCTGGCCCAGATCGCCCATCACCTGGGCGACGAGCGACTGTACCGGGGGGATATCGGTCAACACATCGGGCACGGCGGCCTGCGCCAGCCCCGGAACGGCAGTCAGGGCGGCGAAAAACAGCGGAAGGCGCGAAGTCATTTGGGGTCTCCTGAAAACTTGATCTCGGCTGCGGAAGATGTATGTTATAAGATCACACGTCAAGCAGAAATGTGATAAGGTAACATATCCGTGGCCAGCCCGACCCCTCCTGCCAATGCCTTCACCCAGCACGATCACGCCCATTGTGCCGATACGACCCTTCACAAGGCCGAGGCGGTTGCGGCCGAGAAAGGCGTGCGTCTGACCCCGGTGCGCAAGCGCGCGCTCGAGATCCTGCTCGAGGAGCATCGTGCGATGGGGGCCTATGAGGTGCTTGACCGGCTCGCGGCGGACGGGTTCGGCAACCAGCCGCCCGTGGCCTATCGCGCGCTGGAATTTCTTGTTGATAATGGGTTGGCCCATCGCGTGCGCAGGCTCAACGCTTTCGCCGCCTGCATGCGCCCGGGCGAGGAACATGCGCCGGTCTTCCTGATCTGTCGCGAATGCGGCGAGGTGGCCGAGGCCGGGGCCGACGAGGTGCGCCAGGCTCTTCTGGGGGCGGCGGACCGGCTGGGCTTCCATGTCGAGCGTGCGACCGTCGAGGCGTTGGGCCTATGTCCGAAATGCTATCAAGAGGCCGCGCAATGAGCGAGCTGATCACGGCGCAAGGGCTGAGCGTGCGCCATGGCGATACCGAGGTTCTCCACGGCATCGACTTCACCATTTCGCCGGGCGAGATCGTGACCGTCGTCGGGCCGAACGGATCGGGCAAGTCGACGCTGGTGCGTGCGCTGATCGGGCTGGAGCCTGCCGCGCGCGGGGAGGTGACGCGCAAGCCGGGGCTGAAGATCGGTTATGTGCCTCAGAAGCTTCATATCGATGCGAGCCTGCCGATGACGGTGCGCCGCTTTCTGTCGCTGCCCAAACGCGTCTCGGATGCGGGCGCCGAGGCCGCGCTCGAGCGGACCGGCGTGCCGCATCTGGGCGCACGCCAGATCGCGCGGCTTTCGGGCGGGCAGTTCCAGCGCGTGTTGCTGGCGCGTGCGCTGCTGACCGAGCCTGATATCCTGATCCTCGACGAGCCGACGCAGGGGCTCGACCAGCCCGGAACGGCCGGGTTCTACAAACTGATCGAAGAGGTGCGCGCCGAGACCGGGGCGGCCGTTCTGATGGTCAGCCACGATCTGCATGTGGTGATGTCGGCCTCGGACCGGGTGATTTGCCTCAACGGCCATGTCTGCTGTCAGGGCACGCCGAAGGTCGTCGCGGAAGCACCGGAATATCGCGCGCTGTTCGGGATGGGCACGCAAGGGGCCTTCGCGCTTTATCAACACGATCATGACCATGGCGACGAACATACCGATCACGCCACCTGCACCCACGAGCACGCCCATGTTTGACGATTTTCTCACCCGCGCGGCGCTGGCCGGAATCGGGCTGACCTTTGCGACCGGGCCGCTCGGCTCCTTCGTGGTCTGGCGGCGCATGGCCTATTTCGGCGATGCCACGGCCCACGCCGCGATCCTCGGCGTGGCGCTGAGCTTCGCCTTCGGCGCGTCGGTCTATCTCGGCACGTTGGGCGTTGCGCTGGCGATGGCGGTCACCGTGGCACGGCTTTCGGGGCGCGGGCATGCGATGGATACCGTGCTGGGGGTTCTGGCCCATTCGGCGCTGGCCTTCGGCCTTGTCGCCGCCTCCTTCCAGAGCGGTTTGCGCGTGGATCTGACGGCCTGGCTCTTTGGCGATATCCTTGCGGTGTCGAAAGCCGATCTCGCGGTAGTCTGGGCTGGTTCAGCGGTGGTACTGGCGATGCTGGCCTGGCGCTGGCAGGCGCTCTTGACCGCCACGATCAATGACGAACTGGCGATGGCCTCGGGCCTTGATCCCCGGCGCGAGCAGATGGTGCTGACGATCGCGCTGGCGCTGACCGTGGCGGTGGCAATCAAGATCGTGGGGGCGCTGTTGATCGCGGCGCTGTTGATCATCCCGGCCGCCGCCGCGCGCCAACCCGTGCGCAGTCCCGAGGCGATGGCCGCGGGCGCGACGGGGGTGGGGGTCGTCTCGGTGCTGCTCGGGCTCTGGGGTTCGTTGCAATTCGACACGCCCGCCGGACCTTCGATCGTGGCGGCCGCCACCTTCCTCTTCGTGCTGAGCCTGCCGCTGCGTCGTCGCGGCTAAGGTGCGACGCCCCATTGCCTTTCGGCGTGCGAGCGGCTGGAATGCCGGCCGGAGGACCGACATGGATCAAAGCACGCAGGCCAACGCCGAACAGGCATTCGCTCATCTCGCGGCGGGCAATCAGCGGCGCCGGGTGAGTTTCGGCTTTGCCGAGCGCCGCGCCGCCCTGCGCGCGCTGTCCGAGACGATCACGGCCCGAGAGGCCGAGATCATCGAGGCTCTCAGCGCCGATTTCGCCAAGCCCGAGGCCGAGATCCGCCTGACCGAGATCCTGCCCGTGCAATCGGAAATCAGCCACACCCTGCGCCATCTCAAGCGCTGGATGCGGGTGCGTCGGGTCTTCCCGACACGTGCGATGCTTGGCACGAAGGCCCGCATCATTCCCGAACCGAAGGGCACGGCACTCATCATCGCGCCGTGGAACTACCCTGTGGGGCTGTCGCTCGGCCCGCTCGTTTCGGCACTCGCTGCGGGATGCGCGGTGGTGCTCAAGCCCTCCGAGCTGGCGCCCGCGAGCGCCGCCTTGATCGCGGATATCGTCGGGGAGGCACTGCCCGAAGATCTCGTGCGCGTCGTGCAGGGCGGGGTCGAGGTCAGCACGCAGCTCCTCGAGCAACCCTTCGATCATATCTTCTTCACCGGTTCGCCGCGCGTGGGCAAGATCGTGATGGCGGCGGCGGCGAAGCATCTCGCCTCGGTCACGCTGGAGCTGGGTGGCAAGTCGCCCGTCATAGTCGGCCCCGGCGCGGATCTGAAAAAGGCCGCGAAGATGATCGCCTGGGGCAAGTTCGCCAATGCGGGTCAGACCTGCATCGCGCCCGATCACGTCTTTGTCGCGAAACAGATCGAGGCGCCGTTCCTGGCCGAGTTGAAGGCCGCCATCGCGAAGATGTATGGCAAGACCGAAGAGGCGCAGCATGCCTCGCGCGATCTGGCCCGGATCATCAATCCCGATCATTTCGCACGGCTGACGGAGATGATTGCCGAGGCCGAGGCGGAGGGCGCGCGGCCGCTGACGGGCGGGGCATCGAAGCCTGAGAGCCGCTATATCGCGCCCACCGTGATGATGGGCACCGACCCGTCGATGAAGCTCGAACAGGAAGAGATCTTCGGCCCTGTCCTGCCGGTGATCCCCTTCAGCGACCCCGACGAGGTGCTTGCCCGCATCGAGGCCGGGCCGAAACCGCTGGCGCTTTACATCTTCGAGCGCGACCGCTCCCTGATCGAACGGCTGCGCCGCGCCAGCACCTCGGGTGCGGTGGGGATCAATATCGCGCTGGCCCATTACCTGCACCCGAACCTGCCCTTTGGGGGGATCGGCAATTCGGGGCTGGGCGCCGCGCACGGACATTACGGTTTTCTCGCCTTCAGCCATGAGAGAGCCGTTCTCGAGAACCGCTTCGCGCCGCTTGGCATGCTGATGCCGCCCTACCGTGGCGCGCGGATCGCGAAACTCGCGCAGAAATTCCTGCGCTGAGCCCGCTCACGGCGTCGTCACGCCCAATCGCATGGTGCCACAAGCCCGTGTGATCGCTCCGCTTCATTTGTTCCTGCCCTAACTGATCCCCATCAACGATTTCACAACAGGGGATTTCAAAATGGCTGCAATCGATACCGCCGCACCCCCCGGTAAGCTCCGGCGCGATGCCGGGGTGGTCGGGTTGCTCTTTGCCTCGACTACTTCGATGATCGGCTCGGGCTGGTTGTTCGGTGCCTATCACGCCTCGAAGATCGCGGGCCCGCTCTCGGTCTGGTCCTGGGTGATCGGCGCTGTGATCATCATGCTGATCGCTTTGTGTTTTGCCGAGCTGTCCACGATGTTCTCCAAATCCGGCGCGCTCGTCCACATGAGCCACGCGAGCCACGGCGAAACGCTGGGCCGACTCTGGGGCTGGATGCTGTTTCTCAGCTACGCGCCCGTTCCGGCTGTCGAGGCCGAGGGGATCGTGACCTATGCCAACAATTACCTGCCCTATTTCATCAAGGGCGATGGCTCGGGCACTCTGACGCTGATGGGGTTCATCGCCTCGGCGGTGCTATTGAGTGTGCTTGCAGTGTTGAACCTGCTGGCGATCAAGGCGCTTCTGAAGGTCAACAACACGGTGACGTGGTGGAAGATCGCGGTGCCACTGGTGACCGTGGTCGGTCTGATCGCGGCCTCGACCCATTGGGGAGTCTGGCATGCCGCTCCGGGCACTTACAGCTCGCAAGGCATGTTCACCGCCATCCCGGCGGCGGGGATCGTTTTCTCCTTCCTCGGATTCCGCACGGCGATCGACCTTGGTGGCGAGAGCGCCAATCCGGGTCGCAACATCCCGATGGCGGTGATCGGCTCGGTCGTTCTGGCGGCCTTCGTCTATATCCTGCTGCAGGTGGCTTTCATCATGGCGCTGTCGCCCGAGAACCTGAAGAACGGCTGGACGGCGCTGAGCTTCGCGGGATCTGCCGGTCCCTTCGCGGGTCTCGCGGCGACGCTCGGTATGGGGTGGCTGGCGCTTCTGCTCTACGTCGACGCCTATATCTCGCCCGGCGGCACCGGCCTGATCTACGTCACTGGCGGCTCGCGGATCCTCTATGCGGTGGGTGACACCGACAGCGGTCCGCAATCGCTGACCCACACGACGAAATCCGGCGTTCCGTGGCTGGCGGTCGCCGTGATGTGGGCGGTGGGCGTGTTCTTCCTGCTTCCGTTTCCGGCCTGGCAATTGCTGGTGGGCTATATCAGCTCGGTCACGGTCCTGACCTATGGGCTTGGCCCGATCGTGCTGATGGTTCTGCGCCGCTCACAACCCGATGCGCCCCGTGCCTTCAAGCTCGCTGGCGCAGAGATCCTCGCGCCTCTGGCCTTCATCGCCTCGAACCTCGTGATCTACTGGACGGGTTTCTACACCGACTCGATCCTGTTCGGGATGCTGCTGGGAGGGTTCGCGATCTACGCTCTGGTCTTCCACCTCGTGCAGAAGAAACCCGCCTCCGCGTTCGGCTGGAACAATATCGGCTGGCTGGCGCTGTGGTTCGGTGGGCTCTGGGTGATCACCGCGCTCGGCACGAGCAGACATGCGCTGGGCATGCTGGGCTTCTGGGACGGTATGGCCGCGGTCGCGATCTGGTCGCTCGTGGTGATCTGGTTCGCATTGAACGCAGCCCTTCCGGCCGAGGAAACCGGTGCCCTGATGGAGCGCATCCAGCACGGAAACTGAGCCGAAAGGAAAAACGAAACGCGCGGGGCTTGCGGGCCTCGCGCGTTCTATTTCATCGCGGATTTCTTCACTTTCCAGCGTCGGTGGATCCAGAGCCACTGCTCCATATGCTTGAGGATCATCTCCTCGAGCCCGTCATTGAGCTCCTGTGTCATCGTCTCGGCGTCGCTATGGGGTACGGGTTTGTCCGCATAGATCCTGAAGCTCAGCCCGTCGGGCTGGCGGATTGCGTAGATCGGCACCAGATCGGCCTTCATCTTCAGCGCCATTTCGGCGGCGGATAGCGGGGTGAAGGCGGGCAGGCCGAAAAAGCTCAGTTCGGCCCCCTTGTTGAAATGCTGATCGAAACCGAAGGCCACCATCCCGCCATCGCGCAGGAATTTCATCATGTCGCCCAAACCGCGGCGCGAGCGTGCGAAGAGCGGTTGC
Source organism: Thioclava sp. L04-15 (assembly GCF_002020275.1). Lineage (NCBI taxonomy): Bacteria > Pseudomonadati > Pseudomonadota > Alphaproteobacteria > Rhodobacterales > Paracoccaceae > Thioclava > Thioclava sp. L04-15. Next base: position 203,586 of record NZ_MPZW01000003.1, on the reverse strand, counting down.
GCGATGGCCGAGATGGTCGAGACATATTGCTCGTTGAAGATCGGGTTGTTCATCGGGCGGTAGATGGCGCCGACCCGATAGCCATGCCCGACCAGTGCCGCGCGCCAGGCGTCGTAATTGCCGAAATGGCCCGCGGCGAGCACGACGGGGCGGTGTTCGACATGCGCGCGTTCCAGAGCCTCGGCGCCCGGCCCCTCGATCGGCAGATCGCGCACGCGGGCCACGAATTCCTCGCCCGAATAGATCTCGGCCAGCATCCGGCCCAGACTGTCGGGAACCGCACGTTGCAGCTGGCGGACTTCCTCGAAACTCAGATGCGGGCAGGCGATTGCGAGGTTGTCGCGGATCTTTCGGGTGAAGCCGAGAAAGGGCGCCAGACGCGCGACGAGCTTGCCCGCCGCGGGGATGCGCTTCTCGTAGGGCATACGCTGGACGATCCGCATCACCGCCACGAAGAGGGCGTTCGAGACACGGTCGGACAGGGTTGCGCTGCGGTTCTTCATCACTCGGAACGGTCAGGACTGGTTCAGACGTGCGGCACGGCGCTCGCGCGACCAGACATAGAGGCCTGCCCCCACGATCACAAGCGCCCCGGCAATGGTGAAGCCGTCGGGCAGCTGGTCGAACATCAGCCAGCCCCAGAAGGAGGCGAAAAGAAGCCCCGAATAGCCGAAAGGCGCCAGCGTAGAGGCCTCGGCCAGCGAAAAGGCGCGGATCAGCAGGAATTGCGACAGGCTCCCGGCGAGGCCGAGCGCCAAAAAGATCCAGAGATCGCCAAGCGCGATGGGCTGCCAGACGAAGGGCAGGGTGAGTGAGGAGAGCGCGAAGCCCGTCAGCGAGGACCAGAGCTGCGAGGTGGCAGCTCCATCGCCGCGCAGGTGGCGGGTCAGCAGCACCGCGCCCGCGAAGCTGAAGGCTGCGAGAAGCGCCAGAAGCGCTGCCGGATGCAGCCCGCCAAAGCCCGGGCGCAAGATGATCATCGCGCCCACGAAGGCGGCCACGATGCCGAAGATCCGGTGCACTCCCAGCCGCTCGCCCAGAAAGAGGGCCGCCCCGAGGGTCACGATGACCGGGTTGAGGTCGCCAAGCGCGGTGGCGGTGGCCAGCGGCACATGGCGCAGCGAGAAGAAGAAGGCTGCGATCGCTCCCATCTGGAACAGTGCCCGGCCCAGTTGCAGGCCGGGTTGCGGGCTGCGCATCCGCACGGGCAAGCTGCCACGATAGATCGCCGCCAGCACGACCGCATTCACGGCAAAGCGCGCCCAGACGATCAGCAGCGGATGGTAGCCTTCGCCCAGCAGTTTCGCGAAAGCATCCATCAGGGTCAGCATCGAGAAAGCGCTCAGCATGAAAGCCACCCCCAGCCCCGGATGATCGGCGGCGGGATGTGCAGAGGGGGCCACGGCGGGCCCCCTCGCTGTTGCCTTGATGCCGGGCAAAGCCATCAGAGGAGGCTCTTGACCTTCTCGGCCACGGCCTCGGCGGTGATGCCGAACTTCTCGTAGAGCTCGCCTGCGGGGGCCGAGGCGCCGAAGCGGTCCATGCCCACGAAGCCCGCCTTGGCTTCACGGCCACGCTCGCCCAGAAGCCAGCGATCCCAGGGCTGGCGCACGGCGGCCTCGACGGCCACGCGGACCGAGTTCGGCGGCAGAACGCGCTTGCGATAGCCCTCGTCCTGCTGGGCGAACAGCTCCATGCAGGGCATCGAGACGACGCGTGTGCCGATCGCCTGCGATTGCAGGATCTCGCGCGCCTTGAGCGCGATCTCGACCTCCGAACCGGTCGCCATCAGGATCGCCTGACGCTTGCCATCGGCCTCGGCCAGAACGTAGGCGCCGCGCGCGGTGAGGTTCTGCGGCTTGTACTCGGTGCGCAGCGTCGGCAGGTTCTGACGGCTCAGCGCGAGCACCGAGGGCGTGCCTTGCTGCTCCATCGCGATTTCCCAGGCCTCGGCGGTCTCGATCACGTCGGCGGGGCGGAAGGTCAGCGTGTTGGGCGTTGCGCGGCAGATTGCGAGATGCTCGACCGGCTGGTGGGTCGGGCCGTCCTCGCCCAGACCGATCGAGTCATGGGTCATCACATAGACCGCCGGAACCTTCATCAGCGCCGACAGACGCATCGCGCCGCGCGCGTAATCGGTGAAGCAGAAGAAGGTGCCGCCATAGGCGCGCACGCCGCCATGCAGGATCATCCCGTTCATCGCCGCAGCCATACCGTGCTCACGGATGCCGAAATGGATGTAGCGGCCCTTGCGGTTCGCCGGGTTGAAGACTTCCATCCCCGCCGATTTCGTCAGGTTCGAGCCGGTGAGGTCGGCCGAGCCGCCCAGCGTCTCGGGGCAAGCGCCATTGACCACGCCCAGCACCATCTCGGAGGCCTTGCGGGTCGCGACCTTCGGTGCGGCTTCGGCCTGATCCTTCTTGAACTTGCGGATCGCGTTGGTGAGTTTCTTCGAAACGCCACCTTCCATGATGCGGGTGAACTCGGCCTGTTTTCCCGCCGAGAGCTTGGCGAAACGCTCTTCCCATTCGCCGCGCTCGGAGGCGCCGCGCGAGCCGATCGCTTCCCAGGTCGATTTTACATCCGTCGGGATCTCGAACGGGCCGTATTCCCAGCCATAGATCGCCTTGGTGCGCGCGATTTCCTCGTCACCGAGCGGCGAGCCGTGCGCCGAATAGCTGTCCGCCTTGTTGGGCGAGCCGAAACCGATGATCGTCTTGCAGTCCACCAGAACCGGACCCTTGGCGTTCTTCGCCTTGGTCAGCGCTTCGTCGATGGAGACCGGATCATGCCCGTCACAGGCGAAGACCGTCCAGCCCGAAGCCTCGAAGCGCTTGTGCTGATCGGTCTTGTCCGAGATCGACACGCGACCGTCGATGGTGATGTCGTTATTGTCCCACAGCACGATCAGGTTCGAGAGTTCCTGCATGCCGGCAAGGCCGATGGCCTCCTGCGAGATGCCTTCCATCAGACAACCGTCGCCCGCGATCACCCAAGTGCGGTGATCGACGATCTTCTTGCCCCATTGAGCGCGCAGCGCCTCTTCGGCGATCGCCATGCCCACGGCGGTCGAGATGCCTTGGCCGAGCGGGCCGGTGGTGGTCTCCACCGCGTCGAGCAGGAAGTTCTCCGGGTGGCCGGCGGTCTTCGCGCCCATCTGGCGGAAGTTCTTGATCTGATCGAGCGTCACCTGCTCGTCGCCGCACAGGTAGAGCAGCGCGTAAAGCAGCATCGAGCCGTGACCGGCCGAGAGTACGAAGCGGTCGCGATCGGCCCATTTCGGGGCTTTCGCGTCGAATTTCAGGTGGTTCTGGAACAGAACGGTCGCGACATCGGCCATGCCCATCGGCATGCCGGGGTGGCCGGAATTGGCGGCCTGAACCGCATCCATCGCCAGCGCCCGGATCGCGGAAGCCAGTTTCCAGTGCTCGGGATGGGCGGCGCGCAGCTCTTCGATTTCCATGAAACGTCCTTTCGGGGGGCAGCAGTCAGGGTTTGTGACCCTGATAGCAGGGAACGGCTCAAGATCAAGCATGGCCCGCAAGTGCTTGGGGTAAAAGGGTGGGCTTGGCTTTGCGATCAGGGTTAAACTGGCGCAAACCCGCCGCCGGAACGCGATTCGGCGCGTGAAGCGGGACATGTGAGGACGAGGAGGCGCGTATGAGCGATATTGCCGAATACGAACGCCGCATCGCTTTCGCGCTCGAGCGGATCGGGCGTGGGGTCGAGGCGATCAAGCAAAGGGCGGTGACCGCAGAGCCCGAACCGGCCCCCGAGGCGATGCCCGAGCCGGTTTTCGAGCATGTGCCCGAGCCCGTTTCCGAGATTGCGTCCGACACTGCCGCCGACCCGGCCGAGATCGCCGAGCTGAAAGCCTCGCTCGAAGCCGAGAAAGAGGCCAATGCCCAGCTCTCCGAGCGCGTGCGCGCGATCCGCGAGAAGCAGGACACGACGCTGAACGCGATGGAGCGCAAATATGGCGCGGCCGTGCGTGCACAGGAGGCGGCTTTCAAGGAGGTCGCGGCGCTCAAGCAGGCGAATGCGGCGCTGATCGCAGCCAATCGCAAACTGATGGATGAGGGCGTGGCCTTCTCGGATGAGGCTTTGATGGCAGAGTTGCAGGCCCTGCGAGCTGCGCGCGAGAGCGAAAGCTCCGAGCTGGAGCAGATCATCGCGGGGCTCGACCCGATCATCGAGGGTGCTACCGGGGAGGCCGAGGATGCCTGAGCTGAAGATCACCATCGGCGGGCGCGATTTCGACGTGGCCTGTCAGGAGGGAGAGGAGCATTTCCTGCGCTCGGCCGCTGCGATGCTCGATGCCGAGGCGCAGGTGCTTCTGGGCCAGATCGGCCGGATCCCCGAACCGCGTATGCTGCTGATGTCGGGGCTGATGCTGGCCGACAAGGCCGCCGGGATCGAGGATCAGCTGCGCGAGGCGAAGAACCGTCTGGGCGAATTGCAGGCGAAGATCGACGAATTGCAGGCCAATCCGCCGCAAATCGAAGTGCCGGTCGTGCCCGCCGAAGTCACCGATACGCTCGCCGAGATCGCGGCACGCGCCGAGGCGCTGGCGGACCGGGTCGAGGACGAAGCGTGACATATCTGAGCGTCGCGGCGATCCTTCTCGCGGCTTTCACCATGCCTGCGACCGCGAAGGACAGCGCCGCGCCGGAAAGGCTCGCCCCTTTGACCAGCGCCACGAACGAGATCAACCCGGTCATCACCCGCACCTATCTGTGCGAACGCGGCGCGCGCGTGCCCGCCGCTTATATCAACGACAGCACGCCGCAGCGCGTCGTCCTGATGCTGGAAGGGCGGATGGTGGTGATGAGCCATGTCGCCTCTGCTGACGGTGCGAAATATGCCGAGGATGGCGAGGGTGAAGCGGGTTATGTCTGGTGGACGAAAGGTTCGGGCGCGATGCTCGAGTGGATCCCCGAGGATGGCGAGAGCCAGACCCTTCTGAGCGGCTGCCAGGAGGAGTGAGTAGGGGCCTGTCACCGCTCTCACCTGTCCCGGGTTCCCGATGGTTGCTCCAGCGCAAGGCGGGCCCGAGCGCCGGGAGGGCGCTTTTGCTCCGACGACGCGCACATGGCTGTCGCCCGGATGTAACGCGATAAGGTGTCGACCACCGGCAGAGTGTCAGCGCCCACCCAAGGTCGGGCGAGCCCTCGCCCAAAACAAAACCCCGCCGAAGCGCTGCTCCGACGGGGCTGAAATCCGAAACGTTCGAAAGCCTTACTCGGCGGCCTTCATCTCGAAACCCTTCTCGATCTGGTCCGAAGGCGTGATCGGGTATTCGCCCGAGAAGCAGGCATCGCAATATTGCGGGCAGGCATCGTTGCGCCCCTCGGCCTCGCCCACGGCGCGATAGAGACCGCCCAGCGAGATGAACTTGAGGCTGTCGACCGAGATCCACTCGCGCATTTCCTCTTCGGTCATGCGTGCGGCCAGCAGCTTGTCGCGGTTGGGCGTGTCCACACCGTAGAAGCACGGCCAGGCGGTGGGCGGGGAGGCGATGCGGAAATGCACCTCCTTGGCGCCCGCGTCCAGGATCATGTCCTTGATCTTGCGCGAGGTCGTGCCGCGCACGACCGAGTCGTCCACCAGGATCACCCGCTTGCCACGGATCAGCGACTTGTTGACGTTGAGCTTGAGGCGCACGCCCATGTTGCGGATCTGCTCGGTCGGCTCGATGAAGGTGCGGCCCATATACTGGTTGCGCGTGATGCCGAGCGCGAAGGGGATGCCGCTTTCCTGGCTATAGCCAATCGCTGCGGGGGTGCCGCTATCGGGCACGGGGCAGACGAGATCGGCGTCGACAGGGGCTTCGCGGGCCAGTTCCACGCCGATTGCGCGGCGGGTCTCATAGACCGAGCGGCCGCCGATGATGCTGTCGGGGCGCGAGAAATACACATGCTCGAAGATGCAGAACCGGCCGGTGGAGGGGCCGAAGGGGCGCGAGCTTTCGATATGGCCGTCCTGAATGACGACCATCTCGCCGGGATCGATCTCGCGCACGAATTCCGCGCCGATGATGTCGAGCGCGCAGGTCTCCGAGCTCAGCACATAACCGTTGTCGCCGATCCGGCCCATCACCAGCGGGCGCACGCCGAGCGGGTCACGCACGCCGATCAGCTTGGTCCGCGTCATCGCGACGATCGAGAAGGCACCCTCGACGCGGCGCAGCGCATCGGCGATCCGGTCGGCATGCTTGCGCTGGATCGAACGCGCCATCAGGTGGATGATGCATTCGCTGTCCGAGGACGATTGAAAGATCGCGCCCCGTTCGATCAGTTCGCGGCGCAGCGCATCGGCATTGGTCAGGTTGCCGTTATGGGCGACAGCCGCGCCGCCCATCGAGAATTCGCCGAAGAAGGGCTGGATGTCGCGGATCACCGCGCCCTTGGAACCCGCTGTGGAGTAGCGCACATGGCCGATGGCGATATCGCCGGGCAGCGTCTCCATCAGGCTCGACTTGGTGAAGTTGTCGCGCACATAGCCGAAGCGATGGGCCGAGTTGAACCCTTTCTCGGCATCATGGGCGACGATCCCGCCGGCTTCCTGGCCGCGATGCTGAAGCGCATGCAGGCCGAGGGCGACGAAATTCGCGGCATCGGTGACGCCGACGACGCCGAAGACGCCGCACTCTTCCTTGAGTTTGTCGTCATCGAACGGATGGGCGTAATGGGTTTTCTGGGCGGCGGGGCAAGACATGGCGGCGGCTCCGAGATGTGCGGGGGGCGGGCACTCGCGCCCATTTAATGCGAAACGCGAGAGGTGTTAACCCCTCGCGCCCGCAAATCCGTCATCCATTTGTCATCAATTGCCCGCGGCGGGGGGCAATTCGTCGGTGCGCGCGGGCGCATCCGCAGCACCTGCGGGGGCGGGGCAGGCCGAAACGAGCTGCTCATAGCGGCTCACGATCCAGCCCGGCGCGTCGGCGGGCATCGATTCGTCGAGCTGGCCCGACATGCGCGAGAACACCTTGGCCGAGCGCGAGTCGTCCACCACCGCGACCCGGTCATTGTTCATCACGCGGTCATAAACCACGAAGGCCACCGCAACGAGGACGACCCCGCGCAGAACGCCGAACAGGAAACCAAGACCCTGATCGAGCCCCCCGAGCGCCGAGCGCTGCACGGCAGAGGCGAAAAGCGGCGTCAGGATCGAGAACACGACGAGCGCGATGGCGAAGACCACGGCGAAACCGCCGATCATGCCCAGTTCGCAGCTTTGGCCGATGAACTTGTCGAGGCCGGGGATCTGCTGCACGAGCGGGCGCGCTTCGTTGGCGAACATGTAGGCGACCACGGCGGCGGCGATCCAGCCGACGATGGCCAGACCCTCGCGCACGAAGCCCCGCGAATAGGCGAGGATCGCCGAGAGAATGATGACGACCGCCACGATGGCATCGACGATGGTGAACCCGTCCATTTGCGCTCCTGTGTTGTCGGCCCTATCCGGCGCCGAACATCTCACCAGTAAAGGTCACGAGATCGCCCAGCTTGCGCAATGCCATCCCGCTTGAACCCTCGGCTTTCGTTCCCGAAGGCGCGATCGCCTGTGAAAAACCAAGTTTTGCCGCTTCTTTCAACCTGTTTTCGGCCTGACCCACGGGGCGCAATGCCCCCGAGAGGCTGATTTCGCCGAAAATGACCATGTCCGCCGGAAGGGCCGCGTCTTCGCGTGCGCTCAGGAGGGCGGCGGCGGCGGCAAGGTCGGCAGCGGGTTCCACCACCTTCATGCCGCCCGCGACATTGAGAAACACGTCGAGCCCCGCGAAGGGAATGCCGCAACGCGATTCCAGCACCGCGAGGATGGTGGAAATGCGTCCCGAGTCGAGCCCCACCACCGTGCGCCGGGGGGAGGCGAGAGAAGACGGGGCGACCAGCGCCTGAATTTCGGTCAGCACGGGCCGGGTGCCTTCGATCCCTGCGAAAACTGCCGATCCCGGGGCAGGCTGACCGCGCTCGGAGAGAAACAGCGCCGAGGGGTTGGCGACCTCGGCCAGCCCCGATCCCGTCATCTCGAAGACGCCGATCTCGGATGCCGGGCCGAAGCGGTTCTTCACCGCACGCAGGATGCGGAACTGGTGGCCGCGTTCGCCCTCGAAGTAAAGCACGGTGTCGACCATGTGTTCGATCACGCGCGGACCCGCGATCTGGCCTTCCTTGGTGACGTGCCCGACGAGGATCACCGCCGTGCCGCGCCTCTTGGCGAAGCTCACCAATTCGTGAGCGGCCGCGCGCAGCTGGCTGACCGATCCGGGGGCGCTGTCGACGCTGTCCGACCACATGGTCTGGATCGAATCGATGATCACGAGGTCGGGGCGCTCGGCCTCGAGCGTGGTCAGGATATCGCGCAGGCTCGTTTCCGCGCCCAATCCCACCGGCGCATCCGCGAGGCCAAGGCGTTGCGCCCGCATTCGCACCTGGCTCGCCGCTTCCTCGCCCGAGATATAGAGCGCCTTCAGCCCCTTGCGGGCGAAAGCTGCTGTAGCTTGCAAGAGCAGCGTCGATTTCCCGATGCCGGGATCGCCGCCCACAAGGATTGCCGAGGCCGGGACGAGCCCGCCGCCCAGAACCCGGTCGAGCTCGACCATGCCCGATTGCGCGCGTGCAGGTGGCGTTTCCTTCGTGTCGAGCGCGGTGAGCGGGATCACCTTGCCCTTCGCGCCTTTCAGCCCCGAGCCGGGCGTGGCCGAAAGCGGCGCTTCCTCGTGGATCGAGTTCCACGCGCCGCAGGCGTCGCAACGCCCCGACCACTTGGCATGGCTCGCGCCGCATTCGGCGCAGCGAAAGAGTGCGGATGCCTTGGCCATCGGGTCAGCTACGTTCCAGATTGGCGGCGATCAGGCGCGCGCAGTGCTCGGGATGGGTCGCGGGCAGCATATGACCGGCGCCCTCGACGCAGGCGACGCCCACATCCGGCAGCCGCGCGGCGATCGCTTCGGCCACTTTCGGCATTGTCGGCGGCGAGCGGTCGCCGTGAATGATCATCGCCGGCGCGTCGATCTGCTCGATCCCGTCGGGGCGCGCGATCCGGGCGGGATCCTCGAAATTCGCGCGCGAGATATTCTCGACCATCGGCATCGAGGCGATGAAGCGCTCGCGATGGGCCTCGGAATAGCTGTCCCAGGGCTGGCCGGTCCCCCAGTCGCGCATGAAGCCGCGCGCCGCGGGTTCGTAATCTCCCGCTTCCATCAGCTGCTGGAAGTGGTCCTGTTTTGCGCGCAGGTCCTGCCAGTCGGGATCGGTTTCCGGCAGGGCCGCAAAGAGCACGGGCTCGATCAGCGTCAGCGAGCGAACCGCTTCGGGCGCGCCGACCGCGATGCGCAGCGCGACCGAGGCGCCGAAGCTGTGACCGATCAGGTCGACGGGGCGTTCGATGAAGCTCGCCGCGATCCGCGTCACCTGCGTCTGGAACGCGCCCGGCTCGGCGGCGTCCCCCCGCCAGGGCGCGGATTGCCCGTGACCGGGCTGGTCGAAGGCGACGGCGCTGATCTCGCCCGCGAGCGGCCCGAGTGCCCCGGCCCAGAGATTGGAGGAGCCCAGCGTGCAATGGATCGCGATGGCCGGCCGTTCACCGTGACCGAAGCTTTGCCAGAAAACTTCGGCCCCTTGTCTCAGATCACGCGGCATTCAGAGCGTCCCCAGATGGTCGTCGAGAAAGTGCAACCGGTCCTGGCCCCAGAAGCGCTCGTCGGTTTCGGCCACGATATAGAAAGGCGAGCCGAAGGCGCCACGCTCCACCGCCTCCTCGAGGTTGCGCTCATAGGCGATGGCCCCGTCGAAAAGCCCGGTGGTGACCAGATTGCCGTCAAAACCGTTGGCCTCGAGCGCCGCGCGGATCACCTCGTCGGAGGCGATGTCCTTGTCCTCGGCCCAGCAGGCGCGCGCGATCGCGTGAACCAGCCCGCCGATATCGCCGCCGCCTGCCTTTTGCGCTGCGATGATCGCGTAAGAGGCCGGGGCGGGGTTCGGCGGATAGCCGGGCGGGGTGAAGTTCATCTTCATGCCGAGCTTGGCCGACCAGCGCTTGAGCTCCTGCATCCGGTATTCCATCCGGCTTTGGTGACGCTGGGCGGGACGCACGCCCCCGGTGCGGTCGAAAAGCCCCAGAAGGTCGAGCGGTTTATAGATGATTTCGGCGCCATGCCGGGCGGCAATCTCCTCCAGGCGCAGCCCGGCGAGATAGGTCCAGGGGCTGAAGACGCCGAAAAAGTAGTCGATCCGTGCCATTCATAACACTTTCTTGACGGTGCAAATTGCCGCCACGCTACCCCGGTGCTAAGGCAGGCGCAATCAAGCGAATCCCGCCGGTCATCCCCCGGCAAGACACTTTCGAAGGAATGCTGCCCCATGTCCGTCGTCACCGAACCCAAGCTCATCTCCGGCAATGCGAACCGCACGCTTGCCCAGTCCATCGCGCGGCGCATGTCGATGCATCGCGGTATGTCGGTCGGTCTGGTGGATGCCCGGGTGGAGCGGTTCAACGATCAGGAGATCTTCGTCGAGGTCTACGAGAACGTGCGCGGCGAGGACATGTTCATCATCCAGCCGACTTCGAACCCGGCCAATGACAACCTGATGGAGCTACTGATCATCACCGATGCGCTCAAACGCTCCTCGGCCGATCGCATCACCGCCGTGATCCCCTATTTCGGGTACGCCCGTCAGGACCGCCGCACCAAGGCGCGCACGCCGATTTCGGCCAAGCTGGTGGCGAACCTGCTCACTGAGGCGGGCGTGGACCGCATCCTGACGCTCGACCTGCACGCGGCGCAGATCCAGGGCTTCTTCGATATCCCGGTGGACAACCTCTATGCCTCCCCGGTCTTCGCGCTCGACATCCTGCACAACTTCAAGGGTCAGACCGACGATATCATGGTCGTTTCGCCCGACGTGGGCGGCGTGGCACGCGCCCGCGAGCTGGCCAAGCGGATCGAGGCGCCGCTCTCGATCGTCGACAAGCGCCGCGAAAAAGCGGGCGAGGTCGCAGGCATGACCGTGATCGGCGACGTGAAGGGCCAGAAATGCATCATCGTCGATGACATGGTCGACACCGCCGGCACGCTGTGCAAGGCCGCTGACCTGCTGATGGAACACGGCGCGACCGAGGTTCACGCCTATATCTCCCATGGCGTTCTCTCTGGTCCGGCCGTCGAGCGCGTGACCAATTCGGCGCTGAAATCGCTGGTCATCACCGACTCGATCGAGCCGACCGAGGCCGTGAAGGCCTGCCCGAATATCCGCATCGTGCCGACCGCGCCGATGTTCGCCCAGGCGATCCTGAACACCTGGTCGGGCACCTCGGTCTCGTCGCTCTTCGAGACCGAGACGCTGACCCCGATCTACGAGGGTCTGTATTCGCGCGACTGATCGGCGCGATCGGCAATTCAGTGAGAAAAATTGCCCGGGCGGCTCGCCCGGGCCGCGCATGCCGATTTCTCGGCAGGGCGCATTGGCGAAGGCTCGCAGGTTCATGAGACCTTCGCGTTTTTGAATTAAATCATCCGGCTCAAAGCCGAAAACAGCGTTCGTTCCCCGGCGCCCGACCTGAAAGTCGGATGGACATTGCGCCAATTCGCACCATTCTCGGCGCCATGCGCCTCTTTGCCCTGACCGCCCTCGTGATGATCGCTTTCGCCTCTAATTCGGTTCTGAACCGGATGGCGGTGCATGATGCAGGCTGGGGGCCTGCGGAGACAGGCTTCGTGCGGCTGAGCTCCGGTGCGCTGGTGCTGCTGGCGCTGGCGATCCGGGCGAAGGGGACCGCGGGGCTGCGCATGCCACCCGCGATTCTCGGAACCGGGGTCGCGACGCTCTCGCTCTATATCTTCGGCTTTTCCATCGCGAGCGGGCTCATCGATGCGGGCGTTGGCGCGCTGACATTGTTCGGCATGGTGCAAATCACGATGTTCGCAGGCGCTTTGTGGATGCGCGAGCCGATCTCGCTCTGGCGCTGGATCGGGGCGGGGCTGGCATTTGCGGGGCTTGCGGTCCTGCTGCTGCCCGCGTCCGGGGGCGCGGATATCGATCCGCGCGGCTTCGGGCTCATGGCGCTGGGCGGTGTCGGCTGGGGGCTCTATTCACTCAACGGGAGGCGTGTGGGCATCCCGCTGACGGCCACCGCGCTCAATTTTGCTCTGGCAGCTCCCCTTGCGCTGATCTGGATGCTTGGTGTGGGCGATTGGGGGCAGGGGGCAAGCTGGGGCTGGTGGCCCGCGATCCTCTCGGGTGCCGTGACCTCGGGGCTCGGCTATGCGCTGTGGTATCGCGTGCTGCCGCAAATCCCCGCGAGCCTCGCCGCGATCGCTCAACTTTCCGTGCCGCTGCTCGCGGCGCTGGGCGGCGCGGTTTTGCTCGCCGAGATCCCGTCGGCACGGTTCTGGCTCTCGGCGGCCCTTGTGATCGGAGGGATTGCGCTCTCGCTGAGGCGCAAAGCCTGAGCCCTTCACTCGGAAAACGGGCTTGACCTCGGAACCGCCAGCGCTTCTTTAGGGTTTGAAACCCGAACCTTCGAACCAAGAGAGGACATCATGGCTTTTGAACTTCCCGATCTTCCCTATGCCCACGACGCGCTTGCCGATCTGGGTATGTCGAAGGAAACCCTCGAATATCACCACGACCTTCACCACAAGGCCTATGTCGACAACGGCAACAAGCTGATCGCCGGCACCGAGTGGGAAGGCAAGTCGGTCGAAGAGATCGTCAAGGGCACCTACCAGGCCGGTGCGGTCGCGCAGAACGGTATCTTCAACAACGCTTCGCAGCATTGGAACCACGCCCAGTTCTGGGAAATGATGGGTCCGGGCGAGAAGAAGATGCCGGGCGAGCTGGAAAAGGCCCTCGTCGAGAGCTTCGGCTCGGTCGACAAGTTCAAGGAAGAGTTTGCGGCCGCCGGTGCGGGCCAGTTCGGCTCGGGCTGGGCGTGGCTGGTGAAGGACGCCGACGGCGCGCTGAAGGTCACCAAGACCGAGAACGGCGTGAACCCGCTCTGCTTCGGCCAGACCGCGCTGCTGGGCTGCGACGTGTGGGAGCACTCCTACTACATCGACTACCGCAACAAGCGCCCGGCCTACCTGTCGAACTTCCTCGACAAGCTGGTGAACTGGGAAAATGTCGCCTCGCGCATGTGATCGCGGCACGATTGATTTGCGAAGGGCGTCCTGTCGGGGCGCCCTTTTCGTTTTTCGCTCCCGGTTTTGAACCGAATGGCGCGCGCCACGCGCGCCCGTGCAAAAAGCTGCCGGATATCGGAGCGAAAGGATGCCCATCGTCGATTGCCCTGCGTCATCGCGTTTCTTGACAATCCACCGCTCCCGGGCGGACAATTAACATATAGAGCGACTCCGCTCAGACAGTTTTCATGCGCGCGACCGGGGAGGGTCCGGGCGTGGGGCCCGCGAAGACCGCGAGAGCGGAGCGGGCCGCCCGGTGACCTGAGATACCGCCCCGATCGGGACATGAGAAGCAGGCGTGGCAGCCGCCGCGTCTTGGGCTGTTTCTGGCTTTGCCTGCGTGGCAGCTGGCATCGGCAAACGGATGAAAAGGAGGAGATGGTATGAAACAACTGACCAAGGGCACCTGGGTCGTGATCGCCGATGGCGAGAAGGCGCTGTTTCTCGAAAATGTCGCCGATACCGTTCATCCCGAGCTTGTCGTGCGTCGCGTCGAGGCGCAGGAGAATCCCGCCGACCGGGAGCAGGGCACTGACAGGCCCGGGCGCATGGCCGATACCGGGGTGGGGCAGCGCTCGGCGCTGGAAGAAACCGATTGGCATCAACTCGCGAAGATGCGTTTTGCCGATGATCTGGCCGACACGCTCTTACAGATGGTTCAGCAGGGCCGGATCGACCGTCTCGTCCTCGCCGCCGCGCCGCGCATCCTCGGCGAGGTGAGGCAATCGCTGCACAAGAGCGTTGCCGACGTTCTGGTGGCCGAGATCGACAAGACCCTCACCAAACATCCGATCGACGAGATCGAACGGTTGGTGAAGGAAGAGCTCGAGGCGGCCTGAGCGCTGACCAAGGGGCTGTCGGACTTAGATGTTTAGATGTCCGGCAGCCTGTTTGGGCCATGCGTGAGCGTCTCCAAACCGGGATCGCTCGCGCTTTGGCTCGATCGTCTCCGGAGCGGTGTCGGCCAAATCTTCCGCGAAATTATTCGGCACATGCACCGCGCAGCGGCGTGACGGCTTCGGGCGACGCGTATCTGTGAGAGATTGCAGACCCGAGGCGCGACTGGGCGCACAGCTTCGCGCGCGTGCGCCTCTTCCCTTTCCCTGTCCGATCGGTCAATTTCGCGCGGTGAGTGGAAAGGGTGCGGAATGAACGAGGCGGTCAAGGGCTTCTGGGCGATGGTGGCGGCCTGCATCATCTGGGGCCTGTCGGGGCTCTATTACAAGATGCTCGACATGGTCCCGCCGATCGAGGTTCTGGCCCATCGTACCCTGTGGTCTTTTGCCTTTTTCGCGGTGATCCTCGCCTTCAAGGGACGGCTCGCCGAGATCTGGCGTGCGTTATCCGAGCGTCGCGGGCGCGGCACGCTGGTGATCGCCACCGCCGCGCTGATGATTTCGGCCAACTGGTTCACCTTCATCTGGTCGGTGCAATCGGGCCATGCGGTGCAGGCAAGCCTTGGCTATTACATCTTCCCGCTCGTCGCGGTTCTTCTGGGTTTCGTCATCTACCGCGAAGCGCTGAGCGCGCTGCAATGGGCTGCGGTCGGTCTTGCGGCCCTGGCGGTCGTGGTGCTGACGGTTGGACTTGGCGTGGCCCCCTGGGTCTCGCTGATCCTCGCCTTCACCTTCGGCACCTACGGGCTGATCAAGAAGGGGTTGCGCGCGGGGCCGATGGTTTCGGTCTGCGCCGAGGTGCTGCTCTTGTCGCCCGTCGCGATTGTGGTGCTGGCCGGGTTCCATTACGGCTGGTGGGGCGGGGCGGTCGATGCGGGCCATTTCGGCAGCGACTGGAAGACCTCGGCGCTTCTGGTTTTCTCGGGGCCGCTTACCGGCACGCCGCTCCTGCTTTTCGCCTATGCGGCGCAAAGGGTGAAGATGGCGACGGTAGGGCTGGTGCAATATCTCAACCCGACGCTGCAATTCTCGGTCGCGACCCTGGCCTTTGGCGAGCCGGTCACGATCTGGCATGCGATCGCGCTGGGGCTGATCTGGACCGCGCTTGCGGCCTATTCGAGCGTCAATCTGCGCCCGAAGCGTTCGGTGAAGGCGGCCTAGGCGAAGGCGGAAACGAGCGCGGTCTCGAGCGCGTCGACATCGTCGAGCATCACCAGCATGTCGCGCAGCGATGCATCGGCGAACCCCTCTCCCACGATCTGGTCGATCAGCGCGGCGAGCAGGTTCCAGTAGCCATCGGTATTGAGCAGGAAGATCGGCTTTTCATGCAAGCCGATCTGGCGCCAGGTCAGCACCTCGAACAGCTCGTCGAGCGAGCCCGCGCCGCCGGGCAGCACCACCACGGCATCGGCATTCATAAACATCACCTTCTTGCGCTCGTGCATCGTTTCGGTGACGACGAAGGTGGTCAGATCGCGTTTGCCGACCTCACGAGGGAACAGATGCTCGGGGATCACGCCGAAGGTGCGCCCGCCCGCATCCTGGGCGGCGCGTGCGACCTCTCCCATCAGCCCGACGTCGCCCGCGCCGTAGACCAGTTGCCAGCCCCGCGCCGCGAGCATCGCCCCCGTCGCCTTGGCCGCTGTGGCATAGGAAGGTTTCGCGCCCGCGCGCGAGCCGCAATAGACACAGACGGAACGGGGATGGGTCATGGCGTCGGCTCCAGAGGAAAAGGCGGTTCTTGAGCGGTGATAGCGGGGTTGCTAAGCTCGCTCAAGTGACCCGGGAACAAAGCCGTGCGAGAGGGACATATCGCACGGAATCGGGCAGGGATCGAAAGGGATCGAAAAGGGGCGGGGATGACCGAACACGACAAGCAGGGCGCCGAGAGCGCCGGAGCGGGCGGTATGCTCAAAGGCGGGGCCGTGGCGGTCGTGCTGGTGGTGCTGGGGCTGGTGATCTGGGCGCTGTCGCGTCCGGGCGAGACGCCTGCACCGCAACCCGTTGAGAAGACAGCCGAAGCTCCGTCGGCCGAGACACCTGCCGAGGCGAATGAGGCGGCGGTTGCTTCCGCGCCGAGCCCGAGCGCAGAAGACGAGGCGCCCGTGGCCGGTCAGAGCGCCGAGGCCGCGCCAGAGGCTGCCGCTAATGCTGCGCCGGAAGCTGCGGAAAACGAGACGCTCACCGCACCGGCGCCCGATGCGCAGGCCGCCCCGGGCGATTTCGCTCAGGTCCAGTTCGACGCGCTGCGGGCGGCCCCTGACGGATCGGTCACGCTGGCCGGGCGCACCGATCCCGGTGCAAAGGTCGATATCCTCGTCGACGGGCAATCGGTCTCGCAGGTGCAGGCCGATGGCGCGGGCAATTTCGTGGCGCTCTTCGATCTGCCTCCGGTGGCCGATCCGCGCGCGCTGTCGCTCAAGGTGACCGGGGCGGATGGTCAGAGCCGCGAGAGCGCCGAAACGCTGGTGCTGCGTGGTCAGCCCGAACCGGTCGCTGTGGCCGAGGGCGCGGCCGAGGTGTCCGCGACCGAGGCGACCGCGCAACCCGCCGCCCCGCCCGCCGCCGCGATCGTGGCCGATGCGGATGGCGCGCGTGTGCTTGCGCCTGCCAGCACGTCGCTGGTGATCGACACGATCTCCTTCGGTGCAGGGAAGAGCGCGCGCAGCGAAGGGCGCGGCGCGCCCGAGGGTACGGATCTGGCCGCCTATCTCGACGACACGCTGGTCGCCGAGGCGAAACCGGCCTCGGATGGGCGCTGGGCGCTCGATCTGCCGAGGCTCGGGATGGGCAAGCACAAGCTGCGTATCGATGCGCGCGACGGCACGGGCAAGGTGATCGCGCGGGCTGAAACCGAGTTCGACCAGCCAGACCAGATCGTCGTCGCAAGCGCCGCCAGCCCCGCCGGGGCCGAGACGCAGCCGGTCTCGGATCAGGGCGGCACGGTGAAGGTGGTGCAGATCGTCGAGGGCAACACGCTCTGGGCGATCGCGCGCGAGGTCTATGGCGATGGCTTCCTCTATGTGCGGGTCTTCGACGCCAATCGCGACCAGATCCGCAACCCCGACCTGATCTATCCGGGGCAGGTCTTCACCATTCCGTCCCCCGACAGCGCCTCGGGAGCGGCTGCGCAGTAACGCACAAGGCTCTCGCGAGGCTGGACTTCGCCCCGCCAGCCGCTAGGTTGCGCGCAGGTTTCCGACGTGGAGGGGCGCTGCCCCGCTTCCTCCGGAAGCCCCCGAGATATTTTCGTCAAGAAGAAGGGGAGGGGCGCGATGCCTCCGTCACAGATCACGACCGCGGGCAAGATGAATGCCGATGAGCGCGCCCGCGGCTGGCGCACGATCCGCGCGGTGCTGCCCTATCTGTGGTCGCATGAAGCGCCTTGGGTGAAGCGGCGCGTCATCCTCGCGATGGTGATGCTGGTGATCGCCAAGATCATCTCGGTCTCGACGCCCTTCGTTTATCGCGCGGCGGTCAATACGCTTTCGGGCGATGCAGGCGCGAACCCGGCATGGGCGCTGGGCCTGGGCGCGGTGGGGATCACCGTGGCCTATGGCATGGCGCGGCTGATGACGGTGGCCTTCGGCGAGCTGCGCGATGCGATCTTCGTGAAGGTCGCGCAGCGCGCGCTGCGCCATCTCGCGCTGCAGACCTTCACCCATATGCACCAGCTGTCCCTGCGCTATCACATCACGCGCAAGACCGGCGGCCTCAGCCGGATCATCGAGCGTGGGGTGAAAGGCGTCGAGTTCCTGCTGCGCTTCATGCTGTTCTCGGTCGGGCCGCTGATCCTCGAGCTGACGCTGGTGGCGATCATCTTCGCGGTGGTCTTCGACTGGCGCTACGCGGCGGTCGTGATCGTGACCATCGCCGCCTATATCAAGTTCACATTCAAGGTCACCGAATGGCGGGTGTCGATCCGGCGCGAGATGAACAAGGCCGATACGGCGGCCAACCAGAAGGCGATCGACAGTCTTCTGAACTTCGAGACGGTGAAATATTTCGGCGCCGCCAAGCGCGAGGCCGAGCGCTACGACGAGTCGATGAAGGGGTACGAAGCGATGGCGGTGAAAACCGGCCAGTCGCTGGCGGCGCTCAATGCCGGACAGACGCTGATCATCTCGATCGGGCTGGTGGCGGTCATGGTGATGGCGGCGATGGAGGTGCAGGCGGGCACGCTGACGGTCGGCGATTTCGTCATGGTGCAGGCCTACATGATCCAGATCACCATGCCGCTGGGTTTCCTCGGCACGGTCTATCGCGAGATCCGGCAGGCGCTGGTCGATATGGGCGAAATGTTCGATTTGTTGCAGCAACCGGCAGAAATTCAGGATAAATCCGGCGCGGATGTTCTGAAAGTGAAAGGCGGCGAGATCCGTTTCGATCAGGTCGAGTTCCATTACGACCCGGCGCGGCCGATCCTGAAGGGGATTTCCTTCGACGTGCCCGCCGGTCAGACGGTGGCTCTGGTCGGGCCGTCGGGCTCGGGCAAGTCGACGATCGGGCGGCTGTTGTTCCGTTTCTATGACGTGACGGGCGGCGGCATCACGATCGACGGGCAGGATCTGCGCGACATCACGCAGGAGAGTCTGCACCAGTCGATCGGCGTGGTGCCGCAAGATACCGTGCTCTTCAACGATACGATCCGTTACAACATCGCCTATGGGCGCGCCGACGCGAGCGAGGCCGAGATCGTCGCCGCCGCGAAGGCGGCGAAGATCCATGACTTCGTGATGAGCCTGCCTGAGGGCTATGACACGGCCGTGGGCGAGCGGGGGCTGAAGCTCTCGGGCGGCGAGAAGCAGCGGGTGGGGATCGCGCGCACGATCCTGAAGAACCCGCCGATCCTGCTGCTGGACGAGGCGACCTCGGCGCTCGACACGCAGACCGAGCGCGATATCCAGACCAGCCTCAAGGCGATGGGCGAGGGGCGCACGGTGATCACCATCGCGCACCGGCTCTCGACGATTGCCGATGCCGATCAGATCATCGTTCTCGAGAAGGGCGAGATCGTGGAGCGCGGGCGCCACGAGGAGCTGCTGGCGCAACGCGGGCGTTACGCCGCGATGTGGGCGCGCCAGTCGGCCGAAGAGGAAGATGCGGCGGAGCAGGGCGTGGCGTGAACGATCAGGGACGCGCCCGAGCCTTGGGCGGGGGCTTTGTCCCGCTTGTGGTTTGGCGGTTTATCTGGAAAGTACCGAACGGCGTTTGAACCCGCGAGACACCGCCAATGCGGCCTTCCGGGGGAAGAAACGGCGCGGCCCAGGCTGGGCGCCCGGGCTTTGGTGTCTGCCTCACTCCGCCGCGTCGGCATTCGGCACCAGATGCGGCTTCACGCCGCCCTCGGCTTCACCATCGTCCCAGATGATCTCGCGGCCGCGCATCTTGCGCATCGCGCGCTCCAGCGCGAGGTCGCGCGCGGCGCAGCTGTCGGTGCCCTGCATCAACGCAGAAAGCGCCTTCGTGCCGCGATAGGCGCCGGTGTTGAACCAGACCCGGATCGACAACAGCGCGGGCGTCAGCACCAGCGTCAGCACCGTCGCCGTGCCAAGCCCGAAGACCACCGCCGTCGCGAGCTGCTTCCACCACAGCGCGGTCGGGCTGTCGATCGAATAGCCGCCATTCAGGAAATCAAGCGAGAGGCCGAACATCATCGGCGTCAGCCCCGCCATCGTGGTGATCGTGGTCAGCAGGACGGGCCGCAGCCGCGCTTCGGCGGTGCGGATGATCGCTTCGAGCTGCGGCATGTAGCGGGAGAATTCCTGATAGGTGTCGATCAGGATGATGTTGTTGTTCACCACGATCCCGGCGAGCGCCACGATCCCCACGCCGGTCATGATGATCGAGAATTGCTGACCCATCACCAGCATCCCGATCAGCACCCCTGCGGTCGACAGGATCACCGCGAGCAGCACCAGGACCGAGTTGTAAAAGCTGTTGAACTGCGCGAGCAGGATCACGAACATCAGAGCGAGCGCACCCGCGAAGGCCTTCATCAGGAAGTCCTGGCTCTCGGTCTGCTCGACCAGATCGCCGGACCATTCATAGGTGACGCCCTGCGGAAGCACGGCCTCGGTTTCGAGCCACTCGCCAAGCGCCGCGATGCGCTCGTTGCCGTTGATCGGTTCGCCAGCTTCGTTTGTCAGCCCGTCCAGCACATCCGCCTTGATGTCGTAATATCGGGTCTGGTCGATCCGGTCGATCTGGCCGAGCTTCGGCGCAGGCGTGCGCGTGATGAAATTCGCCAGCGGCACGAGCCCTTCGGTGGTGCGCAGCTTCAGCGTGTCGAGGGTGGAGAGGACGCGATCCTTTTCGGGCAGGCGCACGCGGATCTCGATTTCCTCGTCGGATGAAGGCACGCGCATCGTGTCGAGCAGGATGCCGCGCGTGACCAGCTGCACCATGCCGCCCACCGTCGCCACATCCGCACCGAAGCGGCCCGCGCGGGTGACGTCCACGTCGATGACCCAGTCGATGCCGGGCAGGGGGCGGGTGTCCTCGATCGCGGTCACGCCTGTCATGTCGGCCATGTGGGCCTCGACATAGCGTACGGCCTCGTCGAGTCTGGCGAAATCGTTGCCCTTCAGGCGCAGCTGGATCGGCTTGCCCGAGGACGGCCCGCGATCCTGCGCGAGATATTCGGATTTGATGCCGGGGATCGTGGCGATCTTCGCCATGATCTTCTCCATCACCACGTCGCCATCCAGTTCGGGATCATCCTTGCGCTCGGCCCAGGGGATCATCTCGACCTGGATCTGGCCGATCGTGTCGCGCGGTGCGCTGGCCCCGCCATTGTTCTGGTTCAGCCCGCCTTCGCCCGCGAAGGAGAAGACCGCACCCACGCCGGGCTCGCCAAGGGCCATCCTTTCGGCCTCGCGCAGCAGCGCGTCCTTTTCCGAAAGGGAAAGGTTTCCGCGAGCGCGGATATAGACGATGGCCTGTTCGACCTCGCTATCGGTGAAGAACTGGGTGCCGTTATTGTTGCGCCCGTAATATCCGAAGGTGAAGATCACCGCGCCCACGATCACCGCCACCGTGATCAGCGGCATGACCGGATTGCCTGCAATCAGCGAAATGAAATGGCCGAAGGGACGGCGGCGATAGCCAGCTTCGATGGGTTTCGGCGCGCGCTGCGGCTTGGCGGCGGTGAAGGTGATGGAGCTCGCCATCGTCGCGAGCACGAACAGCGCCACGCCCGGCAGTGAGCGCGCGAGATCGCCCGAGGCGCTATGCGTGCCCGAGAAGAAATCGGGGTTGAGCGTCAGGATCGCGCCAAGGAAGACGAGCGCCGCCGAGGCGACCGCCAGTGCGAGGCGCAGCGCATAGGGCCAGCCCTTGATGACGCGCGCGCCCATATCGAGGCGGCGGCTCATCCGGCCCGCGACGCCGCCCACGACGGGCAGATAGACCAGCGCCACGACCAGCGAAGCCGAAAGCACGAAGATGATCGTGACCGGCAGCATCCCCATGAACTCGCCCGGAACTCCGGGCCAGAACAGCATCGGCAGGAAGGCGCAGAGCGTGGTCGCTGTGGACGACACGACCGGCCAGAACATGCGCTTGGCGGCTTCCGTGTAGGCGGCCATCGGGCCGGAGCCCTCCGAGATCCGCTTGTCGGCATATTCCACCACGACAATCGCGCCATCGACCAGCATGCCCACCGCGAGGATCAGCCCGAACATCACGATATTCGAGATCGGCACGCCCATCATGCCGAGAAGCAGGAAGGTCAGAAGGAACGAGGTCGGGATCGCGAAGCCGACCAGCAGCGCCGAACGCGTGCCGAGCGTCGCCAGCACCACGATCATCACCAGTGCGATCGCGGTCAGCACCGAGCCTTCGAGCTGGCTGACCATCGCGCCCACCGTCTTCGACTGGTCGAGCGAGATCCCCACGTCGACGGCGCGTTGCAGGGGTTCGGGCCAGCGGCTCTCGGCCTCGGCCACGGTCTTGCGCAGCAGGTCCACCGTGTCGATGATGTTGTAGCCCTTGCGCTTGACGATCTGCAGCGCAACGGTCGGCTCTCCGTTGAAGCGCGCGGTGCCGGTGCGGTCCTCGAAGGTCAGGCGGATATCGGCCAGATCGCCCAAGGTCACGACGCTCTCGCCGTTCTTCTTCACGGGAAGGGCGTAGACATCCTGCGCGGACTCGAAGGTCGCGGGGATCTTCACGGAAAACGCGCCGCCCTCCGTTTCGACCTCGCCCGCCGCGATCAGCTGGTTGTTGGCCTGCACCACGTTGATCAGCTCGGGCGCCGTGACGTTATAGGCCTCGAGCTTTAGCGGATCGATCACCACTTCGAGCATCTCGTCGCGCTGGCCCGCGATCTGCGCTTCCAGCACCGGCTCCAGCCCCTCGACCTCGTCCTGAAGCTCGCGGGCGAGTTGTTGCAAGGTGCGTTCGGGCGCGTTGCCCGAGAGCGTCACGACAACGATCGGAAATTCCGAGAAGTTGATCTCGTTGATTGAGTATTTCTCGAACCCGTCGGGGAATTTCCCCTCGGCGGTGTTCATCGCGTCGCGCACATCGGCGATGATCTTCGTCTTGTCCCAGCCGAAATCGAACTCGAGCATCACGCCCGCATAATTCTCCTTCGCGATGCCGGTCATCTTGTCGAGACCGTCGAGACCGGCCAGTTCGGTCTCCATCGGCTTGACAAGAAGCTTCTCGGAATCGACGGCCGAGATGCCGGGGAAGGGAACCGAGATGAAGAGCATCGGGATCTCGATATCGGGCTCACCCTCCTTGGGCAGGCCGATATAGGCGGTCAGACCCGCGGCGATGGAGATCACCACGAAGGCGATCACCATCCGCGCGCGGGCCGCGGCCCAATCGACGATACCGGTCATTGCGCGGCCTCCGGCGCGGGCGTGCCGGGGGCGGGGGTGTCGGTCGCGACATCGCCGGGTGCATGATCGACCAGCGTGACGGCGACGGGCGAGCCCTCGGTGACGTAATCCTGACCGACCACGATCACGGTGGCCTCTTCGGGAAGACCAGCGAGCCAGACCCCTGCGGGCGTGTCGCGCAGGAAGGTGACGGGGGCGAAATGGGCCTTTCCATCCACCGCCAGACGCACGCCCAGCTTGCCGTCATCGTTGAGCGTCATCGCCGAAGCCGGCAGGAAATGCGCCTTGGTGCCATCGGCGGCGATGATCATTTCGACGGTCTGGCCCTCGCGGATCGCGCCATCGGTATTCGCGACCTCGGCTTCGACGCGGAAGGTGCGGGTGGCGGCATCGGCCGATTGCGACACGAAGGTCACGCGGCCAAGCACCTCACGGCCCGTGGCAAGGCGCGCACCGACGCGTGCGCCCTCGTGGACGCGGTCGATCTCGGTCTCGGGCACGAAACCCACGAGCTTGATCGGATCGAGCTGGATCACGGTCGCGCAAAGACCGCCCGCAGAGAGAAGCGCGCCCAGCTCGGCCGTGTCTTCTTCGATCCGGCCCGCGAAAGGCGCGGTGATGTCGAGCCGCGCGAGTTCCGTTTGCGCGGCCTCGACGGCGGCGGTCGCGGCCTCCAGCGCCGATTGCGCCGAGGCGGCGGCCGTGTCCGAGCGATACCCGCCCGCCTGCAGCTTCTGCGCCGCCGTGGCGTTCAGCCTTGCCTCGTCGAGCCGCGCCTGCGCCTCGGCCAGAGCTGCGGGCCGGGTGCCGGGATCGAGCTTGCAGAGCAGCTGTCCCTGTTCAACCTGAGCGCCCTTGTCGAGCGGTTCGGAAATCACCTTCCCCGTCGTCTCGGCACGCACTTCGACGCGGCGCGCAGCCTCCGTCTGGCCACGCGTCAGAACGCCCTGATCGACGGGCTGCGCTTTCGACGCGATAGCCTGAACCGGGACCGAAGGCTCCGCCTCGACCTGCGCGGCTTGGTCTTCCTGAGCGGGACTCGCCGCATCGCCCAGGAAGCCCATGACCCGATCACGCTCGAAGACCAGAAGGTAGAGCGCCACTAGGACAAGGATCGCGTTGAGGATCGGGATCGGGCGCATCGGGTGGGCTCCTGTGCCTTGGCTTCGGTTTCCCCGACTACGCACGGGTGAACCATCGAGTTCACATTAATGAGAGCGGGGCATGATCTCAAGCGCGAAGCCTCGCGCGTTCGCGTCCCGCGCGGGCCTTGGCAGCGCCGGGGGAGGCGTGTAAGAGGGGCCGACAGCAGCGAGGAGAGGCACGCGTGAGCGAGACCGACAGTTTCATCGAGGAAGTCACCGAGGCCGTCCGGCAGGACAAGCTCTTTGCCGCCTTCAAGAAATGGGGATGGATCGGTGGCGTGGTGATCCTCGCGATCGTCGGCGGCACGGGCTGGAACGCCTGGCAGAAGGAAAAGGCCCAGACCGAGGCGCGCGCCTTCGGCGACAAGCTGATGGCCGCGGTGGCGGACAAGGATCCGGGCACGGCGCTGGCGAAGATCGACGCCGAGGGCGGTAGCCGTCAGGCGGTGCGCGACCTGATGCAGGGCGATGCGGCGCTCGAGGCGGGCAATCCCGAAGAGGCGGTGAAATTCTATGACGCGGTCGGCGCGCAGGCCGATGTGCCGCGCTCGCTGAGCGAACTGGCGCAGCTCAAGGCGGTGATCGCGGCGGGCCACACGATGGAACCCGCGAAACGCGATGCGGTTCTGGTCAAGCTGGCTACGCCCGGGGCACCTTATCGTCTGCTCGCGATGGAGCAGCAGGCGGCGGTGAAGCTTGCGGCGGGTGACAGCGACGGTGCGATCGAGATCGCCAAGCAGATTCTCGCGGATGCCGGGCTCACGCCGGGCTTGCAACAGCGCGCGACAGAGTTGATTGTGGCGCTGGGCGGCGAAGTGCCGACCGAGCCGGGGCAGGCCGCTCCGGCACCGCAAGAGTAAAGGGTTGAACCAAAGAGGTCTTTGCCGCGCGCTTGGGTGATGCGAGGGCGGGCAGCGGATCCGAAGGGCAGGGGGAACGGGCGTGAATCTGAGCAAACAGGCGATCTGCGTTCTGGGGCTGGCTGCGGTCATTTCGGGCTGCTCCAGGAAGGAAGTGATCCTGCCGGGCGAACGCATGTCGCCGCGCGACGCGATGCTGGCCGCCGAGGGCCTGCCGGTCGAGGCTGGCACGGATCAACAGCAGTCCCTGCCGATCAAACTGCCGGGCGTGGTGAACAATGCCGAATGGCCCCAACGCGGCGGTTCGGCGACCCACAGCCTGTTCAACGCGGCGATCGGTTCGGGCACCAATCTGGTCTGGTCGGCCGATATCGGGGCGGGCAATGCACGCCGCTACCGCATCACTGCTGATCCGATCGTGGCGGCGGGCAAGGTCTTCACCCTCGACAGCCAGGCCCGCGTGACGGCGACCGCAACCAATGGCGGGCGTGTGTGGCAGACCGACATCACGCCTCCGGGCGACCGCGAGGGCGATGCCTCGGGGGGCGGCGTCGCCTATGCCGCGGGCACGGTCTTCGTGACCTCCGATTTCGCAGAGCTCGTCGCGATCGACGCGGCCACCGGCGCGATCAAGTGGCGGCAATATTTCGACGCCGGGATCGGCGGCGCCCCGACCGTGCGTGACGGCGTGGTCTATGTGGTGGCGCGCGACAGCTCGGCCTGGGCGATCCGCGCCTCGGACGGCAAGGTGGTCTGGCAGATGCCGGGCACGCCGTCGAGCTCGGGCATGACGGGTGTCTCTGCCCCGGTCGTGACCGACCGCATGGTGGTCTTCCCCTTCCCCTCGGGCTTCCTTGCCGGGGCGCTGCGCAAATCGGGCATGTCGACCTGGCAGGCCAAGGTCGCTGGCGCTCGTCCGGGCGTGGCCTATGCTTCGGTCGTGGATCTGACCGGCGATCCGGTCGTGGTGGGCGATACGCTTTATGCCGGCTCCTCGGCGGGCAAGCTCGCCGCTTTCGATGTGGCCTCTGGCCAACGGCTCTGGACCGCGACCGAAGGGGCGAACAGCCCCGTGCAGGTTGTGGGCGGCTCGATCTTCCTGACCTCGGACAATGGCAAGCTGGTGCGCCTCGATGCGGCGTCCGGCGCGCAGATCTGGTCCAAGGACCTGCCTTATTACGAGAAGGAAAAGGTCAAGAAGCAGCGCACGATCACTGCCAATTACGGCCCGGTGCTCGCAGGCGGCAAGCTTTACGTGGCCTCTTCCGACGGGATGCTGAGGGTCTTCAGCCCGGTCGACGGCTCGCTCATCGGCGAGGCGAAGATCCCGGGCGGGGCCTCGACCGACCCGGTCGTGGCAGGCCGCACCCTTTACGTTGTGGGCGGCGACGGGAAACTGCACGCTTTTCAGTGAGGCTTTTAGGGTGTAAGGGGGCCGCTCGTATACGCCCAAGGAGGGCATCATGAGCTTTACCCTGGCCATCGTGGGCCGCCCGAATGTCGGCAAATCGACGCTGTTCAACCGGCTTGTCGGCAAGCGCCTTGCGCTTGTGGACAACATGCCCGGGGTCACGCGCGACCTGCGCGAGGGCGATGCGCGTCTGGGCGATCTGCGCTTTATCGTGATCGATTCCGCCGGTCTCGAACTGGCCGAGGATGACAGCCTCCAGGGCCGGATGCGCCGCCTGACCGAGCGCGCGGTGGAAGAGGCCGATATCTGCCTGTTCCTGATTGACGCGCGCGTGGGCGTGACGCCTGCCGACGAGATTTTCGCCGACATCCTGCGCAAGAAGAACGCCCATGTGATTCTCGCGGCCAACAAGGCCGAAGGGGCTGCGGGCGATGCCGGCGCGATGGAGGCGTGGAGCCTTGGTCTGGGTGAGCCGCTGCGGATCTCGGCCGAGCACGGTGAGGGGCTCGACGACCTGTATACCGCGCTGGTGCCGCTGGCCGACGAATTCGCCGAGCGCCACGCCGCGAATGCGCCCGAGACCGATGTGGTCATCGACGAGGAGATCGAGGAAGGCGACATTCCCGCCTACCAGCCGCCCTCGGCCGCAAAACCGCTGCAACTCGCGGTGATCGGCCGCCCGAACGCGGGCAAATCGACGCTGATCAACAAGATCCTCGGGGAGGATCGCCTGTTGACCGGACCCGAGGCCGGGATCACCCGCGATGCGATCTCGGTCACGACCGAGTTCATGGGCACGCCGATGCGGATCTGGGACACGGCGGGGATGCGCAAGAAGGCGCGCGTGACCGACAAGGTCGAGAAGCTCTCGGTGGCCGACGGCTTGCGCGCCGTGCGCTTCGCAGAGGTCGTGGTCGTGCTGCTCGACGTGAATATTCCCTTCGAAACCCAGGATCTGCGGATCGCGGATTTCGCCGAGACCGAAGGCCGCGCCGTGGTGGTCGCTGCGAACAAATGGGACCTCGAAGAGGACAAGCCCGAAAAGCTGAAAGAACTGCGCGAGGCGTTCGAGCGCCTTCTGCCGCAGCTCAAAGGCGCGCCGCTTGTGACCGTCTCGGCCAAGACCGGCAAGGGGCTCGACCGTCTGCACAATGCGATCCTGAACGCGCATGAGGTCTGGAACCGCCGCGTGCCGACCGCGAAGCTCAACAACTGGCTGCGCGCGATGACCGAGGCGCATCCGCCGCCCGCCCCGGGCGGTCGCCGCATCAAGCTGCGCTACATCACGCAGGCGAAGACCCGCCCGCCGGGGTTCGTGGTCAAGACGACCTATGCCGACAAGATCCCCGAGAGCTACGAGCGCTACCTGATCAACGGGCTGCGCGAGAGCTTCGACATGCCCGGCACGCCGATCCGCCTCTACATGCGCGATCAGGGCAAGGATAACCCCTACAAGGATCGCAAGAAGTCGATCCCGTCGCGGCTGAAGAAGCATGTCGATGCGAAGAAGCGCGCGGCCCACAAGGATGCCGCCAGGAAAGTGCGTGACGCGAAGAAGAAATCAGGCGGGCCCTCTTCGGGCGATAAATAATGTTCACGTTCTTGTTGCCAATTCGCTACGTCTTTGGCGTATAGCTTCCCCTACGACAGTTTCCCTTCGATATATGTCATAAAACATCTTAGGATCCACTTGTGTGGGTTCTAAAGGGTATGTTGATCGCCGTGACCTTGCCTCCCCTCCTGTGCGATCGCTGAAAAAACGGAATGAGGTTTGCTATGACCATGAAATTGCTGCTTTCTGCCGCGATCTCGTGCCTCGCGGTTGCACATGGTGCTGCGGCTGCAGATTGGGAAAGTTCGATTGAGGGCGGGGTCTTCTCGACTTCGCGCAGCAGCACGGACACCGATATCGACGGTTCGCCTTTCTACGGTGCTTACGTTGGCGGCTATGCCGCGACCGAAATTGGCGGTGGGTATCGTTTTGCCATTGATGGCCGTGTCGAGAAAAACGGCGATTCGGGTAACAACGACGTGTATTACACCGGCCCGACGACGACGGGCGCGTTCGGTGTCCATGTCGGCCGCGAGTTCTCGTTCGCCTACCTCGGCGCTTATGCTGGCGCAGGTCTGTTCACCGGTTACGACGACGCTTCCGATGCGGGCCGCACCGCGGTTGGCACGACTCTCGGTTTCGAAGTCGAAAAAGCTATCTGGCGGGGCAAGGCCTACGGTCAGATCGGTTATGTCTCGGCCAATGGCGCCTCCGATGACAACGAGTTCGAAGGCTACGACATCACGCTCGGTTACGCGGCTCAGGTTACCGATCGCTTCGGCATGAACCTCTTCCTCGAGCAAGCCTATTCGGGCAGCTGCTTCGAAGACTGCGGCGGCGACTGGGGTCGTTACCGTGCTGGGACGCTCGAGGTGAACTACTCGGTCAATGACAAGCTGGACGTCGTCGGTGCCGTGAGCCGTCGCCTCATCACCGCCAACTCCGAGGACAAAGCCGACGAGACGAATGTCTATCTCGGCGTTCGCATGGCGTTCGGTGCCAAGCCGACGAGCAACCTTCGCACCCCGATGGGTGGCTTCCAGGCAGCTGGCTGGATGGCTCCGCTCGATTGATCGGTGCCTGAAGCGATTGTGGAAAAGGGCCCTCTTGGGCCCTTTTCTTTTGTCTGGCCGATCAAGCTCAGATGAAGCCGAGCCGGTCCAGCGCGGCTTGGGCGCGGGCACGCTCATCTCCGTTGTCGGAGACCAGCCCAGCATTGATCTCGACGATCAGCTTCGAGAGGGTCTTTTCGCGTCGCATCTCGATAATGCGTCCCGGCACCTCTTCGGCGCCGAGTTCGAGAATGCGGTGCAGGGCGTGATCGCGCCTGTTTTCGACGGATGTTACGGTCATGTGCAGCCCCCCGGCGACTCACTCATTTGTGAGCAGCCTAGCCGTTTCCCGGGGGGATGTCTTGCGTCGCTGCGCCGCAGCGTCAGACGAGCTTGCCGTCCACCAGCCGCGTCTTGCCGCCCAGATAGGGATGCAGTGCCGCGGGAAGCGTGACCGAGCCGTCCTCTTCTTGCCCGTTCTCCAGCACCGCGATCAGGCAGCGCCCCACCGCGAGGCCCGAGCCGTTGAGCGTCGCGATGAACTCGGGCTTGCCGCCATCGGCGGGCTTGTAGCGCCCGTTCATCCGGCGCGCCTGGAAGGTGCCGCAGGTCGAGACCGAGGAAATCTCGCGATAGGTGTTCTGACCCGGCAGCCAGACTTCGAGATCATAGGTCTTCTGCGCACCGAAGCCCATATCGCCGGTGCACAGCACGATGCGGCGATAGGGCAGACCGAGCGCCTCCAGCACGGCCTCGGCGCAGCCGGTCATGCGCTCATGCTCGTCGATGGCGGTCTCCGGGGTGCAGAGCGTCACCATCTCGACCTTCTCGAACTGGTGCTGGCGCAGCATGCCCGAGGTGTCCTTGCCCGCAGATCCCGCTTCCGAGCGGAAGCAGTTCGTATGGGCGCACATGCGCTGGGGCAGGGTGCTTTCCTCCATCACCTCGCCGCTGGCGTAGTTGGTCAGCGTGACCTCGGCGGTCGGGATCAGCCACCAGCCATTGGTGGTCTGATAGCTGTCCTCGGCGAATTTCGGCAGCTGCCCGGTGCCGAGCATCGCCTCGTCGCGCACCAGAACGGGGGTGATGTTCTCGGACAGGTCATGCTTGTCGACATGCAGATCGAGCATGAATTGCGCAAGCGCCCGGTGAACGCGGGCCACGCCGCCCTTGAGCACGACAAAGCGCGAGCCCGAAAGCTTCGCGGCCGTTTCAAAATCCATGGCAGTGCCCACGGCGGGCAGTTCGTAATGCTCTTTCGGCGTGAAGGAGAAGTTGCGCGGGTTGCCCCAGCGCTTAATCTCGACATTTTGTTCTTCGTTCTCGCCTTCGGGCACATCGGCCAGCGGCAGGTTCGGAACGGTCATCAGTAGGTCGCGCAGCTTGGCGTCGAGCTCGCTCGCCTCGCTTTGCATCTGCGCCACCTCGGCCTTCTTCTCGGCTACCAGCGCGCGCAGGCGTTCGAACTCGGCTTCGTCGCCCTTGGCTTTTGCCGCGCCGACCTGCTTCGAAGCGCTGTTTTGTTCGGCTTTCGCGGTCTCGGCGGCGTGAATGGCCGTCCGGCGCGCCTCGTCGAGCGCGAGGATCTCGGGCGAAAGCGGCGAGAGCCCCCGGCGCGCCAGTTGGGCGTCGAATTCAGCGGGGTTTTCGCGGATTGCGCGGATATCGTGCATCTCACCTCTCCAAGACTGTTGCGGAAACGGCTTTAGCGCATGAAAGTGGGGCCGAAAACCCCCGGCGATGCGACCATGACACAGGTCAAGGCGACGAGGCTTGCGCAATGGTTGAATTTCGCTGTAAGGGCTCATATTCAATAATCGGAATATAACCGGGCGCGATGCTGCCGTGTCCGGAGGGAAGGGTATCCGAGATGACGTTGAAATTCCTGCCGCTGGCATTCGCCGCGCTGCTCCTGCCGGGGGTCGCGCTGGCTCAGGATGGCGCGATCAAGGTCGAACCGCAGATCGTGACGGACTGGAAATCGGTCTATGGTCAGGTCGAGGCGAAGAACACGATCGCCGCGCGGGCGCGGATCTCGGGGACGATCACCGAACTCGACGTCACCGAAGGCGATACGGTCACGGCCGGTCAGATGATCGGCAAGATCGTCGATCAGACCATCGAGTATCAGATTGGCGCGGTCGACGCGCAGATCGCAGCACTCGAGGCGCAACTCGCCAACGCCCAGACCGAACTCAAGCGCGGCGAAGAGCTCAAGGCGCGTGGGGTCTCGACCACGCAGAACGTCGACCAGCTTCAGACGCAGGTGAATGTCTACGAGGGCCAGATCGCGGCGCAGAAGGCGCAGCGCAAGGTCTATGAGCAGCAGCAGCAATTCGGCACCGTCATCGCGCCGATCGACGGCAAGGTGGTCTCGGTTCCGGTGACCAAGGACGCGGTGGTGATGGGCGGCGAGACGATCGCGACGATCGGCGGCGGCGGCTTTTTCCTGCGCCTCTCCGTTCCCGAGCGCCATGCCGACACGCTCAAGACGGGCGACACGATCATGATCACCGGCCCCGAAGGCCAGCAGATCGAGGGCAAGCTCGCCAAGATCTACCCGCAGATCGAGGGCGGCCGCGTGCAGGCCGATGTCGAGGTTCCCGATCTGGATTCGCGCTTTGTCGCCGCGCGCC
The DNA here is from genome assembly GCF_002020275.1 of Thioclava sp. L04-15. Lineage (NCBI taxonomy): Bacteria > Pseudomonadati > Pseudomonadota > Alphaproteobacteria > Rhodobacterales > Paracoccaceae > Thioclava > Thioclava sp. L04-15. The sequence continues at coordinate 171,996 of NZ_MPZW01000003.1, read as the reverse complement.
TTCTGGTGAAGCTGCCGATGGGTGACCGTCAGGCGATCGTGATCCCGGCAAGCTATATCGCCACCCGCACCGGCCTTGATTTCGTGCGCGTGAAAGTGGGCGAGGAGAATGTCGAACGCACTGTCGTCCCCGGCGTGCGCGTGAACATGGATGGCCAGGAGATGGTCGAGATCCTCACGGGCCTCAACCCCGGCGATACGGTGGTGCCTCATGAGCAATAAGACCGAGACCGGGCCCGCAACGCCCGAAGAGGACGAGATCCACGGCAAGCTCGGGATCGCGGGCGGATTGACCAAGTCGTTCATCCGCTCTGCGCTGACGCCGCTGATGATCCTGGCCGCTGTCGCGGTGGGCCTTGTGGCGTTGATCTCTCTGCCGCGTGAGGAAGAGCCGCAGATCTCGGTGCCGATGGTGGATATTCATATCCAGGCGCCGGGACTGAAGGCGCAGGATGCGATGAAGCTCGTGACCGAGCCGATGGAAACCATCGTGCAGGGGATCAACGAGGTCGAGCATGTCTATTCGCGCACCCAGGATGATTATTCGCTGGTGATGGCGCGGTTCCAGGTCGGCACTTCTTCGGATGCCGCGATCCTGCGTGTTCACGAGAAGGTGCGCGCCAATATCGACCGTATTCCCAAGGACATCCCCGATCCGGTGATCGTCGGGCGCGGGATCGACGACGTGGCGATCGTGTCGCTGACCCTCACCGGCAGGGACGGGGCCGATATCGACAGCAACGAGCTGACCCGGATCGCGCGCGAACTCCAGACCGAGGTCACGAAGATCGAGAATGTCGGCCTGACCTATGTGGTGGGCGATGCCACGAGCGAGATCCGGATCGAGCCCGATCCCGACAAGCTCGCGCTTTACGGCGTGACCCTGCAACAGCTCTCGAACAAGGTCACACAGGCCAACCGCGCCTTCAACACCGGCACCATCCGGCATGAAGGCAAGCAGATCTCGCTTTCGGCGGGCGAGACACTGGTCGCGCCGGCGGAGATCGCGGGGCTGCTGCTGACCACGCGCGACAACCGCCCCGTCTACGTGGCCGATGTCGCCAAGGTCTCCTATGTGCCCGACGCCTCCGATCACATCGTCTCGAATGTGCAGCGCGCCGAAGACGGCACGCTCGAGCGCACCCCGGCGGTGACGCTCGCCATCGCCAAGCGCGCAGGTTCGAACGCGGTGGTCGTTGCCGAACAGATCATGCACCGGGTGCACGAGCTGCACGGCACGCTGATCCCCGAAGACGTCGAGGTAAAGGTCACCCGCGACTATGGCGAGACCGCGAACGAGAAGGCCAACGAGCTGCTGTTCCACCTCGGCCTCGCGACCGTGTCGATCATCGGTCTCGTGCTGGTGGCCATCGGTTGGCGCGAATCCATCGTGGTCGCGGTCGTGATCCCGGTGACGATCCTGCTGACGCTCTTTGCGGCCTATGTGATGGGTTACACGCTCAACCGGGTGTCGCTCTTCGCGCTGATCTTCGCGATCGGTATCCTCGTCGACGATGCGATCGTGGTGATCGAGAACATCGCGCGACATTGGGCGATGAAGACGCCCGGTTCGCGCATCACCAAGGCGATCGAGGCGGTGGCCGAGGTGGGCAACCCCACCATCGTCGCGACCCTGACCGTGGTCGCGGCGCTTCTGCCGATGCTCTTCGTGTCGGGGCTGATGGGCCCCTACATGTCGCCCATTCCCGCTGTCGCCTCGGCGGCGATGATCTTTTCCTTCTTCGTGGCTGTCATCATCACGCCCTGGCTGATGGTGAAAGTCGCGGGCAAGGCGGAGCTGCATGGCCATGGGGCGGATGACGACGCCTATGGCGGACACAATCACGGTGGCAAGCTTGGCGCGCTCTACTCGAAATTTGCGCGTCCGATCCTGAAGACCAAGGGCCGCGCGGGGCTGTTCCTGCTGATCGTGTCAGTGCTCTCCTTCGGCTCGCTGGGGCTGCTCTACACAAAACATGTCACGGTGAAGCTGCTGCCCTTCGACAACAAGTCGGAACTCTCGGTGGTGATCGACATGCCCGCCGGCACCTCGGTTGAAGAGACCGACTCGGTGGCGCAGCAGGTCGCGAGCATCGTGACGGAAATGCCCGAGGTGATCTCGGCGCAGACCCATGCGGGGACGGCCGCGCCGTTCAACTTCAACGGGCTCGTCCGGCACTACTACCTGCGCGCGCAGCCCAATCAGGGCGACGTTGAGATCCAGCTTCTGCTGAAAGGTGATCGCGACCGGACCAGCCACCAGATCGCGCTGGAAATCCGCGACAAGATCAAGGCGATCACGCTGCCCGAGGGCGCGAGCCTGAAGACGGTCGAGCCTCCGCCCGGCCCCCCGGTGATCGCGACGCTTCTGGCAGAGGTCTATGGCCCCACGCCGGAAGTGCGCCGTGCCGCGGCGCGACAGATCCAGAAGGCCTTTGATGAGGTGCCTTTCATCGTCGACGTGGATAACAGCTTCGGCATCCAGCCCGACAAGCTGCGCGTGACGGTGAATTCGGACGATCTCGAGTTCTACTCGGTGTCCGAGGGCGATGTCTGGGATACGCTGGCGATGCTCAACGGCTCGACCACGGTCGGCTATTCGCATCGCGGTCAGGAACGTCAGCCGATCCCGATCGTGATGGAGCGCTCTAAGTCCAACAAGGTGATGAACGAGAGCACCCTTTCGACCCCGATCCCGGCCAACGTTCTGCCCGGCGCACGCGGCGTGGTGGAACTGGGCGACGTGGTGGATGTGAAGACGGAGAAAGCCTCCTATCCGATCTTCCGCCATAACGGGCGCGAGGCGGAAATGGTCACGGCCGAGCTTGCAGGGAATTTCGAGGCACCGCTCTACGGGATGCTGGCGGTCGATGACATCATCAACAACATGCAATGGCCCGAGGGCGAGAAACCCGTGGTGTCTCTGCATGGTCAGCCGCAGGACGAAAGCCATGTGACGCTCCTGTGGGACGGCGAATGGGAAGTGACCTGGGTCACCTTCCGCGACATGGGAGCGGCCTTCGCGGTAGCGCTCCTGGGGATCTACATCCTCGTCGTCGCCCAGTTCGGATCGTTCCGCCTGCCGCTGGTGATCCTCACGCCGGTGCCGCTGACCTTCCTCGGGATCATGGTCGGTCACTGGATCTTCCACGCGCCCTTCTCGGCCACCTCGATGATCGGTTTCATCGCTCTGGCGGGGATCATCGTGCGCAACTCGATCCTGCTGGTGGATTTCATCCGGCACGGGGCGCATGAGGGCAAGGACAAGATCGAGGTGCTGATCGAGGCGGGCGCCATCCGCTTCAAGCCGATCCTGCTGACCGCGATCGCGGCGATGATCGGCGCGGTGGTGATCCTGGCCGACCCGATCTTCCAGGGGCTTGCGATCTCGCTGCTGTTCGGCCTGCTCAGCTCGACCCTGCTGACGGTGCTGGTGATCCCGGCGATCTACCGGATCTTCAAGACCTGAACGGTGTGAAAAACTGACCTGATGACCGCCCGCGCGACGACCCCGTGCGGGCGGTTTCTCTTTACCCTCCGACGAGTGGCCTAGATTGCGCACGCCTGTGCAAATGCGAAAAGCAATCGCCGACATTCCAAACAAATTCATTGCATTTGGCGTGAGACGCGATTTCCTGGCGTCATGGTGAAGCTCGTTCTCTTGCACAAGGCGGACTCGATCTACGAGGACGAGCCGGATGTCGTCTATGACTTCCCGCGAACCTATCTGCGTGCGATGCAGGAGGCTGTCGGAGACTGGATCGTCTATTACGAGCCTGTCAAAGCCGGGCCACGGGGCTATTTCGCCGTCGCAAAGATTGACAGCGTCATTCCCAAACCGGGCGCCGAGGGGAGGTTCCTCGCGCTCATCACTCCGGGCACTTATCTTCCCTTCGACAGCGAGGTGCCGCGCATGAGAGGCGGGCGCCCGCTTGAACGGGCTTTATGTGAAAGCGATGGCAGCGCGAAGAGGGGGGGTGCCGTGCAGTTGGCGGTTCGGCGCCTCCCGGAGGACGAGTTTGCGCGGATTGTCGATCTCGGTCTGCCACAGGATCTCGAGCGGCTGGAGGCGATGCGCTACGAGGCGGAAAATTCCGGACTGGCCGAAGAGCCGATGACCTTTGAACGTCCGGTGCTGGAAAGGCTCACGCGGAGGCCCTATCGGGACGTCGCCTTTCGACGGAAGGTTCGCGAAGCGTATGATTACCGCTGTGCCATTTCCGGTTTGCGCCTGCGCAATGGCGGTGGGCGGCCCGAGGTGCAAGCCGCGCATATCAGGCCGGTCGATCAAAAAGGCAGTGACTCGGTTCGAAACGGACTCGCATTGTCGGGCACACTGCACTGGATGTTCGACCGCGGTCTCATTTCCATCGCGGCAGATTGCGAGACCATTCTCGTGTCGCGCAACAAGGTGCCTGCCGATGTCGTTGACAGGCTCATTCGTCCAGATGGAAAGCTATTGCACCCGACAGACCCTCGGAACCGCCCGCATCCGGAAAACCTGCGTTGGCACCGGGAGAACCGGTTCGGGCAGGTGATGGAGGGCGAGCCGACCCTGTGGGACCGGCTTTGAGGGGACTTATTCCGGCTGGAAGCCGTGGATCAGCTGGCGCAGACCGATCAGCCCGCCCACCACGATGGAGGCAAGCGTGACGGGGGCCGAGAAGGCCAGCACCGACATCGCGCTCACCCCTTGTCCGATCGAGCAGCCGAGCGCGATCGTCCCACCGATGCCCATCAGGGCCGCACCACCCACCTGGCGGCCAAGCTCACGCGGGTCTTCGCAGGCTTCCCATTTGAACAGCCCACGAATGAGCGAGCCGAGAAACGCCCCGCCCAGAACACCGGCCACAAGCCCGACCGAGAAAGTGATCCCACCCGCGGTCGAGGTCATGAAATAGAGGATCGTGCGGCCCAGAGGCGCGGTGAAGGAGGGGGCTTCGACCCCGACCTCTCCCATGCTTTCGGCATAGATCAGCGAAGTGCCGACGAAGCTCCAGACAATCGCGAGACCGGCCGCGACGCCCCAGGCGACGCGGCGTTTGTCGGCGCGCAGCGGTTTGTAGCTCAGCCCCCAGGCGAGGAAACCCGCCGCGATGGGCAGGGCGAAGACCAGAGGCGGCAGCCCGGTGCGCGCCGAAAGCCAATGCGCGATGCCTTGCGGCGTATCGGCCAGTTGCTGATCGAAGATCAGGGTGCGCAGGTGGGCAAGCGGACCCGAGAGGGTGACGAAGGCGAAGATCCCCATGACTACGACCACCACGAGCGCGCGCAGATCGCCGCCGCCGAAGCGCACCAGCGCCCCAAAGCCGCAATTGCCGGCCAAAGCCATGCCGTAGCCGAAGATCAGGCCGCCTGCGATCGAGGCGAGCGGCGACCATTTGATCGTGTGATAGAAGCTCTTGGTGATCTCGGCATAGCCCAGGGCCTCGGCGACGAAGGAACCGGTGATCGCCACGGCGAGAACCACGCCCCAAAGCCGCAGACGGCGCTGGTCCTGGCCATAGGCTGCGCTTTCCAACGCGCCGAGCGTGCAGAAATCGCCCAATCGCGCGGCGAGGCCCAGAATGGCTCCGCCGATCAGGCCGACCAGAGCCGCCCAGGCACCCATCGGAATTTGTTCCATCGCCGACCTCCATTCCGGGTGGCGCGGCCACCCGGTCGCCTCGCCTCAGCGTCGTTCGCTGTTGCAGAACATGTCATAGATCACTTCGACGAGGCGGCGCGCACGCGGGTCCGAGAGGGTGTAGTAGATCGCCTTGCCATCGCGCCGGGCACTGACCAGCCCTTCGAGGCGAAGCCGGGCGAGCTGCTGACTCACCGCCGCCTGACGCGATTCGAGGAGATTTTCCAGCTCGGTGACCGATTTCTCGCCCGAACTGAGATGACACAGGATCATGAGCCGCCCTTCATGGGCGAGCGCCTTCATCAGATTGGAGGCATCCTGCGCACGGCCCAGCAATTCCTCGGCATCCATACGGGCGCATTTCCCACTGCTCGCCGAAGCGGAGGGAGTGTTTGTTTGCCCATCTGGTGCCATTTGCCGCACCTTTTCATCCTTCCCTGTCGCCGCGAACCGTGCCGCAGCCGAACTGATCGAATGACTCAGGCTTTAGCACGGCGATTCGGCGGAACAAAGTCTCGAGCCTAAAAAATCGTCATGCGACCTTCGTCTAACCGTTAGGGTCGGGCATTTCGGCGCCTGCGTCACGCAGCGCCTGTCCCAAAAGCCCCCAGAAGAAGTCCTCGCTCGCATAACCCTCGATCCGGTTGATCTCGACCCCGTCGCGCAACAGGATGAAGGTAGGCGTGAAAAGCGGTTTACCCTTTGTGATCGTGATGTCTTCGGGGAAGGGCTTGTGCAGGTCGACCCGTTCGAGCGGGGCAATCTGACCCTCGGGCGTCTTGGGGTAGATCGGGCCAAGATCGTGTTCCCACATCCGGCAGTAGACGCATCCGACCTGTTCGACCATCAGCAGCCTGAATTCGCTCTCGACCTGGGCGCCGGGCTGAACTTCGGTGCGCGTCGCCGAGGGGGGCGGAGTCGTCTCCCCTTCGGCACTTGCGTCGCGGACCATCCCGCTCAAGCCGATCGCCATCGCCGCGGCGGCGAAAATCGTATGCGATACAATGCGAGACATTGACGCACCTCCCTTTACATATAAAGATCGTAATGTGTTTGACCGGGGCGTTCAAGAATACGGTTGGGAGGCCGGGCCCTGTCGCTGTGGGAGGTTCCATGCCGATCGATATTACCTATGGCGGTGCATTTTTCGCCGGCCTGTTGTCCTTTCTGACGCCCTGCATTCTGCCGATGGTGCCTTTCTATCTGTCCTACATGGCCGGTCTTTCAATGTCCGAGCTGCGCGGCGACGGCAAGATCGCGCCGGGGGCTCAGGCCCGCATGGTGGCGTCCTCGGTGGCATTCGCGCTCGGTGTGACGACGATCTTCGTGCTGATGGGGATGGGGGCGACCGCGCTCGGCGCGGCCTTCCGTGAGTGGATGGGGCCGCTGAGCTGGGTCGCCGCAGCGATCCTGCTCGTCTTCGGTCTGCATTTCCTCGGTATCATCCGCATTCCGTTCCTCTATCGCGAGGCGCGCATGGAATCGAAGGCGGACCCGACGACCTTCCTTGGTGCCTATGTCATGGGGCTCGCTTTCGGCTTTGGCTGGACGCCCTGTGTCGGGCCTGCGCTCGCCGCGATCCTGATGGTCGCCTCGGGCATGGGCGATATCTCGAAAGGGGGGCTTCTGCTCTTTTCTTACGGGATCGGGATGACGCTGCCCTTCATCATCGCGGCCTTCTTCACGCGCCCCTTCCTCGCCTTCATGGCCAAGCATCGCGCGAAACTCGGCTATGTCGAAAAGGCGATGGGGGTTATGCTGATCGTCTTCGCGGTGCTCATCGTCACCGGTGGTCTGCGCTATATCGGCGAGTTTCTGATCAATGTGATGCCCAGCGGGAGTCTGGGCTGAAGCAAGGGAGTAAGATCATGCGTCATTTTCTGACCGCGGCCTTCGCCGCTGCGATGCTGGCCCTTCCGGTCCATGCCGCCGAGATCGGCGACGACGGGCTGCACAAGGAGCCCTGGTTCCAGGAAACCTTCAAGGATATGTCCGACGATCTCTCCAGCGCCAATGACGCGGGCAAGCGCTTCCTCGTGATCTGGGAGCAGCGTGGCTGCATCTACTGCAAGAAGATGCACGAAGAGGTCTTCTCCGATCCCGAGATCGCGAAATACATCGTCGACAACTATTTCGTTGTGCAGATGAACCTCTTCGGCGATGTCGAGGTGACCGATTTCGACGGTGAGACGCTGCCCGAAAAGGACATGGCGATGAAATGGGGGGTGATGTTCACACCCACCATGATGTTCTTCCCCGAGGAGGTCAGCGAAGACCCCGCCAACAAGCAGGCTGTGGCGCAGATGCCGGGCGCTTTCGGCAAGGGCACGACGATGGCGCTGCTCGAATGGGTCAAGAATCACGGCTACGAGAGTGGACAGAACTTCCAGAAATACGTGGCCGAGAAAGTCATGGCGAAGTGACCGCCGACTTGCTCACTCTGACGAGACTGTGATCGGGCCTTCGCTGGCGCAGAATTTGCGCTGCGCTCGCGAATGCGCCTGATTTTTCGTGGAAAATTCGGGGTATACCTTTGTATGCGTCGATATTTCCGTGCGAACATATTGGAAAATATGCGGTTTTTTGAATTTATGCATTGCGCCACTGTGACGCACTCGCTTAAAAGTGAGTCAGGGAGAGAATTTGGGAGGACTTCAATGAACCGCCACGTCGTGTGGGCCGCACTGGCCGCAACTTTCGCCGCGAGCGCCGCATTCGCCGCCGAGACCGCTCCGATGGACGTCAAGTTCACCGATGCGGGCGAGGTGACCGATTCCCTGACCGGCCAGCCGGGCGATCCGGCCAAGGGGGCCGAAGTCGCTGCGACCAAGTCGCTGGGCAACTGCGTCGCCTGCCACGTCGTGTCCGCGCTTGACGCCGCGTTCCAGGGCAATATCGGTCCCGAGCTGAACGGCGCGGCCGACCGTTGGAGCGAAGCACAGCTGCGCGGTATCGTTGTCGATGCCAAGCATACGTTCGAAGGCTCGGTGATGCCGTCCATGTACAAGACCGGACCGTTCATCCGTCCCGGCGATGGCTACACCGGCAAGGCGGCGACCGGCGATCTGGCGCCGATCCTGAACGCGCAGCAAGTAGAAGATGTGGTCGCTTTCTTGATGACGCTCAAGGAAGAGTGACCCTGTACGAGAAACCCGAGAGGAGAGACTAAATATGACCATGACCAGACGTGATGCGCTGGCGCTGGCGATGGGCGGCGTTGCCGCGACCATGCTGCCGCTGCCCGCGCTGGCCGACGCTTCGGCCGATGCGATCGCGAAGTTCACCGGCGGTGCGGCTGCGGGCGAGGGTGGCCTCACCCTGACTGCTCCGGAAATCGCTGAAAACGGCAACACGGTTCCGATTTCGGTCGACGCGCCCGGCGCCACCGAGATCGCCGTCTACGCCACCGGCAACCCGACCCCCGAGGTCGCGACCTTCAAGTTCGGCCCGCTCGCCGGCTCGCAGATGGCCTCGATCCGCATCCGTCTGTCGAAGACGCAGGACGTGGTCGCGATCGCCAAGATGGCTGACGGCAGCTTCGTCCAGGCGAAATCGACCGTGAAGGTCACCATCGGCGGCTGCGGCGGCTGATCAACGGAATCTGAGGAGTTACCATCATGGACGGCGTTAAACCCCGCGTGAAAGTGCCGAAGAAAGCTTCGGCCGGTGAGAGCATCACCATCAAGACCCTGATCTCGCACCCGATGGAATCGGGTCAGCGCAAGGACAAGGACGGCAAGGTGATCCCGCGTCAGATCATCAACCGCTTCACCTGCGACTTCAACGGCGAGAACGTGATCGACGTCACGCTCGAGCCCGCGGTCTCGACCAACCCCTACATCGAATTCGATGCGAAAGTCCCGGCGGCCGGTGAATTCAAGTTCACCTGGTACGACGATGACGGGTCGGTCTACGAAGACACGAAGTCGATCGAAGTCGGCTGATCGGGCTGCGGCCCTCGCGATTGCGGGGGCCAAAGGTACGCGAGGGAGCGTGCTGAAAGACCAAGGACAGACCTCTGCGCCCGTTTGGGGAGATCGACGGGCGCGGGGCGCACACCCAGGGAGGACACAAAATATGACGTTGCGCTTCAGCCGCACCATCCTTGCCGCCACCGCAGCATTCGCGCTCAGCTCTGCTGCGCTGCACGCCGAAATGGCCGAGGACGAACTCAACATCAACGGCGACACCCCGATCGTGACCAAGGCGCCTGCCGCGGCTCACCTCGAAGGCCACCTCGACGAGGTGTATTCGGGCTGGCTGTTCCGCACGGACGATACCCGTGCGATGGAACAGGACGATTTCGACAACCCGATCATGATCTACGCCGAAAAGGGCATGGATAACTGGAGCGTTGCCGACGGGTCCGAAGGCAAGTCCTGCGCCGATTGCCATGGCGATATCAGCGAGGGCATGAAGGGCGTGCGCGCCACGATGCCGAAGCTCAACGCCAAGGGCGAGCTGTGGTCGATGGAAGACTACATCAACGATTGCCGCACCAACCGCATGGGCGCCGAAGCCTGGGGTTGGGACAGCGGTGCGATGCACAACATGACCGTCGCTCTCTCGGTCCAGTCGCGCGGTATGCCGGTCAACGTCAAGATCGACGGCGATGCGGCTCCGTTCTGGGAGAAGGGCAAGGAGATCTATTACACGCGCTACGGCCAGCTCGAGCTGTCCTGCGCCTCCTGCCACGAAGAGAACTACGGCAACTACATCCGTGCTGACCACCTCAGCCAGGGCCAGATCCAGGGCTTCCCGGTCTACCGTCTGAAGAATGCCGGTGTGGTTTCGATCCACAACCGCTTCAAAGGCTGCATCCGTGACACCCGCGCCGAGACCTACAGCCCCGGCTCGCCGGAGTTCCACGCGCTCGAGCTCTACGTCGCTTCGCGCGGCATGGGCCTTGACATCGAAGGCGGCGGCGTCCGTCCCTGATCTTGATGCGCGGGGCAGGGTTTACCCTGTCCCGCCTTCTTTTATCCAAACATATTCAAAATTCACTATCTGTTTGAATTCGTTTGTCAATTTTTGAACTGAAAACGGCTCTGTCCGTCCTGCGGGCGGGGAAAAGAAGGAGAGAAACGGCATGATTTCCCGGCGGGAATTTCTTCAGGCGAGCTTGGCCGCCTCGACTATCCTCGGCGCTTCGGGCCTGTCGCGCTGGTCGCGTGCGATGGCGCAGCAGTCGCTCACCCAGGATCAGCTTCTCGCGTTCGAGCCGCTGGGCAACGTGACGCTGATCCATATCACCGACATCCACGCTCAGGCGATGCCGATCTATTTCCGCGAGCCCGAGATCAACCTCGGCGTGGGCGAAGCCAAGGGCCGTCCGCCGCACCTGACCGGCAAGGCGTTCCTCGATGAGTTCAACATCAAGCCGAACAGCCCCGACGCCTATGCGCTGACCTATGACAACTATGTCGATCTGGCCAAGAGCTACGGCAAGATGGGCGGCATGGACCGCGTCGCCACGATCGTGAAGGCGATCAAGGCCGAGCGTCCGAATGCGATCCTGCTCGACGGTGGCGACACCTGGCATGGTTCGATGACCGCGCTGAAAACCAACGGCCAGGACATGGTCGACATCATGAACAAGCTCGGCGTCGACGCGATGACCTCGCACTGGGAATGGACCTATGGCGAAGAGCGCGTGAAGGAGATCGTCGACACGCTTCCCTTCCCCTTCCTCGGCGCGAATATCTTCGACGCGGAATGGGACGAGCCGGCCTTCGAGGCCTACAAGATCTTCGAGCAGAACGGCACCCGCATCGCCGTCATCGGTCAGGCCTTCCCCTACCTGCCGATCGCGAACCCGAAATGGATGTTCCCCGACTATTCCTTCGGCATTCGCGAAGAGCGCATGCAGGAAGTCGTCGACGAAGTGCGCGGCATGGGCGTCGACCTCGTGGTCTGCCTGTCGCATAACGGCTTCGACGTCGACCACAAGATGGCAAGCCGCGTGAAGGGCATCGACGTGATCCTGACCGGTCATACCCATGACGCCGTGCCGGAGCCGGTGCTGGTGGGCGAGACGATCATGATCGCCTCGGGCTCGAACGGTAAATTCGTCTCCCGCGTCGATCTCGACGTGCGCGACGGCAAGATGATGGGCTTCCGCCACAAGCTGATCCCGGTCTTCTCGGATGTGATCGAGGCCGACAAGGAAATGTCGGATCTCATCGCTTCGAGCCGCGAGCCCTACAAGGCCGAGCTGGAAGAAGTACTGGCCGAGACCAATTCGCTGCTCTATCGCCGCGGCAACTTCAACGGCACCTGGGACGACCTGATCTGCGAGGCGATGCTCGAAGAGCGCGACGCCGAAATCGCGATGAGCCCGGGCGTGCGCTGGGGCACCACGCTGCTTCCGGGTGACAAGATCACGATGGAAGACCTGCTGACCTGCACCTCGATGACCTACGGCGAAAACTATCGCATGGAGATGACCGGCGAGACGATCAAGACCATCCTCGAGGATGTCGCCGACAACATCTTCAACACCGACCCCTACTATCAGCAGGGTGGCGACATGGTTCGCGTCGGTGGCATGGGCTACCATATCGATGTGAACGCGCCGATCGGCCAGCGCATTTCGAACATGACGCTGCTCAAGGATGGCTCGGATATCGACATGGGCCGCAATTATGTCGTGACGGGTTGGGCCTCGGTCAATGAAGGGACCGAAGGGCCGCAGATCTGGGACGTGGTCGCTGATCACCTCCGCAAGATCAAAACCGTTGACCTGAAACCGAATGACTCGGTGGTCGTGACCGGCGCTTGAGCCGCTTACGCCCGTCGATGATTGCCCCTTTTCCGGGGTTTGAGACTGGAGGAGTAGATATGGACGACAAGGAACGCCAGGGTAACCCGGCCGCCAGTGCCGCCCTCAGCCGCCGCGGTTTTCTGCGCGCCGGGGCTGCGGTCGGTGCGATGGCCGCGGGTGCCGGTGCAGCGCGCGCAGAACAGCAACCCGATCCCCTGATCACCGAGGTTCAGCCTTGGGCTTCGGGCTGGGGTGACGGGGTCGATGCGACCCCCTACGGTCTGCCGATTCAATTCGAAGACGACGTGATCCGTCGCAATGTGGGCTGGCTCACTGCCGATGTGATCTCTTCGATCAACTTCACGCCGATCCACGCCCTCGACGGCACGATCACCCCGACCGGTTGCGCCTTCGAGCGTCACCACTCGGGCGCGATCGAGCTCAAGAAGGAAGACTACCGCCTGATGATCAACGGTCTTGTCGACAAGCCGCTGGTCTTCACCTACGAGGATCTCGAGCGCTTCCCGCGTGTGAACGCGACCTATTTCCTGGAATGCGCGGCGAACTCGGGGATGGAATGGGCCGGTGCGCAGCTCAACGGCGCTCAGTTCACCCAAGGCATGATCCACAACATGCAGTATTCGGGCATTCCGCTGCGCGTGCTGCTCGAAGAGGCCGGGATCACCAATCTGGGCGACAACCTCAAGGACAAGTGGGTCTATGTCGAAGGCGCCGACGCGTCCTCGAACGGCCGCTCGATCCCGCTGGAAAAAGCGCTCGACGACTGCCTCGTGGCGATCAAGGCAAACGGCGAAGCCCTGCGCAAGGAGCATGGCTACCCGGTGCGCCTCGTGGTTCCGGGCTGGGAAGGCAACATGTGGGTGAAGTGGCTGCGCCGCATCGAAGTCACCGACGAGGCCGTCCAGTCGCGCGAAGAAACCTCGAAATACACCGACACGCTCGCCAACGGCACCTCGCGCAAGTGGACCTGGGTCATGGACGCCAAATCGGTCGTCACCTCGCCCAGCCCGCAAATGCCGATCAAGCACGGCCCCGGCCCGCTGGTCATCACCGGCATCGCCTGGTCGGGCCGTGGTCACATCACCAAGGTCGACGTGTCGATCGACGGTGGCGCGAACTGGCAAGAGGCGCGTCTGGCAGAGCCGGGCGTCGACAAGGCGCTGTCGCGCTTCTACCTCGAAATCGAGTGGGATGGTAAGGAGATGCTCCTGCAATCCCGCGCGACCGACTCGACCGGCTATGTCCAGCCGACCAAGGATGCGCTGCGTGCGATCCGTGGCGAGAATTCGGTCTATCACAACAACGGTATCCAGACCTGGTGGGTCAAGGAAAACGGGGAGTCCGAGAATGTCGAAGTGTCGTCGTAATCTGCTGCTGGCCACGCTTCTGGCCGCTCCGCTCGTGGCGACGCCCGCTCTGGCCGAGAAATTCGGTCTGGGCCGCGAGGCTCTGCCCGAAGAAATCAAGGCCTGGACCCTCGAGGTGTTCCCGGACGGCAAGAACCTGCCCGAAGGCTCGGGCTCCGTCGAGGACGGCGAAGGCATCTTCGCCGACAACTGCGCGGTCTGCCACGGTGACTTCGCCGAAGGCGTGGACAACTGGCCGAAACTCGCAGGCGGCGAAGGCACGCTGGCCGACAAGGACCCGCTGAAGACCGTGGGCTCCTATTGGCCGTATCTCTCGACCGTGTGGGACTACGCGCACCGCTCGATGCCGTTCGGCAATGCGCAGACGCTCACCGTCGACGAGACCTATGCGATCGTGGCCTACATTCTCTACTCGAACGACCTCGTCGACAGCGATTTCGTTCTGACCAAAGAGAACTTCCTCGACGTGGAAATGCCGAACGCCGATGGCTTCATCGTGGATGACCGCGACGAGGTCGAGCTGCCGGAATTTACCAAGGCTGCCTGCATGTCGGACTGCAAGACCGACGTGAAGATCACCCGCAAGGCAACCGTCCTCGACGTGACGCCCGACGCGGGTGGCGAAGACACCGCAGCGGCTGATGCGCCTGCGGATACCGTCGTCGCCTCTGTCGAGACCGAGACCCCGGCAGCCGAAGCTGCGGCTCAAGACGCGCCTGCCGCGGCGGAAGCCCCGGCGGCGGCAGCTCCGGCGGCCACCGAGGAGACGCTCTCCGCCGATCCGGAACTGGTTGCGGCTGGTGAGAAGGTCTTCAAGAAGTGCAAAGCCTGCCACCAGGTCGGCGAAGGCGCTTCGAACAAGGTCGGCCCGGTGCTCAACGGCCTGATCGGCCGCACCGCGGGTACCGTGGACGGGTTCAAATACTCGAAATCCATGAAGGAGCACGGCGAAAACGGGCTCGTCTGGAACGAGGAAACCGTCGAAGCCTATCTCGCCGATCCGAAGGGCTACATCCCGAAGAACAAGATGTCCTTCGCGGGTCTCAAGAAGTCCGAAGATGTGAAAGCGGTTCTGGCCTATATCGAAAGCCAGGGTGGCTGATACCTCCCCGGCGGGGGCTTTCGGGTCCCCGCCACGACAGACCGGCAAGGGCCTTCCGCTTGCCAGTTTTGACGCCCGCGCTCCCCGCGGGCGTCTCTCTTTTTGGTGACCACTTAGCGGGGCTGTCTGCCCCCGTCGGGCTTGCGGCTCGCCTTCCCCCGAGGATACTTAAGGCAATTGGAAGGGGAGGGGTGATGGATATCGACACGCGCGCGCGAAAGCTTTTCGAAGCCGGGGTTGCAGCCGCCGATCCGGCGGCGGGTGTTGTCGGCGCGATGGGCTGGGCTGCGGCAGAGGGGCCGGAACCGGGAGGGCGATGGCAGGTCGTCGCGCTCGGCAAGGCGGCGCTTGCGATGAGTGCGGCGGCACTGAAGGCTTTGCCCGAGGGCACGCAGGCGCTGGTGGTGACCAATCCCGAGAATGCCGAGACGGCGGTGCCGCGCGATGGGATGATGCTGATCGCGGGCGATCACCCGGTGCCGGGGGCGGGCAGCGCGGCGGCAGGGCGCGCTATCCTCGAGTGCCTGCGGGCGCTCTCGCCGCAGGACCGGGTGCTGGCCTTGATTTCGGGCGGTGGCTCGGCGCTGGCGGTGGCTCCGGCGCCCGGGCTGACCTTGGCCGACAAGGCAGAGGTCAGCCGGCTCTTGCTGGGATGTGGCGCCGATATCACCCAGATGAACCTGATCCGTCAGCAACTCTCCGAACTCAAGGGGGGCGGCTGGCTCCTCGCCTCGAAAGCGCCGGTGACTGGCTTGATCCTGTCGGATGTGCCGGGCGACGATCTGCGGGTGATCGCATCGGGGCCGACCGTCGCACCGATCGGCACCCGCTCGCGGGCGGCGCAGCTGTGCCGTGAGCTGGGGATCTGGGACGCGTTGCCCGAGGCGGTGCGCGCGCATCTGGCGCAGGGGGCAGAGGCCTCCTCGGTGCCGCAGGGACGCAACCGCTTGATCGGCGCGAACGGGATCTCGGTCGCGGCGATGGTGGCGCAAGGTGCGCAGGAAGGACCATTCGCGCTGGAAGGCGATGTCGCGGCCCTTGCGCCGCGGATCGTGGCCCTGATCAGCGAGATGGCGCCCGGCCAGACACTCGTCTTCGGTGGCGAAACCACGGTCACGCTGCGCGGGGATGGGCTGGGCGGTCGCAATCAGGAACTCGCCCTGCGCGTGGCGTGCGCGGCCGAGGCCGCAGGCGTCACGGGGGACTGGCGGTTCCTGTCCGGCGGTACCGACGGGCGTGACGGACCAACGGATGCCGCGGGCGGTCTTGTGGGGCCCGAAAGCTGTGCCACCGCGCGGGATGAGGGCTGTGATCCGCAGGTCGCTCTTGCGCGCAATGACAGCTATCACGCCTTGAAGGCGGCGGGGGCTTTGCTTGTCACCGGGGCGACCGGGACCAATGTCGCCGACCTCGCGGTGTTGGTGAGAAACTGAGTTCAGCTGCGCTTGGCGACCGGCGGGTTCGAGGCGGGACGCAGGCGCAGATAGGCTTCGCGGAGCAGGGCAATCGCGATGATGGCGAGGGCGAGCGTGTCGAAGGAAACCATCTTGCCATCCTTGTGACGAAGCCTGTCGAGGCTGTTTCGCGAAGGTATCCCCCCGCACGCCAACAAATTGCTAACACAATGCGGCACAAAAAAGGCAGGTTCACGGCGATTGCGGGTCGCGCGTCGCGCCAGAGCTTGCGATCAGCGCTCGAGGATCAGCGTGCCGCGGGCGAACTCGACCTTGGCGAACCGAGTGAGATAGGTCATGCCCAGAAGCGAGGTGTCCATCGAGCCGCGATTGACGACCGCGCGCAGATTGGAATCGTGGATCGGACCGAGATCGAAGCTTTGCAGGCGCACCGGGGCGGTGGCGACCAGCCCGTTCGCGGTGCGTGCCTGTCCGACATAGGCGAGCTGCTCGGTGTCGATCCCGGCACGCTCTGCATCGCGCTGGGTCAGCACGATCTGGCTTGCGCCTGTGTCGACGACGAAACGCACGGGTTTGCCATTCACCTCGGCGGTCAGATAGTAATGCCCGTCCTGCGCCTGGGGCACCTCGATCCGGCCATCGCTCATCACCGCCTGCTCCGGGACCGTCACCTGTTTCTGGATGTCGGACCAGAGCCCCACCGCCGCGAGCGTGCCGAGAAAAATCAGTCCCCAGATCGCCGCCTGTTGCAGGGTGCGCCCGGGCCGGTGCCGGATCTCGAGCATGAAATAGCCGCCCACCGCGACCAGCAGCAGGCCGAGATAGACCAGCCGCCCCCAATTCTCGCTGATGACCTGTTCCACCATTCGCTCTCGTTACGCAGGGTCTCTTTGTCGAAGATGTAGGGCGCGCAGAGGCGCTTTCACAGGGGACGGTTTGCCTCAGGCCAGCCCCATCAGCCCCGCGCCACGCAGCCCGTCGAGGATGAACTGGATCGCGAGTGCCGCCAGCAGCATCCCCAGAAGGCGCGTCACAACCATCGTTCCGGTGCGCCCCAGCGCGCGCTCGATCGGGGTGGCGAGCAGGAACATCACGAAGACGCAGGCCAGAACGACCAGCATCACGCCGATGATGATCGTCACATGCAGCCAGTCGGCCTCCGCCTTGCCAGCAAGCAGGATCATCGTCGCCATCGCGCCTGGGCCCGCCAGAAGGGGGGTGGCCAGCGGGAAGACGGACGGGTCGTGTTCGGGCTCGACCTCGTGTTCCTCGCCCTGTTGCTGTCGCCGCTTGGTACGACGCTCGAACAGCATGTCGAGCGCGGTCAGGAACAAAAGCACGCCACCCGCGATGCGGAAGGCGGGCATGGAAATGCCGATTCCGGCAAGGATCTTGTCGCCGAAGATGCCAAACAGCGTCAGCAGGACAGCCGCAATCACGAGCGAACGCAAGGCAATGCGCAGTCGTGCGCGCGGGCTTTCACCCAAGGTCAGCGCGATGAAGACCGGCGCGAGCCCGATAGGGTCGATGATGACGAACAGCGTCACGAAGGCGGTGATGTATTCGGCGCCGTTCATCGGGTCTCCGTGGCGTTAGGCGGGGCGGTTTTGCAACCCTAGCTGGAAGCCCTCGCGCCCGCCAGACCTTCCCCGGCGTCCTCGGCGGTATCCTCTGCGGGGGGCGAGGGCAGGGCGGCGCGGATCTTCGCGGCGAGGCTCGCGGCACCTGCGGAAAGGCGCGGGTCCTCGACCGCTTCGGCCAGTGTCAGCAGGTGTTCGAGCGCCGCGAGCTCTTCCTTGGTGAGCACCAGCGGCGGCAGCCCCATCGCCCGGCGCAGGATATAGCCGACCCCGCGTTCACCCTCGACCGGCACGCCGTAAGCCGAGATTTCGGCCATGTCGCGCCAGATCGTTCGCTCGGACACGCCGAGACGCGCGGCGAGGTCGCGCGCGCGGTGCATCTTGCCGTCGCGCAGGATGGCGATGATCTGTTGCAACCGCTCGTCGCGGGTCATCGGAGCGCCTCTCGCTGGGGTGGAGACGAGCATAGCGCCGCCGGGGGCAACTGACAATGAACTGTCAGTAATCTGCGCCCGAGCGCCGCAGAGCGGCGGAATCGGTCTAGGATTGGCCCGCGCATGGACCTAAAACATGACGCTGACAAAGACGCGGGCGGCGGGCCCGTGCCCAGAGGGGAAAAGACAATGCTCAACAATATCGGCCTTCCCGGCCTTCTTCTGATCGCCGTCGTGGTGCTCGTGCTGTTCGGCCGCGGCAAGATTTCGTCGCTGATGGGCGAAGTCGGCAAGGGGATCACCGCCTTCAAGAAGGGCGTGAACGACGGCACCAAGGAAATCGAGGATGCGACCGCCGAGGACGCGCGCGACGTGACCCCCGAGACCGAGAAAGAAAAAGACAAGGCCTGAGCCGGAGCGCGCGCAGGCGGGCGGAGACGCCCCGGGCGCGCCAGAGATCTGGCCGGAGGCCTGAGCACCCATGTTTGACATCGGTTGGAGCGAACTTCTGGTGATTGGCGTCGTGGCGCTGATCGTGGTGGGTCCGAAGGACCTGCCCAAGATGTTCCATCAGCTTGGCCGCTTTACCGCGAAGGCAAAGTCGATGGCGCGCGAGTTCTCGCGGGCGATGGAGGATGCGGCGAAGGATACCGGGCTCGACGAGGCCGCTGGATCCGTGCGCGATCTGAAATCGCTGGCGTCAAAGAAATCGCTTGGCCTCGATGCGCTGGAAAAGGCGGCTGACAGTTTCGAGAAATGGGAGCCCAAGCTCTCCGACAGTTCGAAGACTACAGCGCTCAAGCCTGATCCGGAGGCCGCGCCGCCCAAGCCCGAGGCCAGCCCGGCCAAGCCCACAGCGAAGAAACCGGCTGCCAAGAAGGCCGCGCCCAAGGCGACCAAACCGGCAACGAAATCGAGCAGCAAACCAGCCGCGAAGCCCGCCACGAAAGCGGCGACGAAACCGGCCGCGAAGAAGGTGGCGGCGAAGAAACCCGCCGCCAAGAAGGATGACGCATGAGCGATCATGACGAGATCGACGACAGTGCCGCCCCGCTGATCGAGCATCTGGCGGAACTGCGCACCCGCATCCTCTATTCGCTCGGCGCTTTCGTCGCGGCGATGGTGGTCTGCTACACGGTCTGGAACCCGATCTTCAACTTCCTGACCCGGCCCGTCTGCCATGCGCTTGCTACGCGCGGCGAGCAGTGTGGCCTCTACCTGATCAAATTGCAGGAAGGCTTCTTCGTCGCGATCAACATCTCTTTCTTGGGTGGCTTCGCGCTCGCCTTCCCGGTCATCGCCTATCAGATGTGGCGTTTCGTGGCGCCGGGGCTTTATCGCAACGAGAAGAACGCGTTCCTGCCCTTCCTGATCGCCTCGCCGATCATGTTCTTCCTTGGCGCGGCCTTCGCCTATTACGTGATCCTGCCGCTCGCCTTCAATTTCTTCCTTGGCTTCCAGCAGGGCGAGATCGGGGCGACCACCGGCGCGAACGAGATGGCCGCGATCGGTTTTCAGGGCTCGGTGCAGGAATACCTGAACCTGACGATCAAGTTCGTCATGGCCTTCGGGATCTGCTTCCAGCTGCCCGTGCTTCTGTCGCTGATGGGCAAGGCGGGGCTCGTGTCCTCCGCAGGGCTTTCGAGCATGCGCAAATATGCCGTCGTCGCGATCCTGATCGTGGCAGCGATCGCCACGCCCCCGGACGTGATCTCTCAGGTGATCTTGTTCACAGTTGTCTATGGCCTCTACGAGGTTTCGATCCAGCTTGTGAAACGGATCGAAAAGGCTCGCGAAGCGCGGATGCGCGCCGAGGGCACCTGGATCGACCCCGATGAGTGGGATGATGACGAGGACGAAGACGAGAAGGGCGACAAGGCATGACTGACGAGGCGCTGATCCGCATCGCCCATGCGCTCGAGCGTCTCTCGCCCGCGCCGCAGCCCGCGCCCGATTTCGCCACGGCCGACGCCTTCATCTGGCACACCTTGCCGGATCGGCTGGAGCCGGTCGCGCAGGTCGCCCGGGTCGATCTGAACCTGCTGCACGGCATCGACCGTTCGCGCGACACGCTGCTGGCCAACACGCTGCAATTTGCGCGCGGCGCGGCGGCGAACAATGCGCTCCTGTGGGGTGCACGCGGGATGGGGAAATCCTCGCTCGTGAAGGCCGCCCATGCGGCCGCAGTGGCGGATGGTCTGCCGATCAAGCTGGTGGAACTGGCGCGCGAGGACCTGCCCTCGGTCGGTCGTCTGCTCGCGCATCTGCGCGCGGCCCCCGATATGCGCTTCATCCTGTTCTGCGATGACCTCTCTTTCAGCCATGACGACCAGCATTACAAATCACTCAAGGCGGTGCTGGATGGCGGGATCGAGGGACGACCCGCGAACGTGATCCTCTATGCCACGTCGAACCGGCGCCACCTGATGCCGCGCGACATGATCGAGAACGAACGTTCGACCGCGATCAACCCCTCCGAGGCGGTGGAAGAGAAAGTCTCGCTGTCGGATCGTTTCGGGCTGTGGCTGGGCTTCCACCCCTGTTCGCAGGACGAATATCTCGCGATGATCCGGGGCTATTGCGACAGCTATGACGTGGCTATTTCCGACGAGGAGTTGCGCGCCGAGGCCATCGAATGGCAAGCCACGCGCGGGGCGCGTTCGGGCCGCGTCGCATGGCAGTATTTCACCGATCTGGCCGGGCGTCGCGGGATATCGCTGTAAGCCGGGCCTGCGCGCAGGGCAGGGGGCTTACACCCCCAGCTTGTCGCGCAGCGCATACCACCACGACCCCGCGACCGAATAGGGCACCCGGAAGGTGTGCCCGCCGGGGAAGGGAATCCAGGGCAGTTTTTCGAAGGTATCGAACCGGGTCAGATCGCCGTTGATCGCCTCGGAGAGGATCCGCCCGAAGGTGTGCGAGCCGGTCACGCCATGCCCGGAATAGCCATGCGCGAAATAGGTGTTCTGCCCGATCCGCCCCATCTGCGGCACCCGGCTGAACGAGAGCGCAAAATTGCCCGACCAAGCATAATCGATTTTCACGCCCTTGAGTTGCGGGAAGACCTTTTCGAGGTTCTTCCAGAGCTTCGCCTTGATGTCCTTCGGGTCGGCCCCGCCATAGACGGTTCCGCCGCCAAACAGCAGGCGGTTGTCGGCCGACATGCGGTAATAGTCGAGGATATAGCGCACGTCCTCGATGCAGACGTCGGAAGGCATCAGCGCGCGGGCGCGATCTTCGCCCAGCGGTTCGGTCGCCATCACCTGCGTCGAGACCGGCATCACTCGGCGCTCCAGCGTGGGCACCACATGGCCGAGATAGGCATTGCCGCACAGTACCAGCGTTTTGGCGGCGATCTGGCCCTTCGCGGTCTTGATGACGGGGCGCGTGGCCTCGGTATCGACGGACATGACGGGCGACATCTCGTAGATCGTGCCCCCGAGGCTTTCCAGTGCCGCCGCCTCGCCAAGCGCGAGGTTCAGCGGGTGCAGGTGGCCGCCCTTATGGTCAATCATGCCCCCGGAATAGAGGTCCGAGGCGGCGTGTTCGCGCATCTCATCGCGGCTCAGCATCTCCTGGCTGTCGATGCCGTAGCTGCGCCAGAGTTTCCAGCGCGCCTCCAACTCCTGCATATGTTTGCCGGTCAGGCCCGCGAAGACATTGCCGTGTTTCAGGTCGCACTGGATGCCGTATGTGGCGATGCGCTTGCGGATGATGTCGCCGCCTTCCATCACGAGGCCAGCCACGAACCGGGCGGTGTCTTTGCCATAGCGGCGCTCGATCGTGTCGAGGCTCGCGTTCAGGCCGTTGACGATCTGCCCGCCATTGCGCCCCGAGGCGCCCCAGCCGATGCGTGCGCCTTCGACCACAGTGACCTTGTAGCCCTTTTCCGCCAGATGCAGCGCGGTCGACAGGCCTGAGAACCCGGCGCCCACGACGCAGATGTCGGCCTCGACCTCGCCCACGAGTTCCGGACGCAGCGGGGCCGGGTTGGCCGATGCCGCGTAATAGCTGCCGGTATGGCTGCCGTCGCCCGCATAGGGGTGGGTCTGATAGGTCATGTCACGCTCTCGTCTGGGATGGGCCGTTTCGCCTTCGGTGCCATGCGCCGCGCCCGAGCGCAAGCGGGGCTCAGCCTGCCCGCGTCAGCATCCCGAACAAATCGCGCGGATCGTCGGGGTCTGCCAGAAGATCGAGCATCTGCGCATATTCGCTGCCCTGCACGCGGTCATGGATGTAGCGCAGCGCGCTGAAATCCTCGATCGCGAAGCCCACGGAATCGAACAGCGTGATCTGTTTGGCGTCGCGCCGGCCCTCGGCCTCGCCGCGCATGACCTTCCATAGTTCGGTCACCGGATGATCCTCGTCGAGCGCCTGGATCTCGCCCTCGATGCGGGTCTGCGGCGGGTATTCGACGAAGATTTCCGAGCGGGTGAGGATGTCGCGATGCAGCTCGGTCTTGCCGGGGCAGTCGCCACCGATCGCATTGATATGCACGCCCGAGCCCACCATGTTATCGGTCAGGATCGTCGCATATTGCTTGTCGGCGGTGCAGGTGGTGATGACCTGCGCGCCCTCGACGGCCTCTTCTGCCGAGCGGCATTTGGTGACGCTGAACCCTTGTTCGGCCAGGTTCTTTGCCGCCTTCTCGGTCGCCGCCGGGTCGATATCGTAAAGCCGCAACGTGTCGATGCCGCAGATCGCGCGGAAGGCCAGCGCCTGGAACTCGCACTGCGCACCATTTCCGATCATCCCCATGACGCGCGCGCCTTTCGGGGCGAGGTATTTTCCGACCAGCGCCGAGGTGGCGGCGGTGCGCAGTGCGGTCAACAGCGTCATCTCGGTCATCAAGAGCGGATAGCCCGTCGCGACCGACGAGAGTACGCCGAAGGCCGTCACGGTCTGGTGCCCGGTACGGCCGTTCCTGGGGTGGCCGTTGACATATTTGAACCCGTAATTCTCGGCATCCGCCGTCGGCATCAGCTCGATCACGCCCTCGGCCGAATGGGATGCCACGCGCGGGGTCTTGTCGAAATCGGGCCAGCGACGAAAATCCTCCTCGATATAGGCGGCAAGGTCGCGCATCACCTGCTCGGCGCCGATCGCGTTGACCAGCCGCATCATGTTGGCAACCGAAACGAAGGGCACGAGCGCCAGTTTCGAGGGGGCGAGCGGGGTCATATCCATCAGTAGCTCCGTGTCATGCGGTCGAGAACGCGCCGACCGAAGAGGCTGGCGGCAAGGTCGCACAGCAATTTCGCCGTGCGGCCGCGTTCATCGAGGAAAGGGTTGAGCTCGACGATGTCGAGCGAGGTCACGAGGTCGCTGTCGCCCAGCTCCTCCATGATCAGATGCGCCTCGCGGAAGGTGGCGCCGCCCGGAACGGTGGTGCCCACGGCGGGCGCGATCTCGGGGTCGAGGAAATCCACATCGAAGCTGAGATGTAAAAGCCCATTGGCGGCGCGCACCCGGTCGAGGTAAGCGCGCAGCGGGGCCAGCACGCCGGTCTCGTCGATCGAACGCATGTCATGAACCTCCATGCCGATCTGCTTGATCCGGTCGCGTTCGGCCGGATCGACCGAGCGGATGCCCATCATGCAGAAATTCTTGGGGTCCACGGTGGCCTGAAGCGGCGGGAAAGCCTCGAAATCGGGCTGGCCGGTGACATAGGCGACGGGCGTACCGTGAAGGTTGCCGCTGGTCGTGGTGGCGAGCGTGTGCAGGTCGGGGTGCGCATCGAGCCAGAGCACGAACAGCGGACGCTCCAGCGCCTTCGCGTGCCGCGCGAGCCCGCTCAGCGTGCCCGCCGCCAGCGCGTGATCGCCGCCGATGAAGATCGGGCGGTCGTGGTTTTGCGCGGCGTCGAAGGCGGCTTGCGAAAGCACCTCGATCCAGGCGCGGGTCTCGGCCAGATCGTGGATCGCGGGGTTCTCATGCGGCATCGGTTCCTGCGGGCCGATCGCGAGATCGCCGAGGTCGTTCACTTCCCAACCCAGCTCGGTCAGGATCGTGCCGAGGCCTGCCGTGCGCAGGCTCGCCGGTCCCATGATGCAGCCGGGCTGCGACGCGCCGGTCTGGACGGGCGCGCCCAGAATCGAACAGGTGCGGTTCATCGTGATCTCCCTTGTTGGTCTTAAGATGTCGAAATGGCGCGCGGGTTTCTCTTGTCAATTTGCGCAAATCGGAACTAATTTTGATCAAATTGATAAAGTGATTGCGCGAATCGGAGGTTTCATGCAGCTCGACGACACGGACCGGGCGATCATCGCCGCGCTGCGCTCGGATGCGCGGCTCTCTGTGACCGATCTGGCGCTGAGGGTGGGGGTGTCTCGCACCACAGCGCGCACGCGGCTGGAGGCACTGGTCGCCTCTGGCCAGATCCGCCGCTTCACCATCGAGACCGAGACGGATGTCGAGGGGCAGGTGCGCGCAATCACGATGGTCGAGTTGCAGGGCAAGATGTCGCGCGCGGTGATCCGCGCGCTGCACCGCATCCCCGAGGTGGCGACTGTCTATGCGACGAATGGAAACTGGGATCTGGTGGCCGAGATCCGCGCCGAAACGCTGGGAGAGTTCGACCGGGCGTTGCGGGATATCCGGGAAATTCCGGGCGTTCTCAACAGTGAAAGCTGCCTGCTTCTCGCACCGGTCGCGGAGTAGGCGGCAGAGCGATGCGCGGGCTGACGATTGGGCCAGCCCGCGCACCGTATCAGTTCAGGTAGGGCATCGGGTCGACCGAATCGATCCCCTTGCGAACTTCGAAATGCAGATAGCCCGGATCGCCGGGAGCGATCTTCGCGATGGTCTGCCCGCGCTTCACGCTGGCGCCTTTCGACACGGTGATGCCGGTCACGTTGTAATAGACCGTCACCAGCCCGTCGGCATGTTTGATCGCGAGGAAGGAGACATCGTCGGTGTCCTGGCTGATCAGCAGGACCGAACCACCTTCGGCCGCCTTGACCCCGGTACCGGGCGCGGCGGAGATGTCGATCCCGTCGTTCTTGCCCTTCTTGTAGGGGCGGATGATCGCGCCCGAGACCGGCATCATCAGCTGTGCGTTGTCCGAGGCCTTTGTGCGTTCGGCGCCCAGATCGGGGGCAGCGGTCGTCTTCACCGGCTCGGAGGCCTTGGGCGGGGACTGGCTGGGCAGCGGTTCGGTCGCCGAGGGCGGAACCGGCGTGGGCGAGCCAGTCCCCGGCGCGGTGGTCGAGGTCGCGGTCTCGACCCGCGCGGGCTGGCGGTTCGCCGCGACCGGGATCATCAGCACCTGACCTTCGCGCACGCTCAGATCATTGGGCAGACCGTTCCATTCCGCCAACGCCTTGACCGGAACGCTGTAATAGCGCGCGATCGAATAGGCGGTCTCGCCACGCGCGACCTTGTGGCGGGTCGGCTCGGGCGCGGTGACCGGCGCGGCTGCCTTCGGCGCGGCGGCCGTCGCGGGCTGGTTGGCCTGCGCCTTGTCGATCGCATTCGAGGCGAGCGAGGTGATGTCGATGGTCTCGGAGGTGAGCGCACCGGGATTGCCCGCAGTGGCGCCACTCGTGACCTTGTTCGGCAATGCCAGAACCTCGCCCGCGCCGAGCGTCGCGTTGGGCGCTATGGCGTTGTAGCGCGCGAGCGATGCCGGATCGGCACCGATGCGTTGCGCGATGCTTGTCACTGTGTCGCCGCGCCGGGCCACGACGACCTGGTAATTGGGATAGGTGATGATGCCCCGCGCATCGGGGCGCGGGCGATCCTGCACGGCCTGCTGGGCGGCGGCGGACGTGTCGAGCCCGCCGTTATTGCCATAGCCGCGCAGATCCATGTCGAACCCGTTGGGGTTACACGCGGCCAACGCCGTCAGCGCAACGCCTCCGACCACGATCAGCCGCATCCGGGAAAAATTCGATGCCATCCGCTCAGTCCTCACTGTCTTCGGGCCTCTGGAGGACCCTTCGCTACCTGCCACTCAATCGCTCGCCATACCCTCGACGAGAGGGACGAACCGCACCGGGCGCAACTCTTCGTAATCGAAACCTGTCTCGAGCCGGCGCACCCGGATCAGGCTCTGCACCGTGTCCGACTGGCCCACGGGTAAAATCATGATACCCCCGATCTTGAGCTGGGCCAAGAGCGGCCCCGGCGGGTCTTCGGCCGCCGCGGTCACGATGATTCTATCGAAAGGCGCCTGGTCGGGCATCCCACGTGATCCGTCGCCCGCAACCGCCACGATATTGGGCAGACCGAGGGCCGAGAACACCGCCTCGGCCTCGCGCACCAGTCGGCGGTGGCGGTCGACCGTGTAGATCCGGCGGGCAAGCAGGCTCAGAATCGCCGCCTGATAGCCCGAGCCGGTGCCGATCTCGAGCACGGTGTCGCGCGGTCCCGCCTGCAAGGCCTGGGTCATCAGCCCCACCACAGAGGGCTGGCTGATCGTCTGGCCACAGGCGATGGGAAGCGGCATGTCCTCATAGGCGCGATCGGCAAAGAGCCCGCGCACGAAGCGCCCGCGATCGATCTGTTCCATTGCCGAGAGGGTGCGCGCATCGGTGACCCCCTTTGAGCGCAGCGCAAAGAGGAAACGCATCTTGCGCTCGGCCTGATCCTCCTGCGACGGCTCCTCGCTCATCCCAGACGGGCCTCCAGATCGGCCAGAACGTCATGGGCGGTCAGATCCGCCCGCATCGGCGTGACCGAGATGTAGCCATCGAGGTTCACCGCCGCGTCGGTTCCCGGCTGGGTGGGGGTATGCTGCGGTCCGCCCTTGATCCACAGGAACCGCCGCCCCGAAGGCGCGTGATGCGCCTCGGTCGAGAAATAGCAATCCTTGCGGAAGCCCTGGGCTGCCACCTTGTGCCCCTTCACATCCGCCGCGAGGACGGGCGGGAAATTCACATTGTAGAAGACGCGGTAATCGCCGTCGTCCCAGATCCCGTTTTCCAGAAGACGTCGCACCAGAGCGGCGCCATGCACGCGCGCAGCCTCGAACATGTCGGGGGCGTTGAACACTTCCGGCCCGAGGAATTGCGACATCGCGATGGCCGGAACACCTTGCAGCGCGGCCTCCATCGCGCCACCCAACGTGCCGGAATAGAGCGCATTATCGGCCGAGTTGTTGCCCCGGTTGACCCCCGAGAGCACCAGATCGGGGCGCTGGCCCTCGAGCACGTCGTAAAGCCCCGCCATCACGCAGTCAGCGGGGCTGCCCTCGGCCGCGAAACGCCGCTCGGAGAGCTTCGAGATCATCATCGGGTGGGTATAGGAGATGCAATGACCGACGCCCGATTGCTCGAAGGCGGGCGCCACGGTCCAGACCTCGCCATCGGGTCCCGCGATCTCTTCCGCGATCTCGCTCAGAACCGAAAGGCCCGGCGCGTCGATCCCGTCGTCATTGGTGATGAGAATACGCATTCCGCCCCCGCTGTCCTGCCGTTCTACCCGATGCTTAACGCGAGGGCGCGCAAGGGTAAAGCGGACCCGCGCCGCCGCGCGCGAGTGTCGCCAAAGCGCCGCAGGGGCGGGATCAGGAGGGACGGATCAGAGTGCCGCGAGGATGCGGCGCGCCTCGTCGTGACGATCGGCCAGCACCGAGCGATCCTCGCCCGGGAAGAACCGCCCGCGCAGTGCGGTCGCCATCGGTTTGGGCTCGGCGATGACGACGCGTGGCCCGACCTTGGCGGTCTCCGCCTGCCAGCTGCGCACCATCGCCATTTGCGCGGCTTTCGTTGCGCCGTAGACGCTGAAGAATTTCTGCCCCGCGCGGTTATCGTCGAAAAAGAGCGCAGTGCCCTTTCGTGCGATCAGCAGCGGCTCGATCAGCCCGATCAGCTGCGCCGTGGCGGTCATGTTCACCGCGGTCGATTTCGCAAGCTCCTTGGCGTCGATATGGCCCGCCGGGCACAAGGGCGCAGCATGGATTGCGGTATGCACCCAGAGATCGACGCCGCCCCAACGCGCGCCCACGGATTGCGCCAGATGCGCCATCTGCTCGGGCTCGGCTACATCGAGCGGGCCCAGCGAGGCGCTGCCGCCCGCCGACTGGATCCGGTCGTCGAGTTCTTCGAGCGCGCCCGAAGTCTTGGCGACGGCCATGATATGCCAGCCATCGGCGGCCAGTGCCTCGGCGATCGCCGCACCGAGGCCCCGCGAGGCGCCGGTGACAAGGGCGAGTTTCTTGCCCTGAGAAGGGTCTTGGATCTGATCGGTGCTCATGGCGCGGGTTTTGCCACCGCCCGTGGTCCCGCGCAAGCGCTCCGTTGCACGCTGCGACACCAGCCCGCAGGATTCGCCGCTACGCGCTAGCGTTCCGCCTTGAGCCGCGCCAGGGCCTTTGCGCACATGCCTCCGGCAAGCCACTGGCAACCGGCGCAAATTTCCTCCAGCGCCCCTTCGGGCAGGGCGGCGATCCGCTCCAGCGCCTCGCCCCAGCGCAACACATCCCCCGGCGCGATCCCGAGCGCGTGCCCATGCGCAGCGTCAAGCTGTGCGATCCTGTCCTGGGCCACACACAGCGCGCCGCGCCGTGAAGGGCAGGGCGCGCAGATGTCATCGGCGGCCCCGACCACTTCGATCTCGACCTCCACCCCGTCCGCGCGCCGCAGTGTCCCCTCCACGATCGCGCTCATATTCGCGGTGAAGTCTTCGGAATACCCTTTTCCCTCGAAACCCAGCGAGCAGAGAAAATGATGGGGGCGGTATTTCAGGCGCTCGCGCATGGTTCTTCTTCTTGATCCAAATATCTCGGGGAGAGCGCGCCCCGGCGCGCGAGGGGCAGCGCCCCTTTCCGCGACCTCTTCATAAGCGAACGGGCCGGAGGTTTACCTCCGGCCCGCGCATGTCGGTCAGCGCAGATCAGCGCGCGTCCACGCCCACGTAGTCGCGGAAGGTCGCGCCGGTATAGAGCTGACGCGGGCGACCGATCTTGTTGGTCGGGTCTTCGATCATCTCTTTCCACTGCGAGATCCAGCCCACGGTGCGCGAGAGCGCGAAGATCGGGGTGAACATCGAGGTCGGGAAACCCATCGCCTCGAGGATGATGCCCGAGTAGAAGTCCACGTTCGGATAGAGCTTCTTCGAGACGAAATACTCGTCCTCCAGAGCGATCTTCTCGAGTTCCTTGGCGACCTGAAGCGTCGGGTTGTTATGGATGCCGAGCAGGTCGAGCACCTCGTCGGCCGATTCCTTCATCACCTTCGCGCGCGGATCGAAGTTCTTGTAGACGCGGTGACCGAAGCCCATCAGGCGGAAGGGATCGTCCTTGTCCTTGGCGCGCTTGATGTATTCCGGGATCTTGTCGACGGTGCCGATCTCGCGAAGCATCTCGAGGCAGGCCTGGTTGGCGCCGCCATGGGCCGGACCCCAGAGGCAGGCGATGCCGGCTGCGATACAGGCGAACGGGTTCGCCCCCGAGGAGCCTGCCAGACGCACGGTCGAGGTCGAGGCGTTCTGTTCGTGATCGGCGTGAAGCGTGAAGATACGGTCCATCGCCTTCGCGAGCGCGGGCTCGACCTTGTAGGGTTCCGCCGGTACCGAGAAGCACATGTTAAGGAAGTTCTCGGCGTAGCTCAGATCGTTGCGCGGATAAACGAAGGGCTGACCGATCGAATACTTGTAGGCCATCGCGGCGATCGTCGGCAGTTTCGCGATGAGGCGCATCGAGGCGACTTCGCGCTGCCAGGGATCGTTGATGTCGAGGCTGTCGTGATAGAAAGCCGACATCGCGCCCACGACACCCACCATCGTCGCCATCGGGTGGCTGTCACGACGGAAACCGCGGAAGAAGTTGTGGATCTGCTCGTGGATCATCGTGTGGCGGGTGATCCGGTATTCGAAATCTTCCATCTGCGCGCGGGTCGGCAGTTCCCCGTAGAGCAGCAGGTAGCAGACTTCGAGATAGTGCGACTTCTCGGCCAGCTGGTCGATCGGATAGCCGCGATAGAGAAGCTCGCCCTTGTCGCCGTCGATATAGGTGATCTTCGATTCGCACGACGCGGTCGAGGTGAAGCCCGGGTCATAGGTGAAGACATCGGCCTGACCATAGAGCTTGCGGATGTCGATCACGTCAGGACCGGCGCTGGGCGAGAGCACGGGAAGCTCATAGGTCGTGCCGTCAAGCGAAAGCGTGGCGGTCTTCTGGTTTTCTGCCATGTAAAATCCCTTTCAATCGTCCGGCTGGGCCGCGCCGGGATGTCGCGTCCGGGTCAGGCCCGGAGAGGGCGGCCAGGCCTCAGGCCGCCTGATCGTCGAGTCGAGCCAGAGTCTCCTCCCGGCCCAGAACGAGCATCATATCGAATACGCTGGGAGTGGCAGCACGCCCGGCCAGAGCCGCTCGCATCGGACCCGCGACCTTTCCAAGCCCCAATCCATGCGCTTCCGCGACCTGCCCGACGGCAGCCTCCAGTTCTTCCCGCGACCAATTAGCGCGTTGCAGCGCAAAGGTCAATTCACTCAGTATACCACGGGATACATCATCCAGCGCCTTCGCCGCCTTCTCCTCGACCTCGATAGGGCGATGGGTCAGGGAGAAGTGCGATTTTTCAAGGAGTTGCGGCAAGATTTTTACCGATCCCTTGATGAATGGAAGGGTGCGCAGAAGCGCATCTTTCTGTGCGGCATCGAGTGCGGGCTTTTCTGCGGCTGCGAGATAACCCTCGATTTCGCTCAGTAATTGGGCATCTTCGGTGATCGCGATATGCTGGCCGCAGATGTTTTCGAGTTTCTTGAAGTCGAGCCGTGCGGGCGATTTGCCGATCCCCGAGAGATCGAACCATTCCTTGGCCTGCTCGTCGGTGAAGAATTCATCATCCCCGTGGCTCCAGCCGAGCCGTGCGAGGTAGTTGCGCATGCCGCTCGCCGGATAGCCCATCGCCTGATACTGCTCAAGACCGACCGCGCCATGGCGTTTCGACAGTTTCTTGCCGTCGGGACCGTGGATCAGCGGAATATGCGCAAACGTGGGAACGTCCCAGCCCATCGCATCATAGACCTGGATCTGACGGGCGGCATTGACCAGGTGGTCATCTCCCCGGATCACATGGGTCACGCCCATATCATGGTCATCGACGACAACGGCCAGCATATAGGTGGGTGTGCCATCCGAACGTAAACAGATCATGTCATCGAGCTGATCGTTGCGGATCGTCACATCCCCCTGAACGGCATCCGCGATCACAGTCTCGCCCTCGCGCGGGGCCTTGAGGCGGATCACATAAGGAGCGTCGGGATAGCTCGACGGGTCGGCATCGCGCCAGGGCGAGGGAAACATCTTGCCCTTGTTCTCGGGCTGCTCGCGGAAGGCCGCGATCTCCTCCTGGGTGGAGAAACACTTATAGGCGCGACCCGTCTCAAGCATCTGATGGGCCACCTCGGCATGGCGCGCGGCCCCTTCGAACTGGCTCACGACGTCGCCGTCGAAATCGAGCCCGAGCCAGTCGAGCCCCTGCAAGATCGCCGCCGTGGCCTCCGGGGTCGAGCGCTCGCGGTCGGTATCCTCGATGCGCAGCAGGAACTTGCCCCCGCGCCCGCGCGCGTAAAGCCAGTTGAACAGCGCCGTGCGCGCGCCGCCGATATGCAGGTAGCCAGTGGGCGAGGGGGCGAAACGGGTGACGATCTGATCGGACATCGGGGGCCTTTCTTCGCAGGGCGCTCGGGGCCTGCATTAACCTTTCGGAAACCATGACGCGCATAGGCTGTCTCGCGTGGATGCATAAGCAGGGACGGGCCCGAGGACAAGCATGGCGTGGGATGCGCAGGCGCCTGATTGGGCGGAACAGCCGCCGACAGCCCCGCGTCGGCCAGCTTGGCTGCGTGCGTGCCTCGGCGGGATCGAGGATCCGCTCGGCGCGCTGTCGCGAGCGCGGCTGCAGCTGTTCCTCTGGATGCCGGTGGCATTGAGTGCGGGTGTCGGCCTCTATTTCTCCCGCCTGACAGAGCCGGGTTTCGCGGACTATTCTCTTGCCGTCTTGTTCGGGCTCCTATCCGCGGCACTCGCCCTGCGCGCGCCGGTGCCGATGCGCTTCCCGGCGGCGCTGGTGATGCTTGCAGCCCTCGGTTTTCTACTGGCCGGGCTGCGCGCCCAGAGCGTCGCGGCGCCGGTGCTTTCGTTTCGCTATTACGGGCCGGTGACGGGCCGGGTCGTTATGATCGACCGCGCGGCCTCCGACCGGATCCGCGTGACCCTCGATACCGTGCGCCTCGACCGCGTCAGCCCTGCGCGCACGCCGGCAAGGGTCCGTGTGACACTCCACGGCGCTGTGCCTGCGACGCTCGAGCCCGGCGCACAGGTGATGATGAGTGCGCATCTCTCCCCGCCGCCGCCGCCTGCCGCGCCCGATGCCTATGATTTCCGCCGCTCCGCCTGGTTCGACCAACTGGGCGCGGTGGGCTACACGCGCAGCCCCCTCTTGCGCGCAGCCCCTCCCGATCCGGGCGACTGGGCGCTTGCCGCCCATCGGACCAGAATGGGCCTCTCACAAGCGATCCAGGAGCGCATTTCAGGTCAGCCCGGCGCGATCGCCGCGGCGCTGATGACGGGAGATCGCTCTGGGCTGAGCGAAGCCACGCGCGAGGCGATGCGCCGCTCGAACCTCGCCCACCTGATCGCGATTTCGGGGCTGCATATGGGAATGCTGAGCGGCTTTGTCTTCGCGCTGGTCCGTTACGGGCTCGCGCTGGCCGGCCGCCCCGCGCTGATCTGGCCCACGAAGAAACTCGCGGCGCTCGCGGCCCTGATTGCTGCGAGCGCCTATCTCTGGCTTGCCGGTCCCGCCGTGTCGACCCAGCGCGCCTGGATCATGGTGAGCGTGATGCTCGGCGCGGTGTTGGTCGATCGCCGCGCCCTGAGCCTGCGTACCGTCGCGCTCGCCGCAAGCCTTCTGTTGATCTGGAAACCCGAAAGCCTTACCGAGCCCGGCTTCCAGATGTCCTTCGCCGCGACGACCGCGCTGATCGTGGCGCTTGGCCCCTGGACCCGCGCGGCGCGCCGCCTGCCGCGACCACTGCGCCCCGTCCTGATGCTGGTCGCGACCTCCCTGATCGCCGGTGCCGCGACCGCGCCGATCGTGGCGGCGCAGTTCCACCGGCTCTCGGAATATGGCGTGCTTGCCAATCTGCTCGCCGTGCCCGCGATGGGGCTTCTGGTGATGCCGATGGGGGTGCTCGCCGCGATCCTCGCGCCGCTTGGGCTTGCGGGGCCTGCGCTCTGGGCGATGGGGCTCGGTACGGGCTGGATCCTGCGCGTGGCCACTTGGGTCAGCGGGTTCGAGGGCTCGGTGATCTCCATCGTGCAACCCGGTCCTGCGGTGGTCCCGCTCCTCGCCCTCGGCGTGATCGGCATGATCCTGACCCGCGGCGCGGGGCGCAGCCTCAGTGGGCTCGCGATCCTTGCAGCGACCCTGCTCTGGAGCCGTGCCCCCGCGGACCGTCCTGCACTCCTGATCGCGCCCGAGGCGCAGCAAATCGGGTTGATGACGGGTCATGGCCGCGTGCTCGCCAAGCCCGGGGCGGGGTTCATTTCCGGTCGCTGGCTCGAAGCCGACGGGGACGCCGCTTCCCTCGAAGAGGCCGCCGCGCGCCCCGCCTTCACGGGCCCCGATGCCGCGCGGCTCACACAGTTCCGCGCCGCGCCGCTGATCCTCCTCACCGGAAAATCCGCGCCCGCAAGTCTGGCCGACCTTTGCACGCCAGGCGCCCTCGTCGTGATCGCCGCGCGCCTGCCCGAGCCCCCAAAGGACTGCGAGCTGTGGGACATCAACCGCCTGCGAGAGACCGGCGCCGTCGCGATCGACAGTCTGGGCCGGATCACCAGCACCGCCCAGACCAAGGGCCGCCGCCTCTGGACGGCCCCCTGAATTTCGACTTGGAAAAATATCCCCGCCGGAGGAAGGCACACCGCCTTCGCGGCCCCCGGCAACAGAAAAGGGCGCCCCGCAGGACGCCCTCATCTTGACGGGTCGAGCCCTCAATAGCTGCGGATCAGCCCCACGAGGCGTCCCTGGACCCGGACCTGATCGTCGCGCAAGAGCCGTGTCTCGTAAGCCGGGTTTGCCGCCTCCAGCGCGATCATCCCGTTGCGGCGATAGAACCGCTTCAGCGTCGCCTCATGCCCTTCGACCAGCGCCACGACGATATCGCCGTTTTGCGCCGACCCTTGCTCGCGGATCACCACGATATCGCCATCGTTGATCCCCGCCTCGATCATCGAGTCGCCCTTGACTTCAAGTGCATAATGCTCGCCGCGTCCGCCCAGCATGGAGCCGGGAACGGCGACATGGTGCGACACTTCAGAGATCGCCTCGATCGGGACGCCGGCGGCGATCCGGCCCATCACGGGCAGTTCCATCGCGTGGACCGCTTCCACCGGAATCGCATTGCGCGGCGGGTCGACCTTGTCGCCCTTGATCACCTGCGGCGCGAAGCCGCCTTCGCTGCTCACAGGCGCGCCGAGCTTCTTTTCCAGGGCCTCGGGCAGCTTCACGATTTCGATCGCGCGGGCGCGATGGGCGAGGCGACGAATGAAGCCGCGCTCTTCCAGTGCCGTGATCAGCCGGTGAATGCCCGATTTCGAGCGCAGATCCAGCGCGTCTTTCATCTCGTCAAAAGAAGGCGGAACACCGTCCTTCATCATTCGTTTCTGAATGAATTCGAGCAATTCCAGTTGCTTGCGTGTCAGCATGCACGGTCCTCCGCTGCCGGATCAGGGCCTATGTTCAAGGATTGTTCTACCCTTGTTCACGGCGCCTGTCAACGCTCGGCGTGCTTTGCTCAGTCCAGCGGCAGAATTTCGACGGTGTCCCCAGCTTTGCGGGGTCCGTCGCCCAAGGGGCGGATCAGCAGGCAATCGGCTTGCGACAGAATGCTGAGCATCGCCGAGTCCTGGTTGTCGAAGGGCGTGACGCGGGGCAGGGGGTGACCCGGCTCAAGCGTGGCGCGCATGTAATGCGTGCGCGGGCCGGTCGGTCCGCTATCCGTCGCCAGTTCGGCTTTCTGCACCCGGCTCTCGGGTGGCAGGCCGGCAAGCTTGCGCAGCATCGGGCGCAGGAACAGTTCGGCGCAGACCGTGGCCGAGACGGGGTTCCCGGGAAGACCGAGCATTGCCGCGTCTCCCATGCGACCCGCCATCAGCGGCTTACCCGGGCGCATCGCGATCTTCCAGAAGCTGCGCTCGAGGCCCAGCTCTTCGGCGACCTCTCCCACCAAATCATGCGCGCCGACCGAGGCGCCACCCGAGGTCACCACGAGATCCGCGCCTTTCGCCAGTTCGAACACGGTGCGCAGACTGTCACGGTCATCGCGTGCGATCGGCAGCATCCGCGCATCGGCGCCCAAGCGCTCGGCCAACGCCGCGATGATGAAGCTGTTGGAGCAGATGATCTGGTCCGGGCCAGGTTCCTCACCCGGCATGACCAGTTCGTCGCCCGTCGCGATGATCGCCACGACGGGACGGCGGCGTACGGTGACTTCCGAGACATTCATCGCCGCCAGCAGCCCCAGATCGCGCGCCGTCAGCGGGCGCTCGGGGCAAAAGCTCTCGCCTTGCGCGAAATCCTGACCTTGGGGACGGATATTGTCATGGGTTTCAAGCTGTTGCGGCAGGGTAATCATGTCGCCCTCGCGGGTGACGTTTTCCTGCAAGACCACCACGCCACTCGGCCCGGGCACAGGTGCGCCGGTGAAGATGCGCACGGCTTGACCGGGCGTGGGCGTACCCGCATAGGCGCGACCGGCCGCGGCCTCGCCCTCGACCCTGAGCACCGCGCCGGGCAGGTGATCGGCCACGTCGATCCAGTAGCCATCCATCGCCGAGGCCGAGAACGGGGGCTGGGTCAGCCGCGCCGTTGTGGGCTCGGCCATGACCCGGCCGACGGCTGCGCGCAGCGGCACAACCTCGGTACCGAGCGGTTCGACCAGTGCCAGAACCTTCTCCAGCGCCTCTTCGACGGGTAGCAAGCTCATGACGCGCTCCCTTCGGCCTCATATCTCCCGGACTTGCCGCCGTCTTTCAGCACGACGCGGATGCCCTCGATCTGCATGGATTTCTCGACTGCTTTGAGCATGTCATAGACCGTCAGCGCCGCTGCCGATACGGCGGTCAGCGCCTCCATCTCGACGCCCGTCTGGCCCGAGGTCTTCACCGTCGCGCGGATATTCACGCCCGGCAGGCTCTCGTCGGGCTCCAGATCGAGCGTGACCTTTGTGATGGGCAGCGGGTGACACAGCGGGATCAGATCGGCGGTCTTCTTCGCCGCCATTATCCCCGCGATCCGCGCGATGCCCAGCACGTCGCCTTTCTTCGCGGTGCCCTGCAGCACATAGGCCAGCGTCTCGGGCTTCATCACCACGCGCCCTTCGGCCACGGCAATACGATCGGTCACCTCCTTGTCGGAGACATCGACCATATGGGCCTGACCCGCATCATCGAAATGTGACAGGCTCATGCGACCTCCAGCAGCTTTGCGGTGGCGCCCGCGACGTCATCCTGCCGCATCAGGCTCTCGCCGATCAGGAAGCGGCGCGCGCCGACCTCGGCCATCGCGGCCATGTCCTCTTGCGTGAAGATGCCGCTTTCGCAAACGAGGTCGCGGCCTTCGGCAAGGATCGTCGGCGCAAGCTGGCGGGTCACATCAAGAGTGACCTCGAAGGTCTTGAGATTGCGGTTATTCACGCCGACGAGGGGCGACTTTAGATGCTTGAGTGCGCGCTCGGTCTCCTCGGCGTCATGTACCTCGACCAGCACATCCATGCCCCAGCCAAACGCCGCGTCTTCCAGCTCGGCCGCCAGAGCATCCTCGACCGAGGCCATGATGATCAGGATGCAGTCGGCGCCCCAGGCGCGGGCTTCCGCGACTTGATAGGTGTCGTAGAGGAAATCCTTGCGCAAAGCGGGCAGCGAGCAGGCCGCGCGCGCCGCCGTCAGGAACTCGGGCGCACCCTGGAACGAGGGCGTGTCGGTCAGCACCGACAGGCAGGCCGCGCCGCCTTGCTCATAGGCTTTCGCCAGCGCGGGCGGATCGAAATCGGGGCGGATCAACCCTTTCGAGGGCGAGGCCTTCTTGATCTCGGCGATCAGCCCGTAACCGGCTTCGGCCTTGGCGGTAAGGGCATCGGCGAACCCCCGCGTGGGGGCCTGCGCCTTGGCCTCAGCCTCGACCTCCGCAAGCGGGCGCGCGGCCTTGGCCGCTTTGATCTCTTCGAGCTTGTAGGCCTTGATCTTGTCGAGGATCGTGCTCATCCGGCGACCTCCTGGGTGATCTTCGCGAGCGTCTCCAGCGCGGTTTTTGCCTTTCCGCTGTCGATGCTTTCGGCGGCCATCTCGGCCCCGGCTTTCAAGTCCGAGACCTTGTCGGCCACCACCAGCGCGGCCGCCGCGTTCAGCAGCACCGCATCGCGGTAAGCCGAAGCCTCGCCCGCCATCAGCGCGCGCAGGGCGGCCGCGTTCTCGGCCGGGGTGCCGCCGACCAGATCCTTGAACGGATGCACGGGCAGGCCCGCATCCTCTGGGTGGATCTGCAGCGACTCGATCCGGCCGTTCTCCAGCGCCGCCACCTCGGTCGTGCCGCAGATGGTGATCTCGTCGGTCCCGTCCGAGCCATGCACGAGCCACGCCTTCTCGGAGCCCAGCATCTGCAGCGTCTCGGCCATCGGGAAGATCAGGTCGGGCGCAAACGCCCCGGTCAGCTGGCGCTTGACGCCCGCGGGGTTGGTCAACGGGCCGAGGATGTTGAAGATCGTCTTGCAGCCCAATTCCAGCCGCACCGGCATGACGTGGCGCATCGCCGGGTGGTGGATCTGCGCCATCATGAAGCCGATATTGGCCTCGGCCAGCCCGCGTTCGGTCGCCTCGGGGCCTGCCATCACGTCGATGCCAAGCTCGGATTGCACATCCGCCGTGCCCGAGCGCGACGAGGCTGCGCGGTTGCCGTGTTTCGCGACCGGCACGCCCGCGCCCGCCACGACGAAAGCCGTCGCGGTAGAGATGTTGAGCGTGTGCATCCCGTCGCCACCGGTGCCCACGATGTCGATCGCCCCCTCAGGGGCTTTGACCGGCACGCATTTCGCGCGCATCGCGGCGGCGGCGGCGGCATATTCCGACACGGATTCCCCGCGCGCCCGCAGTGCCATCAGCAGACCGCCGATTTGCGCGGGCGAGGCTTCGCCGTTGAACAGGATCTCGAAGGCCATCTCGGCCTGCGCGCGGCTCAGAGGGCCTTCGGAGGCCGCGAAAATCAGCGGCTTCATCGCTTCGCTCATCTGGCTCATGCGGGCACCTTCAGGCTCACGCCTGCCTCTGTCAGGAAATTCTTCAGCATCGCGTGCCCGTGCTCGGAGGCGATGGATTCAGGGTGGAACTGAACGCCCTCGATCGGCAGCTCGCGGTGGCGCAGCCCCATGATCGTGCCGTCTTCCAGCTCTGCGGTTACCTCGAGGCAATCGGGCAGGCTCTCGCGTTCCACCACCAGCGAGTGATAGCGCGTGGCTTTCAGCGGCGAGGGCAGGCCCGCGAAGACGCCTTTGCCCTCGTGGTGGATCTCGCCCATCTTGCCATGCACGATCTCGGAGGCGCGCACGACCTTGCCACCGAAGGCCTGACCGATGGTCTGATGGCCCAGACACACACCGAAGAGCGGCAGCTTCGCCTCGGCCGCGGCCAGCACCAGCGGCAGGCAAATTCCCGCCT
Organism: Thioclava sp. L04-15; assembly: GCF_002020275.1. Classification (NCBI taxonomy): domain Bacteria; kingdom Pseudomonadati; phylum Pseudomonadota; class Alphaproteobacteria; order Rhodobacterales; family Paracoccaceae; genus Thioclava; species Thioclava sp. L04-15. Next base: position 133,030 of record NZ_MPZW01000003.1, on the reverse strand, counting down.
GATCGGGGTCGCAAGGTCCGGGCGACAGCACGATCGCCTCGGCGCCCATGCCCATGGCTTCCTGCACGTTGAGCGCATCGTTACGCCAGACCTTCACATCGGCGCCCAGCTCGCCAAAATAGTGCACCAAGTTGTAGGTAAAGCTGTCATAATTGTCGATGAGCAGCAGCATGGCCGGGCCTTTCACTTGTTGGCCCCGGGAAACCCCACGTATCAAGGGGGGTGAACCGGGGATCGGGTCGGGCTATAGATGCTATCAGCGAAGCGCCCGGGTCAAGGGCAGTCACCCCGTAAAAAGCCGCTATTCAAAAGCGGTGCGCAGTGTGGAGACAGGCAGATGATGCGTTCTGTGATCAAAGGGATCGTGACGGGTGGGCTGGTCGCGGTGATCGGTTTGGGCCTGTTGTCACTGATCTTCCCCGTGCCGCAAGAGCCCGGGCAGGACGTGAAGATCGCGGCTTCCTCTGCACCTGAGACCTCCGGCGCGGAGATTCCGCCCAAGGAAAATGAGCAGGCGCCTGCTCCGAGCGACCGCACACCTGCGATGCCGAGCCCGGCTGGCGCGCCGCTGACCGCGCCCACCGCCTCGCCGCGTGCGCCCCTCAGCCAACCCAGTCTTGCGCCTCCGCCGCAGATCGGCGGGACCGAACCTGCCGCGCGCCCCGAGGCCGCGCCCGAGATGCCCGAGGCCCCGCCCGCGCCGGAAGACGCGAAAGTGGCGCTGGCAGAGCCGGTCGCCCCCGAACAGCCCGTCCCGGTGCCGCCACCCGGCGAGGTCGAGGCCCCCGCGCTCGCACCTGCTTCCGCACCTGACGTCACCGGGGAAATCGTCGCGGCTTCCCCCGCGCCGAGCGGCGCGCAGGGAATCCCGCCCGAGCCTCTGGCCGATGCCGATATCGGCGCGGAGGTCGCGAGCGGGGCGGTGGATGGCGACGTGCCCCTGGCCACTGTCAGCGGGGCTGGCCAGAACGGGCGCGGACGGATGCCCCAGCCTGTCCCCCAGATGCCGCCCTCCGCTGCGGGTGATGGCACGCAACTGGCCGGGGCGCCCGCGCCGATGCCTGCGCTGCCCGACGCGCCGGCTTTGATGCCCGACATGGCACCGTCCGACGAAGCACCGCCGGAGATGGCGAGCGAACCGCCTTCCGCACCGGACGCCCCGCGCACCAAGCCGCGCATCCTGACGCTCGACGACACGCCCAGCCTTCCCGGCAAGCAGATCGCGGGCTTCAAGAGCGCGCCCGGCGTCGTGGTTGACCGGCTGCCGCAGGTCGGCGGTTCGGCGCCCGACGGGACGCAAATTTCCGAGGCCGAGACGGATCAGCCCGATCCCGCGAGCCTCACCCCGCTTGAGCGCTACGCCGCGCCCTTCACCGAAGAGCCCGGCAAGCCGCTCTACTCGATCGTGCTGATCGATCCGGGCGTGGGGGCAGGGGGACTCGATGCGCAGACGATCGCTGCGACCGGCCTTCCGATGACCATCGCGATCGACCCGACCCGTGAGAACGCGGCCAGCGATGCCGAGATCTTCCGCAAGGCGGGCTACGAGGTGGCGATGCTTGCGGGCCCGTTGCCGCAGGGCGCGGGCCCCGAGGATCTCGAGGTCGCGCTCGAGGCCTGGAAACAAGCGCTGCCCGAAGCCGTCGCGCTGGTCGAGCGCCCGCAACCCGAGTTTCAGAACAACCGGATGCTGGCGCGTCAGATGGTCTCCGCGCTTGATCGTGACGGGCTGGGGCTCGTGACGCTGAAAATCGGTTTCGACAGTGCCAACCAGATCGCCCAATCGGCGGGGCTGCCGAATGCACAGGCGTGGCGGGTGGTCGATGGCGGTCGCGAGAAGGCGCCGGTGATTGCGCGGATGCTCTCGCGCGCGGGGTTCGAGGCGGATCGCGACGGGCAGGTCGTAGTGGTGCTCTCGGCCTGGCCGGAATCGCTGCAAGGGATCGACGACTGGTATGCGGGCGAACAGGGCAAGTTCGCGCTGGCCCCGGTTTCGGCGGTGGCGCTGAAAAGCGTTGCGGGGCAGGCCAGCACGGGCGAGTGAGCGCGTCGCAGCGAGACGCACAGGCCCTCGCAGGGTCGATGACCCCAAGAAAACGGCCCGAAGCGCGGCGCTCCGGGCCATTTTTCGTTCCGGCCTGCCCTGTCGGCCTCAGCCGTTGCCGCGCGACTTCACGAAGAGGCCAGCATCCTCGGCCGCCTTACGCAGCGCCTTGGACTTGTTGACCGTCTCCATCCATTCGGCCTCGGGGTCACTGTCATAGACCACGCCGCCCCCCGCCTGAATGTAGAGCGTCTGATCCTTCACCACCGCCGTGCGCAGCGCGATGCACATGTCCATCTCGCCATTGGCCGCGAAATAGCCCACGCCGCCGCCATAGATGCCGCGTTTCTCCGGCTCCAGCTCGTCGATGATCTCCATCGCGCGGACCTTCGGTGCGCCCGACACGGTGCCCGCAGGCAGGCCCGCCAGCAGCGCCGAGAGCGCGTCCTGATCGTCGGACAGCTGGCCCACCACGTTCGAGACGATATGCATGACGTGGCTGTAGCGCTCGATGATGAACTTCTCGGTCGGGTGGACCGAACCGATCTTGGACACGCGCCCGACATCGTTGCGGCCCAGATCGAGCAGCATCAGATGCTCGGCCAACTCTTTCTTGTCGGCCATGAGATCTTCTTCCAGCGCCTTGTCCTCGGCGGGCGTCGCCCCGCGCGGACGGGTGCCCGCGATCGGACGGATCGTCACCTCGCCCTCGCGCACGCGCACGAGGATCTCGGGGCTCGCGCCGACGATCTGGAAGCCCCCGAAGTTCAGGAAGAACATGAAGGGGGAGGGGTTGGTGCGGCGCAGGCTGCGGTAAAGTGCGAAGGGGGGCAGCGGGAATGCCGCCGACCAGCGCTGCGCCGGGACGACCTGGAAGATGTCGCCCGCGCGGATATATTCCTTGGCCTTCTCCACGGCGGCCTTGTAGCCCTCCTTGGTGAAGTTCGAACGCATCTCGCCGACCTGAAGGCTCTCACCCAGATCGCGGCTTTCGACCGGCGTGCGGTCGAGATCGCGCAGCGCGTCGGACACCCGCTCGGCGGCCTGCGCATAGGCCGCGCGTGCCGACAGGCCCGAGGACTGGAAGGCGGGCGCGCAGAGGATCACGTCGCCCTTCACCCCGTCGAGCACCGCCACCACCGAAGGGCGCAGCAGAACCGCATCCGGCACGCCGATCGGGTCGGGATTCACGTTCGGCAGCTTCTCGACCAACCGGATCGTGTCATAGCCGAGATAGCCGAAAAGGCCAGCCGCCGCAGCGGGCAGCCCTTCGGGCATCTCGATGCGGCTTTCCGCGATCAGCGCCCGGAGGCTTTCGAACGGGTGGCCGGGCAGATCTTCCCAGGTCTCGTCAAACCGCGCAGAGCGGTTGATCCGCGCGCACTCGCCCCGGCATTCCCAGATCACATCGGGCTTCATCCCGATGATCGAGTAGCGCCCGCGCACTTCGCCGCCGGTGACCGATTCCAGCATGAAGGAATTCGGCTGTGCCTCGGCGAGCTTGAGCATCAGCGAGACGGGCGTGTCGAGATCGGCCGCCAGCCGGGCATAGACGAGCTGGTTTTCACCCTTGGCCCAGCGGGCCTCGAACTCCTCGAAGGAGGGGGAGAGAGCGACCACCTTGGGCCTCCTTACTGCATCTGCGACTGCACAGCGGTCACGGCCTGACTGTCGAGGCTGAGCCCCGCTTCGGCCTCCACGGCGGTCGCGTAGAAATTGAGCAGGTCACTGGCGAGCGAGCGCGAGAGCTGGCTGCCGATCTGACCGGAGATCAGCGTGGTATCGGCATCGGTCATATCCGCGGGGATCACCTTGTCGGTGACGATCACATAGACCTTGCCATTGGCGGTGACCTGCGCGGGCTTGCCCGGATCGGTCTCGAAGACCTTCGAGATCACCGCGGGCGGAAGCTTGTTGCTGAACCCGCCACGACCGATGCTTGCAACCGTGGTGGTCAGAAGCCCCGTCGCGCCGAGCGACTTGCCCCCCTCGACCGCTGCGACGATCTCCTTGGCGCGGGTTTCCTCGGCGGTGACCAGCTGATCGGCATGCCAAGCCTTCGCCACATCGTCCTTCACGCTGTCGAAGGGTTTGGGGGTGGGCGGCACGATCTTGTCGAGACGCATCGCGAAGACGCCGCCATCCGGGAGCGTCTGGAGATCGGGGTAATCCTCGGTCGTAGCGGCCTCGGCAGCCTTGCGGAACTCTTCGTAACCCGCGATCCCGTCAGTGTCGCCGGCGGTATAGGCAATGGTGCCGAGCTCCATGTCGGTTTCCTTGCCCATCTCCTCGAGCGTCGCGCCCCCGGCCAGACGGTCCTGAAGATCTTCGCTCATCTTGCCGATCTCGCGGCGTGCCTTGTCGGCCTCGGCCTCTCCGGCGAGCTCCTCGCGCGCATCCTCGAAAGAGGTCTCCTGCGCCGCGATCACCGCGTTCATCTTGTAAAGCGCCGGTCCCAGATCGGTCTCGATCGGGCCTGCAATCCCGGGTTCGTTCAGCGCGAAGACCGCGTCTCCGGCCTTGCCCAGCTCAGCCTTGGTCACATCGCCCAGATCCGCATCTTCCAGCGTCAGGCCGCGCTCCTTGGCGAGATCGGCAAAGCTCGTGCCCGCGTCGTATTTCTCCTTCGCGGCCTGCGCCTCTTCCATGCTCGGATAGACCAGTCGCTCGACCAGGCGTTTCTCGGGCTGCTTGAACTCGTCGATCCGGCGCTCGTATTCGGCTTTCAGCGTCGCATCGTCGATCGCCACCTTGCTCTGGAGCATCTCCGGGGTCAGCCAGGCATAGGTGATCTCGCGGGTCTCGGGCGCGGTGAACTGCGCGATATGGTCGTCGTAATAGCTTTGCAGCTCGTCATCGGTCGGCTGGGCCACCGGCGTGGTCAGATCGCTCTCGGTGATCTCGGCCCAGGTGAAGCCGCGCTTCTCGCTGACGAATTTCGTATAGGCGTCGGTGACGGCCTGCGGCGCCTCGACACCCCCCGCGACCGCGCCCTGCACGATCGAGCGCGCGAGGTCGTCACGCAGCTGCGCTTCGAACTCGTTTTCCGTGAAACCCTGCTGACGCAGCGCGAACTTGTAGGTCTCGCGGTCGAAATTGCCCGAAGCGTTGTGGAAGGCCTGAATGTCGAAGATCTGCTTTTGCAGTTCGGCATCGCCCACCGAGACCCCCAGCCGGCGCGCGGCCTCGCCCAAGGCGGCCTGACCGATCAGCGTGCCCAGCACCTGCTGGTCGAGACCCGACGCGCGCATCTGCGCCATCGTCACCGGCTGGCCGGTCTGCTGGCTGCGGCTCTGCATCTCCTGACGCAGCGCCCGGGCATAATCATTGACCGAGATCTGCGTCTCGCCCACCGAGCCCACCGACTTGATCGAGCCGGAGAAGCTCTGCAACCCGAAGCCTCCGAGACCGAGGATCAGCATGGCCAGCAAGATCCAGACGACGACACTCTTGCCGTGGCTACGCAGCTTCATCGGGGGTCCTCCTCGGGCGTTTCTCTTTCGAGGCTGTTTAGGGCTTTGACCAAAGGCCTGCAAGGTCAGGTGCGCGCAAGCCCTGCAAGCCGTGCGCGCAGCGCCGCGATCCCGTCCGCATCGACATTGGCAAAAGCGATCCGCATCTGTCGCGCGGCTGCTTCGGCGCCTTTGGGCATGAACATCGTTCCGGGTAGCATCAGCACGCCCGCATCGCGCACGAGGGCTTGCGCGAATTCGGGCGCCGGGCGCGGATCAGGATGGGTGACATAGGCGAAATAGGCGCCGCAGCCCAGTAACTCCCAACCCTCGAGATCGGCGAAGGCAGCCTCCATCGCGGCGCGGCGCGCAAGGATCTCGGCGCGCTCGCCCGCGACCCACTGGCGGAGATTGCGCATCCCCCAGAGCGCCGCGATCTGGCCCAACTGCGAGGGGCAGATCGCCACCGTGTCGAGGAATTTCTCGATCTCCGCCAGCCGGTCCGTGCCCGCCACGATCGCGCCCACGCGGTGCCCCGTCAGCCGGTAAGCCTTCGAGAAGGAATAGAGATGGATGAAATACTCCGCCCAGTCTGGATCGGCGAAGAGATCATGCGGCGCACCGGAGCGGCTGTCGAAATCGCGATAGGTCTCGTCCACGATCAGCGCGATGCGACGGCTTCGGGCCAGCTCGGCAAAGGCGCGGATCAGCTCGGCGGGGTATTCCGCCCCGCCCGGGTTGTTGGGCGAGACCAGAACGATCGCGCGGGTGCGCGGCGTGATCTTGGCCGCCGCCTCGTCGGGGTCGGGCAGGAGCGCAGCGCCGGGGACGAGCGGCACCGTTTTGACCCCCGCCATGTCGAGCCACATCTTGTGATTGAAATACCATGGTGTCGGAAGGATCACCTCGTCGCCGGCGCCCGCCAGAGTGGCCATCGCCGCACAAAACGCCTGGTTGCAGCCCTGGGTGATCGCGACCTCGGACGCTGCGATCTCGCCGCCATAGGCCGCCGACCATTGCGCGGCGAGCTCGGCGCGCAGCGCTGGCATGCCCAGAACGGGGCCGTAAAGATGCGCCTGTGGATCGCTCAGCGCAGCCTCCGCAATCGCCTGACGCAGCGCCTCGGGCGGCGGATCGACCGGAGCCGCCTGAGAGACATTGATCAGCGGGCGCTCGGGCGTGAACGTGACGCCGTCCAGCCAGCGCCGCGCCTCCATCACCGGGGGCGGGAAGGTGGCGGCGAGTGCGGGATTGAGCGGATGGGGCATGGACGTCCTCTTGGCTGACCGCGCGAGATCACCAGAGCGCCGCGTCCTTGGCAAGGGGCGGGAGCCTCCGGCGGAGATATTTGGATCAAGAAGAAGCGCGCAGCTTCGTTCTTCTTCTTGATGAAAATATCTCGGGGGTGAGGGCGCAAGCCCGAGGGGGCGGCGCCCCCTAGCGCGGGGACCGCCAGGCCAAGCCGTGCCGGACATGCCATTCACGCAAGGTCAGCGCGATCACGACCAGATCGAGCAGCGTGAGCAGCAGCATCGAAGGGGCATGATGCAGGCTCCACAGATACATCTGATAGGCCACGAAGGCCGACATCAGCACGATCGCCATCGGATAGGCCCAGATCAGCCCGCGCATCAGCAAGATCACCACGATCAGTTTGAGCGCGCCATGGCTGGTGAAATAGAAGCCGTAGAAACTCTGGGTCTCGATCGAGAAGTGATGGGCCGCGTTCAGCAGCGCATTGGCGATCTGGTCCTTGGGGTCTTCACTCAGCTCGTGTCGCGTGAACCAGACCGCCGCATCGAGCACCGCGTTTTTCGGCAGGCCCAGCAGCGCGAGACCCGAAAGCGTTTCGGCGAGTTCGAAGAAGCCCTTCAGGATCAGGGTCGCCTCGAACAACCAGTGAAGGAATTGCCCGAGCCGTGTGCCGGGCGCTCCCAGTCGCACGGGTTTATTCCGTTCCCCGATAGGGCTGGACATATTGCAGCGCCATGTCCCAGGGGAAGAAGATCCAGGTGTCCTGGCTGACCTCGGTGATATAGGTGTCGACCAGCGGCGCGCCTTTGGGCTTGGCGTAGACGGTGGCGAATTGCGCCTTGGGGAAAAGCTCGCGCACCAGTTTCAGCGTGTTGCCGGTATCGACGAGATCGTCGACGATCAGCACGCCCTCGCCGCCATTTTCCATGATGTCGGGCTGGGTCGGCTTGATGACCTTCGCCTCGCGCTGTTCCTGGTGGCTGTAGCTTTTCACCGAGATCGTGTCGACCTTGCGGATGTCGAGCTCGCGCGCGACGATCGCGGCCGGGACGAGACCGCCGCGGGTGATGCCCACCACCGCGCGCCAGTTGCCCTCGTCGGGCCCTTTTCCGTCGAGCCGCCAGGCGAGCGCGCGCGCATCGCGGTGAAGCTGATCCCAGCTGACATGGAAGCCTTTTTCGTGGGGCAGACGGTCGGACATGGTATTTTCCTCAGGTCAGGGCGAGTTTGAGACCGAGCAGGGCGAGCAACCCGCCGAAGACGCGCTCGATCACGGATTTCAGGTTGAGATAGGCCGCGCGCGTCTTTTCGAGCGAGAAGATCCGCGCCACCAGCACGTTCCAGCCGGTATCGTTGAACATCACGATCCCGAGGATCGCCGCATAGGCCCAGCCGGGCGCCGAGGGCGGGATGAAAGTCAGGAAGATGGTGCCGAAGAACACGGCCGGTTTGGGATTGGCGAGCTGGGTCGAGATACCGAGCCAGACCAGCCGCGGCGCCGAGCGGGTCCGGGGCAGGTCGGGCATATGCTGATCCATCGGATCGCCCGCATGGCGCCACATCTTGTAGGCCAGCCACAGCAGATAGGCCGCGCCCGCGATCTTCAGGGCGGTCAGCAATGCCGGGGCGACCTTGAAGACCAGCGCGAGCCCGAACAGCGCCGCCGCCGCCCAGATCACCGCGCCCAGACCGATCCCCACCGCCAGCCAGACGCCGCGGCCGAAGCCCTCGCGCAGGCTGGTGCGTGCTGCCAGCAACACCGCCGGCCCCGGCGACATCGCGGCCGCCAGGTGCACGAAATAGATTGCCGTGAGGGCCGCGAGGCTCATTGCGCGCCTCAGTCCTTGCGGCCGGTGACCACGTCGATATCGGGCGCGTCCACCGCCTTCATGCCGACGACATGGTAGCCCGCATCGACGTGCAGCGTCTCGCCCGTGGTGCCCGAACCCAGATCCGAGAGCAGATAGAGCGCGGCCTTGCCGACCTCTTCCTGGGTCACGTTACGCCGCAGCGGCGAGTTCAGCTCGTTCCATTTCATGATGTAGCGGAAATCGCCGATTCCGCTCGCCGCCAGCGTCTTGATCGGGCCTGCCGAGATCGCGTTGCAGCGGATGCCGTCCTTGCCCAGATCCTCGGCGATATATTTCACCGACGCTTCCAGCGCCGCTTTCGCCACGCCCATCACGTTGTAATGCGGCATTACCTGCTCGGCGCCGTAGTAGGTCAGCGTCAGCAGCGAGCCGCCCTCGGTCATCATTGCCGCGGCGCGCGCGCAGACGGCCGTGAAGGAATAGACCGAGATGTCCATCGTCATGGTGAAGTTGTTACGCGAGGTGTCGACATAACGCCCGCGCAGCTCGTTCTTGTCCGAGAAGCCGATCGCATGAACGACGAAATCGAGCTTGCCCCACTTCGCCTTCAGCGTGTCGAACAGAGCATCGACCGAGGCCTCGTCGGCCACGTCGCAATCGACCAGGATATCGGAGCCGAGTTGCTCGGCCAGTGGCGCCACGCGCTTCTTGAGTGCGTCGCCTTGATACGAGAAGGCCAGCTCGGCGCCCGCATCCGCGAGGGCTTTTGCGATGCCCCAGGCGATGGATTTGTCATTGGCGAGGCCCATGATCAGCCCGCGCTTGCCCGCCATAAGGTTGTTCGACATGTCAGGTTTTCCCCCGCTTCGCTCTGGTAAGTTCGAATGCTTTAGGCGAAAGGTGAAGACGCATCAAGGCCGCTGACCCTTCGTCAAGCATCGTGGCACCGACGAGAAGGGCAGGGCGCGCAGGAAGCTGGAGGTGAGTGATGAGCGACCGGGGCGGGATTTTTGCAGGCGATGACCCTTATGCGATTGCGCAGCGCTGGCTGAACGAGGCGGAGGCGAGCGAGATCAACGATCCGAACGCGATCGCCATCGCAACGGTCGACGCCGATGGTTTGCCCAATGTGCGCATGGTGCTGCTCAAGGAAATCGAAGGGCGCGAAATGCTTTCGGGCGGCGCTTTCGTCTTCTATACGAATTACGGTTCGGCCAAGGGGCGCGAGATCGAGCAGGCGGGCAAGGCGGCTTTCGTAATGCACTGGAAGTCGCTGCGCCGTCAGATTCGTGTGCGCGGGCTGGTCGAGCGCGAGGAGGGGCCGCAGGCCGACGACTATTACGCGTCGCGCTCGCTCAAATCGCGGCTCGGGGCCTGGGCCTCGCGACAAAGTGAGCCTCTCTCCTCGCGTACGGCGTTGATGGCGGAGGTCGCAAAGGTCACCGCAAGCCAGGGTCCGAACCCCAAACGCCCCCCCTTCTGGGGAGGGTTCAGAATCAAGCCTTTGGAGATCGAATTTTGGGCCGATGGCGCTTTCCGGCTGCACGATCGGTTTCGCTGGCGGCGGCAAACCCTTGCCGATGAATGGGAAATTTCGCGTCTAAACCCGTGAATTTCACGCTTCGTGAATTGCAGAGGGTCTTGATTTACGAGGATTTCTCTTGAACAGTTCGCCCGGATCCGCATTCTCGCCGGGGATGTGGCAGGACGCGAACAGGAAAGCCCGAAAATGCAAACGGGATGGAAGATGCTGGGGGAGACGGTGACCGATCCGGAAGAGATCACAGGCACCGTGAAATGGTTCGACCCGGTGAAAGGGTTCGGATTCATCGTGGATGATCGGGGTGGCCCCGACATTCTTCTCCATGCGAATGTGCTTCGAAACTTTGGCCAGGGCTCGATTGCGGATCACGCCCAGATCCGGGTGCGCGTCCAGGTGACGCCGCGCGGCGCGCAGGCGGTCGAGGTGCTCGAGATCGCGCCCCCCGAAGGTGAGGCTCTCGCCCCGATCGAGGATCTGGGCGACAACACGCATGACGAGATCGCCGCTCTGCCTCTGGAACCGGCACGGGTGAAATGGTTCGAGAAGACCAAGGGCTTCGGTTTCGCCAATGTCTTCGAGCGCGACGAGGATGTCTTCATTCACATGGAGGTGCTGCGCCGGTCGGGATTTGCCGATCTCAGCCCCGGCGAGGCGGTTTGCCTGCGCGTGATCGAGGGCAAGAGGGGCCGTATGGCCGCACAGGTTCTTGCATGGGACGCCGGTCTGAAATCCGGGCGCTGATCGCCTTTGCCTCTCTGCTCCTGGCGGCCCCTGACTTCGCGCAGGGCGGTGAGGCGGTACAATGCCGCGAAGATCTCGCGATTCTGCGCCAGGGGAACACGCGGGTCGAGTTCACGGTCGAGATCGCGGATGATGCGGGTGAGCGCGCGCAGGGTCTGATGGGCCGGACCTCGATGGCGAGCGGGGCGGGGATGCTCTTCATCTATCCGGCCCCGCGCGAGGTCGCGTTCTGGATGCATGACACGCCGTTGCCGCTCGACATGCTTTTCATCGACGCGGCCGGTCGGGTGGTCACTGTCGCAGCCAATGCGCGCCCCAATGACGACACCCCGATTCCCTCCGGTGGTCCGGTGCGCTTCGTACTCGAGATCAATGCAGGGTTGTCCGCGAGACTCGGTCTTGGCCCGGGAGCGGAGCTAGCACATCCCGCGATCGAGCCCGGTCTCGCGGCTTTCCCGTGCAAATGACCCTTTCCTTGCGTCGGACCTCTTTGTAAGGAGGGGGCGTCGGGGCGTAGCGCAGCTTGGTAGCGCGTCTGTTTTGGGTACAGAAGGTCGTGAGTTCGAATCTCGCCGCCCCGACCATCCCCACGAAATCGTGACGGAAGGTGCCACTACATCTTGTAGGCGCGCTGAATTGTGGCCCCAAGGCCACTGCGGAGGGGTTTGCCCAAATTTTCGGCAGAGAGCGCGGGAAGAATCCACAAGATATTGTGGTTTGTGGATCATTTTCTCCAATTACGCGCTATGGTTGCGGTAAGTCCTAATGAAATCTGGCGTTTTTTCGTGCTGCGTCGCGGCGCCCGGCCGTTAACGAAATGTGGATGAATCGAGCAGCCTGCCCCGAGAGGGGATGGTCAACTGAAAAATGCGGGTTTCCGTCATTAAAGTTTCGTTGACGGTCTGCGTGAGCTACGGCAGGTTGTGGGATGTCGGCAGCAAAGCCACCAGATGTAGTGGTGACGGCAGGCCAAGGGACAGTTTCCGATGATGCACGCTCCGCAAGAAGGGCGCGCCCGCCTCGTGGTATAGACCGCGAGACGCCGAACTGCCTTTGCCCGTCCGCAAGCCGTGATTGATTATATTTTGAACGGGGACAGGGCACATGAAGATCGAACGCAAGTTCACCACCGAAGAGACCGGCGCCTATGGCGCGCTCGCCTTCACGACGACGACCTCGGAGATTCGCAATCCCGACGGCAAGGTGGTGTTCCGCAACGACTCGGTCGAAGTGCCCGAAGGCTGGAGCCAGGTTGCCTCCGACGTGCTCGCCCAGAAGTACTTCCGCAAGGCGGGCGTTCCGGCCGCGCTGAAGACGGTGAAGGAAAAGGGCGTACCGGAATTCCTGTGGCGCTCGGTCCCCGACGAGGACGCGCTCGCCCAGCTCCCCGAAGAGGCGCGTTTCACCGGTGAGAGCTCGGCCAAGCAGGTCTTCGATCGTCTCGCTGGCGCCTGGTGCTACTGGGGCTGGAAGGGGGGATATTTCTCCACCGAGGCCGATGCGCAGGCTTATTACGACGAGATGCGCTTCATGCTGGCCGAACAGATGGCCGCGCCGAACTCGCCGCAATGGTTCAACACCGGCCTGCACTGGGCCTACGGCATCGACGGCCCCGGCCAGGGCCACTTCTATGTCGATTACAAGACCGGCAAGCTGACCCGGTCGAGCTCGGCCTACGAGCACCCGCAGCCCCATGCCTGCTTCATCCAGTCGGTTTCGGACGATCTGGTCCAGGAGGGCGGGATCATGGATCTCTGGGTCCGCGAGGCGCGCCTGTTCAAATACGGCTCGGGCACCGGCACCAACTTCTCGAGCCTGCGCGCCGAGGGAGAAGCGCTTTCGGGTGGCGGCAAATCCTCGGGCCTGATGGGCTTCCTCAAGATCGGCGACCGCGCGGCGGGCGCGATCAAGTCGGGCGGCACCACGCGCCGCGCGGCGAAGATGGTGATCTGCGACATGGATCACCCCGATATCGAGCAGTTCGTGAACTGGAAGGTGATCGAAGAGCAGAAAGTGGCCTCGCTGGTCGCGGGCTCGAAGCTGCATGAGCGCGAGCTCAACAAGATCTTCGAGGCGATCCGCGCCTTTGACGGCTCCGACGAGGGTTCGGTCGATCCGGTGAAGAACCCCGCTCTGAAAGAGGCGATCAAATCCGCCAAGCGCGTGATGATCCCCGAGACCTATATCAATCGCGTGCTGCAATACGCCCGTCAGGGCTACAGCTCGATCGAGTTCCCGACCTATGACACCGATTGGGACTCGGAAGCCTATGTCTCGGTTTCGGGTCAGAACTCGAACAACTCGGTGCGCGTCACCAACGCCTTCCTGAAGGCGGTCAAGGACGATGCCGATTGGGAGCTGATCCGCCGCACCGACGGCAAGGTCGCCAAGACGGTGAAGGCGCGCGATCTGTGGGAGCAGGTCGGCCACGCCGCCTGGGCTTGCGCCGATCCGGGCATCCAGTTCCACGACACCGTCAACGAATGGCACACCTGCCCCGAGGACGGGCAGATCCGCGGCTCGAACCCGTGCTCGGAATACATGTTCCTCGACGATACGGCGTGTAACCTCGCCTCGATGAACCTGCTGACCTTCTACAAGAACGGCAAGTTCGACGCCGAAAGCTATATCCACGCGACCCGCCTGTGGACCGTGACGCTGGAAATCTCGGTGCTGATGGCGCAGTTCCCGTCGAAGGAAATCGCGCAGCGTTCCTATGACTTCCGCACGCTGGGCCTTGGCTACGCCAATATCGGCGGCCTGCTGATGAATATGGGTCTGGGCTACGACTCCAAGGAAGGCCGTGCGCTTTGCGGTGCGCTGACCGCGGTGATGACCGGTGTGTCCTACGCCACCTCGGCCGAGATGGCGGGTGAGCTGGGGACCTTCCCGGGTTACGAGAAGAACGCCAAGCATATGCTGCGCGTCATCCGCAACCACCGCAACGCGGCTTACGGCAAGACTGCGGGCTATGAGGCTCTGGAGATCAAGCCGGTCGCGCTCGATCACAAGAACTGCCCCGATCAGGAGTTGATCTCGCTCGCCACCCAGGCCTGGGACGAGGCACTGAGTCTCGGCGAGCAGCACGGCTACCGCAACGCGCAGGTCTCGGTGATCGCGCCGACCGGTACGATCGGCCTCGTGATGGATTGCGACACCACCGGCATCGAGCCCGACTTCGCGCTGGTGAAATTCAAGAAGCTCGCGGGCGGTGGCTACTTCAAGATCATCAACCGCTCGGTTCCGGGCGCGCTGGAAACGCTGGGCTACAGCTCCTCGCAGATCGAAGAGATCATCGCCTATGCCGTGGGTCACGCCTCGCTTGGCAACTGCCCCGACATCAACACCACGGCGCTGATCGGCCACGGCTTCGGCCCGCGCGAGATCGAGAAGGTCGAGGCCGCGCTGCCGACCGCCTTCGACATCCGCTTCGTGTTCAACCAGTGGACGCTGGGCGAGGAGTTCTGCACCAAGACGCTGGGCATCCCGGCCGAGAAGCTGAACGACCCGACCTTCGACATGCTGCGTCACCTCGGCTTCACCAAGAAGCAGATCGAAGCCGCGAATGACCATGTCTGCGGGACGATGACGCTGGAAGGCGCGCCGCACCTGAAGGACGAGCACCTGAGCGTGTTCGACTGCGCCAATCCCTGCGGCAAAAAGGGCAAGCGCTACCTGTCGGTCGACAGCCACATCTATATGATGGCGGCCGCACAGTCCTTCATCTCGGGCGCGATCTCGAAGACGATCAACATGGCCAACCACGCCTCGATCGAGGATGTGAAGGCGGCTTACGAGCTCAGCTGGTCGCTCGGCATCAAGGCCAACGCGCTTTACCGCGACGGCTCGAAACTGTCGCAGCCGCTGGCGGCCGCGCTGGTCGAGGATGACGAGGAAGCCGAAGAGGTTCTGGCCACCGGCACGCCGCAGGAAAAGGCCGCCGTGCTCGCCGAGAAGATCATCGAGAAGGTGATCGTCAAGGAATACGAGCGCAGCCACCGCGAAAAGCTCCCGACGCGCCGCAAAGGCTATACCCAGAAGGCGGTCGTGGGCGGCCACAAGGTCTACCTGCGCACCGGCGAATATGACGACGGTTCGCTTGGTGAGATCTTCATCGACATGCACAAGGAAGGCGCGGGCTTCCGCGCGATGATGAACAACTTCGCGATCGCCGTCTCGGTCGGCCTGCAATATGGCGTGCCGCTGGAAGAGTTCGTGGACGCCTTCACCTTCACCAAGTTCGAACCCGCGGGCATGGTGCAGGGCAACGACTCGATCAAGAACGCGACCTCGATCCTCGACTACGTGTTCCGCGAACTGGCCGTGTCCTATCTCGACCGCACCGATCTGGCCCATGTGAAGCCGCAAGGCGCGTCCTTCGACGATCTGGGCGGCGGCGAAAACGAGGGCAAGCTGGTGGACGGCAATGTCGAGCCGGTCTCGGACAAGGCCTCGAAATCGCTCGAAGTGCTGCGCCAGATCTCGTCGACCGGCTACCTGCGCAAGCGCCTGCCGCAAGAGCTTCTGGTGCTGCAAGGCGGCAGCGGGGTCGAAACCCTGACCGCGCGCAGCGTGCAGGCCAGCGTGACCACCACGACCGCCGTCGCCACGGGCTCGGTGCAGATGGATGCGCGCGCCAAGGCGAAGATGCAGGGCTACGAGGGCGAGGCGTGCGGCGATTGCGGCAACTACACGCTCGTGCGCAACGGCACCTGCATGAAGTGCAATACCTGTGGGGCGACCAGCGGTTGTTCCTGAGGGACAGGGGCTCCGGCACCGGCCGGGGCCCCGACGACTGACCGGGCGTAGGGTCCGGGGGACAGAAGAGAAGCGCCAGCGGCGCGGGACAGGAGCGGAAATTGGAACTGATCGTCGGCAATAAACGAGTGATGCCCAAGGCGCTGCGCCGGATCCCCGGCGGGGTGGAGGCCGAACTCGTGGGCGAGGGGCTGACCTCGGTGCTCGATGCGACCTTTGCAGGCGCTTCGATCGAGTGCCTGGGCGGCGATCTCGACCACCATGCGCTCGACGTGACCGATATCCGCATGGGCGGCGGCTCGACCACCGTCACGCTGATGACCGCGCGGGAAATGGCGCTGCATTGAGATCCGGGGCGGGTGCGCTCGCCCCAGACGCTGAGAAGGCCCAGGCAAAACGACGATAAGCTCGGGCGGTCAACGAATGAGCCTGATCGGCGAAACTGGCCCTCTCCGGTCCCCAGCGGAGAGGGCCGCATTATGTTTGCCAGAGAGCCGAAACGAAAACGGGCGGCCCTGCGGCCGCCCGGTTGTTCTGCAAGTCCGGATGCCTCAGATCCCGTCGCCGACGAAGGCTTTCTCGACCACGTATTCACGGGGCTCCGAATTGGCGCCCTCGCGCAGGCCAAAGCCTTCGAGTACCGCCATCACGTCCTTGTTGAAGGCGAGCGAGCCGCAGACCATCGCGCGGTCGGTTTCGGGGTTCATCGGGGCGATGCCGAGATCCTTGAAGACCTTCCCGTTCTCGAGGTTGTCGGTGATCCGGCCCATGTGGTGGAATTCCTCGCGGGTCGTGGTCGGGTAATATTTCAGCTTGCCCTCGACCATCTCGCCGATCAGCGGGTCGTTGATCAGGTTCTCGACCAGCTGGCGACCGTATTCCAGTTCCTCGATCGTCCGGCAGGTATGCATCATGATGACCTCGTCGAACTTGTCGTAGGTCTCGGGGTCGCGCATCAGCGAGGCGAAGGGCGCGATGCCGGTGCCGGTGGCGAGGAACCACACCCGCTTGCCGGGCAGAAGCGCGTCATGGACGAGCGTGCCGACGGGCTTGGGGCGCAGGATGATCTGATCGCCCACATTGATGTGCTGGAGCTTCGAGGTCAGCGGGCCATCGGGCACCTTGATCGAGTAAAATTCCAGCTCCTCGTCCCAATTGGGCGAGGCGATCGAATAGGCGCGCAGCAGCGGTTTGCCATTGTCGCCCATCAGGCCGATCATCACGAACTCGCCCGAGCGGAAACGCAAGCTCTGCGGCCGCGTCACGCGGAAGGAAAACAGCCGGTCCGTCCAATGCGTTACTTCGGTCACTTCCTGGGCGTCGGGCAGGGTCTTTACCTTGGGGATCTCGGTCACGGCGCTCTCGTTCATTGTCACATCTCTCTGGCCGGGCGCGCAGGCTCGGCTGGCAAATATGCAGATCGGATACAGGTTGCGGGGCGCAACCCTCCTTGATCTGGCTCAAATGCCGGTCTTGCCGCGTGTCTTTAGTGAAATTCAGGTGAATTGGGAAGGCTCAGCCCGCAAGCCGCGCGCGGTAGTCATGCGCGGCCCAGTCGGCACGAAAGAGCCATTGCGGGCTGGGTTGGCGTTCGGCCATCTCGGGCGGGATCTCGACTTCGTCGAAACCCACGCGCCGCGCCATCGGGTATTGATCGGCGATCAGCGGGCCGGCCGCGCGCAGGCGCCCTTGAAACCCGAGCGCCCGGATCCGGCGCGCGAGCGTGAAGCCGCGCCCGTCCGAGAAGGCAGGGAAGAGCACTCGGATCATCTGCGCGCCCTCGATCAGCGCGGGCAGGTGGCCTGCATCGGTTTCGGGCGCGATATCGAGGCTTTGCCCGGTGAAGTCATCCTCGTGGAAGCCGTCGTCGCGAACGATCACGCTCATGCCACTTTCTCCTTGTTATCCGTCTCTTGAGCATCATTCCTCACACGAACGGCCTTGCCGCCGATGAAGTGGATGCCGCATTCGGTTTTCGCAGCGCCGCGCCAGCGGCCCGCGCGCTCATCCTCGCCCGGTTTGACCGGCGAGGTGCAGGGCGCGCAGCCGATCGACGGGTAGCCCCGCGCCACCAGCGGATGCCGCGGCAGGCGGTTCTCGATCATGTAATCCTGCACGTCCTGCTTGTCCCAATGGGCCAGCGGGTTGATCTTCATCCGGGCCTCCGTCTCGACCTCGAAGAAATCGAGTGCCGCGCGCTGGCCGCCCTGAAACCGTTTGCGCCCCGTGATCCAGGCGTCATAGCCCGAAAGCGCGGTTTCCAGCGGCACGGTCTTGCGCAGGCTGCAGCAGGCATCGGTGCTGAACTGATGCAGGGTGCCGTCGGGATCGTCGCGCGCAATCGCGGTTTCGGCGGCGCGGATCACCTGCACATTGGTCAGCCCAAGCTTGCTCGCGACCTCCTCCTGATAGGCGAGGGTTTCGGCAAACAGCATCTGGGTGTCGATAAACAGGACCGGTGTCCCCGGCGCGATCACCGAGACCATGTGCAACAGCACCACCGATTCCGCCCCGAAAGACGAGACCAGCGCGACCTCGCCCACGTCCGGGTCGCGCAGCGCACGCTCCATCACCGCCGTTGCCGCATGATGACGGTAACGACCGTTGAGCGCGGTGACGCGGTCCTCGATGCCAAGTCGATCATTGAGCGGCATGACGCTGGGCCTCTTGGTAGAGCGCATCCTTGAACGGTTCGGGGCCGAGGCGGCGCAGCGCGTCCAGAAAGCTTTCCGATTGCGACTGGCGCAGGTCGAGATAGGCGCGCAACAGCCGTTCGAGCGCCGGGATCACCTCCGTATAGGCGAAACCCGGGCCTGCGCGTTCGCCAAGCGCCATCGTCTCGGTCGCATCGCCGCCAAGCGTGATCTGGTAATTCTCCACACCCGCGCGGTCGAGGCCGAGAATGCCGATATGGCCCAGATGGTGATGGCCGCAGGCGTTGATGCAGCCCGAGATCTTGATCTTGAGCGTGCCGATTTCGCTCTCCAGCCCAAGATCGCGGAAATGGGTCGCGATCTGTTGCGCCAGCGGGATCGAGCGGGCCGTGGCCAGCGCGCAGTAATCCATGCCGGGGCAGGCGATGATATCCGAGGTCAGCCCGATATTCGCCGTCGCCAGCCCTCCCTTGCGTAGCGCTTCGAACAGCGCAGGCAGGTCGGCCTTCGCGACATGCGGCAGGATCACGTTCTGCTCATGGCTGATGCGCAGCTCGGACTGACCATAGCGTTCGGCGAGATCCGCGAGGAGGCGCATCTGGTCCGAGGTGGCATCGCCGGGAGGGGCGCCGTGATCCTTCAGGCTGACCGTGACCACCGCGTAATCGGGGTTGTGATGCGGCGAGACCGAGCGCGCGGCCCAGTCGCGCAGAAGCGCGTCGACATTGAGCGCGGTCTCGAAGCTGGCGCTTTCGCGCGAGGGCAAGGCAGGCGGTGCGAATTGCGCTTTCAGATCGGCAAGGATCGCCTGATCGGCGCCCTTGAAGGCCGCGCGACGGGCCGGGAATTCCGCCTCGACCAGATCGGAAAAGGCCTCGATCCCAAGCTCATGCACGGTGATCTTGATGCGGGCCTTATACTTGTTGTCGCGCCGTCCGGCGAGGTTCCACGCAGCGACGATCGATTCCAGATAGGGCAGCAGGTCGCTGGCGGGCAGGAAGTCGCGTAGCTCTTTCCCGATCATCGGGGTGCGGCCGAGACCGCCGCCCACGAAGACCTGAAACCCGATCTCGCCGTCACGCTCGACCAGTTGCAGCCCCACGTCATGCGCACGGATCGCGGCGCGGTCTGCACGCGCGCCGTTGATCGCGATCTTGAACTTGCGCGGCAGGAACTGGAACTCGGGATGGTCGGTGGACCATTGGCGGATCAGTTCGGCATAGGGACGCGGGTCGGCGATCTCGTCGGCGGCCGCGCCTGCGAAAGCATCCGTCGTCGTGTTGCGGATCGCATTGCCCGAGGTCTGGATGGCGTGCATGCCCACATCGGCCAGCGCGTCGATCATGTCCGGCACATCGACCAGTTTCGGCCAGTTGAACTGGATGTTCTGACGGGTGGTGAAATGGCCGTAACCGCGATCCCAGGCGTCGGCGATCTTCGCGAGCTGGCGCATCTGGCGCGCCGAGATCGTGCCGTAGGGGATCGCCACCCGCAGCATATAGGCATGCAGCTGCAGATAGAGCCCGTTCATCAGGCGCAGCGGTTTGAATTCGTCCTCGGTCAGGCTGCCGTCGAGGCGGCGCGCGACCTGAGAACGGAACTGGGCGGCGCGCGCGCGGATCGCGGCGCTGTCGAAGTCGCTGGGTTGGAACATGGATCAGATCCCGGGAAGCTCGATGGAGGGGCCGGTGGCGCGGAAGGCCTCGCGGAAATGCGCGGGCTCGGGGCCATTGGGGCCAAGCGTGGCAGGCGCGAGATAGGCGCCCACGACCTTCTCGGTCTGGGCGTTCGCGATATCGAGCCACATCTCGGCAATCAACGGGTCATCGAGGAAGGCGGCGTCCTTCAGTCGCAGCACCCATTGGCCCGCGTCGTTCATATAGACGACATGGCCTTCGCGCAGATCATTGGCGCTGATCACGCCGGGGGTGAATTTCTTGCTCATAGCGCGGCCTCCTTGAGGGCGATGCGGGCGTCGCGTGGAGCGAGGCCGAGAAGGATGACGGCGGGGCCGGTGGCCTCGGCGGCGATTTGAGGCAGGGTGGCAAGCGTCGCGGCGCGGATCACCTGATCGGCGCGCGAGGCGTTCTCGACCACGCAGGCGGGGGTTGCAGGCGCGGCGCCATGCATCATCAGGCGGCCCTGCACAAAGCGCGCGGCGCGCTTTCCCATGTAGATCGCGGCCACGGCGCCGGGACGCGCGAGGGCGGCCCAATCCTGTTCGGCCAGACCTTGCGCGTCATGGCCGGTGATCAGGCGCAGCTCGCGATTGCGGCCGCGCTCGGTCAGGCTTTGGCCCAGCGAGGCGGCGGCGGCGGAGGCGGCGGTGATGCCGGGAAGGACGCGCCAGGCGATGCCCGCCGCGTCGAGCGCGTCGAGTTCCTCGCCCAGCCGTCCGAACACGCCGGGGTCGCCCGATTTCAAGCGCAGCACGCGATAGCCGCGTTGCGCGAAAAAGATGATCATCTCCGAGATGTTTTCTTGTTTCATCGAGGGGCCGAAGCCGGTCTTGCCAGTTTCGATCAGTCGCGCCTGCGGGCCCGCGAGCGCGAGCACCTCGGGGCTGACCAGCGTATCGTGCAGGATAACGTCGGCACGGCTCATTTCGCGCAGGACAGCCACGGTCAGAAGGTCCGGGTCGCCCGGACCGGCCCCGGCAAGGATGACCTCGCCCTGTTTTCTCTGTTCCACCATGATGCGCTCCGTTTCCGCATTTACTGGCGTAAATATAGAAAAATATCCCATGATTGCGCCATATGGGCTTGCAAATAAGGACATTTGTTCCTTATGGCTAAGGCCGGGACGACAGAATCCCAAAACATGCGAGGACGGAAGAATGGTGGCGCGGATCGACGAACTGGATCGGAAAATCCTCAGCGAGCTTCAGGCGGATGCGAGCCAGTCGCTCGACGAGATCGCGAAGAAAGTGGGATCGTCCAAGACCCCGGTCTGGAACCGGATTCGCAAGCTGCGCGATGCGGGGGTGATCGGAAAACAGACCGTGTTGCTCGACCCCGAGGCGCTGGGCTTCGATGCCTGTTTCTTCGTCCTGATCCGCACCTCGGAACATGAGGCGGCGTGGCAGGAGAAATTCCTCGCCACGCTGCGCGCGCGCCCGGAAGTGATGGAGGCGCACCGGCTTGCGGGGGATATCGACTACATCCTCAAGGTCCGCGTCGAGAATGCGCGTGCCTATGATCGTTTCTACCAGGCACTGATCGCCGAGGTGAAAATCCACAACGTCACCGCGCTCCTCTCGATGGAGGAGTTGAAATTCACCACCGAATTGCCGCTCTAGGCGTTCGAAGGTTCAGGCCTTGGAATAGCTGACTTCAAGCCGCTCCAACCCGTGGAAATGGTAGAGATCGGCATAATAGGGGCGGCGCGGGAGGGACAGATCGCGCAGGCGCGCAAACAGCATCGGGATTGCGATGCGCAGTTCGAGCCGCGCAAGCGGTGCGCCGATGCAGAAATGCGCCCCCGCGCCGAAGCTGAAATTGGTGCGTACCGGGCGGGAGGCGTCGAGGACGCTCGGATCGTCCCAGGCGGAGGGATCGCGGTTTGCCCCTGCGAGCAGCAGGCCGACCCGCTCTCCCTTTCTCAGAACCTGTCCCTGAAACTCCATGTCCTCGTAAAGCCAGCGGGTGAAAAGATGGAGCGGCGGATCGAAGCGCAAGAGTTCTTCGATCGTGCCCTCGATCCGCTCACGCTCCAGCCAGTGCGGCGCGACGCTCTGTTCGATCAGGGTTTTCACCCCGTTTCCGATCATGTGCACGGTCGCTTCATGGCCTGCGTTCAGGAGCAAGATCACCGTGGAGATCAGCTCATCGCGGCTCAGATGCGTGCCCTCTTCTTCGACCGCGATCAGGTCCGAGATCAGGTCATCGCCGGGCGATTTGCGCCGCGCTTCGATCAGCGCGCCAAGATAGGCGGCAAACTCCGCCGACGCCTTCGCGGCCTCTTCCTCGAGGCTGACATCGCGGCGCGCCTGATACATCTGCACCATCGCGTTCGACCAGGCGAGAAGCTGCGGGCCATCCGTTTCCGGCACGCCGAGAAGCCGTGAGATCACGATCACCGGCAGGGGTTTGACGAAATGCTCCAGCAGATCGCAGCCACCTTCGGGCATCGCGTCGATCAGCCGGTTTGAGAGCGCCACGATCTGCTCTTCCATCGCCGCGATCCTGCCCGACGTGAAGGCCTTGGCGACCAGCTTGCGCAGCCGCGTGTGGCGCGGGGCCTCCAGTTCGAGCATCGAATGGCGCTCGATGGCGTAGAAAGGTTCGAGATGGCTCGGAATGTCGACCGCCTGATCGGACGGCGCCTCGCGTCCCATGCGGCGATCGCGCAGGGCCATGCCCACGATCGCGGCGCGCGCGGTGACCCGGCACCCGTATTCAGGCCAGACGACGAAAGGCCCGCCCTGGCGGACGCGGTCATAGAACGGGTAGGGATTCTGGACGAAATCGTGATCGAGCGGGGATTGGGAGAGGATCTGCATGCACGCTCCGGTCTTGGCAGGTGCAGTTGGCCCGATGGCGGCGCGTGATGCAAGGCTTGGCTTGCATCGGATCGCGCGAAGCCTCACGAAAGGGCAGGAGGGTCGCGATGCTGGGGCGCGTTGCCATTTTGATCATCTGGATCGGTCTGACGCTGACCGCTTCGATCGGGGTCTGGCGCGTCTCGGCGCGCGACGGACTGGCGCGGATCGCGACGCAGGGCGCGTCCGACCTGCGGCTGGCCTCCGACCGCTTGGTGGCGGCGCTCTTGCAATTCCGCGAGGTCGCGGTTCTGGCAGCGGATCATCCCGAGGTGGTGGCGCTGGCCGAGAGCTTTGCGCGGGAGGGGCGCGCGGCGGGCGACTGGCGCGATGCGGCGGTAAGCCTGACGCTGCAACGGCTTGCCGATCATGCGGGTGCACGCGACATCTGGCTGATCGCGCCCGATGGCGCGGTTCTCGCCGGTCCGGTGGACGCCTCCGAACGGATCGTGATGAGCCGGGCATTGGCGCGTGCGGCGCAGGGCGCGACCGGATCGGATCATTTCGTCGACCCGGCGACGGGCGCGCGGCTTTTCACCTTTGCCGCGCCGGTCTTCGGGGCATCGGGGGCGGTGGATGGCATCGTCCTGCTACGGCTTTCGGCCGAGGATGTCGAAGCCGAAGGGCGCGGCAACCCGGTCCCGGTCTGGTTCACCGATGCGGAGGGGGTGAGCTTTCTCGCCAACCGTACCGATCTGGTGCTGCTGACCGAGCGTGGCGCGGCGCCCGATGCGGCGCTGTATCCGGCCGGGTCGATCGCCGGGGTGATCCAGCTTCACCGGCGCGATCTCGGGGGGCGCGAACTGGTCTCGGGGGCGGGTTCGCTCGCTGGTCCCGCGCTGGAGGTTTCGCGCGATCTGCCGGTGATCGGGATGGAAGGCCATGCGCTTGCCGCGGCCGATCCGGTGTTGCGCTCGGCGCGGCTTGCGGCGCTGTCCACGGCCGCGGGGCTCCTCGCGGTCGGTGCGGTGATCTTCGCGCTCTGGGAGCGCCGTCGCGCGCTGGCCGAGGCCAATGCCGCGCTGGAGGCTCGCGTCGCGGAGCGAACGGCGGAGCTCTCGAGTGCCAACGAGGAGTTGCGGCGCACGCAGGCCGAACTCGTTCAGGCGGGCAAGCTTTCGGCGCTCGGGCAGATGTCGGCGGGGATCAGTCACGAATTGAACCAGCCGCTGATGGCGATCTCTTCTTATGCCGAGAATGCCGAGCTGCTGCTGAGCCGGGGCCGATCCGAGGAGGCGGGCGAGACGCTGGGCAAGATCGGCGCGATGGCGCATCGGATGGGGCGCATCATTCGCAACCTGCGCGCCTTTGCGCGGCAGGAAAGCGAACCGGCGAGCCGCGTGGGGCTCGCGGCGGTGGTCGAAAGCGCGCTGGAGATGCTCGATCAGCGACTAATCAAATCGGGTGTCAGCGTCGACTGGCAACGCCCCGATTTCCCTGCGATCGTGATGGGGGGCGAGGTGCGCCTGAGCCAGGTCGTGATCAACCTGCTCTCCAATGCGATCGAGGCGATGGAAGACCAGCCCATGCGGCGCATCACGATCCGCCTGTCGCGTGAGGGCGGCATGATCCGCCTCACCCTGCGCGACACCGGCCCGGGCATCGTCGATCCCGAACGCATCTTCGATCCGTTCTATTCGACCAAGGAGGCAGGCTCGGCCGAGGGGCTTGGCCTCGGCCTGTCGATCTCCTATGGGCTGGTGCAGGGCTTTGGCGGCAATCTGCGCGGCGAGAATGCGCCCGAGGGCGGGGCGATCTTCACGGTCGATCTGCGCGAAGCCGTCGAGCGCGAGGCGATGCGACACGAGGTCAGGGCATGATGCGGCGGGTTCTCTTTGTCGATGACGATCGGGCGGTGCGCGAGGCGTTGGGCCAGACCCTCGAGCTTGCGGGACTGCGCCCCACGCTGGCAGGCAGCTATATCGAGGCCAAGGACCATATCTCGACCGAGTTCGAGGGCGTGGTGGTCACCGATATCCGGATGCCGGGCAAGGACGGGTTCGCGCTCCTCGATCTCGTGCAGAAGGCCGATCCCGAGCTGCCTGTGGTATTGCTGACCGGCGAGGCCGACGTGCCCATGGCGGTGCGCGCAATGGCGGGGGGGGCCTTTGATTTTCTTGAAAAACCATGTTCGGGCAAAGATTTGCTGGCCGTGGTCGAGAAGGCGCTTGAAACCCGTGCACGCGTGATGGAGGCGCGGTTTTCGCGCGCGGCCGGCAAGCGCGGCGATGCGGCGTCGCGAATTCTCGTAGGCGACTCGCCGGTGGCCGAGGGATTGCGCGAGGCGGCCCGTCGTGCGGCGCGTTCGGGGGCGGAGGTGCTGATCACCGGAGCGCCCGGGGCGGGCAATTCGAAGCTTGCTGAGGTGATCCACCTGCTCTCGACCAGCGCGCGGCGACCCTTCGTCAAGCTCGCCGCGGCGGGGTTGGACGTCGCGGGGCTCGAGGCGGGTTTTGCGCAGGCCGAGGGGGGAACCCTATATCTCGACGAGGTGGCCGACCTTCCGCAGCCCGCGCAATTCGCGCTGATCGAACTGCTGGAGACCCGCCCCGCCACGCGCCTCATCGCGGGGACCTATCGCGATCTTCCGGGCGAGGCGCGCGCGGGGCGGTTCCATCCCGATCTCTATTGGCGGCTGGAGGCGCTCAAGGTGCGCATTCCCTCGCTCTCGGAGCGACCCGAGGACATCCCGGCGCTCTTTCGGCACTACGTCGCGACCGCCTGCGAGCAGGCGAACCTGCGGGTGCCTGACATTCCACCGGAACTGACCGCGCAGCTGATGGCGCGCGACTGGCCCGGCAATGCCCGCGCGCTGATGTCCGAAGCCATGCGTTTCGCGATGGGGCTGGATGCGGAGACCGAACCGGCGGCCGAGCTGGGCCTCGCCGAGAGGATGGCCGCGGTCGAGAAGTCGCTGCTGGCCGAGGCGCTGGCGCGCGCGAAGGGCAATGCGACCGAGGCGGCGGCCGCGCTGCGCCTGCCGCGCAAGACCTTCTATGACAAGCTCACGCGGCATGGTTTGCGCCCCGAGGATTACCGCGGCTAGGCGCCGCGCCATGCGAGGTGACTCGTGGCGAAATCTCGCATCGGGCGGTGGTTGGATGTGCGGAATTCCGCACATGCACGCAGCGGGGAGTTGTTAGCCTCGGTCTGCAGGTCATTGAAACGAGTAATAAAATGACCTGCGTCACAATGCTTTCACGAAATTGTTGATCCCATGCGCCGGCGGCTTTTTGCTGGCGCCAATGCCGGGGAGGACCGGCACGGACTGATTTTCGGGAGGAAAACATGAAGAAATTCACCGCCGCCATTTCGGCGCTCGCCCTCGTGGCTTCGGCCGGTATCGCCATGGCCAATCCGGAAGGCTGCGACGATGGCGAAATGGTCA
Organism: Thioclava sp. L04-15; assembly: GCF_002020275.1. Classification (NCBI taxonomy): domain Bacteria; kingdom Pseudomonadati; phylum Pseudomonadota; class Alphaproteobacteria; order Rhodobacterales; family Paracoccaceae; genus Thioclava; species Thioclava sp. L04-15. The sequence goes on along the minus strand of NZ_MPZW01000003.1, from coordinate 106,845 downwards.
TCAAGTTCAGCCACGTCACCAATACCGACAAGCACCCCAAAGGGATCGCCGCATCGCTGTTCGCCAAGCGCGTGAACGCCGAGATGGACGGCAAGGCTTGTGTCGAGGTCTACCCGAACTCGACGCTCTACAACGATGACCAGGTTCTCGAGGCGATGCTTCAGGGCGACGTTCAGATGGCGGCGCCGTCGCTGTCGAAATTCGAGACCTTCACCAAGACTTACCGCATCTTCGACCTGCCCTTCATGTTCAAGAACATGGATGCCGTGGACGAGTTCCAGAATTCGGAAATCGGTCAGGGCATGAAGAACGCGATGGTGCGTCGCGGTCTGCAGGGGCTCGAGTTCTGGCATTCGGGCCTGAAGCAGTTCTCGGCCAACAAGCCTCTGCTGGTGCCGGGCGATGCTGCGGGTCTGAAATTCCGCGTCCAGCCCTCCGACGTGCTGATCGCCCAGATGAAGGCGCTTGACGCCTCGCCGCAGCCGATGGCCTTCTCGGAAGTCTATGGTGCGCTTCAGACGGGCGTCGTCGACGGGCAGGAGAACACCTGGTCGAACATCTACGGCCAGAAGTTCTACGAAGTTCAGGACGGCACCACCGAGACCAACCACGGCCTGCTCGACTACATGGTCGTGACCTCGGTCGACTGGTGGGAAAGCCTCGACCCGGCGATCCGCGATCAGATCGCGACTATCCTGCATGAGGTCACCGTCGAGCGTAACGCTGCGATCAACGAGGTCGAAGCGAACTCGAAGCAGTCGATCATCGACGCCGGCGGCGTGATCCGCGAACTGACCCCCGAGCAGCGTCAGCAATGGGTCGATGTGATGAAGCCGGTCTGGGATCAGTTCAAGGACGACGTGGGCCAGGAAAACATCGACGCGGCCCAGGCGATCAACGCCAAGCACTGATCGGAACCCCGAACGGGCAGGCCTCGCAGGGTCTTGCCCGTTCCCCGGCGCGCGCGGCCCCCCCACATCGCGCGCGCCCATTACTCCGCCAAGCAAGGAGAGCCTCATGTCGCAGCGTTACGAGCCGCGCTCCGCCCTCGCGCGCGCCATCCACCATGCCGAAGAGACCCTGATCGCGCTGATCCTCGGCGTGATGACCCTGGTCACATTCGTCAATGTGGTGCTGCGCTATGTCTTCAACTCCTCGCTGATCTGGGGGCTGGAGGTGACGCTGATCCTCTTTGCCTGGCTGGTTCTTCTGGGCATGTCCTACGCGGTGAAGGTCACCGCGCATCTGGGCGTGGACGCGGTGATCAACATGATGCGCCCGGGGCCGCGCCGGGTCATGGGCCTGCTGGCGGCGGCTTTGTGCATCCTGTACGCGGCTTTGCTGATGAAAGGCGCATGGGATTACTGGGCGCCCTTCGCGGGGCTCGAGCAGACGGGCGGGCGCTGGTTCCCGACCGGCTTCATCCAGACCCGCGACCGTGCCTTCTACGAGACCGACCAGGTGCCGATGGCGCATGGGCTCGCGGTCTGGCTGGGCAACCTCGTCAATCAAGGCGAGGCCTATGACAAGCTGCCCCGTTTCATCCCCTATTTCATCCTGCCCTTCGGGGTCGGCCTGCTGCTGATCCGCTTCATGCAGGCGGGGATCGGCATCGCGCTCGGCAAGCGCTCGGCGCTGATCGTGAGCCACGAGGCCGAGGACCAGGTGGCCGATGTGGCCCATATGAACAAGGACGACTGAGGCATGGATATCCTTTTCCTCTTTCTGATGGTGGTCGGCTTCATGCTGGTCGGCGTGCCGATCGCGGTCTCGCTGGGCCTCGCCTCGACGCTGTTTCTGCTGATCTTCTCGGATGCCTCGCTCGCCTCGATCGCGCAGTCGCTTTATGATGCGATGGACAATCACGCGACGCTGCTGGCGATCCCGTTCTTCATCCTCGCCTCGTCCTTCATGTCGACGGGCGGCGTGGCCAAGCGCATCATCCGCTTCGCTATCGCCGTGGTGGGGCATTTCCCGGGCGGTCTGGCGATCGCGGGCGTCTTTGCCTGCATGCTCTTCGCGGCGCTGTCGGGCTCGAGCCCCGCGACGGTGGTCGCCATCGGCTCGATCGTGATCGCGGCGATGCGGCAGGTCGGCTATTCGAAGGATTTCGCCGCTGGCGTGATCTGTAACGCCGGGACGCTCGGCATCCTGATCCCGCCCTCGATCGTGATGGTGGTCTACGCCTCGGCGACCGATGTCTCGGTCGGCCGGATGTTCCTCGCGGGCGTCATCCCCGGCATTCTCGCCGGCCTGATGCTGATGGCGACGATCCTCTTCATCGCGATCCGCCGCAACCTGCCCAAAGGCGACTGGCTGGGCTGGGGCGAGGTCTGGGCAAGCTTCCGCGATGCGTTCTGGGGGCTGATGCTGATCGTGATCATCATGGTCGGCCTCTACGGCATCCCCGGCATCACCGGCGGTATCTTCACCCCGACCGAGGCCGCGGCCGTCGCCGCCGTCTATGCCTGGATCGTGGCGAATTTCATCTATCGCGACATGGGGCCGCTCGATCAGGGCGAGACGAAGCTCTCGCTGCTGCAACGGCCGCAGGCGATCCTTGAGGTGTTCTGGCACAAGGCCACCCGCGACACGCTGTTCGAGGCGGGCAAGCTGACGATCACGCTGATGTTCATCATCGCCAACGCACTGATCCTCAAGCACGTGCTCACCGACGAGCAAATCCCGCAGAAGATCACAGAGGCGATGATCGGCGCGGGGCTCGGCAAGATCATGTTCCTCGTGATCGTCAACGTGATCCTGCTGATCGGCGGGCAGTTCATGGAGCCCTCGGGGTTGATCCTGATCGTCGCGCCGCTGGTGTTTCCGATCGCGATGGAGCTGGGGATCGACCCGATCCATCTGGGTATCATCATGGTGGTAAACATGGAGATCGGGATGATCACGCCGCCGGTGGGTCTGAACCTCTTCGTGACCTCCGGGGTGGCGGGGATGCCGATCATGCGGGTCGTGAAGGCGGCCGCGCCGTTCCTTGCGGTGCTCTTCGTCTTCCTGATCCTGATAACCTATGTGCCGTTCCTCTCGACCTGGCTGCCGACGATGGCGATGGGGCCGGAGACGATCGTGAAATAAAGCGCCGGGGCAGGGCCGAAAGGTCAGCTGTCCCGCATCCCGACCTGCGCGCCCATGGCCTGGCCATGCGGCGCGCTTTTTCTTGCGCCTGGGTGCTCAGAGCAGTCCGAGTTTCAGGGCGATCGCGACCGCTTCGGCGATCGTTCTCGCACCGAGCTTGCGCCGCAGGTTGGCGCTGTGCAGATCGACGGTCGGGATCGCGAGATCGAGGTCATGGGCCAGTTGGTCGCGCCTGCGGCCGCAGATCAGCCCGTGAAGCACATCGCGTTCGCGCGGGGTGAGCGCGATGTGCTCGCGCGGGGCGTCGATCATCTGTCGCAAGCCCGTCTCTTCCTCGGTCGTCACGATCACCAACACCCGGCGCCCACCAGCGGTGCGCGGCAGCAGGTTCAGGCGAAGGCGCGGAATCATCCGACCGTCCGTCGCGCGGATCTGGGGCAGATCGAACAGGCCCGCCTCGCGTTTGGGGGCCTTGGCTGCCTTGGCGATCGCGTGGCGGAACGCCGAATGCATTGGCCCTCGGAACACCAGTTCGCGCCTGAAACTGAGCACGAGCAGCGGATGCAGCATGACCAGCATCTCGGCCATGCCGTTCATCCGCAACAGGCGTCCCTCGTGATCGAGCTCGAAGATCGGTGCATCATCGAGCAGGGTGTGATCGGCGGCGGTGACGTCGTGAATGCTGGATCGGTGCAATTCGCGCCGGATCGTGTGCAAACGTCCGAGATCGGCCACATGCGCATTGATCGTCGCGGTCTCCTGATCGGTGAAATCCTCTGCGTTCTTGCCCTTGTGGAAGGCTGTGGCCACCAGACCGTCGCGCGTGTCCTGGATCAGGCCGAGACACCAGTACCGATCCAGACGGTTCTTCAAGATGAACTCGTTATACATCTCGCTTCGTTCGAGATCTTGCGGGCTCACGGCGCTCGACAATCTGAACGCTCCCGTGCCGATCTTGTCGGGCGTGCCCTGCGCCAGCCAGGGGTCGTGGCCCTCGAACTGGTTGTAATCGAGATTGGCCTGCGCCTGTGTCCCGGCGGTGATCTCTCGGTAATCGCCCGGATGGAGCCAGATGAACAGCGCCGAGGGAACGTCGATCTCGCGCGCCAGCATGCTGGGAAGCAGGTTGAAGAGGGTGTCGTCGAGCGCCGCGTCGTAAATGTCGTGATGCGATAGGAGCTTATTCATCGGACGAGTTCATGGAGCGCACATGCGGGAATGAGACGGGCGCCTGCGTCCCGCGAATTTGGGGCGTCGCGATATCCGGATCATGAAGCCACTAATCCGATCGGTGGAAGGGTCTTGCGGTCACGCCACGAGACAGAGTGAAAACGAACGGAAGAAACTTGTATAACCGACATTGAAGATGCCTGATTTTCTTCAGAATTCAAGCTTGAGGGACAATGCGCAATCAATCGAGCTGGTCGTGTAGAGGGCAATATTCGATCGCGTGCTCCGCGCCGTGCAGCTGATCTTCGGCGCTTGCCCCAAGAATTTCACCTGCCCCAGCTCCGCGCTCAGCCCAAGGCTCACCGTCCGATCCCGCCGCCGTTCACCCACGACCGGGAAGTCGGCGTCGTAACGGCGTTCGCCAAGCCCCAGCGTGATCCCGCCGCGCACACCTTTCAGGAAAGGGCGATCGAATCCGACATGCAACTGCGCGCCGCTGTAGCGGTGATAACCGGTGCGGGGCAGGGCGCGTTCGAGACTCAGCCCGTAGCTCAGCCGCCCGCGTTTGCCCAGCCGCGTGCGGTGCTCCAGCTCGACACCGTAGCGCGGGCCGTTGAGGTAAGGTGTCGTCGTGTAGCTGCGATAGGCGCCGTCGATCTGGAGCAACACGCGCTCGCCCGGCCCCGTACGCCAGGCCTTGGAAAAGCTCAGGCTTCGGGTGAATGCGTCGGAGCGTGCGTCCTTCGAGGCACCGCCGCCATAGCGCCGTTCGCTCAGCTCCGCCTCCAGCGCCCAAGGCGCGCTGCCGCCGAGATGTTCATAGCGCAATGCGAGCGAGGGCTCGCCATAGCGCAGATCCGGTTGATCGAACCACGCACCGGCATAGGCGGCACGAAACCGGACCCGATGACCGGGCCGGGGATGGATCACCCAGTCCAGCGCCAGATCGAAGCCCAGCCCCACGCCCGAACTTTCCTGCCCGCCATCGTTGATCAGGAAGGTGCCGAAATCGGTCACGAGGAAACGCTCGGAGGCGACATGATCGATATTGTTGCTTGGCAGCATCGAGGCCGAGGCCGAGAGGCGCAACGGATGGTCGCGGTCGAGCGCCTGCCAGGCGGCCAGCAGGGCCTGCGTGCGCTCGGGGTCTTCAGCGAGTGCATAACGCAGGAATGCCTCGCTGCGCCGGACCGATCCGAAGGCGTCGAGGCTGCGGCGCAATCCCTCCCGCGCCGGGGCGTAATCGGGATGGTGGGCCGCGATCTCACCGAAGATCGCGACCGCCTTGGCTGGTTTGCCGAGCGAAAGTTGCGTGTCGGCGATGCTGACCCAATCGGTGACGGAGCGACGGGTCTCGGCCTGCGCCGGCACACCGGCTCCAAGCCCGGCGCAGATCGAGAGCGCGAGCCAGAGCCGCTTGAACGGAAGGAAGTTTCGCATCACGCGCTGCCGGGATCGGTTGGCCGGATGGGAAGGACCGGGGGCTTGGCTCCCGGTCCCAAGATGACGGAAATGGGCCTGCCTCAGTTCTCGGTGGCGTAGAAGCCGCCCGAAACGTTGGTCACATCCCCGCTCTCGTCCATCGTCCCGGTGAGATCGCCGACGGTGGTCAGCGTGCCGGCGTCGTCGTAGAAACTGCCCGACATGGTAAGGTCGAAATCGGCGCCGGTGCCGCTGCCATCGGACATGTGCCCCGAGGCATTCGCATCAAGGCCCGATCCGGTGACCGTGCCCGCCACGTCGAGCGAGCCGGTCACGCCTGTATCCTTCACGAGCGGATCGCCGGAATAGATGCCGAAATTGTCGGCCGTCCCGGTGAGCGTGCCTCCGTCGAAGTCGACATTCATCGTCAGCTCCCCAAGCGCGACGGTGGTGTCGTCTTCGGGATTGATGCCGCCGACACCCATATAGCCCGACATCGTGGCCTGACCCTGCGGTGTGACCGTGGTCAGGTCTTCATTGGCGATACGGTCCTGATAGTCCGCGTAGGTGGCATCCACATTCTGGGCCTGGGCCGATGTCAGAGAGCTGGAAGAGCCGCTGCTGGTGTTGCAGGCGGCCAATGCGAGGCAGGCGGCAGACGCCGCGAGCACGAGTTTGTAAGTCATGAAAAATCCCTGCTTCCTTGAGTCGTCTCGGCCCGACCCCCTCGGACCGATCACGGGTATTTCACGTCACCGTGCAGGCGCGGCGCAATCTATGAGAAACTATAGGTTCGGCTCTTCTCGGCCGTTCGGGGATCTGTTTCGGATGCGAAAAATGAAATGAAAACAAATCGATGGAGAGGGCTTCTCAAGGCCTCCACCAAACCCGCGCATCCCTGTGGGGTACTGCGCGCCTTTCCGGGATCCCTGCCTTTGCGCGCTCCGCGAACGCGACGCGGGACCGCCGGAACTGACAGCCCCGCCGCCCCCTTCTTCTTGATGAAAATATCTCCGCCGGAGGCAGCGCGCGGGTGACGTAAAATCCACGCTCGGCAGGGCTGCGCACGCTTCTCGTTTGACCCTTCCGGGCAAGGCGGCCTAGATAGGGCCAGAGAAGGGGCGCGGAGTTATTTGCCATGAAGGTCATCATCTGCGGGGCAGGTCAGGTCGGCTGGCAGATCGCACGGCATCTCGCGGGCGAGCGTAACGACGTGACGGTGGTCGATTCGAATCCCGACCTCGTGCGCCGCGCCGCCGATACGCTCGACGTGCAGGGCGTGGTGGGTTTTGCCTCCCATCCCGATATCCTCGAACAGGCAGGCGCGCGCGATTGCGACCTGATGATCGCCGCGACCCATTCCGACGAGGTCAACATGGTGACCTGTCAGGTCGCGATGTCGGTCTTCGGGATCACGCGCAAGATCGCCCGGATCCGGGCGCAGAGCTATCTTCAGGCGCAATATTCCGACCTCTATCGCCGCGATCACCTGCCGATCGACGTGGTGATCAGCCCCGAGCGCGAAGTGGCCGAGGCCGCACTCCAGCGTCTCGCGGCCCCCTCGACCTTCGATACCGAGAGCTTCCTCGACGAAAAATTGCAGCTTCTGGGGATGGAGCTCGATGCTGATTGCCCGGTACTCGACACGCCGCTGCGCCAGCTCACCGACCTGTTCTCGACCCTGCGCGCGCTCGTGGTGGGTATCCGCCGCGAGGGCCGGCTGTTCGCGCCCGAGCCGGGCGATCAGCTCTTTGCCGGCGATCAGATCTACGTCTTCGCCCATATCGATGACGTGACCCGCACGCTCGACATCTTCGGCAAGGCGACCCGCAAGCAGGAGCGCGTGGTGATCATCGGCGGCGGCAATGTGGGGCTTGGCGTCGCGCGCGCGCTCGAGGCGCGCACCGACCGGGTACGCGCGAAGATCATCGAGCGCAACCGTGCCCAGGCCGAACGCGCGGCCGATGCGCTCGACCGCACGATCGTGCTCAATGGCGACGGGATGAGCGCGGAACTGCTCGAGGAAGCCAATATCGAAAGCGCCGATGCGGTGCTGGCCGTCACCGATGACGACAAGACCAATATCCTCGTCTCGGTGCGCGCCAAGCAGGCGGGCTGCAAGATGGCGATCTGTCTGATCAACGACCCGACGCTTGCGCCCTTGCTCTCGGCGCTTGATATCGACGCCTATATCAACCCGCGTGCGACCACCGTGTCCTCGATCCTGCGCCACATCCGCCACGGCCGGGTGCGTGCGATCTACTCGATCGGGGATGCCGAGGCCGAGGTGATCGAGGCGCAGGTCATGGGCACTTCTCCGATGTCGGGCAAGGCGGTGCGCGAGGTGGATTTCCCCGAAGGCGTGCTGCTGGGCGCGATCCGCAAGGGCGACAAGATCGTCAAGCCGCTTGGCAATACCCGCATCGAAGAGGGCGATATCGTCGTGCTCTTCGCGCTGACCCCCGATGTTCCAGAGGTGGAGCGCCTGTTGCAGGTCTCCATCGACTTCTTCTGAGAGCGGGCGGGCGATGGAGCGCGCGATCCGGGCCTTGCCGCTGCCGATCCTTCTGATGGGGGCCTCGGCGCTGGCGATGTATCTGCCTGCGACCCATGCGCTGATTACCCATCACCACCACACCGCGCGCTCGTTCTTTTATTCGGGCACGCTGTTTTTGTTCCTCACCGCGCTGGTGGCGCTGGCCAATGCCGCCAACCCGCGCCCGCGCCGGGCGGGGCGGGCGAGCCTGCTGACGATGCTGGGCGCCTTCACCATCCTGCCCGCGATGCTGGCCGTGCCCTTCGACGTGGCAGTGCCAGATACGAGCTTTTTCAACAGCTGGTGGGAGATGGTCTCGTCCTTCACCACCACGGGCGGGACACTCTACGAGCCCGAGCGGCTGATCGGATCGGTGCATCTGTGGCGCGGGCTGGTCGCGTGGATGGGGGGCTTCTTTATCCTCGTGATGGCGATCGCGGTGCTCGCGCCGATGCGTCTTGGGGGCTTCGAGGTCTTCTTCTCGGGCGGGCCCTCGGGCGCCCCGAGCGCCGCGGCCCCCGCCGCCGACGGGGGCGCCGAGACGTCCGAGCGCATCGCGCATTACGCCGTGACCATCGCGCCGATCTATGCCGGGCTGACGATCCTGCTCTGGGTGGTCTTGCTGATGGCGGGCGACGAGCCGCTGGTGGCGCTGATCCATGCGATGTCGACGCTGTCGACCTCGGGCATCTCGCCGGTGGGCGGGATGCAGGGCACCGGCTCCGGGCTCGCGGGTGAGGCGCTGATCTTCGTCTTCCTTCTGCCCGCGCTCTCGCGCAGGCTTTGGCCCGGCGGGGGGGAACTGCGCGCCTCCGAGCGGCTTGGCAATGATCCCGAATTGCGCCTCGCTGCGGCGCTGGTGCTGATCGTGCCGGCCTTCCTGTTCGTGCGCCACTGGATCGCGGCGCTCGAAGTGCGCATGCCCGCCGATTTCGGGGCGATCTTCAACTCGATCTGGGGCTCGCTTTTCACCTCGCTGTCCTTCCTGACCACCACAGGTTTCGAATCGAGCGCCTGGCACGATGCGCGCGACTGGTCGGGGCTGAGCACGCCGGGGCTGATCCTCGCGGGGCTCGCGATCATCGGCGGGGGGGTCGCCACCACGGCGGGCGGTGTGCGCCTGTTGCGGGTCTATGCGCTCTTGCGCCATGGCGAGCGCGAACTCGACAAGCTGATCTACCCCAATTCGATCGCGGGTGGCGGTTCGATGGCGCGCAGACTGCGCCGGGAGGGCGCCTATATCAGCTGGATTTTCTTCATGCTTTTCGCGATTTCGATCGCGGCGGTGATGATGGCGGTCTCGCTCTTCGGGTTGTCCTTCGAGCCCGCGACGATCCTCACGATCGCGGCGCTCTCGAATACCGGGCCGCTTGCCGGGATCGCGGCGGATGTGCCCCTGAGCTGGGCCCATCTGAGCGACCCGATCAAGGCGATCTTCGCACTGGCGATGGTGCTCGGGCGGCTCGAGACTCTCGCCATCATCGCGCTGTTCAATCCCGAATTCTGGCGCTCGTAAGGTTCCGGATCGAGGGCAAATAAGTTTCCAGATCGTGCGCAAAAAGCCGCCTTGTGCCTAACAATATGTTTTTGGGGCTGGAATCTCCCGCGCGGCGCTGCATACTTGTCAGCAAGAGGGCTGGCCGTGTGGGGCCGCCCGGGACGCGCGACAAGAATAAGGGCAAAAATAAAATGGCTGGCGACAAACAGAACCTGCAAGACGCATTCCTCAACCATGTGCGCAAGACAAAGGTTCCCGTCACGATCTTCCTCATCAACGGGGTGAAGCTGCAAGGCGTTATCACCTGGTTTGACAACTTCTGCGTGTTGTTGCGTCGTGACGGGCAATCGCAGCTGGTCTACAAGCATGCGATCTCCACGATCATGCCGGGCCAGCCGATCTCGCTCTACGAAGGCGACGATTGAGCGACATCGCGGCCTGAGCGAACCGCATCTTGAGCGAGACGAATTCCACCGAGACGCCCGAAACGCGGGCCTACGTCATCCATCCCGACATTCCGTCGCGAGAGGGCCAGCGGCACTTGCCCGAATTCGCGCTGGCCGAGGCGGTTTCGCTGGCGGCCGCGCTGCCGCATCTGGAGGTCGTGGGTTCCGAGATCGCGAAGCTCAGAAAACCCGAGCCGGGGCATCTTTTCGGCTCGGGAAAACTTGCCGAGATCAAGGAGCGGCTCGAGGCGAGCGAAGTCGATCTGGTGCTGATCGACGGGCCGGTGACGCCCGTGCAGCAGCGCAACCTGGAAAAGGAATGGGGGGTGAAGCTCCTCGACCGGACCGGGCTTATCCTCGAGATCTTCGCCGATCGCGCGCGCACCCGTGAAGGTGTGTTGCAGGTGGAACTGGCGGCGCTGAGCTATCAGCGCACCCGGCTGGTGCGCGCCTGGACCCACCTCGAGCGTCAGCGCGGCGGTCTTGGTTTCGTCGGCGGTCCCGGCGAGACCCAGATCGAGGCCGACCGCCGTGCCATCGACGAACAGATCGTGCGCCTGCGCCGCCAGCTCGCCAAGGTCGTGAAGACCCGCGAGCTGCACCGCGCCGCTCGCCGCAAGGTGCCGTTCCCGATCGTCGCGCTGGTAGGCTATACCAACGCCGGAAAGTCCACCCTTTTCAACCGCGTAACCGGCGCGGACGTGCTGGCCAAGGACATGCTCTTCGCCACGCTCGACCCGACGATGCGCGGCCTCACGTTGCCCTCGGGTCGCAAGGTGATCCTGTCCGATACGGTGGGCTTCATCTCGGATTTGCCGACCCAGCTCGTCGCGGCCTTCCGCGCGACGCTCGAAGAGGTCCTGGAAGCCGATCTGATCTTGCATGTGCGCGACATCTCGCATCCCGAGACCGAGGAACAGGCGCAGGACGTGAACGACATCCTCGCCAAGCTGGGCGTCGCCAAGGACGTGCCGCTGATCGAGGTCTGGAACAAGATCGACGCAGTCCCGCCCGAGCCGCGCGCGGCACTTCTGGTGCAGGAAAGCCGCGAACCCGATCTTCAGGCGATCTCGGCGCTCACCGGCGAGGGGATATCGGGACTGCTGGGCGCGATCGACGACAAGCTCGCCGAGGAGCGCTTCATCGAAGAGATCGCACTGCCCTTCGCCGAAGGCCGCAAGCGCGCCTGGCTGCACGAGCAGAACGTCGTGCGCACGGAGCGCCAGACCGATGACGGCTGGTCCTTCGAGGTGGAATGGTCGGGCAGCCAACGCAGCCGTTTCCGCGCGCTTTGAGGGGGCAGGGGCGCTGCCCCTCTTGGCTGCGCCAATTCACCCCGAGATATTTTCGTCAAGAAGAAGGGGCGGGCCTTCTTCTTGATTTAAATATCTCCGCCGGAGGCATCCGGCCGTGCCACGAGCGCTCGGGTCGGGGCGCGCACGGTGCGTCTCAACGGGTGGCGCGGGCGTGAAAGATGAAACCGAGAAAATTCAGCAGAACCTGGGCCGCGAGGATCGGGGTCGTGCCGCTCGGGTCGTAATCGGGGGCGACCTCGACCAGATCGATGCCCACGACCTCGTGGCGCTTCGCGATCCCCTGCAGGATTTCGAGCACTTCGTAGTAGAGGAACCCGCCATGGCTGGGCGTCCCGGTGCCCGGTGCGATCGAGGGGTCGAACCCGTCGATGTCGATCGTGACATAGATCCGTGCGCCCTCGGGGATGCGCCCCAGCACGCCTTCGGTGCCGAGCTTGCGCACCTGACGAACGCTGAGGAAATCGTCGCCCATGGCGCGGGCCGCGTCATAGCCGTCCTTCGCGGTCGAGGAGACGTTGCGGATGCCGAGCGCGGTGATGCCCGAGACGTAATCCTTTTCAGCCGCGCGGCGCATCGGGTTGCCATGGCCTTGCGTGACGCCGTGGCGCTCATCGACGAAGTCGAGATGGGCGTCGATCTGGACGATATGGATGGGACCCTTCTCGGCGCAATTCTCGGCGAAGGCGCGGATGCAGGGGATGTTGACCGAGTGATCGCCTCCGATCACCACCGGCAACGCGCCGGCGGCAAGCATCGCGCGCACGCCGGTCTCGATATTGGCATGGCTGCGCCCGGTATCGGTGTGAACGATATCGGCATCCCCGATATCGACGATCGTTACCTCGGGGCCGAGATAGGTCGCGTCGTCCTCGTGGTCGTAGGCGCCCGCATGGCCGAAGGAGAAAAGCGTCGAGGCCTCGCGTACCGACCGCGGGCCGAAGCGCGCACCGGCGCGGAATTGGGTGCCGCTGTCAAAGGGGGCGCCCATCACGGCGATATCGGCCTCGATCTTGTCCCAGTCGGCCACGTAGTCGCGCTTGCCGAAGGTCGAGATCCCCACGAAGGGGAGGTTGAGCCGCCCGGTCTCGTAGCCATGCCCCGCCATTCTCGCCACCTTTCATGTCCGATGTCGTCTGGAGCGACAGCTTTTCGCCCTGCGGGAAATATTGCAAGCGCCCGTTTTGCGGGGATAAGACTGGTGCGACGCTCAGAGAGGAAACCGCCCATGTCCTTCGCCCCGCCCAAGATGACGCCCAAGGGCCTGTTTCGCCGCACGCCACCGGCGATGTTCCCACCGGTGCTGGGGCTGATGGGGCTGGGGATCGCGTGGCGGCGCGGCGTGCGCGAATTTGCGCTGCCGCCGGATCTGGCCGAGCTGTTTCTTGGCGCGGTCACGCTGCTCGCTCTGTTCACGCTTCTGGCCTATGTCGCGAAGGTCGCCCGCCGTCCGGGGGTGGTGACCGAGGATCTGCGCATCCTGCCGGGGCGGGCGGGCCTCGCGGCGGGGGTGTTGGTGATCTATCTCGTGGCGGCCGCGCTGGCGCCTTACGGGGCGGTGGCGGTGGCCCTGTTCTGGCTGGCTGTCGCGGTGCATCTGGGCTTCAGCGCGATGGTGATCTACGTGCTGGCCACGGGCCCCGCCGAGCAGCGCCGGGTCAATCCGACCTGGCAACTGACCTTCTCGGGCTGGATCGTCGGTGCGGTCGCGGCGCAGGCGCTGGGGCTGGTGCAACCCGCGCTCGCGATGTTCTGGGTGGCCTTCGGCGCGGCGGTGGGGATCTGGCTTGCCTCGATCAACCAGTTCGCCCGCGAGAAAGTGCCCGCGCCGCTGCGCCCGCTGCTTGCGATCCATCTCGCGCCGGCGGCCCTTCTGGGCACGGTCGCGACCGGGTTCGACGCGGTCGGGATCGCGCAGGTGATGGCCGGTCTCGCGGGGCTTTACGCGCTCGTTCTTCTCGTGTCGATCCGCTGGTTGCTTGAGGGTGGTTTCAGTCCGCTCTGGGGCGCGTTCACCTTCCCGGTGACGGCGCTTGCGGGGTGCTGGCTCGCACAGGGCGGGCCCTGGGTGATGCCGGGGGCGGTCATGCTGATCGCGGCGACCCTGATCGTCATTCCGATCGCGATCCGGGTGTTCAAGCTCTGGGCCAAGGGGCAGCTCGCGATGAAGACCAACGCGGCCATCGCCTGAGGGCTGCCAGCGGGGCCGGGTCGGAGCGTCTGCACAACGGGTTGCGCGCCTTGGGGGTTGCCTTCGTGCCATTTGCGTGAAACAGGGAACTGCCAAACGCATCTGGACACCGGAGACCCCCCATGCAGATTCGCGAGGCACTCACCTTCGACGACGTACTTCTTGTTCCCGCGGCTTCTTCGGTGCTGCCCGCGACGGCCGATGTCTCGACCTATGTGACCAAGCAGATCAAGCTCAACATCCCGCTTTTGTCCTCGGCAATGGACACTGTGACCGAGGCGCGCATGGCGATCGCCATGGCGCAGGCGGGCGGTATGGGCGTGATTCACAAGAACCTTTCGGTGACCGAGCAATCCGACGAGGTGCGCCGGGTGAAGCGGTTCGAGAGCGGGATCGTCTATAACCCGATCACGCTGCGTCCCGACCAGACGCTGGCCGACGCCAAGGCGCTGAGCGAGCGCTTCGGCTTCTCGGGCTTCCCGGTTGTCGACGAGAACCGCCGCGTGGTGGGGATCGTGACCAACCGCGACATGCGGTTTGCGCAAAAGGACGACACGCCCGTTTCGGTGATGATGACCAAGGACCGGCTCGCGATCCTGCAAGAGCCCGCGGACCGCGCCGAGGCAATCGCGATGATGCGCGAGCGCCGGATCGAGAAGCTTCTGGTCACCGATGCGAGCGGCAAGCTGACCGGGCTTCTGACCCTGCGCGACAGCGAGCAATCGGTGCTCAACCCGACCGCCTGCAAGGACGAGCTGGGTCGTCTGCGCGTGGCGGCCGCGACCTCGGTGGGCGATGCGGGCTTCGAGCGTTCCGAGGCGTTGATCGATGCGGGCGTCGATATCGTCGTCGTGGACACCGCCCATGGCCACAGCCAGGGCGTGATCGAGGCTGTCGAGCGGATCAAGAAACTGTCCGCCAAGACGCAGGTGATCGCCGGCAACGTGGCCACGGCCGAAGCCACGAAGGCGCTGATCGACGCGGGTGCGGATGCGGTGAAGGTCGGCATCGGGCCGGGCTCGATCTGCACCACCCGGATCGTTGCGGGCGTGGGCGTGCCCCAGCTTACCGCGATCATGGATGCGGCTGCCGCTGCGGGTGACATCCCGATCATCGCCGATGGCGGGATCAAATTCTCGGGCGATTTCGCCAAGGCCATCGCGGCGGGCGCGAGCTGCGCCATGGTCGGCTCGGCCATCGCCGGAACCGACGAAAGCCCCGGCGAGGTCATCCTCTACCAGGGCCGCTCCTACAAGAGCTATCGCGGCATGGGCTCGCTGGGCGCGATGGCGCGCGGCTCGGCCGACCGTTATTTCCAGAAGGACGCGGCGAATGACAAGCTCGTGCCCGAGGGGATCGAGGGTCAGGTTCCCTACAAGGGGCCGGCGGGTGCGGTGATCCACCAGCTCGTGGGCGGTCTGCGCGCGGCGATGGGCTATACCGGCAACGGCTCGATCGCCGATATGCGCGGCGGCTGCAACTTCGTGAAGATCACCGGTTCGGGGCTCAAGGAAAGCCACGTCCACGACGTGCAGATCACGCGGGAATCGCCGAACTACCGCATCGGCTGACACGGTCGCGCGATCCGATCAAGGAACATGGGCGCGCCTTCTTCGCGGGAGGCGCGCCGTTTTTCTTTCGACCAAGGGATGAACGTGGCAGCGGCACCTGATCGGGCCTTGGCAGGCGTCAAAAATCGAGAACGGCCAACCGCTTGCCGCGATCAGTGCCAAGGATGCCCCCGGAATGGTGCGAGGGGGGCGGCGGTGCGGTGATCTCGCGCCGTTTGCCGCTACGTCACTCGCCATAGTTTCGCCTAACTTGTTCGTTAACTCTGAGCGCTACGAACTGAACAGCCTCGTGTCGAGGAATGAGGAAACAATGATGCAGCGCGTTGTCGTCCGCAATTCGCAAGTCCAGATCCCGACGATGTCGAAGCTCTTCGCGGGGCTGGCTCTCGCGGCGGCGGGGTTCTTTGCTGCACAGGGCATCGTTCCCATGATACCCGCCGGGACCGATGGGGCGGAAGAGCTTCCGCTGATCATGGCTTCCTTCGGGCTGATGTTCGGCTGGCGCGTCGTGGGCGTTCGTCCGGGGCGGCGCTGGGTCGATGCGTGCAATGACGGCCTGCGCGGCGCGATCTACCTGCTGGCGGCGACATTCGCCTTTCTCGGCACGATCCAGATGTTCAAGCTCGCGGTCCGGATGCGCTACGATGACGTTCTCTCGGCGATTACCGACGTGGCCGGACAAGGCATCGGGATCGGACTGGCTTCGTTGAGCCTGCAACCCATTCTGACTCTCGGGATCGGCGCGATGCTCGCCGGTGTGCTCTCCGAATACGGCCATCGCCGCTTCGGGCGCTGATCTCCATCGCTTGACATCCCCGGCCGCTTCCGCAGGCTGTGCCGCGCCGCGCAAATCGCGCGGCGTTTGCTTTGGACTGTGATGATACGCCATTTCTTCTACGGAACGCTCTGCCACCCGCCACTTCTGGAAGCCGTGATCGGTCGTGTTCCCGCGCTGCGCCCCGCGCGCCTGCCGGGCTTTGCGGTCCATGAGGCCTGCCGCGACGGGCAGGGGCTGGGCTTTCCGATCCTCCGGCCCGAAGAGGGGGCCGCGGCGCAGGGGCTTCTGGTGGATCTGACCGCGTCCGAGGCGGACCGGATTGCGTGGTATGAGGCGGGCTATGACGCCGTCGAACGCGAGGTGTCGACTGCGCAGGGGCCGCGCCTGGCCAAGCTCTGGTTGCCGCAGGCGGGGCGCTGGGAGATTGGCGCGCCCTGGACGCTCTCGGACTGGGCGCCGAAATGGGCTGCGCTCAAGACGGAAGGCGCGCGGCGCTTCATCGCAGAGGCCGAGGCGATCGGACCCGAGCGCGCCAATGCTCGTTACCACGCCATCCTCGTGCGCGCGGCCTCGACCCTGCGTGCGCGCGCCGAGCCGATGCCGCAGGCGTTACGCCGTTCCGTGACCGGGGCGGACCTGAAGATCGAGGCGCAATCGGTTGGCTACGCGAAGTTTTTTGCCGTTGAGGATTACGATCTGAGCCACCGCCTCTTCGCAGGCGGGATGAGCGAGAAGCTCGACCGTGCCGCGTTCATTTCCGGCGATGCGACCGTCGTTCTGCCTTATGATCCGAAACGCGACCGGGTGTTGCTGGTCGAGCAGTTTCGCACCGGGCCGCTCGCGCGCGGCGAGCCCAACCCATGGATGATCGAGGCGATCGCGGGGCGCGTCGATCCCGGCGAGACGCCCGAACAGGCGGCTTTGCGCGAAGCCGGTGAGGAGGCGGGGATCACCATCGAGCGCCTGATCGAGGCGCCGCGCTATTATCCGTCGCCGGGCGCAAAATCGGAGTTCATCTATTCCTATATCGGCATTGCCGACCTGCCCGATGGCGCCGGCGCGCCCGGTGGGGTGGCGGACGAGGGCGAGGATATCCGCCCGCATCTTCTGTCCTTCGAGGCGCTTCTCGGGCTTGTGAATACGGGTGAGGCGGGCAATGCGCCGCTGATTCTTCTCACGCTCTGGCTCGACCGGATGCGCGATCGCCTTCGCGCCGAGGCTTGAGGTGCGCCGCCCGGCGGCCTAAGTCTGGATCCAACGGCCCCGATACGGGGCGCGCGAAGGGAGAGTGGAGATGCGCATCAGTGAGGATCTGGCGGCGGCGATCGGGAATACACCGCTTATCAAGCTCAGGAAGGCCTCCGAGGCGACGGGGTGCACGATCCTCGGCAAGGCCGAATTCCTCAATCCGGGCCAGTCGGTAAAGGACCGCGCGGCGCTCTACATCATCCGCGACGCGATCCGGCGCGGAGAACTGGCCCCCGGCGGCACGATCGTCGAAGGCACGGCCGGGAATACCGGGATCGGGCTGGCGCTCGTGGGCTCTTCGATGGGGTTCCGCTCGGTGATCGTGATCCCCGAGACGCAGAGCCAGGAAAAGAAGGACATGCTGCGGCTGGCAGGTGCCGAGCTGGTGCAGGTTCCGGCCGCGCCTTATCGCAACCCCAACAATTACGTGCGCTATTCCGAGCGGCTGGCGAAGGAGATCGCCAAGACCGACCCGAACGGCGCGATCTGGGCGAACCAGTTCGACAATACCGCGAACCGTCAGGCTCATATCGAGACCACAGGGCCAGAAATCTGGGACCAGACCGGCGGCAAGGTGGACGGGTTCATCTGCTCGGTCGGCTCGGGCGGCACCTTCGCGGGGGCGGGCCTTGCGCTTCAGCCCAAGGGCGTGAAGATCGCGCTGGCCGATCCCGATGGCGCGGCGCTGCACAGCTTCTACACCACCGGCGAACTTGTCTCGCAGGGCTCCTCGATCACCGAAGGGATCGGGCAGGGGCGCATCACGGCGAATCTGGAAGGCTTCACCCCGGACATGAGCTTCAACATTCCCGACACCGAGGCTTTGCCGATCGTGTTCGATCTGCTCTCCGAAGAAGGTCTGTGCCTGGGCGGCTCGTCGGGCATCAACGTCGCGGGTGCGATCCGGATGGCGCAAGAAATGGGGCCGGGGCACACGATCGTGACGGTGCTGTGCGATTATGGCACGCGCTACCAGTCCAAGCTCTACAACCCCGATTTCCTCAAGGGCAAGGCGCTGCCGGTGCCGGAATGGCTCGACCGTGCGCCGCGTGACGTCCCGGAGGTCTTCGCGGAATGATCCTGCGCGTGACCCGCCTTCTGTTGCTGGTGCTTGCGCTGGCCCTGCCGGTGCTGGCGCAGGCGCAGACCAGCGCACCGCTTGATTATGCCGCGTGGGACAAGCTCGCCTCGCGCGCCGAAACGATGGTGCAGGACGACAGCGCGGCAGAGGCGGCCTTTGACGATATCCGCAATACGCTGACCGACTGGCGCGCGAAGTTCCAGCAGGCCGAGAGCACGAATGCGACGCAGATTTCGACGGTGAAGGCGCAGATCGACGCGCTCGGTCCTGCCCCCAAGGAGGGCGAGACCGAGGATCAGGCGATCGCCGAGCGGCGCAAGGCGCTCAATGACCAGCTTGCGCAGTTGCAGGCGCCCGGGATCCGCGCCACCGAGGCCGCGAGCCGCGCCGACAGCATCATCGCCAATATCGACAGGCTGCTCCGGGCGCGCCAGACCGACAAACTGATGCGGCTCACGCCCTCTCCGCTCAACCCCATCAATTGGCCCGCGGGGATCAAGGTGCTCTCGGGGCTGGGAGGCGCGCTGGCCTCCGAGATGAGGGCGCAGCTCGAAAAACCCGACCCCTATGCGACCGCGCGAGACCGGGCGCCGGTGATCGTGGGATTGTTGCTGGTCGCGCTGGTTCTGGTTGCGCGCGGACGGCGCTGGATCATGAAACTGGCCGATCTGATCGAGAAGCGGCTCGCGTGGCGCACGCAGCGAGTGACCGACTTCCTCGTCTCCATCGGTCAGATCACGCTGCCGATCGTCGGTGTGACGCTCCTTGTGACGGCGCTGATCCAGACCGCGCTATTCGGCACGCGCTGGACCGAGTTCCTGATGGCGGTGGGGGCGGTCGTTTCGGCCTTCTTCGCGGCGATCTGGCTGGCGGGGAGGGTCTTCCCTCGCAATGACCGCCAGTCCGCGCCCTTCACGCTGCAACCCGAACGGCGCCGCGAAGGACGGCTGCTCACGGTATCGCTCGCGGTTCTCGCCGCCATGCAGGGCCCGTTCGGCGATTGGGTGGTCAAGCGCGGCGAGGCGGCGCTCGATACCGGTGCCACGACCTCCGAGGCAGTCGACTCGGTCGGCAAGCTGCTCGATGCGGGGTTCGGCGTGCTTGCCTTCCCGCTTCAGGTGCTGGCCGCTATCCTTCTGTTCCGCTTCGGCCAGTTGCTGCGGCGCCACCTGCGTAACGAGACCAGCGCGAGCGAGGAAAGCGCCTTCCGCGATCGTCTCGTGGGGCTTCTGGGCAATACGTTGATCGTGGTTTCCGTGATCGCGCCGGTTCTTGGCGGGATCGGGTATGTGAACGCGGCAAACGCGCTGATCTGGCCGACGATCATGACACTGGGGCTGATCGCTCTGGTGTTGGTGCTGCATCTCTTCCTGACCGATCTCTATGTCTTCATCACCCGGCGCAACGACGAAGGGCGCGAGTCGCTGACCCCGACGCTGATCGGCTTCCTGCTGGGCCTCGCAGCGCTTCCCTTCGCGGCGCTGATCTGGGGGGCGCGCTCCTCCGATCTGCTGGAGCTGTGGACGCGGTTCCGCAACGGGATGTCGCTCGGCGGTGTGACGATCTCTCCCGGTGTCTTCCTGACCTTCGCGATCATCTTCGTGATCGGCCTGATGGTCACGCGGCTGCTGCAAGGCGCGCTCAAGGCGTCGCTTCTGCCCAAGACGAAAATCGACAAGGGCGGCCAGAACGCGATCATTTCCGGCGTCGGCTATATGGGGATCTTCCTTGCCGCGGTGATCTCCATTTCCGCTGCCGGGATCGATCTGAGCTCGCTCGCCATCGTCGCGGGCGCGCTCTCGGTCGGGGTAGGTTTTGGCCTGCAGACCATCGTGCAGAACTTCGTCTCGGGCATCATCCTGCTCATCGAGCGTCCGATCTCGGAGGGTGACTGGATCGAGGTCGGCGGTCAGATGGGCGTCGTAAAGGCGATCTCGGTGCGCTCGACACGGATCGAGACCTTCGATCGCACCGAGGTCATCGTGCCCAATGCCGACCTGATCGCGGGGCAGGTGACGAACTGGACGCGCGGCAATCTCACGGGGCGGCTGATCCTGCCGGTGGGCGTGGCCTATGGAACTGACACCCGCAAGGTCGAGGAGATCCTGCTTGAGATCGCGAAGAACCAGTCTCTGGTGATGATGAACCCCGAGCCGACGGTGATCTTCAACGGCTTCGGCGCGGACAGTCTCGATTTCGAGGTACGGGTCATCCTGTCGGATGTGAATTTCATCATGCGGGTGAAATCCGAGATGAACCACGAGATCAATCAACGCTTCACCGAGGCCGGGATCGAGATCCCCTTCGCGCAACGCGACGTCTGGCTGCGCAATCCCGAGGTTTTGCAGGGCGCTACGGCGAAACCCGAACCCGAGCCCGAACCGGAAACGGCACCGGACATGGCGGACAAGACGCCCCATCCCGTGACGCGCGAGGATCTGGGAACGCCCCAGCCCGGCGAAGGGATGGAAGGCGTCCAACAACAGGATGGAGGGTCCGATGGAGGAGATCGTTGAGATGCCCGAGGCGCAAAGTTTCCGGGTTCACCCCTATGCGCGTGACCTCGAGACTCGCGTGACGGGGCTGACCGAGGAAGGCGGCATCTATTGCGCGGATTCGATCTTCTATCCCACCGGCGGCGGCCAGCCCGGCGATAGCGGGCGGCTGCGCTGGGAGGGCGGTGAAATCGAGATCGCCACGGCCGTGAAGGCCGAGCCGGGCGCGCCGGGGGCGGTGATCCTCGTGCCCGCCGAACCGCAGCCCCTGCCGCCCGTCGGGACGCTGGTGCATCAGGAGATCGACTGGGAGCGACGTCACCGTCACATGCGCGTCCACACCGCGCTACACCTTCTCTCGGTCGCGATCCCGCTGCCGGTGACGGGCGGGCAGATCGGCGCGGAAAAGGGACGGCTCGATTTCGATATGCCCGAGAAGCCCGAGGATCTCGAGGCGATCGAGCGCCAGCTCAACGATTGGGTGGCGCGCGACCTCAAGGTGACCGAACAATGGATCACCGACGAGGAGCTGGAGGCTCAGCCCGAACTGGTGAAGACGATGTCGGTCGCCCCGCCGACGGGTCAGGGCTGGGTGCGGCTGATCGCGATCGGCGAGGGGGCGGATCGTATCGACCTTCAGCCCTGCGGCGGCACCCATGTCGCCTCGACCCGCGAGATCGGGCCTCTCAAGATCGGCAAGATCGAGAAGAAGGGCAAGCTCAACCGGCGGGTCCATCTGCATCTGGCCTGAGGGCCGGGGACCGGGCAGGGGGCGCTGCCCCCTCTGGCTGCGCCATTCACCCCCGAGATATTTTCATCAAGAAGAAGGGGGAGAGGTGTTTGCGCGCCCCCGGAGTGGTGGCGGCGCGCAGGTGTTTGGATGTGACGCCTGGGTGGGGCGCGGGTCTCAGCCGAGCTCGACCAGCGCGTGGCGTTTCTTGCCGGCGGAGAGCTTCACCGGTTTCGCCAGGTCGGCGGCGGCGAACATGCGGCCCGCATCGGTGCAGGTCTCGTCATCGACCTTGAGCCCGCCTTCCGCGATCAGGCGCTTGCCGTCCTTGCCCGATTTCGCGAGCCCTGAGCGCACGACGAGTTGCGCAAGCGAGATGCCCTCGCCGAGTTCGCCCGCATCGAGGGTCAGGGTGGGCAGGTCATCGCCCACGCCACCTTTCTCGAAGACCTCGCGCGCGGTGGCCTCGGCCGCCTCGGCCGCTGCGCGGCCGTGGCACAGCGCCGTGACCTCGTTGGCGAGGATGATCTTGGCGTCGTTGATCTCCGAGCCCTCGAGCGCGCCGAGGCGGTCGCATTCCTCGATGGGCAGCTCGGTATAGAGCTTGAGGAAGCGGCCGACATCGGCATCGGTCGTGTTGCGCCAGAACTGCCAGAACTCGTAGGAGCTGAGCATATCCTCGTTGAGCCAGATCGCTCCGCTCGCCGATTTACCCATCTTCTTGCCGTCCGAGGTGGTCAGGAGCGGCGAGGTCAGGCCGAAGATTTCCTGATCGAGAACGCGGCGCGTGAGATCAATCCCGTTGACGATATTGCCCCACTGATCCGAGCCACCCATCTGCAGGAGGCAGCCATAACGGCGGTTCAGCTCCAGGAAGTCATAGGCCTGCAGGATCATGTAGTTGAATTCGAGGAAGCTGAGGCTCTGCTCGCGGTCGAGACGCGATTTCACGCTCTCGAACGACAGCATCCGGTTGACCGAGAAATGCCGCCCGATATCGCGCAGGAAATCGAGGTAGTTCAGCCCGTCGAGCCACTCGGCGTTATTGAGCATCAGCGCCGGCGTCTCGGCCTCGTAATCGAGGTATTTCGCGAAGACCTGCTTGATGCCCGCGATATTGTCGTCGATCTGATCGGGCGTCAGCAGCGGGCGCTCATCGGCGCGGAAGGAGGGGTCACCCACCTTCGTCGTGCCGCCGCCCATCAGCGTGATCGGCTGGTGGCCGGTCTTTTGCAGCCAGCGCAGCATCATGATCTGGATCAGCGAGCCCACGTGCAGCGATTTCGCCGTCGCATCGAAGCCGATATAGCCCGGCACGGTGCCTTTGACCAAAGCCTCGTCCAGCCCCTGATAATCGGTGCAGTCGGCCAGAAAGCCCCGCTCGATCATCACGCGCATGAAGTCTGATTTCGGATGGTAGGTCATCGTGCTTGTTCCTTTTCGCTGCACGTGCATATATCGGGACAGGCGGCGAGAGGGAAGCCATGTTGAAATCCGGGCCGGTCTGGGCAGCAGGTGCCATGTCGGGCACGTCTCTGGACGGTGTGGATGCGGCGCTCGTGCTGACCGATGGGGCGCGGATCCTCGATTTCGGCCGCTCCGATTACCGCCCCTATACCGAGAGCGAACGCGCAGCCCTTCACGCAGCGCTTGGCCGCTGGCCGGGCGAGGCCGGGGTCGATGAGGCGGCCGAGGTGGTCGAGACCGCCCATGCCGAGCTTCTCAGCGGGCTGGGCGAGGCGCGTCTGATCGGCTTTCACGGACAGACGCTCGCGCATGATCCCGAGGGGCGCCAAGGCCCGCGCCGCACCCATCAGGCGGGCGACGGCACGGTGCTGGCCGAGGTTCTGGGCAAACCGGTGGTGTGGGACTTCCGCTCGATGGATGTCGAGATGGGCGGGCAGGGCGCGCCGCTTGCGCCGTTTTTCCATTTCGCCTGCGCAAAGCATGCGGGGCTCGAGGCGCCGGTGGTGTTTCTCAATCTCGGCGGCGTCGGCAATGTGAGCTGGATCGATCCCCGCCAGCCGAGCGCGGAAGTGCCGGGCGCGGTGCTGGCCTTCGATACAGGCCCCGCGAATGCGCCGATCAACGACCTGATCCGGTTGCGGCTGAAGGGAGAATTCGACGCCGGGGGCGAGCTTGCGCTTCAGGGGCAGGTGGACGAGGGCGTGCTCGAGACCTTCCTCGGCCATCCGTTCTTCCTGCGTATGCCACCCAAATCGCTCGACCGAAACGATTTCCACGACATTCTGACGCTGGTGAGCGCGCTCGATGACGCCGATGCGGCCGCGACGCTGACGGCCTGTGCCGCCGCCGCCGTGGCGCGCGGGGGGGAGCATTACCCCGCGCCCCCCGCCGCGATTTACGTGACCGGTGGCGGGCGGCTCAATCAGGCGCTGATGGTGGCGCTTCAATCGCGGATCAACTGCCCGGTCCAGCCGGTCGAGGATATCGGGCTCGACGGGGACATGCTCGAAGCGCAGGCTTTCGCCTATCTCGCGGTGCGCGTGGCGCGCGGGATGCCGACCTCCGGGCCTTCGACGACCGGGGTCGCGGCGCTGATCGGCGGAGGCAAGATCTCGCAGCCCGACTGAGCGGACCGACTGGGTGGCCTGACTGGCTCGCCTTTGCCGGGAGGCGGCGGATTTGACCGCGATCATGGTTTCTTTCCCCAGATGTGCCTAATCTGGCGCGAAATCTCTCGGAGCCGCGTCATGTCCCATTCCGATCAAGACCCTTGCCCGACCCCCGCCGCCCGCAAGCAGGCGCCGTTCTCGCCCCGCGCGGCGGCGGTGTTCCTCGTGGGGCTCAGCTTCCTTGTCATGGTCGTTTCGGGGCTGGCCGTGACCGTCGCCCCCGCAGGCCGTCTTGCCCGCGAACTCGACTGGTCTCTGCTTGGTCTCGGGCGCACGCAATGGGAGCTTTTGCACCTGTCAATGGGGCTTCTCTTCATTGGGGCCGGGGGCTGGCATATCTGGCTGCATTGGCCGGTGATCCGCAACCTGCTCTGGTCGGCGGCTGCGCGCACGCTCTGCCACCGCCGCGAACTGGCGCTGGCCGTTGGGCTGGTGGGGGGCGTGATCGTGCTTGCCATACTCTGGTGGCCACCGGTCAGCTGGCTGGACAGTCTGGCGGCATGGTTCCGCACCGGGGGCAGATGACAGTCGACAGGCATAGGGAAGATTGACCGGCGCAGGTCGGCGGGCTAATCCGGTCAGGCCGAGAAACGTGCGACCGGTTGGTTACCCCGGTCACCGCGATCCCCGCGGGAGCTAGTCGATTTTCGAACCCACGGCTTACGATCAACCCGGGCGCAGCCCGTTTCAGACCGAGAGCCGATACCCATGACTGACTCGCAGCGCGCAAAGCGCATGATCCTTCTCGCCCAGCTCCTCATCTCCTGCATGATGGCCTTCATGATGACCTTTCTTTTCTCGGTCATGCCGCTGGGCTTTCCCGAGGGCTGGATGGCGATCTGGATGCACCATTACCTGACCGCCTGGCCGGTTGCCTTTATCCTGTCGCTTGGCGTCGGCCCGCTGGCGTTCAAGATGTCCTCGATCATCATGCAGCGTCTGGCCCGCGACATTTGAACGGCAGCGGAACACGGTCGGCTGCAGGGTTGGCGCCTCAGTGCGGGATGTCGAAGCCGGGCGCGGCCAGCTCGAACCCCTCGAAGCGAAATCCCGGCGAGACGGTGCAGCTGACCAGCGTCCAGTCGCCCAAGGAACGCGCCGATTGCCAATGATGCGCCGGCACGATCGCCTGCGGGCGCTGGCCGGCCAGCACATCGGGGCCAAGGACCAGATCCTGCTTGGGCCCGGCGTCGGCGCTGGCGACGCTCAGCGTCAGCGGCGCGCCCGCGTGGAAATGCCAGATTTCCGCTGCATCGACCCGGTGCCAATGGCTTTTCTCGTCCGCCTTGAGCAGGAAATAGATACAGGTGCCCGCGGGACGCTCCCCCGGTGTGGCCTCGGCCGCCCATGTCTGGCGGTAATGCCCGCCCTCGGGATGCGGCTCAAGCCCGAGAGCTTCGATGATCGCCTCAGCCTCCATGCGCGAGCGTCTTTGCCAGTGCCGGAAAATCCGGTGCGATCACGTCCCAATCGGCCTCCGGCCCGAGATCGCGACGCTGGTCGGGCCCGTATTCGGTGACGCGCGGGATGAACGCGGTTTTCAGCCCCAAGGTGCGCGCCGCCGCCAGGTCGCTGTTATGGGCCGCCACCATCATCACTGCCTCGGGGGGCAGGCGCAGCGCGGCGCAACTTGCCAGGTAGACCTCGGGTTTGGGCTTGTAATCGCGCGCCAGATCCGCGCCGAGGATGCAATCCCAGGGCAGCCCCGCGTGACGCGCAAGCCGGGTCATCAGCGCGATCGACCCGTTCGAGCAGGGCGCGATGATCGCCTGGCTTTTCAACGCACTCAGTCCCGCCACGGTGTCGGGCCAGGGATCGAGCCGCTCCCAGGCGTGGGAAAGGTCGTCGGGAGCCGCGACCCCGAAGCGCGCGGCCACCCGGTGGAGGTTTTCGCGGTGCAGGTCATCGAGCGCGACATAGCCCCGCCCGCCCTCGCGAATGCGCGCCATGGCCGGGTCGTATTCTCCCCGCCAAGCATCGGCGAAAGCCAGCGCGTCCACCTCTGGCAACACGCCCGCCACCTCTCGCGCGATGGCGGTGCGCCAGTCGACACAGGTGCCGAACACATCGAAGATAAGAGCCTCAATCATGGCCCGAGACTGACCCGGATCGCGCGCGGGTGCAATCGCTGCGCCTGCCATCGTCGTCATCCCTGACGGAGGGCGGGGCCGGACCGAGGGGGCGGTCGGGCACTGCCCGGGCCGCTTCGCGGCTGTTCCGGGCGGGGCGCAAAAGAAAACCCCGCCGGGGCGGGGTGCCTCCGGCGGGGATATTTCGACCAAGTCGAAGCAAAGCGACGTCGGGCGAGATTACTTCAGGATCGAGCGCCCGGCATATTCCGCCGTCTCGCCGAGGCTTTCCTCGATGCGGATCAGCTGGTTGTATTTCGCCAGACGATCCGAGCGCGCGAGCGAGCCGGTCTTGATCTGCCCGCAATTGGTCGCGACGGCCAGATCGGCGATGGTCGCATCCTCGGTCTCGCCCGAGCGGTGGCTCATCACGTTGGTGTAGCGCGCGCGATGCGCCATATCCACGGCTTGCAGCGTCTCGGTCAGGGTGCCGATCTGGTTGACCTTCACCAGCATCGAGTTCGCCACGCCCTGCTTGATGCCGTCGGCCAGACGCGCCGGGTTGGTGACGAAGAGGTCGTCGCCCACCAGCTGAACCTTGTCGCCGAGACGCTCGGTCAGCAGCTTCCAGCCTTCCCAGTCATCCTCGGCCATGCCGTCCTCGATCGAGATGATCGGATAGGCGCCCAGCAGTTTTTCGAGATAGTCGACATTCTCTTTCGAGGTCAGGCTCAGGCCTTCGCCCTTCATCTCGTATTTGCCGCCCTTGTAATATTCGGTCGAGGCGCAATCGAGCGCGAGGTAGATGTCTTCGCCCGGCTTGTAGCCCGCTTTCTCGATCGACTTCAGGATCAGGTCGAGAGCGGCCGTGGTCGAAGCCAGCTCGGGCGCGAAGCCGCCCTCATCGCCGAGCCCCGTCGACAGGCCCGCCGCCGAGAGTTCTTTCTTGAGCGTGTGGAAGACTTCCGAACCCATGCGCACCGCGTCGCGGATATTGCCCGCCGAGACCGGCATGATCATGAATTCCTGGATGTCGATCGGGTTGTCGGCGTGTTCGCCGCCATTGATGATGTTCATCATCGGGACAGGCAGCACGCGGGCCGAGGTGCCGCCGACATAGCGGTAAAGCGGCAGGGCCGAGAAATCGGCCGCGGCCTTGGCGCAGGCCAGCGACACGCCGAGAATGGCGTTCGCACCCAGACGGCCCTTGTTTTCGGTCCCGTCGAGTTCGATCATCGCGCGGTCGATCTCGACCTGCTCGGTCGCGTCCTCGCCCACGAGGGCTTCGGCAATCTCGCCATTGACCGCCATCACGGCTTCCAGAACGCCCTTGCCCATGTAGCGCGCCTTGTCGCCGTCGCGGCGCTCCACGGCTTCATGCGCGCCGGTCGAGGCGCCAGAGGGCACCGCGGCGCGGCCCATCGTGCCGTCTTCGAGGATCACGTCGACCTCGACGGTCGGGTTGCCGCGGCTGTCCAGGATCTCACGGGCGTGAATGTCGATGATGGTGCTCATGGGCGCTCTCCTCGGGCTCCAGTGAATGCTTGGCGACTCTATAGACCCGTGCCGCAGGCGCGAAAAGGGCGCGGGCGGTGAAAAATGCGCGAAAGGGGGCTGTTAGCGACGCAACCTGGCTTGCCGCCACAGCGTATAGAGCCCCGACGCGACGATCACCGCGCCGCCGATCAGCGTCCAGCGGTCCGGCGGCTCGGAAAAGACCGCCCAGCTGATCGCCATCGCGAAGATCAGGCGCGTGTAGCGAAACGGCGTGATCACCGAGACCTCGCCGATCCGCATTGCCGCGATCAGCGCGTAATAGCCCAGAGGCCCCACGATCAGCGCGCCCGCGATCATCCCCCATTCGGCCAGGCTCGGCATCAGCACCGGCTCGGGCGTGACCAGGCCGATCGCGACACCCGCAGGCACCAGAACGCCGAACCCGTAGGTCGCAAGCTGCATCGAGGTGATCGCGCGCGGCACGCGGCGCGTCGCCAGATCGCGCACCGCAAGCCCCACCACCGCGACCACGGCCAGAAGCGAGAGGACGGAGAAGCCCTCCGTGCCGGGCCGGATCACGATCAACACGCCGGCAAAGCCGATCAGGATCGCCGACCAGCGCCGCCAGCCGACGGTCTCGCCCAGAAACAGTGCCGCGCCGAGCGTCACGGCAAGCGGTGTGGCCTGCAAGATCGCCGAGGCCTGGGCGAGAGGGGTGAAGATCACCGCCGAGACGAAACAGATCGTGCCGAGGATCTCGCCCGCATTGCGCAACAGCACCGGTCCCGCGAGCAGGTCGCGCGAAATCAGCCGATCGCCGCGCCAGAGCGCGATTGCGCCGAAGATCAGCGCGCCACCCGCGCCCAGAAGCGCCAGTACCTCGCCCACCGGCAGCCGCGCGCCGATCGCCTTGATGAACATGTCCTCCAGCGCAAAGCCCGCCATGGCAGCGACCATCAGCAAGGAGCCGTGAAAGTTCTCGCGCAGATTGTCCATGATCGCCCTCTGACCGGATGGTCAAACCCGTCTAGCCGTGTGGGCGGGACAGGGCAAGCGCGCTCACTCCGATAGCGGACGATGGCGGATCCCGCCGATATCGGCCCAGATCGGCAGGTGATCCGAGGCAATGCGCGCCACCGGCGTGTCGAGCACGCCCTTGCGCACCACCCGCAACCCGGGACTCGTGACGATGCGGTCGAGGCGGCCAACGGGCGCGCGCGAGGGGTAGGTGGCGCCCGGCTCATGGATATGAAACCCGGTCAGCGCCTCGAAACCGTGCTTGGCGCGCCATTCGTTGAAATCGCCGATCGCGAGGGCGGGATGGGGGTTCGCGTCCTGCATCGCGCGGGCGATGCGCGACCATTGTGCGCGCCGGTCCATCCGGCGCAGCCCCAGATGCGCGGCAACCAGCAGGAAGGGCGCGCCGCTGTCGGGCACGATATTGACCGCCAGCGCCCCGCGCGGCTCGAGTCCCGGCAGGGTGATCGGCTCCACATCGAGCACCTTCGAGCCGCGTCGCACCAGAACGACCTGCCCGTGCCAGCCCAGACTGTCCGGCCCGGTGCGCGGCATGTCATGGCGGACGAAATCGGTCTCGGCCTCGATCAGCTTCTGCGGCAGCGCGGCGGGCCGTGCGCCCATCCGCTTGTCGACCTCCTGCAAGGCGATCACGTCGGCCTGCAGCGCGTTGATCACCGCGACGACGCGTTCGGGATCATGCCGCCGGTCAGTGCCCACGCATTTATGAAGATTGTAGGAGGCGATCCGAACCGTCATTTTTTCAATGCCTTAACTCGCGAAGCTCATGTGCCGCAGAAGGTGCGCTGGACCCGTTGCTCGGGGCGCGGCGCAGCCTCGTATTCGCCATAACGCGTATCTTCCGCGAAAGGTTCGGAGAGGGCTTCGAGAAGCCGGTGCAGGGGCGCGTAATCGCCCTCCATCGCCGCCGCGATCATCTCCTCGACCTTGTGATTGCGCGGAATGCGCAGCGGGTTTTCGGTGGCCATCACGCCTGCCGGGGCAGCCTCACGCGCGATACGGGCCTCCCAGGTTTCGCGCCACAGATCGAAGGCCATGGGCTCGGTGAACTCGGCGCGCGCCGTCTGAGGGTCGCGCCGCAGGGCACTGAAGACACGTGTGAAATCGGCCTTCTCGGTCGCCATGCGGCCCAGCAGGTCCTCGATCAGCGGCAGATCCTCTTCGCTGGCCTCCGCGATCCCGATCTTGCGTCCCATCCAGCGCAGCCACGCGCGCTGATAGACCCCGATGAAACTGTCGACCGCGGCGCTTGCCTCCTCCACGGCGACCTCGCGCTCTCCCATCAAGGGCAGCAGACAGGTGGCGAATTGCGCGAGGTTCCAGACCGCGATCTGCGGCTGGCGCGCATAGGCATATCGCCCGAACTGGTCGATCGAGGAAAAGACCCGCCCCGGATGGTAATGATCCATGAAGGCGCAAGGACCATAGTCGATGGTCTCGCCCGAGAGCGCCATATTGTCGGTATTCATCACCCCGTGAATGAAGCCCAGAGCCATCCAGTGCGCGACCAGCTCGGCCTGACGCGCCGCAACCGCCTGCAGCACCTCCAGCGGCGTCTCGCATTCCGGATAATGGCGCTCGATCAGGGTGTTGAGAAGCGTTTCCAATCCTTCCAGGTCGTCGCGCGCGGCGAAATACTGGAAGGTGCCGACGCGGATATGGCTCGCGGCCACCCGCACGAGGATCGCGCCCGGCCGCCCGCTGGCCTCGCGCACCACCGTCTCGCCGGTGCGCAACGCCGCCAGCGCCCGCGTCGTGGGCACGCCGAGTGCCGCCATCGCCTCGCTGAGCACATATTCGCGCAAGACCGGCCCGATCCAGGCGCGCCCGTCCGAACGTCCGCGCGAGAACTCCGTCCGCCCCGCACCTTTCAATTGGAGATCGAACCGCGCGCCATCAGGGGCCACGACCTCGCCCAGCATCACCGCGCGACCGTCGCCCAGCCGCGGCACGAAGCCTCCGAACTGATGCCCCGCATAGGCCTGCGCGATCGGCTCCGCCCCCTCGGGCAGCGCATTCCCGGCCAGCATCGCGATACCGTCGGGACTTTCCAGCCAATCCCCATCCAGCCCCAGCCGCGCCGCCAGATCCCGGTTGAGCACGACCAGTTCCGGGGCCTTTACCGGCACGGGGTTCTGACGCTCGAAAAACCGCTCGGGCAGGCGGGCATAGCTGTTGTCGAAGGAAATGGTCATTGGAGCTCCTTCGTCCTTATTTATGCCGCTTCGTGCGCAATCCAATCCCCTTCTTCTTGATCCAAATATCTCGGGGGGCTGGCCGCAGGCCGGCGGGGGCAGCGCCCCCTGCTTCGTCAGTTTTTGTCGCCCGCCGGCGATGGAGGCCTAGCCTCCTGTTTCGTCAGTATTTGTCGCCCTCCGGCGACGGGGGCAGCGCCCCCTCCGACACCTCAAAGCCGCGCGAGCCGTTCGGTCAGGAGCGCATAGAACCCGGCCGCATCCACATCGCCCATGAACATCGCATTGGGCGCACGGTCCGTCACCCGCCACCAATCGGCGACCGTCATGCCCATCGTCAGCTCGGATGTGGTCTCGATCTCGACATTGATATGACGCCCCGTGAAGAGATCGGGCTTGAGCAGATAGGCGATCACGCAGGGGTCATGCAGCGGCGCACCTTCCGAGCCGTATTTCGCCATGTCGAAACGCTCGAAGAAATCGGTCCAGCTCGCGACCGCATGGCCGACCGGCGTGCCGAGATTGCGGAAGGCTTCGACGCGGGCACGGGTGGTCAGCGCCTTATGCGTCACGTCGAGTGGCATCACCACGAGCGGCACGCCGGATCGGAACACGATCTCGGCGGCCTGCGGGTCGACATGGATGTTGAACTCGGCCGCGGGTGTGGTGTTGCCGACCTCGAAATAGGCCCCGCCCATCAGCACGATCTCCGAGATTCGCGCCGCGATATCGGGGGCGCGCTGCAAGGCGGTGGCGATATTGGTCAGCGGACCCAGCGGGCAGAGCGTGATCGATCCCGCAGGCTCGGAACGCAGCGTCTCGATCAGGAAATCGACCGCGTGACGTTCTTGCAGCGCCATCTCGGGCTCGGGCAGGGCGATCCCGTCGAGCCCGGTCTTTCCATGCACATATTCCGCGGTGACCAGCTTGCGCTCGAGCGGACGGTCGCAGCCCGCAAAGATCGGCACCTCGGTCCGGCCCGCCAGTTCGCAGACCACGCGCGCATTCCTCGATGTCAGCGCCAGCGGCACGTTGCCTGCGACGCAGGTGATGCCCAGCACATCGAGCTCGGGGCTCGCCAGCGCGAGCAGGATCGCCACCGCGTCATCCTGGCCGGGATCGGTGTCGATGATGATCTTGCGTGCCATGGGGATCTCCTCGCTGCGGGCTCGCGCAGACTGGCGCGGGCGGCAGGCGAAGTCCAGCCGCGCAGCGTCGCCGCGAAGCTTTCCCCAACCCGGCGCTATTTCGCCACATTCGCTGTCTAGTTCGACGGTCGACCAGAGTGACAAGGGCGGAGAGTTTCATGATCAGGCAGCACCATATCTTCATCGCGGCCCCGGCATCTGGCGGGCTTGGTGCGCAAATGGCGCGCAGTCTTGCGCATGGCCAGAAGGCGCTCGCGGCTGCGGGATATGGTGCGGCGGTGCTTGGTCCGCATCCGCTGGGGCAGATCCATCTCGATTCGCGCCTGATCGGGGACAGCGCCTCGGGGCTCTTCCATTTCTTCGCGCGCACCCGCGAACGTGCGGCGCGTTTCGCCCAGATCGTGAATGCGCCGATCGGCCGGGTGGTTCTGCATCTTCCCTGCTATGACGCCTATTACCCGATGCTCTGGCGCGACCTGGCCGAGAAACGTGCGCTCAAGCCTTTCAACGGTGCGGTGCCGCGTCTTCTGGCGCGCGCGCGCGGCTGGGTCGAGGTGGTGAGCGATCTCAAGGCCGCGCTCAATCCGCGTGAGATCATCGTGCTGCCCGCACCCGTCCTTTTCGAGGAAGCGCTCGCGGCGCTGGTGCCGGGGGCCTCGGTCGCGCCCGAGCCGATCCAGCCCGTGCGCCAGTCCGACAGCGTGATCGCGATGATGCAGCGGCTGCATCATTCCGGCATCCATATCGGTCCCAAGCAGATGCAGCGACTCGCGAAGTTCCACGACCGGCAGCCGCAGGGCGCGCCGATCGCGGAGTTCGATACGCTGGCCGGGGCGCGGTTGCGCCGCCGCTTCCAGCGCGATCTGGTAGAGCTTGCCGCGATCGAGGGCGTTCGGATCGGGGCCGATCCCGCCCTCGCCGTAGCCGCGCAGTAAGCCCGCTCAGCCGTCGAAATCGACCTCGTCGATCAGTTTCAGCGCCTCGGGGCGCAATTCGGCCAGCGTGTCGAGCGTGAGCGTGTCTGGCGTGAACTCGCCCCAGCTCTGCACCAGTTCCGAGCGCGCGACGCCCGGCTTGATCGGGAATTCGTGGTTGGTCTGGGCGTAGATCTGCTGGGCCTCGTCCGAGACGAGGAATTCCATCAGCTTCAGCGCGTCCTCGCGGTTCGGCGCCGCCTTGGTCATCGCGACGCCC
Source organism: Thioclava sp. L04-15 (assembly GCF_002020275.1). Classification (NCBI taxonomy): domain Bacteria; kingdom Pseudomonadati; phylum Pseudomonadota; class Alphaproteobacteria; order Rhodobacterales; family Paracoccaceae; genus Thioclava; species Thioclava sp. L04-15. The sequence goes on along the minus strand of NZ_MPZW01000003.1, from coordinate 73,496 downwards.
GAGACGTTCATATGCGTCCCGCCATCCTCGAAGACGGGAAAGACGATGCGGACGGAATTGGCCCATTCGGTCTGTTCGGGATCGGCGAGCATCTGCCCCATGTAATAGGTGTTGCCCAGCGAGATATCGCATTCGCCCGCCCAGATCGACTTCACCTGCGAGCGGTCATTGCCCTCGGGCTTCTTGGCGAGGTTCGCCTTGAGCCCTTCGAGCCAGGTCTTCGTGGCCTCCGCCCCGTGATGCGCGAGATGGGCCGAGGTCAGGGCCACGTTGTAATCCGAGGTGAAGGAGCGGGTGCAAATTCGTCCTTTCCATTTCTCGCTTGAAAGATCCTCATAGGTGGTCACTTCGCCATCCGCGACGCGATCTTTCGATGCATAGACGATCCGCGCCCGCGAGGTCAGGCCGAACCACTGGTTGCCCGCATCGCGGAACGGGGCCGGGATCGCATCGGTGAGGGTCGCGCTGTCGACCGCTTGCGTGACGCCGGCATTCACCACCTCTTCGAGGCGCGCGATATCGACGGTCATCACCAGATCGGCGGGAGAGCGATCGCCCTCGGCTTTCAGGCGCTCGACCATGCCTTTCTCGACATAGGCGGTGTTCACGTTGATCCCGGTCTTCGCGGTAAAGGCATCAAGCACCGGCTGGATCAGCTCGGGCTGACGGTGAGAGTAGATGTTCACATCAGCCAGCGCGGGCGCTGCGATCGCGGTGGTGATCAGGGCGATGGCAAGGGTCCGATTCATTTGCGTCTCCATTCGCTTTTTCCGAGGCGAGAGGTAGAGGCGGATCACGAGCGCGTCAATAGTTGAGTGAAGTAGTCGGAAATAAATTTCAAAGCGACGCGCGCCGGCTCGATCCGTGTTGAACGACAGCGACTGGGGCGCGTGTGGATTGAGGGCTGTGCCTGGGTCTTCGTGGTCGCGGGGGCTGGGCACGGCGGTGACGCCCAAAAAACGCGCATCTGCGCAGATGAGTGGCGAAACTGACCTGCATTTGACGGATTGCGGGTTTCGCCCGCCGAAGGGCGGCGTAATCTGGCCCGGTACGGAGCAGTCGCGGGAGCCGAGCGGATGGCAATTCATGCCAGCATCTATCACCTGACCCATTACAAATATGACCGGCCGGTGACGCTGGGCCCGCAGATCATCCGGCTACGCCCTGCGCCGCATTCGCGCACAAGGGTGATCTCGCATTCGCTCAAGGTCAGCCCCGGCGGGCATTTCGTGAACCACCAGCAAGACCCTTACGGCAACTGGCTGGCGCGCTTCGTCTTTCCCGAGCCGGTGACCGAACTGAAGATCGAGGTCGATCTGACGGCGGATATGACCGTCTACAACCCGTTCGATTTCTTCACCGAGGAATATGCCGAGGAATGGCCCTTCGATTACCCCGAGGAGCTGCGCGAGGATCTCTCGATCTACCGCACGCCCGAGCCTGAAGGTCCGCTGCTCGCCCAGTTCATCGGCGAGCTGGATTACACGATCAAGGGCACAGTGGATTTCCTCGTCTCGCTCAATGCGAAGATCTCCAAAGTCGTCGATTACACGATCCGCATGGATCCCGGCGTGCAGACGCCCGAGGAGACGTTGGGCAAGAAGTCGGGTTCGTGCCGGGACAGCTCGTGGCTGCTGGTGCAGGTGCTGCGCCATCTGGGGTTTGCTGCGCGCTTCGTCTCGGGCTACCTGATCCAGCTGAAACCCGATCTCGAGGCGTTGGATGGGCCGTCGGGCACCGATCACGACTTCACCGACCTGCATGCCTGGTGCGAGGTCTTCATTCCGGGCGCGGGCTGGATCGGGCTTGATCCGACCTCGGGGCTGCTGACCGGCGAGAGCCATATCCCGCTCGCCGCCACGCCCCATTTCCGCAATGCCGCGCCGATTTCGGGGGGCTTTTCCTCGGTCGGCAGCCCGGAGGTGAATTTCGCCTTCGACATGATGGTGGACCGCGTGGCCGAGCATCCGCGCATCACCAAGCCGTTCTCCGACGAGGCGTGGCAGCGGCTCAACGCGCTGGGGCGCAAGGTCGATGAAAGCCTCAAGGCGGGCGATGTGCGCCTGACGATGGGAGGCGAGCCGACCTTTGTCTCGATCGACGATTTCGAAAGCGACGAGTGGAACACCGCCGCCGTCGGCCCGCAGAAACGCGCGCTCGCCGATGAGCTGATCCGCCGTCTGCGCGACCGTTTCGCGCCGGGGGGCTTCCTGCATTACGGGCAGGGCAAGTGGTATCCGGGTGAGAGTCTGCCGCGCTGGACCTTCTCGCTTTACTGGCGGCGCGACGGCAAACCGATCTGGCGCGACGAGGCGCTGATCGCCAAGGAGGGCGCGAAGACCGGGGCAGGGCCGGAAGAGGCTGGCAAGCTCGCCGAAGGGATCGCACATCATCTTGGGCTCGGTTCGGGCTATGCGCAGCCCGTTTTCGAGGATCCGGCCGAATGGATGATGAAAGAGGGCAACCTGCCGCCCAACGTGACCCCCGAGGACAGCAAGCTGAAGAATCCCGAGGATCGCGCGCGCTTCGCCCGTGTCTTCTCGCGCGGGCTCGATCGGCCAACAGGCTACGTTCTGCCGATCCAGCGCTGGCAGTCCAAGGCGCAGCCCGGCCATCGCTGGCGCTCGGAGAAATGGAAGACCCGGCGCGGCAAGCTGTTCCTGATCCCCGGCGACAGCCCCGCGGGCTTCCGCCTGCCGCTGGGCGCGCTGCCTTATGTGCCGCCCGCGCAATATCCCTATCACTACGTGACCGACACCTCGCTGCCGGTGAAGGAGTTGCCCGACTTCCACGAACTGATCAAAGCGCTCGAAGACGAGGGGTTGATCGAAAAGCCGACGAAGGAACACACGCAGCCCGTCTCCGAGGCGCAATCGGCTGAGCCGGGCCAAGAGATCGTCGAGCAGGAGCTCGATACGGTGGGGGGCGTCGTGCGCACCGCGCTCTCGATCGAGCCGCGCGACGGACGGCTGTGCATCTTCATGCCGCCGACCGAGGCGCTGGAGGATTACCTCGAACTGATCGCGGCGGCGGAGGAAAGCGCCAAGGCGCTCGGCCTGCCGATCCATATCGAGGGTTACGCGCCGCCGCATGATCCGCGCCTCAACGTGATCCGGGTGGCCCCCGATCCCGGCGTGATCGAAGTGAACATCCACCCGGCCCATAGCTGGGAGGATTGCGTGGCCACGACCGAGGCGATCTATGAAGAGGCCCGCCAGTCGCGGCTGGGCGCCGACAAGTTCATGATCGACGGGCGCCATACCGGCACTGGCGGCGGCAACCATGTCGTGGTGGGCGGCGAGACGCTGCTCGACAGCCCCTTCCTGCGTCGCCCTGATCTGCTGAAATCGCTGATCCTGATCTGGCAGCGCCACCCCTCGCTGAGCTACCTCTTCTCGGGCCTCTTCATCGGCCCGACAAGCCAAGCGCCGCGCATCGACGAGGCACGGCACGACACGCTCTATGAGTTGGAAATCGCGCTGAGCCAGATCCACCCGCCCGAGGCGGGCAACGTTCCGCCGCCGTGGTTGGTCGATCGCCTGCTGCGCAACATGCTGACGGACGTGACCGGCAACACCCACCGCGCCGAGATCTGCATCGACAAGATGTATTCGCCCGACGGACCGACCGGCCGGCTTGGCCTCGTCGAGTTCCGTGGCTTCGAGATGCCGCCCGATCCGCGCATGTCGCTGGCCCAGCAACTGCTGCTGCGCGCCATCATCGCGCGTTGCTGGAACAGCCCCGTCGAGGGCCGCCCCGTCCGCTGGGGCACGGTGCTGCATGACCGTTTCATGCTGCCGCATTACCTTTGGGAGGATTTCACCGATCTTCTGGCCGATCTGCGCCGCCACGGATTCGACCTCGATCCGCAATGGTTCGAGGCGCAATCCGAGTTCCGTTTCCCCTTCTGCGGCCAGATCGAGGCCGAGGGGGTGCATCTCGAGATCCGTCAGGCGCTCGAGCCGTGGCACGTTCTGGGCGAGACCGGCGCGATCGGGGGCACCGTGCGATATACCGACAGCTCGGTCGAACGGCTGCAGGTGAAGATGACGACGCTGCATCAGGACCGTTACAAGGTGATGTGCAACCGCCGCCCCGTGCCGCTGGCGCGGACGCAGGAAAGCGGGGTCTCGGTCGCGGGCGTGCGCTTCAAGGCGTGGCAACCCGCCGAAGCGCTGCACCCCACGCTGCCGGTCAACGCACCGCTGACCTTCGACATCTATGACGACTGGACGGGCAGGGCGATCGCGGGCTGCGTCTATCACGTGGCCCATCCGGGCGGGCGCAATTACGACACCTTCCCGGTCAATGGAAACGAGGCCGAGGCACGGCGTCTGGCGCGGTTCGAGGGGCATGGCTACACCCCCGGCGCCTATCGCCCCGAACCCGAGCGCACCCACCCCGAGTTTCCGCTCACGCTTGACCTGCGCCGTCCCATAGGGCTGAGTTGAACCGAGCCTGATCGCCGGAGATCCGATGCAAAGCCCCGCGACCCCCAACGCTGCGAGCCCTCTCGAACAGCACCCGCTTCTGGCGGGCTACACGCCCTCGCCGGGTGTGGCCGACGAGCTGTTCGACGGCAACGGGGTGATGCGCCCGGTCTGGCGGCCCTTCGTCGAGAAATTCCTTGCCCTCGATCCGGCCGAGATCCCGCAACGTTTCGAGCGCGGCGACCAGTACCTGCGCGACGCGGGCGTCTATTACCGCCAATATACCAATGACGTTCTGGCAGAGCGCGAATGGCCGCTCAGCCATATCCCGGTCGTGCTGCACGAAAGCGAATGGGCGGGGATCTGCGACGGGTTGAGTCAGCGCGCGGACCTGCTCGAGGCGGTTATGGCCGATCTCTACGGGCCGGGGCGGCTCGTCTCGGAGGGGCACCTGCCGCCCGAGCTGATCGCGGGCAACCGCCACTGGCTGCGCCCGATGGTGGGGGTGGCGCCCCGCGGCGGGCATTACCTGCACCTTCTCGCCTTCGAGATCGGGCGCTCGCCCGACGGGTCGTGGTTCGTGCTGGGCGATCGCACGCAAGCGCCCTCGGGGGCGGGGTTCGCGCTGGAAAACCGGATGGCGACGGGGCGGATCTTTCCCGAGAGCTTTCCGCGCGATCACATCCACAAGCTCGCGGTGTTCTTCAACGAGTTCCGTGGTGCGCTGGAGTCCCTGGCCGGGCGCGGCGAGGAAGGTCCGCGCCGAGTGGCGATTCTGACGCCCGGACCTGCGAATGACAGCTACTACGAGCACACCTATATCGCGCGCTATCTGGGCCTTTCGCTGCTGGAGGGCGAGGATCTGCTGGTGCAGAACGGCGAGGCGATGGTGCGCACGATCGAGGGGCCGCAGCCTCTGGGCGCGCTCTGGCGGCGGATGGATGCGGGCTTCGTTGATCCGCTGGAGCTCGACCCGGCAAGCCAGATCGGCACGCCGGGGCTGATGGAGGCTGTGCGGCTGGGCAATCTCGCGATGGTCAACGCGCTGGGCGCGGGCGTGCTGGAGACGCGCGCGCTGATGGCCTTCCTGCCGCAGATCTCGCAGGTGCTGACCGGCGCGCCGCTCGTGATGCCCAACATCGCGACATGGTGGTGCGGCGGCGCGGCCGAGCGTGCCCATGTGCGTGCCAATGCCGAGCAGATGATGATCGGCCCCGCGATGGCGGTGAACCTGCCCTTCGATATCGACGCGGCCACTGCGCTGGGCGGACAGTTCCGCTCGGGCGCGCAGGCCTCGATCGCGGATTGGCTCGAGGCGGAGGGCAGCAAGCTGGTGGGGCAGGAGGCGGTGACGCTTTCGACCACGCCCGCCTGGCGCGCGGATGGCAAGGGCGGCGGCTCGGTGCGGCCCTGTCCGATGACGGTGCGGGTCTTCGCGGCACGTACCGCTCAGGGCTGGCGCTTCATGAAGGGCGGGTATGCGCGCATCGGTCAGGAGGGCGACGCGACCGCGCTTGCGATGCAGCGCGGCGGGGCGGTCGCCGATGTCTGGATCGTGTCCGACAAGCCGGTGCCGCCCGCAAGCCTCGCGCCGCGCCCGGATGGCGGTTTCCAACGCACCGTGCCCGGCACCTTGCCCGCGCGCGCGGCCGACAACCTCTATTGGCTTGGCCGCTATGTCGAGCGCTGCGAAGACGCGATCCGGCTGATCCGCGCCTATCACCTGCGCCTTGCCGCGACCGGCAGCCCCGAGGATGCCCGTCTCGAACGGCTGGCCGCCTTTCTCGAGGCGAACGGCGTCGATATCGACCAGCCCGTTCCCGATGCGCTGCTCGCACGGCTCGACGCAGCGCAGTCCTGCGCCTCGAAGGTGCGCGACCGGTTCTCGACGGATGGCTGGCTCGCGCTGAAGGATCTGGCCAGGACCGCTCATCAGATGACCGCGACGGCGCGTCCGGGCGACGACACGGCGCGCGCGATGGGGGTTCTGTTGCGCAAGATCACCGGCTTTTCGGGTCTGGTGCACGAGAACATGTATCGTTTCGAGGGGTGGCGGTTCCTGTCGGTCGGCCGCGCGCTGGAACGTGCCGATGCGCTGGCCGCGCTCTTGATCCAGTTCGCGGACGAGGCGGCGCCCGAGGGCTCTCTCGATATCGCGGTCGAGGTGGCCGACAGCGTGATCACCCATCAGCGCCGCTACCGGGTGCAGACCAATCGCGACACGGTGCTTGATCTGCTTGTGCTCGACGCCGACAACCCGCGCGCGGTCCTGTTCCTGCTCAACAGTCTCAAGCATCTGCTCGCGGCGCTGCCGCGCGCCGAGATTGCGGGGCGTCCGGGCGAGATCCTGCGCGCGCTTCTGCCGCTGCGCACGAAGCTCGCGGTGATCGATCCCGAGGCGGTCACGCCCGAGCTGTTGCGCGAGATCCGGTCCGATCTCTATGCACTCTCCGATCTCATCTCGCAGCATTATCTGAGGTAATCCGATGCGTTACGAGGTGAAGCTGAAGCTGACTTATAGCTACGACGCGCCCACCGATCATGCGCGCAACCTGCTGCGCGTGCTGCCCTCGGACATCCTTGGCGTGCAGCGGGTGAGTTCGCGCCTGCTGAGTTTCGATCCGCCCCCGAGCGAGCGCCGCGACCAGGTGGATTTCTTCGGCAATGCGACGACCTCGGTGGTCTGGCACGAGCCGCTGGCCGAGATCGGTGTCGAGCTGGTGGCGCAGGTCGATCGTGCCGCCGCGGAACCGGGGCTGGACCTGTCCTCGCCACTCAGCGAATTGCCGGCCGAGATCGCGCAGGTGCGCAGCCTCGGGCCCGACGCGCCGCATCACTACCTCGCCGCGTCGCGCCGGGCGGGGCCGACGCGCGAAATGACCGCCTTCGCGCAAGCCCTGTTGCAGCCGGGCATGACCGCACGCGCCGCGATCGAGGCGGTGGGGCGCGCATTGCATCGCGAGATGAAGTTCGACGCCGAGGCGACCGATGTGGATACCCCTGCGGCCGAGGCCTTCGCGAACCGCCACGGTGTCTGTCAGGATTTCAGCCATATCATGATCTCCTGCCTGCGCGGGGTGGGGATCCCGGCGGCCTATGTCTCGGGCTTTCTGCGCACCTACCCGCCGCCGGGCCAGCCGCGGCTCGAAGGGGCGGATGCGATGCATGCCTGGGTGCGTGCCTGGGCGGGGGCCGAGACCGGCTGGGTCGAGTTCGACCCGACGAATGACCAGTTCGCGGGCGACGATTACATCACCGTCGGCTATGGCCGCGATTATGACGATGTGCCGCCCCTGCGCGGCGCGATGCGCGGGGCCGGGGGGCAGGAGAGCGCGCAGGCGGTGGATGTGATTCCGCTGGAGTGAGGCGCTACGCCGCGTCCGTCCAGTGGACGAATTCCCCCTGCGAAGGCGCAAGTGTTGCGAGCGGCCCGACGAACGCGGATCGCTCTCGCGAGACAGAGACTCGTGTCAACGGCCCGAAAAACGGCCCCGCCCGTTTCGTCGAATCGGCGCGCCGCCCGACGCTGCGCGCGGCGTCTCGGTCGAAGGCGCCAGCTTTTCAAGGGCTCTCCCGGCTTCGTGACCCGCGACGTCGCGGCATTCATTGACCATCCGATCAATTGCGTTTTTACTCCCTCACCAGTTTGTGTCCGAACCCTGTCCCGCCAAGGGCGCGATTGCGCGCCCAGAGGGCCGGGCGGCACAATCGGAGACCCAACCAACAGGAAGGAAAAACCATGACCATTCGCTCGATGCTTCTGGCGGGGGCTGCTGCGGTTCTGATGACTGCGGGCGGCGCCGGTGCCAAGACGCTCGTCTATTGCTCGGAAGCCTCCCCCGAGGGGTTCGATCCGGCGCCCTACACGTCCGGCACGACCTTCGACGCGTCCTCGCATCCGGTTTATGACCAGCTCGTGGAATTCAAGCCGGGCACGACCGAGATCGAGCCGGGCCTCGCCGAGAGCTGGGATGTCTCCGAGGACGGTCTGACCTACACGTTCCACCTGCGTCAGGGCGTGAAGTTCCATTCGGTCGACGGTTTCTCGCCGACGCGCGCTTTCAATGCCGATGACGTGATCTTCTCGTTCGACCGTCAGGGCAACAAGGACAATCCCTATTACGAATACGCGCCGGGCGTGTCCTATGAATACTATGCCGGCATGGATATGCCGACGATCATCAAGTCGATCGAAAAGGTCGACGACTACACGGTGAAATTCACCCTCTCCGAGCCGAACGCTCCGTTCCTCGCGGATATGGCGATGGATTTCGCCTCGATCATCTCGAAGGAATATGCCGACAAGCTCGCGGCCGAAGATCGCAAGGCCGATATCAATAACGTGCCCGTCGGCACCGGCCCGTTCGAATTCGTCGCCTATCAGAAAGACGCGGTGATCCGTTACAAGGCAAACCCGGATTACTTCAAGGGCAAGGCCCCGATCGACGACCTGATCTTCGCGATCACTCCCGATCCGGCGGTTCGCATGCAGAAACTGCAAGCGGGCGAATGCCAGATCATGCCCTATCCGGCCCCGGCCGATCTCGAGGCGCTGAAATCGGACCCGAACATCACCGTGGGCGAGCAGCCCGGCCTCAACGTCGCCTATTTCGCCTACAACACCACCCAGAAGCCCTTCGACGATCCCAAGGTTCGCAAGGCGCTCAACATGTCGATCAACAAGCAGGCGATCATCGACGCGGTGTTCCAGGGTGCGGGCCAGGTTGCCAAGAACCCGATCCCGCCGACCATGTGGTCCTATAACGACGCGATCCAGGACGATCCCTATGATCCGGAAGCGGCCAAGAAGATGCTCGACGAAGCGGGCGTCAAGGATCTCGAGATGAACATCTGGGCGATGCCCGTGCAGCGGCCCTACATGCCCAACGCACGCCGCACCGCCGAGCTGATGCAGGCCGACCTCGCGAAGGTGGGCGTGAAGGCGAATATCGTCTCCTATGAGTGGGGCGAGTATCTCTCGAAGTCGAAAGATCCCAACCGTGACGGCGCGGTGATTCTGGGCTGGACCGGCGACAACGGCGACCCGGACAACTTCCTTGCCGTTCTGCTGGGCTGCTCGGCGGCCGAAAGCGGTGCGAACCGCGCCTTCTGGTGCGACAAGGATTTCGACGATCTGATCACCAAGGCCCGCCAGACCAGCGACATGGCCGAGCGCACCAAGCTCTACGAGCAGGCGCAGGTCGTGTTCAAGGAACAGGCTCCCTGGGACACCATCGCCCATTCGACGGTCTTCATGCCGATGTCGAACAAGGTGACCGGTTACGTGATGAGCCCGCTGGGCGGGCATGACTTCTACGGGGTGGACATCTCCGAGTAATCGGATACTCCCAAACGCAATTGGGGCGTCCGGGCAACCGGGCGCCCTGGCTTTTAAGGCGGGCTGACATGATCAGATTTATCCTGGGCAAGATCCTCTGGCTCATTCCGACGCTGGTCGGGATTACCATCGTCGCGTTCGGCTTCGTCCGGGTGCTTCCCGGCGACCCGGTGCTGCTGATGGCGGGCGAACGCGGGCTGACCCCCGAGCGCCATGCCGAACTGACCCATCAGCTGGGCTTCGACCGGCCGATCTGGGAGCAATATTTCGATTTCCTCTGGAAGGTTCTGCATGGGAACCTCGGGGATTCTCTGGTGACCCACAAGCCGGTGCTCAACGAGTTCCTCGCGCTGTTCCCGGCCACGGTGGAGCTTGGGCTCTGCGCAATGGTCCTGGCGGTGGCGATCGGCGTGCCGGTGGGCGTGATGGCCGCGATCAAGCGCGGCTCCTGGTTCGACCAGGCGACGATGACGACGGCGCTGGTGGGCTATTCGATGCCGATCTTCTGGTGGGGCCTTTTGCTGATCATCCTGTTCTCGGGCATCCTGAAATGGACGCCGGTCTCGGGCCGGATCTCGCTGATGTATTACTTCCCCAACGGTTCCGGCTTCATGATCTGGGATGCGCTGATGTCGGGGCAGAAGGGTGCGCTGACCTCGGCGCTGAGTCACCTCATCCTGCCCTCGGTCGTGCTGGCCACCATTCCGCTCGCGGTGATCGCGCGCCAGACGCGCTCGGCCATGCTCGAGGTTCTGGGCGAGGATTACGTCCGCACCGCCCGCGCCAAGGGGATGCCGCCGCGCCGGGTGATCGGGATCCATGCGCTGCGCAACGCCATGATCCCCGTGATCACCACGATCGGCCTTCAGGTCGGCATGCTGATGGCGGGCGCGATCCTGACCGAGACGATCTTCAGCTGGCCGGGGATCGGCAAGTGGATGGTCGATTCGATCTCGCGCCGCGATTACCCTTCCGTGCAGGGCGGCCTGCTGATGATCGCTGCGATCGTGATGGTCGTGAACCTGATCGTGGATCTGCTCTACGGTCTCATCAACCCGCGTATCCGGCATAGGTGAGTGACATGTCCGAAGTGACCGAAACCAACATTCCCGCCGGGACGCGCCGCGAGCAACTCGCCGAGTTCTGGTTCTATTTCAAGGAAAACCGCGGCGCTGTCGTGGGCCTGACGGTGTTCATCTTGGTGGTCCTGGCGGCGACATTCGCGCCGCTGCTGTCGTCGTTCTCGCCCGATGTGCAGTATCGCGACGTCCTGCTCGCGCCGCCGATGACCGACAGCGCGCATGGCCATTTCTGGCTGGGCACCGACGCGGTCGGGCGCGATATGCTCTCGCGGCTTCTTTTCGGCGCGCGTTACTCGCTCTTCGTGGGCGTGGTGGTCGTGCTGCTCGCGCTCTCGGTGGGCGTGGTCCTCGGCCTGCTCGCGGGCTGGTTCGGCGGCTGGGTCGATACCGTCATCATGCGGGTGATGGATGTGATCCTCGCCTTCCCGTCGCTGCTGCTGGCGCTTGTCTTCGTGGCGATCCTCGGGCCGGGGCTCATCAACGCGATGATCGCCATCGCGATCGTCTATCAGCCCCATTTCGCGCGCCTGACGCGCGGCGCGGTGCTGTCCGAGCGCAACAAGGATTACGTGATGGCCGCGCGCGTCGCGGGCGCGGGCAATATGCGCCTGATGTTCCGCACCGTACTGCCGAACTGCCTGGCCCCGCTGATCGTGCAGGGCACGCTGTCCTTCTCGAACGCGATCCTCGACGTGGCGGCGCTTGGCTTCCTCGGCCTTGGTGCCCAGCCCCCGACCCCGGAATGGGGCACGATGCTGTCGGAAGCGCGCGAGTTCATCCTGCGCGCCTGGTGGGTCGTGACCTTCCCCGGCCTCGCGATCCTGATCACCGTGCTCGCGATCAACCTGATGGGCGATGGTCTGCGTGACGCGCTCGATCCGAAACTCAAGCGGAGCTGATGCCATGAGCTTGCTGAAAATCCGCAATCTGACCGTCGAATTCGACACTGCCCAGGGCCCGTTCCGCGCGGTGGATTCGATCGACGTGGAGGTGTCCGAACGCGAGGTTCTCGCCATCGTGGGCGAGAGCGGCTCGGGCAAATCGGTCTCGATGCTCGCGGTGATGGGGCTCTTGCCGCCCACCGCAAAGATCACCGCCGACGAGATCACCTATGCCGGGCGCGACATGAAGGCGATGTCCGACCGCGAACGCCGCAAGATCATCGGCAAGGAAATCTCGATGATCTTCCAGGAGCCGATCTCCTCGCTCAACCCCTCCTTCACCTGCGGCTACCAGATCGAGGAAGTCCTGCATCGCCATCTGGGGCTGAAGGGGCGCGCCGCGAAGGCGCGGGCGCTGGAGCTGTTCGAGGCGGTGGGCATTCCCGACCCGGAGCGGCGGCTCAAAAGCTACCCGCACCAGCTCTCGGGCGGGCAATGCCAGCGCGTGATGATCGCGATGGCGATCGCCTGCAAGCCGCGCCTGTTGATCGCGGACGAACCGACGACCGCGCTCGACGTGACAATCCAGAAACAGATCCTCGACCTGCTGATGGGGTTGCAGGAGGAATACGGGATGGGGCTGATCATGATCACCCATGACATGGGCGTGGTGGCCGAGACCGCCGACCGCGTTTCGGTGCAGTTCAAGGGCCGCAAGATGGAAGAGGCGGATGTTCTTTCGCTCTTCGAGGCCCCGCAACACCCCTATACGCGCGCGCTTCTCGCGGCGTTGCCGGAAAACGCGACCGGGGACCGCCTGCTGACCGTCGCCGACGGATGGGAGGGCGTGCAATGAGCGTGATCCTCGAAGGGCGCGACATCACGCGCGACTACATCGTCTCGGCGGGCTTCATGCGCGGCGCGAAGACCGTGCGCGCCTTGCATGGCATCTCGTTCTCGCTCGAGCAGGGCAAGACGCTGGCGATCGTGGGCGAATCCGGTTGCGGCAAGTCCACGCTGGCGCGCATTCTGACGCTGATCGACCCGGCCAATTCGGGCGATCTGATCATCGAGGGCGAGAAGATCGACATCGCCACGCGCAAGGTCACCTCCGATCTGCGCGCCAAGGTGCAGATCGTGTTCCAGAACCCTTACAGCTCGCTCAACCCGCGCCAGAAGGTGGGTGATGTTCTGACAGAGCCGCTGATCATCAACACCGACGTGCCCGCCGCCGAACGGCGCCGGCGCGCCGAGGAGATGCTGGTCAAGGTCGGGCTCGAGCGCCAGCACTTCAACCGCTACCCGCATATGTTCTCGGGCGGTCAGCGCCAGCGGATCGCGATCGCGCGGGCATTGATGCTGAACCCGCAGATCCTTGTGCTCGACGAGCCCGTCTCGGCGCTTGACCTGTCGGTGCAGGCGCAGGTGCTCAACCTGCTCAAGGATCTTCAGGACGAGTTCGATCTCACCTATGTCTTCATCTCGCACGACCTCTCGGTGGTGCGCTATTTCGCCGATGAGGTGATGGTGATGAATGCGGGCGAGGTGGTGGAATACGCCTCGCGCGACGAGATCTTCGCCAATCCGCAGCACGAGTATACCAAGACGCTGCTGGCCGCGACGCCGGTGGCCGATGTCGACAAGATCCGCGAGCGCGTGGCCCGTCGCAAGGCTCTGTTCCAAAAAGCGTGAGGGCAGGGGCCTCGGCCCCTTGTTCGAAAACTGGCGCGGGGCGCTTTCAGCCCCGCGCTTTACCTCTCTCCCGGCGCTATCTGCCCGACCATTCCGGCGCGCGTTTTTCCAAAAACGCCTTCGCGCCCTCGGCGGCATCTGCGCTCTCCATGATCGCCTTGAGGGTGCGTGCGTTCTCCGCCCAGAGCGGATCGACTGCGCGGCGCTCGATTTCGCGCGACAGGCGCAGGGTTTCGCGCACGGCCAGCGGGGCGTTCTTCGCGATCTCCTCGGCAAGTTCCAGTGCTGCCTCGGTGGCCTGACCGGCCTCTGCGCGGCGTGCGATCAGCCCCAGCTCCCAAGCCTCGGCGGTGTCGAACAGCCGCCCCGTCAGCAGGATCTCGCGGGCGCGCGCGGGTGGGATCAGCGAGGCGAGCCGCAACGCGCCGCCAGCCCCCGCCACCAGCCCGCGCAACACTTCGGGCACACCGAAGCGGCAGCCCTCTTCGGCCACGATCATGTCGCAGCCCAAGGCCAGCTCGAACCCACCCGCGAGCGCAGCCCCATGGCAGGCGGCGATCATTGGCTTGGTCCGGTGCGTTTCCGTCAGGCCGCCGAAGCCGCCTTCGGAGAACAGCAGTTCCTCGACCTTACCCTCGGAAAAGGCCGCGAGGTCCATCCCGGCGCAGAAGACCGCGCCTTCGCCGCGCAGGATGCCGATCTGCAGCGCGTCGTCGCCCTCCAGCCGGGCGATTGCCTCGGCCAGCGCGTGGCCCGCTTCGGCATTGATCGCATTGCGCCGTTCGGGGCGGTTGAGGGTGATGATCGCGACCTTGCCGCGGGTCTCGAACAGGACGGGGCTCATTGGGTGGTCTCCTCGGGCAGGCGGGCGCGCAGCGCGTTGCGGATGATCTTGCCGGTGGTGGTCACGGGCATGTCGTCGATCACGTAGATCGCGCGGGGGTATTCGTATTTCGCGAGCCGCGCGCGGACGTGCTGGGCGAGGTCTTCGCGCAAGGCCTCGCTCTCGGAGTGACCCGGACAGAGCGTGACGAAGGCGGCAACGATCTCGCCGCGCAACGGATCGGGTTGGCCCACGACGCCCGCCATCTGCACCGCCGGGTGCGAGATCAGGCAGTCCTCGATCTCCGCCGGGCCGACACGATAGCCTCCCGTCGAGATGATGTCGTCGTCGCGCCCCTTGAAGCGCAGCCTGCCGCCCGAGCCGCTTACCCCCCGGTCGCCGGTCAGCAGCCAGCGCCCTTCGGGGCCGGTGACGAATTTGGTCTCGGTCGCCTCGGGCAGGTTCCAATAGCCCAGAAACATCACCGGGTCGGGCGCGCGCACTGCGATTGCGCCTTCCGAACCTTTGGGCAGGCGCTCGCCGGTGAGGCTGTCCACGATGGCGACCTCGTGGCCCGGCACCGGCCAGCCCATTGCGCCGGGTTCGGGTGCGTCGAGGCTGGAGGCGGAGGAAACCACCATGTTGCATTCGGTCTGGCCGTAGAACTCGTTGATCGTGACGCCAAGCGCCTTGCGGCCCCAATCGAGAAGCTGCGTTCCCAGAGGTTCGCCCCCCGATGCGACCGAACGCATCTGCAAATCCCAGTGCAGGCTCTCGGGATCGGCCTTCATCATCTTCAGCGCGGTCGGCGGCAGGAAGGCGTTGCGCACCTTCAGTCGCCGGATCAGATCGGCGGCCGCCTGTGCCGAGAACTTGCGAAAGCGGCAGGCCACGACCGGCACGCCATGATGGAGCGAAGGCAGCAGCACGTCGAGCAGCCCCCCGATCCAGGCCCAGTCGGCGGGCGTCCAGATCCGGTCACCCTCCTGCGGCAGGAAATCATGGCTCATCTCGACGCCGGGCAGGTGGCCCAGAAGCACCCGATGCGCATGGAGCGCGCCTTTCGGATTGCCCGTCGTGCCCGAGGTGTAGATCAGCACGCCGGGGGTCTCGGCGCTTGTGTCGACGGGGGTGAACTCGGGTGAGGCACCGGCAAGCGCTGCGTCGAATTCCTCGGCCCCGTCCGCGCCGCCATCGGTGACGAAGATGGTCTGCAAACCGGGCAGATCGGCGCGCAGGCCCGCAATCATCTCATAGCTGGCCGGATCCGTCACCAGCACCCGCGCGCCGCTGTCGCGCAGCCGGTGCAAGAGCGCCTCGGGGCCGAACAGCGTGAACAGCGGCAGCGAGACGCAGCCCGCCTTGAACGCCGCGATATGGGCGATGGCGGTCTCGCGCCGTTGCGGCAGCAGGATCGCGACCCGGTCGCCCGCGTCTTTCCCATTCCCGCCGACGCCGATCGACGCCAACACGTTCGCGAACCGGTTGGACGCCGCGCGCAGCTCGGCGAATGTGGTCTCTCGCACGGCGCCGTAGCCGTCCTCTTCCACCTCGATCAGCGCGATGCGGTCTGGGTCGGCTGCGGCCCATTTGTCGCAGACATCCACACCGATATTGTACCGCTCGGGGATCTCCCAGCGAAACGCCGCGCGGGTGGCGGCGTAATCCTTGCCGCGTGATAGCACCGGCTCTCCTCCCTCTTGCGAACGACCCTCGGGCCGTTCCTCCTCCGCGCGTAGCAAAACGCGAAGATCGGGGAATGTCCATCGCTACTCACGCGCTCGTGAGTGAAGGTTCCGCGCTCAACCGGCCCGCCATCAGCGCGCTGAGGCCGACCATGATCGTTGCGGTGATCATCATCGCGGCCAACCCGCCCAGCTGGTAGCTCAGACCCGACAGCAGCGTGCCCAGCAATCGCCCGCCCGCATTGGCCATATAGTAGAAGCCCACATCCATCGTGACCCGCTCGGAGCGGGTGAAGGCGAGGATGAGATAGGAATGTAGCGAAGAGTTCACCGCGAAGATCGCGCCGAAGATCAAAAGCCCCGCGACGAGCGTAAGCGTCAGCCAGAGCGACGGCGCCTCGGAGATCAGCGTGGCGATGGAGAGGGTCGCGGGCACGATCAGCAGCGCCACGGCCCAGTGGCGGGCGGCGTGGATCAGGTCTCCCTCAGTGCGGGCTTGCGCCTTGAGGATACGCGGGGCGGCGGCCTGCACCGCGCCGTAAAGGATGATCCAGAGCGCCATGAACGTGCCGATCAGGAAAAAGGCGGCGCGGTCGCCCTCGGGGCTGCCATCCGAGAAGACCGCGTAGAAATAGATCGGAATGCCCACGACGAACCACACGTCGCGCGCGCCGAACAGGAAGACCCGCGCCGCCGAGAGCCAGTTGATATTGGCCGACTTCGAGAAGACCTCCGAGAATTTCGCACCCTTGCGCCCGCGCGGCAGGCCGGGCGGCATGGCGACGACGATGGCGGCGAGGATCAGCGCCAGCACGGTCGCCATCGCGATCACCGCCCAATCGAAGCCGAGGCCCGCGAGAAGGGCCGCGCCCAGCAGGAAGCCCACGCCCTTCACCGCGTTCTTCGAACCCGTCAGCACCGCGACCCACCGGAACAGCCCGCCATTGCCGGTGGGCGCGAGCAGCTTCACCGCAGATTTCGAGGACATCTTCGCAAGGTCCTTCGCGACCCCGCTCAGCCCCTGCACGACCATCACGTAAGCCACCGAGGCGCCGATCGCCCAGTTCGGGTCCAGCTGCCCCAGCGCCAGCAGCGCCACGACCTGCAGCCCGAGCCCCGCATAAAGCGTCGAGACCAGCCCGAACCGCGCCGCGATCCAGCCCGCCGAGATGTTCGTCACCATCCCGGCCACTTCGTAGAGGATGAACAGGTAGGCGAGCTGCACCGGGGAAAACCCCAGCGTATGGAAATGCAGCAGCACCAACATCCGCAGCGCGCCATCGGTGAGCATGAAGGCCCAATAGGCCGCCGTTACCGCGATATAGGCGGAGAACCCCTCGGGCCGGTGCGGGGTGTTCGGGGCAGGGGCCTCGCTCACAGGCTCGCCCCCACCATCAGCGCCACGTCCACCAGCCGGTGCGCATAGCCCATCTCGTTGTCATACCAGGCGTAGATCTTCACCTGCGTGCCGTTGACGACCATGGTCGAGGGTGCATCGACAATCGATGAGCGGATATCGTTGGTGTAATCGGCCGAGACGAGCGGGCGGGTCTCGTAGCCGAGGATGCCTTTGAGCGGGCCTTCCGAAGCCGCCTTGAACAGCGTGTTGACCTCTTCGGCCGTCGTTTCCCGCTCCACCTCGAAGACGCAATCGGTAAGCGAGGCGTTCAGCAGCGGCACCCGCACCGCATGGCCGTTCAGGCGTCCCTTCAGCTCGGGGTAGATCAGCGTGATCGCGGTGGCCGAGCCGGTGGTGGTCGGGATCAGCGAGGTCAGGGCCGAGCGCGCCCGGCGCAGATCCTTCGCGGGGCGGTCCACGATGGTCTGGGTGTTGGTCACGTCATGGATCGTGGTGATCGAGCCGTGTTTGATCCCGAGGTTCTCGTGGATCACCTTCACCACCGGGGCGAGGCAGTTCGTGGTGCAGCTCGCCGCGGTGACGATCTGGTGCGTCGCCGGGTCGTAGCTGTCGTTGTTCACGCCAAAGACGATATTCGCGGTTGGCCCGTCTTTCACCGGGGCGGAGACCACGACTTTCTTCACACCCGCGGCGAAATAGGGCGCGAGCTTGGCTTCGGATTTGAAAACCCCGGTGCAGTCGATCAAGACATCGACGCCGTCGAGCGGTAGATCTTCGATCTTCCTCGTGCCGATGAAGGGCAGGCGGGTGCCGTCGATGGTGACGCTGTCCGCGTCATGCGCGAACTCCGCGTCCCAGCGGCCATGCACAGAGTCGAACTCCAGCAGATGCGCCTGCATCTCCGGATCGCCCACCGCGTCATTGATCCAGGCAATCTTCGCGCCGCTTTCCAGCAGGGGCTTCAGCGCGAGTTTCCCCATCCGGCCGAGGCCATTGAGTGCATAGGTGGTCATGGTCAGTCCTCAGTTGCGGCCGATGTCATCGACGGCGGATTGCAGGGAGATACGGTCGAGCGAGGTCAGCGGCAGCGCCGTGAAAGCCTCGATCCGGCGGCGCAGCGCGCCATAGGTCTGCTGGAAGGCCAGCGCACGCTCGGCCTCGGTGCCTTGCGCCTTCACCGGGTCGGGCATCCCCCAATGGCCGCTGATCGGCTGACCCGGCCAGGGCGGGCAGGTCTCGTTCGCGGCGAGATCACAGACGGTGAAGACGAAATCGAGATGCGGCGCGTCCGCGCCCTGAAATTCGGAAATGTTCTTCGCGCGCAGCGGCGTGATGTCGTGCTCCTTGTCGCGCAGAACCTGCAGCGCGAAGGGGTTGAGCTCGGAATAGGGTATGGTTCCGGCCGAATAGGCGGTGAAGCGATCGCCGGCGAGATCGCGCAGGATCGTCTCGGCGAGGATCGAGCGCGCGGAATTGCCGGTGCAGATGAAGAGCACGCTATATTTGCGGTCAGTCATGGCGATGTCTCCTTCGGACAGGGGAGCGGGGGGGCAGATATCGGGCCGCCCGCGACAGCAATCGTTGAGCAGCACGTCGAAGGTCGCGCGCACTTCCTCCATCGCGATTGCGTAAAGAAGCGAGGTCCCCGCGCGGGTCTGCGTGATCAACCCGGCCTGCGAGAGCGCCGAGAGATAGGCCGAAAGCGTCGAGGGTTTGAGCCCGAGCGCCGCCCCGATCTCGCCTGCGGGCAACCGGTCCGGGTAGCGGCGCATCAGCAGCCGGAAGAGTTCGAGACGCTGCGGGTGGCCGAGCGTGGTGAGCCTATGGGGAATCGTGTCATTCATATTTCGAGGTTTTACGAAATAAATGCGAATCGCCAAGTGAAACTTTGATGACGAACAGGCAAAAGTTAGTCGTGAGAAATCCCGGAAATGGTCAGAGATTGATCAAATATGTGAAACGGTCATGCCATGTTACGATTCTGGACAAAATTGTGATTTGGCGTTTTGCAACGACTCTTGCGTATCGAAATGCGCGAAATTCCCAACAAAATAACGGTTGGATTCCATATTGTTGCAAATGAACCGGCAGCACGCACAACCAAAAGTGGCAGAGAATGCCAATCTTTCGCCTCATTTCGGACACAGGTGATGATGAACCGTTAATGTACAAAAGTTCTAGTTGACAGGTGCTACCCCAATGTCCACCGACATCTCTGATCTGAAAAAAATCTCGGGCTTCATCGGCGCTTGTCTCGTCGATTCCGAGACCGGTCTGATGCTTGCGAGCGAAAATGGCACCGGAAAGTTCGATCTTGAGGCGGCCGGCGCGGTGAATACCGAAGTCGTGCGCGCGGAGAAAGCGGCGCTCGAAGCGCTCGGTCTTGATGACACCGTGGAAGACATCCTGATCACCCTGGGCGAGCAGATTCACCTGATCCGCCCGCTTGGCGCCAATCCTGGCGTCTTCGTCTACGTCGCCCTCAACAAGAAGGCGTCCAACCTCGGCATGGCCCGTCTGGTGGTCAAGAAGGTCGAGGGCCAGCTCCGGATCTGAGCGGCGCAAACCGGCGGGGTCCGGCGCGATCCGGGCCCGCCAGTCTCGAAGTCCCGACCGGTATGCGGGCGTACCGAGTCGATCCCCAACCGTCGTCTGCCCAGCGGTAAGGAGGTTTGCCTTGTACGAAGCGAATTCGATCTTCAACTGGCATCGCCAAGGTTATCAGGAGCTCAACAGCTACTGGGAGACCCTCGATCAGCTCGAAACCGCAGTGCGTGACTTCTCCGATGCCGGTATCGGCTTCGTCGAGGAACAGCTCGAGCACGTCCTCGAAAAGATCGAGGCGTTTGAACCCACCGTCAGCGTAATCGGCCAGGTGAAGGCCGGAAAAAGCACGCTTCTCAACGCCTTGATCGGGCAGAGCGATTTTCTGCCCTCCGATGTGAACCCCTGGACCTCGGTCGTCACCGCGCTCCACACGAATTCGCGCCATCGTCCCCACGCGACCCGCGCGCTGTTTCGTTTCTTCGATCGCGAGGAATGGGATCGTCTTGTCGCGACCGGCGGTCGTCTGGGCGAGATGGCCAACCGCGCGGGCTTCGAGAGCGAAGCTGAAGAGGTGCGCGCCCAGGTTACCGCGATGCGTGCGGCGACCGAGGCCCGTCTGGGCGCCGAGTTCGAGCAACTTCTGGGGGCAAGCCGCGCCTATCCCACGCTCGATAAGAGCATCATCGACCGTTACATCTGCTATGGCGATCCCGACGAGGTTGCAGAAGGCGCTGAGGAAGGCCTCTATGCCGACCTGACGAAATCGGCCGATCTCTATATCGACCTGCCACATCTGCCGCGAGGCCTGTGTCTGCGCGACACCCCTGGCGTCAACGACACGTTCATGATGCGCGAGCAGATCACGCTCAACGCGATCGGTGACAGCCGCGCCTGTATCGTCGTGCTCTCGGCCCATCAGGCGCTGACCACGATGGATCTGGCGCTCCTGCGCATCATCTGCGCGATCGATGCGCGCGAGGTCCTGATCTTCGTCAACCGCATCGACGAGCTCGAAGATCCGGTCGGGGCGCAGGCCGCAATCCGCGCTTCGATTCGCAAGACGTTGGGACGGATGGGGCTGGGCGAGGAGATCGAAATCCTCTTCGGGTCCGGCTACTGGGCGCAATGCGGACTTGGCGACGTGAGCGGCATGGCCCCGGCCAGCCGCAAGGCGCTGGCCATGCTCCATGACGGCGAGGATACCCAGGATCTCAAGGAGTTGCGTCAACGCGCAATGGCCGCTTCGGGGCTGCAACCGCTGCTGAAAGCGGTGGTGAAGCGCATCATCGAGGGGCCGGGGCAGGCTGTTCTCAACGACGTTCATGCCGAACTGAACACGATCATCTCGATGGCCGAGACGGTCGAGACCGTTGCGCGCGCCTCCGGGAACCTTCCGCTCCTGAGCGAGAGCGAGCTTCGTCTGCGGATCGCCGAGCTCGAGGAGCAGGTGGTCCGGGCGTTCGATGCGCGCGCGGCTGAACAGCGCGACGAGCTGCGCGCCCGTCTCGAACGCGCGCAGAACGGGTTCGTCGCGTCCGCGCTCGAGGCGCTGCAATCGCATATCGACACGTTCGGAGAGATCGGTGCCTGGACGCATGACCCGACCGCGCTGCGCATGGCGATGAAGGCCGCCTTCACTTCCGCCACCGCGAAGCTGCGCCGACATGGCGAGGTGGCTTTCGACGAGATCGCAGAAGGGGTCGACGCGCTTTTGGCGGGCGAACTCGGAGTCGCGCGCGAACCCGGTACCGTGTCCTTCCCCGAACAACCTACGCATCGTCCCCCCACCGTGCTCGCCCGGATGATCTCGCTCGACATGCAGGGCGCGTGGTGGCGCAAGTATTGGCGCTTCAATCGCAAGAAGGCCGCCGAGACCCGTTATCGCGAGGTGATCATCGCCGAGACGACGCCGCTCATCGACGACCTGATCACCGGCTGTTTCGACCCCGCCATCGCGCGCAGCCGCGAGATCATCGAGGGTTTCGCGCTCGATCAGGCAAAGTTCTGTGAGGCTGTGCGCGCGCGCTGTCTGCGCGGCTCCGAGGAAGCGCAAGAGGAAAGGCTTTCGGCATGACCACGCTGCGAAGACATCAACGCCCCACGCTCACGCTGACCGAGCGTCCCGCCGCCACCCAGCGTGGCACCAACAAGCTCGACATGTCCGCGCGCAAGCTGCGGGTCCTCGTCGCGGGCGAGTTCAGTGCCGGGAAGACGCGTCTGATCAATGGGTTGCTGGGCGAGCGCGTGCTCCCCTCGAACGTGGTCGCGACCGCGTTGCCGCCGGTCTGGCTCGTGGGCGGGGCCGAACGCGTGCTGCGTCGGGTTGATCATGACGGCGAGGTTCATCCGCTCCAGGCGCTCGAGGCGGTGGATCTCGAAACGACCCGGTATTGCGTGTTCAGCCATCCGGCCTCGATCCTCGACACGATCGAGATCATCGACACGCCCGGCTCGTCCGATCCCAACATGCCCGCCGAGACCTGGCGGCAGATGATTGACTATGCCGATCTGATCATCTGGTGCACCAACGCCACCCAAGCCTGGCGGCAGAGCGAGAAGTCGATCTGGGACGAGATGCCCGAAGAGTTGCGTGCCCATGCGCTTCTGGTGATCACCCATGGTGATCGGCTGACTGACGAGCGGTCCGCCCAGAGGGTCCTGCGCCGCGTGGAGCGCGAGGCGGGGAGCTATTTCGCCGCGATCATGCTCGCCTCCTTGGTGAAGCCCGCCGATATCACGCAGGTGATGAACCGTATCGCGCAGATCCTGCCCGAGATCACCGAGCCGCCCGGGGCACCGAACCCGATCATCGAGAACTTCCTGCGCGAGCGCAGCGTCATCGCCTTCCCCAAGCCGCGTCCCGAAATCCGGCCGCGCCGTGTCCTGCATGCGCAGCTGATCAAGCGCGGAGGCACGACCGAGGCGCCGGATCACGAGCCGGAACCGGCGGCGCAGTCCGACGAGCCCTTCATGCTCTCCGATCCGGTCGAAACGCCCGAGTTCGATGACCTTCCGGAGCCGGAATACCTCTCCGAACCGGAATACCTCTCCGAGCCCGAAGCCGACCCTGGTTTCGATCCCTTCATGCGCGCGGCCCCCCCCAGCGCGCGCGAAGACGCACCCGGCTTTGAGGACGACACCGAGCTTCTCGCGTCGCTCTCCGCGCTCGACATTCCTGCCGCCGAGCCCGCGTCGCCGCGCGCGCTCTGGGCTGCGCTGAGTGCCGAGGCTGATCTGGGTTCGGCCCCTGCGATCCTCGATTGCGTCGAGCATCTCCTCGATGCGCTCGAACCCCGAGGCGGAACGGCCCTGATGCAAACCGCTGTCTCCTCCGCTTTGGAAAGGAGAGTGCCTTGAAAATCGCGCCGAAACTCCGTGCGGAACTCGAATTCATCGAAGAAATGCTCGACCGGGCCGAAGACTCGGTCGATCGCACCAGCCGTGGCAATTTCCGGGATTTGCGCGATCGTCTCGACGACTGGGCGGCGCGCGCGGCGGTGATCGGGCAGGTGAAGGCGGGCAAATCCACCTTCCTCAACGCTTTCCTTCACCAGCACGACTTTCTGCCCTCGGATGTGAACCCCTGGACGTCTGTCGTCACCAACATACGCATCAACCTGGCCGACGACCCCATCACAGGCGCGAAGTTCGAGTTCTTCTCGGAAAAAGACTGGGACGAGATCATCAACGGGGGCACCCGCATCCGCGAGCTGACCGAGCAGCTTCTGCCGGGTTTCGACACCAATGTGTTGCGTCGGCAATCCGAGCAGATGCGCGCGCGCGCCCAGCGGCGTCTGGGCAAGTATTACCATACGCTCCTTGGCAGCAGCCACGAATACGACTTCCTCTCCCCCGATCTGCTCAAGCGCTATGTCTGCGCGGGCCCCGGTTCGGATGACGGGCTCGAGCGCGAGGCGCTTGGCCGCTATGCCGCGTTGACGAAAAGCGCCGATGTCTACATGCGCCTGCCCGAGTTCCAGGTGCCCACGATCATCACTGACACCCCCGGCGTAAACGATCCCTTCCTCGTGCGCGACGAGTTCACCTGCCGCTCGCTCGACCGCTCGGACGTCTTCGTCATGGTGCTCTCGGCGCATCAGCCGCTGACCGAAGTCGATATCGCTCTGATCCGAATTCTCGCGCGGCAGGACAACAAGGATGTGCTGATCTTCCTCAACCGCATCGACGAGCTCGACGATTACGCGACCGAGGTGCCGCGCGTGATGGCTGACGTCACGCGCCGCCTGCGTCAGGCGATCCCCGAGATCGATTTCCGCATCGTCGCGGGCAGCGCCTATCTCGCCGATTTGACCCAGCGCAGCGACAGCCAGGCCGCTGAGGCCCGTGCCGAGCTCGACAGCGCCGAGCTCGCGCAATATCTGCGCTCGCGTTTCGGCCATGTGCCCGAAGATCCGATCGACCGGCTGCTGCTGGCTTCGGGGCTCGAAGAGGTCAAGCATGTGCTCTCGGAGGTGATCGACGGGGGCGTGGGCCGCCAGCAGCTCGCCCGGATCCGCGGCGATCTGCGCGCCGAGATCTCGGGGATGCAATTCGTCACCCGCCGCGAACGCGACTCGCTCCAGATGCAGATCGAGAGCATCCGCTCGGACGTGGCCGAAGCCGCGGTCGAGGAAATGACCGCCGAGATCCAGGCGACCAGCGCCCTTCGCTCGACGCTGGAGACGCTCGTCGAGAATGCCGAAGGCAAGATCGAGGCGGTGCTCAACAGGTCCTGGACGAGCCTCGAGACGCGGCTCAACGGATGTATCGAGGCCTTCGTCGAGAACCAGAAGACAGCTTTTGCCGACTTCCTGCGCACCGCGAAGATCCGTTCGGGCACCGTGCCGCGCAGCTTCGAGACCGATACCACGATGCTTCAGGCCGCGCTCGAACGCGAGGTGACCAAGTGCTACGAGAAGTCCCGCGCCGGGATCGACGTGGTCCTCGACAATTGCATCCATGCCTGCCGCAGCACGATCCAGGATCATTTCGACGATCCGAGCTCGGAGATCACCCTCTGCGACATGCCCCATGAAAGCTTCGCCTCGACGCTGACGCTCGCCAAGCGCGCGCTGCGCATCGATTTCGTGATGGAGCGCGGCTGGGCCTTCTGGCGCACGCCCGAGGTCAATATCGAGAAGACGATCGAAGCGCTGCGCCTGCTCGCCGCCGAGGAACTGCGCCCGGCGGTCGACAAGATCCTGAAGGCCTATAGCGAGACCCAGGTCGAGCGCGCCACGGCCGGGATCTCGCGGGTGCGGGTGATGGTCCGGATGATGGAGATGACGGTGCGCGACCGCACGCTTCAGCTCAAGCAGGAGAAAGCCGAGCTGGAGCGGATCGCACGCGATCCCGTCCAGCAGACCCGCATGGCGAACCGCATCCAGAGCAAGATGGAAGTGCTCGAGCGGCGGTTGCTTAATCTCTCCGCGCTCGAAAGCGCGCTGAGCGGGATCAACCCGGCCAAGCCGAAAACGCGCGCCGCTTAAGGAAGAGGGGGGCAAACGAGATGATGCACAAGGCGATAGGTGAGCACACCGCTGTTCTGCTCGAGCGCAAGCCGGTGCGGGTGGTGATCTGCGGCGAGGTGAACTCGGGAAAGTCTACCGTTCTCAACGCGCTTCTGCGCGAGCGTCTAATTGAGGACAATCTGGGGCGCGACCAGCGTCCCGTGGTCTACGCGAACTGGCGCGCGACGCCCGGTCGCGAGCTGCGTGATGCCGACGGACGGATCGTGTCGGAGGGGGATGCGGAGGTGTGCGAGCTGCATCTGTGGTCCCCTCAGCCGCATCTGCGCGGGATCGAGCTGATCGAGGTGCCGCTGACGCAGGCGGAAGATCTCAGCGACGAACAGATCGCGCTCATCGGCTCGGCCGATCTGATGATCTGGGTGACCATCGCATCGCAGGCCTGGCGGCTGACCGAGAAATCCCTCATCGAAGCGCTGGGTTCGGCCCGTCCCGAGAACTGCATTCTTGCGATCTCGCGCGCCGACAAGCTGCGTTCGGATAACGACCGCGCGCGCTTGCTGATGCGGGTCGAGCGCGAGAGCGCGAACTGGTTCGATCGCTGTCTCTTTGTCAGCGGCGCGCGCGAGCGTCTGGGACAGGCCCTGGCCTCCGAAGAGGGCTTCGTGCAGACAGGCGGCGCGGCGTTGCTCGAGGCGGTGCGGGAGTTCCGGCATGTCTCCACGCCGAAGGGCGAAGGCGTCGCGGATTGCGCTGTGCTCGATGCCAGAGCTGCGGCCCGCACGGCCCCGGTTCCGCCGGGCAGCGGCGGCAAGGTTCTGCGCTTTCCGGGAGGCGAGCGCGCCCGCGAACCGCTGCCCGTCACTGCCGAGCCGGTGATCACCTGCGAGTCCGTCCCCGAGCCCGAATTCGAGCCCGAAGCCGCATGTGAGCCTGCACTTGAGCCCGAGGCCGCATTTGAGCCCGAGGCCCCGGCCCAGATCCGACTGCCCGACGATATCGCCCGTGCGCTGCGCCTTTCGCGAGAGTGCCGCGAGGCGCTGGCCCATGAGGGGCTCGACGAGGGCGTGCTCGCGGCAGGTCGGATCGTGCCGCAGATGCGCGAAATCGACCCGCTCCACGGCGCACCGGAGGAAATCCTGCGCGCGGGACATGCCAGCGCCGATCTGGTCAACGCGCTGCGCACGATCTACGGCGAGCGCTTCGGCGAGCAGGATCTTTCGGGGCTGAATTTCACGATGAAACAGGGCCGGCTTCTGGCTCGCATCCTGCCGCAGGGCGATCTGGTTTTCGCGCTGTGCGATCCCGCGCGGGTCAGCGAGGGGGCGGCGATGCAGGTCATGGGGCGTCTGTGCGAGGGCGCGGCCTGAGCCGAGATCGGCCGCGGTGATGCGCGGTCCCTGACCCGGCACTTGGGGGTGTTGCAACGATCTGGGGGAAAGAGATGTCGGCACGATCATCCGATCCGGGCGAAGATGACTGGGGCCCGTGGATCCGACACGATGGAAAGGGCTGCCCGGTGCGCGTCGGCACCATCGTCGAGGTCGTCTGCGAGGACCGTTTCGGCTTTACCATGCGCCAGATCGCCTGTGTCGCGGGCGGAAGCTATTCAAGCTGGGACTGGTCCCATTATCCCGAACTCAAGAAGATCATCCGCTACCGTGAGAAAAGGCCCAAGGGGCTGAGCATCCTCGAAGGCTGTATGAGCGAGATTGAACCGACTGTGCATAATGATCTCGTCAAAATCGGCTGAGGTTTCTTGCGGATCGGCGCTTGCCGCCGCCCCGTTGCATTTGCCGTCGCTTTTCGCCGTGCACGCGGTTGTTAACGCAAGGTAGCCTCAGAAGAGGTTTGCGCCATTTTCGGAGATGGCTAATCATTGCCCCGCGGCCCGCGCCACGCCCTTTGGTCTGAGCGGGTGGAAGGATTCATAACCAATCGCAGGGAGACAGAAATGTCCGATTTCAAGCGCCGTCTCACCGCCCTGTTGCTCGGGGCTGCCACGACCGGCCTCATGGCCAGCGCGCCGGTGCAGGCCGAGACCGTGAAGCTCACCATTCTCGGCGTCGGCGATATCTATAATTTCGACGGGGACGGCGAGAGCGGCGGTTTCGCGCGGCTCAATGCGGTGGCCAAGGCCGAGCGCGCCAACAACCCCAACACGCTTTACGTCTTCGATGGCGACATGCTTTCGCCCTCGCTGCTGTCAGGGATCGACGAGGGTCAGAACACGATCGACCTGACGAACCTCGTGCCCTTCGACATCGCCGTTCCCGGCAACCACGAGTTCGACTTCGGCCCGGAAAACTTCGAGCAGAAGATGGCAGTGTCCAATTATCCCTGGGCCGCGATCAACATCACCCAAGCCGACGGCTCGCCCATTCAGGGCCTTGGCGGCGTGATGATGAAAGAGATCGCCGGCCTCAAGGTCGCGCTGATCCCGGTCGCGCAGGACACCACTCCCGAGGTCGCGAATTCCGGCGATCTGAAGTTCCAGCCCACCGTCGACACCGCGATCGCCGCAGCCAAGAAAGCGCGCGAGGATGGGGCGGATCTGGTGATCGGCGTGGTGCAGACCGACATGTCGAACGACCGCGAACTGATCGCGAGCCATGATTTCGACGTCATCATGTCGGGCGACGACCACCTCAACGCGATGTTCTACGATGGCATCACCGCTTACGTGGAGACCTCGATCGACGCGCGCTATCTGCAACCGCTCGACCTGGCCGTCGAGATCTCCGAGAAGGACGGCAAGCGCAAGATCAGCTGGGAGCCGAATTTCCGCTGGATCGACACCGCGACCGTCACGCCCGACCCGGAATCGATGGAGCTGGTGAACGGCTTCAAGAAGCAGCTCGACGACAATCTCGGCCAGGTCATCGGCACCTCCGAGACCGCGCTCGATTCGCGTCGCAACGTGGTGCGCTCGGAAGAGAGCACGATGGGCGACCTGATCGCCGATGCACTTCTTGCGGCGACCAAGGCCGATGTGACGCTGATCAATGGCGGCGGCATTCGCGGCGATACCACCTATGACGCGGGCCACCAGTTGACCCGCAAGGACGTGCTGACCGAGCTGCCCTTCGGCAACAAGACCGTCGTGACCGAAATCCCCGGCTCGCAGCTTCTGTCCGCGCTGGAGAACGGTTTCAGCCAGGTTGAAAAGGGTGCAGGCCGCTTCCCGCAGATCGCCGGCATGGATGTGGTCTATGACGCCTCGGCCCCGGCTGGCTCGCGCGTGGTTTCCGTGACCGTGGGGGGCGCGCCGCTCGACATCAACAAGGTCTACAAGGTCGCGACGAACGATTACATGCTCGGCGGCGGCGACGGTTATACCGCGCTCGGCGGCGGCAAGGTCATCGTGAACGCGGGTAACGGCAACCTGATGGCCAATGACGTGATCACCTATATCGAGACCCAGAAGACCGTCGCGCCCAAGATCGACGGCCGGATCAAGAAACAGGGCGAGTGATCGCGTCCTGATCGGATCAGGGGCGGCGGGGAAACCTGCCGCCTTTTTTGCTGCGGTGCGGACGGACTTTAGCGATGAGGGGCCCGCCCGAGCCATGGGAGGGCGGTCGCTACGCGTGTGGTCATCGCTTTATCTCAAAAGCCCGAAGGTCGCTTGAACGCGCACTGACATCACCAATGCGCCCTCCCGGGTGGAGGTCGGGCGCGGCCCGGGGCTGGTCGCTCCGTGCCAAGGAAGCCCTCAGCGAATTTCCCGCGCCACCCGGCGATCGGGCGCGGCCCTACGGGTCACTCCAGCGGTGGTGCGCTGTTCTCCACCACCGTCTCCATCGCGACATAGCTCGAGGAGGAATGCACATGGGGCAGGGTCGAGAGTTCCTCGGCCATGATGCGCCGGTAATCGGCCATGTCGCGGGCGCGGATCTTCACAAGGTAATCGAAGCCGCCCGCGATCATGTAGCATTCCTCCACCTCGGGGATCGCGCGCACCGCCGCGTTGAATGCCTTGAGCGCGCTCTCTCGTGTGTCGCTCAAGCGCAATTCGATATAGGTGACATGGCTGAGACCCAGCTTCATCGGAGAGATCATCGCGCGGTAGCCTTTGATCAGCCCGCTTTCCTCCATCTGCTTGATCCGGGCGGCGACTGGGGTCTTCGACAGGCCCACGCGACGCGCGAGCTCGGCCACTGGCAGGCGCGCATCGGCGATCAGTTCCTTCAGGATTCGCCTGTCGATCGCATCCAGCTCTTCAATCATCGTCTTTATTGTCCCAGAAAATAGTTCTGTTCGACTAGATAGTAGATCAAGATCGGACAAAACGCCTAATCGAAATCCCGTATCCTCGGACAAACAACCTGTCCGGGAGGTTCAGAGATGCGCGTTTCCTTCGATCCGTTCACCACCGAGGCCAAATTCGCCGATGAAGCAGAGCTTCTGGCCCGCCTTCAGGCAACGGCCGACCTCGTCCCTGCGATCCGCGCGCATATCTCCAGGCGTGCCGCGAACCTCGTGCGCCGCATCCGCTCCGAGGCGAAGCCCACGCTGATGGAGCATTTCCTCGCTGAATATGGCCTCTCGACGCAGGAGGGCGTGGCGCTGATGTGTCTGGCCGAGGCGATGCTGCGCGTGCCCGATGCCGAGACGATCGACGCTCTGATCGAGGACAAGATCGCGCCCTCCGACTGGGGCAAGCACATGGGCACGGCGTCCTCCTCGATGGTCAATGCCTCGACCTGGGCGCTGATGCTCACGGGCCGTGTGCTCGAGGACGAAAAGCCCGGTATGGCGGGGGTGCTGCGCGGCGCGATCCGCCGGTTGGGCGAGCCGGTGATCCGCGCCGCTGTCAGCCGCGCGATGAAGGAAATGGGCCGCCAGTTCGTGCTGGGGGAGACGATCGAGGGTGCCCTGTCCCGCGCGAAGAAGCTCGAAGATCGCGGCTATACCTACAGCTACGACATGCTGGGTGAGGCCGCACGCACCGCCGCGGACGCCAAACGCTACGCCAAGGACTACGCCAACGCCATCGCGGCGATCGCGAAGGTCTGCAAGACCCGTCCCGTTGCGGAAAACCCCGGCATCTCGGTGAAGCTCTCGGCGCTGCATCCGCGCTACGAGGTCGCCAAGGAAGAGCGCGCCATGGCCGAGATCGTGCCGGTGCTGCGTGATCTGGCGAAGGCCGCGAAGGCCGGGAACATGGGCCTCAATATCGACGCCGAGGAACAGGACCGTCTGGTGATCTCGCTCAAGATCATCCGCGAGGTGCTGTCGGACCCCGAGCTGGCCGGCTGGGACGGGTTCGGCGTCGTCGTGCAGGCCTATGGCAAGCGCGCGAGCCTCGTGATCGACTGGCTGGGCGCACTGGCGGAAACGCTCGACCGCAAGATCATGGTGCGTCTTGTGAAGGGCGCCTATTGGGACACCGAGATGAAGCTCGCGCAGGTCGAGGGCCTGCCCGATTTCCCGCTGTTCACGACGAAAGCGGCGACGGATGTCAGCTATCTTGCCAATGCGCGCAAGCTCTTCAGCTACACCGACCGCATCTATCCGCAATTCGCCACCCATAACGCCCATTCGGTCGCGGCGATCCTCGAGATGGCCGAGGGCCGCCCCTTCGAATTCCAGCGCCTGCATGGCATGGGCGAGCGTCTGCACGAGATCGTCCACCGCGAAGAGGGCACCCGCTGCCGCATCTACGCCCCCGTCGGCGCGCATCGCGACCTGCTCGCCTATCTGGTGCGTCGCCTGCTCGAGAACGGGGCGAATTCTTCCTTCGTGCATCAGATCGTCGATGAGGACGTGGCACCCGAGACGATCGCGGAAGACCCGGTCGTGCAGTTGGCGAATGCGGAACGCTCGGCGATGCTGCACCATCCGTCGCGCATCTTCGGTGAGGGGCGCATCAACTCGGCCGGGTTCGACCTGACCGATGAAGAGACGCTCGCCCGGATCGAGGCTGCGCGCGACGTGGCGATCCCGGATGCGGGGCCGCTGGTCGCGGGCGAGGCGTCGGGCCAGACGGTCGCGGTGCTTAACCCGGCGACGGGCGAGGAAGTGGCGAAGGTTACCGAGGCCGACGCGGCCTGCGTGGCCTCTGCCATCGAGGCCGCACGCGCCTGGCAGGCGCCGGTCTTGGATCGCGCGGCGATCCTGCGCCGCGTGGCCGATCTTTATGAGGAAAACTTCGGGCCCTTCTTCGCCGTGCTCGCCAAGGAAGCGGGCAAGAGCCAGCGCGATGCCGTGGGCGAACTGCGTGAAGCCGTTGATTTCCTGCGCTATTACGCGGCACAAGCCGAGGAGCAGGACCCGACCCCGCGCGGCATCTTCGCCGCGATCAGCCCGTGGAACTTCCCGCTGGCGATCTTCACCGGGCAGATCTCGGCGGCGCTGGCAGCCGGCAATGGCGTGATCGCGAAACCGGCCGAGCAGACGCCGCTCGTGGCCGCCATCGCCGTGCGCTTGATGCATGACGCGGGCGTGCCGCGCGACGTGCTGCAACTGCTTCCCGGTCAGGGCGAGACGGTCGGCGCCGCGCTGACCTCCAACCCGAAGATTGCGGGCGTGGCTTTCACCGGCTCGACCGAAACCGCGAAGATGATCCGCCGCGCGATGGCCGAAAACCTCGACCCGCACGCGCCGCTGATCGCGGAAACCGGCGGTCTGAACGCAATGATCGTGGATTCGACCGCGCTGCCCGAACAGGCGACGCGCGACATCATCGCCTCGGCCTTCCAGTCGGCGGGTCAGCGCTGTTCGGCGCTGCGTTGCCTCTATGTGCAGGAGGACGTGGCCGAGGGGCTGATCGCGATGATCAAGGGCGCGATGGACGAACTGACGCTGGGCGATCCGTGGCATCTGTCCACCGATGTGGGCCCGGTGATCGACGCCGAAGCGCAGGGCGATATCGCCGCCTATATCGCGCAGGCCGAGGCCGAGGGCCGTGTGCTGCACAAGCTCGACGCCCCCACGCAGGGACATTTCATCGCGCCGACCATGGTGAAAGTCTCGGGTATCGCCGATCTGGAGCGCGAAGTGTTCGGCCCGGTCCTGCATGTCGCGACCTATCGCGCCGAGGAGATCGAGCAGGTCTTCGAGGCGATCAACGCGACCGGCTACGGTCTGACCGCAGGGTTGCACAGCCGGATCGACAACCGGGTGCAGGAGGCGACCGACGCGCTCCATGTCGGCAACCTCTATGTCAACCGCAACCAGATCGGCGCAGTCGTGGGCTCGCAGCCTTTCGGCGGTGAGGGGCTATCGGGCACGGGGCCGAAAGCGGGAGGGCCGCTGTATCTCACGCGCTTTGCGCTGGCGCCGGACGCACCCGCTAAGGATGGCGAATGGGGCCACAAGGCCGATCTCGACAGCCTGCGCAAACGCCTCGCGAAGGCGGCGGCGAAGGCCGAGTCTGCGGGGCCGCTCGATACGCTGGAACTGCCGGGTCCGACGGGCGAGGCCAACACGCTGCGCCGCTTTGCACGCGGGCCCATCCTGTGCCTCGGGCCGGGGGAAGCTGCGCAGGTCGCGCAGATCAAGGCCGTCGAGAATCTGGGCGGGATCGCGGTCGGGGCCGATGGCAAAATCGCGCCGGAAGTGCTTGCGACACTTCAAGATATCGCGGGGGTGATCTGGTGGGGTGGCGACCCGCGCGCCTATGTGCAGGCGCTCGCGAAGCGCGACGGCCCGATCCTGTCGCTCACCACGGGTGCGGTGCAGAAAACCGATGTCGTGCACGAGAGGCATCTGTGCGTCGATACCACGGCGGCGGGCGGCAACGCGGCGCTGCTCGCGGGTTAACCGACATCCTCGGAGGCCACCGACATCGCCTTGATGATCGCGTGGCACATCCTTCCCTCGGTCAGGCCAAGGGCTGAGACCGAGCGGGTGGTGAGCCGTGCGAGCAGGTGTTCCCCCCCAAGCGCGAGGCGCAGGTAAACGCTCGGGCCGTCGGCGGGGCGGATCTGCTTGATCACCACGGGCAGGATGTTGAGCGCCGAAAGCCCTGCGGGGCGAGGGACCGAAAGCGTCACGTCGCCCGCATGGATGCGCAGGCGCAGCGCCTGACCCGGTTGGCCCGAGGGGTAGGGCAACAGCACCTCGCCGCCCGCCGTCTCGATCCGGGCGAGCCCGTCCTCTTCCTGCGCCACCACACGGCCCGAGATCACCGCGCCCGCTTCGCGCATTCCCAGAGCGGGCGCGAGGCTCGGGTCCGACAGGATCTCGCGCGCGGGTCCGATGCCGCGCAGGTGTCCCGCTTCGATCAGCGCGACGGTGGTGGCGAGGCGGGCGACCTCGGCCGGGGCGTGGCTGACATAAAGAATGGGGAGTTGAACTTCGTCGCGTAAGCGTTCGAAATACGGAAGGATTTCGGCTTTGCGCGCCGCGTCGAGCGCGGCCAGCGGTTCGTCCATCAACAGCATGCGCGGATTGGACAGGATCGCCCGCCCGAGCGCGACACGGCTCGTTTCGCCGCCTGAAAGCGAGGCGGGGCGACGCTCGAGCAACGCGCCGAGGCCGAGCATCTCGACGATGCGGTCGATCTCTGATCCGTCCTTGCGCGAGCTGGCGAAGCGCCGCCCGTAAAGCAGGTTCGATTTCACGCTCAGATGCGGGAAAAGGCGCGCGTCCTGAAAGACATAGCCGACGCGGCGCGCGTGCGGCGGCAGGAAGATCCCGGCCTCGGTATCCAGAAGCACCTCGCCATTGACCGCGATCCGGCCACGCTCGGGGCGCAGGAGGCCCGCAACCGCGTTCACCACCGTCGTCTTGCCCGCGCCCGAGGGGCCGAACAGGGCCGTGACCCCGTCCGGCGCGCGCAGGCCGATATCCAGCGTGAAGCCCGTATGGCGATGGTGAAGCGCGATCTCGAGCATCAGCCGTTTCCTCCCGCGATCCGGGCCGCGATGCGCCGCGCGAGCCATTCCGAGGCAAGAAGGGCCCCGAGCGCCAGCGTCACCGAGACTGCGGCGAGCCGCGCAGCGCTCGCCTCGCCGCCCGGCACCTGCAACTGCGAATAGATCGCGAGCGGCAGGGTCTGGGTCTGGCCGGGGATATTCGAGACGAAGGTGATCGTCGCGCCGAACTCGCCCATCGCCTTGGCGAAGGCGGTGATCGCACCGGCGAGGATGCCGGGCACGATCAGGGGCAGGGTGATCGTCGCGAAAACCCAAAGGCGCGAGGCGCCGAGCGTGGCGGCGGCCTCTTCGAGTTTCGGGTCCACCGCCTCGATCGCGAGCCGGATCGCGCGCACCATCAGCGGAAAGGCCATCACGGCGGCGGCCAGCGCCGCGCCGCGCCAGGTGAAGGCCAGCGTGATCCCGAGCTTTGCCAACACTCCCCCGATCACCCCGTTCGGTGCGAAGCCGATCAACAGCAGGTAGCCGGTGACGACGGGCGGCAGGATCAGCGGCAGATGCACGACCCCGTTGACAAGCCCGCGCCCCGGAAACCGCCAGCGCGCCAGCGCATAGGCCATGAACACCCCCGGCGGCAGCGAGAGCGCCGTCGCCCAGCCCGCCACCTTCAGCGAGAGCGCGACCGCCTGCCAGTCGGAGGGGGAGAGCCAGCTCATTTCAATACGTCGAACCCTTGCGCGGTAAAGATGTCCTGGGCCTCGGGCGTGCTCAGCGCGGCATAGAAACTGCGCGCCTCGGCACTATCGGAGAGCCGCGCCGCGGGATAGCGGATCGGCGGGTGGCTGTCATCGGGAAATTGGGCGACGACATGCACGCGGGGCTCGGCCACCGCGTCGCTTGCATAGGTGATCCCGTAAGGGGCCGCGCCAATCGCGACCATCGCGAGCGTGGCGCGCACATTGTCGCCCTGCGCGACATCGGGCTCGATCGCCGCCCAGAGCCCGTAATGCTCGAGCGCCGCCTTGCCGTATTGCCCCGCAGGCACGGCCGTCACCAGCGCCATCGCAAGCTTGCCGCCCCCCAGCAACCCCTTGAGGTCGAGATCGGGACCGATCTCGACCGGCTGGGCCTCAGGGTCATGCGCGATCAGCACGAGGCGATTGGCCAGAAGATCTTCTCGCTCGGCGACGCGCCCGGTCTTGGCCACCTCATCCATCCAGCCGGGATTGGCCGAGATGAAGATATCCGCTGGCGCTCCGGCGGTGATCTGGCGGGCCAATGCCCCCGAGCCCGCATAGGAGATATGGGCCGTGTCGCCGGTTTCGCTTTGCCAGTTCTGCGCGATCTGATCGAGCGCGGTTTTCATCGAGGCGGCCGCGAAGATCGTCACTTCGCCTGCGTGGGCGGGCAGGGCGAGACTGGCGCATGCCAGTGCGGCGGCCAAGAGACGGGGGAAGGACATGGGGGCTCCTTTCAATATGTTCGGTGAAACATATCGCAGGGTGCGCGCCATGACGCAAGCATGGATTTGCAGGGCAGGCTCGGTGGCGGAGTGGCGCGTGCCAGTCTCTCGCCATGCGCAAAGGAAAACCGGCGCATCGCTGCGCCGGTTCGTCTGTCTTGCGAGGGCCTGGCATTCAGCCGCCCGAATTATCTCCCGCAGCCGGCGCGGCGGCCTGGCTCTCTTGCGGGAAGCCGGTGCCCAGAAGCACCCCGTCGATGGTCTGGCCATAGAACCCGTCGTGGCTGTGGTGCCATTTCTTGAGCCCGTCCTCGACGGTGATATCGCCCACCTGACGCGGATCTTTCGGACGCGGGTGGCTGTCGACGAAAGCGGCCACGTCCCAGGCTTCCTGCGTGCTCAGCTTGCCGGGTTGCGACAGCGGCATGTTGTGCTTGATGAAGGCGGCGGCGGCATCGACCTTGTGCATCCCAGCGCCCCAGTTGTAGCTGCGCGGCCCCCAGAGCGGCGGGAACACGACCTTGCCGTTGATATCCTTCTGGCCCTGACCGTCCGCGCCATGGCAGACCGCGCAATTGGCCGCAAAGACCGCCTCGCCGCGCTCGCGCGAGGGTTCTTTTTCCGGCTTGTCGATCTTGCCGAAGCCGGCGCCTTCGGGTTTTTCGCCCGTGGGCAGGCCCTTCGACATCCAGAAGAAATAGGCCTGAAGGTCGCGATAGACATCGGAGCCATAGGGTGGCGGGCCACCCGAAGGCGAGGCTTGGGCGTTCATCGAATAGGTGAAGCACCCCTTGATCCGGTCCTCCATGGTATTCACCATTTTGTTCTTGGACCGGTATTTGGGATAGACCGGGTAGGCCGCCCACATCGGCGCGGAATAGGCTTGGCGGCCCGCGTCGAGGTGGCAGTTCGAACAGCTCAGATCGTTGCCCACGAAGTCATGCGCATTGGTCCCGGTATCGAGGAAGATCGCCATGCCGCGACGCACGGACTGGCCGAACTCGTCATCGGGGATCGCGCTCTCATCTGGCGGCGTGAAGAGTTTCGCCTTCTCGCCCTCACCATCTGCGGCCGCCGTCGATCGCGCGGCTTTCTGCCCGGTCAACCAGCTCGGCGCGAGCCCGTAATCCACAACGAGCGAGCCAAGCACCACCAGCGCAAGCCCCCCGCCCACGGCGAGGATCACCCGCACCGTGGTCTGCCCGCGCGAGGGCTTGTCGGCGCCGGGTTGGGGAAGGTCGGAGGGATGTTTGCGCGTCATTGGACGTCTCCTTCGCTCACCGGGATGGATGCGTCGATCGCGGCCAGCTCGGTTTTCGGGGTGGCGGGCACCGGCGCGAGCGAGGCGAGATAATCGGCCACCGCGCGGCGATCCGCATCATTGAGGGCTTTGCCGATCCCGGCCATCAGGCCGAGCGGCGAGTTATGGCGCGACCCGCCCGCCCACATGGCAAGCTGACGCGCCGTATAGGCGGGGTGTTGGGCGGCGAGTGCGGGGAAATCGGGCGCTACGCCAAAACCCGAAGGGCCGTGACAGGTGAAACAGGCGGGCACGCCGATCGACCAATCGCCCTCGCGCGCGATCTGCTCGCCCCGTGCCAGGTCGCCTTTCAACGAGGGCCGCGCTGTCGAGGGCGCGCGCATCACCGCGTAATGGGCGGCCAGCGCCTGGATCTGCTCTTCGCTGAGTGCTTTTGCGACATAGGCCATCGAGTCGTTGAACCGGGTGCCTTGCTGGAAATCATGCAACTGCTTGGCGATATAGGCGGCGGGCAGGCCCGCCAGTCGCGGCGTGGTCTCCATGCCCTGACCCTTGTCGCCGTGACAGCTCGCGCAGGCCCAGATATCGCCCGCGCCCGTCTTCACCAGCGTCTCGACATCGGCCGATTGCGTGGCCGCCATGGCGGGGGCCGGGGCAGGGCGCGCGGGTTGCGCGGGCAGGCCCTCGATCGCGCTGGCCAGCTCTGCACCTCCGGCCCAAGGGTCTTTACCCGCGTCCGCCTTGCGCAGCTCGGCTACCTTTGTGGGCGCGATCCCGTCCTTGGCGCTGTCGAAGCTGGTCGCGACATAGCTCGCGATCGCGGCGAGCTGCTTGTCATCGAGCGCCGAGGCGAAATTCGGCATATGCCCGTCATAGGTCACGCCATTCACCGCGATCGGCCCGTCGATGCCGCGCAGCGCGATCCGTGCGACCGCCTCGGCGCCGCCTGCCTGAACTAGATCGGATTTCGCAAGCGGCGGCACGGCGCCGGTGGAGCCGGCGCCTAAATCGCCATGGCAGGTCGCGCAATTGGCGGTGAAGAGCGCATGACCCTGCGCTGCGGCGGGCTCGGCGGTCACCGGCGCGGTGGCCGTCACGTCCTGCGCGTTCTGCGCCGCGCGTTCCTTGTCGGCCACCTGCGTCGAATGGCTTGTCTCGACCAGCATGATCACGCCCCAGATCGCCAGCGCGATCGCGATCCAGTAGACCGGCAGCGGGATGCGCCGGGATTCCTCGAAGGGCTCGAAGGTCTCGTCGGGGAGCCGGGGATCTTGCTTCATCTTGTCACTCATCATCCTCTCCCTCGGCTCAGTTCGACGCCTTGGCGGCATCGGTTTGCTTTTGCTGCTGGGCGGCGATCAGCGCGTAGCCATCGTCGCGCAGGCCATCCGTCGGCGGGGCGTATTGGCGCTTCATGCCTTGCAGATACGCGACCAGATCGAGCGCATCCTGCTTGGCCACGATCACGCCAGTCTCAGGCGCGTAAGGGGTGGGCAGGCGCACCACGACATCGCCCGGACCGGGTTCGTCCTTGTGCTCGAACAGGAACGGATAGGCGGGCATGATCGACCAGCTCGAGATCGCGCGCGGCTGATAGAGATGGGTGAGTTGCCAACCCTGCGAGGGCAGGCGGTCGCCAATGTCCATCAGGTCCGGCCCGGTGCGCATCGTCCCGAGTTGATGCGGGGCGTCATAGGCGTAATCGCCCGCCACCGAGGCGCGGCCCCACCCCCGTTCGGCATCGGGTGCCTGCGCGATCGAGCGCGGTTGCTGCGAGTGGCAGTAAAGACAGCCCATCGAGACATAGACGTCACGCCCGCGCGCCTCGGCCTCGGTATAGGGTTTGAGCCCCGGCGAGGGCCCCTGAGCGCCGATCTGCATGCCCGGCGCGATGACGAGAAACAGGGTCGCCATCGCGAGGATCGCGAGCGCCGTGATTGCGAGAGGAAGATAGCGGTTCATTCTGCTGCCACCATGTTGTCGGTTTCGGTCTCACGGGTCTTCTTGGCGAAGCCGAGCGCGATGAGGTTGATCGCCAGCAGCACATGGCCCAGCGTCATCAGCCCACCGCCCAGCGAGCGCCCCTCAAGGTAAGGTTTGAGCAAGATCACGCTGTCGGCGAAGGGCTTGGTCGCGTCGAGCTGTGCAAGGCCTTGCAACACGCCGCCGATGGTGAGCGACAGGAAATAGACGGCAAACCCGATCAAGTTGAGCCAGAAATGCCATGCGATCAGGCGCGGAAAGGGGAAGTATTTGCCCGTCGCGCGCGGCACGATCTGATAGATCGCGCCCATCAGCACGAGGCTCACGAACGCATAGGCGCCAAGATGGGCGTGGCCGACCGTGTAATGGGTGAAATGGGTGATCGTGTTGACCGAGCGCAGCGCCTCGATCGAGCCCTGGAACGAGGCGGCGGTGTAGCTCAGGGCACCGAACCAGATGAAACGCAGCGGCATCGATTCCTTGAGCGCCCAGAGATTGCGCGCCACCGTCACATGTTGGTTGATCGCCACCGCGATCACGGGGACGAACATCATCACCGAATGCACCACCGAGAGCGTCACCAGCCAGGTCGGCACCGGGCCGCCGATCAGGTGGTGGATGCCGACCTGCGAATAGAACAGCGCCAGCGCCCAGAACCCCACCAGCGAGACAGCGTAGGAATAGATCGGTTTCCCGATGATCTTCGGGATGAAGTAATAGGCCGTCCCCACGCCCAGCGGCGTCAGCCACAGGCCCAGCACGTTATGGGCATACCACCAGTTCATCGTGGCCTGCTCGACTCCGTGATGGACGCCGGGAATGTTGGCGACGATGAACAGGACCGGGAACCACAAGATGGCGGCAAGGAAATACCAGCCCGAGACGTAGATGTGATGCACTTCGCGATGCTTTGCGGTCGCGATCAGCGGTGCCACGAAACAGGCCGCGCCGAGTGCCAGAACGATGTCGATCTGCCACGGGATTTCGAGCCATTCGAGCCCGTCGGTCCAGCCATTCGCAATCGCCATGACGCCTGCAGCCACGCCGATATTCCACAGCACGAACCCAAGCTTCACCAGCCCCACCAGGCGCAGCCGGCTGTGGAAAATGCGCGGGATGATCCAGAACACCGCCGCAAGTCCGGCCTGAGAAGCCCAGCCATAGGCGACCGAGTTCAGATGCACCGTGCGCATCCGCCCGAAGGTCATCTGCGCGCTTCCCGACATCAGGTCGGGCAGGTGCAATTCCAGCGAGGCCGCGAGCCCGTGGAGAGAGCCGAAGATAAGCCAGAACACCGCCGCCGCGATCAGCCACATCACCGGGCCGGCCGAGACCCGGTCGATCCCGCTGCGCTCTGTGTCGAAATGGTGGGGCTTGTTCGGCTCGTCGATCTCCGCGCCCTCGCCGGGGGTGAAGATCGTGCGCGCGTCGTCGGCGTCGGGGGTGTGAACCTGCTTGTTCGCGATCGCCCAGATCAGGATCGTCAGCGCCAGAAGCGAGATGATGAAGCTCAGGGCGAGCAACAGGCCAAGCGTCTCGGTGATTTGCATGGGCTGGCTCCGTTTTCAGACGAAACCCGGGCATGGTCGGCGACGAACGATCGAACGCGTCACTGTCCCTTGTCTCCCTTGCCCGGTTCCACGGTTTGTTTTCACGAGCAACGCGCGGCGGGGTGATCCGTTCCGACATATTCAGATCTTTGCAGATTTTGAGGGGGATCCCTCCCTGCGCAGCCGGTCGATCACGCCGCTGCGGCATCACTGCGCGGCTCTAAGCCTTAAGGGTGGCGCACTCACACCCTTGCGACCACTCCGGCTCACGCGAATATGACCAAGGGTGAGCGGCGCCGCGATGCGCCCCAGCCTGTCGACCCGGCAAGCGCCAGGCGGTCCCTGTCTTTGCTGGCGCGCAGCCCCGCGCGCCGCTTGTCAAAAGACATGACAAAGGTTTCACTCGCACCACGGGCGCGTGAACAGGCGCTCACATTTGCCGTGATAGCTCTTGAAACGAACCCGGGATTCGGCCGGGGCTATGGCATCGCGCGCGGATCGGAGGCCTGAGGGTGCGGATGTTTCAGGAGCCGCGGGGGCGTGATTCTGGCTCGCGGCGAGCGATCATACGCGAGGCGGAGCCGTGAAAGCCAGCGCGGCGCTTGCTCCCGCATGATCACCATCGCAGGAGCGCGGCGGCAGAGCTATTGTAACCACCGGCCCGAACGCCCATCGAAGAGGGGTGCGGTGAGTTGTATTTGACGAGAAGGTCCGGGTGCCGCGTGGCTCCGGTGGGGTGACGAGATGACGAAGACGCAACAGACCCGCCAGGTCACCACCAGCGACGCGGCGCAGACCCCGCCCGCGCTCTCGTCCGGCACCGCCGAGAGCTTCGGCGCGCGGCTCCATCGCTGGGCCGATCACCCGTCCGTCAAGCTCGGCCTGCCGCTTTTGGTGCTCGCGATCGCGGTTCTGGTGCTGCACAGGCTCGCCGGTGATGTGATCCCCGCCAGGGTCGCCGCGGATATCGGCGCGGCGAGCCCGCGGGCGCTCCTTCTCGCGCTTTCGGCCACCACGGCAAGCTATCTCGCGATTGCCTTTTACGACGTGATTTCGCTGGGAGCGGTGGCGCCGGTGATCGTGCGCCCGCGCACCGCCTACCTGATCGGCGCCGCGGGCTATGCGATCTCGAACCTGCTCGGGGTCTCTTACCTGACAGGCGGCGCGGTGCGGCTACGCACCTATGTCGCCGCCGGTGTGCCCTTCCACCGTGCGGCGCTGGCACTGGGCACCTCGTGGAGCGGGTTCTGGACGGGGCTGGCCGCGCTTCTGGGCCTGTTGATGCTTTTTCACCCGAAGGGGCTTTCGGGCGTGCTGCCGATCGCGCCGGCGCTCGAAAGCCTGACGGGGATCGCGATGCTCCTCGCGCTGGGCGCGCTGATGGTCATGCTCGGGCGCACGTCCCGCCACCTGAGCTGGCGCGGGATCGAGGCCGATCTGCCACGCGCCAGCACCGCCAGCCTTCTGATGCTCGCGGGCATGGCCGATCTGCTCTTCGCCTCGCTCACGCTCTGGGTGCTGCTGCCGCCCGATCTGGGCGGAAATTTCGCCTATTTCTTCGTGATCTTCATGGCGGCGATCGGGCTTGGCATCGCGAGCCATTCGCCGGGTGGGCTGGGCGTCTTCGAGGCAACCGTGATCGCGGGGCTTGGCGCGGGCGCGCGCTCGGATCTGCTCGCGGCGCTGGTGCTCTATCGCGTGGTCTACACGCTCTACCCGTTTCTGATGGCGACGCTCGGGCTGGCGGCGGGCTGGCTCTGGGCGCAGCGTCACCGCCTCGACGGCGCGGCCGATCTCGCGCTTGCCGTTATGGGGCCGCTGATCCCTCCACTCGCCTCGGGTGTGTCGCTTGTCGCGGGCGTGGTGCTGCTGCTGTCGGGCTCCGTCCCGGCCGAGGGTACGCGGCTGGATCTGTTGCGCGACGTGCTGCCGCTGCCGCTGGTGGAGTTCTCGCACCTGACCGCCTCGGTCACCGGCGTCTTGCTGATCGTGCTCGCGCGCGGTCTCTTCCAACGTCTTACCCGCGCCTGGATCATGGCGCTCATCCTGCTGTCGATCGGGATCGTGACCTCTCTGGTGAGGGGGCTCGAATGGGAGCAGGCGGCGACGATGGTGATCGCAGGGGCGCTGCTGATCGTGTTCCGGCAGGCCTTCTATCGGGTGCAGGACGCGTCGGTCTTCCGGCTCGACCTGCGCTGGTTCGTCTCGGTCACCGCGCTGGTCGTGGCGATCACCTGGATCGGTTTCTTCGCCTATAAACATGTCGAATACCGCGATGCGCTCTGGTGGCAATTCGCCTGGAAGGGCGAGGCCTCGCGTTTCCTGCGCGGCACGGTCGGGGCGTCGGTGGCGCTGGCGATCATCGCGCTCGGTTCGATCCTGAGCAGCCGCAAGCGCCTGCGCCCGCGTCAGGACATCCCGCAGGCGGTGCGCGACATCCTCGCGCGCTCCGACGATGCCGAGGCGCAGCTGAGCTTGATGGGCGACAAGGAGGTGCTGCTCGATCCCGAGGGCCGCGCCTTCATCGCCTATGCCGATACCGGCCGCGCTTTGATCGCGCGCGCCGATCCCGTGGGCGAGGAGGAGGCCGCGACCGACCTGATCTGGGCCCTGCGCGAGAAAGCCGACCGGATGGG
Organism: Thioclava sp. L04-15; assembly: GCF_002020275.1. Classification (NCBI taxonomy): domain Bacteria; kingdom Pseudomonadati; phylum Pseudomonadota; class Alphaproteobacteria; order Rhodobacterales; family Paracoccaceae; genus Thioclava; species Thioclava sp. L04-15. Next base: position 30,473 of record NZ_MPZW01000003.1, on the reverse strand, counting down.
GCGGCTATGTGCCTTCTACGGCGTCTCGCCGCGCTACCTGCCGGTCTTTCTCGATATGGGCCTGTCGATCGTGAAGATCGGCGAGACCGCACGGATCGACCTGTCGACCTTCACCCTCGACGGGCCGAAGAAGAAGAATTTCCGCTATGCCCTCTCGAAGGGGCGGCGCGACGGCTACCGCTTCGAGATTCTGCCCGCTGCCGAGGTGCCCGCCCATCTGCCCGAGCTGCGCGCGATCTCCGATGCCTGGCTCGCGCAGAAACAGGGCGAGGAGAAAAGCTTCGCGCTCGGCGCCTTCACCGAAGATTACATCGTCAATTTCGACATCGCCGTGCTGCGTGACCCCGACGGCGCGATCATCGCCTTCGCTAACCTGATGAACGGCGCGGGGGTCGAGATTTGCATCGACCTGATGCGCTATGACGGGCGCTGTCCGGGCTGGGGGATGAACCAGCTCTTCACCGAGATGATCCTGTGGGCGCAGGCGCAGGGTTTTCGCTGGTTCCGCCTCGGCAATGCGCCGTTTTCGGGGATCGAGCGTCACCGCCTCGCCTCGATCTGGCACCGGCTGGGCGGGTTCCTCTATGAGCATGGCGAACGGATCTACAGCTTCGAGGGGCTGCGCAGCTTCAAGGAAAAATGGGATCCGGTCTGGTCGCCCCATTACCTCGCCTCGCCGGGCGGGCTCGGCGTGCCGCGCGTGCTCTACGAGGTGAACGTTCTGATCTCGGGCGGCGTGCGCGGGCTGGTGCGCCGCGACAGCAAGGAGCGCAGCGGATGATCCCCAATTTCAAGGACCATGCCGCCAATGAGCGCACCTTCCTTGCTTGGTTGCGCACCGCCATCGCCATCGTCGGCGTCGGGCTGACGGCGGCGAAGCTGACGGGCGCGCATATGCCTGTCTGGTCGAATGTGGCGATGATCGGAGCGGGGGGCGTGGTCGTGCTGCTGGCCTTCATCCGCATGCAGCTCCTGCGCCGGCGCATCGACGCCGAGGACGCGCTCGACGTTTCGGGGATCAACTGGCCCGATCTGGTGCTCGCCGCACTGGTGATCGCGCTCATCGTGCTCACGGGGATATTCATCCTGCACGTCACCTGATCCCCTTGCATCTGCGCGCCGGGCCTGACTTGATGCGGGCCAAATGCAGGAGGGAGAGGCGATGAAACTGTTTCGTCACGGGCTCATTGGAGCCGAAAAGCCGGGAATGCTCGACGATCAGGGGGTGATGCGCGACCTGTCGGGGCAGGTGAGCGATATCGGAGGGGCGGTACTGTCCGATGACGGTCTGTCCGCGATCGGCTCGCTCGACCCGACGAGCCTGCCGGTCGTGCCCGAGGGCACCCGTCTGGGCGCGCCGGTCGCGGGCATCGGAAAGATGATCTGCATCGGGCTCAACTATGCCGATCACGCCGCCGAATCCGGCGCGCAGGTGCCGCCCGAGCCGCTGATCTTCATGAAGGCCACCTCCGCCATTCAGGGGCCCAACGATCCGATCGTGATCCCGCGCGGTTCGGAAAAGACCGACTGGGAGATCGAGCTGGGCATCGTCATCGGCACGCCCGCGAAATATGTCTCGGAAAAGGACGCGCTTGATTACGTGGCGGGCTATGTCCTGGCCAACGATGTCTCCGAGCGCAGCTTCCAGACCGAACGCACCGGCCAGTGGACGAAGGGCAAGAGCTGCGACAGCTTTGGTCCGCTCGGGCCGTATCTCGTGACGCGCGATGCGGTGGTCGATCCGCAGAACCTCGCGATGAAACTCAGCGTCAACGGCGAGGTGATGCAGAACGGATCGACGTCGACGATGGTCTTCGGCGTGGCGAAGCTCGTGAGCTACCTGTCGCAATTCATGACGCTGCATCCGGGCGACGTGATCTCGACCGGCACGCCGCCGGGCGTCGCGATGGGGATGCAGACCCCGCGCTACCTGCGTCCGGGCGATGTTGTCGAGCTGGAGATCGAGGGTCTCGGCCGCCAGCGCGCCGAGCTCGTGGCCGATAGCTGAGACCGGCCGAACGCGTTGGGGCAGGGCGCGTCGGTCACGGCGCGCCCGCTCTCTTTACAGCCGGATCGGATTGTCCTTGGCGATGCGGTCGAACTCCATCAGCACCTGCACCAGCTTCGGCATGTCCTTGAGCGGGATCATGTTCGGCCCGTCCGAGGGCGCGCTATCGGGCGCCTCGTGGGTCTCGATGAAAACGCCCGCGATTCCCAGAGACACCGCCGCGCGCGCCATCACCGGCGCGAATTCGCGTTGCCCGCCCGAGGAGCCGCCCTGACCGCCGGGCTGTTGCACCGAATGGGTCGCATCCATGATCACCGGGTAGCCGGTCTTCATCATCTCGGGCAGCCCGCGCATGTCCGCGACGAGCGTGTTGTAGCCAAAGGAGGTGCCGCGCTCGGTCAGCAGGATTTTCTCGTTGCCGGTCGAGGCGACCTTCTCGGCCACGTTGGGCATGTCCCAGGGGGCCAGGAACTGCCCCTTTTTGATGTTCACCACACAGCCGGTTTCGCCCGCGGCCAGCAGCAGATCGGTCTGGCGGCACAGGAAGGCGGGGATCTGGATCACGTCCACTACCGCGCCCGCGATCTTCGCTTGTTCGGCATCGTGAATGTCGGTCAGCACCGGGCAGCCCAGTTCCGCGCGCACGTCTTCGAGGATCTTCAGGCCGGCGTCGATCCCGAGCCCGCGCTTGCCCTTGAGGCTGGTGCGGTTGGCCTTGTCATAGCTGGCCTTGAAGATGAACTGCGCGCCCGCCTGATCGCAGGTCTTCGCCATCTCGCGCGCGATCATCAGCGCATGGTCGCGGCTCTCCAGCTGGCAGGGGCCCGCGATCACCGTCAGGGGGCGGTCGTTCGAGACGGTCAGCCCGCCGATTTTCACGTCTTTCATGTCATCCTCCGCAGCGATGGGCCGCGTCGCCGGGATCAGCTCGAAACCTGTTCACGCAGGATCGAGGCGGTCAGCGACAGCATCAGATAGATGCCCGAGAAGATCAGGAAAGCCAACAGCGTGTTCTCGAAGGCGCGCGGATAGGTGGGCTCGTCGGGGGCGACGGGGCGCACGCCCATCTCGAGGTAGCGCACCTGCTTGTTGGCCTCGATCCGCGCGGTTTCCATCTGCTGGGCCGCCGCCGAGAGCAGCATCTGGCGGGTCTGCAATTCGCCCTGCGCGATCTGGAGCTGGCCGGTGACGGCGGCGAGCGACTCGGTGTTGCCCTTGTCGGTCGTCAGCTGGCTGCGCAGCTCCGCAATCGCGTCCTCGAGCCGTTTGATGTCGCCCTGAACGCCCGTGACGCGCGCCTGGTTGGGTCGCTCGTTGTCGAGAAGCTGGCCCAGTTCGAGCCGCTTCTGCTGAAGCTGCGTCTCGAACCCCGAGATCTGGCCCATCACCAGCGAATTCTCCGAGACCGGGTCAAGAATCCCGACCTTCTCCTGCAATTGCTGGACCTTGGCCTGCGCGGCGAAGACCTTGTTCTCGGCGTCCTGATAGCTCTCGAGCGCGCCCTTCATCTGGTCGCCCCGCAGTCGCGCGGTCAACTGGTCCACCTGCTCTTCGGCATAGGAGATCAGCGCCTGCGAGAACTCTTGCGATTCCTTGGGATCGGGCGCGATCACCTCCATCTTCACGAGCCCCTCCGAGGGGTCGTAGCCGATCTTCACCATCTTCTGATAGAGCTTGTAGGCCTGTTCGTCGGTGGCATTCTCCGGCAGGCGCTGAAGCGGGTCGATCGTCTGGTTCTCGAAGGCCGTCTTGAAGCCCTGATCGCGGTCGAGCCGGAGCATCGCGTCGCGCGATTGCAGGTAGGATTGCACCGTCACCGAATCCTGGTTCGTCGCAAGCTGCGTGCCCGAAAACAGCGATCCCAGCCCTGAATTGCCCATCCCGTCGGCTTTCTGGATCACGAAGGCGGATTTCGTGGCATACATCGGCGTGGCCATCGCGAAATAGTAATAGGCGGCGATGATCGTCGGCAGGAAGACGAAGAAGGACAGCCGCGCGGCCAGAAGCGCCAGCTTGCGACGGCGGCGGCGCGCGATGTCGCGCTGGATCTTGAGGATCTCGGCGGCGCGGCGGTCCCCGCTCATCACCTCGGTCGCGGGCACCTGACCGGGCCGGACCGTCTGGGGCAGCTGCACGCGCGTATCGGCGCCTGGCCCGTCGGTGCGCGCCAGCGCGCGCGAGGTCGCCTCATCGGGGCCCGGGTTCTTCACCAGCGCCACGATGTTCGAGCGGTCGAACGGGTCCACGCCCTTGCGGCGCAGCAGGAGAACCGCCTCGAAATCCGAGCTGGCCTCGATCCCGTGTTTCTGCGCCATGCGCCGTGCGAGCCGCAGCTGGCGTCCGGTCAGCCCCTCGGCGCGGATCGCGGCGATCTCTTCCTCGGGCGTCTTCTGGCCCGCCGCCAGCACCTCGGAGCCGCCTGCGGTCGGAAATTTCTGGTCGCCGAACCCGTCATCCTGCGGGTCGAAAAGCGTCGCGGGATCGGTCTGCGCATCTTCCACCGCCGGGGGCTTGCGCGGCGGGGCGGCGGCAGCGGGCGCGGCCGGTTGTGCGGTGCCATTCGAAAGGACGGGCCCGTCGCGGCGGATGCGGTATTTCGAAACCTTAGGACTGGTAGTCATACATCCGCTTCGCTTCTTCCAGAGTGTCGAATTGGTAGAGCTGCCCGTCGCGCAGCACTGCCGCCGAGCGGCAGAATTTCTCGATCGTCGAGGGCTGGTGCGAGACCACGACCACGGTGGAATCGCGCAGCCGGTCGCGCAGGATCGAGCCTGCCTTGCGGTTGAACTCGACATCCGTGGTCGAGGGCATGCCCTCGTCGATCAGGTAGATGTCAAACTCCAGCGCCAGCAGCAAGGAGAAGGTGAACCGCGAGCGCATCCCCGAGCTGTAGGTGCCCACGGGCTGGTCGAAATATTCCTCGATCCCGGTCAGCCAGCGGCAGAAGGCCTCCACGTAATCGGGATCGAGCCCGTAGAGCCGCGCGATGAAGCGCGCGTTTTCCCGCGCCGAGTGCTTCGACACGACCCCGCCCATGAAGCCCAGCGGGAACGAGACCCGGCAGCTGCGCCGCACCTCTCCCTCGTCGGGTTTTTCCAGCCCCGCCATCATGTTGACGATCGTCGTCTTGCCGGTCCCGTTGGGCGCGAGAATGCCGAGGCTGTTGCCCAGTTCCACGCGGAAACTGGCGCGATCAAGGATCACCTTGCGCTGCTTGCCCGTCCAGAAGGACTTGGAGACATTTTCGAATTCGATCATCGTGATCCGGTTTGCCGCCCCTGCCACTAGAAGACCATGCGCGGGTCTTGTTAATAAAGTCACCTATGCGTGGATTCAGGCGTCATTATGTCGAATTCCGAGAGGGTTATGCAATGAAGAACGCGTTGTTGCACAGATTGGGAAGATGACGGGCGAGGTGCAGGCGGAAATCGCCGCGTGCCGGCTTTGCGCAGAGCGGTTTCGCGCCACCGCGACGGCCCATGCGCCGCGCCCGGTGGTCTGGTTCGGCGCGGGCGCGCGGATTCTGGTCGTGGGGCAGGCGCCGGGGATGCGGGTGCATGAAACCGGACTGCCCTTCAACGACCGTTCGGGCGATCGGCTCCGCGACTGGATGGGGGTCGACCGCGAGACCTTCTATAATCGCGCGCGCATCGCCATCGCACCGATGGCGTTTTGCTTTCCCGGCTATGACGCGAAGGGCGCGGACCTGCCGCCGCCGCCGCTCTGCGCCGCGACCTGGCGCGAGCGCGTCATGGCCGAGATCGGTCCCGTCGATCTGACGCTCCTGGTGGGCGGGGCGGCGCAGCGCTGGCATCTCGGGCCGGGGCGCGTCACCGAGACCGTCGCGGGCTGGCGAGACCACGCGCCGCGGCTCTTCCCCTTGCCTCATCCGTCCTGGCGCAATACGGGATGGCTGAAGACAAACCCCTGGTTCGAGACCGACCTGCTGCCGGTCCTGCGCGCCCGGGTGAAGGAGCTGACATGACCCCTTACGACCGCGCCCATGCCGCGATGGAAGCCGAGCCCGAGAACGAGGCCAAGCGTCTCGCCGTCTATGATCGCCTCGCCGATGCCGAGCTGTTCCTGCTTCTCGAGGAAGAGCCTGAGGACGAGAATATCCGCCCGCAGGTGTTTTCGACCGAGGAGGGCGAATTCGTTCTGGTCTTCGACACCGAAGAGCGTCTGGGCGAATTTTCCGACGAACCGCAGCCCTATGCGGCGCTGCCGGGGCGGGTGATCGCGCAGCATCTGGTGGGCGAGAATATCGGGCTGGGGATCAATCTCGGCGTGGCGGACTCAGCGATGCTGTTGCCGCCCGAGGCGCTCGACTGGCTGACCGAGACGCTTTCCCATTCGCCCTCTGAGGCGCAGGGCCGTCCGGTCGCGTTCACCGCGCCGGGGCTGTCGCCTGCGATGCTGGGGCTTTTGCTGCCTGCCTTCGAGGCGAAGCTCGATCAGCTCGCCGGTATCGCGCAGGCCGCGGTGCTCGGCGGCGTGACCTATGAGGACGGCCATCGCGGCCATGTGCTCGCGGTGATCGGCGCGCATGAGCATTTCATGCCCGGCATCGCCAAGGCGATGGGCGAGGCGCTGACCTTCTCGGGGCTCGATGCGGGCGAGCTCGATGTGACCTTCCTCGACCCCGAAGACCCGGCGGCGCAGCTGCTGCTGGAAAAGGGGCTGGTGCTGCATGTGCCCGAGCCGGTCGAGGAGGAGGTGCAGGAGATCATTCCCGGCGCCGCCCCCGGCATGGACCCGACCAAACCGCCGAAGCTTCGCTGAGATAAGTTTCGCTTATGCGGACGGAGCTCGGATAAGTTTTGCTTATCCGAGCGGCCCCGTCGCGATCGTTTCCGTGGCGCGTCTCTCGACGACCCGCTCAGAGCTCGCTTGCATAGACCTTGTCGATCATCGCCTGCGTGCCGCGCGCGTCTTCGAGCGTCCAGGGATAGTCGGCGCCTTCGGTGACGTGGCGCACGAAGCTCTCCACCTGCAGGACATACTGGTTTACGCCGGGAAAGCGCTGCACCAGATCGGGCTCGCCTTTGCGGTAGAGCGTGACCTCGGCCTGATCGAAGACATTGGCGTTGAACGGGCAGGTGAGCCGGATCAGCCCCTCCGAGCCCTGAAACACCACTTCCTGACGCGGATGCAGCCGGGTCGACGTCATCGCAGCATAGCTGAACCGTCCCTGCGCGCCGTTCATCTCGCCGGTGACTTGCGCGAAGACATCGACGCCGTTCTCGCGCTCGATCACCGCGCGCAGCGTGCCCGGCTCGGCGCGCGCCGCGTAACGCACGCAAGAATAGGCATAGACGCCGATGTCCGGGATCGAGCCGCCGCCCGTCTCGGGCTTGTTGCGGATATTGCCGGGATCGGGATTGTTGAAGCTGAACGCGACATCGGCATGGCGCAGCTCGCCGATCCGGCCTTCGTCGATCCAGCGTCGCGTGAGCTGCCATTGGTGATGATGCACGATCATGTAGGCCTCGGTGGCGAAGCGGCCCGCGGCATCGCGCGCAGCGATCAGCCCGTCGATTTCGGCGGCCTTCATCGCGATCGGTTTTTCCGTCAGCACATGCTTGCCCGCCGCGAGCGCCTTCTTCGTCCAGTCGACATGGAGCGTGTTGGGCAGAGGGATATAGACCACGTCGATCATCGGATCTGCGAGCAGCGCCTCGTAGCTGTCATGGATCTGAAGATCGGGCGCAAAAGCCTTGAAGGGTTTGGCTTTTTCTGCGCTCGAGGTCGCCAGGGCCGCCAGCCGCGCGCCCTCGGCCGCATGGATCGCACGGCCCATGTGCTCGCGCGCAAATTTTGCGGCCCCCAGGATCCCCCAATTCAAAACGCTCATGTGCACCCTCCCTTTCCGGTGCGCGATGGTAGCGCAAACAGCGGCGGGTGCAACGCCTCGACCGGGTGAGGCAATTCGCCTCGCCGAGTTGCGCCTGCAGATCACGCTTCCTATGTTGGGAAAGGAGAGGCGGCCATGGCTGCCTTTCGGTCAATGGAGACTGGATGTCAGAGCTTGTGTGATATGGCTCTCTGAACCTCAGAGAGCCGCGTGAACCCTAAGCCGCCGGGCGCAGATGCGCTTGGGCGTTTTTTTACGTCTGTCACACGAGACTTCTATGAATATATCACGAAATGAACAACGTGCGTTGCACGTTCTGGCTCTGGGTGGCCGTATCCTGCATGAACGGGAAAACGGCTCCAAGATCACCTCGGTCACATGCGTCACGCGCGAGGGGATGATCCTGTCCGGTTTCGACCTGAGCGTCTTCAGCAAGTTGCGGCGCAAGCGGTTGATCGAATCCCGGTCCGGTGCACCCTATCGCATCTCCAGACGCGGACGTCTCTCCGTCCGACCGCAGCTCGACAATCAGGGGGCGTAACATGCTGATCCGAAACGAAACCGAGAGCGATATCCCTGTGATCCGCAGGATCGTCATCGAGGCGATGAGGCTGTTGCCGCAAGCGTCGGGAACGGAGGCCGATATCGTCGACAGGCTGCGGGCCGACGATGCGTTGACCCTTTCGCTCGTGGCGGAGGATCAAGGCGAGGTGGTGGGTCATCTCGCGGCCTCCATGGCGCGGATCGGGGAGAGCGGGGGCTGGGGGCTGATCGGTCCGCTGGCCGTCCTCCCGTCGCGGCATCGCGAAGGGATCGGCAGCGCGCTGATGGCCGAGGCGATCGCGCGGCTGCGCACCTTCTGCAAGGGGGCGGCGCTTGTGGGAGATCCCGGATATTATCGCCGGTTCGGCTTCAGGGCCTTTCCCGGGTTGCGGGTGGGAGAGGTGCCGCCTCAGTTCGTTCTGGCGTTGCCGTTCGAGGCGGTGGAACCCGCAGGCGAGCTGATCCACCACGCCGCGTTCGGACTGAGCCAGGACGGGTGAGCGAAAACGGGTGAGCGAAGACCGGGGCGCGCGGCGATCCGCGTGCCCCGGAGTTTCCCGAAGGGAGTGACCGACGCGCCTCGATGGAGCGTCAAAGAAAAACGCCGCCCCCCTTCGGGAGCGGCGCATACTCGTTACTCACAAACGGTTACGCAGGGATCTGCATGCCCTTTTCGCGGGCGAGCTCTGTCATGCGTTTTTGCAGTTTCTCGAAGGCGCGCACCTCGATCTGGCGGATGCGCTCTCGGCTGACCTCATATTGGCCCGACAGCTCTTCGAGCGTGACCGGATCATCGCGCAGGCGGCGCTGCATCAGGATGTCCTTCTCGCGATCGTTGAGCACGTCCATCGCCTGCATCAGCATCTCGCGACGGGCCTGCAGCTCTTCGCTTTCGGCATAGGCCTCGGCCTGGTCGGCATCCTCGTCCTCAAGCCAGTCCTGCCATTGCGCGGTGCCCTCGTCGCCCGCGCCGACCTGGGCGTTGAGCGAGGCGTCCGAACCCGACAGGCGCCGGTTCATCGAGATCACCTCTTCCTCGGTGACGTTGAGATCCTTCGCGATCTGGGCCACGTTCTCGGGCCGCATGTCGCCGTCCTCATAGGCGCCGATCTTCGATTTCGCCTTGCGCAGGTTGAAGAACAGCTTCTTTTGCGCCGAGGTCGTGCCGAGTTTCACAAGGCTCCACGAGCGCAGGATATATTCCTGGATCGCGGCGCGGATCCACCACATCGCATAGGTCGCGAGGCGGAAGCCTTTCTCCGGATCGAAGCGCTTCACGGCCTGCATCAGGCCGACATTCGCCTCCGAGATCACCTCGGCCTGCGGCAGGCCGTAGCCGCGATAGCCCATCGCGATTTTCGCGGCGAGGCGCAGGTGGCTGGTCACGAGCTGGTGGGCGGCGTCGGTATCCTGATCTTCTGCCCAACGCTTGGCCAGCATGTATTCCTGCTCGGGCTCCAGAAGCGGAAACTTCCGGATCTCTTGCAGGTAACGATTGAGCCCCTGTTCAGGGCTCGGGGCCGGAAGGTTGGTATAGCTCGTCATTTTCTCCCATGTCTCCCTATGGCGGCTGCTCGATATGGGTGTCAGTCCGTTGTTCTTCAAGGTAACGCATAAAGCGCGTTCCCGGTTCACCTCAACGGCCTGCGCCCAGGTGTCGCATCATGAGCTTAACGTGCGGTATGCGGATTTCCGTCGCGAAAAATGAATGACGCTCGCGTGATTTTTGCACGGCGCGGGGGCTAGAGGACGGGCGCGAGGATCGACATCAGGTTGTTGGTGATCTTCCAGCGCAACGGCCAGGCCTTGATCTGTTCGGGCGAGAGGCGGCGTGCACCGGCGATCCACTGCGCCTGACGCGCGGCCAGGCGCTCGCCCAGATCGGCATCCTCGACGAGCAGGCAATTCTCGTAATTGAGCTCGAAGCTGCGCCGGTCGAGATTGGCCGAGCCGATGATCGCGACGCGCCGATCGGCCAGAAGAGTCTTGGCGTGAAGAAGCCCCGGGGCATGTTCGTGGATCTCGACGCCTGCCTCGATCAGGGCGGGAAAGAAGCTGCGCGCGGCGTGGGCGACAAAGCGCGAGTCGTTGCGCCGGGGCACGATCACCCGCACGCTGACCCCGCGCCGGACCGCGGCGCGCAGGGCGGAGGCGATCTCTTCGCCCGGCACGAAATAGGGGGTGGAGAGGGTAAGGCTTTCCTGCGCGGCCCCGATCACCGAGAGAAACACGTCGGGCACGCCGCGTATGTCGAGCATCGGCCCCGTGGCGAAGGCGACGGCGGTGCTGTTGCCGGGGCGCGGGGCGGCGGCCTCCGAGGGCACGAGGGCCGCGATATCCTCGCGGGTATGGGTGATCCAATCGGTCGCGAAGATATGCTGATGCTGGCCGGCCAGCGGCCCTTCGAGGCGCAAGAGCACATCCACCCAGGGCGCAAAGCGCGCCTTGATGCGGAATTCCGGGTCGGCCACGTTGCGCGAGCCGGTATAGGCCACGCGCCCGTCGATCACCGCGAGCTTGCGGTGATTGCGCAGGTCGATGCGCATCGTGGCGAGCTTGAAAAGCGGCCAGTGGAAGGAAAAGGCGATGCCCGTCTTGACGCCGGCCTGTTTCATCGCGCGCCAATGCGGGGATTTGATGAAGCCGCGCGCGCCGAGCCCGTCGACCAGAATGCGCACGCTCACGCCCCGTTCGGCCGCGCGCGTCATCGCCTCTGCCAGCGCGATCCCGGTGCCATCGACGAGCCAGATATAGGTGGTCAGGTGGACGGTCTCGCGCGCGGTCTCGATATCGGAGAGGAGGGTCGCGATCTGGTCCTCGGGCTCGGACAGGAAGCGGATTGCGTCGCCGGAGCTGGGCGCGAAGCCATTGACGGCGGCGGCGCGCGCGAATGCGGGGCGATAGCCGGGAGTGACGGAGGTAAGCGCGGGTGCGCTCGAGGACTTGGGCGGGGGGAGGGCGGCGACGGTGGCGCGCTGGCGCTTGGCGATGCGCTGGTTGAGGCGGGTCTCGCCGATCAGCAGGTAGAGGAGCACGCCGACAAAGGGCACCGAGAGGATCAGGATCGTCCAGCTGGCGCGCACGGCGGGCGGCTTGTCAGGGCGTGTGAGTACCCGCAGGACAGCCAGGATCTGGCTGCCGAAATGGACCAGCAGCGTGACGAATTCCCACCACCAGACCGTCACGGCGCCCCGCGCAGCTGTGACAGCAGCGCTTCCATGTCGTCGGGGAGGGGGGCGGTGAAGGACAGCTCCTCGCCCGTCACCGGATGGATGAAGCCGAGCGTCGCCGCATGGAGCGCCTGACGCGGGAAATCGCGCACCGCTTGCGCGACCTGCGCCCCCACCGCTTTTTCCGAGATCTTGCGCTTGCCGCCATAGGTCGGATCGCCGATCAGCCCGTGGCCCGCATAGGCCATGTGCACGCGGATCTGGTGCGTGCGCCCGGTCTCGAGCCAGCAATCGATGAGCGCGGCGGTGCCCTTGAACTCTTCGACCACGCGGGCGCGGGTCACGGCATGGCGCCCGCCATGGGCGACGACGGCCTGTTTCTGCCGGTCGGTCTTGTGGCGTGCGAGCTGGGTGACGATCTTCAGCACCCCCCCGGTCTCGAAGCTCACCCCATTGAGCCCGCGCAGGCGCGGGTCGGCCTGATCGGGCACGCCATGGCAGATCGCGAGGTAGTGGCGATGCACCGAGTGTTCCTCGAACTGCGCGGCAAGCCCGTGATGGGCGCGGTCGGATTTCGCCACGACCAGAAGACCCGAGGTCTCCTTGTCGATCCGGTGCACGATGCCTGGGCGCGCCTCGCCGCCGATGCCGGAGAGATTGCCGCCGAAATGGTGCAACAGCGCATTGACCAGCGTGCCCTCGGGCGAGCCCGGCGCGGGATGGGTGACCATGCCCGCGGGCTTGTTCACGACGATCAGGTCGTCATCCTCCCAGAGCACTTCGAGGGGGATGTCCTGCGCCACGGTCTCGACCGGTTTCGGCGGCTCCAGCGCGATCTGGTAGATCTCGCCCTCGGCCACTTTCGCTTTCTGGTCGGTCACCGGTGCGCCATCATGCATCACCGAGCCTTCCGCGATCAGCTTGGCCAGACGCGAGCGCGAGAGGGACGCTTCCTCTGGCACAGCCGCCGCCAAGGCCTTATCAAGGCGGGGACCCATGCCGGGTCCGATCTCGACGCTGAGGATATCCTTGTCCATGTCCGACCTGCCTGAAGACGAGTTGCCTGCCACGCTGCCACCCGATTTGCGCTTTCTCAAGCTTCTGGTGACGGTTCTGGCCGGCGTGATGATTGCGGGGCTTGTAGCGATTGTGGCGCTGCTTGTCATCCGCCTGAAAACGCCGAGCCCGCTTCCCGAGCTTCCCGCGGCGATCACATTGCCCGACGGCGCGCGGGCCGAGGCTGTGACATTCGCGCGCAGTTATGTCGTCGTGGTGACAGATCAGGGCGCGGTTCTGGTCTTTGACAAGGCGGGCAAGCAACTGGCCGATGTGCCGATCGGAGCCGCGAATGGAAATTGAGATCGAGATCGAGGATCCGCGCTGGGAAGCGGTGGGGCTTGCAGCGCTGGCCGAGCGCGCGGCGCGGCTGGTGTTGGAGGATCGCGGGATCGACCCGGCGCTGTGCCGGATCTCGGTTCTGGCCTGCGACGATGCGCGCATTGCCGAGCTCAATGCCGAGTATCGTGAAAAACCCAAACCCACCAATGTCCTGAGCTGGCCCGCCGAGGAGCGCGGGGCGCAGGAAGAGGGTGCCGATCCGGAGCCGCCCGCGCCCGATGTCTTCGGCGAGATCGAACTAGGCGACCTCGCGATCGCCTTCGAGACCTGCGCGCGCGAGGCCGAGCAACAGGGCAAGGCGCTGGCCGATCATGTGCTGCATCTGCTGATCCATGCCACGCTGCACCTGTTGGGATATGACCATATTCGCGACAAAGATGCCGAAGCGATGGAACAAATCGAAATCCGCCTGCTTGAAAGCGTAGGAATTCGTAACCCATATATGTAAGGATGGGCGTCCAGACGTCGCTTTTGGAAAGGAACAATGGGACAGGTTGCTGACGGAGTGTCCTCCGCCAATGCCGAGAGTTCGGACAACGCCGAACCCGGACAGTCTTCGGAACCCGCTTCGCGCGGGTTGCTCAGCCGCTTCTTCGGAGGGCGCAGCGCGCCGGATGAGGAAGAATGCATCGAATTGCCCCCCGCACCGGCTCCGGTGCCACTCGGGCTTGGGAACCTGCGCCGGATGCGCGTGGGGGATGTGGCCATCCCAAAGGTCGAGATCGAGGCCGTGCCCGTCACGATCTCGCGCGACGAGCTGGTGGAGAAATTCCGCGAGCACGGATATTCGCGCCTGCCGGTCTTCAAGGAAACGCTCGACACGCCGCTGGGCCTTGTTCACCTGAAGGATCTCGCGCTCGAATACGGGTTCGGCTCGGGCAACGGGCGGTTCTCGCTGCGCAAGCTGATCCGTCCGCTCCTTTACGTGCCGCCCTCGATGCCGATCGGGGTCCTGTTGCAGAAGATGCAGGTCCAGCGCATCCACATGGCGCTGGTGATCGACGAATATGGTGGCGTCGACGGTTTGCTCACGCTTGAAGACCTGATCGAGCAGGTGATCGGCGAGATCGAGGACGAGCATGACGAGGCCGATGACGCCTATTGGCGCGAGGAAAAGCCCGGTCAGTGGATCGTGCAAGCCCGCGCCCCGTTGCGCGAGTTCGAGGGCGAGATCGGGATGCGGCTGGCCGATGAGGAAGCCGAGGACGAGATCGACTCGATGGGCGGGCTTGTCTTCATGCAGCTCGGACGGGTGCCCGCGCGCGGCGAGGTCGTGGTGGCGGAGAATGGCGTCGAATACGAGGTCGTCGATGCCGATCCGCGCCGGATCAAACGTCTGCGCGTGCGTCTGCCGGGTGTGGCGCCGGCCGAATGAGCGGGCTATGACGCCCCCATGATCGAGGTGATCCGAGAGGGATTTCGCGCTCCGTTGCGCCCGCGCTGGCAGGTCTTGCTGCTGGCGGCGGGGCTTGGCGCGCTTTTTGCCGCCGGTCAGGCCCCGCTGGGGCTGTGGTGGCTCGCGTTGCCCGGGCTTGCCGGGTCGATCTGGATCGCGACCTCGGAACGCTGGCGCGCCTCGATGATCTGGATCGGGTTTGCCGCAGGCTTCGGTTATGCGCTGGCCGCGATGTTCTGGATCGTCGAGCCCTTCATGGTCGAGGCCGATATCTACGGCTGGATGGCGCCCTTTGCTCTGGTGCTGATGGCGGCGGGGATGGGGGTGTTCTGGGCGGTGGGCTTCGGGCTTGGCGCCTATGCGGGGCAGGGGCCGCGCAGCCGCGCGCTTGGGATCGCCCTTGGCATGGCGGCCTCGGATGCGCTGCGTTCTTACGTCTTTACCGGATTTCCCTGGGTTCTGGTCGGGCATATCTGGATCGGCACGCCCGTCGCGCAGGCCGCGGCTTTCATCGGTCCGCTGGGGCTGAGCCTGATCACGATGCTGATCGCGGCCGCGCCCGCTTTGACGCGGGGGATGCGGATGGGGCCGGCGCTCGGGGTGGTGGGCTCGGCGCTTGTTGGGCTCGTGGCGCTCTGGCTGGGTGGGGTTGCGCGGCTCAACGCGCCGGTCGAACCGCGCGCCGAACCGATCACGCTGCGCCTCGTGCAGCCCAACGCGCCGCAGGATCTCAAATGGCTGCCGCAATACCGGATGGAGTTCTTCCAGAGGCTTCTCGATCTGACCAAGGCGCCGACGGCGCCCGGCGCACCCAAGCCCGACCTGATCGTCTGGCCCGAGACCGCCGTGCCGTTCCTGCTCGAGCGTCCGCAAGGCGGGCTTGAGATGTCGGCCGAGGCTGCGGGCGGCGTGCCGCTCGCGATGGGGATCCAGCGCGCGCAGGGCAGCCGTTATTTCAACTCGCTCGCGCTGATCGGGCCTCAGGCGCAGGTCGAGGCGCTGTACGACAAGTCGCATCTGGTGCCGTTTGGCGAATACATGCCCTTTGGCGATGCGCTGGCGCAGTTCGGGATCACCGCCTTTGCCGCGCAGGTGGGCAATGGCTATTCGGCGGGGCCGGGGGAGAAGCTCCTCAATCTCGGCAAGCTCGGCCATGTCGCGCCGCTCATCTGCTACGAGGCGATCTTCCCGCAGGACCTGCGCGGCTTCACGCAGCGCCCCGACTGGATCTTGCAGGTCACCAATGACGCCTGGTTCGGCACGCTGTCCGGGCCCTATCAGCATCTCGCGCAGGCCCGGTTGCGCGCGATCGAGCAGGGGCTGCCGCTGGCGCGCGACGCCAATACCGGGGTGAGCGCGATGATCGACGCGAAGGGACGGATCGTGGCGAGCCTCGGGATGGGCGTGACGGGCAAGCTGGATGTCGCGCTGCCGCCGAGCCTGCCGCCGACGCTCTATTCCACGCTTGGCGATGCCCCCATTGTCGGACTTATTGCCGCGCTTTTGGGCCTTCTTTCAATCTTTGCGCGTATTGCCGTTGACCGCCGCCCTGCGCGGGCCTAGCTATTGCGCGAACCTCCCCAACGGCTTCCTGACGGGGAGGGGATATCAACAATGGAGCACTCCCCATGGCACGCGCGAATTACGTTTTCACCTCCGAATCCGTTTCGGAGGGGCATCCCGACAAGGTCTGTGACCGGATCTCGGATGCCGTCCTCGATGCTTTTCTGGCCGAAGAGCCCAATGCGCGTGTCGCATGCGAGACTTTCGCCACCACCAATCAGGTCGTCGTCGGCGGCGAGGTGGGACTGTCGGACAAGACCAAGCTCGCCGAATATCTCGAAGGCATCGACAAGATCGTGCGCGATTGCGTCAAGGATATCGGCTATGAGCAGGACGAGTTCCACTGGGCGACGCTGAAGGTCGCGAATTTCCTGCACCCGCAATCGGCTCATATCAGCCAGGGCGTGGACAAGGACGGGGCCGGCGATCAGGGGATCATGTTCGGTTATGCGACCGACGAGACGCCCGAGCTGATGCCCGCGCCGATCCACTATGCCCATGCGATCCTGCGCCGTCTGGCCGAGGCGCGCAAATCGGGCGCCGAGCCCGAACTGCGCCCGGACGCGAAATCGCAGCTCTCGGTGCGCTACGAGAACGGACGCCCGGTGGGTGTGACGCAGATCGTCCTGTCCACGCAGCACGCTCATGAGCGCCAGACCTCGGACGATATCCGTGCCATCGTCGAGCCCTATATCCGCGAGACCCTTCCCGAGGGCTGGATCACGCCGGAAACCGAATGGTGGGTGAACCCGACCGGGACCTTTGTCATCGGCGGGCCCGATGGCGATGCGGGCCTGACGGGGCGCAAGATCATCGTGGACACTTACGGCGGCGCGGCTCCGCATGGTGGCGGCGCATTCTCGGGCAAGGACCCGACCAAGGTGGACCGCTCGGCCGCTTATGCCGCGCGCTATCTGGCGAAGAACGTGGTCGCTGCGGGTCTGGCGAAGAAATGCGTGATCCAGGTGTCCTACGCGATCGGCGTGGCGAAACCGCTCTCGATCTATGCCGACACGTTCGGCACCGGCGAAGTGCCCGACGAGATCATCGAGAAGGCCGTGGGCGAGGTGATGGACCTCACGCCCAAGGGCATCCGCGACACGCTCGATCTGTGCAAGCCGATCTATGCGCGCACCGCGGCCTATGGTCATTTTGGCCGCGCGCCAGAGGCGGACGGTGGGTTCTCCTGGGAGAAGACCGACCTGACCGAAGCGCTGAAGAAGGCCGTCTCGTGAGCACCGATACCTCCGGTCTGACCCAGCTGGGGCAGGCGACCGATCTGCCGCAGTCGCCCGAAGAGGCGGTGCTGGAGCGCGTGCCGCAGCCGCGCGCGGGCGAGCGCTACCTCGTGCGCTTCACCGCGCCCGAGTTCACTTCGCTCTGCCCGCTGACCGGCCAGCCCGATTTCGCGCATATCATGATCGACTATGTGCCGCGCGACTGGCTGGTGGAGAGCAAATCGTTGAAACTGTTCCTCGGGTCGTTCCGCAATCACGGGGCGTTTCACGAGGATTGCTCGGTGATGATCGGGCAGCGTCTGCGCGATCTGCTCGATCCGGAATGGCTGCGCATCGGCGCCTATTGGTATCCGCGCGGCGGCATCCCGATCGATGTGTTCTGGCAGACCGGCCCGCAGCCCGAAGATCTGTGGATCCCCGATCAGGGCGTGCCGCCCTATCGCGGACGGGGCTGAGAGGCGGAAAGGTCGAGGGGGCGCTGCCCCCGCTCGCGCTGCGAGCCCCCCGAGATATTTCGATCAAGAAGAAGGGGTTCCGAGGCAAGAGGGCTTGAGGCGGCGGGACTTCCGCGCCACTCTCCGCCGCAAACCGGAGGAGAGACCCATGCCCGACGCCCTGCGCTACGCCGCGATCATGCTTGCCGCCGGGATCGGCATCCCGCTTCTGGCGGCTCTCAATGCGCAGCTCGGCGCGCGGATCGGCTCGCCCGCGGTGGCGGCGGTGGTGCTGTTTTGCGTGGCGCTCGGGGGCGCAGTCGCGGCGATGATGGTCACGACCGGGCCGTCTGCCATCGCACGTTTGCCGGGACAGCCGTGGTATCTGTTCCTCGCCGGGCTTCTGGTGGCTTTCTATGTCATCTCGATCACCTTCGTCGCGCCGAAATTCGGGGTCGGCAATGCGGTGTTCTTCGTGTTGCTGGGGCAGATGATCTCGGCTGCCATGATCGACCAGTTCGGGCTCTTCGGTGCGATGATCCGCCCGATCACCCTGATGCGCGGGGCGGGCATCGGTTGCATGTGCCTCGGGCTCTTCCTCATCCAGAAGGCTTGAGTTTTCCGACGTGCGCAGCTAGAGGCGCGGCCCATGGACGATTTTGACGATACCGCCCCGAACGGCTCCCCCTGGCGCAACTTCTATGGACGTCGCCACGGCAAGACGCTGAACAAGGCGCAGAAGGATTATCTGCGCGAGGATCTGCCGCGGCTGTCGCCCGGGGCGGTCGGCTGGGATGTGAACCCCGACCGGGTGCCGCTGGATATGGCGGCGCGGTTCAAGGGCAAACCGGTCTGGCTCGAGGTCGGCTTCGGCGGGGGCGAGCATCTGGCGCATATGGCCAAGACCTATCCGGGCGTCGAGATCATTGGCTGCGAGCCTTTCATCAACGGGGTCGCGATGCTGCTGGGCAAGCTGCGCCGTGAGAAGATTACGAATGTCGCGGTGCATCCGGGAGATGCGCGCGACCTGATGGACGTGCTGCCCGAAGGCTCGATCTCGAAGGCGTTTCTCCTTTATCCCGATCCCTGGCCGAAATCGAAGCACCACCGCCGGCGCTTCGTCACGCAAGAACATCTCGAACCGCTGCATCGCGCGCTCAAGCCCGGCGCGGAGTTTCGCGTGGCGACCGACATTCCCGATTACGTGCGCCAGACCGTCGAGGAGGTGCCCAAAGCAGGCTTCGAGCCGCTCTTCGAGGTGCCCGCCGCGTTCGATTTCGACGATCCGCAGAATGTCTCGGGCGATTGGGACACCCCCTGGGCCGACTGGCTCTCGACCCGCTACGAGCAAAAGGCGCTGCGCGAGGGCCGCAAGCCGCATTACCTGACCTATCGGCGGATCTGAGCCCTTCCGCCGCCCGCGAGATCGCGCTAACAGGGGCGCGACGAAATTTGGGAGGCGACATGTCCGGCCACGGCACCCCGATCAAGATGACCTCGCGCAAATGCGGGCCCCTCAAGGGCACGGCAGAGGTTCCCGGCGACAAGTCGATCAGCCACCGCGCGCTGATCCTCGGCGCGCTCTCGGTGGGCGAGACGAAGATCACCGGTCTGCTCGAGGGCGAGGACGTGTTGGATACGGCCAAGGCCATGCGCGCCTTCGGGGCTGAGGTCACGCAGCACGGGCCGGGTGAATGGTCGGTTCATGGTGTGGGAGTGGGTGGCTTCGCCGAGCCGGAAAACATCATCGATTGCGGTAATTCGGGCACCGGCGTGCGGCTGATCATGGGGGCGATGGCGACCTCGCCGATCACCGCGACCTTCACCGGGGACGGGTCCTTGCGCAAACGCCCGATGGGCCGGGTGACCGATCCCATCGCGCTCTTTGGGGCACAGGCCTATGGGCGCCACGGTGGGCGGCTGCCGATGACCATCGTTGGGGCGAAGACGCCCGTGCCGGTACGCTATACGACGCCGATGGCCTCGGCGCAGGTGAAATCGGCGGTGCTGCTGGCGGGGCTGAACGCGCCGGGCCAGACGGTCGTGATCGAGACAACCGCGACCCGCGATCATACCGAGCGGATGTTGCGCGGGTTCGGGGCCGAGATCACCACCGAGATCACCGATGAGGGCCATGTCATCACCCTGCAGGGCCAACCGGAACTGGTTGCGCAAGAGGTCGCCGTGCCGCGCGATCCCAGCTCGGCCGCTTTCCCGGTCTGTGCGGCGCTGATCGTGCCCGGCTCGGAAATCGTGGTGCCGGGTGTCAGCCAGAACCCGACCCGCAACGGGCTCTTCATCACGCTCAAGGAAATGGGCGCCGACATCACCTTCGAGAACGAGCGCGAAGAGGGCGGTGAGCCGGTCGCGGATCTGCGCGTGCGGTACTCGAAGCTGCACGGGATCGACGTGCCGGCCGAGCGCGCCTCGGCCCAGATCGACGAATATCCAGTTCTCTCGGTCGTCGCGGCCTTCGCAGACGGCGTCACCCGGATGCCGGGCGTGCATGAGCTGCGCGTCAAGGAAAGCGACCGGATCGACGCGATGGCGCGCGGGCTGGAGGCAAATGGCGTAAAGATCGAGGAAGACGAGGACACGCTGATCGTGCATGGCTGCGGCCCCGAGGGCGTGCCCGGCGGCGGCACGGCGGCGACCCATCTCGACCACCGCATCGCGATGAGCTTCATGGTGCTCGGCATGGCCGCGCAACAGCCCGTCTCGGTCGATGACGGTTCGCCCATTGCCACCTCTTTCCCGGTCTTCGAGGATCTGATGGCCGGTCTCGGCGCCGAGATCGTTCGGGGGAGTTGAGAGGGAGGAAGCCTTCGGCGGGGATATTTGAAACTGTTGGGGTAGGGGCATAGACCTGCCTTTCCAACTGCCTGAAAATATCCCCCGCGGAGCGTCCGGCGCCTGCCACGAGAGGAAAGGACCAGTCATGCGTTTCACGGTCGCCATCGACGGTCCCGCAGCTGCGGGCAAGGGGACGATCAGCCGGGCTGTGGCGGAACGGTTCGGCTTTGCCCATCTCGACACCGGCGCGCTTTATCGTGCGGTAGGGGTGAAGGCGCAGGCCGGGGGGCTTGATCCGGTCGAGGCGGCGAAAGGGCTTTGCCCGGAGGATCTGGCGCGCGACGATCTGCGCACGTTGGAGGCAGGGCAGGCGGCCTCGATCGTCGCGGTGATCCCGGACGTGCGCGCCGCATTGGTCGATTTCCAGCGCGAGTTTGCCCGGCGCGAGGGGGGCGCGGTGCTCGACGGTCGCGATATCGGCACGGTGATCTGCCCGGGGGCGGAGGTGAAGCTGTTCGTCACCGCCTCGCCCGAAGTGCGCGCGCATCGCCGCTGGCTGGAGGTTGGCGGCGAGGAGGCGCAGGTTCTGGCGCAGGTACGCGAGCGTGACGACCGCGATATGAACCGCGCCGATGCACCGTTGAGACCGGCCGAGGATGCGCTTGTGCTCGACACCTCCGATCTGAGCATCGAGGAGGCGGTTGCGCGCGCTTGCGAGGCGGTCTCCCAAAAGCTCGGCTGACTGGTCAGGGCACTCGCGGCTTCCTATATTCGGACGATGATCCGTCTTGTCCTGATTTTTCTGCTTCTGGCTGAGCCTTTGCGCGCCGAGACCCGGCCCCACGGGCTGCTCTGGTCGGCAAGCGAGCTGCCGCGCACCATGCCCTTGCAGATCAAGACCGCGCCGGGGCGCGACTTTTACCTTGTTCTGCGCGACGTTGCGACCGGGACGGATGTGATCGGCGCCTATGCGCGCGGGGGCGAGTTCTTCCGTCTGCTGGTGCCGCCGGGACAGTTCGAGCTGCAATTCGCGATCGGTGAGCCCAAGGACTGGCAGGGGCCGGGCGAGCTGTTCGGGGAGACTACGCAGCGGCTGCGGCTCGATCCGCCGCTTGCTTTCGGGGTGACGGGCTATGCGCGCAAGGGCGGACATCTTCTGGACCTGCGCAATCTTGACCAGATCGCGGAGCGCTCGCTGGGAATCTGTCAGCGCCTCGCGCTCGATCCCGAAAGCGTGAGCGTGGAGCCCGATGCGCCGATGCCCGGTGTAAGTCCGCGTGATCCCTATGAGATTCCCGAGGCGAAGGTCCCGAAATATCGCAAGGTGAGCCGGATCTGCGATTGAGTAATTGCGGTATTTGGGATATATGTTCACAAGGGAGTGAACAAAATCGCCGGTTCTGCGTTATAGGTGCAGGACGCATTCGAGGATGATTTCCATGACCTTCCGTATTCTCGCAACAATTTTGACTGTCGCGATGTTCGCCCTGCCGCTGCGCGCCGAGACGCCCGCGCCGGGAGATCTGCATTTCGATCTTGTCGAAGGTGAGCGGGTGAGCCTCGCGGATTACCGGGGCAAGGTGGTGCTGGTGGTCAACACCGCGTCGAAATGCGGCTTTGCCCCGCAATTCACCGAGCTTCAGACGCTGGCCGAACGCTACGGGCCGCAGGGGCTGGTGGTCCTCACCGTGCCCTCGAACGATTTCAAGCAGGAACTGTCGAGCGCCGAGGAGGCGAAACGCTACTGCGCGCTGACCTTCGGCGCGGAGCTGCCGATGGCGCAGCTCACCTCGGTCAAGGGGCAGGGGGCGCATCCCTTCTACAGCTGGCTGCGCGAGGCGAAGGGGTTCGAGCCGAGCTGGAACTTCAACAAGGTGTTGCTCGGGCGTGACGGGAAGGTGATCGCGACCTACCCGGCGACCGCCAAGCCGTTGTCGGACTGGATGATTGGCGATCTCGAAAAGGCGCTGGCGGGCCCGGTCGAGGGCTGAGCCCGCGCGCGCGGCCCCTGAAGGCCGGTGCGAAAGCCCCTCGCTCGGGGCAATAAACGCTTGCTGTATTGGAAAATCGCGCCTATATCGGCGCGGTCCGAGAGGGTCGGGTCTGCCCGGCGCTCGCATTTTTGCATTTCGGGCTTTTCAACGAAAGACCGGCGGAGCCAACCGCATGGCCAGAAAACCAACGCTGTAAAGGAAACTGTAAACGCATGTCGCAAACTGCAAGCATGGAAGAATTCGAAGCTCTTCTCAATGAGAGCCTCGAGATCGACACCCCCCAGGAGGGTTCGGTTGTCAAAGGCAAGGTCATCGCCATCGAGGCGGGCCAGGCCATCATCGATGTCGGCTACAAGATGGAAGGCCGCGTCGAACTCAAAGAATTCGCCAACCCGGGCGAGGCCCCCTCGATCGCAGTGGGCGACGAGGTGGAAGTCTATCTCGACCGCGTTGAAAACGCCCGTGGCGAGGCCGTGATCTCGCGCGAGAAGGCTCGTCGCGAAGAGGCCTGGGATCGCCTCGAAGCCGCTTACGCCAAGGAAGAGCGCGTCGAAGGCGCCATCTTCGGCCGCGTCAAGGGTGGCTTCACCGTCGATCTCGGCGGCGCTGTCGCGTTCCTTCCGGGCTCGCAGGTCGATGTGCGCCCCGTGCGCGACGCTGGCCCGCTCATGGGTCTCAAGCAGCCCTTCCAGATCCTCAAGATGGACCGTCGTCGTGGCAACATCGTTGTCTCGCGCCGCGCGATCCTCGAAGAGAGCCGCGCCGAACAGCGCGCCGAAGTCATCGCCAACCTCTCCGAAGGTCAGGTTGTCGAGGGCGTCGTCAAGAACATCACCGAATACGGTGCGTTCGTTGACCTCGGCGGTGTCGACGGTCTGCTGCACGTCACCGACATGGCGTGGCGCCGCGTGAACCACCCGTCCGAGATCCTCTCGATCGGCGAGACCGTGAAGGTCCAGGTCGTGAAGATCAACAAGGACACCCACCGCATCTCGCTGGGCATGAAGCAGCTCCAGTCGGATCCGTGGGATTCGGTGGAATCGAAGTTCCCGCTGGGTTCGGTCCACACCGGCCGCGTGACCAACATCACCGACTACGGCGCGTTCGTCGAGCTGGAGCCGGGTGTCGAAGGTCTCGTCCACGTCTCGGAAATGTCCTGGACCAAGAAGAACGTGCACCCCGGCAAGATCGTCTCGACCTCGCAGGAAGTGGACGTCATGGTCCTCGAGATCGATCCGGCCAAGCGCCGCGTGTCGCTGGGTCTCAAGCAGACCATGCGCAACCCGTGGGAAGTCTTCGCGGAAACCCACCCGGTCGGCACCGTCATCGAAGGCGAAGTCAAGAACATCACCGAATTCGGTCTGTTCATCGGCCTCGACAACGACATCGACGGCATGGTGCACCTGTCGGATCTCAGCTGGGATCAGCGCGGTGAGGATGCCATCCAGTCGTACCGCAAGGGCGATATGGTCAAGGCGGCCGTCACCGAGGTCGATACCGACAAGGAGCGTATCTCGCTCTCGATCAAGGCGCTCGACGCCGACACCTTCTCGGATGCCGTTGACGGCGTGAAGCGTGGCTCGGTCATCACCGTGACCGTCACCGCGATCGAGGATGGCGGGATCGAAGTGGAATACAACGGCATGAAGTCGTTCATCCGCCGCTCGGATCTGGCCCGTGATCGTGCCGACCAGCGCCCCGAGCGCTTCCAGGTCGGTGACCACGTCGATGTCCGCGTGACCAATGTCGACAGCAAGACCCGCAAGCTCGGCGTGTCGATCAAGGCGCGCGAGATCGCCGAAGAGAAGGAAGCCGTGGAACAGTACGGCTCGTCCGACTCGGGTGCCTCGCTCGGCGACATCCTGGGCGCTGCGCTCAAGGGCGACAACTAAGAGATCGGGCCGCAAGGCTCATGCGAAGGCCCCGCCAGACCGGCGGGGCCTTTTGCTTTGCCCGATTCGCATCGCGCGCGCCCGGATCGGTGCCGCGCCGCATTTTCTGCAAATGCGAAGGCGCAAAATTTAGCCGAGAGGACGCTAGGGGCACGTTTTCACGTGGAATTTCCGGGTCTTTCCTGTTCCGCCATCGCGGGAATGCTCCTATAGTCATAGAAAGATACGCGTGAAAATCCGGGAAGAACCCGGAAAATGGCCCGTGGGGGGAAGACAGATGATCCGCTCTGAGTTGATCGCCAAGATTTCCGAGGAAAACCCGCATCTGTTTCAGCGGGACGTCGAGAAGATCGTGAATACGATCTTCGACGAGATCACCGAGGCGCTCGCCAGCGGTGACCGCGTCGAGCTGCGTGGCTTCGGAGCCTTCTCGGTGAAGAAGCGCGACGCGCGCACGGGCCGCAACCCGCGCACCGGCGATGCGGTCGAGGTTGAGGAAAAACATGTCCCCTTCTTCAAGACCGGCAAGCTGTTGCGTGACCGGCTGAACGGGAATGAGGAATAAGAGCAAATGATACGCGCCCTGCGGCTGCTGTTTCTTGGGCTTCTGGCCCTGATCCTGATCGGGTTGGCGCTGGCCAATCGCGATATCGTCACCTTGCGTGTCCTGCCGGCCGAGGCGGGGCAGTTTCTCGGGATGAGCTGGGCGGTGCAGGTGCCGCTCTTCCTCGTGATCCTTGGCGGCGTGATCCTCGGGCTGCTGATCGGCTTCGTCTGGGAATGGCTGCGCGAGGCCAAGCTGCGCCGCACGGCGGTGCGCGCGACCCGCAAGGCCTCGATGCTCGAGGCCGAGGTCAAGACCCTGCGCCACGAGACCAAGGGCCCGGAGGACGATGTCCTCGCCCTGATCGAGCACCCCGCGCGCTGAGATGACCACCGTCGCCATCGACAGGGGCGTGCCGGGGCCGGTGCGCGTGAAGATCTGCGGGCTGCGCACCGCCACGGATGTCGCCGCCGCGGTCGAGGCCGGGGCGCGTTATCTCGGCTTCGTCTTCTTCCCGAAATCGCCGCGCCATCTCGAGATCGCCGCCGCGCGCGATCTCGCGATCGAGGTTCCTCCCGGCGTCGCCAAGGTGGCGCTCACGGTCAATGCGAGCGATGCGGAACTCGCTGCGATCTGTGACTCGGTGCCGCTCGACATGCTGCAGCTCCATGGCTCCGAGAGCCCCGAGCGCGTGGTCGAGATCCGTCGCCGCTTCGGGCTGCCGGTGATGAAGGCGGTGGGGGTCGCCGAGGCCGCCGATCTGCCGAAGATCGCAGAGTACGAGGCCGTTGCCGATCAGATCCTGCTCGATGCGAAAGCGCCCAAGGGCGCGGTGCTTCCGGGCGGCAACGGGCTTGCCTTCGACTGGCGGCTGATCGCGGGCCGGAGCTGGGAGAAACCCTGGATGCTCGCGGGCGGGCTCACGCCTGCAAATGTGGGCGAGGCGATCCGCCTAACAGGGGCCCGGCAGGTCGATGTCTCTTCGGGCGTCGAAAGCGCGCCGGGCGTGAAGGATCCCGACCGGATCCGCGCTTTCCTCGCGGCCACGAAGGGCTGAGAGCGGGGCGCAGGGGCGCTGCCCCTCGGGCCTTCGGCCCTCACCCGGAGATATTTTTGTCAAGAAGAAGGTCGCAAAGAAGAGGCGGCGCGGGCCGCCCCTTCCAACTGTCTGAAATATCCCGGGGGAATCGCCGCGGGCGAGGCGGGCGGCGCCCCCTTCGCATCGGGCGTCAGTGCTCGGTGTCTGGCAGGCCTTCGCGCGACAGAAGCACCGCGAGCGGACGCAGTCTCGGGCTCTGGGCACAGATGATCATCAGCGCCACCATGATCGGCACCGCGAGAAACATCCCCGGCAGCCCCCAGACCGCGCCCCAGAAGGCCAGCGAGATGATGATGCCGAAGCTCGAGAGCCGCAGCGCATGGCCCATCAGCATCGGGTCGATGACATTGCCGATGATGAATTGCAGCAACCCGATCGCCACCAGCACCGAGCCCGCCGAATAGGGGTTCTGGGTGAGCACATAGACCGCGAGCGCGGCGATGATCGTGGCGATGATCGAGCCGATCGAGGGGATGAAGTTGAGCGCGAAGGTGATGATCGCGACGGGGACGGCGAGGTCGAACCCGCCATAGGTGAAGACGCCGTAGACGGCGACGGCGGTCACGGCGCTCACGATGGCTTTCACAAGCAGGTAATGGTTCACCCGGCGCATGATCGAGCCCACCATGCGCGAGATCTTCTCGGCGCGGTCGGGATCGCCCATCAGGCTGAGCAGTTTCGCGTCGAACCAGATTCGCTCGGCGAAGAGAAAGCCCACGAAGAGGATGATCAGGATCGCCGCCGAGAGCAGGTTCGATGCCTGTCCCGCCAGCGTCGTGAGATAGCCCGCGACCTGGATCTTCTGCATCGAGGCGAGCACGGATTGTTCGACCTCGGGGCCCATCCAGCCGAAGAGCTGCGCGATCGCCTTCTGCGCGGGGCCGGCATAGTTGAGGATCATCGTGACCACGGTGTTGACCTGGCTGATCAGCACCGCGGTCAGCGTCAGCAGCCCCCCTGCGATCAGCGCCAGCGCCACCAGCGAGGCCACGCGCGGCGGGATCCGAAGCGGACCGATGCGCAACCGCCCGACCGCGTTGATCGCCTCGGAGGTCAGCGAGAAGAGGATGATCGCGATGGCGAGCGAAATCAGGATGAATTTCGCCTGAACCATCAGGAATAGCACAAGCGCGAAGGCGATGATTCCCAGCAGCACATTGGTCAGCTGGCGCGGCGCGTGGCGGCGCGTGTCGATCAGGGCGGGCATGCCCTCATCGGGTTGGTCCTTCATTTGCATCTCGTCCCGAGCCATTCCCCAGCGCCGGGCTTGCTTGCCGGCGTTTTCAGGACCCATGCTAGGGGGGCGCTGCCGGGGGCGCAAGCGGTGGCGGGGCGCGAAACAGGGGGTTATGTGCTTCGTGACCATTTATCGGGATCGGCTCTTGCATCCTGCCCGGATTTACGGCTAAACCCGCCGGCGGAGAGGTGGCCGAGTGGTCGAAGGCGCACGCCTGGAAAGTGTGTAGGCGGGGAACCGTCTCGAGGGTTCGAATCCCTTCCTCTCCGCCACTTAACAACCGATAAGTTAATTCTTATCAATGGGTTAAGGTTTCTAGAGGCACTGTCGCAGGTAACACAAGAGGTTACACAGCGATGATTGTCCTGTTTGAAACGGGGTCTATCCGGCTCATGTGCAAACACGTCCAACTCAAAGACAACACCTACTACTATCGGCGGCGTGTGCCCAAAGACGTGCGAAAGCTGCACAAGGACCCAGACTCTGGGAAGCCCAAGGCGCAGCTATTCTTCAGCTTGAAGACCTCTGACAAGGTCGAAGCATGTCGCCAGGCTGAATCGCATACACGGCGACTAGATGCGCTATGGAGGGCCTACAGAGAGCGAAATGGGGCGGTAGCTAACCCGCTCGTTGCGTTGGCCACTCTCGAAGCAAATGGCCTCGGGCCTGGTTACGCAAAGCGTCATCCGGACGACCCGACCATTGACCACTTCTTGGATTACTATCTGCCGAGTCATGAGGCTTACGAACCTCGCCCGAAACTGACACCGCAAGAACAACTAACGCTGGATATTCTCTACGGAGAAAAGGTTCCACGCACGCTTTCCGAGGCGAAAGAAGAGCATTTCGCGTTAGGCAAGGGTCCTAAGAACAAGGTTGGGCAGCAGCAATTCGACCGAGCTTGGTCACTGCTCATGGACATCACCGGAGATATCACCCTCGACTGCCTCAACAGGTCGCACGCCAATGAGTTCGTTCGGCGTCTGGTTGCGAGCGGAGTTGGTCCGGAAACGGTGAAACGTTACTTGTCGCAAGTCCGACCGGTCATCAAGACTGGAATCCAAGAGTTTGAAATCTCGATGAATAATCCCTTTGAAGGTGTCGTGATTCCAAACCGAGATGAGTCCCCTAGGAAGCCCCGGCAGCCCTACAGCATGGCTGAACTGGACGCGATCCAGGCGAAGTGCAGGGAGACGGATGATCAGCGGCGCTGGGCGATAGCCATGCTCTCAGACACTGGCGCTCGTCTTGCAGAGATCGCTGGCCTCGCAAAGCAGGACGTCTTCCTCGATGCCTCGATACCGCACATCTACATTCGCCCGAATGCGTATCGTGGGCTGAAGACAAAGAGCTCCGAGCGAAGGGTGCCCCTGGTTGGAGCGGCTCTTTGGGCTGCCCAGCGCGCAATGCAGACAGAGGGTCAGGCGCTTTTTCCGGTGTTTCAACCGAAGCAGGCTGATAAGCAATTCAACGCCAATTCTGCGTCATCTGCTCTGAACGCTTGGCTCAAGGGAAATGGTCTCGCGAGAGAAGGGCAAGGCTTGCATAGCTTCCGTCACACCATGAGAGACCGGCTCCGGAATGTAACGACGCCACAAGATCTGGCCAATCGGATCGGGGGCTGGGAGAACGAAGGCGTGGGCGAGAGCTATGGTCAAGGCTACAGCCTGGAGGTCATGCAGCGGTATCTGCTGAAGATCGTCAGGCCACCGGAACGAGGCTCGGATGATACCGCCATTGGTCGCGTTGCCTAGCGCCAGTCGCCTTAGCTGGCTGAGTTGGATTCGTTTAAAGCACCGAAACACAAGCGAGCCCGTGACGGCGGGTTAGGCCACTTGCGCGACAGTCAGCAAGGTTTCTGAGCAAGTTTGTGCGCCAAACGACCTTACTAGGAGGCTAGCAGCCTCCAACTAGACACGCCGCAATCTGCTAGCTGATGCCAGTCTGGAGCGTTTCTTCCCTTGGGGAGAGGCGTTTTTCGGCGTGTCTGAAATCCACCCATTCAGAAAGGAGAAATGCGAATGGCGACCAAAGGCTTGTCGCAACTGAAAACCTATACCGCCGAAACCTTACTTGCGGAGAACTTCCGACCGAGAGAACCCGTTATTGAGCCTTGGCTCCGCACAGAAGAGACTGCAGTCATTTGGGCACCCTCGGGCGTCGGTAAGACGCTCCTATGCCTCAGCTTGGCGCTGGCCGTCTCTGGGGGTGGGTCTGTAGCCGACTGGAAAGCACCCAAGGCTCGCAAGGTCCTCTACATCGACGGAGAGATGAACCAACAGGATATCCGAGATCGGATCGAACTGCTTATGAACAATGGGGCCGTAGACGTTCCCGAGCCGACAATCGCCCTTAGGAACCTCCAGATCATCGCGAGACAAGCCCAAGAAGTTGGAACTGAATTCTACGACATCACCGAGGAAGAGACACAGAAGGACCTTTTGAGGCGCGCTAAGGCCAAAAACGTTGAGCTAATCATCCTCGACAACTTCACCACCTTGTCGGACGCCCTTCAGGATGAAAACGCATCCTCTGAATTCAAGCGGGTGCAGGACTTCTTCCTCCAAATGAAGCGAGCCGGAATTGCAACGATCTTGGTTCACCATGCCAACAAGAATGGGAGGGATATGCGAGGGTCAACGGCCTTGGCGACCACCTTTGAGGTCATCTTGGGGCTTCAACGTCCAAAGGTGGCAGCACCTGGGGAGGCCTGTTTCCAAACAGTATTCACCAAGTTCCGTGGCATGGGCGACCGTCGCTTGGAAACACGCAGATGGACGCTTGGGGCGCATGGCTGGGAGGTCTCCGACAGTGAGCCTGATGAGCCGAGGGACGACCCGGTCTACGCAGCCTTGAAGAGCCTTGAGTTCGTCAACCAGACGGAAATCGCTGAAAGGCTCGGAATGAACAAGGCGACCGTCTCAAGGCGTCTAAGCAAACTGCGAGCTCAGGGCGTCCTAAGGGATCGTGAAGTCGACGATGACTTCGAGAAAGCCAAGAGGCTTCGTGAGGAGCGGCTTTATGCAGACGTCGATGAAGAGTTTTAGGTGGTCCGAGGCGCCTTCGCCGCAAACACATCTGAGGGGCCTTCGGGCCCTTCAGGGAAGCGCTGGTATTCGGAAGAGACTTCGTCTTCCTCATAGGGATGTTGGCGTGCAACTTGTTTGTTGCAGTGTTGATTTCTTTAGGCGCAATGAACCGCGCCGGGTTTGCCGGAGGCTGATTTGGGTTAGTTACGCGGCCATGTCTTCAGTTTCCAGAGCGGCGTAGAAGTTTGCCTCTGCTTCCGCCGGCGGGATGTTCCCGATCG
>NZ_MPZW01000029.1:0-934 GCF_002020275.1 Thioclava sp. L04-15 | reverse complement strand
GCAGTTCTGATTGAGGCAGGCGGTCTATCTCCAAAGGATACGCGTCCGACAAATAGGAAAACCTTCGATGCTGAGCGCTATTCACCTCTCCTCGCGGAAATACCGCACTGGATAGGAGTGCGTGAGCTTCGAAATGCGATGGGCGCAACTCGGAACGAACTGGACGCGCTCATCTCGGATGGCGTCCTCGTGCCAGCGACAGCGATGCCAACCGTGAGACGGCGGTGGCGTAGGGAGGACGGGCTAGCTCTTGTGACTGAGCTCACGGCATTGGTCCAATCGGGCACGATCTCAAGCGATGAATGGGAAACCCTGCAGATGGCCAGCGCGCGCTCCGGTCTCCGAGTCGGTGCGATTATCGGAGCGATCCGAAAAGGTATGCTTCGTCTTGGGCTCCAGATGGGAGTTGAGGGGTATCACGGGCTGGTTGTCCATATGGAGGACCTCAATCATCTCGCACTTCAACGGAGCCCCACCATGGCGCAGGGGCTGATCCCGGCGACCGAGTTCAGCCGCACGATCAGCCGGCGCGGCAGGGACAGGTTCATTGCGCTTCTTGAGGCAGGGCACTCGCCCTCGGTCCGCATGACCGCACCGAAAGATGAGGCATGCGTTTTTTACCTGCGTGCCTCTGACATCCAAGCATTTCGAGAGCGCTTCGTGACCTTGCCCATGCTGATAGAACGCTTCGGCGAACATCGAAACACCATTCTTGCGCGACTCAGAAAGGCCCGTCTGCGACCCTTTGCTCCAGAGGGCGTGAGCTATGGTCATATCTATCTGCGCGAAGAGGTGGAGCTGGGCTTGCGTTGCAAGGTGTAACTGCCGCTATACGTCACTCTTCTCGTGCATAATGGAAAGTCAATTTATTACAATGCCTTATCAGCTCGTTCGAGCTAAGCAGCGGCGATGGCGGAAAACGGATGCTGTGACT
>NZ_MPZW01000028.1:0-1236 GCF_002020275.1 Thioclava sp. L04-15 | reverse complement strand
TGATCTGATCCCCGGAAACTGGACCGTTTGAAGCTGGAGTTTTCCGCTACGCTTCCTTGGCTGGAAGAGGAGTGGAATCGCATGAAGGCGAGCAAATTTTCGGACGCGCAGAAGGCGTTCATTTTGAAGCAAGGCGAGGAAGGCACGCCGGTCGCGGAGATCTGTCGGAAGGCAGGGATCAGCCAGGCGACCTACTTCAGTTGGAAGAAGAAATACGCGGGCCTTCTGCCTGACGAGATGCGACGACTGAAGCAGCTCGAGGATGAGAACGCCAGGTTGAAGAAGATCGTCGCGGACCTGACGCTGGATCGGGAGATGTTGCAAGACGTCATCCGCCGAAAGCTCTGAAGCCTGATCGCAAGCGCGAACTGGTTCGCGGGATGTGTAGCGATTGGGCGGTCTCGATCCGAAAGGCCTGTGGGGCTATGGGGTTTGACCGTTCGACGTTTCACTACAAGTCTCGCCGCGCCGATCAGGCTGCTGTCGCCAAGCGGATCCGGGAGATCTGTGAAACGCGGGTGCGGTATGGCTACCGGCGCGTTCACGTCCTGCTCGAACGTGAGGGCTGGAACATCAACATCAAGAAAGTCTATCGGATTTACAGGGAGTTGGGATTGCAACTCAGGAACAAGACGCCGAAGCGCCGTGTGAAGGCCAAGCTGCGTGACGACCGCGCCGAGGCGGTCGGCCCGAACGACGTCTGGGCAATGGACTTTGTTCACGATCAGCTTGCGACCGGCAAGAAGCTCAGGGTTCTGACAGTCATCGACACCTTCTCACGCTACGTGCCAGTGCTCGATGTCCGGTTCAGCTACCGCGGCGAGGATGTGGTCGCAACGCTGGACCGGGTGTGCCGACAGACAGGCTATCCGAAGACTATCCGAGTCGATCAGGGCACCGAGTTCGTGTCTCGCGACATGGACCTCTGGGCCTATCAGCGTGGCGTGACCCTCGACTTCTCGCGCCCCGGCAAGCCGACCGACAATGCATTCATCGAAGCGTTCAACGGCCGGTTCCGGACCGAGTGCTTGAACCAGCATTGGTTCCTCACCCTTGCGGATGCGGCCGAAAAGTTGGAGGCTTGGCGTAGATACTACAATGAGGAACGGCCACACGGCGCGATCGGGAACAAGGCCCCGATCACGCTGACGAAATCGGGGGGCGTCACCAGCCCGTCACCCTGAGCAAAGCCGGGAAACTCTGCCTAAGGGCGGTAGAGCTCTGGGGTGCGGATCA
>NZ_MPZW01000027.1:0-1282 GCF_002020275.1 Thioclava sp. L04-15 | reverse complement strand
TTACGCGGCCATGTCTTCAGTTTCCAGAGCGGCGTAGAAGTTTGCCTCTGCTTCCGCCGGCGGGATGTTCCCGATCGGCTCGAGCAGGCGGCGGTTGTTGAACCAGTCGACCCATTCGAGGGTGGCATATTCGACGGCTTCGAAGTTGCGCCATGGGCCACGGCGGTGGATGACCTCGGCCTTGAAGAGACCGTTGATCGTCTCCGCCAGGGCGTTGTCGTAGCTATCGCCGACACTGCCGACGGAAGGTTCGATGCCGGCCTCGCCTAGCCTCTCGGTGTATTTGATCGACAGGTATTGCGACCCGCGGTCGGAATGGTGGACGAGCCCCGCGCCCTTGGCTGGGCGGCGATCGTGGACAGCCTGTTCGAGGGCATCGAGAACGAAGCCTGCCTGCGCTGTTTGGCTCGCCCGCCAGCCAACGATGCGGCGCGCGTAGGCGTCGATGACGAAAGCAACATAAACAAACCCCCTCCAGGTGGCGACGTAAGTGAAATCGCTGACCCAGAGCATGTTCGGCGCGGGCACGCGGAACTGCCGGTTCACCTTGTCCAGCGGGCATGGGGCCTTCTTGTCGGGAATCGTCGTCCTGTGAGGCTTGCCCCTAATGATGCCCTGAAGCCCCAGCCCCTTCATCAGCCGGGCCACGGTGCAACGGGCGACAGAGAAGCCTTCACGATCCAGTTGCCGCCAGACCTTGCGCACCCCATAGACACGCCAGTTCTCCTCGAAGACGCGCTCGATCTCGGGCCGCAGCGCCGCGTCCCGCCGGGCACGATCCGACAATCGTGCCGGATCGGCCCGCTTCGCCAGGTGATCGTAGTAGGTGGATGGGGCGATCGGCAGAACCCTGCAGATCGGCTCGACCCCGTGCGCCTCCCGATGATCGTCGATGAACCCGACCATCACTTCGACCGGCGGTCGAGCTCCGCCATCGCAAAATACGCCGATGCCTTACGAAGGATTTCGTTCGCCTGGCGCAGCTCCCGGTTCTCCCGCTCTAACGCCTTCAGTCGGTCGGCCATCTCGGTCGGAATGCCCGCCCGCTGGCCGCTGTCGACCTCGGCCCGCTTGACCCACTCATTGAGCGTGTTCGCAGCACAGCCGATCTTCGCCGAGATCGAAACGATCGCTTGCCAGCGAGAGCCATGCTGGCCCTCGTGATCCAGGACCATCCGCACGGCACGCTCGCGCAGTTCGGGAGAAAACTTGTTCGTCGTCTTGCTCATGATGCTCCATCCTACTCAGGAGTTGGAGCCTCCGGCAAACATGGGGCGGTTCA
>NZ_MPZW01000026.1:0-1400 GCF_002020275.1 Thioclava sp. L04-15 | reverse complement strand
ATCCTGCCCGCTGCCCGACGCATCCGGGCGAACTGCTCCGCGAGGACCTGATCCCCGCGACCAGGAAGTCCAAGACCGAGATTGCGCGGATGCTCGGGATCTCGCGCCAGCACCTGCATGACATCCTTGCCGAACGGAAGCCCGTGAGCGCTGAGGTCGCCGTGCGTTTGGGCAAGCTATTCGGAAACGCGCCGCTGATCTGGATCAGGATGCAGGGCGCCTATGATGTCTGGCACGCATCCCGCGAGGTGGATGTGTCGGCGATTCCGACGCTCTGTCCGGCTGAATGAACGCCTGTCTCGTGCTTCCGTGACCTTCGGAGCTTTCATGCGGTTCCGCGCCTCGCCCGGCCAGGAAAGCTTAGCTGAAAACTCCAGTTTCGAACGGTCCAATTTTCAGGATGCAGAGCAGTGTGAAACCGACCCAAGGGCAGACATTTTTCGATGAATGGAAGCGTGTGGTGAGGTCTTTCGGTCAGCTGCCTTCGGCCTGCTCAGAGATCAGCTTTCGCACGACGCTGACTGGCAAGAACATTCTCAGCGGGTTCGATGCGAGCGGCAAAAAGCCGTAGCTTTCGTATAGCGCCTTGCGGCGCGCCACGCGGTCGGGATCGCCACAATCGAGAACATCGAGCATGACAACGGCGACGCCGATCGCCTCTGCGGCAATAGCAATGCGGCGGAGGGCATCGACAAGCAAGTCGCCGCCATACCCGTCCCCATTGAACTTCTGATCACGCCCGATCATCGAGATGTATGCGGCAGGGATATTGCCGTGCGACGGACGTGTTCGCGCGAACTTTGCAGGCAAATCCGCAAAGTGAACAGCGTGCGCATTGAGAGCATAGAAACCGATTACGGTGTCGGCAGGATCGACCATCACATAGAGCCGGACGTTGTCCGCCTTGGCGAGCTTATTGGCCGTCTTCTGGAAGTAGTTGTCGACCTGTTCGACGCCGCAAGAAAAAGCCGATCGATCATGCCTCTCTGGATCGAACGGCTCAATGATGTAAGAGACCGGTTGTGATGCAGCCATCTACCGCGAAACAACCGTTTTGCCATGCCGACGGAAGGCCGAGCGCAAGGCGTCTGTCGGCGCCGCCGGAGTATCGAGTGCCGAGAAAAACGCGTCATGATCGACCGGCTGCAGCACCGTCCGTTCATGTGCTGCAATCGTTGCCAGCGCTGCCTGGTAGGCAGCATTCATGGTGAAGACGGAATCGTCGACGCCAGAAAGTGCTGCCGCCTGCTGAATCGCTGTCTTGATGCGCGGCTTCGTCCGGAAATTCATCCGGGCCTCGTTACGCTCATCGATCGCGCGCGTGGTGTCGTGGAAACCCAGCATGGTCGCCTCCTGTCTCTCCATTTATCATGTACGCCACATTGACGTACAAATCAAGA
>NZ_MPZW01000025.1:0-1462 GCF_002020275.1 Thioclava sp. L04-15 | reverse complement strand
GGGAGTGGACAAAACATGGGGGTCATCTTCGTCGTTGCGGCCCGTGCTAAGGTGAGTTCTTTGCGTGTGGGGCTGCCATGGACGTACGGATTACAATCGAAACTACCTTCGACAACGGGGAGAAGCGCACTCATCAGCTTGACGGCATTTCACGACCCTACCGGGTGACCTGTCCAGACGGGATCGGGTTGCGCCTCGAGGATGGGAAGAGGGTTGTCGAACAGATTCAGCGGGCAATTCTTTGCGATCAGGTTGAGGAAATCATCCGAGAAAGCCGCGTATGCCCGGATTGCGCCTCGGTTCGTGCCATTCATGACTATCGCACGCGCGATCTCGACACGCTCTTTGGGCGGGTTCGGGTCAAAGCCGCGCGCTTGCGCCGCTGTTCGTGTGATGCCAGGTCAGCGGCGATGCCCGGCGGACCTATTTCTCCGCTGGCCTATTTCTTTCCTGACCGGGCTACCCCGGAGCTGCAGCGGCTCCATGCGGAACTCGGGTCCCGGCATTCCTTTCGCGAAGCCGCGCGGCTGATGAAAAGCTTCCTCCCCTGCCATCCGCCCCATCACACCACGGTGCGTGACCGGTTGGGAAGAGTAGCCGCGGGGCTCGAGAAAAGTCGAAGGGCATCAGGCGATCCCGCTGAAGCACTTCCCAAAGGGGGTTTGACGGTTTTTCTGGACGGTGCGCATATCCGCTGTCGACCGGAGTATCAGCAGCGACACCTGGATCTTGTGGTCGGTAAGATTGAAAGTCGCAATATGTGCCGACGATTTGGCTTGGTCGCCAATGCGACGGCATCGCCAGGCAGCCGGATGCGAGAAGAGCTGTCAGACTTTGGATGGAAGCCGGGCCGTCTGTTGACGGTAATCTCTGATGGCGAGCTTGCTCTCCCGAACCTCATACGGAATGCCATGGGTGGCGACGGCCAGGTGAAGCATATCCTCGACTGGTGGCACATCTCGATGCGTATTCGACATGTCGAGGCCGCCGTTCAGGGTCTGGTCCAGATACCGGGATTCACTGGAATTCCGGTGCTGTTCCAGCGCCCCGCGAAAAGCCTTCGCTGGTGGCTGTGGCATGGCAGAGCACGGGTCGCGGAAACTTATCTGAAAGGGCTCATGCACGATTGCACCCGCCTTGCGGAAGAACCTTTGGCTGTCCGCACCGCTGCCGCTCGTGTGCAGGCCCGATGCGGGACACTGTACACCTATCTCGCGAACAACATGGAATCCCTTGTCGACTATGGCCGACGGTACCGTAACGGGCTGCCCATCTCGTCATCTCGTGCCGAAGGATCAGTCGATGACATTGCCAATGCCCGCATGGGAAAGCGCAGAAGGATGCGGTGGTCGCCCAAAGGGGCTCACCGAGTAGCCGTCACAAGGGCCGCAGTTCTCGATGGTCGGCTGACCGTCGCAAACAGAAAACGCGCCGCATGACCCCCATGTTTTGTCCACTCCCG
>NZ_MPZW01000024.1:0-1687 GCF_002020275.1 Thioclava sp. L04-15 | reverse complement strand
GGCGAGGCATGTGCTTTGCGAACCGCTGAAGCAGATGGCAAAAAGGCGGGAACCAACCCCGCCTTTTTCGTTTGGTCTGACGATCAGTTCAGCCGCTGATGCTCTTTGCCGAGGCCATGCCTGGCGCTTTCGAACCACCGCCCAGCTTGTCGCGGACCGCTTTCTCGATTCGCTCGCCGATATCGCCGTCGATATTGCGCCAATAGTCGAAGGCGCGCTTGAGCACCTTCTCGGAGACGCCGTCGCAAAGGTGGCCGGTCACGTTGTTCACCAGACGCTCGCGCATGCCGTCATCCATCACGTCGCGCACGAGCGCGCCGGCCTGGCTCCAGTCGTCGTCATCTTCGCGCAGCGTGTAGGCCTGACGCACCATATCTCCATCGGCATACCAGAGGCCCGCTTCTGCCTGCTGCGGTTGCGCTTCCGGCCCGCCATAGGAGTTCGGGAAATAGACCGGATCCTCGGACTTGTTTACCCGAAGCGCGCCGTCTTTGGTGTAGGCGTTAATCTCTGACTGCGGCTTGTTCACCGGGATCTGCTTGTAGTTTACACCGAGCCGCGCGCGGTGCGCGTCGGCATAGGAGAAGCCACGCGCCAGCAGCATCTTGTCGGGCGAGAGACCGACGCCGGGAACCATATTGTTAGGTTCGAAGGCCGCCTGCTCGATTTCCGTGTGGAAATCGGTCGGGTTGCGGTCAAGGATCATCTTTCCGACTTCGATCAGCGGATAGTCCTTGTGCGGCCAAACTTTCGTCAGGTCGAACGGGTTGATGCGATAGGTCTTGGCATCCTCGAAGGGCATGATCTGGAAATAGAGCGTCCAACTCGGATTGTTGCCCTCGGCAATGGCGTTGAATAGGTCGCGGCGATGATAGTCGCTATCTGCGCCAGCCATCTCGTCCGCTTCTTCCTGCGTGAAATGCGCGTTGCCGTCGCCTTGATCGGTCTTGAAGTGGAACTTCACCCAGAACATCTCGCCGGCTTCGTTGACGAGCGAATACGTGTGGCTCGAATAACCGTTCATCTCGCGCCAAGTGCGCGGGATGCCGCGGTCTCCCATAAGGTAGGTGACCTGATGCGCGCTCTCGGGCGAGAGGGTCCAGAAGTCCCACTGCATATCGTGATCGCGCAGGCCGTTATCAGCGCGGCGCTTCTGGCTGCGGATAAAGCTCTGGAACTTCAGCGGGTCGCGCACGAAGAAGATGGGGGTGT
The DNA here is from genome assembly GCF_002020275.1 of Thioclava sp. L04-15. Taxonomy (NCBI): domain Bacteria; kingdom Pseudomonadati; phylum Pseudomonadota; class Alphaproteobacteria; order Rhodobacterales; family Paracoccaceae; genus Thioclava; species Thioclava sp. L04-15. The sequence goes on along the minus strand of NZ_MPZW01000024.1, from coordinate 475 downwards.
TGTTGCCCACCATGTCGAAATTGCCTTCCTCGGTATACATCTTCACCGAGAAGCCGCGCGGGTCGCGCCACGTATCGGGGCTGCCGCGCTCGCCTGCGACGGTGGAGAAGCGCGCGACGATGTCCGTCTTCGCGCCCGGCTGAAAGACTTTCGCCTTGGTGTACTTCGTAACGTCGCCCGTCACTTCGAAATGGCCAAACGCGCCCGAGCCCTTGGCGTGGGGCTGGCGCTCCGGGATGCGCTCACGGTTGAAATTCGCCATTTGTTCGATGAGGTAGTGATCGTTCAGAACAATCGGACCGTCGGAACCGACCGTGAGCGAATGTTCGAGACTTTGGACGGGGGCGCCCCCATCTGTGGTGGCGGGGCGTCCGGGCTTGTCGTTCGTCATGTCGGAACCTCTGATTTTTGAAATATAGCGGTTTCGAAACGCAGGGAGCGCGGGGGAGTTCCTTGAAGTTTCCGCGACAGTCAT
>NZ_MPZW01000023.1:0-4542 GCF_002020275.1 Thioclava sp. L04-15 | reverse complement strand
CGAGCGTCTCAACAAGCAAGAGGTTGCCCGCGAAGTGGCGGAAAAGACCCTCGACGGGACGGTGCAACACGGCGTCGATCAATACGCGAAGTCGTTTGCCAGGCTCGCGGCCGTGCGGCTCGTCGAGCGGGACCACGAGGGCCACTATGACACCGCGATGGTCCATCCGGTGGAGGTCGAGGAGGAAGCGGTGCGGATCTTCCGCGACAAGATCCGTGAGACGGGTGCGGCGGCGGCGATCGTGATCGAGAAGCGGCTCGATGAGGCGATGGACCCCGCCGCTTGGCGCGAGTCATATGTGCATGAGCTCCTCAACGCGCCGGCACAGATCGAGGCCGCTCAGACGCTCGCGCAGACGCGGATGGCGGCGATAGCGCCGGCAGGGGTGGAGAGGTCGATGGCATGAAGTTGGACGAGATCGCGCAGAAGGCATCCGAGGATCTGCACGCAGCCTACTGGGCGGCGTGTGACGCGAAACAGCAAGCGATAGACCCTGAGCAGCTGACCACCGAGGGGTGGGCTGTGGATCTGCTGGCCGAGGCTTACGACATTGCGCTCCGCATCGAGGAGGACCCGCTTGGCTGGCAGGAAGGCCGCTCGAAGTGGTGATCGAGGGGAGCAGCGGATTGAAAATCCGCAGCTCTGGCTGAAGGCGCTCCCTTAGCAGGGGAGCGGCGCTGCAGCGGGGGGTAGAGGGGGGCGCAGCCACCCCATTGGCCGAAGGCCCCTCCGGAGGACCGACGGGTGTTGCTCGCAACACAATAGTCGGCCTTATTGTGTTTGGATTTTCACCTTCGTGACGGAAACTCTGGCCATCAAAGTCAGGGAACCCACGAAATGGCCGGACCTCAATTCGCGAACATCCAGACCTTCAGCCGGAAGGGCAACAAGGCGGGCAACTCTGTCGCTCAGATCATCGGGGAAGCGACACGCGACCCCGAGTTCTCGACCCATGTAGATGACCCGAACCCGCCCCGTGTCCTCCTCGGGGATCCGGAGGCTTTTGCGGAGCAGCACGACGCCTACATCGAGGCCAGGGCGACTGTCGTGAAAAAGGCGGATGGAACTGAGGCGCGGCGGGCGATCCGGAAGGACAGGCACACGATGGCGTCAATCGTCATGTCGTATCCCGTCCCGCGCGCCGCGATCACCACAGACGAGGGTAAGGCTCAGCTCGAACGGTGGGAGCGCCGGAATCTCGAATGGCTTCGTCGCACTTATGGCGATCAGCTCAAAGTCGTCCTGGCGCACGAGGACGAGGAGTATCCGCACCTTCACGGCTGGCTCTTGGCCGATGATCCCGGTGCCGATGCCACGACGCTCCACCCCGGGAAGGTAGCCAAGAAGCGAGCCGAAGCGGAAGCGAAAGCGCGCGGCGAGGAGCCGAGAACGGCGGTGAAGCTCGGCAACGGCGCTTATCGCGAGGCGATGAGGCAGTGGCAGCAGGACTATTACGAGGCCGTTGGCGCCCCGGAAGGGCTGACCCGGACCGGTCCGGGCCGCCGTCGCTTGAGCAGGAAGCAATGGGCGGACGAGAAGCGGGCGGCGGAAGCTGCAGCCGCAACGATGGCGCGGGCGGCTGAGGCTGAAGCGCAAGCCTTCGAGGTGATCGAGGACGCCAAGTCGAAAGCGGGGAATATCGTCGCCGGAGCTGAGGCGAAGGCGGAGCGCGTCACTGCGAAGGCAGAAGCTGTCATTGCGGCGGTTGTCGCCCTCGGTGACGAGTTCAAAGACGGCACTCTCAGCAAGCGTGATGGGAAGGTCAGGGCGGCACACCCTGATCGGATCAATCCGGGTCTGCCAGAGGTGGCGCCAGCGATGCACGCCGCGGCTGATGCCGCTGAAGCGATCCGCGCCGAGCGTGCCAGTTTGGCGACAGAGAGGGCCGAGATCGAGGAGGAGCGGGGTCAGCTCGCACAGCTGGCAGACAAGCTGCGAGAGGCGATCGGGAAGGCGCTACGGTTCGCGCGGCGGCCGGGAACGCCGATCGTTGACCAGGTCGAGGCGGCGAAGATGAAGAAACACGCGGCGGGCCTTCTGCGAGAAGTGCAGAAAGCGTCACCTCCGCCCGAAGATCCGTTCGATGAGTCCGGGCCGGGCTTCTGAGGCCAGGCGTTCGGCCTGCTGGCGCCACGCGTCGCGATCTTCTCGCAGCTCGCCGAGGCGTTCGCGCAGCTGACCATTCTCCGCTTCCAGGCGCGCCATCTCTGCGACCTGGTCGCGGTCATGGTCGGACATGTTCGCGGACACTGTCCGGTCACTGTTCGCGGACATGGGGCGATCAGCCGCCCATTCTTCAAGATCGGCAAGCTCGATCTGCCAACGGTTCCGGTTGTCGCGGCTTGCTTTCAAGGACTTTGACGCGAGAGCCCGCATGATCGCGGATCTCGATACGCCGACATGAGCGGCTGCCTTGTTCGGGGTGAACACTGTTCGGACCATGACCCGAACAGTGTCCGCGAACACCTTTTTTGGCAATAGGAAACCTTCTGTCCCCCATCTGGGTGTTACAGCGTGCGTGCCGCCCGCGGTCACACCCAGTTTCGTAACCCCCCAGGGGGTCACGCCCAGCATCCTGCTGGACCGGACGCGCGAGGGCGCGTGCTTTAGGCGCTGAAGCGCCATTGATTCCTTGATGATGTGAGAAAAGGAGAGGTCGGGAGAAAAGAACCAGGGGTCGAGAAGGCGGTGATGGAGGGGAGGGGAAAGAAGAAGTTGACGCGGACATAGCTGCAAGACAATGGGGCCATACCCGCGCAGCTCAGCTGCGGGGGTATGGCGCCAGGGGCGCCAGCAGATATGGCCGGGTCAAGAGAGCCAGTGGCTTCGACCGCCGACAAGGCCCGGCCCTGGGCTTGCCCAGGGCTCGATGCAGGCACGTGACTGCATCGAGAGGGCCGCCGGAGGGAACAGATTTTCGGCACGAAAATCTGCGGTTGGAGGTGGCGAGCGGACTTCTTGTTTCTCCTCCCCGGGCTGCGGGGAGTTAGGCTTTAGAACCGCCTGCTGCGCTTTTTGCGCGGTCCCATGGGCGCTGGTAAAATGATTACCGGAAGCGCACGCAGGGTGGAGTAGAGCGGGGCACTTTCAGTTTTTGGATGGCGGTTCGAGTTTCCCTAGCTCCTTCGAGTCATCAACTGAACGAGGAAGAGCGAGTGAAGAAACTGAAGATCAAATACGGGAACCTGACGATCGAGGCGGCGGAGGTATCGGCCATCACGGTCGGAGTGGTCGTGATCGGTGTCGCGCTGTTCGGAGCTACGGCCGCCTGGCTGACGGGCTGGGTCTGAGAGACGCGATCGACTGAAGCGGCCACGATTCGGAGAATGTGGACAGCAACATGGTGAGAGTTGATGCGCTAGATATTGTGCTTTAGAATGGCTGGAGCCCGCGATGAGTGATCACGGGCTCCAAAAACTGGCTCAGACCTTCTTCTTGGCGGTCGAAATCTGAGCCTTCCATTCAAGGAGTGATTCTATTGCATCCAGACGTGCAACTCAAGACCGCCGTGGACCCTTTGAGGGATCGCGGCGATGTCAGAACACGATAAATCTCTCTCACAGCTGGCAACCGAGGCGATGGCTTCTGCTCGAGCTCGTTCGAGCGGGGCCGTTGAGGCTGTTCCTGGGCGCCAAGACCCCCGGATAGTAACCCGGGGGTCGTTTTCGCGCACACCGTTGAAAAAGCGGCGAAAATCGGAACGAGCTATTTCGAGCGATCCCGCCTTGGCGGATCTGCTCGATGAGTTCTTCTTCGATTGGTTTCAGGTCACGATGCCGAACGGCGAAGGGAAGGCACATTGCACCGTTGGCGGCCCGGAAGAGGCTGACGCGGTGCGTCAGGCGTTCGACTGGGCGGCCGAGAACGGACTTCATCCGGGCAGGATCATGGGCGGACATAACGGCTACCGCGCAGCGCTGCCGTTCTCCGAGGGGCCGGAAAACGTCGACGCGGTCTTCCGGGTCAATTCCGGATCTACGGGGGGGCTGATGCCCAACCTGATGCTGACCGGCGGCCATGGGGCGTGTGCGCGGCTCGCTCCGGCGCTGCAGGAGGCATTTCCGGGCGCGCGGTTGTCGCGGGCCGATGCGGCCTTGGACTGGTCACAAGAAGGGCTGTTTGATGAGCTGCTGTGCATGGCGCGGCTGCTCTCACGCGGCAACCCCAAGCTCGGCGGGGTGCGAACGATCGAGAGCGATACGGGGCGCACCTTCTACCTCGGGTCGCGCACTTCGACCGTGAGCCTCAGGGTCTACGAGAAGGACAGGGAAAGAGCCGCGAAGGGCGTGATCGAAGAGGACGAAATCGACCCGGACCTCATCCGGATCGAATGGACATTCCGGCCGCAGAGCAAGAGCAAAGCGGGCATGGCGGCGTTGTCGCCGGGCGAGATGATCCGCACCAGCGTATGGGCGCGAGACTTCATGTCCCGCGCGGCGGCGATCATGGATGTGACCGAGCGGGTCGAGCGTCTCAACAAGCAAGAGGTTGCCCGCGAAGTGGCGGAAAAGACCCTCGACGGGACGGTGCAACACGGCGTCG
>NZ_MPZW01000022.1:2500-5491 GCF_002020275.1 Thioclava sp. L04-15 | reverse complement strand
TGCTTCCAGCGGAGGAATCCGAATGCAAAAAGCGCCCCTTGGGGCGCCATCGAACTGTATTTCAAAAGATTTGGTTGCGGGAGCAGGATTTGAACCTGCGACCTTCAGGTTATGAGCCTGACGAGCTACCGGGCTGCTCCATCCCGCGCCAATTCCCGAGGGCTTTATATTGCGATCGGGGATGATATCGTTTTGAGAGATGATTTGCTCGCTTCTTTCTAGGTTTGGCGGTGACCTACTCTCCCACGTCTTAAGACGCAGTACCATTGGCGCGACGGCACTTAACGGCCGAGTTCGGAAAGGGATCGGGTGTTTTGCTCGTGCTATGACCACCAAACCGAGGAAGAAGCGTGTCCAAGTCATGTATTGTGCATGCTGTTTTGATCTTAGCCAGAGGTCTGGCTACTACCGGATCAAATCAAGCCAATCGGGCAATTAGTACTGGTCAACTGAACGCGTTGCCGCGCTTACATCTCCAGCCTATCGACGTGGTGGTCTTCCACGGCCCTCAAGGGATACCTAGTTTTGAAGGGGGCTTCCCGCTTAGATGCTTTCAGCGGTTATCCTGTCCGGACATAGCTACCCAGCACTACCGTTGGCACGATAACTGGTCCACCAGTGGTCCGTTCACCCCGGTCCTCTCGTACTAGGGGCAACTCTTCTCAAGTATCCTACACCCACGGCAGATAGGGACCGAACTGTCTCACGACGTTCTAAACCCAGCTCACGTACCTCTTTAAATGGCGAACAGCCATACCCTTGGGACCTGCTCCAGCCCCAGGATGAGATGAGCCGACATCGAGGTGCCAAACGATGCCGTCGATATGGACTCTTGGGCATCATCAGCCTGTTATCCCCAGAGTACCTTTTATCCGTTGAGCGATGGCCCTTCCACTCGGGACCACCGGATCACTATGGCCGACTTTCGTCTCTGCTCGACTTGTCAGTCTTGCAGTCAGGCTGGCTTCTGCCATTGCACTCAACGAGCGATTTCCGACCGCTCTGAGCCAACCTTCGCGCGCCTCCGTTACACTTTGGGAGGCGACCGCCCCAGTCAAACTACCCACCACGCAGGGTCCCGGACCCGGATAACGGGCCGCGGTTAGACATCAAGAGTGCGAAGGGTGGTATCTCAAGGGAGGCTCCACCAAAACTGGCGTTCTGGTTTCAAAGCCTACCACCTATCCTGCACATCACAATCCTGATGCCAGTGCGAAGCTATAGTAAAGGTTCATGGGGTCTTTCCGTCTAACCGCGGGTAGTGTGCATCTTGACACACAGTTCAATTTCGCTGAGTCCACGTTTGAGACAGCGGGGAGATCGTTACGCCATTCGTGCAGGTCGGAACTTACCCGACAAGGAATTTCGCTACCTTAGGACCGTTATAGTTACGGCCGCCGTTTACCGGGGCTTCAATTCGGTGCTTGCACACCTCCTTTTAACCTTCCGGCACCGGGCAGGCGTCAGACTGTATACGTCGCCTTACGGCTTCGCACAGCCCTGTGTTTTAAGTAAACAGTCGCCACCCCCTGGTTTGTGCCCCCCACCCACACTTGCGTGCGAATGGGGCCTCCTTCTCGCGAACTTACGGAGGCATTTTGCCGAGTTCCTTAAACGTGGTTCTCTCAAGCGCCTTGGTATTCTCTACCAGTCCACCTGTGTCGGTTTCGGGTACGATCTTAAAGTGGGGCTATTTCCAGGAACCGCTAAGCAGCCCGTTCAATCCGATAAGAACGAACTACCCTCGCGATCCGTCACCACCACATGGCCCAGGAATATTAACCTGGTTCCCATCGACTACGCCTTTCGGCCTCGCCTTAGGGGTCGGCTTACCCTGCTCAGATTAGCTTTAAGCAGGAACCCTTGGACTTTCGGCGACAGGGTCTCTCACCCTGTTTGTCGCTACTCATGTCAACATTCTCACTTCTGATCACTCCACCGGATGCCTTACAGCCCGGCTTCACAGTCAGAACATTGCCTCCAATAGCTCCGAAGAGCGTAAGGAGGCAGCGTTCTATATCACAGAACGCTCCGCTACCACGCACATCACTGTGCATCCAAAGCTTCGGCTCGTGGCTTGAGCCCCGTTACATCTTCGCCGCAGGACCTCTTGACTAGACCAGTGAGCTGTTACGCTATCTTTAAAGGATGGCTGCTTCTAAGCCAACCTCCTGGTTGTTTTGGAAGTCCCACATGCTTTCCCACTTAGCCACGAATTGGGGGCCTTAGCTGTTGGTCAGGGTTGTTTCCCTCTCCACGACGGACGTTAGCACCCGCCGTGTGTCTGCCGATCAGTTCTTCCCGGTATTCGGAGTTTGCTTAGACTCAGTAAGGCTGTGGGCCCCCATCATCCATGCAGTGCTCTACCCCCGGGAGAATACAATCGACGCGCTACCTAAATAGCTTTCGCGGAGAACCAGCTATCTCCAGATTTGATTGGCCTTTCACCCCTAGCCACACGTCATCCGGACCCTTTTCAACGGGTGTCGGTTCGGACCTCCAGTGAGTGTTACCTCACCTTCATCCTGCACATGGCTAGATCATCTGGTTTCGGGTCTGATCCATCGAACTAAAACGCCCTTTTAAGACTCGCTTTCGCTACGCCTACACCTAACGGCTTAAGCTTGCTCGATAGACCAAGTCGTTGACCCATTATACAAAAGGTACGCCGTCAGAGCTCAAGGCTCCTCCGACTGCTTGTAGGCGTCCGGTTTCAGAAACTGTTTCACTCCCCTCGTCGGGGTGCTTTTCACCTTTCCCTCACGGTACTGGTTCGCTATCGGTCAGTAAGGAGTACTTAGCCTTCGAGGGTGGTCCCCCGATCTTCAGACAGGATTTCACGTGTCCCGCCCTACTTAATGCGTCCTATCGAGCTTCCCATACGGGGCTGTCACCCACTATGGCTGATCTTTCCAGATCATTCTGGTCACTTTCAAGGTTCGGCTGGTCCGCGTTCGCTCGCCACTACTAGCGGAGTATCTGTTGATTTCC
>NZ_MPZW01000021.1:0-5876 GCF_002020275.1 Thioclava sp. L04-15 | reverse complement strand
GACAAGAGCGGGGGCTTCGCCCCCTGCACCCCCAACCTCTCTCACCTCACCATCGCAGCAGCAGCTTGGAGGCCGGGTCAGTCGGACGATCTTTGTGCCGCACGTCCTCAGCTCCGGAAGCAGAATGACGGTTTCCACGCCGCAAGCGGCGCGGACCCTCCGTAATTCAGCTTCCTACGCCTCCGGGCGCGCGGCCCTTCAATCTTACCGACCGACCCGGCTCCAGCGCAGCAGCAGCTTCCCAGGCGACGGCTCCACTGGCACCAAGCTCGACCGTTGGTTCCTTCTCCCAACCTCACCTTCTCTCACATCATAGAGGAAGAAGTGGCGCTTCAGCGCCCAAAGCACGCGCCATTGGCGCGTTCGGTCCAGCCGAATGGCTGGGCGTGACCCCCAAGAGCGGGGGGTCACGAAAGACCGGGTGTGACGGGTCGCAACGCGAGCTGTAACGCCCGGTGGGGATGACCATTGAGAATTCCTCTCCCTCATGTATCTTCACCCTGACGGCATGGGTGATCGCGGGGGTGCAGTCATGGGTGACAGAAAAGAAAAAGGCCCGCCCTCTTTTGAAGAGATCATGGCCCGTGCTAACGCGCGCCGAGAACGCTTCATCGGGCCGCCTCAACCATCGAAGATGCGCCGCGACAAACCTGTGATCGACCCCGCCGAGATCACCTCCGAATACTTGCTTGAGCAATTTCCAGAGGCCAATGATGACTGACGAACTTGAGTGGCTGACCTACGACGAGGCGGCAAAGGCCCTCGGGATCAAAGCTGACAGCGTCCGCCGCAGAGCTGCCGCACGGAAGTGGCCTCGCCGCACGGGCAATGATCGCAAGGCACGCGTCGGAATCCCCCGTGACATCATCCCTGATGCCACCCCCGCGCCCACCACTGACATCACCCCCGATGATACGGACATGATCCAGATCCGCGAGGAGCTGGCAGAGGCTCGAACGGAAGTCCGCCTCCTGCGCGAACAGATCAGTGATCTGAAAGACGATCGAGACGCCTGGCGCGAACTCGCGAACCGGCCCCAACCCTCTCTTCTCGAGCGAATACGGAAATCCTTTGCCGGCTCTTGAGAGGGGGTGTAGCTCAGCGGTAGAGCGGTGGCCTTATAAGCCATGAGCGCCAGATTAGCGCACGGTCGCCGGTTCGAATCCGGCCGCCCCTACCAGTCTTTCCGGGAACTTCGCGAAAGTCTGTTATGGTGCTTTCGGACAGACCCCACCGTCGGTTATAAATATGGGTATCGGCGGCTCGAAAACCGTCGTTGCAGATCTAAGCACTCTTTTCGGATGCTCAGCGAGGCACCCCTCGCGAACCAAAGTTTAGGTGTTACGGGTCTATCCGTCTGGCTGGAACCAGCGGGTAAATCTACAGCCCGATCTGCGGGAGTCCAAATGGACACTTTGATCGTGTGCCTGATGGTCGCTCAGCTTGCTGTGTCGATCTATATGGCCTGGAAGACCCCATCTGACCGGTAAAACGTGAAGAAGGGGTGGGGGACGGGGTGCCTCGCCCCCACTTCCGCCATGTCTTGAAAAAGATGAAGCCTTCAGATGCTGGAACACCTGAAGGCTTATACTTCCGAAATTGGGAATCCGATTTCGGACACTTTGATCGGCTACTATGATAGGGAATAGCGGGTAATAGTCAACTAACAGTTGCCTATGCGTCCCGCTTTAGAAGCCCATTGAAGGTTCGTCATCCGACCCCGTTTCCGGCTCCGGTTCGCTTTCGAAGGGATCGTCAGGCCGCGTTGCCTGCCCAGCGAATTCGTCGCGGATCGCGGCTGCCAGGAACCCGCCCACTTGCTCTTTCGTTTCGAGTTCCGCAATCGCGGACTTGATTTCGGAGAGCTTTGGGCCAACGCCGAGCCGTTCAGCCACGGCTTCTACGATCTCGAAAACGCGACGACCGAGCTTCAAGGCTTTGTCTCTGAGCGTCCGAGCCTGTTCGAGCTCTGCGACCGCCTCGGCTTTCACCTTCGCCGCTTCGGAGCGGTCTCGGGACGCTTCGGCACGTTTCTGGGCGGCTTCTGCCGCGTCACGCTTCGCCGCCGCGCGAAAAGCCTTGGCCTCGGCTCGGTCTCGGGCAGCTTCTGCTCGAAGAGCCTCGGCCTCGGCCCGCGCTCTGGCCTCGTGCTCCGCGTCCCGCTTCACCGCCGCAGCTAAGGCATCGAGCTCCCGCTCTGTATCCTCGAGCTCGCGGGATTTCTCTCGAACCCATGTGCCTGTTTTGACATGCTCCGGCGAAGGCTCGCCTTCGCCGACGAAGTCGCGACCATAGCCCAGGCCGAGGTCTGCAACGGCTTGATGATAGGACAGCCGGGCTTCGCGCCGCGCCCATGCCCGCTTCCAGTATTCATTCGAAGCGCGACCGGCGACCCGCACCGTCGGTGCATTCTCAACCGCCTGTTTCCGGGCCTCGAACTCCTCCGGCGTCTCCCCGCGCTTGCGCCGCCCCGGCTTCCGTGGCCTCTTTTGATATGTCGGCACGATCAAGATGTGCATGTGCGGTGTGTCTTCGTCGAGATGCAACGAGACGTGGGCAAGGTCCGGCCCGTATTCGTCCCGGAGCCACTTCATCGTCTTCTTGACCCAGCGGTCGAGCTTCTCTTTGTTCCACTCCCCCGGCCCCTGGTCGGGGTCGCGGAAGTATTCCGGCGATGCGCTGAGAACCATCTGAACGTATGGGGCCTCAGCCTGCTTCGCCGGCCTCTGGACGCCCGAGGCCCACAGCGACTCGAGGGCTTCCTGCTGCGTCCTTGGCCTGTTGTCGGCAATCGTGGCATTGGGGAACATCCCAGACGGTTGCGGCTCCGGCATGCTGTCGGACCACAGAAGCCTGTTAAGGTGCGACCGATCGGGATCGATCGCCGACGCACCGTCGGGTTCGCGCTTCTCCTCATGGATCGAGACCGAGCGGACTTCGGACGCCCCGGCGTAGCGGATCGTCATAACGATGTCGGGTTCTGTTCTACCGTGTGCCATATCTTGTATATAATAGACATGGCGACTTTTTCAAAGTCTCCATGCTCATATGGAGACTTTTTGGGGCCCTACCCACAAAGTCACCATCTTCGCCCTGCCGGGGGCCGCCTCCCGCGGGGCCTGGCAGGGGCCTCTCCGGCTCACAACGTCCGCTGCGCTACCGTGTGTGTGAGCCTGCGCGCCTGCGGCTTGCTTCTCCGGCTACGCCTGCGCGGGCCTGTGGCCCTTGCTGGCAGCTTCATAAATTGATCCTTGAAGCTGCCCCATCCTTTACCATCGAAATCTCCACCCGGTCGGTTCAGAAGGTGGGCCAGGGCGTGCCCTCGATCGATCGCTCACGCTTGGCCATTTCCCCGAGGAACACCAGGCTCGCCATCTGCTCCATCTGCTCCTCATACTGCCGTCTCAGCGCCGCCGCGTCTTCCGGCGACAAGCTTGCGTAGACTGCTTCGCGCTCCTCGTGACTCGGCCCTCCAGCGAGCTCTTTAGCGATCGCCGCGCGGATCTCGGCCGCTTCATCCTCTGGCAGCTTCCTCAGCGCCTCTTCCCGTTCTGCCTTCGTCGTCATCTCTTTTCCTTTCGTGCTCGAGTAGCGGATTGAAAATCCGCAGCTCCCCTCGATTCACCACTTCGACCGGCCCTCATCCCATCCCAAAGGGTCTTGCTCGATCCGAAGCGCAATGTCGTAAGCCTCCGCCAGTAGCTCCGCCGCCCACTCGCTCGTCGTCAGCTCGTCCGGATCGATCGCCCGCTGCACCTGATCGCACGCCGACCAATATGCTGCGTGGATCTCGGCCGAAGCCTTCTCTGCTATCTGGTCCAAAGTCATCTTCACCTCGCTCCTTCCGTTCCAACTGCCAGTCTTGCTTACCTCGGTAACGCGGCCCCTCTGGCATCACGATCCGTGACAGCAACCCACCAGGTCGCGGCGGTGGCGGCCTCGAGAGATCCCGCGACTTAGCTGGACCATCGATCACTTCCCAGACGCCCGCCCCGCCACGCTCTTCAGCCGCATCGAGAATGTCTGTGCGACGGTGGCGAGCCTTGGCGCGCCATGTGTCGGCGTCGATGTTGGCGATCGGCTCGTCCTGGCGCTGCTGGCCCTCTTGCTCCGCGTCTTGTGCCGCCTCTTCGTCGGAGATCTCCTCGAGGCCCGCCAGATCGGTCAACTTCTTGAGCCCATCGAGCTGTGTCCGACCGTGAAACGCGTCAGCGTATTCGAGCCACAGCTCTCCCGCCTCTTCGTTGCCCGCCTTGCACGCCTCGAGGAGCTGCAGCGGCGTGCGCCCCTTGTTCTTGGCCCGCTTCTTGCCGCTGAGCGTCAGTTCCTCCGCCGCGCCCCACTTGCCGATATAACGCCCTGCAGCTGATGCCCCCTGACAATCGAAGGCAGCGGCTGCGCCATCGAGATCCTCAGCTCGCAGCGCCCCGCGCCAGGGGTCTCCCAGCTCAGCCAGCGCCTCGAAAGCCGCCTTCGTCCGAACGATGACCAGCATGTGGAAGTGAGGGTGCCAGCCGTTGCGCCCATGTGTGACCTCTGTCGCCGTCAAAACAGCGACAATTTCGGGTTTGATCCGCTTCCACGCCCGGTGCTGATGCAAGCGCCTCTTCGCGCTCTTCATCGCCCGCAGGAGATCCGCCAGATCATCACCTTGGCCGTGACGGGCCGTGAGCGTGATCATCGCGATCCTGTGACCTTGCTCGCGCGCCCATGCGAGGCCGTCATTCAGCTGCCGCCGACGCGTCTCGGAGATCCGCGCGGCACACGCAGGACATTGCCAGACATTGCCGCATGTCTGCAGCCCCCCGAAGCTCGCACGCGTCTGGCCGCTCTCGTCATACTCGGAAAGATGGACATCAACGCCCGCCGCCTTCGATTGCATCGCCCAGCGGCAAGTCCCAACGCCCTTGATCTGCTCCTTCGGGGTGCCTTTCGGGTAGCGCAGCCCTGCCGCTGTCCGCGACAGCGCCCAAATCGCGCGCCTTTTTTCGCGGAAAAGTGGGCCCGTTTCCCTTGTTTCATTGGGGTTCACCGCTTTTGAGCGGCCAACGATACTCCCATCTATACCAAGAGCGGCTTCGCCGCGGCCTCCGGCCCGGCCCTGGCGGGCCTCCTCCGACCTTTGATTCGGTGCGCTCGAGCCGCCCGAGGACAGGTCGAAAGGCGCCCGAAGCACTACTGATTGAAGCGTGAGTCTATCTCGCCACAACATCGCCGCTGCTCCGTGAGCTGCGGCGGACGACTTGATTGTGGGGCCTGTTCGGCATATTCTTTCCCTCGATCATCGGGCTTCGGCCCGATCTTTTCCGGGGCTTTCGCTCACAGTCCGTCCGCCAAGATAGAGCTGTGGGCATTGCCCGATGATCACGCTACAAGCCCCGCCCTTCGCGGGGCTTTCGCGTTTATAGGCCGGATGTTACTCTTTCCTCACGATGTGCGTCAAGTCGCCGGAAAAAGCCAAGTCTTTGTTTCGGAAATACTTTTTCGCACCAAGTAGGGATTCGTCAGATCCAACCGCGTGCTCGAGCGAAGCTCGATAGACCGGCCACCAGCGCTACAAGCAGCCAGTTCGGCACTTCTTTGGCCTCGATCGTGACCTTCCCGCATGTGATTTTCAGCTTCTTCATCCCTGCTCGTTCCTTCGTTTCATTGATGCTGGACCGGAGCTAGGGACACTCGAACCCACATCCAAAACTGAAAACGCGATGCTTAAACCACCCTGGTTTGCGTCGCCTGTATGATCATTTTAGCGGGCGAACAGTTGTCCCGCAAAAAAGGCCGGGGGGAGTTCTAAACCCTGACAAGAGCGGGGGCTTCGCCCCCTGCACCCCCAACCTCTCTCACCTCACCATCGCAGCAGCAGCTTGGAGGCCGGG
>NZ_MPZW01000020.1:0-11453 GCF_002020275.1 Thioclava sp. L04-15 | reverse complement strand
CGATCGGGAACATCCCGCCGGCGGAAGCAGAGGCAAACTTCTACGCCGCTCTGGAAACTGAAGACATGGCCGCGTAACTAACCCAAATCAGCCTCCGGCAAACCCGGCGCGGTTCAGGCCGCCCTTCATGGACGGCCCGAAGCTGGCGCTCGTTGGGGAAATTGTCGCCGCAGTGCGGCTCCGCCGAAGCGGACCTCGAAAGAATACACCCTTTAATCGAACCATGAGATGCCTATCTCTCATCCAAAGGGAGAGGACAGACATGGCACTCACAATGGACATGGACGCAAGGAAGGCCGAGTTGTTGTTGCGAGCGGCATTGCTCGATGATGCAAGCAACGTGGGAGAGAGGCTTGCTGCTTTGAGCGCTGACATCAAGGTCGATGATGACGGCGACGCGTGGATAACGTTGGACATTGACCTCTGGCCCGAAGACAAGGAGTCGCCTGAGGCCGAGGCTATTGCAAAAATGCTATGGTTAGAAATCGACTGGTCGGTGACCGATGGAACCTTTCCTTTCGCCTGGCCCGGTCTCAGCGCGCACTCCGACAAAACGACGACCTACTTCAAGATGGTGCTGGACGCGTATGGCGGCCAGAGGCCCGACAAGGGCCCCAAGTAGTCGCGGCCCTTTGCGGTCATTCATCCTGCCGAGTGCCCGTTGCAGTGCGGCCCGCCCAAACGGCCATTCGCCGCTCGCGCATGATCCAAATTGATTTGAACTCGGTGTCGCTGATCGTGCTGTAAGTGGCGGCGGTTTTATTGACCAAGAATCGGCGCGTTTCCCAGCAACACCTCGCCTCGCTTCAGGGATACATCAAAACCGCGACGAAACCGGGCCGTATGCGGTCGAGAAACTTAGTTCGTCGTGCTCAGGATTTCTCCAATTTTGAGCGCTTTCATAGGATTCCCGTCAACTTTTAGCTGGCGCATCATAAACGCCTTTGCGGGGTTCTTTACTCCCATAGCTATGTCGTAGAAGACGCTAGCGTCCGCCGTCAGAGTTATGTCAGCGGCCTGATCGCTCTCAATTGCTCCAGTTTCGTCCACATAGAGCGTCACAGTGCCCGGCATCTCTAGCCGCACGCTACCCTTTATCCGATTTTTTGCGCGTTCGCTCACGAGGTTTACGATTTCAGCCTTACTTGGTTTGGTCACGTTGGTCTCCTTCGCCCTGCATGGACACCGTTTTCGATTGCTCTGTCTAGTTTGACGCTGGGTCGAGACTGGAGAATTGCGCTCTCGGCCCAGAGCCGACGTTCGAGTATCACCGATGCTGCGTGGCTGCGCTCCCCGAAGCGGTCGTTTGACGTATTTCGCTGAAAATCATTAGCTAGAAGGTCAATCTTGGGATTTTTCGATCATTCCCAAGCCGAAAGTGGAAAGGCAGCTTACGCTGAGAGCGGCCCGTCCCGCACCCTCATACGCCAAGACCCGATCGGGGCTCGGTGGCACTTCTTCGCGCCAAAGAGCGACGATACCGGCATCGCCGGTAGGCGACCGATCATCCGTTTGGAACCGTTCCCGCCCGTAAAGCAGTCGCGAACGACCTTATCGACCTAGAACACGAACACCCCAAGCATCAGCCAGCCGATCGCATCATCGATTTGGATGCAGTTATAGGGCCAGAACTGCCGCAATACGTCAGCATCAGGATGCTTTTTGCCCTTGCTGGGGTCGGAACAAAAGATGCTCGCGCGCGGCGCCACAAGGGCTGCGACCTCGGGCGACGAGTTCCCGGAAGCGCCATGATGCATCACTTGAAAGACGGATGCCTTGTCGAGCCGGCCATGGGGCGTGAAGAAGTTCTCGAACCCTGTCCGACGCGGCTTTGAGTTCAGCGAACCATCTCCTGTGAACAGCATCGAGAAATGGGTTGCAGAGAGGCCCGACCTATCTGGCTCATGGCGCCAAGCCATATTACCAAGTCGGGTCTCGCCGGTCTCGAAATAGGCATCGGCAGGTGTCGACACCGGACCGCCGTACAGGAACAGTGAGATGATATTGCGGCGATAGGCGCTGTCGCCGAAGGTTGTGTCATAATGTGCCTTAAGTGCATCCTGGGCCGTTTTCCGGTCAGCCGGATTGCCGGCGGCTAGCAAGGTCTTGATCAGCGGTTCGACGGCCGCCGGGAAACCTGCCGGGCAACGCTTGGCCTGGTGTGCGTCGTTATACGGGACGAACTCCCATAATCCGTCGATGTCGAGCACCGATCCCACTTTCAGGAATTCCGCCGCCGACAGGCGCTGCCCCGTCACGTCGAGGATCTCGCCGTCGACCACGTCCGGGACGCGGTCAGTCTCCACCCGTAATTTCATCGGCCGGTCGTCGAGCTCGCCACGCGGACCTTCAGGCGGACCGAAGTCGGGCGCGGGCGGCGGATCACCCGCGCTCGGCGGCACAAAAACGATCCTCGCCTCCCCACCGCCGTCCACGCCGCGAAGGTAGCCGGCGGGATCGACTAAAAACTGCAGGAAGGCGGCATCAAGATCGTCAGCTGATGCCGCGATCCAGAACCGCTGCCAAAGCTGCAGGAAGGGCAGGAGGATCATCTTCACCTCGAAAAGCCCAAGCAGATGGATGAGACCAGAGATATGGTCCGCGTCGAAATGCGATAGCGCGACAAAATCGAGTTTGGGCTTTGACCCAGGCGCAGCGTTGCGCGCGGTGCATAGAGCATCGAGCTCGCTCTCGACCTGCGCTGCCGCGGTGACGCTGCCGCAATCATAGATCCAAGTGAAGGGCTGGCGGCGCCCCTGCTGCAATTTGCCCGAGTGGAGCATGCCCTGTCCCACAGGGTGGAAGCGATACTCGACCAGCCACGCATCCCCAAAGAAGCCCTGATCGCTGCAATAATGCCAAAAACAGGAGTGGGGAGGATATGTACTCCAGCCGTCGAGAAAGGCTTGCAACTCCGCGCGGGTCGCGGGCGGTGGCAGGGAGGATCGATTGGCCGACCGCAGTGCTGAGATCTTATTATGATTGAAGTCGCGCCCAGGCTGGCTGAAAAAGGCGTGGATCTTCTGATCCGCCAGTCCGGCATCAATCATCGCTAGGATGAGGCGGACGTCGCGAGGGCAAATGTCTACCGGGCCGGTTCGCACCAAGCCGTTGAGGCGCAGAGAGGAAGGGAATGTGGTCAACGGCCGTCTCATTCTATGGTGATGTCGCGTTCTGCCGATAACGCGCAGAAGTATGCGTTGTCGACGATTTAGGCGTCCGATCCCTCTCCCAGAGTGCCCTCGTCAGCTGCTGAGTCCGAGGAAGGGTTGGATTACGGCCCTCTCCGGCCATTGGCCGTTTCGCGATTAGCTACGGTTCAACTTCCCTGGAACGGACATCCATAGCCGCGCGCATGCTGGCCATTCAAGCCAAGGCCAACCAATCCTTCGGGGGGCAGTTTTGCGCGGAAGTCAACAGTCCCTAACTGTCCAGCCTCAGGATCGCCTCCACGACGCGTCGGGCACCAATAATGGGGTTGTCCAAGCTGATCGTCGCGGGAAGATCCACCCGGAAGGTGACCGACTGGGCATCCACATGCTGATGGGTGATGAGGTCATCGCGCCGCAGGACCTGGACGGCCGAGTCTGTCATGTCGTACCCGCGAACAAAGGTCACGCTAAATTTAGTCGTGAACGGTGCCTCGTTGACCATCGTGGCATGCTCGTATCCCATGCCCGACTCCGCGCCGTACACAGACACGCGCGTTAGGAACTCGTTGACCAAGCCGCTCGCCCCGGTGGCGTTGAGACGCTCAAGAATGCTCTCCACCAAGGAAGGGATCGACAAAGCATGCGCATTGAGATCTGCTTGGCACAGACCGATGCTTACGAGCAGCAGGCGCGCTTCCCCTGTGTCGTCATCACTGACAGGGGTAGGCTCGATTTGGTGGACGCCATGGATGGCGTGACTTGAGGTGGCGCGAGTAGTGGTTTTTATCTCTACGCCCGTGCCTTCCCATGTGAAGTCCCTTGCCGAGCGGCGCCAGCCATCCCAAGCCTGAACGATTGGTCCGACCTGAGGATCGGTCGCGCGGCGGCAAAGAGCGTCGAGTAGGAGCAGTTCCCCGACGAGACCGAGGATCGCGTTCTCGGAGATCTCCAAGCGATTAATGGCGAGTTCGATCAGCGGCTCGGTGACGGCAAAGGCGCGCTCCAAATTAACGTCAGCCTTTTCGCGCAGCAGTTCAGCGGCAATAAATGCACCGACCTGGTCGAAATGCCCCAGCGCGGGTAAGCAAATGCGGTTGGCGTTCAGCGGAGGCAGGCTGTCACGGTGCCAGGAGTGGTAGCGCATCGCAGTCTTCACTGTGCCGGTCCGGGGCCTTAACTCGTCGCCTGCAAGGAACAGTTCCAAGTGACCGCGACTATTCCGAGCGATCCCGACCACCTTCGCATCAGTCAACCAAGTTATGGCTCGGTCATCTCCGATTGTGCCCGCTGGAACGACGTTGATCTGGTTTAGAACTTCTTCGTAGCTGGTCATGGGAGTTCCTTCTAGACGATGGTCGCCCCAGCACGGGTGGCTGAAAACTGCTCCGGACCTCCCGCAGGGAGACAGACACCAACGGCGACCGTCGGGTGTTCGTCGTCCGAATGTTGATTGACGTAGAAGAGGATTTGACCGTCGGAGCCGCTGGGTCGCCACCCAGTGTTGTTGCTTGACGGCACGTCAGCGTAACGGTGGTAGTAGTCGAAGTAGACGTCACCGCGATATTGGGTCGGGCCGGCGTTGGGATCACTCGCACCCCAAGTGGTCTTGAGTTCGCCTCCGGCCACCCTCTTTGTGGTGGCGCGTATGTTGAATGGGAGCCGTGCCAAAGGACCTTTGGATATGGTGGCGCCATCTCCGTAGCGAATGCCGACCCAAAACCGTGGCTGCTCAGCATTCTTGCGCGTAAGGTCGGCGTAGGACCATCGATCGCCGGGCTGGCCGGTGACAAATAGGCCCGTGATCGACCGAGTGAGGCTGGCCGACCAAAGTCTAAGGTAGGCGGCGATGGCATAAGGACAGGCTCGCCTTGGCTGGTCTCCCCTACCATTCCTCACTGGAGGGCGATAGAGAGGTGCATCGGCCAGTGTGGCGACCGCGTTTGCGCGGGCTTCGATACTACTCCAGATGTCTGCGTGAAACCCTTCGTTCCCAGGCCGATAATCCGCGAAAGTGAGGCGATCCAAGACGTCGGCGGCCTCGGTCAGTTCGAGCGGAGCATCTAGGATCCGGCCCCGCAGCACTTTGGCGACAGTGAGGTCGCTGGATGGCCGGGCGAAGAGGCCAGCCACGATTTTTGCATTGGGATCCTGCCGTCCGCTATCATTGATGACTGTAATGAAGGGGCGTGCGCCGGGTGATAGTGGAAGGTTGCCCACGCCTGCGATCTTGCCTGTGGCTTCGAAATTGAGTCCCTGCAAGACGGTAGGTTTAGGGGCGTCGCTCATCATGCGCTCGGTGATGGCTGTTCGAACCGCTTCATCGACATCGTGATAGTCACGGAAGAGGGAGAGTTGGTCGCTGGAGGCGAAGACGCGGCACAGCTCGATATGTGACCCGCGGTAGCCGAACCAGCGCTGCATCTGCATCTGGGTGTCTGCCAGCGGATTGGCCGATGAACGCTGAAACAACGCCGTGGTCATCCCTTCCAGCGTCAGTCCCCGAGCCATGACATTCCCTGAGACGAAGATCGTGCAGAGGTCGCGAGCTGCTCTCCATTTTCCGGTGTCTGCATCCTGGATCGGTGCGTAGTCAGGGCGATCGTCAGCGTTAGGGTCGCTGTTGACCACTGCGATCCTGGTTCCGGGGATCACCTCCCTGACTAATAGGTCTTCGACCGTCTGCCAGTCCGGGAAACTTGCCGGTGGCTGGACGTCAAATTCCGCCTCGATCACTCTGGAGGAGGCGCGGTACTTTTCAAGCCATAGCGCCCATGGGGCGGGGTTCGCCAGCAGTTGATCCACCAGGGAGTGGGGAAGCCTGACATTTCCCGCATCGAGCATATCTCGAGCCGTCGCTCGATCCTGAATTCCCGCCCACATGAGGAGGTCCTCAGCACCCCGGAAGTGGTGCTGGATTGCTGCAGAAGGATGATACAGCATCGAGTGCGGCGAAGCCACTTTGGCAAAGGCTTCCTCCCTGGTGTCGAACTGCTCTACAAGTGCGGACGCTGGGCCGAGCCTGCCAGAGCGGTTTAGGCGGATAGCGCCCGCCACCAAGAAAGCTCGGACGGCGTCGGCGAGGTCCTGCTGCACGGAGTTGGTGGTGGGCACGCACAGTTTGGCTGCCTCTGCGCGGCGGTAGAATACCTCACCGCCGGTGTAGTAAAAACGGATCCCAGCCGCCTCGGGGTAAGTCGATGAGCGAGGGGCATTGATATTGCCAGGGTCGATTGTATCTACTGGATGACCGACGTCGAGCGGCGTCCGAAGAGAGATCACAAAGTCGCGTGGCGCCAGGGGGTTGTGATCCTCCTGAAGGAGGTTGGCCTGGGGGGTCGCCGTGTAGGCGATGTATGTCGAGAAGAGATTTTCAGGCGACCCCTGCGGAGGATCCCAGAGGTTGGCGATTGCACGCGGGATCTGCTTCAGGTTGCCGTAAATGGGGTCCTGCGAGGACTCGACGATGGCGTCGAGAATCGAGCCATCGTCGGCCTCATCGTCAAGCACAAGCATGTGGACGGGGCGACCAAGCTCCTTAACTTCTTTGAAAACGTTGTCGCGGAGGCTTGCTCCCAACGCATGCAGATGGTCAGTCTGCTTCATCGCCACGACGATAAGAGGCCTGCCCTGACTCAGCCGCTGTCGAACTTGTGCCGACGGCAAACGGTAGGTGGTTCTAAGTGGGTGGGTCTGTTCTGACAGAGCGATGCCAGGCGCAGGACACAGAAGGCGGCGCTTAATCTTCTGTGCGTTTTCCTCGCCCGAATCCAACTGCTGCACCAGCCTCTCATAGGTCTGGCGCCACAAGGAGAGACGGGTCCCGGCTAGGACGACGATGATGTCGAGGCCGTTGTCGATGGCCAAGGCTGAGACACCCAGCATTGAAGCGGTCTTGCCAGACTGGACTGAGCCCATGACGAGGCCCGTGCGCGAGCGGCTGGATGACCACTCTTCGAGCTTCGTAGTGTCGGCTGCCAATATTCCGCGCTGCAGAATGTAGCGGGAGTCCGCCTCAACGGAGGCACGCGCTGTGTCAGTCAAACCGACGAGTTGAGCCTTGTACCTCTCCCACCACGAGTCCGCTTCTTTGGGCGAGGGTGGATTGAAGTAGACGTGCTCGACGAGTGGGGAATTCACTTTCACCGCTCTCAAATTTTCGGTTTGATGCGCATCCGCTGCAACGATGCGTACCCGGAGGTCCCGAATTGCAGACGTATTGCCTCAGCCGCTTGATCAGGGTCCAGTCCCAATAGTTCGAGGAGACTTTTGGTGATCTTGGCGATGTAGTCCCACTGGGTTTTAGTCTGCGTCTTTTCGGGGCGTTGCCAGTCCGCGGATTCCTCGCTCGCCGTTCGGATAGCATCCGCATTGGCCTCGATGCGGTCCTCGATGTCGTCTGGAGAGGCCGCCAAGGCCATGGAAATGCCGACGAGGGAACCAACGAGTTGGAGTTCCTGCCACTTGGCGCCCTTGCCGCCATCCTTGAATTGATCCGACCACAACTCATCGTGCGATGAGTGAAGTTCGACTGCTTGTAGCAGCAGCGAGAACAGCTTGGTCAACGTCGATGAGTCGGCTAGCGGGTGCGACTTGTTTTTCTGAATCGCGATCAGCAACTGGTCGATGTTTCGGCTAGTCGATGCCAAGTCTTTCTCTTTGATGCCCTCTTTGGTGACCTCTTTGCTGTCATGCACAAGGACCGAGATGACCCAAGCGAGAACCTTAGTGCGCTTGTAGCGCGTGCCTCCAAAACCGTAGTCTGTCAGCGCCTCACCCAAGCGGCCAAGATCGTGGATACCAGCCAGAGATATAGCGATTTGGGCGACGTCAATGTTCGGGTCGGCGTCGCCGGCGGCGGCAAGGGTCGCGCGGGTAAGTTCGACCTCATGGTAAACGGCGTTACGGATCTCTTCAGCATTCAGGTGTACGCCCTGCTTGTTGTAGAGGCGAAAGACCTCATGGATCTGGGCTTGACTGGCCTGAGTGTATTCAATCACGGGAACGGTGTAGTCCACCGGGTCCTCGAATAACGCTTCGACGACAATTTGCTGATTAGCGACGTTGATCTCTCGACCCTTAATCTGCGTGTAGTACTTTCCGCGGAGAGGTTCGAGGTAGGGACCAACCAGCCCGCCGTCTCCGGTCGTTCGCAGCCTGAATGGGAAGTAGTATTCGTTCTCTAGTGTGGAATTGAGTGCGTAACCTTCCAGCGCTTTCCACGCACGGCGGAAAGCCGGGTAATCGTCGTTGAACAAATCAGTTAAATTTTTGTCCCCGTCCTCATCGAGACGTCCTTTATCGTTGAACTTTTTGTCACTATGCCGAGCGGTAACCTCGGCAACCTTCTGCTTAGCGACGGGATGCTTTCCCACAAACCGGAGGATGGCCGTGAGCCTCTGTTTGCCGTCGACCACCTCATGCGGCGTAGAAGGTCCGGTTCGCAGAAGAATGACGGATGGCAAAGGAACACCACGCAGGATGGACTCCATCAGGGCCTGTCTGTCGCCATTGCCCCATACGTCACCACGCTGGTATGACGGCGTCAGGTTGGGGGGCTTCTTCGTAAAGTGGTAGATCGCCCATACTGCGGCCTTTGCCGTGACCGGCTCCGGGGTCACCACTTCCTCGCCCGCGTCGATCTCGCCCCACGCGTCAACCCACGACTGGGTAGCGGTTCCGCGGCTAGTGCCCTTGGCCTCAAGTTCTTCAATAAAATCGCCTTGGAGCCGACCGGCTGCCTCTACCCGCTCGTTTAGGCGTTCGAGCGCGCGAAGACTCAGCGGCGGGTTGGCACCTCCGGAAGCTAGAAGGTCGGTGGGTTCAAGGTCGAGTTCAACGATTAGTGCCTGAAGGAATGATTCACCGCCCGTGGGCGGGAGGTCCTCGCTGAGGCTCAGCCAGCCTTGAACCTCAGCGAGTTTGTTCATCCACGAGTCAGAGGCGAAGTCGACATCGCTGCTGCTGAAAATTGACGAAACTGGGGGAACACCGTCGGGCGTGTCAGAAGCCTCGGAGAGTGTTGCCAACCCTTCGGCGATGCTCTCCAGGACGAGGACCCGTGGGTCTTCCTCGTCGAAGTCGTCTTCGTGTTCGTGTTCGATTTGATCAGTCATTCAGCAGCTCT
Source organism: Thioclava sp. L04-15 (assembly GCF_002020275.1). Lineage (NCBI taxonomy): Bacteria > Pseudomonadati > Pseudomonadota > Alphaproteobacteria > Rhodobacterales > Paracoccaceae > Thioclava > Thioclava sp. L04-15. The sequence continues at coordinate 2,177 of NZ_MPZW01000020.1, read as the reverse complement.
TAACGGTTCGAGGTCAGCGGTGATGCTAGACGTGGGCCGGATGAGCCTGTGCAACAACCGTTCGGCTATTGCTTTGACAACGCGAGCGTTCACTGCGTTCCCCAAGGCTTTGTACGCGTCGATGTCGGACGCCGGCAATTGGATACCTCCGAGGGCCTGAAGTTCAGCGCATTCAGTTGGTGTCATGTAACGACGTTCGCCGGCCAGGTTAGCACCGAGGATGGGCACTTGGGTCTGCGTAAAGGCGATGAGACTTGGGGATGTAGTGGGACGCTTGACCCGCAGTCCTGACGCACGCACCTGTAACACGAAGTTGTCAATGTCACGGTCCTCACCTTGCGCGTTCCACTCCATCTTCTGGAAGCTAGACGGGAAGCTTTGCGGGCTCCATCTTGCGATCCAGGGATCGATCCACTGGCGGTTGGCCTGGTAGAACTCGCGGTTTTGCCTGATAAAAGTCCGCTTCCAGTGCGGAAAATTCAGTTCTCCCAAGCGGTTAGCGTGGCTAGGTATCCTCGCAGCTTGTTCGTCTAGCGAGCAGTCCAGGGACTGGCCGAAGCTGCCCTTGAAACCCATCCGGCTAAGACCCCACACAGGTCTTCGAACCCAAACCCCTGCTGGTGTCTCGTCCAGGTAGGGATAGGTTGCCCCAAACTCCATCGACCAGATCGGGAAAGAAGGCAGCTTCAGCGAAGCCGGCGAGCGGCGCAGGAAGTCGCCCCACATATCTATGGCTCGCAGCGTTTGTTCAGGGATGGCGCGCTTAGAATGTCCTTCCCGGCGCAGTACCGATTGGATTCCGGTTGGATCATTATGCTTCTCTGGCCACTTAAAATGATCGAGGCCCTGGAGTGATCCTACGAAGTAGGCGCGGTCTCGCACCTGTGGAATGCCGAAATTGTGGGGCGAGAAGTGCTCTACTTCGACGGAGTAGCCAAGCTCCTCCAACAAGCGAATGATCGTGATCTTAGTGCGGCCGCCGTCGTGCTTAAGGATATTGGGCACATTCTCCAAGATGAAGTGTACTGGCCGCTTGACGCGCAAAATGTCATGCACCTTGAAGAAGAGATTGCCCTGATTTGTGTCTTTAAAGCCCAACTGGTCTCCTGCTTTAGAGAACGGTTGGCACGGAAAACCAGCGGTAAGGACGTGGTGATCGGGCACGTTGCGGGCTATGATTTCGTCGCTGTGCAACTCGTTAAGATCACCCCAAGCGTCGACGCCGAAGTTGACCTTGTAGAGAGCCTTCAGTTTGGGCTCCCTCTCTGCAGCGAACACACCACGCCCCTCCAACTCATCGAGGGCGACGTGGAAGCCACCCAGCCCAGCGAAGAGGTCGACGAAACGGAAGGCCTCTTTACTAGTTCCCAAATTTCTGCCCCTTTCCGTCTCTGCCTGATTGGGCGAGATTTCTCATGATTTGCTCAAATACTCACATAGCGCCACTTCATGTTGTATGTCCAATAGTCTGTTGATCTCCACCCGGACTTGGCCCCGGGAGATGCGGAGAAAAATTTGTGCTGGTTTCACGGCACGAGGCCAAGGCGTCCAAGTTACGCGGTCGAACTGCATCCGTCTGGTTTTAACTTGATGCGCGTCTCGTTGTGCCAGCAAATGTACGCAACGACCTTGCCTATGAACTGGTCGTATGTGAAAATTCTCTGTTGACTCGCGTAGAAGAACTCGGTCTTCAGCCGGCCGAACAAGCTTTCGGAGGCGGCGTTGTTCTGTGAGCACGCCTTTCGCGACGTCGAGCGAACGGACTTTGCAGCCTTGCTTCCCTCGAGCTAGCCCAGTCAGCGATAACGCTGCCTACGGTCACTGTGAACAATTTGGTGCTCGCCTTGACCCGCAGCCGTCTCGGTCGCTGCATCGAGCATGGTGTCGCCCAAGGCCGCGTCGGGCTTGGTGCCGATCCCCCAACTCACGACAAGGCCGTCAAAGCAGTCCATTATTGAAACAGGTAGAACTTTCCGCCCCGGATCCGGTACTCGGTGATTTCGGACTGCCATGTCTCGTTCGGTGGATACAGCGCGACGCCAATGTCAGCTTGCGCCGGTGGCAGTTCGATAGCCTGCAAGTCCAACGAAGGTCCGGAATCCGCCCCTATCGACGGCGAGGTCGCTTACGCCCCAGAGCCACCGCAGCCCGATTGCGCCATACTGTGTAGCAGAGCC
>NZ_MPZW01000002.1:0-467081 GCF_002020275.1 Thioclava sp. L04-15 | reverse complement strand
GGGCGTCACCAGCCCGTCACCCTGAGCAAAGCCGGGAAACTCTGCCTAAGGGCGGTAGAGCTCTGGGGTGCGGATCAGCGTCAGTGACGTGGCCCCGGCGCATGGCCCAAGAACCTGAACCACTTGCAACGCTCGATAATGCTGACTGCACAGAAGCGGCATTGTTTGAGAAGCGCACAAAGCTCGGCAGAAGTCGCTTGCTTGCCGGGTCTTCCAGTAGCCTTCTTCTGGCTAATTTGTACTCGGCCTCCGACCCCCCTTGGGTTGTGAGGTCAATGATATTGTTTCTTAGAAACAGTGCACATTCAAAGAGGTCGTGAGGAATCTCAGGTTCACCGAAATCGCCATAGGTCATCAACTTTCCTCGCACTAAAGGCTGCCTGAATGTGATCCATGTAGCGCCCCACGTGCAAGGTCTCGAACGTTTTAGCTATCGGGACACCGGACATTCGAGGAACCTGCAGCATCGGTCAATCTGGCCTCAATCCCGCCCTTGCCCCTCGGAGAGCCCCCCGACGGCATCCGCCGTCCGGCGATATCTGCCGATACGAAAAAGGCCCCGCAATCGCGGGGCCTTCTCCAATCTCGTAACCGTCAGCCTCAGGCCTTGGCGAGGTTGCGCAGCACGTAGTGCAGCACGCCGCCATTGCGCAGGTATTCGATCTCGACCGCGGTATCGATGCGGCTCTTGAGATTGATGACCTTGGTCGAACCATCCTTGTAGGTGATGGTGCAGGGCACGATCGACTGCGGCTTGATATCGCCTTCCAGACCCTCGATCGAGACCTCTTCCTCACCGGTGAGGTTCAGATCCTTGCGGGTCATGCCTTCGGTGAATTCGAAGGGGATGACGCCCATGCCGACGAGGTTCGAGCGGTGGATGCGCTCGAAGCTTTCCGCGATCACGGCCTTCACGCCGAGCAGGTTGGTGCCCTTCGCGGCCCAGTCACGCGAGGAGCCAGCGCCGTATTGCTCGCCGCCGAAGATCACCAGCGGCTTGCCTTCCTTGGCATAGGCCATCGCGGCGTCGTAGATCGAGGTCTGCTTGCCATCGGGGCCCTTGGTGAAGCCGCCCTCGACGCCATCGAGCATCTCGTTCTTGATGCGGATGTTGGCGAAGGTGCCGCGCATCATGACTTCGTGGTTGCCGCGGCGCGAACCGTAGCTGTTGAAGTCCTTCGGAGCGACCTGATGCTCGACCAGGTATTTCCCGGCCGGGGTATCGGGCTTGAACGAACCCGCGGGCGAGATGTGGTCGGTGGTAACGAAATCGCCCAGCACGGCGAGGATGCCCGCGCCCTTGATGTTCGAGATCTCACCGGCCTCCGGCGACATGCCCTGGAAGTAGGGCGGGTTCTGGATGTAGGTCGAGGTCGGCGGCCAGTCATAGGTTTCGCCACCCGAAACCTCGACACCCTGCCACTTCTCGTCGCCCTTGAACACGTCGGCATATTTCGACTGGAACTTCTCGCGGGTCACGACCTTCTCGACGAGATCGGCGATCTCCTTGTCGGTCGGCCAGATGTCCTTGAGATAGACCGGCTTGCCGTCTTCCGTGTGGGTCAGCGGCTCGGAGCTCAGGTCGATATTCATGTCGCCCGCGATCGCATAGGCCACGACGAGCGGCGGCGAGGCGAGATAGTTGGCGCGCACGTCCGGCGAGATCCGGCCTTCGAAGTTGCGGTTGCCCGAGAGCACCGAGGTCGCGATCAGGTCGTTCTCGTTGATCGCCTTCGAGATCTCGGGCTGGAGCGGGCCCGAGTTGCCGATGCAGGTGGTGCAGCCATAGCCCACGAGGTTGAAGCCGACCGCGTCGAGATCTTCCTGAAGGCCGGCGGCTTCCAGGTATTCCGAAACGACCTGCGAGCCCGGTGCGAGCGAGGTTTTCACCCACGGCTTGCGGGTCAGGCCCAGTTCACGCGCCTTGCGCGCCACGAGACCCGCGCCGATCAGCACATAGGGGTTCGAGGTGTTGGTGCACGAGGTGATCGAGGCGATCACGACCGAACCGTCGCGCAGCTCGTAATCCTCGCCTTCGACCTTCGCGGTCTTGCCGATGGTGACCGACTTGGTCGCGACCGGGCCTTCGTCGGCCATGTCCTTGGCGGCTTCCGAGATGTCGATGCCACGGTAATCCGCGACGACCTTGGAGAACGCATCGGCGGCGCCGGTCAGCGGCAGGTAGTCCTGCGGACGCTTCGGGCCCGAGATCGCCGGGACGATCGTGCCCATGTCGAGTTCGAGCGTCGAGGAGTAGATCGGCGCATAGTCCGCGTCACGCCACATGCCGTTTTCCTTGGCATAGGCTTCGACCAGAGCGATGCGGTCCTTGTCGCGGCCGGTCTGCTCGAGGTAGCGCAGGGTTTCGGCATCGACCGGGAAGAAGCCGCAGGTCGCGCCGTATTCGGGCGCCATGTTGGCGATGGTCGCGCGCTGCGCCAGCGGCAGCTTGTCGAGGCCGGGGCCGTAGAATTCGACGAATTTGCCGACCACGCCATGGGCGCGCAGCATTTCGACGACTTTCAGCACGAGGTCAGTGCCGGTGGTGCCTTCGACCATCTCGCCGGTCAGCTTGAAGCCCACGACTTCCGGGATCAGCATCGAGATCGGCTGGCCGAGCATGCCGGCTTCAGCCTCGATGCCGCCCACGCCCCAGCCGAGCACGGCGGCGCCGTTGACCATGGTGGTGTGGCTGTCGGTCCCCACGAGCGTGTCGGGATAGGCGACTTCGGTACCGTCCTGATCGCGGTCGGTCCAGACGGTCTGGGCGAGATATTCGAGGTTCACCTGGTGGCAGATGCCGGTGCCCGGGGGAACGACGCGGAAGTTCTCGAACGCGGTCTGGCCCCATTTGAGGAACTTGTAGCGCTCGATGTTGCGCTCGTATTCGCGATCCACATTCATCTGGAAGGCGCGCGGGTTGCCGAACTCGTCGATCATCACCGAGTGGTCGATCACGAGGTCCACGGGAACCAGCGGGTTGATCTTCTGGGCGTCGCCGCCGAGGCCCTTGATGCCGTCGCGCATCGCGGCGAGGTCGACCACGGCCGGAACGCCGGTGAAGTCCTGCATCAGCACGCGGGCGGGGCGGTAGGCGATTTCGCGCGGGTTCTGGCCACCCTTTTCGGCCCATTCGCCGAAGGCCTTGATGTCGTCCACCGAAACGGTGAAGCCGTTATCCTCGAAGCGCAGCAGGTTCTCGAGCACCACCTTCAGCGAGGCGGGGAGCTTCGAGAAATCGCCGAGGCCTGCTTCGGTGGCCGCGGGGATCGAGTAAAAGGCATAGCTCTTGCCGCCGACGCTGAGTTCGCGGCGGGTCTTGGCAGTATCTTTACCGGTAACGATGGGCATGAGAATGGCCTCCCTTCATGGGTCCTAAGGGTGTCGCTGGCGCCGTATTTGCCTGAAGCTTTCCATCCGTTCAAGAGGGAGGACGCATTTTTGTATACCGTTGCACACAAAAAATCACGTGCCGGTCCTTCCCGCGGGGAAGCCTGACGTGATTTTACACGTAATTTCGCTTTTTGCGCGGAAACGGCAAGAAATCTCTCAAAACCTTGATTGGTCATGGTATCGGCCGCGACGGTAAGTATAAAGGCGGACGTTTGGAAGAGGTTGCACGGTGCGCGCAGGCAGTTTTACCGCGATCTGGATCGGCATGGCGGCAGCGCTGGGAAGCGTCGGCTTGCCCGATTTCCTGCGGGCCGAGGAAGTGGTTCCCGGCACGGGTGTGACGCTCGTTCCCGACGCGCCGCCCGGCATGCGCCAGCGCGTCTCCGAGGCGATGGTCCAGTCGATGGCGCCCGGCGCTGAGGCCGCGGCGCAGCCTGCGTCTTCCGAGATGGCGAAAAGCGGTCCGGTCGTGATCGAGCTCTTCACCTCGCAGGGGTGTTCATCCTGCCCGCCGGCCGATGCGCTGTTCGAGGAAATCGCGGAACGCCCCGACGTGATCGCGCTCGCGCTGCATGTCGATTACTGGGATTATCTCGGCTGGAAGGATCCTTTCGGAAAGCCCGAATTCACCGCCCGCCAGAAGGCCTATGCGCTGGCTGCGGGCGAGCGCACCGTCTACACGCCGCAGATGATCGTCGAGGGGCGCGAGGCGCTCGTGGGCCCGCAGCGCAACGATCTGATCGCCGCGATCGCGCGCGAGGTGGAAGAGGCCGCGCAGGTCGATCTGACGATTACGGGGCAGGGCGGGCGCTACGAGGTCTCGCTGCGCCCGGTCGATGGTGCGGGCGAACCCGCCGTGGTGCAGGTCGTGCGCTACCAGCCGCGCGCGACGGTCGATATCCTGCGCGGCGAGAATGCGGGCCGCACCGTGATCTATTCCAATATCGTCACCAGCTGGCGCGCCGTCGCCGACTGGGATGGCAAGACACCGACCAGGCTCTCGATCGAACTTGAGGGAGATTCGCCGGCGGTGTTGATCGTCCAGGCCGCGCGCGAAGGTCATTCGATGCCGCTGCCTGGCCCGATCCTCGCGGCGGGGCGCCTCGACTAACCCCTTCGCTCAGCGAGGAAGACCGTCGAATTTCGGCGCGGCATCCATCCCGTCGGTCCAGCGCGCGCGATCCGCGCAGCAGATATGCGCCGTCGGCGCGAGCGGGGGCTCGCTGTCCAGAGACCCCGCAGGCACCACGAGCAGGCGCCCCTCGATCTGAACCGTCGGGAGGGCAGAGCCGCAGTCTGTGCAGAAACTCTTCGCGTGGCGTGTATGGGGGAGGGTGAACGTCTTCACCTTGTCGTCCCCCGCGAGCCAGTTGATCGACGCGCCGGAGGAAAACAGGTTCGCCGCATGGGCCGAGCCGGTATCTTTGCGGCATCGCGAGCAATGGCAGAGAAAGAAACTCTCGAATGTGCCCGAAAGGCGAAACCTGACGGCGCCGCAAAGGCAGCTTCCCGAGGCCAGATGTTCCATCGGCGGGTCTCCGGTGCGAAGATGTCGAACGCAGATCATCGCTTTGCCTGCGTCCGCGCGATGATCCTTGCATAACGGGGATCCACGGTGAGATCAAACCTGCCCGCGCAGCGCGTTTAGGCGGGCGACGGCGGAGGCGGCGCGCGGCGGATTTTTCCTTGCATCCCGGAGCGCATCCCGTATAAGGCCGCATCTTCCGCGTTTGCTATGAACCGGCGGAGCCTCTCGTGTTGGGTCGCGGAAGCCTCATTTGCCCAACTTTGAAGCCGCCTTGAAAAAACAGGAGTTCGCATGCCGCTTTACGAGCATGTCCTCATCTCGCGTCAGGATCTGTCCAACGCGCAGGCCGAAGGCCTTGTCGAACATTTCTCCACGGTCCTGTCGGACAACGGCGGCAAAGTCGTCGAATCCGAATACTGGGGCGTGAAGACCATGGCCTACAAGATCAACAAGAACCGCAAGGGGCACTACGCCTTCCTGAAAACCGACGCCCCGTCGTCGGCCGTGCAGGAAATGGAGCGTCTGGCCCGTCTGCATGACGACGTGATGCGCGTGCTGACCATCAAGGTCGACGCCCACGAAGAGGGCCCCTCGGTCCAGATGCAGAAACGCGACGAGCGCTCCGAGCGCCGTGAGCGTCGTTGATCCCGAGCTAAGGAGTAGTACCCATGGCAAAACCGTTTTTCCGTCGTCGCAAGGTCTGCCCGTTCTCGGGTGAGAACGCGCCGAAAATCGACTACAAGGACACCCGTCTTCTGCAGCGCTACATCTCTGAGCGCGGCAAGATCGTCCCCGCCCGCATCACCGCCGTTTCGGCGAAGAAGCAGCGTGAACTGGCCCGCGCGATCAAGCGCGCCCGCTTCCTCGCCCTGCTGCCCTACGCCGTGAAATAAGGAGACCGACCAATGGAAGTGATCCTTCTCGAACGCGTGGCCAAGCTCGGCCAGATGGGTGACGTGGTCACCGTCAAGGACGGCTACGGTCGCAACTACCTTCTGCCGCAAGGCAAGGCGCTGCGTGCCAACGAAGCCAACATCAAGGGCTTTGAAGAGCGCAAGGCTCAGCTCGAAGCGCGCAACCTCGAAACCAAGCAGGAAGCCGAAGCGCTGGCATCGCGCCTCGACGGCCAGCAGTTCGTCGTGATCCGTTCGGCATCCGACGGCGGCAACCTCTACGGCTCGGTCACCACCCGCGACGCGGCGATGATCGCCACCGAAGAGGGCTTCTCGATCGACCGCAAGCAGGTCGTGATCCGTCAGCCGATCAAGGTCCTCGGCCTTCACACCGTCGAAGTGCACCTGCACCCCGAAGTGATGTGCGAGATCAACCTGAACGTCGCGCGCTCGGCCGAAGAAGCCGAACTGCAAGCCTCGGGCAAGTCGATCCAGGAACTGGCAGCGGAAGAAGAAGCCGCGGCCGAATTCGAGATCGCGGAACTGTTCGACGATATCGGCGGCGCCGCCTCGGACGAGGACGAAGGCCCGGTCGCGACCCCGGAAGCCGAAGCCGACAAGGCCTGATCGGAGCTCGCTCCGGCAGAACTGCCAAAGTTTGAAACCGCGCCTCCCGGGGCGCGGTTTTTCTTTGTCCTGCTCCATGTGCGCGCAAAGGCGCTTGCCTCGCGGGGGCGCCCTTCGTTAGGTGAAAGCGCGAGGAGAAGAGGGCAGTCATGGACGAGTTGATCGAGCGCATCCAACCCTATGTGGAAACGGCTTGGGCTTGGGCGCAGACGCCCGCCGCCTGGGGGCAGATCGCGGCGATCGCGGTGGTGCTTGTGCTCGCGGGGCTCTTCACGCGGCTGTTGCGTCCGCGCCTGCGCAGCTGGCTGACCCCGGCCGAAGGGGACAAGGGGCTGCGTGCGACGGCGCGACGTCAGATCCTGCGCCTGATGCCGTTGCTTTGGCCGTTGCTCGCGGCGGCGCTCGCGCTTCTGGCCGAAAGCATTCTCACATCGATCTTCGGCACCGCCGGGATCGTCGGCTTCCTCAAGCGTCTCTTTCTGTTCCTCGCCGTGCGTGCCTATGTGCGCGACGTTCTCAAGGATCCGTTCCTGCGCGCCTTCGGCCGCTTTCTCGTGCTGCCGATCGCGCTGGTCTATGTCGTGGGGCTTCTGCCCGCGGCCAGCGCGGCGCTTGCCAATGTCAAGGTGCCGCTGGGCAACCTGTCTTTCAGCCTGCTCTGGGCGATCAAGTTCGGCCTCTTCGGCGGCCTGATCTTCTGGCTGGGCCGCTGGTCCAACGAGCGATCGCAAAGCTACCTCGAGAACCAGGAGGAGCTGCGCCCCGCCACCCGCATCCTCGCGATCAAGGCTTCGGAGATCGCGATTTTCGGTGCCGCCTTCCTGATCCTGATGAACGTGATGGGCGTGGACCTGACGACGCTTGCCGTGCTCGGCGGTGCGCTTGGTGTCGGTATCGGTCTGGGCCTGCAACAGATCGCGTCGAACTTCATCTCGGGTATCATTCTGCTGCTCGAAGGGCAGGCGACGGTGGGTGACTACGTCGAGCTCGACGGCGGAGAGCAGGGCACGATCGTGAAGATGACCATGCGCTCGATCATTCTCGAGACTTTCGACGGCAAGTGGATCGTTGTGCCCAACGAGCATTTCATCACCACCCGCGTCGTGAACTATTCCGATCAGGGCTCGGCCAACCGGCTCGAGGCACCGTTCTCGGTCAGCTACGAGACCGATATCAACCGCGTGCCCGAGATCGTCGAGGCCGCCGTCTCGACCCACCCGGCGGTGCTGTCCGAACCCCAGGCCCCCGATTGCGAACTGCGCGGCTTTGGCGAGAGTGGGATTGATTTCGCGGTGGAGTTCTGGGTGAGCGGGCTTGATGACGGGCCGAACAAATACACTTCCGATGTGCTCTTCCTGATCTGGAACGCGCTCAAGGCCGAAGGGATCGAGATCCCCTATCCGCGCCGCGTGATCGAGATGCGCACGCCCGGGATTGCCCCGACACTGGAGGCCTGAGCCCGGAAGCCAAGCCTCAAATTCGCCGTTTTTGCGCGCCAGACTGGCCATTCAGCCGATCTGGAGAAGCAAGATGAAGCTGTTTTCGATCATCCACGGGGCGGTGACCCACACCGCGTTGGTCACCGCTGGTCTGCTCTACCTGCACAACCCGGCCGCCTTCGAGGGGCGGCTGGCGGATGCGGGCGAAGTGCTTCAGGCCGTGATCAAGGGCGATCGGGAAGGCACCGAGGCGCTGCGCACCGCGGCCTATAGCATCGGCGCAAAATTCGAAGGTGCGCGCCGCGAGATCGGCGCGGCGGCCACGAACATGATCACCGCCAAACCCTGAGGCGCATTCCCCAAGGCGCTGTGGCCGCGTCGACCCTCTGCCTCTTGGTCCTGACCCGCGCATCGCGCATGGCAAAAAGGCCGCCCCCGAAGGAGCGGCCTTTCGATCATTGCGATCGCTGACGGGGATCAGACCTCGTCGAGCTTCTCGATCTCTTTTTGCAGATCTTCCTTGGTGACTTCCTTCTCGGTCACCTTGGCTTCGCCCGCGATGTAATCGACGACCTTGTCTTCGAAGATCGGCGCGCGCAACTGCTGTTGCATCTGCGGGTTCTGCTGCACGAATTCGAAGAAGGCGCGTTCCTGGCCCGGGTACTGACGTGCCTGGTTCATCACCGCCTGGGTCATCTCGGCGTCGGAGACCTCGATTTCCTGCTTGCGGCCGATTTCGGCGAGCAGCAGGCCAAGGCGCACGCGGCGCTCGGCGAGCGAGGTGTGCTCGTCGGTCGTTTCGATTTCGCCGTGGTTATGGCCGTGATCTTCGGGATGCTCTTCGTGATAGAGCTGGTGCGCGATCTGCTTGGCCTCGGCTTCCACCAGCGAGGGCGGCAGGTCGAACTTGACCTTCTCGTCGAGCTGGTCGAGCAGGCCGCGCTTCATCACCTGACGCGCCGCGCCGACATATTCGGCTTCGAGGCGCTCGGCGATCTGGCCTTTCAGCGCGGCGAGATCCTCGGCGCCGAACTGCTTGGCGAGATCGTCATTGATCTCTGCGGCTTTCGCGGTCTTCACCTCGTGCACCTTGCACTTGAAGAGCGCTTCCTTGCCCGCGAGGTGCTCGGCACCGTATTCGGTCGGGAAGGTCACGGTCACGTCGACATCGTCACCGGCCTTGGCGCCGAGGAGCTGATCCTCGAAGCCCGGGATGAACGAGCCCGAGCCGAGTTCGAGCGGGTAGCCTTCGCCCTTGCCGCCTTCGAACGCTTCGCCATCGACGAAACCTTCGAAATCGATCACGACCTGATCGCCGTTCTCCGCCTTGCCGTCCTTGGCTTCGAAGTTCTTCGCGGTGGCCGCGAGGCTGTCGAGTGCCTCGTTGACCTCGGCTTCGTTGGCCTTCACGACCAGACGCTCCAGCGAAACGCCCGAGAGGTCGACTTCCGGGATTTCCGGCAGCGCTTCGTACTCGACGGTCACGATCACGTCGTCACCCTCTTTCCAGTTCTCGCCGTCCTTCATCTCGATTTTCGGCTGCATCGCGGGGCGGTCGCCGGTCTTGTCGAAATGGTCGCTCATCGCGCCGTCAACGGCGTCCTGCATGGCTTCGCCGAGGATGCGCGGGCCGAACTGCTTGCGCAGCATCGCCATCGGCACCTTGCCCTTGCGGAAGCCCTTCATCTCGATCTCGGGCTGCGCTTCCTGGAGCTTGGCGGTGACCTTGTCGTCGAGCTCCTTGGCGGTGATGGTGATCTCGTAGCCGCGCTTGAGGCCGTCGTTGAGGGTCTCGGTGACCTGCATGGGATGTCCTTATCTTTATGCGCCGCGCGGATCGCGGCCGGGTTCGCAATTTCAGCCGCCCTTCTATTGGGCGCGCGCCTTGGTGGCAAGGCGAAAACGGGGTGTGCCGGGCCCGTCCCGAAGGGAATGTGACGCGCGCGGGTCGGCGTGGAGGGGGAAGGCGGCGTTCGCTGCGGCTTGCCTGCCTCGCGCGGCGTTTCCGGATGCGCAAGGCGACGCCCCGAATGGGCGAGGCATCGACGCCGCCAGACCCGCACGCACCGTCCGGTCCGGCTTGCCCACACAAGCCACGCGGACCCCCTTTCAGGCGTCGTGCCGGTCGAGGCGGCGTCGATGACCCGGATCCGGCGCGCACAGGGCTGCCCCCGATGCGGGGGCGGCGCGGGTCTCGCCAGATGCGGTCGCGTCACCGGCCGGGCCGATGACGCGCGAAGGGCTGGGCAAGGCGGTCGCATCGCGCGCCGCGGCGGAGGGAGATCCGCCCGGATGACGGTGTCCGGCGTCTCGTCTCGCGCTGCACGACATGTCTTGCCCCCGATTGCGCATGGTACGGTCTTCGCCTGACCCATGCGCAATGCCCTCGTGGGTAACATTAGGGAAAGCGTGAGGGCGATGCAGCGTCCAATTCCGGGCAGATCGGCGGTTTGGCGCGGTCAGCGGCCCGCATCCGCGGCGACCGTTTCGCGCAAGGCCCGATCAACCATCTCGAACTTCACCGCCTGACGGCGGAAATGATCCCTCACGAAGTCGCTCGTGACCCAAAGGCAGCCCCGGCGTCGCGGATGTTCCCATCCCAGCAGCCCGTCGAGCTCGGCTTTGTGGATCATGCGTTTCACATTGGAGACCGAGATCAGGAACCGTTCGGCCAGCGCGGCGATGCTGATTGGTTCGAGCAGGATCCGCCCTTCGGGGGCCTCGAGCGTGGTGAGTTTGGAGATCAGGTAATGGAGCAGCAGCCCGCCGACATCCGAGCTCAGGAAATGTGCCATCGAGGGGGGCGGGTTGAGCCATTCGTGATCGTTCAGGATCAGTTCGAGCATGCGTGACTGAGCGCGAAACAGGATGTCGGTATCCTCGCCCGCGACCTCATCGCGATTGCCGCCGTCGAGAAGATCGAGGCAGCGCAGATGGCCCCGGCACCACAGCTGCATCCCGGTCTCGGCCAGCTCGGTCGTCGTGGCGGGGTGCAAGCGCGCGTCCTCCCGGTCGTCGAGCCAGTTCAGGAAACCATAGGCCGCGAGTTCGGACATATAGAGGCTGAGCGTGTTGCGGTTGACCTTCACATGCGGTCGCAGCACCTCATGCAGACGACCGGGCGTGAGGCCGATATCGCCCGGCGCGAAGCGCCCGCGCATGCTCAACGCGAAACAGGCATGGGTCACGAGCCATTTGCGGTAGGAGGCCAGCAGGCGCGCCATACGCGGGTTCGCTGTCTGCACGTCGAGCAAAACCACCGCGATCTGTTTCTCTGCACTGAAGAATTGCGGATGATTGGCGATCTCGCAGCGCCGCATCGCGACCCCGTGCAGGGGCCCCTTCGCGCCCATGCCAAGGGGGGGCGCCGATCCGGTCAGGCGGAGGTTGTCGTCATCCGTCGGCTGTGGCCTGTCTGGCGACCGCCGACCCTTCGAAAGGTCGGTCATCGCTTTCCCCTACGTACGTTTCCCGAAAGCGATGATAAAACAAAACCTTGCAAAAGAAAGGGGCCGGAGGTCGTGCGGTGCGCACGAGACCGCGAGCGGCGCTGACCTTAAATATCGGGGAGTTGGTGCGGGTGAAGGGACTCGAACCCCCACGCCAAAGGCGCCAGAACCTAAATCTGGTGCGTCTACCAGTTCCGCCACACCCGCATGCGGGGCGTAATAGCAACAGCCCGCGCGCTGCGGAAGGGGGGCTGCGCGTTTTCGCTCGTGTTAACCTCGCCTTCAGGGGTAGCCTTTCAAAAAAGGCGCGTCAGACGCCGAAAGTGCAGTAGGCAGAGCAGGTATCGCCATGGAGCAGGATCCGCGGCGGGAGGGCGGTATTTCCGTGCTCCGGCAAGTTCTTGATATCGACCACCCCGACGCAGCGCCGGGAAGCCTTCTGGCGGGTGGAATTGCCGCAGGTGCGCGCATCTATACGCTCGACGGCGCGCTTCCGGTGGAATTTCTCGAACCCGGCGATCGCGTGGTGACGCGGGCAGGCGCGCGGCGGCTGCGGCGCGTCGTCTCGGGCGATTACGCGGGGAGCCTGATCCGCGTCGCGCCGGGCGCGCTCGGCCATGACCGGCCCGGGGCGCCGCTTCTGCTCGGGTCCGCGGCGCGGCTCTTGATGCGTGATTGGCGGGTCGAGGTCATCTACGGCAAGCGTGAGGCGCTGGTGCCTGCGCAAGCGATGGTCGACGGGCGCTATGTCACGCTCGGACGCGGCCGCGCGCGGCTTTTCCGGTTGGAGTTCGAGGTGCCCGAGGTGATTTATGCCGATGGGGTGGAAATCGCGGCTGCGGCGGAGAGTGCGCAGGTCTGACGGCCGCCGGGCGGGTCTGACCTCAACCCGGAGAGATTCTGTCGGACATTAACCTTTGGACAGCCGGAGTGGTCTCTCTCGTTCGCGCTTTGCGTTCGCGTTTTGCAAAATGCATCAAACCGAGGCGTGAGTACGCGACTTGCGAGGTTAATACCCCGTTAGTATCCCTTAATTTGCATTTGCGATTGACAGGGGCCTCTCCAACTTGCCATTTTTTGACAGTTGCTTAGGGGGTGAGCGCTGCGTGGTAAAACACGCCTGCCTGTGGGAAAAACCCGGAGAAAATTCATGACAGCACCTTTGCGAAATGCGGAGGCTGCATTTGCCTGTGCCGCGTGTCGGGGGCGTGACAGCGGTGTCTGCGGAAGCCTTTCAGAGTCAGCGCTCGGCCGTATCTGGTCGTTGGCGCAATCGGTCAGTCTTCCGGCAAACGCGCGGGTCTGCGATGCAGAGCGGGGATGTTCGCATTTCCATCTCGTGCAGAGCGGCTACCTGCGGATGCAGAGCCATTCGATGGCGGGACGGCGCCAGATTCTCGGAATGGCGCGTCCGGGCGAGAGCATCGGTCCGCCGCGCGGCGGGATCGGAGTTTACGAGGTCGAGGCCGCGACGCCGGTGCGGCTGTGTCGTTTCGACCGGCAGACGTTCGAACTGCTGCTCTTCGATGAACCGGAATTGCGCCGCGCGCTGTTCCAGCAGTCGCAGATCTGGCTGGAGAAGACCCGCCGCCTGACCTGGCTGTTGGGCGCGCTGGGGTCAAACGCCCGACTGCGGGCGATCCTTCTGCTGGCGCGTGACTGGCTGCCCTGGCGCCCGCTCGAGGACGGGACTGGGGTGTTGTCGCTCGAGTTGCCGCGTCAGGACATCGCGGATTATCTCGCTACGACGCAAGAAACGGTGAGCCGGTTGCTGCATCAGTTCCAAGATGAAGGGCTGATCGAGATCATCAATCCGCGCAAGATCCGTCTGATCGATTTCGAGCGGCTTGCCGAGGGGCTTGATGGGCTGGCCTCTGCCTAGAGGCCGAAATCCTCGATCAGCAGAGCGTTGCCTGCAGCCTCGGTCAGTTCGCATAGATCGAGCACATCCATATTGTAGGGCGTGTTGATCGCGATGATCCCGTCGCGTTCGAGCTGTTTGAAAGACCGGCTCAGCGATTCCGGCGATGTCCCCAGAAGATGGGCGATATCGACCCGTTTGAGCTGGATGTGCAGGTTGATCGGCGCGCGCGGTGCGATGGCGCCCTGCACCTTGTGGCGGCACAGGATCAACAGGAGCGACGCGACCCGTTGCACCACCTTGCCGCTGCCCAGAACCATCACCCATTCCCGCGCCGCATCCAACTCGTCGAGCACGTTGAGCAGGAACAACCGTTCCGCTTCGGGCGAACGGGTCAGGAGCTCTTCGAAGGGCGTGCGCGGGCAGGTGAGCAACTCGGCGTCGGTCAACGCCTCGATCCGGTAGCCGGATTTGCCGTTGAAGGCGCGGCCGAACAGATCCGCGGGAGTGAGCAATCCGATGATGTGGCGGCGCCCGTCGGGCAGCGTCTTGACCATCGCGAGCAGCCCGTCGAGCACGAAGCCGATGCGCTCGGCCTCGGCGTTCTCTTCGATCAGAATGTGGCCGACGGGGACTTTCTCGCGCTCCCAAATGGCGAGCATGTCGTTGCGGAGATCAGCAGGCAATGCGTCGAGAAGGCGTTGCATCTTGCCATTGGCCGCCCGCCCCTCAAGAGCTGAGGAGGTCACTTGGCGTTGATGTTCTGTCATGGGGCGCGTTTCACCATTCTGTTCGCAACTCGCGCTAGCCTAGAATGCGCGGGGCGAAAATCCAACGGGAGATTGCGCGCCCGGCGACGTCTGCGGCGAAGTGCCAAGCTGTGCAATCTGGGCGCGCGCGCCGGAGCAAGAAATATCTTCGTCAGCGCGCATCTCGTTGACGGGCATCAATGAATCGGATCGGGGCGCGCCGATAGCGTTACTTCCGAACAATGGAGGGACACATGAAAAATCTTCTTATCATTCTTGGCGTTACGGGGCTGCTGGCGGGCTGTGACATGATGCAGCAGCCGGCGGGCTCCGATGTGGCCGACGAGGCCGCGATGGCGGCTGAAACGTCGGGGGACACGGCGGATTCCACCTCGGGCACCCACGAGACGACCAACGAGCGCGATCGCGAGCAGACGAGCCGCTAAGACGGCGCTCAGTCACGCACGCATTCAGGGCCCGTCTTGTCCGCTGCGACAAGGCGGGCCTTTTCCACGATGGCGCAGACGGGCTAGGCTGAGCACGGGGCAAGGCAGGATCAGGGATGGGCGGGGCTTTCGGATCTAGAGCATTGGCATGGCTGGGCCGCAGCCTGGCGGGGGCGATGCTCGGCGGGATGCTGGTGCTTGCGCCGCTGTCTCCTGCTCTGGCGCAGGATCAAACGGTGGAGGCGCGCCAGGATCAGCAGCTCCTTGATCTGTTGCGCCAGAAGGACTGGCGCGGGGCCGAGGCGTTGGCCCGCGCGATCTTGCAGAACCGGCCCGAGGATGTCGGCACGCTTGTCGTGCTCTCGCGGGCGCTGCGGGCGCAAGGCGATGCGGCAGGGGCGAAGGCTGCGGCCGAACGCGCGGAGGCGGCTTCGCGCGACCCGCGCGAACATTACATCAGCGCGGTCGAGCTGGCGGCGGCGAGCTATGATCTCGGCCATCCGATGACTGCGCAGCTCTGGTTGCGCCGCGCGGTGCAGATGGCGCCCGACGATACTCTCAAGGCCCGCAGCCTGCGCGATCTGCGCGCGGTGATGGCCGCGACCCCTTGGGAAATCAGCTTTGATCTGAATGCCGGTCCGTCCTCGAACGTGAATAATGGAAGTCTCGCCGATCAGGTCGATATCGGCGGGATCGACTTCATCCTGAATCCCGATGCGCGCGCGCTCTCGGGCTATGAGATTGCGGCACAGCTGGGGCTGCGCTACCGGTTCAAGGGCTTCGGTGATCTGCCCGCGCAGGCGGGGCTGACGGTCTTTACCCAGCAGGTCGTGCTCTCGGACAAGGCCAAGCGGACTGTGCCCGACGCGAAGGGGAGTGATTACGCTTTCAGCGCCGTGGAACTGTCTCTCGGTCAGG
This sequence comes from Thioclava sp. L04-15, assembly GCF_002020275.1. Lineage (NCBI taxonomy): Bacteria > Pseudomonadati > Pseudomonadota > Alphaproteobacteria > Rhodobacterales > Paracoccaceae > Thioclava > Thioclava sp. L04-15. The sequence goes on along the minus strand of NZ_MPZW01000002.1, from coordinate 451,778 downwards.
CGCTCAACAAGCCGCGCGATCCGCTGCGGGTGCGTCTCGACGGGGTGATCGGCAAGAACTGGTATGGCGGCGCGGATCTGAGCAATTACCTGCGGCTTTCGGGGACGGCGCAATGGGGGGATGCGCGGCGTGCGGTGACGACCCTGACCGTGACTGGCGAGCGTCAGATCCGGCTCGATGACCGGCGCAAGACCGCGACGATCCTCGCGCTCGCGGCGCGGCGCGACTGGCTCTTGCCGTCGGGCGACCGGCTCGGGCTGTCACTGGGCGTGCGCAAGGCAAATTCGGACTCGATCGAGATCGACCACCGCGCGATGATCGCCGGGGTGAGCTACGATCTGGGGCGCCCGATCGCAGGGCGGGTCTCGCTTGGCGCGGGATTCCAGATCGAGCGGCGCGACTATGATGCCTCGCTTTATGCGACCGGCGCGCGGCGCGACTGGCGGCGGCAGGTCGCGTTGCGCATCGGCTTCCCGAAACTCGACTATTACGGTTTTTCCCCGACTCTGCGGATCGAGGCCGAGAAGACGAATTCGAATGTCGATTACTACGAGCGCTACGACACCACGATCCGGCTTGGTCTGCGCTCGGTCTTCTGATCGGGGCAGAGCGCTGTCGTCGGCGCGATCTTCCTGAAAATGTGATCTTTTTCGCGCAGAACACAGGCTTGCGCGGGTCATTGACAAGCATCAATGCGAATCATGGCAGCCTCACGCGAGCGTGATGACCGAGACAGGTCCGACCGTGGTGGGAAAAGGAGTGGAGAGCCTCCTTTTCGGAAAGGTCGGATGTTTTGGGGGTGACGCATTGCGGCTATGGATGTCGCGTGTGGGGGCTGAATTGCCTGCGGTGTCGTCACCCGATTTTTGACAGAGGGGACACGCCATGGCGACGCCAATTGATCCAACCAACGTAGACGACTGGGATGAACCGCTGAACACCGATCCGATGTTCCGCTCGTCGCATGTCTTCAGCACCGCCGACCTTACGGTGACCTTCGACGGCATGACTGTCGGGACGGCGGAAGATCCGTCGATCTATTACGACACTTCCGGCGCGAACGGCACCAAGGTCACCCAGGACGGGGTGACCCTGTTTCCGATCAACAGCGAGTTCGGCTATGTCGTCGCGGATTTCACCGACGCGGAGCAGAAGGAAATCGATGCTCTGTACGAGGAAGGCTGGGCGGGGGACCTGACCGATGCGCAGGGCAACCAGCTTGGCATCGTCATTTCGGATTCGCCCACCGACACCTTCAAGACCCCGGCTGTTTTCGGCACCTGGCTGGGTGGTCTGGGCGGTGAGACCGTGAAGGCCTCGACCGAGCATTACGTGGTGATGCAGAACGTGCTCTCGGATCAGAAATATCCGGGTGACCCTGATGCGCTCTATCCGCTAGACGACAATCTGATCGTCGTGGGGGGTACCTATGACGGAATGTCCGTGCAGGGTCTGCTGGCCGGAGACTACGGGCCCGAGTTCATCATCGAGGATGTCAACGGCGACGGCGTCATCGACATCAAGGATATCCTCCAGCCCAACGAGACCGAGATCACCGAGAATATCGCGGTCAGCTCGGATTACTCGGTCACGCTCAAGGATGACGGCAAGCTGCTCTATCGCTGGGGCAACGTGATCAAGAAGCCCAATGACGTGCGGCTCGAGGCGACGCTCGACCTGCCCGACGACTGGAGCGAGTATAACCCCTATACCTCGCTGCGCGATCTCTACGCGGTGACCCAGGCCGAGCTGGTGATCCATCACACGATCACCAACAACCCCAACGATCAGGTCCGTCCCGAGGATTTCGAGAACGAGGCCGCGATCGGGACGTTGCCCTATTACGAAGTCATCGAAAACTACGATCTCGACGGCGGCGCGCCGCGCGAAGTCTGGGTGACGGCCGAGGATTATTATGCCGGGGATGGCACGCTTTATCCGGCGGGTACGATCCTGCGCGATCAGGCGCTGGCGGATCTCTGGGACGCAAGCACCCTTGGCCAGATCGGTGCCGTTGACGGGGCGGACGGGTTCACCAATGCCTGGTACACCACGATGGACCGCGAGCCCTTCGAGCCGGTGCTCAACGAGGACGGCACGGATTATGCCGATAGCGGTCCGCGCTGGCGCTTGATGCCGGACAAATATGGCCAGGACCTGCCCTCGGTGGTGATCCCGGTCGATCCGAGCGAGCCGCCGCCGCCCACGAAGGACGAGGTGAAATACGAGGTCGGTGCAGAGACGCAGACCGTTCTGAACCTGCTCGACTGGGGCATGCCGGCCCAGCCGCTCGCGATCAGCGCGGGCTGGCAGGACAAGCCCGGCGAGGTCTCGATCAACGGGATGAACTATACCGACGGCTTCGACGTGGCGGTCTATATCAAGGGCGACATCAAGCCCGCGACGGTCTACAGCGCCGAGCTGGTGATGAGCTATGAGCGCATCACGCCCTTCGCCGCTGATGCCGAGGTGAATGGCACGGATGGCGATGACTTCCTCGTCGGGATCGGGTCGAACAACTTCACCGGCGGCGCGGGCGCGGATCTCTTCGTGCTCAGCTACGGCTCTTCGGTCGAGGGCGTGCCGCTGACCGCCAACACGATCACCGATTTCGAGGTAGGAAAGGATGCGATCGGCCTGATCGGGCTCGGGGTGAGCGATGTGCTCGACGAGAACGGTGTCAGCGATTTCGATCACAAGGTCTTCCAGGCGCTCAACGGCGATGATCTCGAGATCTGGCTCGACAGTGACGGGGAAGGGACTGATGCCGACCCGGTTCTGCTTGCGACGCTGACGGGCGTGGCGGGCGATCTCGGTCCGAGCGGGAAGCTCGACATGGAGGCCGATTTCCTGCTCGCCAATCCCGGCGCGGGCGTTGCGCCGAGCCCGGATGAACCGATCGTCGGAACCGATGCCGCCGAACTGATCAACGGGACGCTGGGCGATGACACGATTCTTGGCCTCGGCGGGAACGACACGATCTATGGCCTCTCGGGCGACGATACGATCGACGGTGGCGCCGGTTTCGACTTGCTCTATGGCGGGCTCGGCGCGGATACCTTCGTTTTCGCGGACGGGACGAACGTGGACATGGTCTTCGACTTCGAAGTGGGCGTGGATTCCATCCAGCTGTCCGGCTTCGATGCGAGCGAAGTTGCCGTCTCCGATTATGGCTCGATCGGCACGCTTCTGACCGCGGGGAATGACTACATGATCCTGCGGGGCGTCGACTCCTCCCAGATCGATCCGGCTGACTTCATTCCCGATACCACTCTGACCGTTTGACCCTGCCTGCTGACGAATTTGAAAGGACCAAGAAGATGAAACATCAAATGAAATATCTCGTGCTGGCGGGCACGGTGGCGGCTCTGGCCGGCTGTGGTGGAGGCGGCGGAACTACGCTTTCGACCGGTGAAACCTATGACAGCATGCTCGCCAAGGCGCAGGCGATGGGGGATGCCACCGGTGTCATCGATAGCGGCAGTGGCACGATCGTCGGCACGGCGCTCGCAGATGTGCCGGCTGATGGGTCGGGCACCTACAAGGGCTATGTCGAGGGGGATGCCAACGGGGCGGGGCTCATCGGTGATCTTACCCTCGAGGTCGCGCTTTCGCGGACCGAGATCAGCGGTTCTGCGACGAATTTCCAGCATGAGGTCGATGGCGCCTATACCGGCACGCTGACTATGCCGACGACGACCATTCAAAACACTGATCCCGATGAGTTCTCAGGGAACCTCACGGGGACGCTTACGAATGGCGGAACGGATTATGCCACGGATATCAACCTGACCGGCAACTTCTACGACGGCAACGGCACGAACACCGTTGCGGGCGATGCTTCGATCTCCATCGATGGCGGCCTTCCGAACCCCGGCCTCTTCATCGCGACCCAGACGCCCTGAGGCGACGACCCCACAAAAGAAAAGGCCCGGCGATTGCCGGGCCTTTTTGTGTTTCCCCCGCAGCGGTTGACGAGGGCTGCGCTCGCCCCCGACGCCTCCTCAATCGCCCCGGAAAGCGCGGTTGAAATAGACCGTCAGCGGGTGGGTCAGATAAGACAGCGGCGTGCGGGCGTCGGTTTTCAGGAAGGCCTCGACCGGCATGCCCGGCATCAGCTTCACGTCCTCCAGCGAGGCCAGCACCTGTGCATCGGGCTCGACCGTCGCCTCGTAATAAGTCTCGCGGGTGGCCTCGTCGGTCTGAACGTCGGGCGAGACGCGGACCACCTCGCCCGCGACCGCAGGCGTCGTGCGGCGGTTGAAGGTCGAGAATTGCAGCGAGACTTCCTGGCCGGCATAGACTTGGTCGATATTGGTCGGATCGACGCGGACCGAGACCTCCAGCGGCTGATCGCTCGGCACGAGATACATCATCGGCTGCGCGGCCTGAACGACCGAATGCAGGGCGAAGACATGCGAGCCGAACACGACCCCTTCCACCGGTGCGCGCACGTCGAGACGGGCGAGCTTTTCGCGCAGAGTCGTTTCGCGTTCGAGCAGCGAAATCTCGTTATATTGCAGGTCGCGCAGCTGGGTGATCGCGGATTCGCGATGCTGTTCGGCGAGGCCGAGGATTTCGATCTCGATGCCCGAGATCTTCACCCGCGATTCCGCGATGGCCGAATTGAGCCGCCCGATTTCGCCGGTCAGCCGCGCATGTTCGCGCTGGACCTGCAACACGCGCGACGCCTCCATCAGCTTGCGTTTGAGAAGCGACTGCTTGTCGGCCAGCTCCTGCGCGATCAGCTCGAGCTGGGCGTTGAGCGAGGCGAGCTGCGCTTCGATCCCCTCGACCTGCTTGCGGATCTGCTGTTGCTGTTCACGCAGCTGCCCGGTCTTCTGCGCCAGCGAACTGCGCCGCGCCGCGAAGAGGTTGCGCTGCCCCTCGATCTGGTCGGCCACCTGTTTCGGGTTCAGCAGCGAATAGGTCGGCTGGGCGGAGAAATCGAGTGTGTCGCGCCCGTCGCGTTCCGTCTCGAGCCGAATCCGCCGCGCGGCGATCTCCATCAGCTGGCTTTGCACGATCGCAAGCTCGGATTTCAGGAAGGTATCGTCGAGGCGCACCAGCACGTCGCCCGCCTTCACATGATCGCCGTTGCGCGCGAGGATCTCGCCCACGACCCCGCCATCGGGATGCTGGATCACCTGACGGTCGCTCTCGACCTTGACGGTGCCGCGCGCGACCACCGCGCCGGAGATGTTCGTCCGGACGCTCCAGGCGCCCATCCCGCCCACGAGGATCGCGATAGAGCCAAAGCCCGCTGCGAGCAGAAGCCGCGTGCTCTTGAATTCCGATGTCTTGCTCATGAATCCGCCCTCATCGACAGCACCCGTTTCACATCCTGCGCGTTCTTGATCATCGAGCGGATGATCTCGTCGCGCGGGCCTTGCGCCGAGACCTGTCCGTTCTCGAGGATGATGAGCCGCGTGCAGCCCTTGATCGCGTTGGTGCGGTGGGTCATCAGCACCACCGCCTTGCCCTCTTCGGTCATCACGCGCACCACCTCGTTGAGCGCCTCCGAGCCATCGGCGTCGAGCGCCGAGTTCGGCTCGTCGAGCACCAGCAGCACGGGGTCGTTATAAAGCGCGCGGGCAAGGCCCAGACGCTGGCGCTGGCCGCCCGACAGGACGGAATCGCTGCCGCTCAGGCGCGTGTCGTAGCCTTTCGGCAGCTTGAGGATGATGTCGTGGATCTGCGCTTTCTGCGCGGCGGCCACGATCCGGTCGGGATCGGGTTCGAGCGCCATCTGCGCGATGTTCTCGGCGATCGTGCCATCAAAGGTCTTCACCACCTGCGGCAGGTAGCCGATGAACTGGCCGAGGCGCTCTGGGCTGTATTGGTCGAGCTTCGCCCCTGCCAGCCGGACTTCGCCCGCTGTGGGGGTGACGAGGCCCACGAGCGCGCGGGCGAGCGTGGTCTTGCCCGAGCCGCTCTTGCCGATCACGCCCACGGCCTCGCCGGGGGAGACGTCAAAGCCGATATTATAGAGGATCGGTTTCTCGCCGCGACGAAGCGAGAGCGAGAGGCCGCGCACGCTCAGCTGGGCGTCAGGGGCGGGCAGGCGGGTCGGTTCGGGGCGTTCGGGGATCTCGTCGAGGAATTCCGCAAGCCCGCGCCAGCCGGTGCGGGCGCGATGCAGCAGGCTCCATTGGCCCAGAACCTGTTCGACCGGGGCAAGCGCGCGACCCAGCAGCACCGAGCCCGCGATGATCGCGCCTGCGGTCATCTCGTGGCGCAGCACCAGCCAGGCGCCGACCGCAAGCACCGCCGATTGCAGAAGCATCCGGAACCCTTTCGAGAAGGAGCCGAACGCGCCCGTCCAGTCGGCCGCCGCAAGTGTCTTGCCCTGCGCCTCTTCCTGTTTGCTCAGCCAGCGGCGGCGCATCACCGGACCCATGCCCTGCGCCCAGAGATAATCCGCGCCGTCCTCGCTCTGCCGCGCGATCTGGTTGCTTGCGAAACCGACCGATTGCGCCTCGTTCAGCCGGCGTTTGGTCAGCCAGTGGTTCGCCAGAGAGGTCGCGATCAGAAGCGCTCCGCCCGCGATCGCAAGCCAGCCCAGCAGCGGATGGAAGATGAAGATCGCGGCGGCGAAGACCGGGGTCCATGGGATGTCCATCAACGACAGCAGCACCGGCGAGGCGAAGACCGTGCGCACCGCATCGAGATCCTGGAGCGCGCTCGCGCCCTTGTTGGTCTTGCGCAGCGCCGAGCGTTCGAGCATCGCGTCGAACACCCGTTCGTTGAGCTGCGCATGGATGCGTGCGCCGACCCGCGCCATCACGCGCGCGCGGACGAATTCGAGGATCGTGTAGAAGAGGTAGAGAAAGACCACGAGCCCGAAGAGCGCGACCAGCGTCTCTTCCGAACGCGACCCGATCACCCGGTCATAGACCTGCAACATGAAGAGCGGCCCGGTGAGCAGCAGAAGGTTCGTGAAAAGGCTGAACAGAAAAGCCGAGCCGATCAGCCCGCGCATGCCCTTGAATACATTTTTCATCGCGGCCCCGGAAGGCTGCGACGGCGTGGTGTGATTGCCCACGAAGTCACCCCATGAAAGTTCCATCCCGGTCCCGATCATCACGCCCGGGGCGGCAAAAGCATTGATGCATGTCAATGAAACCGAGGAGGGCGACCCCGGGGCGGTCACAAATCGAGAGCGCGCAGGATCTTGGGCAGTTCCTCGGGGAGATCTTCGGCTATGAGGCCGGGACCGAAGCTGCGGGCGGCTGCGGCGTGAAGCCATGCGGCGGAGCATGCCGCGTCGAACGGGGCAAATCCGCGCGCCAGCAATCCTGCGATCAATCCCGCGAGCACATCGCCCGCGCCGGCCGTCGCAAGCCAGGGTGCGGCATGCGCGCCGGTGGCGGAATGAAGCGCCGCGCGTCCTTCGGGCGTGGCGATTACGGTGTCGGGCCCCTTGAGCAGCACCGTGCAGCCAGTACGCGCGGCGGCCTCGCGGGTGGCGTCGAGCTTGGAATAGGCTGGCCGCGCGGGATCGACGAGGGGGTCGGCGAGATCGGGGAAGAGGGCGCGGAATTCACCCGGATGCGGGGTAATCACACAGCTCTCGTGCAGTTGGGCGAACAGCGTCTCTGGGTCATCGCGAAAAGCGGTGAGCGCGTCGGCATCGAGAACGGTGGCGCGTTTGCCCCAAAGCGCGGCGGGCACCATCTCCTGCGCGCGGGCCTGCCCCAGCCCGGGGCCGAGGCAGAGCGCGTTGAGACGGGCATCGGCCAGCATCCCGCGCAAGCTGTAGCCATCGGGCAGGGGGGTGAGCATCACCGCCGTCAACTGGGCCGCATTCTCGGCGAGCGCCGATTGCGGGCAGGCCAGCGTCACCAGACCCGCGCCGATCCGCAGGGCTGCCCGCGCCGCGAGCCGCGCAGCGCCGCCCTTGCCGGTGCCGCCCGCAAGCACCAGCGCGTGACCGTGGCTGTATTTGTGCCCCGTACGTTTCATGAGGAAATTCGACGGACGTTCGATCAGTTGTGCCGCGTCTTTCACCCCCGTTTGCGGCAGGCCGATATCCGCCACGACCACCTCACCGCTCATCGTCGCGCCGCCGCCGGGGCGGTCGGGGCCCATGTCGGGGTCGAGATAGTGGCCGCATTTCGCGCGGTGAAAGGAGACGGTAAGATCGGCGGGAAAGGCACCGTCGAGATTGCGCCCGCTATCGGAAGAGATCCCGCTCGGGATGTCGACGGCGACAAAGCGCGGGCGCGGCCCCGACGGATTGGAGAAGCGGCGCGGATAGATCGCGCGCCAGGTCTTCGCCGTGTCCTCGGGCATCGCGCGGGTCAGGCCGGTGCCGAAGAGCGCGTCAATCACCAGCCCGTCTTGCAGAGTGTCGATCCGGTCCTCGATCGCGGCATCGTCCCAGCGCAGTACCGCCCCGGTTGCAGCCCATCGGTCGTGATTGGCCTTCGCATCGGGGGGGAGCCGCGCGGGATCGCCATAGGCGAAGCAGCTCACATTCCAGCCCCGCGCCGACAGCAAACGCGCGATCACGTACCCGTCGCCGCCATTGTTGCCCGGCCCGCAGAGAATGACGGCCCCGGTGGTGGCGAGATCGGGCCAGCGGGCGAAAATCGCCTCGACCACCCCCGCGCCCGCACGCTCCATCAGCTCCAGCCCGGTCACGGCACCGCCTTCGATCGCTGCGCGCTCATGGGCGCGCATCTGCTCGGCGGTCAGGATTTCACGCATTCTCGCAGGGCCTCGAAGTGAAATGTTTTCAAACTGCTCTTTTTTTGTGCTAGACGCCCGATTGATGGGCGCGGGTTTCGGATTTCCGACCCCCTTTCCGCACCCGTCCAGCCTAGCCGATTGCGGGGGCTTTGGGAAAGTGGTCTGAGGGGGGCGGAACTAAGAACGACGGAGGAGTCGGCGGCATGAAGAAGGTGGAGGCGATCATCAAGCCCTTCAAACTCGACGAGGTGAAGGAGGCGCTTCAGGAGGTCGGCATTCAGGGCCTCTCGGTGATCGAGGTGAAAGGGTTCGGTCGCCAGAAGGGCCATACCGAGCTTTATCGCGGCGCCGAGTATGTCGTGGATTTCCTTCCCAAGGTTAAGATCGAGATGGTGCTGCCCGACGATATGGTCGATGCCGCCATCGAGGCGATCACCAGTGCCGCGCGCACCGAGAAGATCGGCGACGGCAAGATTTTCGTCTCTCCGATGGAGCAGGCGATCCGTATCCGCACCGGCGAAAGCGGCGACGACGCGCTGTAATCGTACAACTTCACGTCCGGGCCGGCGGGGTTCGGGCACAATCCATGTTCAACGAAAGGGTATCGTGACATGAGCAGCATCAAGGACGCTGTCAAACTGATGAAGGACGAGGAGGTCGAATACGTCGACGTCCGCTTTACCGATCCGCGTGGCAAGCTTCAGCACGTGACGCTGATGTCGACCGAGGTCGATGAGGACTTCTTCGAAGAAGGCTTCATGTTCGACGGCTCCTCGATCGCCGGCTGGAAGTCGATCGACCAGTCCGACATGAAACTGATCCCGGATGCGGCGTCGGTCTATATCGACCCCTTCTACGCGGAAAAGACGATGTGCGTGCACTGCACGGTTGTCGAGCCCGACACCGGCGAGCCCTATGCCCGCGATCCGCGCGGCACCGCCGTGAAGGCCGAAGCCTATCTCAAGGCCTCGGGTATCGGTGACACCGCCTATTTCGGCCCCGAAGCCGAATTCTTCATCTTCGACGACGTCCGCTACGCGGTCACCCCCGAGAAGGTCTCCTATCAGGTCGACGCCGAGAACGCGGCGTGGAACACCGACACCCCGATGGAAATGGGCAACCTCGCTCACCGTCCGGGCTACAAGGGCGGCTACTTCCCGGTGAACCCGTCGGACGAGGGCCAGGACATCCGTTCGGAAATGCTCTCGACGATGAAGCGCATCGGCATGAAGGTCGACAAGCACCACCACGAAGTGGCGACCTGTCAGCACGAGCTGGGCATGATCTTCGGCACGCTCGTCGAGCAGGCCGACAACCTCCAGAAGTACAAATACGTGATCCACAACGTCGCGGCCGCCTACGGCAAGACCGTGACTTTCATGCCCAAGCCCATCAAGGGCGACAACGGTTCGGGCATGCACGTGAACATGTCGGTCTGGAAAGACGGCAAGCCGCTCTTCGCGGGCGACAAATATGCTGACCTGTCGCAGGAAGCGCTGTACTTCATCGGCGGCATCCTGAAGCACGCGAAGACGCTCAACGCCTTCACCAACCCGTCGACCAACTCCTACAAGCGTCTCATCCCGGGCTTCGAAGCCCCGGTTCTGCGCGCCTACTCGGCTCGCAACCGTTCGGGTTGTGTCCGTATTCCGTGGGCCGAGTCGCCCAAGGCCAAGCGTGTGGAAGCCCGTTTCCCCGATCCGTCGGCGAACCCCTACCTGTGCTTCGCGGCCCTGCTGATGGCTGGCCTCGACGGCATCAAGAACAAGATCGACCCGGGCCCGTCCTCGGACAAGGACCTCTATGATCTGCCGCCGGAAGAACTGGCCGCGATCCCGACCGTCTGCGGCTCGCTGCGTGAAGCGCTCGAGAGCCTCGAGAAGGATCACGACTTCCTGCTGGCCGGCGACGTGTTCACCAAGGACCAGATCGAGGGCTACATGGCGCTCAAGTGGGACGAAGTCTACGCCTACGAGCACACGCCGCACCCGGTCGAGTACCAGATGTACTACTCCTGCTGATCGCAGCGGAACGAGTTTCGGAAAGGGGCGCCTCTCGGGGCGCCCCTTTTGCGTGCAGGGCGCGCTCTTGACACAGAGGGCGCGACCGCCCATCTGTCGGCCTTGGCTGCCGGATGCCAGCCGCCCGCGGGGAGACCCATGGTGAAATCCGGATCGCGACGGCTCTCCATTTTCGGGGGCTCTTCGGCAATGCGGGCCCCGAAGCGGTGGATGATCCCCGTGGAGACCAGAAAGATGACTGTGAAAACGGTAAAAGAGGCGAAGGCGCAGGCGAAACGTCTGGCTGACGCCATGGCGCGCGCGGGCACTCCCGTGGCGCTGTCGAAGGCCTATGAGCTCAATGCACAGGCGGCGGGTTACGCCGACTGGAACACGATGGTCGCGGCGCTCAAGCGTCCCGAGGCGCAGGGTTTGGCCTTGGGGGACACGGTGCGCGGGCGTTATCTGGGCCATCCGGTGAGCGGCCGGATCCATGCGCTGCGGCGCAAGGGCGAGGCGCATGTCGATATCGAGATCGCGCTTGATGAGCCTGTCGATGTCGTTGAAAGCGCAGCATTTTCATCGCTCAGGCGGCGTGTGCGCGCAACCATCGGGGCGGATGGGCGCTCGATCGGGCGGCGGTCGGACGGGGTTGCGCATCTCGAACTGGACTGAGGGAAAGGGGCGCTTTCGAGCGCCCCTTTTGCTTTGCGCGCAGGCCGGGCAGGATGCGGGCAGGCAAGGGAGAAAAGGATGCGCAGCGAAAAAGAGAAGATGCTCGCGGGCGAGCTTTATGTGGCGACCGGCCCGGAGATCGCGGCGGACGCCGCCCGGGCGAGCGCCTGGATGGATCGTTTCAATGCCTCGGTTGCGATGAGCGCCGAGGAAGGCCATGCGCTCCTGAGCGAAATCTTCGCCGAAGTGGGTGACGGTGCGCGGATCCGTCCGCCCTTTCACTGTGATTACGGCAGCAATATCCGTCTCGGCGCGGGGGCGTTTCTGAATTTCGGCTGTGTCGTGCTCGATGTGGTCGAGGTCACGATCGGGGCGGGGACGCAGATCGGCCCCGGCGTTCAGATCCTGACTGCCGATCATCCGCGGGACCCGGCGCAGCGCCGCGAGGGGCTGGAATTCGGACGTCCGGTTCGGATCGGGGACAATGTCTGGATCGGGGGTGGGGCGATCATCCTGCCGGGGGTGACGATCGGCGATGATGCGATCATCGGCGCCGGTGCGGTGGTCACGCGCGATGTCGCCGCAGGCGCGACGGTCGTCGGCAAACCGGCGCGCGCAGTCGCGCCACAGGGGTGAGCGCGGCCTGCGGCTGCGTCGCATTTGCATAACTTGCCCCAGCGGCGGGGGCGCGGTAATGAACGCGCAACGATTTATGAGGAGGGCATGTCATGAGCCGAGCATTCGTATTCCCCGGTCAGGGCGCGCAGGTCATCGGGATGGGCAAGGCGCTGGCCGAGGCCTATCCGGCCGCTGCAGCGGTCTTCGCCGAAGTCGATGAAGCCCTGGGCGAGACGCTTTCCGCGCTGATCTGGGAGGGCGAGATCGAAGAGCTGACCCTCACCGCCAATGCCCAGCCCGCGCTGATGGCGACCTCCATCGCGGCGATGCGCGCGCTCGAGGCCGAGGGCTACGCGATCTCTGACGCGGCTTTCGTCGCCGGTCACAGCCTTGGCGAGTATTCCGCCCTGTGTGCGGCGGGCGCGCTGAGCCTGGCCGATACCGCAAAGCTGTTGCGCCTGCGGGGCAAGTCGATGCAGGAGGCGGTGCCGGTGGGCGTGGGCGCTATGGCCGCGCTGCTCGGGCTCGATTTCGAGACGGCGGCAAAGGTTGCCGCCGAGGCGGCGCAGGGTGAAGTTTGCCAGGCCGCCAATGACAACGATCCGAGCCAGGTCGTGATCTCGGGGCACAAGGATGCGGTAGAGCGCGCGACCGTTCTCGCCAAGGAAGCCGGCGCCAAGCGCGCGGTGATGCTGCCGGTCTCGGCGCCCTTCCATTGCGCGCTGATGCAGCCTGCCGCCGATGCGATGGCCGAGGCGCTCGCCGCCACGCAGATCAACGCACCTGCCGTTCCGGTCGTGGCCAATGTGCGCGCCGAAGCGGTGAGCGATCCCGAAGAGATCCGCAAGCTGCTGGTCGAGCAGGTCACTGGCTCGGTGCGCTGGCGCGAGAGCGTCGCCTGGATGGCCGGTCAGGGCGTCGACGAGATCTGGGAGATCGGCGCGGGCAAGGCGCTTTCGGGCATGATCCGCCGGATCGCCAAGGACGTGACCTGCCGCGCGGTGGGCACGCCTGAGGATATCGCCGCGCTCAAGGGCTGAGCGCGCGCGGGCGGGGCGGGCCGGGGGATCCTCCCCCGGACCCCCTGAGATATTTGGATCAAGCAGAAGGGGCGCGCGAGGCTTGCGCCCTCGGCGCATCCGGGCGCGGCTTGCGCAGTGGCAAGTCGGTCAGTTCTTGCAGCAGCATCCGGATCGAGGCGGCATCCGCGTCGGGCCGGAGCTCGACGAGATTGATGCCGGCCTTGCGAAGCGCTTCGCGTTTGACCGCGTCGCGCATGAACGTCTCCGAGCCGAGATGATGGCCGCTTCCCTGATATTCGATCGCGGCGACGATAAGGCCGCGCGGGTCGAAAATCGCGAAATCGAGCCGTTTGGCGTTGATCGCACGGTTCGCTTCGGCGCGGTGATCGCGGCTGCCATTCGAACCTTTCGCGCACAGGATTTCGCCCATCGAGACCTGCGCCATCACCCGGTAGCCGCGCCCGACTTCGCGGGCGATCCCTTCGAGGATCGGCAGGATCCGCGCCTCTGATCTGTTCAACAGCGGCGTGCGTTCGAACTCCGCGCCGGCAACGAGACGCATGTGATCGTCGCCATGGACGAGGCGGGGGCCGGTGTCGCGTTGCGCAGAGCGGCCCGCAAAGCCATTCGAGCGGCGGCGCCTGTGCTTTGCGCGTCGAAGAATCTCCGACCCCGCGATGACGAGAAGCGCGAGGGCGAGTGGAATGAGTGTGCGCGAGGCTTCGGCGGAAAATCCGAGCCCTTCGAGGAAAGCTGCGACCGGGCCGATGGCGGAAGGGGCCGAGTTGCTTGGGGCGGAAATGAACGACATATGCGGATCTCTCTCAGAAAACTCGGGCGAAAAAGCTATCTTGGCAGGGGTGCCGGGCGAGATTATGGCGAGTCGGATCCGACGTGACGGGAGGTGGCCTCGCACGGATTTCGCTGCTAAGTAGTCGCCCGGATAGCTGGTGAGGGAAGATGATGTTTAAACTGTCGGGGAAATGTGCGCTGGTGACCGGAGCGTCGGGAGGCATCGGGGCGGAGATCGCGCGGGCACTGCATGCGGGAGGCGCGGTCGTGGCGCTTTCGGGCACGCGGGTCGAGCCGCTCGAGGCGCTGGCCGCCGAGCTTGGCGAGGGGGCGCATGTCTGTCCTGCGAACCTGAGCGATCCGGATTCGGTCGAGGCGCTGCCGAAAGCGGCGCTGGCGGCGATGGGCGGTCTGGATATCCTCGTGAACAACGCGGGCATCACGCGCGACCAGCTGATGATGCGGATGTCGGACGAGGATTGGCAGACGGTGATCGACGTGAACCTCACCGCCGCGTTCCGCCTGATGCGCGGCGTTATGCGTCCGATGATGAAGGCGCGTTGGGGGCGGATCATCAATATCACCTCGATCGTCGGTCAGACGGGCAACCCGGGCCAGGTGAACTATGCCGCGGCGAAGGCAGGTCTCGTGGGCGCGTCGAAATCGCTCGCGCAGGAAGTGGCGAGCCGGGGCGTGACGGTGAACTGCGTCGCGCCCGGTTTCATTCAGACCGCGATGACCGACAAGCTCTCGGACGACCAGAAAGCGGCCCTGATGGGCAATATCCCGGTCGGACGCATGGGCACGCCCGAGGAGATCGCTGCGGCGGTACGTTATCTCGCGAGCCCAGAGGCGGGCTACGTGACCGGGGCGGTGCTGCATGTCAATGGCGGCATGACGATGGTCTGACGCAGTTGTGACGCCACGGCAGGTTCCGCTTTGTTATGCAAGAGAAACGGCTTGCCATGCGTCACGGCAGTCGCTATGAGCGCTGCAGACGGGCCGGGCGCATGCGCCACGGTTCCGATTGCGGTCTTGGGGTTGCACCCGGGCGCGCGGGTTGAGACGCTCGAACGAGCAAGCAGGAACGGGCCATTTGCCCTATAAACTTTGAGGAATTGACATGAGCGACATCGCTGATCGCGTGAAGAAGATCGTCGTGGAGCATCTCGGCGTGGAAGAGGACAAAGTGACCGAGAGCGCTTCGTTCATCGACGACCTGGGCGCCGACAGCCTCGACACCGTCGAGCTGGTCATGGCCTTCGAAGAAGAATTCGGCATCGAGATCCCCGATGACGCCGCCGAGAACATCCAGACCGTCGGCGATGCGGTGAAATTCATCTCGGAAGCCGCGTAAGCCTTTCGAGAACGAGTTAGCGGACGGCGCTTCGGGAAACCGGGGCGCCGTTTTGCTTTTCTGGCTGTTGGCAGGGAGGGGCGGATGCGGATTTTCGTCGCGATCGAGTTGCCCGAGGCGATCTGCGAGGCGATCGCGGTCTTGCAGGCCCAGTTGGGGGTGGGGCGCATCGTGCAGCCCGACAATCTGCATCTCACGCTGGCTTTTCTGGGCGAGCTCGAACCCTTCGAAGCCGAGCAGCTTCACGAGGCATTGGAGGGGGTCGACTGGGGCCCGGGGCCGCAGGTGGCGCTGGCGGGGCTCGAGATCTTCGGGTCGGCCGAGCGCCCCGAGGCGCTGGTGCTGGGCGTGCGCCCGGATCGAGAGCTGACGCGCTGGCACAATGCGGTGCTGGGGGCTGCGCGCGGAGTGGGGCTTGTGCTTGCGCGGCGGCGGTTCCGACCGCATGTGACGCTGGCGCGGTTTCGCAAGGGGGCGGGGCCGGGGGAGCTCGCGCGGCTGGGGCAGTTCCTGAGTGCGCAGGGCGATGTGGCGCTTTCTCCCTTTCATGCGGATCGGCTGGCGATGGTGCGATCGACGCTTGGGCAGGGCGCGCCACGCCACGAGGTTCTGGCGCAATACGGCCCGGATGTGCGGATTTGAGCGAAAACTGCCCTTCGGAAGCGGTTTTTTGCCAGTTAGGTGCAGCTTCGTCCCGAGTTTTGGGGTAGTATCCCGGGAAGTTCCCGGGAGGATGACGGTTCTGTCATCACGGCTCTGCGGGGCAATCGGGTTAGGTATGTCGTTATTTCGCGCCGCATCTCTGCTGATCCGGCCCCTCGCTTTCGCGGCCGGGGCGCTGGCGCTGTGGGCGTTGGTTGGGCACCTGGCGCGGCAGGGCTGGATGTTTCGCGTCTTTCCCAGCAGCTACGGAATGCATGAACTGACATCGGTGGCAGGGTTGGCTCTGGCGCTTGCGATCGGGCTGCGCGGACCGCGTGCGCCGCGCGAAACCGTCTCGCGCATCGTGGTGGCGCTGGCGTTCGCTGTTCTGATGCTGTCCTTGGGACGGTTCGTGCCGGAGCTCGAAAGATTCTATGGCGTGCAGAGCCCTTACTCGGTGGCACGTCACTCGGCGATCAGCCTTGGGCTGGTCGCGGCCGCGATCCTCGCGCAAGAGCGTGGCGCATTCCTGTTGGGTGCCGGACTGTTCTACGTGGCGCTTGGCAGCGGGATCGTCCAGATCGCCGCGAACCTGTTCCAGATGCGCGATGTAATCGGGGCGATGTCGCTGGCCACGGCGGTGATGCTCTTGCTGCTTGCCATTGGGGGGATGCTTGGGCGGGCCAATCGCGGGGTGATGCGGGTGCTGCTCAATACCCATGCCTCGGGCCGTCAGGCGCGCATGCAGATCCTGCTCGGCGTGGCCGGCCCGCTGATTTTCGGCTTCTTCTACATTCTCGTGGATCAGGAGCGCACGGTTCACGCCGAAGTGCTGCTGCTGGTCGTGACCATTGCCGGGTTCAATATCGGTCTGATCTCTCTGATGGCGATGTCTTTCGAGCGGACCGATTATGCCCGGCGCGAGCTTGAGCGGCAGATGGCGCAGCAGGCATTGGAGGACGGGCTCACGGGGTTGTTCAACCGCGCGATGCTCGAGCGGAGGTTTTCCCGGGCTGTGGTGCAGGGCAACAAGCACGGGGTGCCCTTTGCGTTCCTGATGCTGGATCTCGATTTTTTCAAACGCATCAATGACCTTGGCGGGCATGATTTCGGCGATACGGTGCTGCGCCGCGCGGCGAAGGTGATGCTCGGGGCCTTGCGTCATGACGACACGCTTGCGCGGATCGGTGGCGAAGAATTTGCCGTCCTGCTTCCCGGGGCGGATCTTGAAGCGGCGTTCGAGGTAGCGGAGCGGCTGCGCCAGTCGATCGCGGGGGCGCACCTTGCCACTCTGAAAGGCCATCGGGTGCCGGTGACGGCTTCGGTCGGCGTGGCGCAATGGTGTCCCGGCGAGAGTTTTCAGCACATCTATGTACGTACCGATCACGCGCTCTACCGCGCCAAGGCCAAGGGGCGCAATCGGGTGATGATCGCCGACGGCGAGGGAGCGGTGCAGGTCGATCTCTCGGAATTCGCGCCGAGCGCGGGTGGCTCTTCGTCCGGGTCGAAAGCGGGCGACGCAGAGAGCTGAGTTCCCCGCGCGTTGGCGCGCGAGCGACGGCTCGGCGGCGCGCGGCTGCCAATGCGTAAAGTGTTGTGATTGCGCCGATGCGCTGCCGCGTGTATCAGGTCTTCCTGAGAATTAGCAGCGAAAGAGGTCGGGCATGCGCCGGGTTGTTGTCACGGGTCTTGGGATGGTTACGCCGCTGGCTTGCGGGGTCGAGGAGACCTGGTCGCGGCTGATCGCAGGACAATCGGGTGCCGGAGCGATCTCGCGCTTCGACGCGTCGGGCGTGACGACGAAATATGCCTGCGAGATCCCTTTCGGCGATGGCTCGGACGGCACGTTCAATCCCGATGACTGGATGGAGCCCAAAGAGCGCCGCAAGGTCGACGATTTCATCCTCTATGGCATGGCCGCCGCCGAGCAGGCGGTAAAGGATGCGGGCTGGACGCCCGAGGACGAAGAAAGCCGTCTGCGCACCGGCGTGATGATCGGTTCGGGGATCGGCGGTCTGACCTCGATCGCTGAGACCGCCATCATCCTCAAGGAAAAGGGTGCACGCCGTGTGAGCCCGTTCTTCATTCCGGGTGCGCTGATCAACCTCGTCTCTGGGCAGGTCTCGATCCGTTTCGGCTTCAAGGGGCCGAACCACGCCGTCGTCACCGCTTGTTCGACCGGCGCACATGCGATCGGTGATGCGGCGCGTCTGATCATGCTCGGCGATGCCGACGTGATGGTCGCGGGTGGCGCGGAAAGCCCGATCTCGGAGATCGGGATCGCGGGCTTCAACGCCTGCAAGGCCTTGTCCACGAAACGCGGCAACGAGCCCGAGAGCGCGAGCCGCCCCTGGGACGCCGATCGCGACGGGTTCGTGATGGGCGAGGGCGCAGGCTGCGTCGTGCTGGAGGAATACGAGCACGCCAAGGCGCGTGGCGCGAAGATCTATGCCGAGGTTCTGGGGTATGGCCTTTCGGGCGATGCCTATCACATCACGGCGCCCTCGGAAGATGGGGATGGTGGCTTCCGCGCGATGAAGGCGGCCCTCGCGCGCGCCGGGCTGACGCCCGACAAGATCGACTACATCAACGCGCATGGCACCTCCACGATGGCCGATGTGATCGAACTGGGCGCGGTTCAGCGTCTGCTCGGTGATGCGGTGAAAACGGCGACGATGAGCTCGACCAAATCCTCGGTCGGCCACCTTCTCGGCGCGGCGGGTGCGGTAGAGGCGATCTTCTGCGTGCTCGCGATCCGCGACCAGATCGCGCCGCCGACGCTCAATCTCGACACTCCGCCCGAAGAAGCCGTGATCGACCTTGCGCCGAAGACGGCGGTCAAGCGCAAGATCGACGTGGCCCTGTCGAACAGCTTCGGCTTTGGCGGAACCAATGCGAGCCTCGTGCTGGGCAAGGTGCAGGACTGATGTGGCGTAACATCGTCTCGAATTTCCTCACTCTGCTGATCGTGATCCTGGTCGCGCTTGGCGGGCTCGTCGCATGGGCGAAGCGCCAATACACCGAGCCCGGCCCGCTGGCGCAGCCGATGTGCCTGCGCGTGGCGCCTGGGGCGAGCATCCGGGGTGTCTCGGGGGATCTCGTGGATCATGGCGCCGTCACTTCGGCCTACATCTTCCGCACCGGCGCGCAATATGAAGAGAAGGCGGGCAAGCTGAAATTCGGCTCCTACCTGATCGAGCCGAACAGCTCGATGCAGCAGATCGTTGATCAGATCACGGCCGGCGGCCCCTCCACCTGCGGCACCGAGCTGGTGTTCCGCATCGGCGTGGGCGGCAACGAGGTTCTGCTGCGAGAACTGGACCCGAAAACCGGCAATTACGAGAAGGTCGCGGAGTACAACCCCGAGACCGAGAAGCCGCCCGAGGGCTTTGAGACGAAAGCCGAAGCCGCAGATGTGCGCGCCCGTGTGACGGTCGTCGATGGCGTGACCAGCTGGCAGATCGTGCAGGGCCTCAAGGAGGCGAACTTCCTTGCCGGTGCGATTGACGGCGTTCCGGCCGAAGGGACGCTTGCGCCCGACAGCTACGAGGTCAAGCGCGGGGCCGACCGGCAGGCTCTGGTCGATCTGATGAAGGACCGTCAGGCGAAGATCCTCGCCGATGCCTGGGCAGGACGTGCCGAAGGGCTGCCCTATGAAAGCCCCGAACAGGCGTTGATCATGGCCTCGATCGTGGAGAAGGAAACCGGCGTGCCGAACGAGCGCGCGCAGGTCGCGAGCGTCTTCATCAACCGTCTCGAGAAGGGGATGAAGTTGCAGACCGACCCGACGGTGATCTACGGGGTGACCGAGGGCAAGGGCATTCTGGGCCGCGGGCTGCGCCAGTCGGAACTGCGCAAGGCCACGCCCTACAACACCTATGTCATCGACGGGCTGCCGCCCACGCCGATCGCGAATCCCGGCAAGGCTGCCATCGAGGCGGCGATGCATCCCGATTCGACGCCGTATCTGTTCTTTGTGGCTGACGGGTCGGGCGGGCATGCCTTCGCGACCACGATCGACGAGCATAACAAGAACGTCGCGAAGTGGCGCGAGATCGAAAAGCAACGACAAGATTCCGCCTCAGGCAATTGATTTGAAAGAAAAACCCCGGTTTGCGCCGGGGTTTTTCTTTGCCTCGGGATAACAACCGGAGATTTAGCGCTTGACTCTGCGAACGCTCTAAAGTAGATATGTGGCATGCTAGGAGAAGTGGGCAGGCGCCGCGGGGAAACCCGACGGCGCTTTTTTGTTTCTCTCGAACGGACCAACTTTGAAGGGTGGGTTCGACTACATGCTAAGGGACAAGGTGGGTGAGGCGGGCGCTTCGGTCGATCTTCTGGAGATCACCGAGACGCTCTATCGAGACGTGGCCGAGGAATTGGCGCAAGCGTTGCAGGGGGTGCGGCGCGGCCAGATTTCCGAGGCGAAAGCAGCGGTGCAGGCGGTCAAGGACCTCCGCACCGCTTTTCATTTGGTGATGGAGGAGCGCTCTCGTGTCGAGAAACTCCGCAGACAGCTGGCGGGCGTTGCCGCCGGGCGCGATGTCGCGCTCGATTTCGACGCCGCCCGAGCTGAAATCGGGCGCCGCCTGGCTCGCCTCCGCAACGCAGGAGGATGTTGACGCCTTCCTTGACGGGCTCGAGGAAAACGCGTTGCTGGCCTTGCCCTGGATTTTCGAATTCTGGGCCTTGCCGCATCAGCTGCCGCCCGCAGGTGCCTGGAAAAGCTGGGTGATCATGGGCGGCCGCGGGGCCGGCAAGACGCGGTCCGGGGCCGAGTGGGTGCGTTCCATGGTGGAAGGCGCCAGACCGCTCGACCCCGGCCGGGCAAGGCGGGTGGCCCTGGTCGGAGAAACCTTCGACCAGGTGCGCGACGTGATGGTGATGGGGGAGAGCGGGATCCTGTCCTGCTCTCCGCCCGACCGCCGCCCAACGTGGGAGGCGGGACGCAAACGACTGGTCTGGCCGAACGGGGCGACCGCGCAGGCATTCTCGGCCCATGAGCCAGAGGCGCTTCGCGGCCCGCAATTCGATGCCGCCTGGGTCGATGAGCTGGCGAAATGGAAAAAGGCCGAGGAGGTCTGGGACATGCTGCAATTCGCGCTGCGGCTGGGCGATCATCCGCAGCAGGTGATCACCACGACGCCACGCAATGTGGGGGTGCTGAAGACGATCCTGAACACCCCCTCGACTGTCTTGACCCATGCCCCGACCGAGGCGAACCGGGCGTATCTGGCCGAGAGTTTCCTCGAAGAGGTCCGGGCGCGCTATGCAGGCACGCGGCTGGGGCGGCAGGAGTTGGATGGCGTGCTGCTTGACGATGTCGAAGGTGCGCTCTGGACGACGCGGATGCTGGAGGCGGCGCGGGTCGGGACTGCGGGCGATCTGGACCGGATCGTCGTGGCGCTGGACCCTTCGGTCAGCGGCAAGGCGGTGTCGGACGAATGCGGGATCGTGGTGGTCGGCGCGAAGACCCAAGGCCCGGTGCAGGACTGGCGCGCGGTGGTGCTGGAAGATGCGAGCTCGCGCGGCAAGCCGATCGACTGGGCGCGCGCGGGCATCGCGGCGATGGAGCGCTGGGGCGCGGAGAAGCTGGTGGCGGAGGTCAATCAGGGCGGCGATCTGATCGAGACGATGCTGCGCCAGATCGACCCGCTGATCCCGTTCAAGGCGCTGAGGGCGAGCCGAGGCAAATCTGCGCGCGCTGAACCGGTGGCGGCGCTCTACGAACAGGGCCGGGTGACGCATCTCAAATCCGCGGATCTGGGGCTTCTGGAAGATCAGATGTGCCGAATGGGACTGCAAGGCTATCAGGGCAAGGGCTCGCCCGACCGTGTGGATGCGTTGGTCTGGGCGATCGCAGAGCTGATCCTGGAGCCCGCCGCACATTGGCGCCGACCGCAGATGCGGGGTCTCTGAGAGGAAACCTTCTTCCTCTTGGTCGAAATATCCCGGGGGTCCGGGGGCAGCACCCCCGGCACGGGACAGATGAATTCAAGAGCAAGGGCCGAGGTCGAACCTCCGGCCCTTTTTCTTTGCCAGCCGGTCTCGATCTGGGGCCGCGAGAAGGAGACGGGAATGGGTTGGAACATCTTTCGCAAATCCGAAGGCGCGGGCCCGCCGGAAGTGAAGGCCTCGGCGACGGGGCGGATCGTCGCGATGGCGAGCGGATCGGGGCGCGTCGTCTGGTCGCCACGCGACGTAGGCTCCCTGACGCGGCAGGGCTTCACTGGCAACCCGATCGGATTTCGTTGCGTGAAGCTGATCGCGGAAGCCGCCGCCGCGCTGCCGCTGGTGTGCCAAGATGCGGAGCGGCGTTACGATATCCACCCGATGCTCGACCTGATCGCGCGGCCCAATGCGGCGCAGGGCAAGGGCGAGTTCTTCGAGGCGCTTTACGGGCAGATGCTTCTCTCGGGCAATGGCTACCTCGAGGCGGTCGCGATGGAGCCTGGCCTGCCGCGCGAGTTGCATGTGCTGCGCTCGGACCGGATGAGCATCGTGCCGGGAGCGGATGGCTGGCCGGTCGCTTATGATTACACGGTTGCCGGGCGCAAGCATCGGTTCGATATGACGGGCGGCCCCGAGCCGATCTGTCATCTGAAAAGCTTCCACCCGCAGGACGACCATTACGGCCTGAGCCCGTTGCAGGCGGCGGCGGTGGCGCTCGACGTGCATAACGCGGCTTCGGCCTGGTCGAAGGCATTGCTGGACAATGCCGCGCGGCCATCGGGGGCGATCGTCTACAAGGGCACGGACGGGCAGGGCACGCTATCGCCCGATCAATATGACCGGCTCGTGTTCGAGATGGAGACACATCATCAGGGCGCGCGCAATGCGGGGCGGCCGATGCTGCTCGAAGGGGGGCTCGACTGGAAGCCGATGGGGTTCAGCCCGTCGGATATGGAGTTCCACGAAACCAAGATCGCCGCGGCGCGCGAGATCGCGGTGGCCTTCGGCGTACCGCCGATGCTGCTCGGTATCCCCGGCGATGCGACCTATGCGAATTACGCCGAGGCGCATCGCGCTTTCTACCGGCTGACGGTGCTGCCGCTCGCAACCAAAGTGGCGGCTGATATCGCGTGGTGGCTGTCGACCTGGGCGGGCGAGCGCGTGAACCTCAAGCCCGATCTCGATCAGATCCCGGCGCTCGCGATCGAGCGCGACCAGCAATGGAAGCGCATCGGCGAGGTGAGTTTTCTGAGCGATGCGGAGAAGCGCGGGCTTCTGGGGCTGCCGCCGCTGGCGGAGGAGTGAGATGACGGCTTCCGGTTCGCGCTATCTCAAGGAGCCCTTCGCCGCACACGAGGAGCGGATGCAGGCGACCGAGAAGATCATGGACCTGCAGTTTTCGCAGGTCGAACAGAGGCTCGGCAAGATCGAGAACATGATCGAACGGCTGGAGCGGCGACTCTGGATGGCGGTTTACGGCGTGGTCGCAGTGATCCTCACGCAGGCAGTTCTGAGCCTGATCGAGGTCGGTCCGAAATAGGGGATATGTCATGAAAACAGATTATTACGGTCTGGAATTGAAGTTCTGTTCCGCCGAGGCGCAGCCGGTGCGCGTCACTGATGGGACGATCATCGAAGGCTATGCGAGCCTCTTCGGTCTGCCCGATCAGGGCGGCGATATCGTGCGCAAGGGGGCCTATGCGAAAGGGCTGGAACGACTCGCGGCGCGGGGCGGCAACGTCAAGATGCTCTGGCAGCACGACCCGGCCCAACCGATCGGGATCTGGGACGAAATCTTTGAGGATACGCGCGGGCTCTACGTCAAGGGCAGGCTGCTGCCCGATGTGGCGCGTGCGAAGGAAGCGGCGGCGCTGATCGCGGCGGGGGCGATCGACGGGCTGTCGATCGGCTATCGCACGGTTGCCGCCGAGAAGGACGCAAAAGGCCAGCGGCTACTTGCGGAACTGGAGCTTTGGGAGGTCTCGCTGGTGACCTTTCCGATGCTTCGCGAAGCGCGGGTCGCGGCGAAGGGAGAAAGCCTGGAGAACAGCCTGCGTGATCTGGCCGAGGCGCTGAACGGCGCCGCGGCGGAACTGGCTGACCGCTGACGCGGCCCGGCCTCTGACCCCATTGGAGATGGAGCGACGATGAAGACCGAGACCAAGGCTCGGGCCGGGACGGGTATGTCCGAAGGCCCGGATCCGGCGGCTGACGTGAAGACAGCGCTGGCCGGGTTCGTGAAGGAAGTCAAAAACTTCCGCAACGAAGTTGAAGTGAAGATGCAACAACAAAGTGAGCGTTTGACGATGCTGCAGACCAAGACCATGACCGCCGGGCGTCCCGCCCTTTCCGCCGCTGCTTCCGAGGAGGCGCCGCATCTGAAGGCCTTTGCCGCTTATCTGCGTTCGGGTGACGACGACGCTTTGCGTGGGCTCTCGCTTGAGGGCAAGGCGCTGAATACGGCCGTGGCGGCCGAGGGTGGCTATCTCGTCGATCCGCAGACCTCGGAATCGATCCGGTCGGTGCTCAAAGCGACCGCGTCGATCCGCCAGATCGCCAATGTCGTGAATGTCGAGGCGACCTCCTACGACGTCCTGGTCGACCGCACCGATGTCGGCACCGGCTGGGCGACCGAGACCGCAGCTCTGACCGAGACCGCGACGCCGATGATCGACCGAATCTCGATCCCGCTGCATGAGCTTTCGGCGATGCCGAAAGCGTCGCAGCGCCTGCTCGACGACAGCGCCTTCGACGTCGAGGGCTGGCTTGCGCAGCGCATCGCGGAGAAATTCGCCCGTGCCGAGGCCGCGGCCTTCATCTCGGGTGACGGTATCGACAAGCCGACCGGCTTCCTGACCCATCCGAAACTGGCCAATGACGCCTGGGATTGGGGCTCGCTCGGCTATGTCGCAACCGGTGCCGATGGCGATTTCCTGGGGGCGAACCCGGCCGATGCGGTGGTCGATCTGGTCTATGCACTCGACGCCGAATACCGCGCCAATGCGAGCTTCGTGATGAATTCGAAGACCGCCGGCGCCGTGCGCAAGATGAAGGATGCCGATGGCCGGTTCCTGTGGACCGACGGTCTGGCCGCGGGCGAGCCGCCGCGCCTGATGGGCTATCCGGTGCTGATTGCCGAGGACATGCCCGATATCGCTTCGGACAGCTTCGCGATCGCTTACGGCGATTTCGACGCGGGCTACACCGTCGCCGAGCGCCCGGACCTGCGCGTGCTGCGTGATCCCTTCTCGGCCAAGCCGCATGTCCTGTTCTATGCGTCAAAGCGCGTTGGTGGCGATGTGAGCGATTTCGCGGCGATCAAGCTGCTGAAATTCGCGATCGCCTGAGGCGCGTGAGCCGGATCGGGGGGCGGGGGCCTTCCGGTCCTTGGGCCGGGTAACCGGTTCCGAGGCGGGCGCGGGGCTGTCGGCCGTCGCCTAGTTGCTCCCTCCGTTCGAGCGGCGGCGGGGCCCGCGCCCGATATGACAGATGGCACCCCGAGGAGCCGGGGTGCTGTCTCGTGACTTTCGGAGAGTTCCCATGATGTTGAAAGAAGAGACGGCGGTCGCCTCGGGCGCACTGCCGGTTGCGGCGTTACGCGATCACTTGCGGCTCGGGACAGGGTTCGCGGATGTGGGCGCGGAGGACGCAGCGCTGGAGGCTTACCTGCGGGCCGCGATCGCGGCGATCGAGGCGCGCACGGCCAAGGTGCTGCTGGCACGGGATTTCGTGTTGACGCTCACGGCCTGGCGCGGAGCGGTGGAACATCCGTTGCCGGTCGCGCCGGTGCGTGCCGTATCGGAGATCCGGCTGGTTGATGCGGCGGGGGTGTTCGCGGTGCTCCCCGAGGAAAGCTATCGGCTGATCGAGGATTTGCAGCGCCCGCGCGTTGCGGCGCAGGGGACGGTTTTGCCGGCGGTGCCTTCGGGTGGTGTGGTCGAGATCCGCTTTACTGCAGGTTTTGGTTCCCAGTGGTCGGATCTGCCGGCGGATCTGGCACAGGCGGTGATGCTGCTCTCGGCGCAGTATTTCGAGCTCCGCCATGAGGCGGCGGGTGAGGGTGGCGGGATGCCCTTCGGCGTGACGGCGCTGATCGAGCGTTGGCGTACGGTGCGGATGCTTGGAGGCGGCGTATGAGCGTCCCGGATCTCAATCGCAAGCTGGTCCTTGAGGCGCCCGAGCGTGTCGCCGATGGCGCGGGTGGGTTCACCGAAATCTGGACTGCGCTCGGTGAGCTCTGGGCGCAGATGGTGCCGGGGACCGGGGTCGAGCGCGCGGGCGAGTTCGTGACGCTGGCTTCGGTGCCCTGGAAAATCACGGTGCGGGCAACTCCCGAGGGCTCGCCGCGCAGACCGCGCCCGGAGCAGCGCTTCCGCGAAGGCGGACGAGTGTTTCGTATCCTCGCCGTCGCGGAGGCCGATCGGGGCGCGCATTACCTGACTTGTTTCGCCCGTGAGGAGGTGGTGGCATGAGTTACGCGATCGGAGCTGCTTTGCAGGCGGCGGTCTATGCGCGATTGCAGGATGATCCGGGTGTCACGGGGCTTGTCGGATCCGCGGTCTATGACGCAGCGCCAGCAGGGACGGTGAGCGGCACATATGTCAGCCTCGGTCCGGAAGACGCGCGCGATGCCTCGGATATGACGGGCGACGGCGCGGTGCATGATTTTACCGTGTCGGTGGTCAGCGATGTCGCGGGGTTTCAGCTGGCGAAACAGGTGGGTGAGGCGATCTCGGACACGCTGCTTGCGAGCCCGCTCACGTTGGCGCGTGGTCGTCTTGTGGGATTGTGGTTTCTCAAGGCGAAGGCGCGGCGCGTCGACAAGGGGGCCGCGCGCAGGCTCGACCTGACCTTCCGCGCGCGGGTTGAAGCCTGAGGGGGGCTTTCACTTTCTCAACATTTCGTCGGGAGAGTATTTCCCGATCGGAAACAAACTATCCAAATTCGGAGAATTGGCCATGGCGGCGCAAAACGGCAAGGATCTTTTGATCAAACTGGACCTGAACGGGGATAAGACCTTCGAGACCATCGCGGGGCTGCGCGCCACGCGGATCACCTTCAATGCGGAGACGGTCGATGTGACCTCTCTCGAAAGCGAGGGGCGCTGGCGCGAGCTGCTGGGTGGTGCAGGCGTGCGTTCGGCGCAGATCTCGGGCTCGGGCGTGTTCAAGGATGCGGGTACGGATGAACGCGCGCGCCAGATCTTCTTCGATGGTGAGGTTCCACAGTTCCAGGTGATCATCCCCGATTTCGGCATCGTGCAGGGGCCGTTCATGATCACCTCGATCGACTACGCAGGGGCGCATGACGGCGAGGCAAGCTACGAGATCGCGATGGCGTCGGCCGGCGCGCTGAGCTTCACGGCGATCTGAGGCGCATGATGGCAAATCCTTGGGCAGGTGAGGTCGAGATCGCGCTCGACGGGCAGCGACATGTGGCGAAGTTGACGCTGGGCGCATTGGCGGAGCTCGAGACGGAGATTGGCGAGAGTGGCGGCATGATCGCGCTTGTCGAGCGCTTCGAGGCGGGGCGCTTCACGAGCCGCGACGTTCTGGCGGTGGTCGTCGCTGGCTTGCGCGGAGGGGGCTGGCAGGGCCGGGTCGGGGATCTCGGCGCGGTCGAGATCTGTGGCGGGCCGATGGACGCCGCGCGCAAGGCTGCGCAGCTGTTGGCGCGGGCATTCTCGGTGCCGGGCGAGGGCGCGACGTGAGCGAGGCGCTCGACTGGCCGGGGCTTATGCGAGCCGGGTTGCACCGGCTCGGTCTGCGTCCGGCAGAGTTCTGGGCGCTGACCCCAGCGGAGCTCGCGCTGATGCTGGGTGAGGGGGCGACGGGCGCGCGGCCGATGGGACGTGGTCGGCTTGAAGAGCTGATTGAACGCTTTCCCGATGGCTTGGCGGCCAATCGAAGGAGTGAGAGATGACGGACTCGGACGGGATCGACGGGCTGAGCCAGCAGGCGATCGAGCTGGAGCGTTCGCTAGGCGGTGCGGTCGCTGTGACGGAAGTGTTTAACCAGGAACTGGCGACGATGCGCGAAAGCCTCGTCTTCACGGGTCGAGAGGTGACGAGCCTGAGCACCTCTTTCGGCTCGGGTCTGCGGCGTGCGTTCGACGGGGTGGTTTTCGACGGGATGCGACTTTCGGATGCTTTGCGCCAAGTCGCGCAGAGCATGGCCGACAGCGTCTATAACGTCGCGATGAAGCCGGTACAGCAAGCGCTTGGCGGAGCACTGGCGTCGGGGCTAAACGGGTTGTTGAGCGGGGTTTTCCCCTTTGCTGACGGGGCGGCCTTCTCGCATGGTCGTGTGATGCCCTTCGCAAAAGGCGGCGTCGTCAGCAGTCCGACGAGCTTTCCGATGCGTGGCGCGACAGGGCTGATGGGCGAGGCGGGACCAGAAGCGATCATGCCGCTGACCCGGGGTGCCGACGGGCGGCTCGGGGTCGTCGCGCAGGGCGGCGGACGCGCGGTCAATGTCGTGGTGAATGTTTCGACACCCGACGCGGCGAGTTTCCAGCGCAGTTCGAGCCAAGTCGCCGCACAGATCAACCGCGCTCTGGCGCGGGGCGAACGCAATCGCTGAGGAGGGATAGATGGCCTTTCACGAGGTGAGGTTCCCCGCCAACCTGAGCTTCGGCTCGGTGGGCGGGCCGGAGCGGCGCACGGAAATCGTGACGCTTTCCAACGGGTTCGAAGAGCGCAACAGTCCATGGGCCCATTCACGCAGACGCTATGATGCAGGCGTGGGTTTGCGTTCACTCGACGATGTGGAACGGATGCTCGCGTTTTTCGAGGCGCGCAGCGGTCAGCTGCATGCGTTTCGCTGGAAGGACTGGGCGGATTACAAGAGCTGCGCTCCCTCGCAGGCGGTCGATTACGAGGATCAGCTGATCGGCCAAGGCGATGGGGTGACGACGAAGTTTCAGCTTTCCAAGGCCTATGTCTCTGGAGATGTGGAATATCGCCGCCCGGTTACCAAGCCGGTCGCCGGCACGGTGAAACTCGGCGTTCAAGGCGGTTATCAGGCTGAAGCCGTGGATTGGGAGGTCGATCTTGAGACCGGCGCGGTACGGTTCTTCGCGGCTCCCGCCGAAGGTGCGCCAATCACCGCGGGGTTCGAGTTCGATGTGCCGGTGCGCTTTGATACCGATGCGATCCAGGTCTCGGTCCAGAGTTTTCAGGCCGGGAATATGCCGCAGGTGCCGGTTGTGGAGGTGCGGATCTGATGAGCTATCCTGAAGAGCTGCGTGCCCATCTCGAGACGGGTGCAACGACGATCGCGCGGGCGTGGGCGGTCACCCGGCGCGATGGGCTGACGCTGGGCTTTACCGATCATGATGGAGGGCTGAATTTCGAAGAGGTCGCCTTCGAGCCTGACAGCGGTATGACAGCCAAGGCGGTGGCGCAGGGGACCGGGCTCGCGGTGGACAATAGCGAGGTCTTTGGCGCGTTGAATTCCGAAGCGATCTCGGAGGCTGATATCCTCGCCGGTCGCTATGACGGGGCGGAGGTTAGGGTCTGGGTGGTAAATTGGGCCGATGTCACGCAGCGCGCTCTCTTGTTTCGCGGGCATTTGGGCGAGATCACCCGATCGGCGGGAGCGTTCAATGCTGAGTTGCGTGGGCTGAGCGAGCCTCTGGGGCTAGAACGCGGGCGGATCTATCATCCGCGCTGTGCGGCGGTTCTCGGGGACGGAAAATGCCGCTTTGATTTGAACCAGCGGGGCTATTTTCACGAAGCCCCGCTGAACCTTGTCGAAGATTCGGTGCTGTTTCGCTTCGACGTTCTGGCCGGATTCGAGCCGCGGTGGTTCGAAAAGGGGCGGTTTCGTGTGCTGACGGGAGCTGCAGCAGGGCTTGTTGGGGTGATCAAGGCGGATCGCGTTGTTCCGGGCGGCGCGCGCGAGATCGAGCTTTGGCAACGCATCGGGGCGGAGATCGCAGCAGGGGATACGGTTCGGCTGGAGGCAGGGTGTGACAAGCGGGGCGAAACCTGTCGCGGGAAATTTGGCAATTTCGTCAATTTTCGCGGCTTTCCGCATATTCCAGGCGAGGATTGGCTGGTGTCTTATCCAGTTCAGGGAGGCACCAATGACGGCGGGAGCCTGTTCGCATGAGCGATTGGCAGGCACCGCGTGAGCGGGTTGTCGAGATCGCGCGGAGCTGGATTGGTACGCCTTACCTGCATCAGGGCTCGCTACGAGGTGTCGGATCGGATTGCCTAGGTTTGTTGCGCGGGATCTGGCGAGAGCATTGCGGTCATGAGCCCGATGGGGTGCCCGCCTATACGCCCGATTGGTCCGAGCCGAGCCGCGACGAACAGCTCTGGCGCGGGTTGCGGGCGCAGATGCGCGAAGTGCGAGGCGTGCCCGTGCCCGGTGAGGTGCTGTTGTTTCGAATGCGCTCGGGTTCGGTAGCCAAGCATGTCGGGATCGCGGCTTCGGTCGGCCAGAAGCCGAGTTTCGTGCATGCCTATCGCGGCCACGGGGTCGTCGAGAGCCCGCTGAGCACGCCGTGGCGGCGCCGGATCGTCGCGCGTTTTCAATTTCATGAAGGAGCCAGGTGAATGGCGACGATTTTGCTCTCTGCGGCGGGGGCCGCGATCGGCGGGGCTTTTGGCGGGACGGTTCTGGGGCTTTCCGGCGCTGTGATCGGACGTGCGGTCGGGGCAACGCTGGGCCGGGTAATAGACCAGCAATTGCTGGGCGGAGGGTCCGGCACAGTCGAAACCGGACGGGTCGACAGATTGCGGTTGACCACGGCTTCGGAAGGTGAAGGTCTCGGACGCATTTGGGGTCGAATGCGGATGGCCGGGCAGGTGATCTGGGCCACGCGGTTTTTCGAAGCGAAGAAGAAATCGGGGGGAGGTAAGGGCGAACCCTCGATCGTGAGCTATAGCTACTCGGTCAGCCTTGCGGTTGCGCTGGGAGAGGGCGAGATTCTGCGGGTCGGGCGCGTCTGGGCTGACGGTGTCGAGCTCGATACGCGCGATCTGAATATGCGTGTTTATAGTGGGAGCGAAACCCAAGAGCCCGACCCGAAGATCGCGGCTGTCGAGGGGATGGAGAAAGCGCCGAGCTATCGCGGGATCGCTTATGTCGTGTTCGAAAACCTCGAGCTCAGTCCCTTCGGTAATCGCGTGCCGCAATTCACTTTCGAGGTGGTGCGCGCGGCACAGGGGGAGGGGCTGCGGAGCGATACGGATCTGAGCCAGACGATCAAGGCGGTCGCCCTGATTCCGGGGACCGGAGAGTATTCGCTGGCCACGCGGCCGGTGAGCGAACAGCGCATTCGTTCGACCCCGCTCGAGTATCCGGCGACTTCGTCGCTTTTCTTTTTCAATGGCTGGGGGATCACGGCTGAGGTCAATCCAGTGAATCAGCATTCGCCGAGCGGGCAGACGGATTTCGAGATGAGCCTCGGGATGCTAGATGAGGAGCTGCCGAATTGCGGGACGGTTTCGCTCGTGGTGTCCTGGTTCGGGAATGATCTACGCTGCGGCAACTGTAAGGTGCAGCCGAAAGTTGCTTCGAAGTCGGTCGAGGGGCGCGAAATGAGCTGGCGGGTGTCGGGTGTCGGGCGCGGGTCGGTTGATGCGGTTCCCAAACTTGATGATCGCTCGGTTTATGGCGGGACGCCCGCGGATGCGGCGGTCATAGACGCGATCAAAGCGCTGCATGACGCGGGTAAGGCGGTGACCTTCTCTCCGTTCATTCTCATGGATCAACTCGAAGGGAACGGGTTGCACGACCCCTGGAGCGATGGAGCAGAACAACCGGCGCTGCCGTGGCGCGGACGGATCACGACATCAGCGGCACCAGAACACCCAGGGTCGCCGGACGGGACCAGTCACGCTGCAGACGAGGTTGCGACCTTCTTCGGGACCGCTGCAATGGGTGACTTTGCGCCGACGGGAGAGACGGTCACCTATTCCGGTCCAGCGGAGTGGTCCTTCCGGCGCTTCGTTTTGCACTATGCCCATCTGTGCAAACTCGCGGGCGGTGTGGAGGCGTTTTGCATCGGCTCCGAGATGCGCGCGCTGACGCAAATCCGCGGCATGAACAACAGTTTCCCGGCGGTGGAAGCGCTGCGTGTTCTGGCAGGAGAAGTGCGACAGATCCTCGGCCCGGACTGCAAGATCGGCTATGCTGCGGACTGGACCGAGTATTTCGGTTATCATCCAGGCAACGGCGATTGTTTTTTCCATCTTGACCCGCTTTGGGCGGATGATGCGATCGACTTCATCGGAATCGACAATTACATGCCGCTGTCGGATTGGCGTGATGGTGAGAATCATGCCGACGCGCATTGGGGGGCTATCTACAATCTCGACTACCTGCGTTCGAATATCGAGGGCGGTGAAGGGTATGATTGGTATTATGCCTCGGCGCAGCATCGCGATGCGCAGATCCGAACGCCAATCATCGACGGGGCGCATGATGAGCCCTGGCTTTGGCGTTACAAGGACATTCGTGGCTGGTGGGATCATGATCACCATGACCGGATCAATGGCGAAAGGCTCGAGGAGCCCACCGCCTGGGTGCCGCGCTCAAAACCTATCTGGTTCACCGAGCTAGGTTGCGCCGCGATCGACAAGGGTACGAACGAGCCCAATAAATTTCTCGATCCGAAAAGCTCGGAAAGTGCTTTGCCGCATTATTCCGACGGCCGGCGCGATGACACGATCCAGATGCAATATTTGCGCGCGATGACGAGCTATTGGGCGGATCCGGTGGTAAACCCGGTTTCCGATATCTACGGTGGACCAATGGTCGACATGTCGCGCGCGCATGTATGGGCCTGGGACGCGCGACCCTATCCACAGTTTCCCGGTCTGGACGATGTCTGGAGCGATGCGAGGAATTACGCGCGGGGGCATTGGCTTTCGGGGCGCTCGAGCGCGCAACCGCTGGCGAATGTCGTGGCCGAAATCTGTGAGATGGCAGGCGTGCGTGATATTGACGTGAGCGCGCTTTACGGGGTCGTGCGTGGATTTGCCATGCAAGGCGGAATCACGCCGCGCGGAGCTCTGCAATCGCTCAGTATCATATATGGGTTCGATGCGCTGGAGCGCGATGGGTTGCTGGTCTTCCGGATGCGTGATGCTTCGGTCGATGCGCAGCTTTGGCCGCCGCAGCTTGCACTTGATGATCAGGATGTGGGCCTAGAGACCCAGCGCGCACCCGAAGCGGAAATCGCCGGGCGGGTGAGGCTGTCCTATGTCGAGGCGGATGGCTGTTTCGAGGTCCGCGCGGTCGAGAGCATTTTCCCTGATGAGGAAGATGGTCCCACTGCCGCGAGCGAGGTGCCACTGGCGATGACGCGCTCGGAGGGAATGCGTGTCGTGGATCGGTGGCTCTCTGAGGCGCGCGTGGCGCAAGACCGGGCGCGTTTCACGCTGCCGCCTTCACTTGGATGGCTGGGGCCGGGTGATGTCGTCAACCTGGAGACAGATATGAGCACCGACCGTTACAGGATCGATTGTATCGAGCGCGCGGAGACGATCCAGGTTGAAGCGGTGCGCGTCGAGCCGGGGATCTACGAACCGGCTGAGGAAGAGGAGGAGGGCGCCCGCCTTGCACCCTATGTACCGCCCGTGCCGGTGACGCCGGTCTTTCTCGACCTGCCGCTGATGACCGGAGCCGAAGACCCTTATGCGCCGCATCTCGCTGTCGCGGCCAGCCCATGGCCGGGTGCGGTCGCGGTCTATTCGGGGCTTCAGGACGCAGGCTATGAGCTGAACTCGAAATTCGGGACCCAAGCGGTGATCGGCACAACGCTTTCACCACTCAGAATGGCACGAAGCGGCCTGTGGGATCGGGGAGAGCCTTTGCGGGTTGAGCTGATCTCTGGAGAGTTCGAGACGGCGTTGGAAGCGGGTGTCCTGTCGGGGCTCAATGCGCTCGCGATCGGAGATGGGTCTTCGGACAATTGGGAGATCTTGCAGTTCCAGCGTGCGGAACCGGTCGAACCGGGGATCTGGGATCTCAGTCTGCGGCTCCGGGGGCAGCTCGGGACCGATGCGCTGATGCCAGCGGTCTGGCCGGAAGGCTCGGTTGTGGTGCTTCTGGATGGGCAGGCACAACAGATCGCGCTCGCCCCAGCCGCGCGCAACATGGCAAGGCACTACCGGATTGGATCGGCTGCGCGCCCTTACGACGACCCGTCCTATATCCACACAGTACAGGCATTCGCTGGCAACGGGTTGCGACCACTTTCCCCATGCCATCTGCGGGTGGTGCAGAAAGCCGATGGCTGGAAGCTTAGCTGGGTCCGGCGCACGCGGATTGGTGGCGATGACTGGGAGGCGATGGATGTTCCGCTTGGAGAGGTGGCCGAGCGTTACCTGCTGCGGATACTCGAAGGAGAGGCGATCCGGCGCGAGGTCGTTCTGACCAATTCGGAATGGACCTATTCGACTGCGCAGAAGGCCATGGATGGCATTGCCGGAGCGTTCTGGGTTGAGGTGGCGCAGCTCTCTGATGTCTTCGGACCCGGTTTGACTGAGCGCGTGCAGGTTCTTGCCTGAGTGATGCGGAGAGCGCGTGAGGGAGATCTGCTTACGGCGGCGCGGGTCGCAACGCTGTGGCCCGAGGCAGAGCGCCATGGGCGGTTGATGCGCCTTTTCGACGAGGCTCATGCGGCGGATCTCTATAGCAAGCGGCCGGGGCGGCCCCATCCGATTTGGGGTGACGGGACTCTTATGGCGGCGGCGCTGGGCCGAATTGGCGTGGGGTTGGACGAAAGAACGCTGCCGGTCGCGACGCTGGGTGCCGTCTGTCAGGCTTTCGAGCTTTGGCGCACTGGGAGGAGATAATCGGGCCGAGCCCTTCCTCTATCCGACAAAAAGCCTATGTGTTAGGCTCACGCGCCAAGAGGGAGAGTTCCGATGTCGAGACAACAGGTGAAAGTGGCGGCGGTCGATCCAGTCTGGACACGGCTGTGCGACGAGGCACGCGCGGCGGTGCGTGACGAACCGCTTCTTGGTGCGTTGATCCATGCTGGTTTGCTGCATCATCCGTCGCTGGAGCGCGCTCTGGCCTATCGCTTTTCGATGAAGCTCGCCTCGGGCGAGATGAGTGAACAGATCCTGCGCGAAATCGCTGACGAGGCCTATCGCGCCGATCCCGATCTCGGGCAGGCGGCGCGGGCTGACCTGGTTGCGGTGCTCGAGCGTGATCCGGCCTGCCACCGGCTTCTCCAGCCGCTCTTGTTCTTCAAGGGGTTCCAGGCGTTGCAAGCCTATCGGGTAGCGCATTGGCTTTATGCCAACGGTCGGCGCGACATGGCGTATTTCGTGCAGATGCGGGCCTCGGAACTCTTCGGTGTCGACATCCATCCCGGTGCACGCATCGGTCGGGGCATTATGATGGATCACGCCCATTCGATCGTAATCGGCGAAACCGCCGTCGTGGGTGACAATGTCTCTATGCTCCATTCGGTGACTCTTGGCGGGACCGGCAAGGAGGACGAGGATCGTCACCCCAAGATTGGCAATGGTGTGCTGATCGGGGCAGGCGCGAAGGTGCTTGGCAATATCAAGGTGGGCGACAATTCCCGGATCGCGGCCGGGTCGGTCGTTCTCTCGGAAGTGCCGTGCTGCAAGACCGTCGCAGGAGTTCCTGCAAAGATCGTGGGCGATGCGGGCTGCGATCGTCCGGCTTCCGAAATGGACCAGCTCCTGCATAACGGCTGATCGGATATCGAGTTTGAGAAGAGGGCGAGCGCTGCGGTGCTCGCCCTCTTTTTTTGTTTTGGCGATCAGGAGAACCCGAAGGTCATCCCTTCGAGAGAATGTCGAAACACTCGAGTGTCTTCATGCCATACATCATCGCGGGGCCACCGCCCATGAGGACCGACACATTGACCGTCTCCTCGACTTCCTCGCGCGTGGCGCCCGCTTCGATACAGGCCTGCACGTGGAAGCCGATGCAATAGGAACATTGCTTGGCAATCGCGATGGCCAGCGCGATCAGTTCCTTTTCTTTCGTCCCAAGCGCACCGGGAGCGAGAGCGGCCTGATGCAGAGCGCCGAAGCCCTGTGCGCTGGCCGGCTGTTTCGCTCCATAATCGCCCATATTGTCCTTTACGGTGGCGATCTCTTTTTTCCATTCCATGGTCGAACTCCTGTTCTGGATGTGAGAGCAGGCCGAATCTACCGCACTCTGTTTTCCTGTCGGTGACTGAGATCAACGCGGATCGAAAAAATGTGAAATCGCCTTAATTGACCGATCGAAGTGCTGAAATTTCAAGCCGATCTGCCCCCGCTTGCGTATTTCCTGAGACGCCCAACGGGAGAATGCGATGATCTGGAGAACCAAGATGGGTCTTGCCACTGCGGTGTTTTGCGCCGTGGGTGGGGGCGGGTCATCCGCGCTGGCGAGTGAACCGCTAATTCAGGCGTTTGTCGGGACGATGGAGGACCTCTCGCTCTACCGATGGAGGCAGCGGCTGATCGTGATTTTTGCCCCTTCACCGCATGATCAACGCTATATTGCTGCGCGCGAGACGATGCTGGGGCAGAAAGCCGGTCTTGTCGAACGCGATATCGTCGTTCTGGTCGATGCCTCGCCGGACGCGGGAGGCGGGCTGCGTGCGCAGCTTGGGGTCGACGGGTTCCGGATGCTGCTGATCGGCAAGGATGGCGGGGTGAAGATCGACCGTGCCGCGCCAATTCCGGCGGAGGTGCTATTTGCCACAATCGACGCGATGCCGATGCGTCAGCGCGAGATGCGTGAAGATTAGATTGCTGATATGAAAAGAGAAACGCCCGGGCCGATCGGTCCGGGCGTTTCTGTCGTTTCCAGGTCTCGGTCGCGCTCAGGCGAGCATCAGCATAGGGTTTTCGAGGTTCTCGCAGATCGCCTTGAGAAGCTCGGCGCCAAGCGCACCGTCGATCACGCGGTGATCGACCGAGAGAGTCATCGACATGACCGTGGCGACCTCGATCTCGCCCTCGGCGTTCACCACCGGTTGCTTGATGCCCGCGCCCACGGCGAGGATCGCGCCGTGCGGCGGGTTGATGACCGCGTCGAAATTCTCGATTCCGAACATGCCGAGATTGGAGATCGCGAAGCTGCCACCTTGATATTCATGCGGCGCGAGCTTGCGGTCGCGGGCCCGGGTGGCGAGGTCTTTCATCTCGGCCGATAGGGTCGAGAGCGACTTGCTCTCCGCATCTTTCAGCACCGGCGTGAACAGCCCGCCGTCGATCGCGACCGCCACGGCCACGTCCGAGGGTTTCAGCTTGAACACCCGATCCCCAGCCCAGACCGCATTCGCATCCGGCACTGCCTGAAGCGCGAGCGCACAGGCCTTGATGATGAAATCGTTGACCGAAAGTTTCACGCCGCGACCTTCGAGCTGCTTGTTGAGCTGCGAGCGGAATTTCATCAGCGCGTCGAGTTTGACCGAGCGGCGCAGGTAGAAATGCGGGATCGTCTGCTTGGCCTCGGTGAGACGCGCGGCGATGGTCTTGCGCATCCCGTCGAGGGCGATCTCCTCGTATTCGCGGCCCTCATACATCTTTGCGATGGTCGAGGCGGAGACAGTGGGCGCGGCGGCCGGGGCAGGGGCCGCGGCTTGGGCCGGGGCGGCTGCGGAGGATCCGGCGGGCGCTGCGGCCGCACCACCTTGGGCTGCCTCGACATCGACCTTCACGATCCGGCCTTTCGGGCCCGAACCGCTGATCGAAGCCAGATCGACGCCTTTGTCAGCGGCGATGCGGCGCGCGAGCGGCGAGGCGAAGATGCGTTTGCCGTCAGAGCCTTGCGGCGCGGCCGGGGCAGGGGCGGCGGGTTTGCTCTCCGCTTTTGCCGGGGCAGCCTCTGCCTTGGCTTCGGGCGCAGGTGCCGCGGCGGGCGCCTCCGCAGCCTCGGCGGCCGAAGCATCCTCGCCCTCTTCCAGCAGAACGGCGATCGGGTCATTGACCTTCACGCCCGAGGTGCCCTCGGCCACGAGGATCTTGCCGATCACACCCTCATCCACGGCCTCGAATTCCATCGTGGCCTTGTCGGTTTCGATCTCCGCGAGAATGTCGCCCGAGGAGACGGTATCACCCTCTTTCACGAGCCATTTCGCGAGCGTGCCTTCCTCCATCGTGGGCGACAGGGCGGGCATCAGAATCTGGGTTGCCATTGCGCTATCCCCTTACCGGTAGGTGACTTTTTTGACCGCCTCGACGACCTCGTCCGAGGTCACGAGCGCCAGTTTCTCGAGGTTCGCCGCATAGGGCATCGGAACGTCCTTGCCCGTGCAGTTGATCACCGGCGCGTCGAGATAATCGAAGGCGCGCTCCATGATCACGGCCGACAGGTGGTTGCCGAAGCTCGCGACCGGGAAGCCTTCCTCGACGGTCACGCAGCGGTTGGTCTTCATCACCGACGCGATGACGGTGTCATAGTCCACCGGGCGCAGGGTGCGCAGGTCGATCACCTCGGCCTCGATCCCCTCTTTCGCAAGCTTTTCAGCCGCTTCCAGCGCGTGGCTCATGCCGATGCCCCAGCTGACGATGGTGACGTCTGCACCCTCGCGCCAGATCTTCGCCTTGCCGAAGGGGATGGTGAAATCTTCCAGATCCGGCACCTCGAAGGAGCGGCCGTAAAGGATCTCGTTTTCGAGGAAGATCACCGGGTTCGGATCGCGGATCGCCGATTTCAGCAGGCCTTTCGCATCGGCCGCCGAATAGGGCTGCACCACTTTCAGGCCCGGAATATGGGCGTACCACGCGCCGTAATCCTGGCTGTGCTGGGCGCCCACGCGAGCGGCCGCGCCGTTCGGGCCGCGGAACACCATCGGCGCACCCATTTGGCCACCGGACATGTAAAGCGTCTTCGCCGCCGAGTTGATGATCTGGTCGATCGCCTGCATCGCGAAGTTGAAGGTCATGAATTCGACGATCGGACGAAGTCCACCGAACGCCGCCCCGACGCCGATGCCGGCAAAGCCGTGCTCGGTGATCGGCGTGTCGATCACGCGGCGCGCACCGAACTCGTCGAGCAGCCCCTGGCTGACCTTGTAGGCGCCCTGATATTCGGCGACTTCCTCGCCCATCAGGAAGACGGACTCGTCACGCCGCATCTCTTCGGCCATCGCATCGCGCAGCGCCTCGCGCACGGTCTGCGTCTTCATCTTCGTGCCTTCCGGCCAGTCCGGGCTGGTGTCGGGCTTGGGCATGTCCTCGGCCTCGGGTGCCTTCGCCTGGGCCGGGGCGCTGGCCGGAGCCGGAGCCGCCTCGGTCTTGGGCGCTTCGGCCTCGTCCGCCGCCGACGCATCCTCGCCTTCCTCAAGCAGAACCGCGATCGGGTCATTGACCTTCACGCCGCTCGTGCCTTCCGGCACGAGGATCTTGCCCAGCGTGCCCTCATCGACCGCTTCGAATTCCATCGTCGCCTTGTCGGTCTCGATCTCGGCGATGATGTCACCGGCCGAAATCGCGTCGCCCTCTTTCTTGAGCCATTTCGCCAGCGTGCCCTCTTCCATCGTGGGCGAGAGCGCGGGCATCAGAATCTTGGTTGCCATCTGTTCTTCCCCCCTCAGGCGTTCTGCGGCGCCGTTTCGGCGTAAATGTCGGTCCAGAGCTCCTCGAGCGCGGGCTCGGGGCTTTCCTTGGCGAAATCTGCGGACTCGTTGACGATCGCCTTGATGTCCTTGTCGATCTGCTTGAGCTCGTCCTCGGTCGCATGCTTGCCGGTCAGCAGCAGCTGGCGGACATGTTCGATCGCGTCACGCTCTTCGCGGATCTTCTGGACCTCCTCGCGGGTGCGGTATTTCGCAGGGTCCGACATCGAGTGGCCGCGATAGCGATAGGTCTTGATCTCGAGGATATACGGGCCCTTGCCCGCGCGGCAGTGCGCGACCGCCTTTTCGCCCGCGGCCTTCACCGCCAGCACATCCATCCCGTCGACCTCTTCGCCCGCGATCCCGTAGGCGATGCCGCGCTCGTAGAAATCGGGCGACTTGGTGGCGCGCTTGACGCTCGTACCCATCGCATACTGGTTGTTCTCGATCACGAAGACGACCGGCAGATCCCAGAGCTGGGCCATGTTGTAGGTCTCTGCGACCTGACCCTGGTTGGCTGCGCCATCACCGAAATAGGCGAAGGTGACGTTGTCATTGCCCTTGTACTTGTCCGAGAAGGCGAGGCCCGCGCCGATCGGCACCTGCGCGCCCACGATGCCGTGGCCGCCGTAGAAATGCTTCTCTTTCGAGAACATGTGCATCGAGCCGCCCTTGCCTTTCGAGTAGCCGCCCTCGCGGCCGGTGAGCTCGGCCATCACGCCTTTCGGGTCCATCCCGCAGGCCAGCATATGTCCGTGATCGCGATAGGAGGTCACGCGCTTGTCGCCCTCTTTCGCGGCAGCCTCGAGGCCTACGACCACCGCTTCTTGCCCGATATAGAGGTGGCAGAAGCCGCCGATCAGACCCATGCCGTAAAGCTGACCCGCCTTCTCTTCGAAGCGCCGGATCAGCAGCATGTCATTGTAGAATTTCTTGAGTTCCTCGGCCGAGACATTCGCGCCCGCTTTGGCGCCGCTCGCCGAGCCTTTCCGTACTGCCATTGGTCAGACCTCCCTTGGCCGGAATAGTTCAACGTTAAACCATTTCATATATCAAAGCCGGGGCAATGGCAATGACCCCGCGGCATGGCGCGGGGAAAATGGCTATCACGATTGAAATAGGGCAGAAGGGCGCGGTTTCGACCGAGGCCCTAGCGGATCACGATCTCGTCGGAGCGCATGGCGCCCAGAACCTCGCGGGCACGCGCATCGAGAAGATCGAGGTCGAGATAATCATCCGAAAGGCGATGGGTGAGATTGGCCATCCGGTCGACCTGAACGCGCAGGTCATCACGTTCGGCGCGCTTGGCTTCGATCTCCGCCTCGATCTGGACGCGACGCAGGATGCCGTACTCGCCCTGAACGGCCGAGAAGGCGAAATAGGTGCCCAGCACCACTGCCACGGTCACGGAAATCAGGGGCCCGATCGTGGGGCGCTTCAACGTCATCATCCTGCCTCGCATCTTGGGGCCGCCTGTCCGGTGCGTGCCCCGGCCTCTCTCGGGCCGTTTCGGGAATCATCGCATAAGTGATTCGCCAAGGGAATCCCCCAGATGGTCGATTTCTCAAAGAATTTCGCGGCTCCGCGGTGCTGTTGCGCGGGCAAGACAGCTTTTCTTAAACGCGAAAGGCAGGAGCGCGCTGAAACGCTCCTGCCTTCGACTTGGATGAATATATCTCCGGGAGTGAGCCTGGAACGGGCGAGGGGGCAGCGCCCCCTTGGCCCGTAAGGTCTGCCGCCGGTGAGTGGCGAAGGCCGCCCGCGATCAGCCAGCCACCGAAGCCGCGTGGATCGAAGAGATCGCCTCGCCCAGCATCGCGTCGAATTCCGCATCCGTCTGCTGTGCCGAAAGCCCCTCGGTCAGCGCACGGCTGAACGACGCGATCATGCCGGTGTTCTGCGCGAGCTTCGCATTGGCCTCGTCGCGCGAATAGCCGCCCGAGAGGGCCACGACCTTGAGCACCTTCGGATGATCGACCAGCGGCTTGTAGAGGTTCGCCTTCGTGGGCAGCGAGAGCTTCAGCATCACCTGTTTGCCTTCGGGCAGGGCGTCGAGATGGGTGAGGATCTCGGACAGGAGGATCTCCTCGGCCTCGGCCTTGTCCGCGATCGAGATCGTCACTTCCGGCTCGATGATCGGCATGAGCCCATGGCCCAGCACCTGCGCGCCCAGCTCGAACTGCTGATCGACCACCGCCTTGATGCCGGCGGGATTGGCCGCCGAGATCACCGAACGTTCCTTCGTGCCGAAGATGCCCGCCTTGACCGCGCGCGACAGAAGCTCGTCGAGGCCCGGGATCGGCTTCATCAGCTGGCAGCCATTCGCCTCGGCCTCCAGCCCCTTGTCGATCTTCAGGAAGGGCACCACGCCGCGCTTTTCCCAGAGATAGGTGGCGGTCGGAATGCCGTCGATTTCGCGGTCCATCGTCTGTTCGAACAGGATCGCGCCCACGACCTTCTCGCCGGTGAAGGCGGGCGATTTGATGATCCGCGAGCGCATCTCGTGGATCAGGTCGAACATCTGCTCTTCGCCGTCATAGGCGTCTTCCTCGATGCCATAGAGCCGCAGCGCCTTGGGCGTGGAGCCCCCGGACTGGTCGAGGGCTGCGATGAAGCCGTTGCCTTCGCGCATCTTTTCGGTTTGCTGGGCGTTCGACATGGGGATTCCTCCTGCGGGATGTGGGTCACCGAAGGGATAGGTTTTGTGCAGAGTCGATGCAACGCTGGTGACGCTAACAATCGGTAAGGGCGCGAATTTCAGCCCGCGCGGCGCAAAAACCAGCCGGTCAGCATCGTCACCAACCGCCGAGGGGCGAGCCGGGTCAGGAAGGTGAAAAGCTTGTTGTCGGCGCCCGTCACCACCACGCGCCGCCCCGCCATGCAGGCCCGCCAGCCCGCTTTCGCGACAGTTTCAGCGCTCGGCATCGGTGTCAGTTTCATCAGCCAGGTCGTCTCGGTCTCGGCGCGCTCGAAAAACGCGGTGCGGGTTGCGCCGGGACACAACGCCGTGACGGTGATAGAGGTGGATTTCAGTTCCTCGGCCACGGCCTCGCTCAGATGCAGCAGGTAGGCTTTCGAGGCGTGGTAGACGGCCATGTTTGGCCCCGGCATGAATCCCGCCGCAGAGGCCACGTTCAGCACCCGCCCCGCGCCGCGATGGCGCATGGCATGAATGGCGAGCCGCATCAGCTCGGTCGCGGCGACGATATTCACCGTGATCAGCTCGTCTTCCCGCGCGTCGCCATCCGTATCGGAGGCGAAATCGCCATAGCGCCCGAGCCCGGCATTGTTCACCAGCACATGAATCGGCCCTTCGGCGAGCGC
This sequence comes from Thioclava sp. L04-15, assembly GCF_002020275.1. Classification (NCBI taxonomy): domain Bacteria; kingdom Pseudomonadati; phylum Pseudomonadota; class Alphaproteobacteria; order Rhodobacterales; family Paracoccaceae; genus Thioclava; species Thioclava sp. L04-15. Next base: position 409,146 of record NZ_MPZW01000002.1, on the reverse strand, counting down.
GCAGGCCCGCGTCCACAGATCCCCGGCCGCGCCGGGTTTCGACAGATCCGCAGGGCAGGGACGAGCGGTCACGCCGCTCGCCGCCTCGATCTGGCGGGCGAGATCGGCCAGCGCCGCCTCGTCCCGCCCCGAGAGCACGAGATTGTAGCCCTCGGCCCCCGCGCAGCGCGCCAACTCCCGACCGATGCCCGAAGAAGCCCCGGTCACCAGCGCCCAGCCACGCGGGCCCGTCATCTCAGCCCCGCTCGAGGGCGGCCACGCCGGGCAGCTCCTTGCCTTCCATCCATTCGAGGAAAGCACCGCCTGCGGTGGAGATGTAGGTGAAGTCCTTCGCCGCGTCGGCCTTGTTGAGGGCCGCCACCGTATCGCCGCCGCCCGCGACCGAGATCAGCTTGCCCGCGCGGGTCAGCTCTGCCGCCTTGGCCGCCGCCGCATTGGTGGCGGCATCGAAGGGCGCGATCTCGAAGGCGCCGAGCGGGCCGTTCCAGATCAGCGTCTTGGAATGTTCGAAGACCGAGGCAATCTGTTCCACAGATTTCGGACCCGCATCGAGAATCATCGCGTCGGCGGGGCAGGCGTCGTTCGCGACGGTCTCGTTCTCGGCGCCCGCCTTGAATTCGCGCGCGACGACCACGTCGACGGGCAGGTGGATCGCGCAGCCGGCAGACTTCGCCTTGTCCATGATCTCTCGCGCCGTGTCGGCCATGTCGCGCTCGGCCAGCGATTTGCCGACGTCGACGCCCTGCGCCACGAGGAAGGTATTGGCCATGCCGCCGCCGATGATCAGGTGGTCGACCTTGCTCACGAGGTTGCCCAGCAGGTCGAGCTTGGTCGAGACCTTCGCGCCACCGACCACGGCGGTGACCGGGCGCTTGGGATCGCCAAGGGCGGCGTTGAGCGCCTTCAGCTCGGCCTCCATCAGTCGGCCCGCGACGGCCGGAAGAACACGCGCGATTCCCTCGGTCGAGGCATGTGCCCGGTGCGCGGCCGAGAAGGCGTCGTTGACATAGATCTCACCCAGCGCACCCATCTCGGCGGCCAGCATCGGGTCGTTCTTTTCCTCACCCGCGTGGAAGCGCGTGTTTTCGAGCAATAGCACCTCGCCCGCGCCAAGCGCCTGCACGGCTTCCTTCGCCGGACCGCCGACGCAGTCGCTTGCGAATTTCACCGGCGCGCCGATCGCGGCTTGCAGTGCGGGCACCAGTGGCGCGAGGCTCATCTCGGGGACGACCTGTCCCTTGGGGCGGCCGAAATGCGCCAGCAGCACCGGCTTGCCGCCCTTGGCGAGGATGTCGCGCACGGTGGGCACGATCTTCTCGATCCGCGTCGCGTCGGTCACTTTTCCGTTTTCCATCGGCACGTTGATATCGACACGCACCAGTGCGACCTTGCCCGCAAGATCGACCTCATCGAGGGTTTTCCAAGCCATGTTTCTCTCCCTTGGGACGCGGGGGGCCATCGAACGTGCGGCCCGCTCCCGCGGCTTGCGATATTCTTGCCCTGCGGCGATGGGTCGCGTCAACGATCGCGGCCAGACTGCGGCGCTTTGTCCTTGCCGCGCAAGGGCCCCGCTCCTATGGTCGGCCAAATCTCAAAGGAGGACCCAATGGCCGAGATCAAGGATCCCGAAAACACCATCATCATCGAGCTCAAGGACGGGCCGGTCGTGATCGAACTTCTTTCCGATGTGGCCCCCAAGCACGCCGAGCGCATGAAGCAGCTCGCCCGCGACGGCGCCTATGACAACGTGGCCTTCCACCGTGTGATCGAGGGCTTCATGGCCCAGACGGGCGATGTGCAGAACGCCAATATGGAGAAGGATTACAACCCCGGACGCGCAGGCACCGGCGGGTCGCAATATCCCGATCTTCCGGCCGAGTTCTCGAAGCTCCCGCATGATCGCGGCACGCTGGGTGCGGCGCGTTCGATGAACCCGAACTCGGCGAATTCGCAGTTCTTCATCAACTTCAAGGACAACCATTTCCTGAACGGTCAATACACGGTCTATGGCCGCGTGATTTCGGGCATGGAGCATGTGGACAAGATCGCGCGCGGCGAGCCGCCGCGCAATCCCGACCGCATGATCTCGGTGAAGGTGGCCGCCGATGCGTAATATCGCCCGCCGCACCGTCCTGGCCGCAGCGCTCGCGCTCGCAGCGCCCGCGGCCTTCGCGCAAGACAGCTCGGGCGTGCCCGATACGGGCGGGCCGAAGCTTGTCCTCGAGATCGGCGGCTCGACCTCGGGCAAGGTCGTGATCGACCTGCTGCCCGGCAAGGCGCCGAAGGCCGTCGAGCGCCTCGAAACGCTCGCGAAGGAAGGCAAATACGACGACGTCGTCTTCCACCGCGTGATCGACGGCTTCATGGCCCAGACCGGCGACGTTCAGTTCGGCAAGAAGGGTGGCGACACCTCGATGGCGGGTATGGGCGGTTCGGACCTGCCGGATCTCCCCGCGGAGTTCTCGAACGTCTCCTTCCAGCGCGGCATAGTGGGCATGGCGCGCGCGGCCAATCCGAACTCGGCGAATTCGCAGTTCTTCATCATGTTCGCCCCCGCGCCCCATCTCGACGGGCAATATACCGTCGTCGGTCACGTGGTGAGCGGGATGGATGTGGTCGACCAGATCAAGAAGGGCGATCCGGGCCGCAACGGCGTCGTGGAAGAGCCCGATTACATCGTCTCGGCCACCGTCGAGGAATGATCCGAGCGATCCGCTCTGACGGGTCTGAATGAGGGGGCTTCGGCCCCCTCATTGCGTTTCGGACGCCCTCGCAGGAAGGCGTGCGCCGGCTCAGTGCCCGGCTGCGACCTGACCGCCATTCGACAGCTTGTCGATGATCGTCTCGGTCGCGTGGTTCATCCCGACGACCTTCACTTCCGTGCCCGCGAGGCGGAACTTGCCCACTGCCCGGTCCAGCGCCGCGACCGAGGAGATATCCCAGATATGGGCATGGGTGAGGTCGATCACGACGCGCTCGAGCTTTTCCTGAAAGTCGAAGGCGCGGTTGAACTCTTCGACCGTGGCGAAGAAGACCTGGCCCTTGATGTAATAGGTGCGCAGGTTGTGGGTCTCGTTCAGGCGCGAGGTGATCTCGGTCATCTGTGCGATCTTGCCCGCGAAGAAGATCCCCGACAGCAGAACGCCCACCAGCACGCCGATCGCGAGGTTATGGGTGACGACGACGAAAGCCACGGTCGCCAGCATCACGACGTTCGACGACATCGGCATCGTGCGCAGCTGGCCGATCGAGGCCCAGCTGAAGGTGCCGATCGAGACCATGATCATGATCGCCACGAGCGCGGGCATCGGGATGCGGCCGACCCATTCGCCCAGCACCACGCAGAAGATCAGGAGCGCGACGCCTGCGGTCAGGGTCGACAGGCGCGTGCGCCCGCCCGAAGTCACGTTGATCACCGACTGGCCGATCATCGCACAACCGGCCATGCCGCCGATGAAGCCCGAGCAGACATTCGCGATGCCCTGACCATAGCATTCCTGTTTGCGGTCCGAGCGCGTGTCGGTCATCTCGTCGACGATGTTCTGCGTCATCAGGCTTTCGAGAAGCCCGACCACCGCCACCGCGACCGAATAGGGCAGGATGATCTGCAAGGTCTCGAAGGTGAAGGGGATGTCGGGGATCAACAGCGAGGGAAGCTGGTCGGGCAGGGCGCCCATATCGGCCACGGTATGCACCTCGTCGAGGCCGAGGCCGATGGTCACCGCGCTCAAGACGAGGATCGCGATCAGCGGCGAGGGGATGGCGCGGAAGACGCGCGGCAGAAGGTAGATGATCGCAAGTCCGGCGATCACCAGCGCATAGGTGATCGGCGGCACCTTGCTGGGATCGAGCTCCGGCCATTGCGCCATGAAGATCAGGATCGCCAGCGCGTTCACGAAGCCGGTCATCACCGATTTCGACACGAAGCGCATCACCGTGCCGAGGTTCAGCGCGCCCGCGATCATCTGGATCACCCCGGCGAGGATCGAGGCGGCGAGCAGATAGTCGAGCCCGTGCTGGCGCACCAGCGTACCCATCAGCACCGCCGTTGCCGCCGTCGCGGCCGAGATCATGCCCGGACGGCCGCCGAAAAGCGCAGTCACGGTGGCGATCATGAAGGAGGCATAGAGGCCGACTTTCGGGTCCACGCCCGCAATGATCGAGAAGGCGATGGCCTCCGGGATCAGCGCGAGCGCCACCACGAGACCGGAGAGGATGTCGGCGCGGGTGTTGCCAGTCCACTGGCTGCGCCATTGCGACAGAGTCATAAGGCTCTTCCTGTAAAGCAAAGGCCCGCGACCGGGGAGGGGCGGGCCGTGAATTTCGGATTTGCTTCGCAAATATCGCCGCGATGCAGCGAAGCCAAGCATTTCGGTCGCTGTTTAAGGAAATTTCAAACGGAGTTAAACCGCTCGGCCCGATTTGGCGGCGAATTGGGTCAGACTGGTGGCCAGATCGCCATAGCCGGTAAAGCGCCGCTCATAACGCAGGCCGAGCCGATCGGCCGCCTCGCGCGCCTTCGCGTCGAGCGCCGGATCGTCGGTCTGCGCCTGGTAGATCAGCCGGTCGTAATTGCCGAACATCATCGGCACCAGCTCGGGATGGCGGTCGAACCCCATCGGGCGCCAGACGAAAGCGTCGAACTGGCGCACGAGAAAATCGGTGAGGTAGAAGGCCGTGATTTCATCCTCGGCTTTCTCGGCAAAGAGCGCATTGCCTTCGAAGAAGGAATAGCAATGCGGCCCCGCGATCATCTCGACGCCAAGCTCGGCACAGCGCGCCTCCAGCTGCCCGCCCGTTCCGCAATCGGCATAGACGATGAAGATATCGTCATAGGCAGCGCGAAATTTCTCGACCGCTGCGGTCACCGCGTCGGTGATCTTCTCGGGGTAAATGTGCAGGTTCGCGGGCAGGCAGGTCAGGTCAATGTGATCCCAGCCGTTCATCTGCTTGAGCGCCAGGATCTCACGCGCGAGCGCCCCGCAGGCGATCAGCAAGAGCCGACCCGTGCCTTCGGGCGCCAGACCGTCCTTGGAAAGGGTAACATCACCGGGAAGGGTGGTCATTCCACCCGTGCCATCATCCGTGCAACGCCCGCCGCGATCAGGACCATCAGCCCGAGCGTGGCCATCGGCACGCCCGAGGCGGCAAAGGCCCAGATCGTGGCCCCGGCCAGAACGATCACGAACAGGATCAGCAGCAGGAAATGTGGCAGCGGCATATCGCGTATCCTCCGTCTTTTAGAGTATGGGGCGCGAGGGGGCATATGAAAAGGCCCCGCTGAAAAAAACGGGGCCTTTGCGATGCATGGCTGGGCTGTATTCCGCTCAGATGTCGCGGGATCAGACGCCGACCTGATTGTGCTTGCGCGAAATGAAGGCCTTCGCGGTCTCCACCGCCACGGCGGCATCGCGGCAATAGGCATCGGCGCCGATCGCCTTGCCGAATTCCTCATTCAGCGGGGCCCCGCCCACCAGAACGATGTAATCGTCGCGGATGCCCTGTTCCTTCATCGTGTCGATCACGACCTTCATGTAGGGCATCGTGGTGGTCAGCAGCGCCGACATGCCGATGATATCCGCGCCTTCGGCCTTGGCCGTGTCGAGATAGTTCTCGACCGGATTGTTGATCCCCAGATCGACGATCTCGAAACCCGCGCCTTCCATCATCATCGCGACAAGGTTCTTGCCGATATCGTGGATATCGCCCTTCACCGTGCCGATCACCATCTTGCCCATGCGCGGCGCGCCGGTCTCCACCAGGAGCGGCTTGAGGATGGCCATGCCGCCCTTCATCGCGTTCGCGGCCAGCAGGACTTCGGGCACGAACAGAATGCCGTCGCGGAAATCGTTGCCCACGATCGTCATCCCGGCGACCAGCGCCTTGGTCAGGATGTCATAGGGGGTCCAGCCGCGATCGAGCAGGATCCGGGTGGCCTCCTCGATCTCTTCCTTGAGACCGTCATAGAGGTCATCCATCATCTGCGCGGTGAGCTCGTCATCGTCGAGTTCGGAGAGGATGATATCGTCGTCGTCTTCGGCCATGTGTGCGTTCTCCTGCGAGCCGGTGTTACCTTTGTGGTGGGGCCGGGGCCCCGTCAAGTCTTGGCGAATTGCGACATACGCGGTGTTTTGTCCGACCTCAGGCGGGTTCGGCGGGACTCCACTTGGCAAATGTTCTCATTTCGTTCTAGATTTCGGGCATGAGTCTGCCCTTCGATCTTCACCCCGCGAACCCGTCCGAGCGCCTGCGTGCGCGCGGCGCTGCCTCGCGCCCGGCGGGCCGGTTCGAACCCTATGCCCGCGCGCCCGAGCATGACGGCTGGGACATCGCGGAAGAGGAACGCCTGATCCGCACCGAGGTCTCGGTGGAACGCCCGCGCTCGGTGATCACCCGCAACCAGTCGCCCGATGTGCCCTTCGAGCGCTCGCTCAACCCCTATCGCGGCTGCGAGCATGGCTGCATCTACTGTTTCGCGCGCCCCAGCCACGGCTATCTCGGTCTTTCGGCGGGTCTGGACTTCGAGACCCGGCTGATCGCGAAGCCCGAGGCGCCGCAGGTGCTGGAGGACGAGCTGCGCAAGAAAAGCTACCGCCCGCAGGTGCTGGCAATCGGTACGAGTACCGATCCCTACCAGCCGATCGAACGCAAGATGGAGATCATGCGCCGCGTGCTCGAGGTGCTCTGGACCTATCGCCACCCGGTCTCGATCGTCACCCGCGGCTCGACGATCCTGCGCGATCTCGACATTCTCGCACCGATGGCTGAGGCAGGGCTCGCGCAGGTGGGGGTCTCGGTCACGACTCTCGATGCGAAACTGGCCCGCCAGATGGAGCCGCGCGCGCCCAGCCCGCCGACCCGTATCCGCATGATCCGCGAACTCTCGCGCGCCGGCATCCCCGTGCGCGTGATGGCCGCGCCGATGATCCCCGGCCTCACCGATCACGAGCTGGAGGCGATCCTGACCGAGGCGCGCAGGGCCGGGGCGAAGGCCGCCGCGATGATGCCGGTGCGCCTGCCGCATGAGGTGGCGCCGCTCTTCGCCGACTGGATGGAGCGTCACCACCCCGGCAAGGCTGAAAAAGTTCTGGGCCGGATTCGCGACATGCGCGGCGGACGGCTCAACGATCCGCGCTTCGGCGCGCGGATGAAGGGGGAAGGCGAGATGGCCGAACTGTTGCAGCAACGCTTCCGGCTCAGCTGCAAAAGGCTCGGCTTCGTGCGCCACCTGCCCGAACTGGACGTGACGCAGTTCCACGTCCCGCCCCGGCCGGGCGATCAGCTCGAACTGTTCTGATCTCGTCTGCAGCGCGCGCATATTCCATCCGCCGGGAAATCCCGACCCTCTCTTCCTCTTGGTTCAAATATCCCGGGGGGAGGCCGTCAGGCCGGGGGGCAGCGCCCCCAATCTGACCCCGACCGCTCTCAGCCGCGCCGACGCCCGCGCCGCTCGCGCTTGGCTCCGCCTTCGCCCAGCCCATCATCTTCGGACGAGAACCCGCCCAGCTTGGCCGAAATCTCCTCGAGCGTCGGGCGCGGGCCGCGCGGGCGGGTCTCCAGCGCTTCGCGCATCGCCACGAGATGCTCTGCCATCGTGCCGCAGCACCCGCCGATGATCGTGGCGCCGCAATCGCGCGCCATCACCGCATATTCGGCCATCAGTTCGGGCGTGCCGTTATAGCAGATGTGGCCGTCGACATATTTCGGGATGCCCGCATTGCCCTTGGCGATGATCGGGCGCTCGGTGCCGGTCGCGGCAAAGCCAAGCACGGTGCGCAGCAGGTCCGAGGCGCCCACGCCGCAATTCGCGCCGAAGGCCAGCGGCGGGTAGGCCAGCTTGTCGACCATGTTGACCATCGCCTGCGAAGTCACGCCCATCATCGTGCGGCCCGCCGTGTCGAAGCTCATCGTGCCGCACCAGGGCATGCCCGCAAGCTGGCAGGCTTCGGCCGCGGCCTTGTATTCCTCGGGCGCCGAGATCGTCTCGACCCAGAGCACATCCGCGCCGCCTTCTTTCAGCCCCTCGGCCTGTTCATGGAACATCTCGACCGCGAGCTCATGGGTCAGCGTGCCCATCGGCGCGAAGATCTCGCCCGTGGGGCCCATCGAGCCCGCCACGACCACGGTGCGGCCCGCCTTGTCGGCGACCTCGCGGCCGATCTCGGCGGCCAGCCGGTTCAGCTCGCGCACCCGGTGTTGCGAATTGTGCAGCTTCAGGCGCGAGGCGTTGCCGCCGAAGCTGTTGGTCAGGAACAGGTCCGAGCCCGCATCGACCGAAAGCGAGTAGAGCTTGGCGATCTTTGCCGGTTCGTCGGCGTTCCACAGCTCCGGCGCATCGCCCGAGCTCAGACCCATGTTGAACAGGTTCGTGCCCGTCGCGCCATCGGTCATCAACCAGTCGCGGGTCTCAAGAAGGCGGCTCAGCGCGTCAGTCATCGGGGCCTCGTCAAAATACAAATGGGCCGCGTCGGGCGCGGCGGTTGGGTCTTCTCCTGCCATGATGGGGCGGAATTGGCAAATTCCTTTCCTTCATGAAGGTCTTGAGCGGCATTTGAGGAAGCGGGTTGAAGGTGGTCCGTAAAGAAGCCCGTAAAGAAAAAGGCCGGGTGCTCGCGCACCCGGCCTTTTGGAATTGGGGCAGGCGGAGATTACTCTGCCTCTTCGACCACCTGGCGGCGCGCCTCGGCCATGCATTCGGCCATTTTCGCCCGGATCGTGGCCTCGTCGGCCTTCTCGCCCAGATCGGCCGAGAGCTTGCGGAAGACGTCTTCGTGCCCGGCTTCCTCGAAATCCGATTTCACGACGCTGACGACATAGGCCTCTGCCTCGGCGCCGGTCTTGCCCAGCAGCCCCGCGGCCCATTGGCCCAGCATCTTGTTGCAGCGCGCATCGGCCTTGAACTGAAGTTCGGCATCATGGGCGAACTTGTTTTCATAGGCGTTTTCGCGATCGTCGAAGGTGGTCATCGCCTGCTTCCTCCCGGTAAAGTATCCGTTACCTTGGATATGCACGCCCCTGCCGCCGCCCGCAAGGGCAAAGGGGCCCGAAAATCTCATTTCCGGGCGCTTTGACGTGGGTGTGTTTCATTGTGAAAGCCCTTGCGCTTTGCCTTGCGGCAAGGGCGGGCTTGGCCTATAGGGCGATCAACACCCTTTCGCGGAAGGCGCGCGGGGGCGAAGCGCTATCTGCGGCGCGCAGCCTCTGACCCGACCTTTCCGCGCCTAGCGAGAACGGAGACGCGATGGCACCCCGGCGCAAGAAGATCTACGAAGGCAAGGCGAAGATCCTGTATGAAGGCCCCGAGCCCGGAACGCTCGTGCAGTATTTCAAGGACGACGCGACCGCCTTCAACGCGCAGAAGAAAGCGACGATCGAAGGCAAGGGTGTCCTGAACAACCGCCTGTCCGAGTATTTCATGACGGGCCTCGCGAATATCGGCGTGCCGAACCACTTCATCAAGCGGCTCAACATGCGCGAGCAGCTGATCCGCCAGGTCGAGATCGTGCCGCTCGAGGTGATCGTACGCAATTTCGCGGCGGGCTCCATCGCGAAGCGTCTGGGTCTCGAGGAGGGTACGCCGCTGCCGCGCCCGATCGTCGAATACAGCTACAAGAACGACGAGCTCGGCGATCCGCTCGTGCCCGAGGAATACATCATCGCCTTCGGCTGGGCCAACCAGCAGGATCTCGATGATATCGTGGCGCTGGCACTGCGGGTGAACGACTTCCTCACCGGCGTCTTCTACGGCGTGGGCATCAAGCTGATCGACTTCAAGATCGAGATCGGCCGGATCTGGGATGGCGATTTCATGCGCCTGATCGTGGCCGACGAGATCAGCCCCGACAGCTGCCGCCTGTGGGACATCAAGACGGGCCAGAAGCTCGACAAGGACGTGTTCCGCCGCGATCTCGGCTCGCTGACCGATGCCTATACCGAAGTGGCCAAGCGTCTGGGCGTGCTGCCCACGAACACGCAGCCGATCAAACCGACGCTGATCAACTGAAAGGAGCCTCCCGGATGAAAGCCCGCGTTCATGTGATGCTGAAAGATGGGGTGCTCGACCCGCAAGGTGAGGCCGTGCGCCACGCGCTTGGCCATATGGGCTTCGGCGGTGTCGAGGCCGTGCGCCAGGGCAAGGTGATCGAGCTCGATCTGGCCGCGACCGACAAGGCTGCGGCCGAGGCCGAGGTCAAGGATATGTGCGAGAAGCTGCTCGCCAATACCGTGATCGAGAAATACACGATCGAGATCGCCTGATCGCGCCGCGCCGGGGGATCCTCCCCCGGACCCCCTGGGATATTTGCGCCAATTCGAGGGCGCGAAACTTTTGGCTAGGAGTTTGCGCCCATGAAAGCCGCCGTCATCACCTTCCCCGGTTCGAATTGCGACCGTGATCTGAGCGTGGCCTTCGCGCAGGCCGGGGCAGAGGTCGTCAAGGTCTGGCACAAGGAGACCGAGATCCCCGCCGGTGTCGATATCATCGGCGTGCCGGGCGGTTTCTCCTACGGCGATTACCTGCGCTGCGGCGCAATCGCCTCGCGCTCGCCGATCGGCCGCGCGGTGGCCGATTTCGCGGGGCGCGGCGGCTATGTGCTGGGGATCTGCAACGGGTTTCAGGTGCTGACCGAGATGAAGCTTCTGCCGGGGGCCCTGATGCGCAATGCGGGGCTGAAATTCGTCTCCAAGCCCCTGTCGCTGCGTGTCGCGACCACCGACAGCGCCTTTACCTCCGGCTACGAGGCGGGGCAGGAGATCGTGATCCCGGTCGCCCATCACGACGGCAATTACCAGATCGACGCCGAAGGGCTGGCGCGGCTTCAAGGCGAGGATCGCGTGGCTTTCCGCTATGTCGAGAACCCCAACGGCTCGGTCGACGATATCGCGGGCGTGCTGTCGGAAAACCGCCGTGTGCTGGGCATGATGCCGCATCCCGAACGTGTGATCGAGGATGCGCAAGGCGGCGCCGACGGGGCGGCGCTTTTCCGCGCGTTGACTTCGGTGCTCGAGAGCGCCTAACCGCCCGTGCTTGTTGCAGCTTTGCCTCTGGCTTAGACTTCGCGCATGACGCAAGCGATGCCAGACCCGCTGATCCTGCAGGAACCGCTGCCCGAGGGCGACAGCGGTTTCGGCCCGATCGGCCGCACGCGGCGTTCGCGCTGGATGCTGCGCATCGCGGTCGTGGTGATCCTCGTGCTCGCGGGGGCGGTGATGTGGGTGACCAATCAATGGCTTACCCAGCGTTTCACGGAAACCACGCGGGTGCGCACCGAGCTGCGTCTGGCGCTTTACACCGGCAACATCATGTCCGAACTGCAGCGGACTTCCGTCGTGCCGCTCCTGCTGGCGCGCGATCCGCAGCTGACCCAGGCGCTCGATACGACGGATTATTCCACCGCCTCGGCGCAGCTGATCACGGCGCGCAAGGAGGTTGCGGTGGCCTCGATCCGGCTTCTGGACATGCAGGGTCGCGTCGTCGCCTCGACCAATCGCACCCAGATCGGGATGAATTTCTCCAACACGCCCTTTTTCGTCGATGCGACGCGATCGCGGGGGACGATCTTCTCGGTCAATACGAACGAGGCGGGCGGCACGGAATTCGACTATTCGCGCGCGGTGATCCAGGACAATCGTCCCGTCGGTGTGATCGTGGTCGAGGCGGATCTGTCGAAATTCGAGCGGGCCTGGGCGGGGATCTCGGATGCGCTGGCGGTGGTCGACAGCGAAGGAAAGATCATCCTGACGACCGAGCCGCGCTGGCGCGGCGTCACCATGGCCGAGGCGCTTGCGGCGCGCTCGGCGCCCTCGGCGATCCAGCGCGCGCTTCAGGCGACGGCCGATTGGGCGAACGAGGCGCCCGACGCTTACCTGCGCGGTCAGGCGGTGATGCGCACCGAGGCGCGCATCCCCTTCCGTGGCTGGAAGATGATCGCCTTTACCAGCTACGATTCCGTGCGCGAGCGGGTGAATGCGGTGCTGGCCTTGCAGATCATGGGCTTCGCGATCCTGCTGGCCTTCGTCTTCTATGGCCTCTCGCGGCGCGCGCGTCGGCAAAGCCAGGCGCTGCGTGCCGAATCGGCAGAGTTGCGCGCGCTCAACGCCCGGCTGAGCCGCGAGATCGCGGAACGCGAGAAGGCGCAGAAGGATCTCGCCGTGGCCGAACAGACGCTGGCGCAGTCGTCGAAACTGGCGGCCCTGGGCGAGATGTCGGCGGCGGTAAGCCACGAGCTCAACCAGCCGCTGGCCGCGATGAAGACCTATCTGGCGGGCGCGAAGCTGCTGTTGCAGCGCGCCCGCGTCGAGGAGGCGCTGTCGTCTTTCCAGCGTATCGACGATCTGATCGGGCGGATGGGGGCGATCACGCGCCAGCTCAAATCCTATGCCCGCAAGGGCGGCGAGGCCTTCGAGCCCGTCGATCTGCGCTCGGCGCTCTCCGAGGCGCTCTCGATGATGGAGCCGCAGCTCAAGACCCGCAAGGTCCACATCATCCGAACGATGCCGCGCGCCGCCGTGATGGTGATGGCCGACCGGATCCGGCTCGAGCAGGTTATCATCAACCTGTTGCGAAACGCGCTCGACGCCACCAAATCGGTGGAAGAGCCGCAGGTCGAGATCCTGCTCACCAGCGGCGAGACGGCGGTGCTGAGCGTGCGCGACAACGGCCCCGGGATCACCGATCTCGACAAGCTGTTCGAGCCGTTCTGGACAACAAAAAAACCGGGAGAGGGAACCGGGTTGGGTCTCGCGATTTCCTCTTCCATCATTAGTGACTTCGGCGGTCGTCTGACCGCCCATAATTCCGAGAGCGGGGGTGCGGTCTTCGAGGTCCAGCTGCCGCTGCTATCGGACAAGAACAGGTCCATCAGGGCCGCGGAGTAAGACATGGCAAGAACGTTGAAAGTGGCGATCGTCGATGACGAGGAAGATATGCGGCAGTCGGTCAGCCAGTGGCTGGCGCTGTCGGGATTCGACACCGCGACCTTCGCAAGCGCGGAAGAGGCGCTCAAGGAGATCGGACCGGACTGGCCGGGGGTGGTGATCTCGGATATCCGCATGCCGGGCATGGACGGGATGGCCTTTCTCAAGCGCCTGATGGGGATCGACAGCGGTCTTCCGGTGATCATGATCACCGGCCATGGCGATGTGCCGATGGCGGTCGAGGCGATGCGGCTCGGCGCGATGGATTTCATGGAGAAGCCGTTCTCGCCGGATCGGATGACGGAACTGGCCAAGCGCGCGACGCAGATGCGCCGCACGACGCTCGACAATCGGGCGCTGCGCCGCGATCTCGCCGAGGGCGAGAAGGTGATGGGCAAGCTGATCGGCACCTCCGAGCCGATGGAGCGTCTGCGCGAGGACATTCTCGATCTCTCCCAGGCCGATGGGCACGTGCTGATCGACGGCGAGACCGGCACCGGCAAGACGCTGGTCGCCCATGCGCTGCATGCGACCGGCCCGCGTGCGGGCAAGAAGTTCGTCGTGGTGAGCTGTGCGGCGCTGACGGAAGAAGCGCTGGCCGCCAAGCTTTTCGGCCCGGTCGAAGAGGGCGGTCTGCCGCTCGTCGAGGAAGCGCGCGGGGGCACGCTGTGTCTCGAGGACGTCGAGGCGCTCAGCCAATCGCTTCAGGCGCGTCTTCTGCAATTCATCAACGATCAGGGCGCGCCCGCCGAAACCCGGATCGTCGCCATCTGCAACACCCATGGCGAGGGCAAGACGGTCGAGGACGCGCTGCGGCCCGACCTCTATTATCGCCTGGCCGCCCTCAAGATCACCCTGCCGCCGCTGCGCGCGCGCGGCGAGGATATCCTGACCCTCTTCAACCGCATGTCCGAGCAATTCGCCGATGAATACGGCTGTGACGTGCCCGAAGTGACTGCGCAGGAGGCCGCGCAGCTGTTGCAGGCGCCTTGGCCGGGCAATGTCCGCCAGCTCATCAACGTGGCCGAACGCGCCGTTCTGCAATCGCGCCGCGGCTCGGGCTCGATCGCGTCGCTCCTGATGGCGGATGACGAAGAGGCGGGACCGGCCGCGATCACCACCGAGGGCAAGCCGCTCAAGGAATATGTCGAGAGCTTCGAAAAGATGCTGATCGACAATACGATGCGCCGCCACAAAGGGTCTATCTCGGCGGTGATGGAAGAGCTTTGCCTGCCGCGCCGGACGCTCAACGAGAAGATGGCGAAATACGGGCTCGCGCGCGCGGATTATCTGTGACGGAAAGCGCTTCGCCCCCCGTCTCCGGGGGGCGATAATTGGCGATCGGGAAGGGGGCTCTGCCCGTCGCCGATGGCGACAAATCATGCGCGAGAAAGGGGGCGCTGCCCCCGTCTCCTGCGGAGACTCCCCCGAGATATTTGGGTCAAGAAGAAGGGGCGGGGGGATTTATCTCGCCGCGCTTTGACGCTAGAGCTTTGCGGAACAGACGCGCGAGGTGAGCCATGGCCGACGACCTGATCAATTCCTTCATGAACGTGCCCGACGAGAACGGGCGGTTCGGCATTTTCGGCGGGCGGTTCGTCTCCGAGACGCTGATGCCGCTGATCCTCGCATTGGAAGAGGAATACGAGAAGGCCAAGACCGACCCGGAGTTCTGGGCCGAGATGGACCATCTGTGGAAATATTACGTGGGCCGTCCGTCGCCCTTGTATTTCGCCCCCCGGATCACCGAGGAGCTGGGCGGCGCGAAGATCTATCTCAAGCGCGATGAGCTCAACCACACCGGCGCGCACAAGATCAACAACGTGCTGGGGCAGATCCTGCTGGCAAAGCGCATGGGCAAGACCCGGATCATCGCCGAGACCGGTGCGGGTCAGCATGGTGTGGCGACGGCCACGGTCTGCGCGCGCTTCGGGTTGAAATGCGTGGTTTATATGGGCGCGACGGATGTCGAGCGTCAGGCGCCCAACGTCTTCCGCATGCGCCTTCTGGGCGCCGAGGTGGTGCCGGTGAAATCGGGCCGGGGCACGCTTAAGGACGCGATGAACGATGCGCTGCGCGACTGGGTGACCAATGTGCGCGACACGTTCTACTGCATCGGCACGGTGGCGGGCCCGCATCCCTATCCGGCGATGGTGCGCGATTTCCAGTCGGTCATCGGCAAGGAAGTCCGCTGGCAACTGGAAGAACAGGAAGGCGAGGGCCGTCTGCCCGACACGCTGATCGCGGCGATCGGCGGGGGCTCGAACGCGATGGGCCTGTTCCACCCATTCCTCGATGATCCTTCGGTGCGCATCATCGGCGTCGAGGCTGGCGGCCATGGCGTCGACGAGAAGATGGAGCATTGCGCCTCGCTCACCGGCGGGCGCCCGGGCGTGCTGCATGGCAACCGGACCTACCTGTTGCAGGACGAGGACGGGCAGATCCTCGAAGGGCACTCGATCTCGGCCGGGCTCGACTATCCGGGCATCGGGCCCGAGCATAGCTGGCTGCACGACACGGGCCGCGCGGAATATGTGAACATCACCGACAAGGAAGCGCTGGAGGCGTTCCAGTTCTCCTGCCGGCTTGAGGGGATCATCCCGGCGCTCGAGCCCTCGCACGCGCTGGCGCATGTGATGAAGATCGCGCCTGATCTGCCCAAAGACCATATCATCGTGATGAACATGTGCGGTCGTGGCGACAAGGACGTGTTCACCGTAGCGCGTCACTTGGGCTTCGAAATGGAGGGCTGAGTCGGCATAAACCTAGGTTTATGGGCTTTCGACTTAGGTTTGAAACCCGCTGTCTAACCTTCGGACCGATGGACCGGTGGGGGGAGGGGCCTGATCTTGGCCTCACCTTGCCGTGATCGCGGCAGCCCATATTCGGAGGAATGACGATGATGACCATGAAAACCCCGCTCGCCGCGCTGGCCATTCTGGCCGCTGGTGCGCATTTCGCCCTGGCCGAGGTGTCGACCGACGGGATTGCCGCCAATCTGCAGCAGAACGGTTTCACCAATATCGAGATTGAGGTCGGCCCGACCGAGGTCAAGGCCGAGGGCTACAACCCGAACGGCACGAAGATCGAGGTGATCTATGATCGCGCGACGGGCCAGATCCGCAGCCAGGAAACCTATCGGGCGCGGGCCGGTGCGGACATGACCCAAGGCGTGAGCGTCCAGACCCGCTCCGAGGATTTCTCCGACGATGACGGGGAGGATCACGATTCGATGGATGACGATCACAGCTCGGACCGCGAGGACGATCACTCGGGTTCGGACCACGAGACGAGCGATCATGACTCGGGCGATCACGATTCCGGTGATCACGACTCCGGCGATCATGACTCGGGTGATCACGACTCGGGCGGCAGCGACGACGATTGATGGTTGAGTGGCTTGCCCGGTGCATCATGCACCGGGCATAGTCACGCTTGAGGAAGATCTGGAGAGCGTGGGAATGAAGAGGCGAAGCTTCGTGGTCGCGGGTCTCGTGGCGCTGGTCGCCGGGACGGGGCGGGCCGTCGCGGAAACCGCCACCGAGGCGGTGGTCCGGCAATTGCGTGCCTATGGCTATCGCGAGATCGAGGTCGAGCGATCCTTCCTCGGCCGGATCCGGATCACTGCGGAGCGTAAGGATATCGAGCGCGAGATCGTCCTTGATCCGCGCACCGGCGAGATCCTGCGCGATCTGTCACGCAAGGGGCGTGCGCCGATCCTCGGTAACGACCGTTTGCGCTCCGAGGGGGGTGGAAGCTCGCCGGGGACAGCCTCGGACAGCGGCGACTCCGATGACCGGAGCGAATCGGACTCGGAGAGCGACAGCGGCGGCTCGGAGGGATCTGACGATGGCGGCTCCGACAGTGATTCCGACAGTGGTTCGGATAGCGGGTCCGACGATGGCGGCGGGGATGACGGTGGCGGCGATGATGACGATTGAGCCGGCGACAGGTAAAGGCCGATGAAGTCTCGTTACCGCCGAACGGCGGTCGTGGGCGCCATTCTGCTGCTTCAAGCGGTCTGCGCGCTGTTTTTCGTTTCCGATATTCTTCTTTCTGTTTTTGGCCTCTATCCCGCGCCGATCAGCTGGCAAAGTCGAGAGATCCTCGAGATCGGTGCGGCGCTAGGCCTTGTCCTCGGGCTCGGGCTGGGGGCCTTCGCGCTTGCCAGTGCGTTGCGCGACGGGGCCCGGACCCGCGATCGGCTGCGGCTTGCGACCTCGGCCTTCGAGGACCTGCTCGAGCAGCGTTTCGCCGATTGGGGGCTGACGGCAGCAGAGCGCGAGGTGGCGCTTTTCGCGATCAAGGGGCTGTCGATCTCCGAGATCGCGGCGCTGCGCGAAACCTCGGAAGGCACGGTGAAGGCGCAAAGCGCCGCGATCTATCGCAAGGCCGGGGTGAACGGTCGCGGCGCGCTTCTGAGCCTCTTTGTCGAGGACATGATGGATCAGCGGGCGGAGGGGCAGGTGCCCGAGCCGCCACAGATCACGCAGGCTCTCAAACGCTCGGCTGGCGGCTGATCCGGCGCTGGCCTAGAGCGGATCGAAGGCCTTGCGTGCATCCTCGCGGGCGAATTCGATCAGGGCGCGCAGTTTGCGCGGCAGTTTCGGCCCGTCGAGATAGACGGCGTGAAGCGCGGTGTCATGGAGGATTTCGGGCGGGAATATCGACACCAGTCGTCCCGCCGCGATCTCGGGGGCCATCACGAAATCGGGCCCATAGGCGATCCCGTGCCCCGCCAGCGCCAGCTCGCAGGTGGCGCGCGCACTGTTGACCATGATCTGCGCAGGCACCGGCACGTCGAGCACACTGCCGCCATTGCGGAAGCGCCAGCGCCGGGTGGGGCCGTGATTTGTGTCATGGATGCAGCGGTGCCGCGCGAGATCCTCGGGGCGTTCGGGGCGCTCGCGATGGGCGAGATAATCAGGCGAAGCCACGACCCGCATCCCGATATCGCAGAGTTTACGCGCGCGAAGGCTGTGATCGCTCAGCGTGCCGATACGAAAAGCGAGGTCGATCCCTTCGGCGGCCAGATCGGTCTGCGCATCCGAAAGCTGCAGGTCGATCGTCAGATCCAGATGCGGGGTGGCGAAGCGGGCGAGCATCTCGGCGACATAGACCTCGCCGAACGTGACCGGGGCCGAGATCCGCAGGCTTCCGGAAAACCCGCGTGATTGTTCGGAGACATCGCTGAGCAGATCGTCGAGCCCGTCGAGCAGCGCAGGGGCCTCTGCCAGCATTCGCTCGCCTGCGGGGGTCAGGCCGACGCGCCGGGTCGTGCGCTGCAAGAGCCGCGTGCCGAGCCGCTCCTCAAGCTCGGCCACGTATTTCGAGGTAAGCCGGTTCGAGATCCCCAGCCGCTCGGCGGCCGCGGTGAAGGAGCCGGTCTGGGCGGTGGCGACAAAGGCGCGGAGCTGATCGGTGATATCCATTACATTGGGAACATAATGTGGAAAGTCATTCCATACCATAACCATTTCATTGGAAGAGAGGATGGATCATCTTCCGCCTATGCAAAGGCTGCAAGGCACCGGACAGGGGTTCGGAGAGGCGGCGGCCACGGGAGATCAAAATGACCGATACCAAACTTGCGCCTTATGGCATTTTCGTTCTGCGCCTCGTGACGGGCGCTCTGTTCCTGACGCACGGGCTGACCAAACTGCTGGTCTTCACCCCTGCGGGCACGATGGGTTTCTTCCAGTCGCTCGGCCTTCCGGGCTGGCTCGGGGTGGTGACGATGATCGCCGAGATCTTGGGCGGCCTTGCCCTGATCGCGGGGATCTACGCGCGGATCGTCTCGTTCGGGCTTGCCTTCATCCTGCTCGGCGCGGCCTTCACCGCGCATTGGGCCAATGGGTTCAGCTTTGCCAACCAAGGCGGCGGCTGGGAATACCCGATGATGTGGGCTGCGGTGCAATTCGCGCTCGCGCTGCTCGGGGACGGGGCCTATGCGCTCCGCCCGACGCGGAAATAAGAGGAGGCCAAGATGGCAACCAGTGATGCAATCGTTCAGATCGGGCATGTGACCCTCGTGGTCCATGACATCGATCGGGTCGGCGCCTTCTACGAGGATGTGATCGGGTTGGAGCGGATCTCTCGCGATGCCTCCGAGGCGCGCTACGGGGTCGGGGGCGAGGTGCTCGTGCAACTCCAGGCCGACAAGACCGCCCGCAAATCGGGCCGCGAAGAGGCAGGGCTTTTTCACACCGCCTTCCTTCTGCCCGAACGCGCAGATCTGGGCGCCTGGCTCAACCACGCGGCCGAGAAAGGTTGGCGGCTGGAAGGGGCCTCGGATCACCTCGTGAGCGAGGCGCTCTACCTGTCGGACCCCGAAGGCAACGGGATCGAGATTTACCGCGACCGGGGTCGCGAGGACTGGCCGCGCAAGGGCGATCAGATCCTGATGGCGACCGAGCGGCTCGATCTGCGCGACGTGATGGCCGAGGCCCGCGCGCCGTGGCGTGGGGCGCCGAGCGGCACCGTCATCGGGCATGTGCACCTTCAGGTGGGCGCGCTCGATCCGGCCGAGCCCTTTTATCGCGATACGCTTGGCTCCAATGTGATGGCGCGCTATCCGGGGGCGAATTTCCACGGCTGGAGCGGCTATCACCACCACCTCGCGACGAACGTCTGGAACAGCCGCGGCGCGAAGGAACGCCACCAACCCGCGACGGGTCTGGCCGAGGTGGGGCTACGTGCAGAGCCCGAGGCGCTCGCGCAATTCTCCGAGCGCTTCGGTGACAGCGTGACGGACCCCTGGGGCACGCGTTTCACGGTGGCGGCGAAGTGAACCTGCGTTAAGCACTCTGACCGGATCAGAAACGAAAGCGCCGGCCCGCTGGCACGGGCCGGCGCTTTTGCTATGTCAGCGTGGCTTCAGAGAATGTGGTTCACATGTCCCATCTTGCGGCCCGGTTTCACCTCGGCCTTGCCGTAGAGATGGATCTGGTAGCGCGCGAGTTTCGCAAGCGCGGGCACCCGGTCCATGTCGTCGCCGATCAGGTTCTCCATCTCGACATCGGCATAGCGCGAACCATCGCCCAGCGGCCAGCCGGTTACGGCGCGGATATGCTGCTCGAACTGGTCGACCGCGCAGCCCGCCTGCGTCCAGTGGCCCGAATTGTGCACGCGCGGAGCGATCTCGTTCACGATCAGGGTGTCGCGCGTGACGAACAGCTCCACCCCCATCACGCCGATATAATCGAGCTTGTTGAGGATCTTGGCCGCGAGCAGCACCGCGTCGGTGCGCTGCGCATCGGTGATCGCGGCAGGCACGGTGGTCGTGCGCAGGATGCCGTCCTCGTGCTTGTTCTGGCCCGGATCGAAGCAGGAAATCGCGCCGTCTTCTGCACGCGCGCCAATCACCGAGACCTCCTTGAAGAAGGTCACGAAGCCTTCGAGGATCGCGGGCGCGCCTTTCATATCCGCGAGCGCCGCTTCGGCCTCTTCGGGAGCGTTGATCACCACCTGACCCTTGCCGTCATAGCCGAAGCGGCGGGTCTTGAGGATCGCGGGGCAGCCGATCTCGGCGATCGCCTCTTTCAGGTCGGTCAGATCATCCACCGCGGCGAAAGGTGCGGTCGGCAGGCCCAGATCGTTGAGGAAGGCCTTCTCGACCAGACGATCCTGGCTGACTGCGAGCGCGCGGCGGTTCGGACGGATGGGTTTGAGGCTTTCGAGAAGATCGAGCGCCGAGGTCGGCACGTTCTCGAACTCATAGGTGATCACGTCCACGGCTTCGGCAAAGGCGCGCAGCGCGGCCTCGTCCTCATAGGGGGCTGTGGTCACCGCATGAGCCACGTCGCCCGCGGGCGGGTTCGCGCCGGGCTCGAAGATATGGGTCTTGTAGCCAAGGCGCGAGGCCGCGACCGAGAGCATTCGGCCAAGCTGACCGCCGCCAAGGATGCCGATGATCGCACCGGCGGGCAGGGGATTAGTCATCTTGCGGTTCCTCCGGGATCGAGGCCGAAAGCGCCTCGCGCCAGTCATCGAGCCGCGCGGCAAGTTCGGGATCATCGAGCGCGAGGATGCCTGCCGCCATCAGGCCGGCATTGGCAGCACCCGCCGCGCCGATCGCCATCGTCGCGACCGGGAAACCCTTCGGCATCTGCACGATCGAATAGAGGCTGTCGACACCCGAGAGCGCGCGGGTCTGGACCGGCACGCCGATCACCGGCACGCGGGTCTTCGAGGCCATCATGCCGGGCAGGTGAGCCGCGCCGCCTGCACCCGCGATGATCACATGCAGGCCCCGATCGACGGCGGTCTTTCCATAGTCCCAGAGGCGGTCGGGCGTGCGATGCGCCGAGACGATCTTCGCCTCATAGGCCACACCGAGTTCGTCGAGAACAGTCGCCGCTTCTTTCATCGTGGGCCAGTCCGACTGGCTGCCCATGATGATTCCCACTTTCACGCCCATGAAATCCCCTCTCGCAGATGGAGCGCGCACTATAGAAATCTGTGCCGTCGCGGCAAGGCCTTGCGGCGGGCTCAGGCGATGATGTCGGGGGTGAGCTGGTCCTCGATCCGTGCGATCTGGTCCTTGAGCGCCAATTTCTGCTTTTTCAGGCGCACCAAGCGCAGTTGATCGGAATGGACGGTTTCGGTGAGGGCGTGGATCGCTTCGTCGAGATCGCGATGTTCGCGTTTGAGTACCTCGAGTTTCACACGCAGCACTTCTTCGTGGTTCATCTCGATATGGGCATTCATGTCCGGCATCCGGTCCTGTCACGAAAACAACGATCTCCCGACTCGACTGAAACGACCGGGCGAGACCTGCAATATAGCAGTTTGCGAAACACTTAGGAGAAAAATCCGCGCCTTGGTTACAGTTCCGCCTCTTGCGGCGCGCGGGCACCCCGCCCATATTTGTTTCAGGCGGATTGCCGGTTGCCGGGGTCCGTTTTCGCAACGTCGCTTGAACAAGGGCTTGCCTGATGACGAAACTGAGCTTTGGCGCACATCCCTACCTTCTGGGCTTCGATCAGCTTGAGCGGCTGGTGGAGCGCACCGCGAAAGGGTCGGACGCCTATCCCCCCTACAATATCGAACAGCGCGGCGAGGATGCCTTCCGCATCACCTTGGCCGTCGCGGGCTTTCGCGAGGAGGACCTGTCGATCACGCTCGAAGATCGGGCGCTGGTGATCCGGGGACGCCAATCCGACGACGAGGAAGAGAGGATCTTCCTGCATCGCGGCATCGCGGCGCGCGCCTTCCAGCGCAGCTTCGTTCTGGCCGATGGCGTCGAGGTGGCGGGGGCCACGACCGAGAACGGGCTCTTGCATGTCGATCTCAAGCGGGCCCACCCCGAGACGATTGTGCAAACCATCCCGATCGCCCGGAAATGAGGCCTCGGCAGGAACGGCAGGAAAGGAGACGCGCATGAACACGAAATTCGATTTTGGCGACAAGGGTGAGCAGCCCATCGTCTATGTCCGCGAAGTGGCGGTGCAGGATCTGCCCAAGGAATTGCAGGCGGAGCTGGCTGGCGTGGATCATCTCTATGCGGTCCATGACAGCGATGGCGAGCGCCTCGCACTGGTCAAGGATCGCAAGCTGGCCTTCGTGCTGGCCCGCCAGAACGATCTGGCGCCGGTCTCGGTGCACTGAGACTGAAACCGAAAGAACACCCGAAAGGCGCCGGGGCTCAGGCCTGCGGCGCCTTTTTCGTCTCCAGATGCGAGATCGCGAAGGAGGCGCCGACACAGGCGGTAAACAAGTAGAGCCCCCAGCCGGTCTCGAGCCGGCCCACGCCCACGCCTTTCGCGACAACGATATAGATCGCGATCAGGAAGACATCGGCCATGGCGAGCTTGCCCAGCAGGTTCAGTGCCGGTTTGAGCTTGGGCGAGGCAAGGTCGAACTGGATCAGCGCGATGCCGATCACCTTGAGATACGGGGCGAAGAGGGCAAGGAAGCTGACGACGACGGCGAGGAAGATATCCTTTTGCCACAGCGTCTGGAGCCCGCTGAGCACCGAGATCGTGTCGAGCCCGAAGAACGGCAGCAGCCCCGCGCGCAGAAGCGGCGCGGCCCAGGCGATGGGAAACAGGATCAGCAGCGCCAGATTGGCGAATTTCAGCATGGGCCCTCTCGCGAGACGGTCTTCACCTTTGGTCTAGCCGCAAGGGGGCGCGAAGTCACGCGCTCTCAGCGCAGCGTCTCGATCGGGCCCTCGGCGCGTCCGTGGATGAATTGTTGGACGTAAGCATCTGGCGTTGCGTCCATTTCAGAGATCGGGCCTTCCCAGCGGATCTTGCCCGCATGCAGCATCGCGACCCGGTCGGCGATCGCGCGCACCGAGGACATGTCATGGGTGATCGTCATCGCGGTCGCGCCCATCTCGGTTACGATCTCGCGGATCAGCTCATTGATGACGCCCGCCATGATCGGGTCGAGCCCGGTCGTGGGTTCGTCGAAGAAGATGATCTCGGGCTCGGCGGCGATGGCGCGCGCAAGGCCTACGCGCTTCTGCATCCCGCCCGAGAGCTCTGCCGGGAAGAGATCGGCCACATCCGGTGACAGGCCCACGCGGCGCAGCTTCTCGATGGCGATCTCGCGTGCCTCGGGTTTCGGGCGCTTGAGCGAGCCGCGCAGCAGGCGGAAGGCCACGTTTTCCCAGACCGAGAGGCTGTCGAACAACGCGCCTCCCTGAAACAGCATCCCGAAGCGCGCGAGAAAGGCGTCGCGGTCGCCGACCCGCACATCCGCGCCGTCCAGCGTGATCGTGCCGCCATCAGGCTCGATCAGCCCGAGGATGCATTTCAGCAGCACCGATTTTCCGGTGCCCGAACCGCCGATGATCACGGTCGATTGCCCGGTCGGCACCACGAGGTCCACGCCGCGCAGCACATGTTTGGAGCCGAAGCTCTTGGTGAGGGCTTCAAGCGTGATCATGCCGAGAAGAAGGCCTCCGTCAGAACGTAGTTCGCGGCAAGGATCGCAACGGAGGCCGCGACCACGGCGGATTTCGTTGCTCGGCCCACGCCCTGCGCGCCCCGGCCCGAATTCATCCCGTGATAGCAGCCCATCGTGGCCACGATGAAGCCGAAGGCCGCGCCCTTCACGAGGCCCGAACCCACGTCCCAGAATTCCAGGAAATCCCAGGTGTTCTTGAGATAGGTGGCCGAGTTGAAGCCAAGCCGTGTCGTGCCGACCATCCAGCCGCCCATGATCCCGATGATGTCGCCAATGCCCACGAGGATCGGCACGCAAAGCGTGGCCGCCACGACGCGCGGGACGGTAAGGTATTTCATCGGGTTGGTGGAGAGCGTGGTCAGCGCGTCGATCTGTTCGGTCACTTTCATCGTGCCGATCTCGGCTGCGATGCTGGAGGCGACGCGCGCCGCCACCATCAAGCCGCCCAGAACCGGGCCAAGCTCGCGCACCATGCCGATCGCGGTGATCGAGGGCACGACCTGTTCGGCCGAAAAGCGCGCGCCGCCCGCATAGATTTGCAGCGCCAGTGCCGCGCCGGTGAAAAGCGCGGTCATCCCGACTACCGGCAGTGACAGCCAGCCGATATTGAGACAGGCCAGCCAGAATTCACGCGCGTAGAAAGGCGGACGGATCAGGTGGCTCAGCGTCTGGCCGACGAAGAAGGTCAGCCGACCCGTGGCGGCGAAAAGCGCCAGCGTCGCCCGCCCGAGCGCCGCAAGGGGAGAGGTGAGCGCTTGCACGCTCACCCGGTCTGCTCCGAATAGACCCGGTTGTAGCGCGGCCCGAGCGCCGTCAGCAGCTCATAGCCGATCGTGCCCGCGGCATCGGCCAGCGCATCGACGCCCTGATAGGGACCGATCAGGTCGAGCGTATCGGGGACCTCGTCGAGATCGGTCACATCCACGGTCAGCAGATCCATCGAGACGCGGCCGCGCAGCGGGCAGGGGATATCGCCCGCATAAAGATCGGTGATGTTCGACAGCACCCGGTGAATTCCGTCCGCGTAACCGGCGGCGAGGGTGGCGATCGTGGTGATCCGCTCGGCCTGCCAGGTATTGCCGTAGCCCACCGTTTCGCCGGGCTGGACCACGCGGGTCTGGATCACCGGGAGCGACAGGGTCGCCACGCCTAGCGCCGCCTCGAAGGGGCGTCCGCCATAGAGACCGATGCCTGGACGGGTGAGGTCGAAATGATAATCGGGGCCAAGCAGGATGCCGCCGGTGGCCGAAAGGGAGCGTTTTACGGCCATCCCGTCCGTCATCCGCCTGAACTCCGCCAGCTGCTGGCCGTTCATCTCATGCTCGGGCTCGTCGGCACAGGCGAGGTGGCTCATCACCAGCGCGATGCCACGTTCGAGCAGGGACGGCGCGGCCGCGTCCCAATCCTCGGCCTCGAACCCGAGACGGTTCATCCCGGTGTCGAGCTGCACGCCGAACGGGGCTTCGGGGAGGGCCTCGAGGTGACGGGCCATCTGCTCGGGCGAGTTCAGCATCGGGATCAGGCGTCCCGCGCGGATCGCCTCGGCATCGCCGGCCATATGGCCGCCCAGCACGAAGATCTGCGCATCCTCGCCCAGATGCGGACGCAGCTTCGCGCCTTCCTCGGCGAGCGCCACGAAGAACGCGCGCGCGCCGGCCCGATAGAGCGCGGGTGCGACCGTCGCAGCCCCCAGCCCGTAGCTGTCGGCCTTCACGACCGCCGCCGTGCGCGTTGCCTCACCAGAGCGCGCATCGAGAGCGCGCCAATTCGCGACCACGGCGTCGAGGTCGATTTTCAGAGATGCCTGTGCCATGGCTTCTTTTTCTGCGCAGGCGCGCCAAGGTCAAGTGCAATCCGCCTTGCGCTCAGGGAAAGGCCGTGCCGGTGTCGAGCCGGGCGAGGATCGCCGGGTCGCCCCCCTGATGCGCCGCCCAGATCAGCACAGCGCAGGCCGCCTGCGCATAAAGCCCGTTATCGCGCCCGGCCAGTGGCGCCCATTCGAAAGGCGAGACGGGCAGGGGCTGATCGGGCAGGGCCTTGCACCGTTCGATACCGGCGCCGGGGTTGAGATAGCGCGGATCATCCGAGACCAGCACCGAGAGCCCCTCGTCGAACCAGGCGGGCATCTTGCCGCGGATCTGTCCCAGCATGCCAAGCCGGGCATGGGTCTCGGTATGGGCCAGCTCATGGGCGAGGATCGTCCCGGTCAGCCCGCGCGGGGCCACGCGCACCACGGCCCAAGGGCCCAGCGAATAGGTCACTGCGGCGGCCCCGCGCCCGCCCAGCCGCCGGTCGCACTCTTCCGTGGAGCAGGCCAGAACGCGGCTGTGGGCCGCGCGCTCGGGATAGAAACGCGCGACTTGCGCACGGGCGGCGTCGATCGTCTCGACCAGTGCGCGGCGATCGTCACGCGGCATGGCGCGGTCGACGAAGATGGCGGGTGCGGCCCGGTCCAGCCCGAAACAACGCGGGCAGATCCCCGCAGAAAGCACCGGGTAAAACCACAACAGCGCCAGCAGGCCCAAGGTCCCGCCCGCTGCCAAGGCCAGAAAAGAGACACGGATCACTCGCCACATGGCCCCTAAGATGGGCCAGTCGCGCGATTTGACCAAGCGTCAGTCGCGACCGCGGAGAATTTGTCGCAGCGCGCCATGCAGCGTCTGCACCTCCGAGCGTGTCATCGCAAAGCGTGTCCACATGTTGCGAAGGTTGCGCTTCATCATCGGCGCCTTCTCGGGCGGGTGGAAGAACCCCGCCTCCTCGAGCCGCATCTCGAAATGATCGCCTAGCTTCTCGACCTCGATGGCGCTTGCCGGGTCATGCCCCGCAAGGCCCGGATCGACCGGCACCGCCTCGATCGTATGGCGCGAATACTCATACGCCGTCAGCAACACGGCCTGCGCGAGGTTGAGCGAGAAGAACTCGGGGTTCACCGGCACGGTGATGATCGCATTGGCACGGATGATGTCGTCATTCTCCAGCCCCGTGCGCTCGGGCCCGAAGAGGATGCCGACCTTCTGGCCCGCGACAATGCGTTTGCGCGCCTCGACCATCGCGGCCTCGGGCGTGAAAATCGGCTTCGGCAGCTCGCGTCCCCGCGCGGTCGTGGCGAAGACATAGTCGCAATCGGCCACCGCCTCGGCCACATTGTCGAAGACACCCGCGAAATCGAGCACCTGACCTGCCGCGCCGGATGCCATCGCCACCGCCTTGGGGTTCGGCCAGCCATCGCGCGGATCCACCAGCCGCATCTTGCGCAGCGAGAAATTCAGCATTGCACGTGCCGCCGCCCCGATATTCTCGCCCATCTGCGGGCGCACGAGGATGAAGGCAGGCTGGGCGGGATCGGGCAGGTCGGGCATGAGGTCGGTCCTTTCGCGCCCCTCCTAGTCGCGCAAGCTGGCACTGGCAAGGCCGCGCGCCTTGCGCTAAGAGGCCCCAAAGCCGCAAAGGAGCCCGATCATGGCCGAGGATCGTCCGCAAATCTACCTGATCACCCCGCCCGCTTTCGACGCGGCGGAGTTCGCGCCGAAACTGGCCTCGGTGCTCGACGCCCATGAGGTCGCCTGCATCCGCCTGGCCCTGGCGAGCCGCGACGAATACGAGATCGGCCGCGCAGCCGATGCCCTGCGCGAAGTTTCCCATGCCCGCGATGTGGCGCTGGTGATCGAGACCCATCTGGGCCTCGTCGAACGCCATGGGCTCGACGGTGTGCATTTCACAGATGGCGCGCGCCAGATCCGCGCCGCACGCAAGGCGCTGGGGCAGGATGCGATCGTGGGCTCTCATTGCGGCGCCTCGCGCCACGAGGGGATGAACGCGGGCGAGGCGGGGGCCGATTACGTCTGCTTCGGTCCGGTGGGGGAAACCACGCTCGGCACCGGCACCCGTGCCGAGCACGATCTTTTCCAGTGGTGGTCCGAGATGATCGAAGTGCCGGTCGTCGCCGAGGGCGCGCTGAACGAGGCGCTGATCGCCGAATTCGCCCCGGTCACCGACTGGTTCGCACTGGGCGAGGAAATCTGGCGCGAGGAAGATCCGTCGGGCGCTTTGGGGCGCTTGATCGCGGCGATGAGCTGAGGGACCTCATGTCCGACTGGCTTGGCGACAGCAATGGCCCGATGGGCGATCACGGTGCCTTCATGGAGAGCGAACTCCAGGTTCCGCGCGCCGATCTCGCCGCCCATATCCGTCAGCTCGACGGTGACCGGCTCTTGATCGCGGTCGTGGGCGGCCCGGGCGCGGGCAAGTCCCATATCGCGCACGAGCTGGCCGAGGCGCTCGGCCCGGATGCCGCGGTCGTTGCGATGGACGGGTTTCACCGCGACAATGACTGGCTCGACGAACGCGGGCTGCGTCAGGTGAAGGGCGCCCCGGAAACCTTTGATACGGAAGGTTTCGCCGCTCTTCTGCAGCGCCTGAAAACGGCGCGAGAAGACGTGCCGGTACCGGTTTTCGATCGCGCCGCCGATGCCGTCGTGCCCGCTGGCGCATCGGTCCCGGGCAGCGCCAGGTTTCTGATCGTCGAGGGCAATTACCTGCTCCTGACCCGGCCCGGATGGCGCGATCTCTTCCCGCTTTTCGATCTCTCGATCCGCATCGACCTGCCCGAAGAGGTGCTGCGACAACGTCTCGCCCGCCGATGGGAAGAGCAGGGGCTGGATCTCGCCGAGGTGAAACGCCGCGTCGAAGAGAACGACCTGCCCAACGGCCGTACGATCACCCGCGAAAGCCGCGCCGCCGATCTGGTCATCCGCGACTGATCCCTCTTCATCTTGCGAAAAATACCTCGGGGGGCTCGCAACGCGAGCGGGGGCGGCGCCCCCTGTTCGGCCATTTCCTGTCGCCCTCCGGCGACGGGGCGGCACCCCCTCAACGCTCAGAAATATTGAGCCAGATCCCGTCTTTCCCACGCACGGTCAGATGCGCGACCGGCACCGGTGCGCGCCGCTCGACAGGGTAGAACCGAAACGCGCCCACCAGCATCGAGAGCAAGAGTGGCCCCTCGGCCATCGCAAAACCCGCACCGGGACAGACGCGCGGGCCGGTGGAAAAGGGAATATAGGCCGCACGCAGGCAGGCCTTGCCGTTTTCCGTCTCCCACCTGGCGGGGTCGAACCCGTCGGGATTGTCCCAGAGCCGCTCGTGGCGGTGTAGATGCCAGGGCGAGATCACCACCTGCGAGCCGGGTTTGACCGCGCGGCCGCGGAAGCTCTCGGGGCAGCGCGCCTCGCGCACGAACATGGGCACGGGCGGGTAGAGGCGCATCGCCTCGCGAAACACTGCGCGAGAGAGCTTCAACTTGCCCAGCATCGAAAAATCGGGGTTTCCTGCCTCGAATACGGTCTTCGCCTCGGCCGCGATCCGGTCCTGCCATTCGGGGTTCGTCGCGAGCAGGTAAAGCGCCCAGGCAAGCGCCGAAGCCGAGGTCTCATGCCCCGCGAGAAAGAAGATCGCGACCTGATCGATCATCTCTTCGGTGCTGAAACGCGCGCCGGTCTGCGGGTCGGGCGTGGTCATGATCTTCGTCGCCAGATCGTCCGGCGCGGTTCCCGCCGAGATCTGCCTGGCCCGCGCGGCGGTGAGTTTTTCGATCAGCGCGCGGATGCGTTTGGCGGTCTCCTTGGTCTGGCGCGCATGAAAGCGTGGAAACCAGCGCGGCAGCGGCAGCAGGGCGCCGAGATTGACGACGGGAGAGGCGCGCTGATGGGATTTTAACTCGGAGAAGACCGCGCTGGCGGTCTCATCCTCGATCGGGATCGAGAAGAGGGTGCGAAAGATGATATCGGCGGCGACGTGTGAGGTTTCGCTTTCGATTTCAATAGGCTCGGCACCGATCTTGGCCTTCATGCGCCCGACGCAGGCCTGACCCGCCGCCCACATCGCCGGGAAAGTCTCGCGCAGCTTTCCTCCCTCGAAGGCCGGGTCGATGATACGGCGCTGGCGCAGCCATTGCTCGCCATTGGTGATGAAGACGCTCTCGCGCAGGAGCGGCTTCAACCCCTCGCGGACCCGGTCGGATTTCGGGAAATCCATCGGGCGCTCTTTCAGCACCAGATCGACCAGTTGCGGATCGTTGCACATGTAGGATCGGAAGAACGGCGTGCGGAACTCGGCCATCCAGGCACGGTAGAGCCGCGCGGGCTGGGCCGAGAGGATGTCGGATTTGAACAGCCGGAGATAACGCCAGAGCGAAACGCGATCGGGGCGCGGTGTGGGTTTGGGCGGCAGATAGGGCGACTGGCTCATGAGGTGGTCGTAAACCGGTTTGCGGGCGTGGTGATCCGGCTTTTCGACGCGGGCCGCCCGGTGAAGCGCCGCGCGAGTGTCATCGGTCCGGCGGTGAGGCGGAAATAGTCGTAATCGCCGGGCCGGTCGAAGGCGCAGAGATATTGGAAATGGAGCTGGAAGAAGCGCCATCGCAACGCCTTCCAGCGTTCGGGGCTGAGCGTTTGCGTGAAGGCGGCCGAGATCACCAGCGGGTGGATCTGGCCTTCGGGAGCCACGCCCGAGACCGCGACCGGATCGCAAAGCGCGAAGGCGCACCCGTCACCGGGGGCCGTCACGTCGAGCCAGAAAAGCTCGGGTCGGGTGGAGAGGAAGGCCAGATCGGCACGCAACCGAGTGGCGCGGGGCAGGTAGCTGACCATCGGCACGACCTGACCGAGGGAGAGGAAGGAGAGCGCCGGGGGCTCTGCCCCGCGCGCTGACGCGCGCCCCCCGGGATATTTATTCCAAGAGGAAGGGGGCAGGCGGTTGTCGCGGATCAGGTCGGCGAGGATCGAGATCGCGAGATGGGCGCCCGAGGAATGACCGACGATGAGGACCTCGTCCCAGTCCTCTTGCAGGGCCTCTGCGATGCGGGTCGCGAATTCACCTATGCGGGTTTCGAGCTCGGGCGGGTTCGCCCCGCCCCAACGTGCCGTGAAGGCGTAGTCATGCATCAGGTAATAGGCGAAGAACCTGCCGTCTTTCGCCCGGAACCAGCGCAGCACGAGGGCGAGGATCGCGCTCGCGAGGGTGAGACCTGCGAGCCATTTCAGCGGAAAATCGGGGAGGAGGCGCAGTGCGAGCGCAGCAGCGGCCCAGCCGAGGGCGATCCCGATCAGGGCCTGCACGATGAGCGCTACGATCGGGTAGAGCGCCGCGATCACCGGGCCTTTGCGCAACCGCATCAGCCGGAAGAGCGCGCCCGAGAAAATGTAGGTCGATGCGGTGCGGATCAGTTGTCCGTAGGTCGCCGGGATCGACTTGCCCATCGAAGAGCGCACGATATCGGACCAGACGAGCACTTCGATATCGGCCTCGACCTCCGTGCCACCTTGGGTGGAGGTGACATGCCAGCCATAGGGCCCGCCCGCGCGTTTCGGGGCGAGCGCGATCTCGTAGCCGGAGATGCGCGCCTGTTCGGCGCCTTCCTTGCGGTAGAGCTCGCGGTAGCGGCGGGGGTGAATCGGGTCGTAGCCGGGGATGTAGAACACCCGGCGTTTGCGCACCTGTCCGATTTCGCTGCTCGTCATTGCCGGGCCCTCTTGGCGGGGAGATTATCGGGTGCGCGCGGCGAAAGTAAGGAAAATCAGGGGGCTGTACGTGACCAGCGCTGCGCGTTGGCCTCGATCGCGGCGATGCGCCTCGGCGTCTTGGGGTGGGTCAGTAGCCAGGCGGGCACGCCCTGACCTGCATTCTTCGTCAGCGCGTCGAGCTTGCGAAACAGGCTCACCTGCGGGTCGGTGCCGATCCCGGCCTTGATCAGCAGCGCCGAGGCGAATTCATCGGCTTCGAACTCGTCGCGCTGGCTGAGCCGCGCGGCGAGCGCGGTGGTGATCATGTTCGCGATCCACACGCCAAGGAAGGGAATGAAGCGACCGAGCACCGTCATCAGCACGGCACGTAGCGCGTTCTGGCCGGAAAAGTCGATCATGCGGCGGCGCGAATGGCCCAGGGCGACATGGCCCAGCTCATGCGCCACAACCGAGGTGAGTTCTTCGGGGGTGACCTCACCGGCGCGGTATTTCTCCATGAAACCTTCGGTGATGAAGACGCGGCCATCGGGGGCGGCGAGCCCGTTCACCGGGGCGATCTGATAGACATGGACGGGCACCTCGGGCACCTCGAGCGCGGCGGCGAGACGGTCGAGGTAAGGGTCGAGCTTGCTGTCGCGCAACCGCCGCGAATTCCCGTCGAGCTGGCGTTTGAGTTGCCAGGTCGAGAAATGCCACATGGCAAGGCCATAGAGCACAAGCAGCAGAAGGGGCAGGAAGCGGATCAGCATGGGAGGGATATGGCGGCTCGCGGCCCCGTGATCAAGCGTCCCGTGATCACGCTTTGGGCGCGCGTTTGGCCGCGTGCCAGAGCCACCAGCCGAAGCCGAAAGCCGCAGCCCCCGCCGCCATCAGCCCCAGCGCGTTACCCGCAAGATCGGCGGCCGCGTCGAGATTGGCGCCGAAGGCGATGCCGAGGCCGACATAGGAGGTCACCCAGACCGCTTCGCCCGCGATGTCGGCCATGGTGAAGCGGCGATGGGCATAGCCCGACAGACCCGCGGCGAGGTTCACCCAGGGACCAAGCGCCGAGAACAGCCAGCGCGACAGGAACACCGTCACCGAGCCGCGTTTGCGCAGCGCCGCCAGCGCCTTCTCGATCAGCGCGCCGCGTTTCGTGCCGGGGCGGGGCAGGAGGCGTTCGGCCTTGCGCCCGAGGATGAACCCGACCTGATCGCCCAGCACCGCCCCCCCGAAAGCCGCGCTTGTGACCGTGATCAGATCGAGATCGCCCGAGGACACGAAGGCACCGCTCGCGATCATCATCAGCGAGGAGGGCACGGGGATTGCGAGGCAGCTGAGAAAGGTCGTCAGCCCGAGCAGCCAGGGCCCGTAGACCGGCACCTGCGCCAGCAGCCAGTCAGTGATCTCGGTCAGGCTCATTTCGGCGCATTCGCCTCTTGATCGGCGATCGCCTTTGGCAGACCGAGCGAGAGCTTGTGCAGCAGGTCTCCGACGGGCTGGCCGGTGGCTTTGGCGATGCGGTCGAGTGTCGGGCGCCCGTAGCCTACGAGGGCGGGGCCATTCTCGATGCCGAGGATCGCGTCGACCTCCTCGATCTGGAGGTGCCAGCTCTTGGCGATATATCCCGGCGTCATCCAGGGCTCGGGGCTTTGGTGACGATGGGCGGGGTCGGACCAGTAGACCGCACGGGCGACGAACTTGCCGCCGAAAAAGAGCGCGAGCGTCACTGCGAGGATGAAGCCGATCGAGGCGGGTTTGTGATGGGCCCAGAGGTAGCGCAGCTTGCTCATCCAAGCTCCTTCATAGCCGCCGTGATCCCCTCGAGCGTCAGCGGATGCATCCGACCCGCGAAAATCTCGCGGATGATCTCGATCGACTGGGTATAGGACCAGAGCCGTTCGGGGATCGGGTTCAGCCAGGTGTGATCTGGCCATTGATCGCGCGCGCGCGTCAGCCAGACATGGCCCGCCTCGTCGTTCCAATGCTCGTTCGCGCCGCCGCGATGGGTGATCTCGTAAGGCGACATCGAGGCGTCGCCCACGAAGATGCATTTGTAATCGGGCCCGTAGCGATGCAGCACGTCCCAGGTGGGGGTGGCCTCGTTCCAGCGTCGCTTGTTCGATTTCCATACGCCCTCGTAGAGGCAATTGTGGAAATACCAGTGTTCGAGATGCTTGAACTCGGATTTCGCGGCGGAGAAAAGCTCTTCGACCAGTTTCACATGGGCATCCATCGAACCGCCCACATCGAGGAAAAGCACCACCTTCACCGCGTTGTGCCGCTCGGGGCGGGTCTTCACATCGATATAGCCGGCCTCGGCAGAGGCGCGGATCGTTCCAGGCAGGTCGAGTTCTTCATGCGCGCCGTGCCGAACCCATTGGCGCAGGCGTTTGAGCGCCACCTTGATGTTGCGCGTGCCCAGTTCGACCGTGTCGTCGAAATCGCGGAACTCGCGCTTGTCCCAGACCTTCACGGCGCGCTGGTGGCGGCTTTCGCTCTGGCCGATGCGCACGCCTTCGGGGTTGTAGCCATAGGCGCCGAAGGGCGAGGTGCCGCCCGTGCCGATCCATTTGGACCCACCCTGATGGCGGCCCTTTTGTTCCTCGAGCCGCTTCTTCAGCGTCTCCATCAACGCGTCGAACCCGCCAAGCGCCTCGATCTGGGCTTTTTCCTCTTCCGTGAGGTGCTTTTCGAGCTGTTTGCGCAGCCAGTCCTCGGGGATGTCGACCGCTTCCAGAACGTCGTCGGGGGTGATGGCTTCGAGGCCGGAGAAGGCCTCCGAGAAGGCGCGGTCGAAACGGTCGAGGAAACGCTCGTCCTTCACCATCGCGGCGCGGGCGAAATAGTAGAACCCGTCGATATCGTAGGTGCAAAGCCCCGCCGCCAGCCCTTCGAGAAAGCTCAGATATTCCCGCAGGGAGACCGGCACCCCGGCGCGTCTGAGAGCATCGAAGAATGGCAGGAACATGCGCCCCGGCCCCCTCAGGCCCAGATGCGGTTGACGAGGATGGTGATGAAGATGCCGACCATGCCAAGGGCGATGGCGTGAACCGCTGCGTATTGCGCCCGGTCGAGCGCGTTTCCGCCGCGCTTTCGCGCCCGCCAGTCACCGAGCAAAAGCCCGATCACGATCCCTGCCAGAACATACATTCGCGCCCCTCCCGGCCTCGGCCGGGGCGCGCCCGGCTCAGTTCATCCGCGCACCCGCATCGGCCAGCGCGGCCACTTCGCTTGCACGGCGGCGTACCGCCGCGTCCGAACCAAAGCCATAGCGTGCCCATTGCTCCATGTCGAGACGGGCCTGCTCGGCCTGGGCGGCATTGCCGAGCTGGGCATAGGCCTCGGCGCGGATCATGTAGAGCGTGGCCATGAGCGAGGCATTCTCGCCGGAAATGGCGGGCGAGAGCGAGCGGTTCACCAGCGCGATCGCATCCTGCGCGCGCCCCGTTCCCAGCGCGAACGCGGCGAGCTGCATGTCGATATGGGCGGCCTGGATACCCGCGCCCGGCGTGCGGGCATAGATCGCGCCCGCATTGAGATAGGAGCGGATCGCCACGTCGGGATCGGTCTTCATGCTCAGCCGTCCCAGCGCGAACCACGCGAAGGCGGCGCGGCTGTCGGTCCAGCCCTGCGCGGCGGCGATCTGGGTTGCCTGACGGGCTGCGGCGCGGCGGCGGGTATCGCTTGCGCCCGAGCCGAGCGCGGTGGCGATCGCCTTGACATAGGCGCGCGGGGTCGGGTCTTCGGGAAGGCCGCGCATCTGGCCGCCCGCCGGGTTGACCCGGGCAAGAATGGCGGGCAGGTGGGCCTGCACCTCGGCCCGGCTCATGCCCGAACGCAGCGCCGGGTCGTAATAGGCGCGCAGAATCGTCATGTCGAAGCCGGTGAGCACAGTATGGAAATTGTCGTCGTTCCAGACGGTGTCGGGCAGGCGGTAGAGATCGTTCACCGGCCCGAGCGCCTGGCTGACCTCTTCATGCAAGCAATCGCGGATCTCCTGCGGGGTCGCGGGTTCGGGGATGAAGACGGTCGCGGAATGGCGCTGGGTCAGCTTCGTCCAGTCCGAGCGCGCCGATCCGCGCGAGCTGCGGTAATCCGACCAGCTCGTGACGTTCGGGACGACGAAACAGGCGACGTCGGGCACCGCACGTCGCATCTGGGATTTCGGCACGAACTGCACAGAGATCGTGTTGGCATTGCCCGGCTGGGCCGAGACGCGCAACCCGGCCTCGGTTTGAAGGCGGCGCACGAGGCGGTTGAGTTCGGTCTGGGCGACGGGCGGGGCGTTGCCCGCAAGCGTGATCGAGACCGGGCCTTCGAAGCGCGTGAAACGCGGCAGCTGACGACCGGATTCGAGATAGAAGCTCAGTTCGAGAAAGTCGCGGCCGAGATGCGAATTGTCGGGCAGCCGTGCGGCGGGTACGGGATTCGACAGCCCCGGCACCGGATCGGCGAGCGGCAGGTCGAGCAGCTGCGCGGGACCGCGCGTGGCGGTCACCTCGGGCGTGCTCGGCACGCAGGCCGACAGCGCTCCCGTCACCATCACGGCGGCGAGGAGGCGGACAACTTTCTCGGACCGCGTGACAGCGCGGCGGTTGCGCGGGGCCGCCTCGGTGCTGGCAGGCACCAAGGCGGCCGCGTCGCGCGGCAGACATGTAATACGCATGGCAGTGCGTCTTCCCAGGTTGGTGGTCCAGACTAGGCACAGGACATGAACTTCTTCCAGTAAATATTTGACCGTTAATTAGAATTTTTTGAGGCCGTCGCAGATATAGTGGCGTGTTCTCGCCGCTTCCACGTCTTGTTGTTGCCAGATTCCGCCAATCCTCGCGATATTGACGCCAAAATGGAAACGCTTGTGTCACGAAAAAGCGAATCGTTGTGATCGATACGTGGGTTGGGAAACGCTTTGTTAAGAAAATGGAAACGGGACAGAGCGAAGTTTCTGCGAATTTTCTGGATTGACGGGTCGGGCGCTCCGTTTTTGCCGTGAAAAGGGCGGTGAGACAGGCTCGGATTGATCGCGTTCGGGCAACGGTCGGAGGCGGGATCCGCGATGCGAGCGGCCCGCGCAGCGCCTGACGGCCCTTTGCTCTCGGCACAAAGAAAAACGCCCGGGCCGAGACCCGGGCATTTCGCGAAATTTCCTGACCAATCAGCCGCGACGACGACGCCCGCCGCGACGCCCGCCGCCAGCAGCTGCTGCGGCGGCCGAGGCCTCGGCGAAGGTCACGCCTTCTTCCTTCATCGCATCGAGCACCTTGGCGAGCTTGATCCACTCCATCCCGTTCGGATCGTGGTTCATCAGCAGGTTGGCGGCGCGGATCGCCTCCATCTCCTGATTGCGCACCGGGTTCATGATCGCGCTCGTCATGCCCGCGCCGATCGCCATCGGAAGGTAAGCCCCGTTGATCCCGTGACGGTTGGGCAGGCCAAAGGAGATGTTCGACGCGCCGCAGGTGGTGTTCACGCCCAGTTCCTCGCGCAGGCGGTTGACCAGCGTGAAGACCTGACGGCCAGCGGTCGCCATCGCGCCCACCGGCATCACCAGCGGATCCACGACGATGTCATGCGCGGGGATGCCGAAATCGGCGGCGCGCTCGACGATCTTCTTGGCCACGGCGAACCGGACATCGGGGTCTTCGGAAATCCCGGTGTCGTCGTTCGAGATCGCCACGACCGGCACGTTGTATTTCTTCACCAGCGGCAGAACCAGCTCCAGCCGCTCTTCCTCGCCAGTGACCGAGTTCAGCAGCGGACGGCCTTCGGCGGCCTCCAGACCGGCCTCCAACGCGGCAGGCACCGAGCTGTCGATGCACAGCGGCACATCGACGACCGCCTGCACGCGGCTGATCAGATCGCGCATCAGCGGCGGTTCGACGAAGTTGTTATCCGCATAGCGCGGATCCTCGGCCATCTTGTTCGAGAAGACCGCCCCCGAGTTGATGTCCAGAACCGTCGCGCCACAGGCGACCTGCTCGAGCGCGTCTTTCTCGACGGTCGAGAAATCGCCCATCTCAAGCTCGGCAGCGAGCTTCTTGCGGCCCGTGGGGTTGATCCGCTCCCCGATGACGCAGAAGGGCTCGTCAAAGCCGATCACGACGGTTTTGGTTTTGGACTCAAGGACGGTGCGGGTCATTCATGGCCTCTCTGTTCGGCGATCCAATTGGCTGTCGCGGTGATACCGCCCAGCGGGAAGAAATGCACGGCTTCGATATTCGACGGGCGATCCAGCGCGAGATCGGTCAGGAGGTCGGTCGGCTCGAAGGGCAGGAGCAGCTTGGTCACATCGCGGGCGCGCTTTTGCAGCACTTTCAGCGAGGGGCCCACGCCGCAGGCGATGGCGAATTTCAGGAGCGTTTGCAGCTTGGCGGGACCGGCCACGCCCAGATGGACCGGCATCTCGATCCCGTTGGCCTCCAGACGCGCGGCCCAGTCGCGGATCGGACCGGCTTCGAAGGCGAATTGGGTGGCGATCGCCATATCGGCATCGGTGCGGTTCGCGAAATCCTGTTTCAGCTTGAGCGCGGCCATCACCTCGGCCTCGCCGCCATCGGGGTCGATGTCGCGATTGCCCTCGGGGTGGCCGGCAACATGCAGACGGGCAAAGCCGTCGAACGCGCCGCTCTCGATCATCTGCATTGCGCAATGCAGCTCGCCCACGGGCTCCTTGACCCCGCCGCCCAGCAGCAGTGCCTGTTGAACCCCGGCCTCGCCCTTGTAGCGCTGCACCCAGTCGTTGAGCTGGGCCGCATCGCGGATGATGCGCGCGGGAAAATGCGGCATCGGCTCGAAGCCCTCGTCGCGCAGGCGCCTGGCGGTGGCGAGCATTTCCTCGATCGGGGTGCCCTCGATATGGGCGATATAGACGCGGGTGCCGGGCGCGAAGAGGGCACGGAAACTTTCCACCTTAGCGGCGGTGCGCGGCATCACCTCGACCGAGGCGCCTTCCAGAAGCGCCTCCATCTTGCCGTTGACCGGCGGGCGCGGCGCCTCGCGGCGGAAATTCACAAGTGCCATTCGCATCTCTCCCTTAGGACGACGTGGGGTCCCAGCCGTCATTGGCAATCAAAGCGCGCAGATGCGCGTCGTCATACTTGGAGAGAATTCGCGCCAGCACCGCTTCGGCGGCTTCGGCATCGTCACCGGGCTCATCGCCCTCGACCACCTTGCGCCATTCGGCCAGATAGGCGTCGCTGTCGCGTGCGCCCACTTTCATCGCCGCACGGTCGATCGCCTGCTCGAACCGCTCGGGGAGCGGCTTCTTGACGCCCCGGCGTCCCTTGCCCGCGATGATCTGGGCCGGGATGTTGCGCCAATAGACCAAGGTGATCTGTGCCATGCGAATCTCTCCTCACGAGTTCAGAATTGCGCGAAAGCGACGTGGCGCGCGGTGGAATTTCGACATTCCGTCGCGGCTCAGCGACGTAAGCCTGTCCGTGCGAGAGGTGATAGCAGGCGCGGCGGGGGCAGGGCTACCGCGCGGGATCGGAAAAATCCGCGACAAGATGATGAGCGGGGCTCAAGCGAGGCTGCGGCGGATTGGTCGCGCGGCGATCTGGCACATTCTTTTGCGGCCGCCGCCTCTTAGATCGGGCCGGGGTCGGTCGCAAAATCGATGGCCCGGCATGTGCCCATTCACGCAACGCATAGAAAGCGAGACCATGACCAAGAGCTTTTCCCTGATCGCCGCCCTTCTTCTGAGCCTGCCGCTGGCGGCGCAGGCCGAGACCCCCGCCGAGCAATTCATGTCCACCTGGGACCGCGACGGAAATGGCATCGCGACGCTGGCCGAGCTCGAAGCGATGCGCGGCGATGTCTTCGCCTCCTTCGATGCCAATGAGGACGGAATGCTCGATCTCGAAGAGCACGCGATTTTCGACGAGGCGCGTGCCAATGACGTTGCGGGCTATGAAGGCAAACAACGCGAGCAGATGCAGAAGATGGCGGACGGTATGCGGATGGAGGCGACCGACGCAAACGGCGATCGGCTGGTGAGCCTGGACGAGTTCCAGGCCAGTACCGTGAAATGGTTCACTCAGCTCGACAAGAATGGCGATGGCGGCATCACTTTGGACGATTTCGCGATGAAGCCCGCGCAGTAAGGGTCCGCCCGAGGCCCATCGGCTGTATGGCGCGACACCGCCCAAGCCTTTTCGGCCGGGCGTTTTTCGGCGGCGCGGCGCAGGGGCCAAGATTGCGTGGCGGAGTGCGGACGGATGTCCGCCCCCTTATATGTTCGCGCTTTGGATAGTCTCGTTGCGCCCCGCCACGTCTCGGGCCTCGCGGCGCTGTCGATCAAATGGTTCCCGCAGATCCTTCACTTCCGCGTCACGCTCCCTTGAACCGGATCGCCCGAACCGATAGTTTTATGACAACTTGAAATCGGAGGGCGTGATCATGGCGCCCAGGCGTCGCCGGTCGGCGGGCGCGCTCCCGAAAGCTGTGAACCCCGCGCAAGCGGTGAAACCGGCTCAGGTCGAGCCACCCGCGACCCAGACCGCCAAGACAGGCGAGGGGCTCTATGCCGCGCTTGATCTTGGTACAAACAGTTGCCGGATGCTGATCGCCCGTCCGAAGGGCTCTCAGTTTCAGGTCGTGGACAGCTTTTCCAAGGCGGTCCAGCTCGGTCAGGGTCTTGAGACCTATGGCCGGCTTTCTCGCAGCTCCATGGCCCGTACCGTGCAGGCGCTCCAGATCTGCCGGCGCAAGATCGAGGCGCATGGCGTGAAGCGGATGCGGCTCGTTGCGACCGAGGCCTGCCGCCGCGCCAAGAACGCCCGCGATTTCCTGCGCTACGTGCGCCGCGAGACGGGGCTCCCACTGGAGATCATCCCGCCCGAGGAAGAGGCGCGGCTTGCCGTGATTTCCTGCGCCTCGCTGGTCTCGCCCAGGTCCGAACAGGTGCTGGTGGTCGATATCGGCGGCGGCTCGACCGAGCTTGTCTGGATCGACCTCGAGGACGTGCCGCCCGGCGACCGCGCCCGCGCGATCATGCGGCTCTCGCAGGGGTTCAACCAGCCCGACGGGCCG
This sequence comes from Thioclava sp. L04-15, assembly GCF_002020275.1. Lineage (NCBI taxonomy): Bacteria > Pseudomonadati > Pseudomonadota > Alphaproteobacteria > Rhodobacterales > Paracoccaceae > Thioclava > Thioclava sp. L04-15. The sequence goes on along the minus strand of NZ_MPZW01000002.1, from coordinate 368,776 downwards.
GTGCCGGCCGCGCGGGTCGTGGACTGGATCTCGGTGCCGCTGGGGGTTGCGACGCTCAAGGACCAGTTCGCCGATGTCGAGGATGATGCGGCGCGTTTTGCGCTGATGAGCTGGTTCTTCGAGGAAAAACTGGCCGATTTCACCCCCTATGCGGCGGGCAGTCCCCAAGACGGCTTCCAGATCATCGGCACCTCGGGCACCGTGACCACGGTCGCGGCCTGCCACCTCGGTCTCAAGCGCTATGACCGCAACCGCGTGGACGGGCTGACGATGAATTCGGGCCAGATCGACGCGGTGATCCGCTCGTTCCTGCAGCTCGGGCCCGAAGGGCGACGCATGGATCCGCGCATCGGGCGCGACCGGCACACATTGATCATGTCGGGGGCTGCGATCTTGCAGGCGCTGATGCGGGTCTGGCCGACCGACCAGATGTCGGTGGCGGACCGGGGCTTGCGCGAGGGGCTGCTATACGCCCAAATGGCCGCCGATGGCGTTCTTGAAGAGATGGAATGATGACGAAGACACCGACAGGCAAGAACACCTCCGGGCGCGGCCAGCGCGATCTGCGCGTGCGCGTGAAAACCGCGAAGGGCCGCAAGCTGAGCTCGACCCGCTGGCTCGAGCGTCAGCTCAACGATCCTTATGTGCAGCGCGCAAAGAAAGAGGGCTACCGGGGCCGTGCGGCTTTCAAGATCCTCGAGCTTGACGACAAGTATCGCTTCCTCGTGCCCGGCGCGCGGGTCGTCGATCTGGGCTGCGCGCCCGGCGGCTGGTGCCAGGTCGCCGTGAAGCGGGTCAACGCTCTGGGAGAAAAGTCGGGCAAGAAGGTCGGCACCGTTCTGGGCGTCGACCTGCAGGAGGTCGACCCGATCGCGGGCGCCGAGATTCATCAGCTCGATTTCCTTTCCGAAGGGGCCGACGACAAGGTGAAGGCCTGGCTTGGCGGGAATGCCGATGTGGTGATGTCGGACATGGCCGCGGCCAGCTCTGGCCACCAGAACACCGACCATTTGCGCATCATCGCGCTGTGCGAAGCGGCGGCCGAGTTCGCCTTCGACGTGCTCGAAGAGGGCGGTACCTTCGTTGCCAAGGTGCTCGCGGGCGGGGCGGAGCAGGGTCTGCTCAACATCCTGAAGAAAAATTTCACCAAGGTCGCGAATGTGAAACCGCCCGCCTCGCGCTCGGACAGCTCGGAAAAATTCGTGGTTGCGCAAGGATTTCGGGGGCGCCGGCACGAGGAGGACTGAGCGCGGACTGTCTCGACCCCGAGACAGTTTTTTCCGCCCTCACGGCGAATTTTCGTTGTGAAAGGTCCGAATCGGCCTAACCTTTCCAGCCTCAGGGGCTGCGCAAGAGAGGGAGGCTTTCGCATGCCGGCACTGCATACGGGCGTTCCTCGCCATCATGCCGATATCGTTCGCGAGGTCGTTTCCTCGCCCAAATCCGCCGGTCGGGCAGGCTTTGCCGCGAGCTGGCGGCGTTCGCTCCTGCATCACCAGATCGACCCCGAGACGACCCGCCGCAACGACCGGCTGACCGAGGTAGAGATGCGCGAGCGGCGCGAGAAGGCCGAACTGATGATGCGCATCGCCTCGCCGGTGCTCGACCGGCTCGCGCGGGCGGCGGGGGATGCGGGGTGCACCGTGCTCTTGTCGGATGCGGGCGGTCTGGTCCTCGACGAGCGTCTGCGCGAGGCCGATGTGAACGATTTCCATTCCTCGAACCTCGCGCCGGGTTCGGACTGGTCCGAGGGCTCCGAAGGGACGAACGGGATCGGAACCTGTCTGGCCGAGGCGCGCCCCGTGACCGTCTGGCGCGACCAGCATTTCCGCACCCGCAACACGGTTCTGACCTGCATGGGCTCGCCCATTTTCGGCGCTCAGGGTGATCTGGCGGGCGTGATCGATGTCAGTTCCGCGCGGTCGGACATGACAGAGGGCTATGCGCGTCTCGTGGCTCTGACCGTGCAGGACGCGGCGCATCGGATCGAGGCCGATCTGTTTCGCGCCTCCTACGATGGGGCGCGCATCCTGTCGACGGGATCGGGTGAGGCCGGGGCGCAGGGGGTGATGCTGCTTGCTCTCGATCGCGACGACCTCGTCGTGGGGGCGACCCGCGCGGCGCGGCGTCATCTGGGGATCGAGGCGGGCCAGATCGGCCAGCTTCCCGCGTCGGATCTGCTCGAACAGGGGATCCGAAACGGGCTGGAGGAGGCGCAGCGCTCCGAGATGGCCCGGGCGCTCGCGCGCAATGGCGGCAATGTCTCGGCGGCTGCGCGCGATCTCGGGATCGGGCGGGCGACGTTCTACCGCAAGGCCAAGGCGCTCAATCTCGGGGTCTGATCCGTCACCGGCAAGAGATTGATCGGGGGGCATTCGCCCCCCGTTTTCATGCCGGCATTGCGAGGGTGAATCGGCCCTTCACGGGCTGGTGCGGACCTCTACGACTAAAGTCGTATCGCCTTGTTTTATTGGCTTTGAGCGTTTTCTATCACGAAAAATCACCTCTTTCTGCGCCTGCACCTGTCTCGTCGCTGAGACAGATGAGTCATTCCACCAGATCAGGACGGCTATGCACGATTCGCGGGAGCGGACATGCTCCTTCTCATGACGCGCAACAGAGGTGGTTGCGATCACAACAGGGAGGAAAGACCATGGCCAACGATATGGCACCTGAATTCAAGGGCGTTTCGGTTTCGCCGTTCCGCGACCGTTACGACAACTTCATCGGCGGCAAGTTCGTTGCCCCCGTCGCAGGCAAGTATTTCGACAACATCACCCCGATCACCGGCGGCAAGGTGTGCGAAGTCGCCCAGTCGACCGAAGCCGATATCGAGCTGGCGCTCGACGCCGCGCACGCCGCCAAGGATGCCTGGGGCAAGACCTCGCCGGCCGAGCGTTCGAACATCCTGCTCAAGATCGCTGACCGGATCGAGGAAAACCTCGACCTGATCGCGGCCGCCGAGACCTGGGACAACGGCAAGCCGATCCGTGAGACCACGGCCGCCGATATTCCGCTGGCGGTTGACCATTTCCGTTACTTCGCGGGCGTCCTGCGTAGCCAGGAAGGCACGATGTCGGAAATCGACAACGACACCGTCGCCTACCACTTCCACGAGCCGCTGGGCGTCGTCGGCCAGATCATCCCGTGGAACTTCTCGATCCTGATGGCGGCATGGAAGCTGGCCCCGGCGCTGGCCGCGGGCAACTGCATCGTGATGAAACCGGCCGAGCAGACCCCGGCGGCGATCATGGTGCTGATGGAAGTCATCGCCGACCTGCTGCCCGCCGGCACCCTCAACATCGTCAACGGCTTCGGCGCGGAAGTCGGTGCGGCGCTGGCGCGCTCCTCGCGGATCGCCAAGATCGCCTTCACCGGGTCGACCGCGACGGGCCGCAAGATCATGCAGGCCGCGACCGAGAACCTGATCCCGGTCACGCTCGAACTGGGCGGCAAGTCGCCCAACATCTTCTTCTCCGACGTGATGGCCGAGGATGATGCGTTCCTCGACAAGGCGGTCGAAGGCTTTGTGCTCTTTGCCTTCAACCAGGGCGAGGTCTGCACCTGCCCGAGCCGCGCGCTCATCCAGGAAGACATCTACGAGAAGTTCATCGAGCGCTGCATCGCCCGCGTCGAAGCCATCAAGCAAGGCGACCCGCGCCTGATGGAGACGATGGTCGGGGCCCAGGCCAGCCAGGAACAGCATGACAAGATCATGTCCTACCTGACCATCGGCCGCGAAGAGGGCGCCGAAGTGCTCACCGGCGGCAACGCCGCACGCTTCAACGGCGATCTGGCGAACGGCTACTATATCCAGCCGACGATCCTGAAGGGCCACAACAAGATGCGCGTCTTCCAGGAAGAGATCTTCGGGCCGGTCGTCTCGGTCACGACCTTCAAGGACGAGGCCGAAGCGCTCGAGATCGCGAACGACACGATGTACGGCCTCGGCGCCGGCGTCTGGACCCGTGACGGTTCGCGCGCCTATCGCTTCGGTCGCGGCATCGAAGCGGGCCGCGTCTGGGTGAACAACTACCACGCCTATCCGGCTCACGCGGCCTTCGGTGGCTACAAGCAGTCGGGCATCGGTCGCGAGACCCACAAAATGATGCTCGACCATTACCAGCAGACCAAGAACATGCTGGTGAGCTACAACCCGAACAAGCTCGGGTTCTTCTGATCGGTCTTCCTCCCCAAGGCCGGGGCCGCGCTCTCTCGAGCGCGGCCCTTTTTTGTTGTCTCGAAGGCGCCAGAACGTGCCGAGCACTCGGACATCGACGCGCAGGGGGCGAAATCCCGGCCCAATGCTCCCGAGACTGGGTGTTTCCGTCGAATGTGAACGCGATCTTAGGGAATCGGTCCTAATCCGAAGGCAAAGCAGCTTCGGAGCCTGTCCCATGACAATTCGCCGTCAGATCCTTTTCCTTCCCATTGGAATCGCTCTGGTCGCTTGTGCGCTGATGGGCGCGGGGCTGTTCTGGGTCGGAAACCGGGTCGAGGACATGTCGCGCAATCGCGCGCTTTCCTCTGCCGAGGAACGTTTGATGAGTGCGGTGCATTCGGCCGAGATACAGGCGCTCGACCGTGCGCTCCTGATCGCGGGCCTGCCTCCGGTGCAAAAGGCGGTGGCAGAGCGCGACGATGCCGCGCTGGAGGCGCTTCTGGCGCCGGAATGGCCCGTCTTGCGCGACAGGACCGGCATTGCGCAGCTGCAATTCCATACCGCGCCTGCGACCTCTCTCATCCGCATTCACAATCTCGACAAGCGCGGCGATGATCTCTCCGCCTTCCGCAAGACCGTGGTGGACGCCAACAGGAGCGGCAAGCCTATCTCGGCGCTGGAAACGGGAAAGGCCGGGATCGGCGCGCGCGGCGTCGCCCCGATTTTCTATCAGGGGAAGCAGGTCGGTACGGTAGAGGTGGGGCTCGACATCGGTCAGGGGTTCCTCGATGCGCTCTCCGAAACGACCGGTGCGATCTACGAATATTACGCGCTGCCGCCTGTGGGTGAGGGGGAGCCGAAGCGGCTCGTCTCGACCGTCGGGGACAGTTCTTTTCTCTCGCCGGGAGAGCTGGAGGAGCTGCGTCTTGGCGACCCAATCGACAAGGCGCTCACGATCAATGGCGAAGCCCATGTGATGCGCGCCGATCCGATCCGGGACTATTCCGGCGCGGTTGTGGGCGTGATCACGCAATCTCTCAACGTCGCGGAAATTTCCGCCCTTCGATCGATGATCGGCAAGATATCGGCCCTGTTGGTGAGCGCGGCTTTCGTGATCTCGGCCCTGCTGGCCTGGTTTCTGGGCGGGCGCATCGTGCGCCCGATCGGGGCGCTCGCCCGCGCCACCCGCGCAATCGCGGAGGGTGACACTCAAACCGATGTGCGCGGCGTCGATCGAAAGGACGAGCTTGGCGACATGGCGCGCGCCCTTGTCATCTTTGCAGAAAACCGTGAGAAAAACGAAGAGATGCAACGTGTTCTGCGCGAGGAAGAAGAAAACGCGCGCCGAGTGGAAGCGGCCCGGCAGGCAGAAATCGACAAGGTCGAGGCCGCGCGCCGCGATGCCGCGCAAGAGGTTGAGGCCGCACGTCGCAAGGCTGAAGCCGACGAGCAGAACGCGCTTCGCGCCCGCGAGGAAGAGGCCCGCCGCGCCCTCGAAGAACAGGCGTATACCGTGGCCGTTCTGGCCCGTGGTCTCGATGCGCTCGCGAACGGCAATCTCTCGATCACCATCGACGAGACGCTGACCGGCGAATACGAGAAATTGCGCGGCGATTTCAATGCGGCGGTCGAGCAATTGTCGCAGTCACTTGCCCAGATCGAACGTGGGGCGCATCTGATCGATGGTGAGGCGCAATCCGTTGCCTCCTCCGCCGAGGAACTCAGCGCGCAGACCGAGCGTAATGCCGCAACGCTCGAGGAAACGGCGGCGGCACTCAATGAGTTGACGGTCTCGGTGCAATCTGCCGCGGAAGGGGCGCAATCGGCCCGGTCGCTCGCCACCGAGGCCCGCGGTCACGCCGAAAGCGGGGCAGAGGTGGTAAAAAGCGCGGTGGCGGCCATGGCCGAGATCGAGACCTCTGCCAAGGCAATCTCGCGTATCACCTCGGTGATCGACGATATCGCCTTCCAGACCAACCTGCTCGCCCTCAACGCAGGCGTCGAAGCCGCCCGCGCGGGCGAGGCGGGACGCGGGTTTGCCGTCGTGGCCTCCGAGGTCCGGGCGCTCGCGCAACGCTCCTCCGAAGCGGCCAAGGAGATTTCCGAACTCATCGCCTCATCCGACACCCAGGTCCATTCCGGCGTAACCCTGGTTGGTCAGACCGGAGAGGCTTTGCAACGCATCGTGAGCTCCGTGCGCGAGATCCACGACCGCGTGTCGGAAATCGCGGCCTCCTCGGGCGAACAGGCAAGCGGAATTTCCGAGATCAACGCCGCCGTGCACCAACTCGATCAGGCCGCGCAACGCAGCGCCGCGATGTTCGATCGCAGTGCCGCCGCCAGTCGCGCGATGCTTGGGGAGAGCGCCCGTCTGCTCAGCTCTGTCTCGTCATTCACGTTGCAGCAATCGATGCTGCGCGAAAAGACCGCGGCATGAGTTGGGGCTCGGTGGGGGGCGTTGCGGCGCCATGAGGCGGGGCTCGGTGGGGTGCGTTGCAGCGCGCCCCGGCACCGCGCATTCAGCCTGCGCGACGGAACGCGAGCGGTGTGTTCCCTGTGCCCGCCTGAAAGGCGCGGGTGAAATAAGCTGGACTGCGATAGCCCAGTTGTCGCGCGATCTCCTTCACGGGGGTCTGCGTGTCGCACAGCAGGCGGCGCGCCTCGTAAAGACGGCGATCCTGCAACAGTTCCAGCGCGCCCTTGCCACAGGCTTCGCGACAGGCGCGCGCAAGATGGGTAGGCGTAACGCCCAGTTCTGCTGCGAGATCCCCGACGCTGACGCCGGAGCGAAAATCGCGCTCGACCAGCGCGGAATAACGCGAGACCAGCTTGCGCGCGGCGCTCGGCCGGATCGCCTCTGTTGCATTGCTTTCGATCTGACGTTCGAGCCAGACGCTGAGCAAGCCGAGATGGCTGCGCAAGGCGCGGTCCGAGGCGGGCCGCTCGCTGTTGATTTCCCGCTGGATTGCCTCGAGAAGTGCGTTGATCTCGCCCTGCGCCATCGCCTCGCGAATGCGCAGATGATGGGCGGAATGGGGCAGCTCGAGTGCGCTGTCGCGCCCGAAGAACAGTGCCTGGCCATGGGTCTGAGCGCTGACTTCGAAGCCGTGAATGACCCCGGATGGAATGAAGATGGCGTTATTGGGCCCGTATCCGCGAGTGACCCCGCCGAGCGTAATCCGGCCCTGACCGCGGGTGAACCACAGCAGGCAGGGCTCGGAAAGCGCGCGCATCGCTTCGACCCGCCAGCGCCCGCCTTGCGCCAGGCGCGCGATCTGCATCAGCCGCGGGGTCGAGGGCGTCTGATCGCTCAAAGAAGATGTCTGCCGGGGACTCGTGATCGCGGAGGTCGGTGCCGCCACGCTCTCGGGCTTGCGCGGCGCGAGGGACGGTTTCGACTGCGCAAGCTGCGACAGCGGCGGGGTGGAAAAAAGCTTCACGATTGGCTGATCCCGATCCAGTTCGGGTGTGAGGATATCCTTCAACCCCTTCCAAACCAACAGATTTTCTTACGATCATCCATGCGGCTGTGCTCGCTTGGTCACGCATACGCGATCTTGTGCCAATCCTTCATCCGGCTACGAAACCATGTGCGTTGCCGCTTGGCATATTGGCGGGAAGCCGCCTGTGCAGCGATGCGCGCCGCCTCCAGATCAAGTTCGCCGCGCAGATATGCGATAAGTTCGGGGGCGCCGATCGCCCGCGCCCAAAGCGCCTCGGGATCCCAGATCGGCTCGATCGCGCGCGCCTCTTCGAGCGCGCCTTCCTCGAGCATCAGATCGAAGCGCCGGTCGATACGTTCAGCCAGCCAGTCGCGATCGGGCGCAAGGAGAAGCGGCATGCATTCGGCAAGAGGCAGAAGCGGCGGCGGGGTGCGATCCTGCCAGGCGGCTAACCCTTCGCCGGTTGCGCGCATTACCTCCCAGGCCCGTTGCACGCGCATGGGGTTGAGCGGATCGATCTGCGCGCGGGTCGCAGGGTCGAGTTCGGCCAGCATCCCCTCATGGCCCTCGGCGAGACGACGCGCATTGGCCTCATCGCGGATCGGGGGCGGCGTTTCGGGAATTTCGGCCAGCCCTTCGGTGAGGGCAGTGAAATACAGCCCCGTCCCGCCGACGATGATGGGACGGGGGCCGCCCGCGCGATGAGCCTCCAGTAGTGGCGCGATTTCGCGCAGCCAATGGCCGACCGAATAGGGCTCTCCGGGATGCTTGTGACCATATAGGCGGTGGCGTGCGCGGGCCTCGTCCTCGGCAGAGGGGCGTGCGCTCAACACGCGCCAGCACGACCAGACCTGGAGCGCATCGGCATTCACCACGACCCCGCCATCGTGCTCGGCAAGTTCCAGCGCCAGCGCCGATTTTCCGCTCGCCGTGGGACCGGCGATCAGGACCGGCAGGTGAGGCGGAATTTCGGGCAGGATCGGGCGCATCGGCGGCTCTTTGCGGCGGGAAGGTCGGACAATGGGCCGCGCCCTCTCGCGAGAGGTTGAACCCGGACCCCATTTGCGACATTTTGCGCCGCGATGACAACAGCCCTCAGGAGGATCGAATGAGCACGGAGATGCATCCGGCGGCCAAATACAAACGCGTGCTGCTGAAGATCTCGGGCGAGGCGCTGATGGGGGATCAGGGCTATGGCCTGCACCCGCCGACCGTCGCGCGCATTGCGCAAGAGGTGAAGTCGGTCCACGATCTCGGCGTCGAGATCTGCATGGTGATCGGCGGCGGCAACATCTTCCGCGGGCTTGCGGGCTCGGCACAGGGGATGGAACGCACCACGGCCGATTACATGGGCATGCTGGCGACGGTGATGAATGCGCTGGCGATGCAATCGGCGCTCGAGGGGCTTGGCGTGTTCACGCGCGTGATCTCGGCGATCCCGATGGATCAGGTCTGCGAACCGTACATCCGCCGCCGCGCGGTGCGCCATCTGGAGAAGAAACGGGTCTGCATCTTTGCTGCCGGCACCGGCAACCCCTATTTCACCACCGACACGGCCGCGACGCTGCGCGCCAACGAAATGTCGTGCGAAGCGATCTTCAAGGGTACGAAAGTCGATGGGGTCTATGACAAGGATCCGAAGAAATTCGACGACGCCAAGCGCTATGACACGGTCAGCTACGACGAGGTGCTGCAAAAGAATCTCGGCGTGATGGATGCCTCGGCGATTGCGCTCGCGCGGGACAACAACAAGCCGATCATCGTCTTCTCGCTCGACGAGCCGGGCGGGTTTCGCGGAATTCTCGCGGGCGAGGGCACCTATACCAAGGTTCAGGGGTAAGCCGCGCGCCCGCGGGGTCGCTTGCCTGTCACAAAAGCTAGTTTTCGCCGCGGCTCTGGGGTACATCTCGGAGCCGAGGCTGCAACCAAGACGGAAACAAGAACAATGTCCGACGAGATTGAGATCGACACCGATGACCTCGAGCGCCGCATGGATGGCGCGATGACGGCCCTCAAGCATGAGTTCGCCTCGCTGCGCACCGGCCGCGCCTCTGCTTCGATGGTCGAACCGATCACCGCCGAGGCCTATGGCCAGACCACCCCGATCAACCAGCTTGGCACGGTGAACGTGCCCGAGCCGCGCATGGTCACCATCAATATCTGGGACAAGGGGCTCGTGGGCGTGGTCGAAAAGGCGATCCGCGAGAGCGGTCTGGGCATCAACCCGCAGACCAATGGCACGATCATCATGCTGCCGATCCCCGAACTCAACGAAGAGCGCCGCAAGGAGCTCACCAAGGTCGCCGCGCAATATGCCGAGCATGCCCGCGTCGCGATCCGCAACGTGCGCCGCGACGGCATGGACCAGATCAAGAAGGCCAAGTCGAACGGCATGTCGGAAGACGATGTGAAGTTCTGGGAGGCCGAGGTCGAGGAAATCACCAAGAAGCATATCGCGGTGGTCGACAAGGCGCTTGAGAACAAGCAGGCGGAGATCATGCAGGTCTGAGGCCGCAGGCCTCGACCCGCAGATGGGAGGATCGATCCGCAGATGGCGCTGAGCACCACGGATATTGCCGAAACCTCGCCCGAGCCGCAGGGCGAGGGGCGCGTGCCGCTTCATGTCGCGATCATCATGGATGGCAACGGCCGCTGGGCGACCCAGCGCGGCTGGCCGCGTCTCGCCGGGCACCGCAAGGGGGCCGAGCAGATCAAGAAGATCGTGCAGGCCGCGCCCGGCCTCGGCATCCGTTACATGACGATCTACGCCTTCTCGACCGAGAACTGGAAACGCTCGACGCAGGAAGTGCTCGGGCTGATGAAGATGTTCCGGCTGATGATCAAGCGCGAGGCGGCAGAGCTGTCGCGTCAGGGTGTCGAGCTGCGCTTTATCGGGGATCGCACCCGGCTCGACCCGCTTCTGCGCGAGACGATGGATTCGATCGAAGCGCGCACCAGGGGCAACACCAAGCTGACGCTGGCGGTCGCGATCAATTACGGCGGTCGCGACGAGCTGCGCCGTGCCGCGCTGGAACTTGCGCGGGATCTGGCCGAGGGGCGGATTACCGAAGACGAGGTAGATGAAGCCGCGATCTCGGCCCGGCTCGACACGCGCTGCATGCCTGACCCGGATCTGGTGATCCGCTCTTCGGGAGAGACGCGCACCTCGAATTTCCTGCCGTGGCAGGCGGCCTATTCGGAATATGAATTCACGCCGACGCTCTGGCCCGATTTCACACCTGAGGAGCTTGCCGAGATTCTGGCGCGCTTCAAGGGGCGCGAACGCCGCTTCGGCGGGGTCGCCTCGTGAGCGGGGGCTCAAACTCTGGCAAATGGGGCGATCTGCTTCCGCGTCTGGCCTCCGGGCTCGCCATGGTCGCGATCGGCGTTGCGGCGATCTGGCAGGGTGGCGCCATCTTTGCGGGGCTTTCTGTTCTGGTCACCGGTCTCATGGTCTGGGAACTGGTCACCATGCTCGCGCCCGGTCGTCCGGGCAAGGCGGTGGGGCTCGGGCTGGTGGCGGCGGTCCTGCTTGGCTTTGTCTTCGTCATCCACGAGCCGTTGGGGCTGGTCTATCTGCTGATCGTGCCGATCGTTGCGGCGATCATCGTGGCGGGGCGGCGCGGCGTGGCCTTTGCCTATTCGCTGGCGATCATGCTCACCGGATACGGGCTGGTGGCACTGCGCGAAGGGGCGGGGCTCGGGGCGATCACCTGGATCGTCGCTGTGGTGGTTGTCTCTGATATTGCAGGGTATTTTGTCGGGCGCACATTGGGCGGTCCGAAATTCTGGCCGAAGGTGAGCCCGAAGAAAACCTGGTCGGGCACGGTTGCGGGCTGGGTCGGGGCGGCGATCGTGGGGGCGATCTTCGCGGGTCTGGGGGGCGGTCTGGCGATGATCTGGATCTCGCCGCTTCTGGCCTTCGCGGGACAGCTTGGCGACATTGCCGAGAGTGCCATCAAGCGCGCGACCGGGGTCAAGGACAGCTCGTCGCTGATCCCTGGCCATGGCGGCGTGCTTGATCGGTTCGATGCGCTCACGGGGGCGGTCGTCGTTCTGATGCTGATCTCGCAGGTGATGCCCCTGCCGCTGACGGGAAGCTGATCATGCGCAAGGTTTCGGTATTCGGCGCGACCGGCTCGATCGGTGAGAGCACCTTTGACCTGTTGATGGGCCAGGGCGGGGCCGAAGCCTATGACGTGGTCGCGCTGAGCGGTGGGCGCAATGTCGCGCGACTGGCCGAACAGGCGCGCGCGCTCAAGGCCGATATCGCCGTGACCGCTTTCGAAGACAGCCTGCCCGCGCTGCGCGAGGCGCTTGCCGGATCGGGCGTGGAGGCGGCGGCCGGGGCGCAGGCTCTGATCGAGGCCGCCCATCGTCCCGCGGACTGGATCATGTCGGGGATCGTGGGGGCGGCGGGCCTGGCGCCGGGCTTCGCGGCGCTGTCGCAAGGCACCACTCTGGCGCTCGCCAACAAGGAATCTCTGGTCACGGCGGGGCCTTTGCTGATGGCCGAGGCGCGCGCCCATGGCGCGACGATCCTGCCGGTGGACAGCGAGCATTCCGCGATCTTTCAGGGACTCGTGGGCGAAGAGATCGGCGCGGTCGAGCGTGTGATCATCACCGCATCGGGCGGCGCGTTTCGCGACTGGCCGCTCGAGCGGCTCGCGCAGGCGACGGTCGCCGAGGCCTCCTCGCATCCCAACTGGAACATGGGTCAGCGGATCACGATCGATTCCGCATCCATGTTCAACAAGGCCCTGGAGATCATTGAGGCAAAAGAGTTTTTCGGTTTCACGCCTGGGCAGATCGAGGTGCTCGTCCATCCACAGAGCATCGTTCATTCGATCGTGGGCTTCCGCGATGGCGCTTTGATGGCGCATCTGGGCGTGCCCGACATGCGCCATGCGATCGGTTATGCGCTGAACTGGCCCGAGCGGCAGAAACTGCCGGTGGCGCGGCTCGACCTTGCCGCGATCGGCAGTCTCGAATTCCGCGCGCCCGACACCGAGCGTTTCCCCGCTTTGCGCCTTGCGCGCGAGGTGATGGAGACCGGTGGGCTGTCGGGCACCGTCTTCAATGCCGCGAAGGAAATTGCGCTCGATCTTTTCATCGCGGGTAGGATCGGTTTTCTTCAGATGGCCGCGCTGGTCGAGGCGGTGCTCGAGGATATGTCGAAAGGCCAAGGTCTTGGAATTGCCGCGGTCGATCTCGATATGGTTCTGGACTGCGATGCCGAAGCGCGCGCCCGTGCGCTGGTGATAAGTGAACAGGGAAGGATCTGAGTGTTGGACCTGCTGCCCCAATTCGGCAATCTGCTGTATACCGTCGTGGCCTTTGTCATCGCGCTTTCGATCATCGTGGCGGTGCATGAATACGGCCATTACATCATCGGGCGGCTTTCGGGGATCAAGGCGGAGGTCTTCTCGCTCGGTTTCGGCCCCAAGCTGATCAGCCGCGTCGACAAGCGTGGCACGCGCTGGCAGATCGCCGCGATCCCGCTCGGGGGCTATGTGAAATTCCTCGGTGATGCGAATGCCGCTTCGGCAGGGGCGGACGAGGCGGAAATGGCGCAGCTGAGCGCCGAGGAGCGTCGCCACACGATGCATGGCGCGCCGCTTTGGGCGCGGGCGGCCACCGTTGCGGCGGGGCCGGTTTTCAACTTCATCCTGTCGATCCTGGTAATCGCCGGCCTCTCGCTCTGGACGGGACGCGCGATCGATACGCCCGCGATCCAGACGGTCGTGGAATTGCCGCAAGGCCCCGGCGGGCTCGAGAGCGGCGATGTGATCAAGGCGGTCGACGGCACGCCCACGCCTGATTACGAAGCGCTCGGTGCGCTGATCGAGAAAGTGCCGGGCGGCCCGGATCTGTCCTATCAGGTCGAGCGCGGTGGACAGGATCTGACCGTCACGGGGCCGCAGCTTTTCCCCTCGCGCTTTGCCGGGATCCAGCCGGGTTCGGCCGCCTATGACGCCGGTCTGCGCACCGGCGACGTGATCACCGCGATCGACGGCACGCCCGCGTGGCGGTTCATCGACCTCCAAGAGGTGATCAGGGCGGGGAACGGCGCGCCGGTCGCGCTCGATATCTGGCGCCCGTCACGCGATGGCACCGAGGGCGAGAGTTTCTCGGTGACGCTAGTGCCGCGCCGCACCGATCTGCCTGTGGGCGACGGAACCTTCGAGACCCGCTTCCTGATCGGGGCCACCGGCAGCTACATGTTCGAGCCGGTGACCGAGCCTGTCGGGTTGCTCGAGTCCGTCAACAGTGGCGTGAGCCAGACCTGGGGGATCATCACGCAGTCGATCTCGGGGATCCGGGCGATGATCGCGCAGCAGATCTCGAGCTGTAACCTCACCGGCGCGCTGCGCATCGCCGAGACCTCGGCGGCGGCGGCGAAATCGGGTCCGGTCGATTTCATCTGGTTCATCGCGGTGCTCTCGACGGCCGTGGGCTTCCTGAACCTGTTCCCGATCCCGGTTCTCGATGGTGGTCACCTGATGTTCCACCTCTATGAGGCGATCGTGGGCAAGCCCCCGTCGGATCGGCTGATGAACGCCTTCATGTCGGTGGGGCTCGCGCTGGTGCTGACTCTGATGCTGTTCGGTTTGTGGAACGATCTGACCTGTTGAGCGCGGGCCGGGCGCCTGTCGCTGGAGCGCCTTGCCACAATTTCGCCGCAATTGGCCCGAAATGAAGCCATCTTCGGCGGCTATCCCTCGCCTTGGACGCATCCGTTGCGTGCAAGGAGAGAGACGATGACCGAATTGATCGCCAAGGGCTACCATGACATTCGACCGCTGGTCGACATGCTTGGCGACCGTCTGCTCTTCATCGCGGCGGTGATCGTCGCGCTTCTCGGCGCGGCGCTGATCGGTATGCAGCTGATCGACATGTTCGCCATCGATCCGGCCGGTTTCAACCGCATCTGAGCAGCGCTTTTGCTCTGAACCCGGGTCGCCAGCCTGTGAGGCGGCGGTCGGGTCGCCGCTATCCACTGCGGCCTACTTCCCTCAATCCACAAAATCCTGCGGCACTTGCCCCATCGCGGCTTTGACAAGGCCCGCCCGCTTCGGTAGTCACCTTGCAAGGGAATTTGAACTTCCGGCGGGAGAGGGCGATGGCGAACGGCTTGCAAACGGTGCTCAAGATTTGCGCAACGCGAAAGGCCCTGCGCGCAAGCGTGGTTTTCCCCGCGATCGCAATGGGTTGTGTCGCGGTTCCGGCGATCGCCCAGGCGCAGCAATACAGCTTCTCCCGGGTCGTGATCGTCGGCAATGAACGGATCGAACCGGCGACGATTCTGGCCTTCGCGAGAATCGTGCGCAACACGCCCGTGACCGCCGCCGATCTCAACGCCGCCTATCAGCGCATCGCAGGATCGGGTCTGTTCGAAACTGTGGCCCTGACGCCCAAGGGCTCCACGCTCGAGATCACGGTTCGCGAATACCCGACCGTCAACGTGATCAATTTCGAGGGCAACAAGGTCGTCAAGGACGAGGTGCTCTCGCAGGTCGTGCAGACCAAGCCCAACCGCGTCTTCAACCCCGCCGAGGTCGAGGCCGATGCCCAGCGTCTGGTCCAGGCCTATTCCGATGACGGCCGGATGGCTGCGCGCGTGACGCCGAAGGTGATCCGCCGCGCCGACAATCGCGTCGACATCGCCTTCGAGATCAAGGAAGGCAAGGTCACCAATATCGAGCGCATCACCTTTACCGGTAACCGCTCGTATTCGGACCGCCGCCTGCGTCAGGTGCTTGCTTCGAAACAGGCCGGGATCTTCCGCACCTTCGTCAAGGACGACACGTTCAACGAGCGTCGCATCCCCGCCGACCGCCAGAAGCTGATCGACTTCTACCAGCAGCGCGGCTTCATGGATGTGCAGGTCACTGGTGTGTCCTCGCAGATGACGCGGGCGCGTGACGCCTTCTACATGACCTTCAACATCGTCGAGGGTCAGAAATTCCACTTCGACAAGATCACGACCACTTCCGAGATCGACGGTCTCGATCCGGCGGAATTCGACAAGCTCGCGAAGATCCGCAGCGGCCAGACTTATTCGCCCCAGGCGATCGATTATGCCGTCACCCGGATGGAGCAGCTCGCGATCAAGAAGGGCGTGCAATTCGTGCGCGTGCAGCCGCAGATCTCCAAGGATCAGCGCACGCAATCGGTCAACGTGACCTTCCAGCTGGTGCGCGGCCCGCGCATCTTCGTGCAGCGGATCGACATCGAGGGGAACACCACCACGCTCGACCGCGTCATCCGCCGCGAGTTCGACACCGCCGAGGGTGATGCGTTCAACCCGCGTGCGATCCAGAACGCGGCCGACCGCGTGCGTGACACGGGTTTCTTCAGCAATGTCGACGTGAACGCCAATCAGGGTTCCAACCCCGATCAGGTTGTGGTCGACGTGAACGTGGACGAGCAGCCGACCGGTTCGCTGGGCTTCGGTGCGTCGTTCTCCAAGAGCGACGGCGTGGGCTTCAACGCGAGCCTGCAGGAAACGAACTTCCTCGGCCGTGGCCAGTTCCTCGGGCTCTCGCTCGGGACGACGAAGGACAACAACACTTCGAGCGTCCGTTTCGTCGAGCCCCGTTTCCTGGGCCGAGACGTGAGCTTCAGCTTCGGGGCGAGCTATACCACGACGAGCTCGGCGTCGAATAACAGCTTCGACACGCGCCGCATCAGCGTCTCGCCTGCCTTCGAATTCCCCGTCTCCGAGCGCGGCCGCCTCGCGGTGCGCTACAAGGCCGGTGAGGACTCGCTCAACAACGTGCCGACCGATTCCTCGGAGATCCTCCAGCGTGAGGAGGCCGAGAAGGGCACGCAGCGCTATTCGGGCTTCGGTTACACCTACAGCTTCAGCACCAAGCGCGAGCAGATCGATCCGCGCTTTGACTGGCGCTTCAGCGTCTCGCAGGATTTCTGGGGCGTGGGCGGCGACGTGACCGGCGGCGTGACCTCGGCCAAGATCCAGGGCGAGCGCAAGGTCTTCAACGAGGAGGTCACGCTGCGGGCCTCGCTCGAGGGTGGTGCGGTGCATGCCTCTGGTGGCACCACGATCCTGCAACGTTTCAGCGGCAGCCAGATCCGCGGTTTCCAGAGCTACGGTATCGGGCCGCGTGACCGCAGCGACAATGGCGGCGCAGTCAACGACGATGCCTTGGGCGGTAACTACTACTGGGTCGGCAAGGTCGAGGCGCAGTTCCCGATCGGCTTCCCCGAAGAATACGGCATCACGGGCGGCGTGTTCTGGGATGTGGGCTCGGTCTGGGGTCTCGACGACACGACCGGTTCAAACGGCGTCGAGGTCGACGACTCGATGCATATCCGTTCGGCGGTGGGCTTCTCGATTTTCTGGGACTCGGGCATCGGCCCGCTGCGCCTGAACTTCTCGAAGGCTGTCAAGAAAGAGAGCTACGACAAGACGCAGAACTTCGATCTGACGCTCTCGACGCAGTTCTGACATGGGCGGCTTGCGCCGGGTGATATCGCTTTTGCTGACGGGTGCAGTGCTGGTCGCTGCACCCGTCGCGACTTTTGCACAGCAAGGCGACAGCGCTGGCGTTACCCATTCGCAAAGCCCCGTGCTGACCCTCGATTGGGAGCGGCTCTATGCGGAGTCGCAATGGGGCAAGCGCGTGGCGCAGGAGATCGACGCCGCCTCTGCCGATCTACGCCAGGAAAACAACCGGATTGCGGGCCAGCTCGAAGCGGAAGAGCGGGATCTGACGACGCGCCGCGCGACAATGGTATCTGCCGATTTCCAGGCGGCCGCCGAGGCCTTCGACAAGCGCGCGACCGAAATCCGCGCCGCCCAGAAAGCGAAGGCCGATGCGATCCAGCGTCAACTCAACGCCGAACGGCAGGCCTTCATTGCCGCGGCGATGCCACTGATCGACGAAGTTCTGGCCGCGCGCGGGGCGGCGGTGGTGCTGGATTCGCGGGTGATCATTCGCGGACTTGCGAGCGCCGATATCACCGTGGACCTGGCTCAGCGGGTCGATGCCGAAATCGGCGACGGTGCCGGGCAGGTGCCCGCCTCGGTGCCCGCGACGGGGTCGACAAAGAGCGACGCGACCACAGGCTCGACCGGGGATGTCGCGGCATCGGGCAATGGGTCGGACCCTGCAACGGCGCCAGCCAAGCAGGAAGGCGTCTTTGTCGATGACAGCGCCAATCGCGCCACGGAGACCGGTGCGGATCCGGTGCTTCAGGGCGGCACGCCCCCCACGCCCGAGACACCGCTCGGCTTGCCGATGCCGGACGCTCAAGACGGGTCGAACTAGACCCTGATCCTTGCCAAGCCGCCCGCCGATTGCTAGCAACTTACCAAAAGAAGAGGGCTGCGACGGACAGCGTTCCAGCGCTCCGCCAGATAACGAGGACAGTTGATGACCGAACCCGCCCCCTATACCGAAGCCAACCTTTCGCTCATCAAGCGGATCATCCCGCATCGCTACCCGTTTCTGCTGATCGACAAGGTGGTCGATATCGTGCCGAACGAGGGTGCCGTCGGCATCAAGAACGTCACCTGCAACGAACCGCATTTCCAGGGCCATTTCCCCGATGAGCCGATCATGCCGGGCGTGACGATCGTCGAGGCGATGGCGCAGACGGCGGCGGTCGTCGTGGGTATCTCGACCGACACGATCGACAAGAAGCTTGGCACCTATTTCATGGCGATCGACAAGTGCAAGTTCCGCCGCATGGTGGTCCCGGGCGACGTGCTCAAGATGCATGTGAAAGTGCTGCGCGGCGGCGGCAAGGTCTGGAAATTCGAGGGCCGCGCCGAGGTCGAGGGCGAACTCGCCGCCACCGCCGAGTTCATGGCGATGATGGATCTGAAGGGCTGAGCGCGGTGAGCGTCGACGCAAGCGCGCAAATCCACCCCTCGGCGGTGATCGAGCCGGGGGCGCTGATCGGTCCGGAGTGCCGGATCGGCCCGTTCTGCGTGATCGGCCCCGAGGTCGTGCTGGGCCGTGGCGTCGAGCTGCAATCCCATGTGGTCGTGCAGGGCGCGACCGAGATCGGCGACGAGACCGTGGTGTTTCCCTTCGCCTCGCTCGGCCAGATCCCGCAGGACCTGAAATTCAAGGGCGAGAAAACGCGGCTGGTGATCGGCAAGCGCAACCGTATCCGCGAATATGTGACGATGAACTCCGGCACCGAGGGCGGTGGCGGGATCACGCGCGTCGGCGATGACGGTCTCTTCATGTCGTCCTGCCACGTAGCTCATGACGCGCAGATCGGGGATCGGGTGATCCTGGTGAATTCGGTCGCCATCGCGGGCCATTGCGTGCTGGAAGACGACGTGATCGTGGGCGGGCTGTCGGGCGTGCATCAATGGGTGCGCATCGGGCGCGGCGCGATCATCGGGGCGCTGTCGATGGTGACGGCGGATGTCATCCCGCACGCGCTGGTCGCGGGGCCGCGTGCGGGGCTCGAGGGGTTGAACCTCGTGGGTCTCAAGCGGCGCGGCACCTCGCGCGAGGAAATCTCAGCGCTGCGCAAGACGATGGCGGCGCTCAGCGAGGGAAGTTTCCGCGAAAGCGCGCGCAAGCTCTCCGATGAGGGCGTCGAGGGCGATCTGGCCCGCGAAGTCCTTGATTTCATTCTCGGTCCTTCGGATCGCAGCTTCCTGACGCCGAGCAAATGAGCGGCGGGCTGCATACCGCGCTGATCGCGGGGGCGGGCCGTTTGCCCGCGCTGTTGCAAGAGGCGGAACCCGATCTTCTGGTCTGCGAGATGATCGGCGCGCCCTGCGATCTGAAGGGCGATCATCTGCGCTTCCGGATCGAGCGGCTGGTGCCCTTCCTCGACGAATTGGCAGATCGCGGCATCAAGCGGGTGGTCTTTGCTGGCGCGATGCAGCGCCCCGCGATCGATCCCGAACAGTTCGACCCGCGCTCGGCGCAGCTTGTTCCGCGTCTGGCGATGGCGATGCAGGCGGGCGATGATGCGACGCTGCGCGCGGTGATCGAGGTTTTCGAGGAATGGGAGTTCGAGGTGATTGGTGCGCAGGATATCGCGCCCGATCTGCTGCCCGAGGCAGGCGTGCTTTGCGGCAAGCCGAGCGCGGTGGACGAACATGACGCGCAGCGCGCGGCCGAGATCGTGGCCGCCCTTGGCGCCTCGGATATCGGTCAGGGCGCGGTCGTCGCACGCGGGCTTTGCGTGGCGGTCGAGACCCTTCCGGGCACCGATGCGATGCTGGAATTCGTGTGCCATCACAAAGGCTTGCGGGCGGATCTTAAAGGGCTCAAGGGGGTCTTCTACAAGGCCCCGAAACCCGCTCAGGACCGCCGTGTCGATCTGCCTGCGATCGGGGTTCAGACCGTCGCGAATGCCGCCGCTGCGGGGCTCTCCGGCATCGCCTTCGAGGCGGGCGGCGTGATGCTTCTGGACCGGGCCGCAGTGGTCGAGGCCGCGCAAGAGGCCGGTCTCTTCCTCTGGGCCTGCGCGCCATGAGGGTTTTCGTCATCGCGGGCGAGGCCTCGGGCGACAAGCTCGGCGGCGCCCTGATGGCGGGGCTTTCGGAACTGGCGCCGGGGATAGAGTGGCGCGGCATCGGTGGCGAGGAAATGTGCGGGCAGGGGCTCGACAGCCTCTTTCCGATGGAGGAACTCTCGGTGATGGGCCTGATGGAGGTCCTGCCGAAATACCGCCACCTCAAGCGCCGTATCGCCGAAACCGCTGAGGCCGTGGTCGAGATGGCCCCCGATGCGCTGATCACCATCGACAGCCCGGATTTCTGCCTGCGCGTCGCGCGGCTGGCGAAGGAAAAACGCCCCGATCTCAAGGTGATCCATTACGTCGCGCCCTCGGTCTGGGCCTGGCGTCCGGGACGCGCGGCGAAGATGGCGCAGGTCGTCGATCATGTGCTGGCGCTTTTGCCTTTCGAGCCGCCCTATATGGAAGCCGTCGGCATGAGCTGCGATTTCGTCGGCCATCCGGTCGTTGCCGAGCCGCGCGCCGATCGGGCCGACGCGGCGGCCTTCCGCGAGACGCACATGATCGACGCCGATCAACCGCTGGCGCTCTGCCTGCCGGGCTCGCGCCGGGGCGAGGTGAAGCGTCTCGGCCCGCGTTTCGACGAGGCGCTGATGCAGCTGCGCGACCGCGAACCGGGGCTGCGGGTGGTTCTGCCGACGGTGCGGGGCGTGGCGCCGATGGTACGCGAGATGACCGCCCGCTGGCCGGTTGCGCCCATCGTGGTCGAGAGCAGCGAGGACAAGCGCGCGGCCTTTGCCGCCGCAGATATCGCGCTGGCGGCGAGCGGCACGGTCAGTCTGGAACTGGCCGCGAACCGGGTGCCGATGGTGATTGCATATGACGCGAATTTCATCTCGTGGCATGTCATCTGGCGGATGTTGCGGATCGACACGGTCACGCTGGTGAACCTCGTTTCGGATACCCGGGTGATCCCCGAGTTCCTCGGTCCGGATTGCAAACCGCGCGCGATCTCGGCGAAGATGCTCGAATTGCTGGAGGACGACGCCTCGCGGGGCGAACAGTTCGCGGTCATGGAAGAGACGATGCGGCGTCTGGGCGAGGGCGGCGAGGCGCCGGGGCTTCGTGCCGCGCGTTCGGTTCTGGAATTTCTCGGGAGGGTGTGATGAGGGTCTTTCTGGCGATTTCCCTGACACTTTGGGGCGTGTTCGCACAGGCTGAAACCGATCCCGCGCAGCTTTTCGCGAAATCCTGTAGCCGCTGTCACAAGAACGCCGAGGCTCTGGTTGCGCAGATGGTCTGGGCGCCCGATACGGAGACCGCCGAGACGCGGGCCGACTGGTTTGATGGGTTCATCGCCAGACACCATTCGCCGAAGGCCGGGGATCGTGCGACGCTTGCCGCGTGGCTGTCAGGGCTCGCCGGAAAAGACGAGCCCTGAGAGAGACTTAACCCAGAACCGCTTTCACCGCATCGGCGGTGACTTCAACGATCTTGTCGGCCTCGGCCTCGGTGAGGCAGAGCGGCGGCGCGAGGCCCAGAATATCGCCCTGCGGCATCGCGCGGCCGATCACGCCCCGCTCGACCATAGCGCCCGCGATCTTCGCGCCGACCTTCTCGGAGGCGTCAAAGAAGGTCCGCTTGTCGCGATCCGAGACGAACTCGACCGCGCAGAGCATCCCTTCGCCACGGATGTCGCCGACATGGACATGCTCGCCAATCGCCGCCTTCATCTGCGCGTTGAGATAGGCGCCGACCTTGCCCGCATTCTCGACCAGCCCGAGCTTGTCGATCAGCGCGAGGTTCGCTACCCCTGCCGCCGCCCCGATGGGGTGGGCCGAATAGGTCCAGCCGTGACCGATCGGGCCGTTCTCATCGGTGCCTTGCTCGAGCACCTTCCACATCCTGTCGCTGACAATCGTTCCCGAGAGCGGCGCATAGGCCGAGGTCAGCCCCTTCGCGATGGTGATCAGGTCGGGCTTCATGCCGTAGTGATCCGAGCCGAACATCGAGCCCAGACGCCCGAAGCCGGTCACGACCTCGTCCGCGATCAACAGGATGTCGTATTTGGCCAGAACCTTCTGGATCGCGTCCCAGTAGCCTGCCGGCGGGGGCACGATGCCGCCCGTGCCCAGAACCGGCTCGCCGATGAAGGCGGCAATGGTGTCGGGGCCTTCGCGTTCGATCAACTGCTCGAGCTCGCTCGCGCAATAGGCGGTGAAGGCCTCTTCGGTCATCGCCGCATCGGGGCGGCGGAAGTAATAGGGCGCCTCCGTATGGATCACCTGCGAAAGCGGCAGGTCGAACTTCTTGTGGAAGAGCTCCAGCCCCGTCAGCGAGCCGGTCATCAGCCCGGAGCCGTGATAGCCGCGCCAGCGCGAGATGATCTTCTTCTTCTCGGGGCGGTTGAGGATGTTGTTGTAATACCAGACCAGCTTGATGTTGGTCTCGTTCGCATCCGAGCCTGACAGGCCGAAATAGACCTTCGACATGTGATCGGGCGCGCGCTCCATGACCATATGGGCCAGCGTGATCGAGGCTTCGGTGCCGTGGCCGACATAGGCATGGTAATAGGCCAGCTCCTTTGCCTGCTCGGCGATGGCCTCGGAGATCTCGGTGCGCCCGTAGCCAACGTTCACGCAGTAAAGCCCAGCGAAGCCGTCGAGCAGCTTGTTGCCGTCGCGATCCTCGATGAAGACACCCTTGCCGCCGGTGACGATGCGGTTCGGGGACTCGCCGCGCGCGTGCTGGGCGAGATGGGTCGAGGGGTGGAAGAAGCTTTCGCGATCCCACTTGTCGAGTTGGTCATTGGTCAGCAATTTTCTCTCCTTCTTCGTGTATCGCGTCCGGGAGGGCGGGGGTTTCAGCCCCAGTCTCGACAGACGTATTTGATTTCCATGAACTCTTCCATTCCGCGGCGGGAGCCTTCGCGGCCAAGGCCGGATTGCTTCATGCCGCCGAACGGGATGGGCGCGCCGGTGACCTTGGTGCGGTTGACCGCGACCATGCCGAATTGCAGCGCGCGCGTGGCACGGTAGATGCGTTTTGGGTTCTGGGAGTGGACATAGGCCACGAGCCCGTATTCGGTGGCGTTGGCCTTGGCGAAGACCTCTTCTTCGGTGTCAAACGGCGCGATGGGCGCGACCGGGCCGAAGGTTTCTTCGCGCATTATTTTTGCCTCGTCCGGCACGTCGATAAGCACGGTCGGCGCGAAGAACAGAGAGCCGCGATCCAGCCGCTTGCCACCGCAGGCGAGCTTCGCGCCTTTCGCGAGCGCGTCGGCGACATGTTCCTCCTGCTTGGCCATGGCTTTCTCGTTCATCAGCGGGCCGATATCGGGGTCGTCCATGCCGATGCCGACGGTAAGCGCTTGCGTGGCCTCGGTGAAGCGGCGGCAAAATTCCTCATAGACGGGCCGTTCGACATAGATCCGGTTCGCGCCAAGGCAGTCCTGCCCGGAGGTTGCGAATTTCGCCTTGATGACTTCCTCGACCGCCTGATCGAGATCCGCGCCTTTGAAGACAATCACCGGTGCGTGGCCGCCCAGTTCCAGCACGAGCCGCTTCACCGTGTCAGCCGATTGACGATAGAGTAGGCGGCCCACCTCGGTCGAGCCGGTGAAGGAGAGCGCACGCACACGGGTGTCTTCGCACCACGGCTCGACGATGTTCGGCGCATGGCCGGTCAGCACGTTGAACACGCCCGCCGGAAGGCCCGCGCGTTCGGCCAGTTCCGCCAGTGCCAGCGCCGAAAAGGGCGTCTCATGCGAAGGATGCGCGACCACGGTGCAGCCAGCCGCGATCGCGGCGGCAGCCTTGCGGGTCAGCATCGCGGCGGGAAAATTCCACGGGGTGATGAGGCCCACGACGCCCACGGGTTCCAGCCACAGCTCGACCTCGGCATCATGCAGATGCGAGGTGACGCCCTCGATATTCGGGCGCTTCGCTTCTTCGGCGTAATATTCGATGAAGCTTGCCGCATAGTCGATCTCGCCGCGCGCCTCGCTCAGTGGCTTGCCCTGTTCGAGCACCATGATCCGGGCGAGGTCGTCCTTCGCCGCAATGATCAGATCGAACCAGCGGCGCAGGATGCTTGCGCGCTCTTGCGGCAGGGTCAGCGACCAGTCGAGAAAGGCCGTCTGCGCGGCGTCCACGGCCGCGCGGGACTGGGCGCGGCTCAGCGCCGTGACGTCGCCCAGGCGCTCACCATTGGCGGGGTTGGTGACCGGGATCGCCTCGCCCGTCTCCCCCGCGATCCAGCGGCCGTTCACATAGGCAAAGCTGCGCAGCAGGCGCTTGTCGGCAATGTCGGGGCGGGCGGAAATGGCGGTGTCGAGCATGGGCGGGACCTCCTTGATGAGATCACTCTCGCCCGGCCCGGCCAGAAGATCAGGCCAAATGGGCTGTCGATGCGCCCAATTTGGGCTGAAATACGCGCCCGCCCTAGTCCATTTGGTCTGCAAAGAGTTCGAAGGGCGGGATCGCTGCGGATTTCACCTCTTTCGTGACGATATAGGTGAAATAACGCGCGATCCCGATCCGGGCGTCGAGCATCGAGTCGATCAGCCTCTGATAGGCGTCGATATCGCGCGTGACGATCTGCATCAGGTAATCGAAGCCGCCGCCCAAAGCCCAGCACCCCACCACCTCTCGGTGCTGATCGAGCGAACGCTCGAAGGTCTGGAAGCTGGCGGCGGTGTGATCGGCCAGTTCGGCGGCCACGAACAGCGTCACATGCGGCCCGAGTTTCTTGAGGTTGAAGGTTGCGCGATAGCCCGCGATGAGCCCCGCTTTTTCCAGCTTCTTCAGCCGTTCCCAGGCAGGGGTGGGCGAGAGGTTGATCTTCTCGGCCAGCGCCGCCTTGGTGATGCGGCCTTCGCGCGCCAGCACGCGCAGGATCTCGATATCGCGGGGGTCGAGCTTGATCATGGCGCCACGCTACACCGGGTCAAGCCGTTCCGCATCCCTGATTTTCCGGCCTGATTTTCTCGCTCGATTATTCCGCCGCCTCGCGCTGTTCATCCTCGGCAGGTGCGCGGAACCGTTCGCGCGAACTGCCATAGGGTTCGACCGGCTGGCGCTTGCGGCGCAGACCGTCCGCATCGCCCCGGCGCAAGCGCAGGAAATAGGCGGCCG
Organism: Thioclava sp. L04-15; assembly: GCF_002020275.1. Lineage (NCBI taxonomy): Bacteria > Pseudomonadati > Pseudomonadota > Alphaproteobacteria > Rhodobacterales > Paracoccaceae > Thioclava > Thioclava sp. L04-15. The sequence goes on along the minus strand of NZ_MPZW01000002.1, from coordinate 343,577 downwards.
AGAGGGGACCGGTCGCGCCCGCGATCAAAAAGCCCCAGACGAAGGCCGAGACCGGGATCATCTCTGCCCCCGTGGTCGCCGCCGCTGATCCTGCCGTGAGTTCGAGAACCACGCCCGCCAGCGCGATCCCGAGCGCGAGCGAGACCTGTCGGCTCATCGCGGTGAAGGCAGTGGCGGGGCTCATCTCGTGCGTGTCGAGATCGGCGAAACCGATGGAGTTCACGGCGGTGAAGACCACCGATTGCGCCGCGCCTCCGATCAGCAGGAGCGGGATCAGCTGCCAGTCGGTGAGGCTGGTGACGGTCGCGAAGCCGAAAATCGCGGCACCGCGGACCACCGCCGCCCAGATCATCACCCATTTGAAACCGAACCGGTCAAGGATGCGCGGCACGAAGCTGCGCAAGCTGACCGCGCCCAACGCGTTGAGCCCGGTCAGAGCGCCCGAGAGCATGACAGACGCCCCAAGGCCCAGCTGAAAAAAGAGCGGCAGCAGCAGCGAGATCGCTCCGTTCGACAGGCGGAAAATCAGCCCGCCTGTGATCGAGACGTCGAAGGTGCGGTGCCGGAAGAGGCGCAGGTCCAAAAGCGGCTCGGGCGTGCGCCGCGCACGCAACCAGTAGAGGATCAGCAGACCCACGCCCGTCACGCTCAGCCCGGCGGCCACCTGCCAGGGGAGGATATGCTCCCCCAAGGCGGAAAACCCGGTCATGACGGCGGCGAGTCCGAGGGCGGAGAGGAGAAAACCGGGAAAATCGAAGGGTTTGGGCTCGGGCGGGCCATCGGCGGACATGTGGCGCATCGTCAACCAGATCGCCAGCGCGCCGAGGGGCAGGTTCATCAGAAAGATCGAACGCCAGCCCAGGAAAGTCGTCACCGTCGCGCCGACGAAAGGCCCGATCGCAGGTCCGATCATCGCGGGCAAGGTGACATAGACCATCGCGCGCGTCATCTCGGTCTTGGAAGTGTGGCGCAATACGATCAGACGCCCCACGGGGCTCATCATCGCGGCGCCGATCCCTTGCAGCGCGCGCGCGAGCACCAACCCGGTCAAGCTCGTCTGGATGGCGCAAAGCAGCGAGGCCATGAGAAAGACACCCATCGCCGCGACAAAGGTGCGGCGCGCGCCGAAGCGATCCGCAATCCAGCCCGAAATCGGCACGAAGGCCGCAAGCGCAATCAGATAGGTCGCCATCGCCATTTTCAGCGACAGCACCGGCACGGAGAGATCACGCGCGATGACCGGGATCGCGGTGGCCAGGACGGTGGCGTCGATCAGCTCCATCAGAAGCGAAAGCGCCACCGTCAACGGAATGATATTTTCACGAAGCCTGCACAGCATGACCCGGCAAAGCTAGCGCGGTTTTCGCTTCCGTCACCCCATCGTGGAGCTTGCAAGCACCGGAAACAGACCCGCCAGCCCGATCGCGATCAGATAGGCCGCCACGATATAGCTTAGGAGCCTCGGGAAGATCAGGATCAGCACCCCTGCGAAAAGCGCCATAACCGGCGCGACCATCAACATCGAGCCTGTGAATATCATCTTGCTACTCCATTGCTAGCAGCCCGAGAGGGCCAGAAAATGCATTTCTGCCAAGGGGATATATCTGTGTCGCTTGTGCCATGGACGGGATTCGAGGGTGAGCCGACGCCTGGTGCGAAGCCTTGGTCGTGTTGAAAGGAAAAGCGGTCAGCGGGGGTCGTGTTCCCGAGGGACACGCCGTTGTGTGCGTCCGCGCGCAGCCGTGTCGCAAGAGGGCTTTGGCAGGACAAAACCCCGCCCTTTGCACAGGCGGGGAGTTGGGAGTGAGAGCCTGCTTCCGGACGCGAGACAGGAGCGAGAGAGACGCCCGGAAGCAGGTCGGGACGGCGCGCGAGGTCCCCTTGGGTAACCGGGGGTGGAAAGGGAGAGAGAAACCGCCCCGCGCATCCGTATCCGTGCGGGCTCAGGCCCGGATCAGGTTTTCCGCGCTCCATTCGGCAAGGGGCACGCCCCAGCCCGGAACGCGACCGTGATTGCGGAAGAACAGCTCCTTGTAGGCGACCTTCTGCATATAGGGGATCTTGCCCATGCGGAGTTCCTGGATATCGCCGCCGAACCAGCTGTTCGCGTGAATGTAGAAGGCCTTGCCGCCGCCCATATCTCCGATGCAGACGACCTCGGGGTGCCATTCCTTGTTGGCCTCGGCGCTCGAGAGCTTGCCCAGATCGCCCGCGATCTGACGACCGACCACATCGCATTCCTGGTGGCCGATCGCGCCAAGCTTCGGCACCGTGATCGCGGCCGCGTCACCACAGGCGAAGACCTCTGGGTGATCGGGGTTGCGCATCCGCATGTCGGTGATGATGAAGCCCACCTCGTCGGAAACCGGCAGCCCTTTGAGGAAGTCATGCGGCTTCCAGTTCGGGAAGATCACCTTCATCTCGGCGGGCAGGCTGCGGCCATCGGTGAATTCGATCGTGTCTTTGGTCAGGCGCTTGATCCCCTCGACCTTGTTGACATAGCCGAACCCCATCGCGCCCGCAGCGTCCAGCAGCTGCCCCACGACTTTCTCGCCCGCGTCTTCCGCGATCAGCTCAGCCGGGGTGAAAATGGTGATATCCTTCGCGCCGCCCTTGCCGTTTTCCTCGAGCCAATGGGCTAGCGAGAGCGAGACCTCGACCGGTGGGCCCTCGCAGGCGGCCAGAGCGGTGGGCAGCCAGTCCGGGCGGCCCTTGTGGCCCTGTTCGAACCGGTCCGAGCCCACGACGATCGGCCCGCCCTGATAGTCGTGTTTCAGGTAGTCGATCATCCGGTTGGCGTGGAAGGCGTCCGAGACGGTATGGCCGTATTCGGCGAACCCCTCGATATCGTCATAGGCGAGACGCACGCCGAGCGCGATCACGACATAGTCGTAGCTCATCGTGTATTCCGGCGCGCCGGGGCGCTCGGAAGGGCGCATCCAGACCGTTCTGGCCGCAATGTCGATGCCGGTGATCTCGGCCTGCTTGAAGGCGATATCGTCCTTGGCGAGCACCTCGACGAGGTTCATGTGCATCGTCACGGCCGGGTCGCGCCCCTCGAAGACCTCGAGCGGGATATTGGGGATGAAATCGAGATAGCCCTTGCGGTCGATCACGGTGATGTCGCAGGCGTCGCCCGCGTAATCCCGGATCTTCTGGGCCGCACCCAGCCCGGCGAAATTGCCACCGAGAACAAGAACCTGTGGTTTGGCGAAACGCTTGTTCATCGTCGTTACTCCTTTGCCTTCTCGGCCTGATCTGGGGATCAAAACCGATGCGGGAAGGTCGCAGTTCCGATATTTCAGCGCTCTCCCGGCGTTGTGAGTTGCCGGGATCGGCCGTGAACAGACGATCCTGCGTCTTGCTGCAGTGCCGAAAAAAGGGATTGTATTTGCTGCATGTCAAACTCCTGTTAGCCCATGGGTGCTAAAGTCCCCGCGCGACAGGAGTGGGTGCGATGAGTAGGCAGGAGGCAGCGATGAAAGATTTCGGCAAACGGTCAGGCGCCGACGCGACAGAGCGCGAGGCGCAAGAGGCGCGTGCGGCGGCAGAGGAATCCTTCGCGCGGCTTGATCGGGCTTTTCACGCGCTTCTCGGGCGGGCAGAGGGCGGTCTTTCGCCGGTCGCGCTCGGGATGGCCTGGGCCGATTGGGCGACGCATCTCGCGATGAGCCCCGGCAAACAGTCGGAGCTGGGCTGGAAGGCGGGGCGCAAATGGCTCCACCTGATGCGCGAGATGGGGCCGCACCGCGCCGACGACCCGGAGGCGCAGCCGCTCGAGCCCCTGCCGCAAGACCGGCGCTTCAAGGCGCCCGAATGGCAGAACTGGCCTTTCTCGCTCTATGCGCAAAGCTTCCTTCACGCGCAGCAATGGTGGCACAACGCGACCACGGGCATTCACGGGGTCGAGGATCGTCATCTCCAGATGATGGAATTTACCGCGCGCCAGTTTCTCGACATGGCGGCGCCGTCGAATTTCCTCGCAACCAACCCGCAGTTGATCGCGCGCACCCGCAAAGAGGGGGGCGCGAACCTCGTACGCGGGGCGACATACCTGTTTGAAGACATGCTCAAGGCGATGGGCGGCAATGGCGAACCCGAACCAAGTCTGATCCCCGGTGAGCATGTCGCGCTCAGCCCCGGCAAGGTGGTGCTGCGCAACCAGCTGATCGAGCTGATCCAATATGCGCCCACGACCGAGGAGGTGCATCCGGTGCCGCTGCTGATCGTACCGGCATGGATCATGAAATATTACATCCTCGATCTCGAGCGGACCAATTCGCTGATCAGCTGGCTCGTGGGGCAGGGCTTTACTGTCTTCACGGTCTCCTGGAAGAATCCGGGCGAAGAAGATCGTTGCCTCGGTTTCGACGATTACCGCGAGCTTGGGGTGATGGCCGCGCTTGATGCGGTGACCGAGATCACGGGGGCCGAGAAGGTGCATGGCCTGGGCTATTGTCTGGGCGGCACCTTGCTGTCCGTGGCCGCCGCAGCGATGGCGCGCGACGGCGATACGCGGCTTGCCTCGCTCACCATGCTCGCCGCTCAGGTCGATTTCACCGAGGCCGGGGAGCTGAGCCTCTTCACCAACGAGGACCAGCTCGCACTGATCGAAGACATGATGTGGGAAGAGGGCTATCTCGACAAATCCGCGATGGCCGGAACCTTCTCGATGCTGAAATCGAAAGACCTCGTGTGGTCTCAGGCGGTGCATACCTATCTGATGGGTGAGCGCGAGGAGGATAGCGCCTTGGCCTCGTGGAGCCATGATGCGACGCGAATGCCCTACAAGATGCATTCGGAATATCTGCGCAAGCTCTTCCTCGACAATGATCTGGCCGAGGGGCGGATGCAGGCGGGCGGGCAGCCGGTCTTCTTGCAGGACATCTCGACGCCGGTCTTTGCGGTGGCCACCGAAGCCGACCATATCGCGCCCTGGCAATCGGTCTACAAGCTGACCTGGGCGCTGCCCGGAGAGGTGAATTTCGCGCTGGTTTCGGGTGGCCATAACACCGGCATCGTCGCGCCGCCGGGCTCGAACCGGGCACGCTACCGCCTGATGGAGCATCACGCGGGCGCGACCCATCCGGGACCGGGGGAGTGGGCGGAGACGAGCGAGACAATTCCCGGCTCGTGGTGGGAGCCTTGGGCGAAATGGCTTGCCGAGAAGGATGGCGGGGCGCTGATCGCTCCGCCGCCGATGGGCAAGGGGCGGAAATATCGCGCGTTGGCGGATGCGCCCGGCGACTATGTGCTGGGGCGGTGAGCGGGCGATTTTCGTGACCTTGGCGCGGGCGTCTTACCGACGCCGCGCCTGACCCTTTGCGCTGGAAGGCGCATCGCTCAGACCTTCGCACAGAGACCGCCTTTCCGGCCTCAACGCTGTGTTGCCAGCATCTCGCGCAAGGTCTCGATCCGGTCGGCCTCGGGCGCGGGCTTGTCCCAGCGGATGCGCGAGATCCGCGGGAAGCGCATCGCGACGCCCGATTTGTGCCGGGTGGAGCGGTTGAGCCCTTCGAACGCCACCTCCACCACCAGTTCGGGCGCGAGCGAACGCACCGGGCCGAAGCGCTCGCGGGTGTTGTTGCGCACGAAGCGGTCGAGGCGGCGCAGTTCCTCGTCGGTGAAGCCGGAATAGGCCTTGCCGACGGGCACGAGGGTCTCGCCCTCCCAGACGCCAAAGGTGAAGTCGGAATAGAAGCCCGAGCGCTTGCCATGCCCGCGTTGGGCATAGAGCAGCACCGCGTCGATGATGAACGGGTCGCGTTTCCATTTGAACCACGGGCCCTTGGGGCGGCCCGCCATGTAGGGCGTGTCGCGGCGCTTGAGCATGACGCCCTCGATCACCGCTTGCGGCGGGGCCTCGCGGAGCGCGGCGAGCGCGTCCCAGTCGTCGAAGGGCAGGATTTCCGAGGCGTCGAAGCGTTCGGGCGGGAGCCCCGCGACGGCGGCCTCGAGCCGTGCGCGGCGCGCATCGAAGGGCAGGGCGCGCAGATCCTCGCCCTGCCAATGCAGCACATCGTAGAGCCGCAGCGCCGCCGGGTGCGAAGCCAGAAGCGCCTTGCCCGGCGATTTCCGCCCGAGCCGCTTTTGCAGATCGCCGAAGGGCGCGACCTCGGCGCCGCGCCGCACGATCAGCTCACCATCGAGCGCGCCCTCGAAGCCCATATGCGCGACGATATCGGGGAAAGCAGCGGAGATATCCTCGCCGGTGCGCGAATAGAGCCGTCGCTCGCCGCCCTCGGCCACGGCCTGCACGCGGATGCCGTCCCATTTCCATTCGGCGGTGAAGGCGGAGGGATCGAGCGCTTCGAGCCCCGCGCGGTCGATCGGGGTGGAGAGCATCACCGGGCGGAAGGGTGCAAGCCCCGCGCGTTCGGGCTTCTCCCCTCCCTCGATCCAGTCGAACAGCGGCCGATAGGGTGGGGTGAGCCCGTGCCAGATCTCCTCGATCTCTTCCAGCCTCGGTGTGCCGAGCCGCGCCAGCGCCACCCGGGCAAGCCGCGCCGAGACTCCCACGCGCAGCCCACCGGTTGCGAGTTTCAGAAGTGCGTAGCGTTCCGACGGCGCCAGCCGGTCGAGCCATTCCGCGATCAGCGGCCCTGTGCGGGTCTTGGGCGTGTCCTGCAAGGTCTCGACGATCAGCGGCAGATCAAGGTCTTCCGGCGTTGCCTCAGCAGGCCAGATCAGCGCGATGGTCTCCGCCAGATCGCCCACATAGTCGTAGCTCAGTGCGAACAGCTCGGGATCGACCCGCTCGCCCACCATTGCACGAAGAACGGCGGGTTGTGCGCGCCCCAGCTCCAGCTCTCCGGTCAGTGCGGCGAGCGCATAGCCGCGCTCGGGATCGGGCGCATGGCGGAGGTAATCAGCCAGCGCGTCAAGCTTGGCATTGCGCCCCGGCGTGAAGGCGAGCCGCTCGAGAAGGCGGGCGAAGGCCTTCATTCCGGCTCCTCCTCGTAGCCCACGAGATGGAGCGGTCGCGCGCTACGTCCCTCCAACTCGGCCCAACGCATCAGCGCCTCTTCGCGGCCATGGGTGATCCAGAGTTCGCCCGGGTCGATCTCGGTCACGGTGCGGGTCAGATCGGTCCAGTCCACATGGTCCGAGATCACCAGCGGCAGTTCCACGCCCCTCTGACGCGCCCGCGCCCGGATCTGCATCCAGCCCGAGGCGAAACCGATCACCGGATCCGCGAAACGCTGCACCCATGGCGAGGCGAAGGCCGAAGGCGGCGCAATCACAAGCGCCTCGCGCAGGTCGGCTGTTTGCGCCTTATCCATCGTGGCGGGGCGCAGATCGCCAAGTGGGATGCCCTGCTCGATGTGATAGTCGCACAGCTTCTGCAACGCGCCGTGGATGTAGATCGGTGCATCATAGCCTGCCTCGCGCGCCAACATGATGACGCGCTGTGCCTTGCCCAGAGCATAGGCGCCGATCAGATGGGCGCGCTCGGGGGCGGCGTGCATCGAGGCGAGGAGCTTTGCGATTTCATCTGACGGGTCGGGGTGTTTGAAAACCGGCAGCGCGAAAGTGGCCTCGGTGATGAACGTGTCGCAGGGTACGGGTTCAAACGGCGCACAGGAGGGATTTGCGACGCGCGCGTAATCGCCGGACGCCACGACCCGCTGCCCTCCCGCAGTGACTGCGATCTGCGCAGATCCCAGAATGTGGCCTGCCGGGTGAAAGCTGACCTCGACGCCGCCCAGCGATAGCGGCCCTTCATAGGCCTGCCGCCGGCCTGCGAAATCCTCGCCATAACGGATCGCCATGATCTCGAGCGTCTGGCGCGTGGCCAGAACCGCGCCGTGCCCTGCGCGTGCATGATCGGCATGACCATGCGTGATCAGCGCGCGCGTCACCGGGCGACTCGGGTCGATGAAGAAATCGCCCGCAGGGCAATACAGCCCCTCGGGACGCGGGATCAAAAGCGGCTCGGGCATCGGGATTCACTTAGTGCATTGCTTGGGAAGTAAACGCAGCCGACGCGATTTAGCTCATTTTCGCAGCACCTTACGCTAGGTAATTTTTTCGCGCGATAGGTTGTTCCAAATCAAAGGAGTCGCGCGAAAAGCGTGGTAAGGTCTTTCAATCTTGCAAGGGAGGCTGTGATGGCAACGAAGAAGAGCCCTCCGGGGATGAATATGGCCGGCTGCATGCCGGTCCCCGATATGGGGGGAGTGAGTTTGGTAATGGCGCCTCAGTTGAAAATGATGGAGGCGCTGATCTCGCAAAATATCGAAGTGCTCGATTTCCTCAAAGCGCGCTTCGAACGTGATCAGGAGATGGTGGGCCGGCTTGCAGACGAGGCCGACCCGCTCAAGGCGATGGGACTGTGGGGCGAGTTCTGGCAGCGCACCGCAAGCGATTACGCGACCGAGATGTCGAAGCTCGCGACCTCCATGACCAGCATCGCTGAACGCGCCGTACGTACGGCCACCGAGGAAGGGGAGGCGATCGCGAAGGCGACCTCGGGAAAGTAGCAACTCGGACCGGTCGCCACGAGGTGAGCCTCGGTGACGTGCCGGTCTGAGGAAACGGATCCAGCCACGAGAGCGCGGCGCGCCCCGGTCCGGGTGCGCCGCGCGTGTTCGTTTCGCGCTGGCCCGCGCGATGAATGCCTCATGGGGGACATTCACGCGAGGGTCTGGCCCTGCGCCGCCATGGTTTGCTTCGATGGCGCAACAAACGTCTTCCGAAAAGACGCGTGTCGATCTGGTCGTCTTGATCCTCGTGGAGCGGGGTCCGTTGTCGGACGCAATCCGTATTAGCCGCATCATCATCCGCCCTGTCATCGCCTCGGCGTCGAAACCGGCCATCGCTTCCGTCTTCTGGAGCCGCGCAGGGGCAAGGCGTTCGGCACAGGCGCGAGAGCGGGAAACGACCCGATCGCGATGCGTTTCCAAGCTGACATGCGCGGCGCGAGCCAAAAGCCAGGATCGGCCCAAAATACATGGGCCGTTTCGAAGAACGCAATCCGCCGGGCGCTATTTTTTGTAGATCCAGCCGCCGCCGAAGATGCGGCTGCCCTCGGGTGCGTAGAAGACGCAGGCCTGACCGGGGCTGACGCCTTCCTCCGCTTCGATCAGCTCGACCTCGGCTTCCGTTTCCGAGATCGGACGGAGGATCGCGTCACGCGGCGGACGGGTCGAGCGGACCTTGACCCGCAGATGCCATTCGGGGCGCGAAGTGAAGGGCTCGTCGCCCAGCCAGTTGATCTCGCGCACCGGGATCGTGCGGGTGGAGAGCGCCTCTTTCGGGCCCACGACCACGTGGCGGGTGTCGGGATCGAGCTTGACCACATAGAGCGGATCTTCGAGCCCGCCGATGCCAAGCCCGCGCCGCTGGCCGATCGTGTAATGGATCACGCCGCGATGCTGGCCGAGCACATTGCCCTCCATATCCACGATATCGCCCGGATCGGCCGCGCCGGGGCGCAGCTTCTCGATGACGCTCGCGTAATTCCCGTTCGGCACGAAGCAGATATCCTGACTGTCGGGCTTGTCGGCCACCGCCAGCCCGTATTTCGCCGCGAGTTCCCGCGTCGCATCCTTCGAGGGCAGGTGGCCCAGCGGGAAGCGCAGGTAGTCGAGCTGCTCGGGCGTGGTCGAGAACAGGAAATAGCTCTGGTCGCGGTTCGGATCGGCCGCGCAATGCAGCTCCGGCCCGCTCGCGCCCATCTTGCGCTGGATGTAATGGCCCGTCGCCATGCAATCGGCATCGAGATCCTTCGCGGTCTCGAGCAGATCCTTGAACTTCACCCGTTCGTTGCAGCGAATGCAGGGCACCGGGGTCGCCCCGCCCAGATAAGCGTCGGCAAATTCCTCGATCACCGCCTCGCGGAAGGTGTTTTCGTAATCGAGTACGTAATGGGGAAAGCCCATTTCCTCGGCCACCCGGCGCGCGTCATGAATGTCCTGACCCGCGCAGCACGCGCCCTTTTTCGCCAGCGCCGCGCCGTGATCGTAAAGCTGAAGCGTCACTCCCACCACGTCATAGCCTTCCTCGGCCAGTTGCGCGGCCACGACCGAACTGTCGACACCACCTGACATGGCGACGACGACGCGGGTTTGTGCGGGCGGTTTGGCAAAGCCCAGCGAGTTGAGCGGCTGATCCTTGGGCATGGTGAAGCGTCCTTTAACGAGATCCGCAGGAATATAGGAAAATGCGAGCTACTCACAACCCCGCGTTTCACCCGCTGTTAAGCCCGCTGCGGCCAATCTTGCCAGGTGAAGACGACGAGGGGGTGAGCCCATGTATCTCAAGAAAGTCGATGGTCCGCGGGCGGTGACGCTCGCCGATGGCACCATCCTGACCCGGGCGGACCTGCCTCCGAAAGAGACCCGTCGCTGGGTCGCCAGCCGCAAGGCGACGATCGTCCAGGCGGTCGCTCACGGGTTGATCTCGCGCGGTGAGGTAATTGATCGCTACGCGTTGTCGGATGAAGAGCTCGATCTGTGGATCGAGGGAATCGCCCGACATGGAATGCAGGGGTTGAAGGTGACGGCAATTCAGAAAAACAAACAACTTTGAGTTGAAACCCGGCAAAAACCTGCCAAGGTAAGGGGGTATTAACCAATTGATGTATATCTCGGTTTTAATCGAGGGATTAACGCGGAGTACCCAGGATGCGGATTTTGCTGGTGGAGGATGACCCGACCACGTCGCGCAGCATCGAATTGATGCTCACCCATGCCAATTTGAATGTTTATTGTACGGATCTGGGCGAAGAGGGCATCGATCTCGCCAAGCTCTATGATTACGATTTGATCCTGCTGGACCTGAACCTGCCCGACATGAACGGGCACGAGGTTCTGCGTCAGCTCCGTCTGGCCAAGGTCGACACGCCGATCCTGATCCTCACCGGCGCCGACGATACGGAGAACAAGATCAAGGGCTTCGGTTTCGGCGCAGATGATTACATGACGAAACCCTTCCACCGTGAGGAGCTCGTCGCCCGCATCCACGCGATCATCCGCCGCTCGAAAGGGCATGCCCAGTCGATCATCCGCACCGGCAAGATCGCGGTCAATCTCGATGCGAAAACCGTCGATGTCGACAGCAAACCCGTGCATCTGACCGGCAAGGAATACCAGATGCTCGAGCTGCTCAGCCTGCGCAAGGGCACGACGCTGACCAAGGAAATGTTCCTCAACCATCTCTATGGCGGGATGGACGAGCCCGAATTGAAGATCATCGATGTCTTCATCTGCAAATTGCGCAAGAAACTCGCCGACGCGACAGAAGGCGAGAACTATATCGAAACGGTCTGGGGGCGCGGCTATGTCCTGCGCGATCCCGATCCGTCCGAGATGGAACGCCGCGTCGCGATGGGCGCATGAACCTTCCCTCCGGCCGATGATCTCCGTTGTTACGGCTCTTTACGCCCCCTCGGCGCTTGCCTAAACCAAGGGCAGCACGAGGGGGTTCTTTTATGTCAGAGTTGTCCGGCACCGATATCGATGCGCTGAGCGAGGCCGAGGCCCGCGCCGAACTGCCCGGCCTGATCGCGCGGATCGAAGCGGCGAACACCGCCTATCACACCCATGATGCGCCCGAGATTTCCGATGCGGACTATGATGCGCTCAAGCATCGCCTTGCCGCGATCGAGGCGAAATTCCCGTCGCTGAAATCCGAAAGCTCTCCCACCGAACAGGTGGGCGGTCAGCTCGCTGAAGGCTTCGGCAAGATTACGCATGCCGTGCGCATGATGAGCCTCGCCAATGCGTTTTCCGACGAGGACATCTCCGAATTCGACGAGTCGGTACGCAACTTTCTCGGGCTCAAGGCTGACGGCCCGCTCACCTATACCGCCGAGCCCAAGATCGACGGGCTGTCGTTGTCGATCCGCTATGAGAATGGCCGGATGATTCACGCAGCGACCCGTGGCGACGGTGAGGTCGGTGAGAATGTCACCGAAAACGCGCGGACCATCTCGGATATTCCGCAGACCCTGGATAACGCACCGGAAATCATAGAGATACGCGGCGAGGTTTACATGAGCCACGCCGATTTCGAAGCGCTCAACGCCCGGGCCGAAAAGGCGGGCGACAAGCGCTTCGCCAATCCCCGCAACGCTGCGGCTGGCTCGCTGCGTCAGCTCGATCCGAAAGTTACCGCGGCGCGCCCGCTCAAATTCTTCGCCTATGCCTGGGGTGAGCATTCCGAGCCGCTCGCGGACACCCAGATCGACGCGATCGCGCGGCTTGAGACGCTTGGCTTCAAGACCAACCCGCTGACCCGCCTTTGCGATGGCCCCGGCGAAATGATCGCCCATTATCGCGACATCGAAGCGCGACGCGCCACGCTCGGTTACGATATCGATGGCGTCGTCTACAAGGTGAACGACCTCGCGCTCCAGCGCCGGCTCGGCTACCGCTCGACCACGCCGCGTTGGGCGATCGCGCATAAATTCCCCGCCGAACTCGCCTGGACCCAGCTTGAGGGCATCGACATTCAGGTCGGTCGCACCGGGGCGCTCTCTCCGGTCGCGCGCCTGACACCGGTGACCGTGGGTGGCGTCGTCGTCTCGAACGCGACGCTCCATAACGAGGATTACATCGCCGGGCGCGATTCCAGGGGGGAGGCAATCCGGGGCGGCAAGGATATCCGCGTCGGCGACTGGGTGCAGGTCTATCGCGCGGGCGACGTGATTCCGAAAGTCGCCGATGTCGACCTCGCGCGCCGCCCTGCCGATGCGAAGCCTTACGAGTTCCCGACCCATTGCCCCCGCTGCGGCTCCGAGGCGATCCGCGAGGAAGGCGATGCGGTGCGCCGTTGCACCGGCGGGCTGATCTGCCCCGCGCAAGCCGTTGAGAAACTGAAGCATTTCGTCTCCCGCGCCGCTTTCGACATCGATGGTTTGGGCGCCAAGCAGGTCGAGCAACTCTACGCGGATGGCTGGATCCAGGAGCCCGCCGATATCTTCGCGCTCGAGGAACGTTTCGGGCAGGGGCTGCAACAGCTCAAGAACCGCGAAGGCTGGGGCGAGAAATCCGCGCGCAACCTCTTTGACGCAATCACCGAGCGTCGGACGATCGCGTTGCACCGGCTGATCTTCGCGCTTGGGATCCGCCATGTCGGAGAAAGTAGCGCGGGCCTGCTCGCAACCCATTACGGCACTTGGGAAAATTTCGAGGCCGCGATGACACGCGCCGAGATCGGGCAGGGGCCGGATTGGGAGGAACTTCTCTCGATTGATGGCGTTGGCGAGACGCTCGCGACCTCGGTCGTCACGACCTTCCATCAAGAGGCCGAGCGCGCTTCGATCGACCGGCTCACCGCCTATCTGACGGTCGAAGCGGCCGAGAAACCGAAATCGGACAGCCCCGTCTCCGGTCTGACCGTCGTTTTTACCGGCACGCTCGAAAAGATGACGCGGGCCGAGGCGAAGGCGCGGGCCGAGGCGCTTGGTGCGAAGGTCTCGGGCTCGGTCAGCGCCAAGACCGATCTTGTCGTGGCGGGGCCGGGCGCGGGCTCGAAGGCCAAGAAAGCGGCCGAGCTGAACATTCGCGTCATCGACGAGGATGAGTGGATCGACCTCGCGGGGGGCGCATGAGCACGCGGCCGCAGGAGTTGTTCGGGCTGTTCGCGGCCCTCGACAGCCTGCCCGGCATTGGTCCGAAAACGGCCAAATCCTTCGACGGTCTCGCGATCGAACGGCCGCGCGACGCGCTGTTCACGTTGCCCTATTCGGTGATCGACCGCCGCCCCGTGGAGACCGTGCAGGGCGTGTCGGCCGGCACTACGGTCACCGTCGAGGTCACGATCGGCGCCCATAGCCCCGCGCGCAAACGCGGCGCGCCGGATCGGGTTTTGTGCCATGACGCGCAGACCGATATCACGTTGGTTTTCTTTCACGCGCGCGGCGACTGGCTGGCGAAACAGATGCCGAACGGGGCGCGGCGGATCATCTCGGGCAAGCTCGAACTCTATGATGGCATGGCGCAGATCGTTCATCCCGATTACATCCTGCCGCCCGAGGACGCTGGCGAGATGCCGCGTTTCGAGCCGGTCTATCCGCTAACCGCGGGTGTGACGCAGAAGCTGATGGCGAAGGCGGCGGAAGGGGCGCTGGCGCGCGCGCCAGAACTCCCCGAATGGATCGACGCAGAGCTGAAGCGCCGCGAGGGCTGGCCCGACTGGCACGCTGCGATTACCAAAGCGCATCACCCCGAGGGTCTCTCGGATCTTGCCGCAACTGCCCCCGCCCGCGCGCGGCTCGCCTATGACGAGCTGTTTGCCCATCAGATGACGCTCGCGCTGGCGCGGCGTCAGGCGCGGCGCAAGAAGGGGCGCGTGACGCGCGGCACGGGCGCGCTGTCGTCGCAGGTGTTGGAGAGCCTGCCGTACAAACCGACAGGCGCGCAGACCCGCGCAATTGCCGAGATCGCGGCGGATATGGGCTCGGACCGGCGGATGAACCGACTGCTGCAGGGCGATGTCGGCGCGGGCAAGACGCTTGTGGCTTTCATGGCGCTGCTGACGGCGGTCGAGGCGGGTGGGCAGGGCGTGATGATGGCGCCGACCGAGATCCTCGCGCGTCAGCATCTCGAAGGGCTCGCGCCGCTGGCCGCTGCCGCCGGTGTTCGGCTGGAAATCCTGACCGGTCGCGACAAGGGGGCGGAGCGCGCGAAGAAGCTCGCCGATCTGGCCTCGGGCGCGATCGGCATCCTCGTCGGCACCCATGCGGTTTTTCAGAAAGATGTGGAATTTCAGGATCTCCGGCTTTCCGTGATCGACGAGCAGCATCGCTTCGGCGTGGCGCAGCGGATGGAGCTTGGGGCAAAGGGCGAGGCGGTCGATATCCTGGTGATGACCGCGACGCCGATCCCGCGCTCACTCGCACTCGCGCAATATGGCGACATGGATGTGAGCCTTCTCGACGAGAAGCCGCCCGGTCGCACGCCGGTCAAGACCGCGCTCGTCGCGATGGAGCGGATGGGCGAGGTGGTCGAGCATCTGCGCAAGGCGGTGGGCGAGGGGCGCCAGGCCTATTGGGTCTGCCCGCTGGTCGAGGAAAGCGAGCGCGTCGATCTGAGTTCGGCGACCGATCGGTTCGTGGCGCTGCGGGCGGCCTTGGGCGAGGGGATCGTGGGGCTCGTCCATGGCCAGATGCCGCCCGCCGAGAAGGATGCCGCGATGGCCGCCTTCGTGAAAGGTGAGACCCGGGTGCTGGTCGCGACCACGGTGATCGAGGTGGGGGTGAACGTGCCCAATGCCTCGATCATGGTGATCGAGCGCGCCGAGAGCTTCGGTCTTGCCCAGCTTCATCAGCTGCGTGGTCGGGTCGGGCGCGGCGCGGCCTCCTCGACCTGCCTGATGATCTACCAGTCCCCGCTGAGCGAGACGGCAGAGCGGCGCCTCGCGATCCTGCGCGAAAGCGAAGACGGGTTCCGCATCGCCGAGGAAGACCTCGCGATGCGCGGTGCGGGCGATGTGATCGGTACCGCGCAATCGGGCCTGCCGCGGTTTCGCGTGGCCGATCTGGAACGTCAGGCGGGGCTGATGGCCGTCGCGCAATCGGATGCGCGCAAGTTGCTGGGGGAAGATCCGGAGCTGAACAGCCCGCGCGGGCAGGCCGCAAGGGTGCTGTTGTGGCTGATGGAACAGGACCGCGCGATCAAACTGATCGGGGTTGGCTGACCCCTGGTTTCCCGGCGTTCCGCCCCCGTGTTCTCAAATGTTCTTAAAAAGTTCTTTACAGGGATGGCGAAATATGAGAACAAATAAGCAACACGGGTGAAGGAGGTGCCAGATGGCCAAGGAAATCAAAGATATTCTCGACCGTAATCACGGCACGCTTCTGATCGACGCGATCGGTGGCATCACGATCTGCGCGAGCTTCGTCATCGCGCTCTGGCTGCCGGGGATGTTCTGATCCCGACCTGATTTTTACCTTCTGCCTCGCGCTTTTTGGCCGCCGCACCTGTCCCAAACCTGCGGCACCGCCTGTTCCAAGGCCCGCCTGTCCGGAAGCGCTTCCTTAGCCGCCGCTCTTACGAGTGGCGGCTTTTTTTATCATGCAGAGGGTTACGAGAGGCTTAACAGCTCTCAAGCGCTTCGAGTGTGGCCTCGGGGGCCAGCAGGATCGAGCCGTGGCGGTTCGGATACTCGCGCGCGGCGGTCAGAACCTCATACTCGCCAAAGGGCGCATCCGGCACCGGCCCGCCCTTGAGCATCGTGGCAAGCTGATCGCGCAGGGTCCGAACTTCGTCTTTCGTGCGCCCGATCACATTCGCCCCGAAGATCGCGGCCGAAGCTTGCCCGAGCGCACAGGCGTGCACGTTCTGGCTATAGCCGGTCACGCGCCCGTCCTTGCAGGTGATCGACACCTCGACCGTCGAGCCGCACAACGGCGCGCGTTTGCGCACGGTCGCATCGGGAGCGGGCAGCGGATCGGTCGCGGGCATGTCGGCTGCCAGCGCGAGGATGCGCTGCGAATAGAGCTTGATCAGATCGGCGTCGCTCATGGCTTTTCCCTTCGGCCCGTCCGGCGTAGATAGGACGTGTGCCCAAGGAAGGAAAGAGCCGATGCCATTCGACCCCGCCAGCCTGAGATATGACGCCAACGGTTTGATCCCCGCGATTGCGCAGGATGCGCTCTCGGGAGATGTCCTGATGATGGCCTGGATGAACGCCGAAAGCGTCGCGCGGACGCTTGAAACGGGTCGTGTAACCTATTGGTCGCGATCGCGAAACTCATTCTGGGTGAAGGGTGAAACCTCGGGCCATGTGCAGGTGCTGCGCGAGATGCGCGTCGATTGCGACCGCGATTGCCTGCTGGTGCTGGTCGAGCAGGAAGGTCCGGCCTGCCACACGAACCGGCGCTCGTGCTTCTACACCGCGATCCGCGAGGGCGAGGAAGTCGAGATCCTCAGGCCGATGGAGGGCTGAGAGCGGCCCTTCGGGGAGGATATTTGTCACCAAGAGGAAGGGTGTAGACCGACCATTCGGCGGATATCGTCTGGGCTGGCCCCGTCTGCACGGTATTTCGCGATCGCGCGAGCGTCGTCGCGTTTGGCCAGGCGCTTGCCATTGCCATCGCGAATAAGGTCATGATGGCAATAGGCTGGCGTCGGGAGTTCAAGTGTCTTCTGAAGCAGGACATGGATCTGTGTGGCCTCGAAAAGATCCGCGCCTCGGGTGACATGGGTGATCCCCTGGGCCGCGTCGTCGAGCACCACGGCGAGGTGGTAGGACGTGCCCATATCGCGTCGGGCGAGAACCACGTCGCCGACCTTTGCGATCAGATCGGTCCGGCTGATGCGATGCGTACCGCGGTGGAGTTCGCAAATCTCTTCGAACGCGATATCTTGAGCCGCGCGGGCCATGTTCAGGCGTAGGGCGGCGTCAGGGAGGATTTGGCCGGGTTTGCGCGCGCCGCTTTCGCGGCAGGTGCCGGGGTAGATAAGTCCGTCCGGGCCGTAGCTCACGCCTTCCTGCGGGGCGGATATGGCGGCTTCGATGTCGCGGCGCGTGCAGTTGCAGGCAAAGAGGAGATCTCGTTGCCACAGGATATCAAGGACTTCGCGGTAGATGTTGAGACGTTCGGACTGGCGCAAAACGGGGCCGTCCCAGCTGAGCCCGAGCCAGCGCAGATCGTCATAGATCTGGTCTTCCCAATGCGGACGGGCGCGGCTTTGATCGATATCTTCGATGCGCAGCAGATACCGGCCGCCCGCCTTGCGCGCCATGTCATGGGCGAGGATCGCGGCATAGGCGTGGCCGAGATGAAGGGGCCCGGTGGGCGATGGCGCGAACCGGGTGATCACCTCAGCTTTGACCTTCAAGCCATTGGGTAAACGAGGATTTTGCGCGATCCGTATAGGCCTTGTAGCGATCCTTGCGGCCGCGCCGCCCGCCTTTGGCGTCGATCGGCGGGAAGAGGCCGAAATTGACGTTCATCGGCTGGAAGGTCTTGGCCTCGGCGCCGCCGGTGATGTGCGTGACAAGCGCGCCCATGGCCGTATCGGGGCCGGGCGGCGGGAGATCGCTGCCTTGCAGCTCGGCGGCCGCCATACGGCCTGCGAGGAGCCCCATCGCGGCGCTTTCCACATAGCCCTCGACCCCGGTGATCTGGCCCGCAAAGCGCAGATTGGGATGCGATTTCAGCCGCATCTGCGCATCGAGAAGTGTCGGCGAGTTGATGAACGTGTTGCGGTGGATGCCGCCGAGACGCGCGAATTTTGCCTGCTTCAGCCCGGGAATCATCCGGAAAACAGAAGCTTGCGCGCCATACCTCATCTTGGTTTGAAAGCCGACGATATTGTAGAGCGTGCCGAGCGCGTTGTCGCGACGCAGCTGCACCACGGCATAGGCCTTGGTTTGCGGATCATGCGCGTTCGTCAGACCGACCGGCTTCATTGGGCCGTGGCGCAGCGTCTCGCGTCCGCGTTCGGCCATCACCTCGATCGGGAGGCAACCGTCGAAATATCCCGCCGTCTCTCCCTCGTGGAACTCGGTCTTGTCGGCTTCGAGAAGCGTGTCGATGAAGGCCTCGTATTCATCCTTCGTCATCGGACAGTTGATATAGGCGGTGCGTTCTTCTTCCGTCTCGCCCTTGTCGTAGCGCGACTGACGCCAGGCGACGTTCATGTCGATCGTCTCGGCATAGACGATGGGGGCGATGGCGTCGAAGAAGGCGAGGCGTTCTTCGCCACTGGCTTCGCGGATCGCTTTGCCCAAGGTTTCGGAGGTCAGAGGACCGGTGGCAAAAATCCAGTGGCCGGTTGAAGGAAGCCCCGTAACTTCTTCTTCGACAAAGGAAATGTTATCATGTGCGCGCAACGCTTCGGTCACGGCCTGTGCGAAGGCCTCACGATCCACGGCCAACGCGCCACCCGCCGGAAGGCGATGTTTGCGCGCCATCTCCATGATCAGACCGTTCGCCGCGCCCATCTCCCAATGGAGCTGGCCCACGGCGTTGCGCTCGTCATCGTCTGAGCGGAAAGAGTTCGAGCAGACCATCTCGGCGAAATTGCCGGTCTGGTGCGCGAAGGTCTCGACCTTGGGCCGCATCTCGTGCAGCACCACGCGGATGCCGGCATTGGCGGCTTGCCAGGCCGCTTCCGAGCCTGCCATGCCACCGCCGACGATATGGAGTTCCTGTGTCATGGCCGCTCATTTAGTGGCCCGCGCGGGAAAAGGGAAGCGTCAGCCTGCACGCCCGAAAAGCGCATCGACCGACCAGCGCCCCGGCCCGTGCAGCGCGACATAGAGGTAACCGCCGGTAAGCGCGATATTCTTGAGCAGCATCACCATGTCGGTCGCATGTGCGAAATCTCCGTAATCGATGATGCCGGAGGCGAGGGCGAAACCCGCCATCGCGAGAGCCACAAGCCGCGTCCAGGCGCCGACGAGGAGCAGCAAGCCCGTGCCGATCAGGAACCAGAAGACCGGGCCGGTGAGATAGCCCGAGAGTCCGTCGGCCTCGAGCCGGGCGGAGAATTTCGCGAAATCCATCGCCACATCCATGCCGGCCATCACGAAGAGCGTGGCCATGAGGATCCGGGCGAGAAGTGACAGGAACGGGTCGAGACGCTGGAGAAAATGCTCCATCAGAACACCTTTGCAGTTGGTCCCGCCGAGGTTGCGTCCCGGTGGCGGTGCCCTGTGTTAACGCGGTGGCGCGCGCCCGGCCATGTGACGCAGGCGCGCAGAGTATGGGTCAGTCGAGCGCGAAGGTTCCGCGCGCGAAGAGAGTGTCGAGAGGGCGCACAGGCGCGAAGGGTTGATTGCGGATGCCGTGGCCCGTGGCACCGAAGCGCGTGGTCAGCCCGATCACTATGCGGGTTTCGTCTTTTGAGGCGAAGCTGCCGGAGAGGGCCGAGTTCTCGATCCGCGCCGAGACGGTCACCGGCCCGTGGCCAATGCGGTGGGCCAACCCGAGGCTCGCGGTGGTTTCGCGCGCGGAAAAGCTGAACTCGTCGATATCCGTGACCGCGAGGCTCGCGGTGAGCGCGGTGCGCTCGCTCAAGCCATAGCGCGTCGAGAGGCGGGCAAAGACAAAATCATTGCTGCCCGGGCTGACGCTGCCAAGCCCCGCGCGCGCGGAAATGGAGCTACGCGCGCCCACCGCCCAGATCGCCTCGGCGCCGATCGCCCATGACGTCTGGCTTTCGTGGCTGGTATCGCCCAGGGCCGCGAAGACCCCGTATTTGGCGCGCTCGGTCGGCGCCATGTAAAGATGCGCCGCGAGATCGCCGCGCCAGCGCGGCCCCGCATCCGAGGCGCCCAGATCGATTTGCAGCCCATGCGCTTCGGTAATCGCGAAATCGGCGTTCAGATCGGCGCGCGTGACGCCGAAATCGCCGGTGCCTTTCTCGAGCGAGAAACGCGCCCCGGTGAAACCGAGCGCACTATGTGCCGCAGCGATCTGGGGCAGGGCAGAGAGAAGGAGCGCGGCGGGAAGAGCGGCTTTGAACATGGAGGGCACCTCGGCAAATGTGGCAAGGCCGGTCTCCGCCGGCTGCGCGGCCACCTCTGCAGGAGCGGTGCGCGACTGTCTGGAGGCTTTCTCCCAGATCGCGGGGCGTTAAAGAAGGCTTAAACTTTACAGAGGGTTAATGCCGTGCGCGTGGGGCGCGTAAGCAAAAGGCCCGGCGCGGGCCGGGCCTTTCGCGAGATCATGAAATCTCAGAAAATGGGGCAGTAATGGAAGAGCTTGCCCGCGTCGCCCTTGCCGAGGCCAATCCGCAGCACGACATTCCCATGTCGAATCCGTCATAGCCCCAGCTTTTGCCATAGCTGTCGGTTTCGCCACGGCCGGCATAGATCTGCACTCGATCTTCCAGCGGCCGGGCGTGTAGAGCGCTTCAAGCCCGAGATGGTTGTAATGCCAGCCATCATATTTTTCATGGGCGCCCATCACGCCAAGGCCCAGTTGCTCGCTCTGCTGCCACAAGCCGTGGATTTGCACGCTGTCGAAATCGTAACTGTCGTAATCGCCCTTGATGAAGCCGTGATTGTTGCCGATCTGAACGCCAAGTTTTGGCGTGAACCAGCCTGCGGCGGTGACGTAGCCTTCCTTGTATTTCTACCCGTCCGGATAGTCGGTGAATTCCAGCTTGCTGTAGGACATGCCGGCTTCGGCGCCTTCGAACTCGAAGGCATGCGCGCCGCTGGCCGTCGGGCAAAGCAACGCCGCCGCGATCAGTTTCTTGATCATTGTGTGCCCTTTGATCTTTGACAGACGCGAGTTCGTCCCCATTCGCGCACTGCATCCTCAATGGATGTCTTCAGATCGAATGAAAAAGCCCCCGTTCGGCAGGAACGGGGGCTCGAGCATTGGAAACGATCTCGGGTTGTTGCCTTCGGGAAACCGAAATTCCGTTTCCCGGCAGGTTTTATTCCTCGGTCGCAGGCGGGCTCTCGTCGCCGGTTTCCGGCGCTTCCGTGACGTCCAGCTCGTCTTCCTCGTCGCCCTGATCGGCGATCCGTGCGACCGAGACGACATGCTCGCCCTTCGCGGTGTTGAAGACGCGCACGCCCCCGGCCGAGCGCGACCGGAAGGAGATATCCTCCACCGGGCAACGGATCGACTGGCCCGTCGAGGTGGCGAGCATGATCTGATCGCCCATCTCAACCGGGAAGGAGGCCACCAGCGCCCCGCCGCGCATCGCCTTGTCGATCGCGGTGACGCCTTGGCCGCCACGGCCGCGGGTCGGGTAGTCATGCGACGAGCTGATCTTGCCCGAGCCGCCCGCCGTGATCGTGAGGATCAGATCCTCGGCGGCCGACATTTCGGCATAGCGCTCGGGGCTGAGTTGGCCTTCGGTTACAGGTTCTTCGTCCTCGTCGACCTCGTCCTCGGTCACGCCGGCCATCAGGCGGCGCTGCTTGAGATAGGCGGCGCGTTCTTCGGACGCGGCCTCGAAGTGGCGGATCACCGACATCGAGACGACGATATCGTCATCGGCCAAGCGAATACCGCGCACGCCCGTCGAGTCGCGGCCCTTGAAGATGCGAACCTCCGGCACCGGGAAGCGGATCGCGCGACCCTTTGCGGTCACCAGCATCACGTCGTCTTCCTCGGTGCACGGACGCACGTTCACGAGGCTCACGCCCTCGGGCAGCTTCATCGCGATCTTGCCGTTGCGCTTGATATTGGTGAAGTCCGAGAGCGCATTGCGGCGCACGGACCCGTCCGAGGTCGCGAAGAAGACCTGGGTGTTTTCCCATTCCTCCTCGGGCGCATCGACCGGCATGATCGCGGCGATGGAGACCCCGGTCGGGATCGGCAGGATATTCACGATCGCCTTGCCCTTGGACTGGCGCGAGCCGAGCGGCAGGCGCCAGCACTTGAGTGAATAGACCATCCCGTCGGTGGTGAAGAACAGAAGCTGCGTATGGGTGTTGGCGACGAACAGGGTGGTGACCGTGTCGTCATCCTTCAACGCGCCACCCGAGAGCCCCTTGCCGCCACGCTTCTGGGCACGGAAATCGGCCAGCGGCGTGCGCTTGATATAGCCGCCCTGGGTGATCGTCACGACCATGTCCTCGCGCTCGATCAGGTCTTCGTCGTCGAGGTCGCCCGCCCAGTCGATGATCTCGGTGCGGCGCCGCACGGCGAAAAGCTCGCGCACCTCGCGCAGCTCGTCCGAGATGATCGCCATGATGCGCTCGCGCGAGGCGAGGATGGCGAGGTAGTCGCGGATCTTCTCGGCCAGTTCGGCCAGTTCATCCGTGACTTCCTTGACGCCGATCTGGGTCAGGCGCTGCAGGCGCAGATCGAGGATCGCGCGGGCCTGCGTTTCCGACAGGTTATAGGTGCCATCGTCGTTCACGGGATGCAGCGGGTCGTCGATCAGGCGCAGATATTCGACGATCTCATGGGCGGGCCAGCGCCGCTCCATCAGCCGGGCGCGCGCCTCAGCGGCATCGGCCGAGCTGCGGATCGTGGCCACGACCTCATCGACATTCGACACCGCAACCGCGAGACCGCAGAGGATGTGGCTGCGCTCGCGTGCCTTGCGCAGCTCGAAGGCGGTGCGACGAGCAACGACTTCCTCGCGGAAGGTAATGAAATAGCTCAGGAACTGGCGAAGCGTCAGCTGCTCGGGCCGGCCACCGTTGAGCGCCAGCATGTTGCAGCCGAAGGAGGTCTGCAGCTGGGTGAAGCGATAGAGCTGGTTGAGGACCACATCCGGCGTCGCGTCGCGCTTGAGCTCGATCACCACGCGCACGCCCACACGGTCCGACTCGTCGGCGATGTTGGAGATGCCTTCGAGTTTCTTTTCGCGCACGAGATCGGCGATCTTCTCGATCATCGCGGCCTTGTTCACCTGATAGGGGATCTCGTCGACGACGATCGCGTAGCGGTCCTTGCGGATTTCCTCGATCCGGGTCTTGGCGCGGATGATGACCGAGCCGCGCCCTTCGAGGTAAGCCTTGCGCGCGCCGCCCCGGCCCATGATCTGACCGCCCGTGGGGAAGTCGGGGGCGGGGACGATCTCCATGATCGCCTCGTCCGACATGTCCGGGTTTTCGATCAGCGCGAGCGTGGCGTCGACCACCTCGCCAAGGTTATGCGGGGGGATGTTCGTGGCCATGCCGACCGCGATACCGCCCGCGCCATTGACGAGCATGTTCGGGAAGCGCGCGGGAAGAACCGTCGGCTCCTGCTGCTTGCCGTCGTAGTTGTCCTGAAAATCGACCGTATCCTTCTCGATATCGGCGAGAATGTAATTGGCCGGTTTCGCCATGCGCACTTCGGTGTAGCGCATCGCCGCCGCGTTATCGCCATCCATCGAGCCGAAGTTGCCCTGACCATCGAGCAGCGGCAGCGACATCGAGAAGGGCTGCGCCATGCGCACCAAGGCGTCATAGATCGCGGCATCGCCATGCGGGTGATATTGACCCATTACGTCGCCGACCGGGCGCGCCGATTTGCGGTAGGGCTTGTCGAAGGTGTTCCCGGTCTCGTGCATCGCGAAAAGGATGCGCCGGTGAACGGGTTTCAGACCGTCGCGCAGATCGGGAATCGCGCGGCTCACGATCACGCTCATCGCGTAATCGAGATAGGCGGTTTTCATCTCGTCGGCGATGGAAACGGTGGGGCCGAGATAGGTCGGACGCTGAGGCGTCTCCGGGCCGTTTTCTTCGGTTTCCGGCGTTTCAGGGGTGTCGGTCACGCGCGCCTCGAATTCTCTAGATATTGTTGTCGCACTTTATAAAGGCCGCAAGCGGCTGGTGCAATCGTCGATAGGGCAGAAGGTGGACGCGCGTCGCGTCAGGAAGGTTGCGCGGCAGTCAAATCGGGGCGGCGCGAAACGAAAAGGGCGGCCCCGCAGGACCGCCCTTCGCATGATTTCAAGAGAAGATCAGGCCTTCGGGCCGATCATCTGCTCGGGGCGCACCACCTTGTCGAAGGTTTCCGCGTCCACGAAGCCGAGCTTGATCGCCTCTTCCTTCAGCGTCGTCCCGTTCTTGTGCGCGGTCTTGGCGACCTTGGTGGCGTTGTCATAGCCGATGGTCGGCGCGAGCGCGGTGACCAGCATCAGCGACTCGTGCAGCAGCTTTTCGATCCGCGGCTCGTTGGCCTCGATGCCCACCACCATGTTGTCGGTGAAGGCCGAGGCGCTGTCGCCCAGAAGCTGCATGGATTGCAGCACGTTGTAGCTCATCATCGGGTTGTAGACGTTGAGCTCGAAATGGCCCTGCGAGCCCGCGAAGCCGACGGCGGCATCGTTGCCCATGACATGGGCGCAGACCATCGTCAGCGCCTCGGCCTGGGTCGGGTTCACCTTGCCCGGCATGATCGACGAGCCCGGCTCGTTTTCCGGCAGGATCAGCTCGCCCAGACCGCAGCGCGGGCCCGAGCCGAGCAGGCGGATGTCATTGGCGATCTTGAAGAGCGAAGCGGCCACGGTCTTCAGCGCGCCCGAGAACATCACCATCGCGTCATGGGCGGCGAGCGCTTCGAACTTGTTCGGCGCGGTGACGAAGGGCAGGCCGGTGATCTCAGCCATGTTCGCCGCGACCGTCTCGGCCCAGCCGACTTGGGTGTTCAGACCGGTGCCGACGGCGGTGCCGCCCTGGGCCAGCTCGTAGATGTCGCCAAGGCAGGCTTCGATGCGCTCGATACCTTTCTTGACCTGATGCGCGTAGCCCGAGAATTCCTGGCCCAGCGTCAGGGGCGTCGCATCCTGCGTATGGGTGCGGCCGATCTTGATGATATCCTTGAAGGCCTCGGATTTAGCCTCGAGCGCGGCGTGCAGCTTGCGCAGACCGGGCAGAAGAACGTCGCGCGCCTGCATCGCGATGCCGACATGCATCGCGGTCGGGAAGGTGTCGTTCGAGGACTGGCCCATGTTGCAGTGATCGTTGGGGTGGACCGGGTCTTTCGTGCCCATCACGCCGCCCAGGATCTCGATCGCGCGGTTGCCGATCACCTCGTTGGCGTTCATGTTCGACTGGGTGCCCGAGCCGGTCTGCCAGACGACGAGCGGGAAGTTGTCGTCGAACTTGCCCTCGATCACTTCGCCGGCGGCCTCGATGATCGCATCGGCGATCTTCGCGTCGAGTTTGCCCTGAGCCTTGTTGGCCATCGCGCAGGCTTTCTTGATCACACCGAGCGCGCGGATGATCGGGACGGGCTGGCGCTCCCAGCCGATCGGGAAGTTCAGGATCGAGCGCTGCGTCTGCGCGCCCCAATATTTGTCGGCGGGAACTTCGAGCGGGCCGAAGCTGTCAGTCTCGGTGCGGGTCGCGGTCATCGGTGGGCCTCCAATAAGCAACATGGTCGCGCAGGTCATAGGACGATGGCGGGGATTCTGCAATCGGTATGCGAAGGTATACGGGAGCTATGCGGGCCGATCTCCGCATGGGCTGTAAGCGAGGGCAGCCGCAGGGTGATCCTTGTGCGGGGCGGGGGCGCGGTCGCACGCTGGCCTGCGCTTGAATGGCGCAGCAGGATCGCGCCGAGCGCGACACCCAAGAGGGACGTCGGCGCCTTGATCGATCAGTTATTTGCGGAACTTGTCGAGGCTGACCACTTCGGCCTCGCCACGCGGCGCGGTCTCCTCGGGTTCGTCCTCATCCTCGAAGTCGTCCTCTTCTTCGTCGTCTTCGTAATCCTGCGTCTCGAAACGCAGGCCGAACTCGACGGAAGGGTCGACGAAGGTGGTGATCGCATCGAAGGGCACGACCAGCGGTTCGGGCGAATTGCCGAAATTGAGGGTGATCGAGAATTCATCCTCGCCGACCTCGAGATTGTCGTACCAGTGCTGGATCACGATGGTCATCTCTTCGGGATAACGCTCACGCAGCCAGTCAGCGAGTTCGGCATCGGGATGGCGGGTGTCGAAGGTGATGAAGAAGTGGTGCTCGCCCGGTAGACCGTTTGCCGCGATGTCGCGCAGCACGGTCTGAATGAGCCCGCGCATCGCGTCGTGCATCAGGTTCCCGTAATCGATCGATCGCGTCATGGCCCATCCCTCTCGTCTTCCGGTCAGCATAGGGGATTCGCCGGAAGAGAAAAGGGGGGTGAGCGGCGGTCCGGGGCGCGCCTCGACGCGAAAAACCTTCAAGGCGAATTCCGTGACCGGTTTGGTCCTCAGCGCAGAGGCGGACTTTGGCGTCGGGGCCGCGCAGGTTCGGTCATACCGCGTTCCGAGGGCCCCGAACGGCCCTGCATTCGGGCCCGCGCCCGTGTAATCCCGGGGCTGACGGCCGACACCTCAGTGGTCGCGACCTACACGAAACTTTCGCCCGACAAGCACAATGCGACCGTGTCTCGGGGCATCACGCCCAGAGCTTCGAACAGCGCCACCAC
Source organism: Thioclava sp. L04-15 (assembly GCF_002020275.1). NCBI lineage: Bacteria > Pseudomonadati > Pseudomonadota > Alphaproteobacteria > Rhodobacterales > Paracoccaceae > Thioclava > Thioclava sp. L04-15. The sequence goes on along the minus strand of NZ_MPZW01000002.1, from coordinate 316,801 downwards.
GTCGAAATTGTTATAGGCTTCCACGATCTTTTCGCCCGCGAAACGCATCGAGAGCTGCCCGGTAAAACAGGCAGACTGCCCGGTCTGGGAGGAACGCCCTTCGATCCGCAGCAAGAGCCAGAGCCAGTCCGAGGTCTCGAACTGGCGCAGAATGGTGATCTCGATGTCTTTGAGATGCGCGCGCAGCGCGGGCACGAGTTCGTGAAATTCCTCCGGGCGCAATTCGAGCCCGGGCATCAACCCGTTGGCCTGCGCGCTGTCTTCGAACAACGCATCAATCCGGTCGAGTTCTCCCTTGCCCCAGACGGCATTCAACCAGGTTTCGATCCTCTCGCGTCGGGACATGCGCCACTCCTTTCCTGCACGGCTCGCAGGATCGTCGCAACGCAAGCTTGCAGATCGGTTAACGCCGATCGCATTTCGCGAATTATTCGGGAAACAGAGTGGGGAAGGTGCAGGATTCTGTTGCAAGGCTCCTGCGGGCCCCGCCTTACGCTGCTAAGCGCAAGGAGTTAGGTTTCGGTTACCCGAGCTGCTTACGCAGCCAGAGCGACCGGAGCACGGTTGTCGTTGGCAACTGTACGTTTTGCACCGATAACGGTGGTAGCTCACCGGGACAAAGCAAACCCCTTTAGACGTTCGTCGATCCTGTTTCGGCCCCATGTGCCCCCAACGAGGGAGTTTTGGTGGAGCCGCCGGGTACCGCCCCCGGGTCCGATCCGCTTATTACGAGCGCGTTTATGTCCATAGTCCCCGAGATCGGGAACAAGGCGAATATAGGCGGGGTGCGGGCGGGCTTCAAGGTATCGATCGCGTTGAGCGCTTTGTTAACCAATGCGGGTCTATCACCGAGTCGAGGTCAAGGAATGACCGGCGAGGATGGATGATGACCGAAAAGACGATCCTGATCGACCTGACGACGAGCTACGCGTTCCGGCACTGGAAACCGATGGGCATTCTGCGCGTCGAGCATGAGGTCTGGCGCGCCTTTCGCATGCGCTTCGGGGCGCGCGTCTGCGGCGTGATTTATGACGCCTCACGCGACGGGTTCTATCGCATTCCGCAAGAGATCTTCGACGAGCTGATCTTTCGCAACGGCTGCCATCCGGTCGCACCCGCGCGCGCCGAAAGCGCGCGCACCCGCTTGGGCAGCTGGGCGCGGATCGGGCGGTTTCTATGGCGCGCTCAACGCAGTCGCAAACGGTTTCGCGGCACTGACGAGACGGCGCGGTCTGCGCGTGAAGGGGCGATTGCTGGCGAGTTGCTGCGGCTGAGCGCGGAGGAATACGCACGGATGCGCCGCGCTCTGGTCGCGCTGGAACGGATCCACCCGGCGCTTTCCGCCCGGATCCAGCAGCTCGATGCGCTCAACCATAGGGCCCATTACGGGCTTATCCGCACCGTCCACGAAGAAATCTGCACCGACGAGAACCGGATCGATCCCCGCAACGTTGGCGATTATGTCTCGGCGGGCGGGTTCTGGTCGGATGATCGCTATCGTTGCGCCTACCGGATGCGCGCCACTCATCGCTGGCGGTTGCGCTACTATGTCCACGATCTCATTCCGGTGCTCTGGGGACATCTGGCCGAGCCGACGACGCGCAAGACCTATCCGCCCGCGCTGCACTGGATGCTCTGGGGCGTCGATCAGGTCTGGACGAATTCCGAGACGACCCGGCGCGACCTGCTCGACCACGCGCAGGCGCATGGATATCCCGCGCTTGATCCCGCGCTGGTCGCACCGGTCCTTCTCGGGGAGGATGCCGCACGCGGGGCGGGCGAGGATACGACCCGTGCCGGGATCTTCGCCCATCGTCAGCTGGAGCCGGGACGGTTCGTGCTGATGGTCGGCACGCAGGAGCCGCGCAAGAATTACGATTTCGTCTACAGGCTGTGGCGCGCGCTGAACGAGCGCCATCCGGGCGAGGTGATGCCGCTGGTCTGGGTCGGTCAGCCCGGCTGGTCGATCGGGCCGCTGCTCGAGATGGTGCGCAACGATACAGGGCTGCCCCATGGGGCGATCCGGATCCTCTCGGATGTCGAAGATGCCGAACTGGCCGAGCTTTACCGCGCCTGCCGCTTCACGATCTATGCCTCGCATTACGAAGGGTGGGGGCTGCCGGTGGTCGAGGCGCTCTCGCATGGCAAACCCTGCCTGAGCTCGGATGCGCCCGCGCTGATCGAAGCGGGCGGCGGCGCGTCCGAGCCGATCGGGCTTTTCGAGGGAGAGCGCTGGCTGGCGCGCTGCCACGCCCTGATGACAGATGAGGCCGCCTATGCTGGTGCGCTGGCACGCGCAGCACGGTTTCGGGCGCGCAGCTGGACGGCGTTTCGCAACGATCTCACTGCCAGTTTCGAGGCGTCCGAAAGCGAGGCCGGGGGTCTTTTGACGGAGGATGCCGCATGAAGATCGCAGCCTTCGGTCATTACCCGATCCACCGCCCCCTGCATGGCGGGCAGCGCCGGGTTGCCGCGATTGCGGCTCAGGCGCGCGCCGCGGACCATGTCTTTCGATATGTGCCGGTCTATTCCACGCGCGGTTATCCCGACGGCTCGCCGGACGAGCGCAAGACCGCCGTGTCCGAGGCCTTGCTTGCCCGGATGCATGATCCGCAGCGGCGCGAGGATCTGCATCTGGCGCAAACGCTTGCCGGTGATCCGCTGGTCGAACGCCTCCTCGATGACTTGCGCCGCTTTGCTCCCGATGCGGTTCAGTTCGAACACCCGTGGCTCTGTCCGCTTTTCGCCGAGGCGCTGGCATGTGATCCCGCGTTGCGCGGCGCGAAGCTGATCTATTCCGCCCATAACGTCGAGGCCGATCTGATCGACCCGCGCTGGCGTGCGGAGGCGCTGGCGCTCGAACGCGACCTTGTCATCCGCGCCGATCTGGTGATCGCGGTCAGCACCGAGGATGCGCGGGTCTTCGACGGCTGGCGCAATCGCGGGAAACGGCCCTGCATCGTCGCTCCGAACGGCTGCTGGCCGCCCGATCTGTCCGCCGCGCCAGTTGCGCCCCTCGAGGGGGCTTTCGCGCTTGTCGTCGGCTCTGCCCATCCACCCAATGCGACCGGCTATTGGGAAAGCTTTGGTGAGATCCCCGGCTTCCTTCCACCGGGTTCGCGCCTCGCGATCGCGGGGGGCATGAACGACCTGATCACCGGCGATGGCCGCTTCCAGCGCTACCAGCGAATGAACGCGGAATTCGTTGCCACGCTCGGGACCGTGGATGAAGAGGTTTTGAGTGCCTTGCTGCACCACGCGAAAGTCATCTGTCTGCCGATCACCGAAGGGGGTGGCACAAATCTCAAGACCGCCGAGGCGCTGATGTGGCGCAAGCCGGTGGTTGCGATGCGTCCGGCGCTGCGCGGTTACGAAGAGGCCGAAGCGATGAGCGGCGTCTATGTCGCCGATGACCCGAAGCAATTCCGCACCCTGCTGCGCGATGCGATGACCGGAACGCTCGTCTCGCGGCGCACTGTCGCCGAGACCGCGCGCTATGGCTGGCCTGCGCAACTCGCCCCCCTGATCACCGGTTACGAGAGTGTCCTGACATGAAAGACCTTCCCCAGATGCCCCGGGGCGATTTCGCCGATCCGGGTTTCGAGGCGCGCGCGCCAGCGAGCCCTGAAGTGATCGACGCGCTGTTTCGGGCCTGGCTTGGACGGCCTGCGAAAGAAGGGGCGCAAGCGGCTTTGAAAGACCGCAATGCGACTGTTGCCCAGGTCGAGCGCGAGTTGCGCGGATCGCGGGAATATCAGGGCAAGGCGCGGCTCCTGCGCGATCAGGATCGCACGCAATATGACGGGGCGATGCTCTATATCGCGCCCGCGCGGGTGATGTTTTGCCCGATCGCGAAAGTGGCGAACACTTCGGTGAAGGACTGGGCGCTTCGGCTCTCGGGGGACGGGCGGCCCAATCCGGGCATGTCGCATTACTGGCTCGATTCCGGGCAGAACAAGATGCAGGCGCGCCATTGGGCTTTCGCGCTGCGCGACCGGGTGGCGCGCGATCCCGATTGGGTCTCGGTGGCGCTGCTGCGCGATCCGGTCGACCGGTTGGTGAGCTGCTATTGCGACAAGTTCGGCCGCAATCGCGCGCAGGATTCGGTGCTCCATCACACCCGCGCGGTCTATGCTTTCTTCAACGGAGGAAAGGAGCCGGATGCGGAGACGGTCGCGCGCGGCCTCAGTTTCCGGCAGTTCTGTTTCTACATCAACGCCACCGCCCGCGAGGTGCAGGATTCACATTGGGCAGCGCAGTGGAGCTATCTTCAGAACCGCCGCTGGGACCGGCTCTTCGCGCTCGAGAAGATCGAGAGTTTCGAGGCGTTCCTGCGCGACCGTCTGCCGCCCGCGCTGCGCGAGATCGGGCTGGGGATGACCAATGCGGTGGAAAAGACGACGAAGCCGCCCGTCCGCGACCTCTCCGAGGCCTTGCCCGGGGAATGGCTGGGCGAGCGCAACCCACCCTATGCGGGCTTTCTGACCGAGGACATTCGCGGCTTCATCGGCGATTATTACGCGCTCGATTTCCAGCTTCACCAGAAGGCGCAGGCTGAAAGTTAATCCCCTTCGGCGGGGGTGCCGAGGAGGGTGATCGCCACTCCCAGAGCCGCAAGCGCCCAGAAGCCGTAGCTTCGCGCTCCCTCGCTCCGCAGGGCGGCAAGGGCCGCCTGAAGCGCGTAATACGCGGCGAAGGCACGCGAGGCATAGGCAATGATGGAAAACAGGTCGGCCGACCACGTCAGGGCGATCCCGGCGCTGGTAAGCACGAGATAGGCTGCCTTGGGCGCAATCTTGCCCCGGGAGAATTCCGAGATCAGCCCGCCTGCGCCCCCGGTATCGGCAACCGCTGCCGAGAATTGCGCCGCCAGCGCCGCGGCAACCAGCATGGCGGGCAGGATCGGCGCGACGACGCGCATCATGTCGATGATCGAGGTCTCGGTCAGCTTGTGCGCATCGGGGGTGAAGAGGTAGGCGAGCAGCGCGATGTAAACCATGTAGATCGCGGTGGAGAGCATTTGTGCCCATTTCATCGCGGCTATCCGCGTGGGCGCGTCATAACTTTTGCCCAGATAGCGCGCTGTCTCAAAGCCCTGAACCGTGACGATCAGCCCGAACATCAGGCGCAGCGCATCCCAGGGCGGCAGCGTCGGCGGATCGATGATCAGCGCACCGGCGACGGCTTTCTGGGAGAAATAGACCGCAAGCCCCAGAAGCAACCCCGCGATGATCGCAAGCTTGATCGCGACGGAGCCGTATTCCATCCGCTCGAGCGCGCGAAAGCCGCCCGCAAAGCCTGCAACCGCGACGACGGCAAGCATGACCGTCGTGACGCTCTTCGCCGCCACTGGCGAGTTCCACGGCGTGAGCGAGACCGCGAACGCCCCGAAAAGATTGAGGTAATAGGCGACAGAGATCACATAGGCGAAGGCGAGGGAGAGCTGGGCGAAGTCTTCGAGACGGGCGATTATCCGCGTGTCGGGCTGTTGCTCGGTTGCGATATTGGCGCGCACTGCCGAACCGAAAAGCCAGCCCGCGAGACACAGGCCCGCCATCGCGACAGGCGCCATCGCTCCGAACCGGGCCTCGAGAATGGGGCCGAGAACCAGAAAGCCCGAGCCGATGATCGAGGCGAGGGGCGTAACCATCGCGCGCCAGCGGGGACGGTTGCGCAGCTGGGGCAGGAACATCGCGCCAAGCACGAGAAGGGCCGAAAGAAAAATCGCAAGATCAAGGAGCATCGGTTCGGGAGTCGCAGGAGGAATTTGCGACACTTACCACTGTTGGTCCCGGAAAAAAGGGCCGCGGTCTGCCGCGGCCCTTTGAATGGCTGAAATCAGGCGCCGATCAGAAGCCGGCCTTGATTTTCTCGAACTCCGCCAGTTGCTTCTCGCGCAGTTCGGGCGCGTTCGGCGTCTGGGCGAGGATCGGCGCGTTGATCGGGGTCAGGCCCGCAGTCACGAGTTCTTCTTCCGGCACGAGCTTCATCGCTTCGACATTGGTGTGGCCATAGCCGATCTCGTCGACGAGGACCGGGCCTGCCTCGGGGCGGGTCCAGGCGTTGATGAAGTCATAGAGCTTGTCTTCCGAGCCGGGGCCGTCCTTGAGGTTCACGAAGCCGCAGAACCAGGTCGAGGAGCCCTCTTTCGCTTCGCGCTGGAAGGCGACCGGGTAGTTGTCGTCCTGCAGATAGGCCACGCCGTCATTCCACGACCAGGCCACCAGAACCTCGCCCGAGGCCATCAGCTGCGCCTGCTGCGAGGGATCGGTCCAGTAGCTTTGCACGTTCTTGTTGGCCTCGCGCAGCCAGGCGGCGGCGGCCTGGAATTGCTCGTCGGTCACCTCGGTCCAGTCGGTCACGCCGGTCGCGAGATAGGCCAGCGCCCAGACGTCATCCGAGCTGTCGGGCAGCGAGGTGCGCCCGGCATATTTCGGGTTCACGAACACGTCGAGGCTGGCCACGTCTTCGGCCGGAACCTTTTCGGGGTTATAGGCGATCGCAGTCGCGCCCCAGTCGGTGGGGATGTACCAGACGTTCTTGTCGTCATCGACAAAGATCTTCGAATTCAGGAACTTGGGGTCGATATTCTTGTATTGCGGGATCTTCGAGACGTCCCAGGGCTCGATCAGGCCGGCATCCTTGTATTTCGAGATCATTTGCGAGCACGGATGCGCCGTGTCGGCTTTGAAACCCGAAGCGAGCTTCTGATAGGCCTCGTCATCGTCGCCGAAGAAGGCATAGGTCGGGCTGTCGCCGTATTTGTCGATATAGGGCTGGAACAGGCCCGGAACCTCGAAGCCCGCCCAGTCGAACACGGTCAGGTCAGGATCGGCGGCGCGTACCGGTGTGCTCAGCGCGGCGACGGCGATACCGGCCAGAAGAAGTGCAGATTTTTTCATCACGTATTCCCTGTTGGATGTCATTGTTTTGTGAGAACGCTAGAGCGGTAGTTTCGCCCTCGCAAGAGGCATTTGCGTGATCGCTAGGCAGAATTGATCGCGTATCGCTCACGTGTGATGCCGCTTCGGTGTGCGCTGGTGAAATTTTGGGCGCGAGTGAACCGGAGCGGGATGCGCGCGTAGTTTGTGGAAAGATTTTGGAGGCATGCATGCGCGAAACACAGGTCCTGCTGTGGCTACGACGCGATTTTCGGTTCCACGACAACGCGGCGATGGCGGCGGCGGCGAAGGCGGGCGGGCCGGTGATCCCCGTCTTCATCCATGACGCGCAGGTCGAAACGCTGGGAGCGGCGGCGAAATGGCGGCTCGGGCTTGCGATCGAGAGTTTTGCGAGGGCGCTCGAAGAGAAGGGCTCGCGGCTGGTCTTGCGTCAGGGTGAACCTCTCACGGTGCTGCGCGCGCTGATCGAGGAGACGGGGGCAGGAGCGGTGCACTGGTCGCGCCTCTACGACAAGCCCGGACGCGATCGCGACACGGAGGTGAAATCGGCCCTCAAGGCGGACGGGATCGAGGTCGAGAGCCATCCGGGCCATCTGCTTTTCGAGCCCTGGACGGTCGAGACGGGGCAGGGCGAGCCCTACAAGGTCTATTCCCCGTATTGGCGCGCGGTGAAGGGGCGCGAGATTGCGCCCGAGATTGGGACGGTGTCTGAGCTTCGCGCGCCAAGCAGTTGGCCCATAAGTGAAAAGCTCGGGGATTGGAGGATGGGGGCAGCCATGCGCCGAGGCGCGGCGGTGGTGGCCGAGCATGTCCATGTCGGAGAGAAAACCGCCCGGGCGCGGCTTTCGGCATTCCTGCGCGACCATATCGGACATTACAAATCCGAGCGTGATTTCCCTGCGTCCGGGGCGACTTCGGGCCTGTCCGAAAACCTCACCTATGGCGAGATTTCCCCGCGCACGATCTGGCATGCGGGTTATCGGCACATGGAAGAAGGCGCGCAGGGCGCCGAGCATTTCCTCAAGGAACTCGTCTGGCGCGAATTCGCCTGGCATCTCTTTTACCACTGGCCGGACATGGCCTCCCGGAACTGGCGGGAGGAATGGAACGGTTTCGACTGGAGGCCCGACAACAGCGAAGCCGAGGCGTGGCGGCGCGGGATGACGGGCGAGCCTTTCGTCGATGCCGCAATGCGCGAGATGTATGTGACCGGGACGATGCATAACCGCGCGCGCATGATCGTGGCCTCGTATCTCGCCAAGCACCTGATGACCGATTGGCGGGTCGGGCTGCGCTGGTTCGAAGAGTGCCTGACCGACTGGGATCCGGCTTCGAACGCTATGGGCTGGCAATGGGTGGCAGGGCCGGGCCCAGATGCCGCGCCCTATTTCCGCGTCTTCAATCCCGCGACGCAGGCAGAGAAATTCGACCCCGATCAGCGCTATCGCCGCGATTTCATCGCCGAAGGCCGCGCCCATCCGACGAAAACCGCGCTGTCCTATTTCGACGCGGTGCCAGAAAGCTGGGCGCTGTCACCGAATGCGCCCTATCCCGATCCGATCGTCGATCTGAAGGAAGGCCGCGAGCGCGCGCTCGAGGCCTATCAGCGTCACAAGGGGTAAGCGCGCCGTTCATCTCGTGCGGCAGCGCGCTTCTTTCCGTGCAATCGGGGCGGAAATAGCGTGTCGGCAAAACGCGTTAACGTTGCGTTAGGGATGCGTGTGCCAGTCTTCGAAACGGGCGCAGAAGGCGCTCGCGCGATGACGGGAGGCGCTTTTGATCACACCGATTCTCTTGGCGGGTGGGTCCGGAACCCGGCTCTGGCCGCTCTCGCGACGCTCCTACCCCAAACAATTTACGCCGATGATCGGGGAGGAGACACTGTTTCAGGCCAGTGCGCGCAGGCTCTCCGGCGCCGGGTTCGCGGATCCCGTCATACTGACCAATGCCGAATTCCGTTTCATCGTGACGGAACAACTTTCGGCGATCGGGCAGGAGCCGGGGGCGGTTCTACTCGAACCCGCGGGGCGCAACACCGCGCCCGCGATCCTCGCGGCCACGCTCTGGCTGGCGCAAGATGATCCCGATGCTCTGATGCTGGTTTCGCCGTCCGATCATGTCATCCCCGACGCGGAAGCCTTCCATAAGGCAGTTGCATCCGGCGTTCCCGCAGCGCGGAACGGCAAGCTCGTGACCTTCGGCGTCACGCCCGATCGGCCCGAGACAGGATATGGCTATCTCGAACTTGTCGAGGAGGCACGGGCGCAAGACGGCCCGATCCCGTTGCGGCGCTTCGTTGAAAAACCCGATGCGGTCAGCGCGCAACGCATGTGTGAAAGCGGCCGACACCTTTGGAATGCTGGGGTTTTTCTGTTCAGCGCGAAAGCGATCGTCGCGGCCTTCGAACAGTTTGCGCCCCAACTGCTGGCGCCGCTAACGGATGCGGTGGCGCGGGCACGCGCCGATCTGGGTTTCCTGCGCCTCGATCCCACCGCCTGGGCGGAGGCCGAGGAGATTTCGATCGATTACGCAGTGATGGAAAAGTCACCCGATCTGGTCGTCGTGCCTTTCGCCGGTGGCTGGTCCGATCTTGGCGATTGGGAGGCGGTTCGGCGCAGCCTTCCGGGCGGACGTGACGGGGTTGCGCTTTCGGGGGCGGCCACGGCGATCGACTGCCGTGACAGCCTTCTGCGCTCGGAAGATAGCGGGCTCGAGATCGTCGGGATAGGGCTCGAAGGCATCATCGCGATCGCCATGCCCGATGCGGTGCTCGTCGCCGATCGCTCGCGCAGCCAGGATGTGAAACAGGCGGTCAGCGCGCTCAAGGCGCGCAATGCCGGACAGGCGACGACCTTCCCGCGCGATCACCGTCCCTGGGGCTGGTTCGAAAGCCTCGTCACGGGGGATCGCTTTCAGGTGAAGCGGATCGTGGTGAATCCGGGCGCCGCCCTGTCGCTGCAAAGCCACCATCATCGGGCCGAGCACTGGATCGTCGTGCAGGGAACCGCGAAGGTGACGGTGGATGATCATGTGAATCTGGTGACCGAGAACGAGTCCATCTACATTCCGCTCGGGGCTGTCCACCGCATGGAAAATCCCGGCAAGGTTCCTCTGACATTGATCGAGGTGCAGACCGGCATCTATCTCGGTGAGGATGACATCATCCGCTACGAGGATGTCTACGCGCGCGCCTGAGTGGCAAAATCTCCGCCCGCTTATGGCGGCACGCGCCGCGCCGCGCTATAGGAAGGCCCGAGGGATATCCGTCGGGCCGATGCGGGCCCGCGAAGGAAGGGGCGCGCGATGCTGCGAAAACTGCTCAGCCGGGCGAAGATCTCGAAACTCGGCTTGCGCACGCCGCAGCCTGCACCCGGCCGTCATGGCGTTGCCATCGCAGCGATCGTGCGCAACGAGGCGCGCTTCATCGAGGAATGGGCGCGGTTTCATCACGCGGTCGGTGTGCGTCATTTCGTGATCTATGACGACGCGAGCACCGATGCCACGCGGGACATCCTGCGCGATGTGCTTGCGCCCGAAGCGCTCACGATCATCCCTTGGGCGCAGCGGCTGAGCGACATCCGTCTGGGCCGGGAAATTCATAACCAGGTGCTCGCCTATGCCCATGCGGCCGGAAATTTCGGGTCTGAATTCCGCTGGATGGCCTTTGTCGATGTCGACGAGTTCCTCGTGCCCACCGCCTCGGACAGCCTTGTGCAGTCACTCGAGCCGCTCGGCGACATCCCGAATGTCTCGCTCCCCTGGCATATGTTCGGCTTTTCCGGCCATGAGACCGCCCCCGACGGCGGGGTGCTCGCGAATTACCTGATGCGCGTGCGCGATCCGATGAGCGACGCCCCCGGGATCCGTGCCTTCAAGATGCTCGTCGATCCCTGTCGGCTGACCGCAGTTCGGGTGCACTCGATGGAAAGTGACGCAAGCAGCGAGACCTGGAATGACGCGGGGGTGAAGGCCACGCTCGAGGCGCGTGAAAAGCCGGGGTTCTATTCGACGCAGGCCGTGCAGCTCAATCATTATTACACGCGCTCGAAGGCCGATCTCGAGGCGAAGATCGCGCGTGGGCCGAACCTCGTCGCAAAGACCGATCAATATCGGCGCAAGGTCATGCGCACGGTCAACAGCATCGAGGCCGAGACGGTCGAGGATCTGCGCGCCCGCGATCTGGCGCGCCGGCTCGGGCTGATCGATTAGGGCTTCTTGCGCCAGGCGTCCTCGACCCATTTGGTGGGCCAAAGGAAGTGGCGCAGGTGCCGGAACAGGCTGCCCTCGCGTTCGCCGCGCAGGCCCGCCTTGAGATGCTCCCAAGGGCTCATGTGGCTTGTGCGCTTGTTCCAGCGTCCCGCGATCGCGTCGGGCGGATTGAGCGCCCCGGGGAAGATCACGACTTTGGTGCCCTCGGGCAGTTTGGGTGGCGCGAAGAAATTGATCGGAAACAGTCGAATGCAGTGCCACTTGAAGGTGGCGATCCAGCCTCTCGGCCAGAATTTGACCCCGCCCGGAGTGCGGCGCGTGACGAAGCGTTGCTCGAAGACATATTTCTCGGCCGTGCCCTGCGGATCGGCGAGAAACTCTTCGCGCAGCGGCGCCAGTTTTCCGATCGGAAAGCGATAGAGCGAGGTTTGGCCCAGCCGCTCGAACGGGGTGTTGGGGTTGCGGGTGAGGATCACGTCATCGGGCGATCCATGTTCGAACATCGCGTCGAGATTGCCCGTCACGACGACATCGAGATCGAGAAACAGGACCGGCCCCGACAGCCCGCCGAGATCCGCGCGCCAGAGCCGGGACTTGCCCCAGATCCCCTGGCGCACCTTCGGCATGTCGCAGCCGAGATCGGGCAGCTCCATAGCTGTGATGCCCGGATCGAGCCCTTCGAACGTGTCGGTGAAACAGTAGAAATCGAAGGGCGGCGTGATGTTGCGGGCGACCATCGCGTAAAGGCGGTTGACGTAATCCACGCCGTATTTCTCGCCCCAACGGATGCAGATGACTTGTTTTTTCATGTCGCGCCTCGCCTTTGTCGGGCCCTGCTTACCCTTGCAGGGTGGGCGGAGGCAATGGGTCGAGCTCAGAAGGCATATCCGTGCGCGGCAATTTCGGGGGCGTAAAGTTCGGCGACGAGGGCGGAGGTCTCGTCATCGTAATGGCTTCGGTAATCGCCCTTTCGCGCGGCGCTCTTGCGTGTGCCGCTCTTTGCGTGGGGCAGCCAGCCATCCCAGTCGATCCCGATCGCGGCGAGCGTATCCTTCAAGCCCTCCGCGAGTGTCTCGTAGCGGATGATGCGGTCGGCGGCGATCTGGTTGTTGATCGAATACAGGGGCCAGTTGTCATGGAACTCCAGAGGGACGATGCCACCGAGCGTATCCCCTTTGGCAAGCGCGTGGACGTAATCGGAAAAACTCGGGGGGCTGTCCTTGCCCTTGATACGCCAGAAATAGTCGGAAACTGTTTTGTCCCAGGGATTTCGCACCACACAGAATTTGGTGTAGCCGCGCCATTCCTGCGGGAAGGCCCGCTCGATCGTCGCGGCCGGGCTGTGGGGCGGTTTTCGGCCAAGCAACGGGCGGTAGCTATGGTCGATCGCGCGCGTCACGACCCGCCCGTAGAGTTTTGGCCCGAGCAGCCGAAAGAGCGGCAGCGTTCCGTTCATCTGGCGGTTTGCTTCGCGCTTGACTCGCGCAGTCAGTGGGATGCCCTCGCGCAGGGTCTCGACGATTGCGCTGAGCTGGAGATCCTCGGGACCGAGATAGCGCGCGAGGGCGACGGAGATCGAACTGCCGGCGGTCTTGCGGTTGTGAAGGAAGATGAAGCGATGGGCGTGGCTGAGGATCATTGTGACCTCCTAGCGGAAGAACCGCGGGCGCAGATGCGCGTTGAGTTTTTTCGCGGCGCGCTTGAGCGGGCTCATTTTCTTGCCCCGGCTTCGACCGATATCGCGCAGCGATTCCGGTTCGAGGTGGTAGGCGGGCAGCTTAGCGGAAAGCTCGGCCGGGTCGTCGTTGTCGAAATTGAATTCGATGTAATGCGCGGGCTTGTCGACCATGAAGGCGCGCACGTCCGACAGATGGCGATCCCATTCGGCGCGCCATTCATCCTTCAGCGCCTCGAGATCGCTCAGGCCCCGCGCGGCCATCTCGCGCTTGGCGAATTCGCCGTGGCCATGCTTGAGGCGTGAGGCGATCCACTGTTCGCGGTCGCGCAGGTTCAGCAGCAAGATCGTATCGGGATAGTCGCGCAGGATTTCACGAAAGGCGCCTGCACCATCCCAGGTGGAGCGTCCGTCATTCACGATCAGGTCGCAATAGAAAGTATAGTCCTCGGCACTGTCGAAGACCTTTCGCCCGGCGTCGAGGTTGTCGCGCATCACCTTGCCGATCCGGCGCGGCACGGGCCATCGGTCGCGGATCTTGTGGTGGATGACCCGGTGACCGGCCGCGCGAAACAGCTCCGCCAGCGATCGCGTGCCGCATTTGTTGAAGCCGATCGCCACGACGCGAGGCAAGGCTTGGCGGGGCAGGGTTTGGCTTTGGGCTGGATCGGTCATGCGGGTCTTTCGTCTTGCGGGCGGCGCGGGAAGCTATCTCATTCTTGGCCCGGTGACGCAATCGCGCAAGCGCTGCGGGCAGGCCATGACAAAAGGCCCGCCGATGAGGCGGGCCTTTCGGGATCTGGCTGCGATCTTGGAGATCAGAGGCGCAGGCGGAAGTAGCTCAGCGCGATATTGTCTTCCATGCCCGAGCCGCAATGGCCAAAGGTCGAATTGGAGGTGCCGTCGATACCGCCGCCGGAGACGATGGCGATCCCGTCGATCCCGTTCGACTGGGCGGAGAAGGAGACGTCGCCCGCTGCGATGATCTGGCCGCCATAGAATTCCATCTTGGCTGCGTTCGATACGCCGCCCATGGTGATGAGCTGGGCCCCACCGCCTTCGGCGCAGTTGTCATTTTCGCCCAGACGCAGGCCACTCGGGGCGGAGAAGCTCTTGGCGTCGGTCGAGGTGTTGGTGAAGATCACGTTTTCCAGCCCCGCCGCCTGAGCGAACTTGATCGGGCAACTCGCGAAGACCACGGTGTCGCGCAGCAGATCGCCGTCGATCGTGACCGAGTTGCCCGGACAGCTGAGGCGGTACATCTTGCCGGACTCAAAGCTGGTGGTCAGGACTTTGCCAGCCTTGGGCGTGAGCGTGTAGATCGTCTTGTCGGTGATGTAATCGGGCAGGAAGGAGCTTCCGGCCTCCAGCGAGTTGATGATCTCGTTGATGCGATCGATGATGCGCAACTTGTAGAAAGCGGTGCGCAGCGAGTCTTTCAGACCGTCGTTCTTGGTGAAGCCCGAAGCCGGAATGTCGAGCTTGCTGACATCGGGCATCGAAACGATCGCGCCGGGCTCGAACACGTTGTTTTGGTTGAGCGACACGTAATCCTTCGCGTAGAGGCAGAAGCCCGAGGCGAAGGTGTTGCCCGACTGCAGGTCGATCACGCCGTTCGCGCTCAGACCCTCCACAAGGCAGGCCGGAAGATAGGCCTCGGCCACGGCGGAAGTGTTGATTTCCCAACCGTCATGTCCCGCAAAGCGCGTCAGGAAGGTCGGGGTTTCGTTCTGGCGGTCCGAGCTGCGGCTCGCAGTCACCTTGACGGCGCGATTGAGGTTTTCGTCGTCGCTGTAATTCGTCTGGAAGCTGCCGGTGTCCTCGTTGAAATAACCGAAGACAACGTCGCTGTTGGTCACGACCTGGTCCGATCCATTCCCGAGATTCTGCTGGGCCAGCGCGATCGCCTTGTCGGTCGCAACCTCGAGCGTCGTGGTCGGATCGGAGGCGAGGTAGATCGCACCGAGTGCGGCCGAGTCCGCCGCGTCCTGCATCCGGGCCCGCTCGCGATAGCCGTTCGACACGTCCACGGCGAGACCGCCGACGGCGAGCGTCAGGACGAGCCAGAGCAGGGAGAATTGAGTGAGCGCGCCTTCTTCGGATCGCGCGAAATGTTTGATATCGCCGCTGGACACGTTACGCCTCCTTGTACCGGTAATCCTGAACCGTCAGGGTCATGTCGAGAATTTTGGGAAGAAATTTCGTCGCAACGAGTTTGGACATCGGCACGGTGACGGTGGTGCCGATGATGCCATCAACCTCGGTCGTAGAGACGGTGACGGTGTCGCCGTAATGCGCCAGAAGGGCGGCGACCCGCTCTTCGACTTGCGCTGTCGATTCGAGCCGACCTACCGAATAGGCGCGGTCGACGTCTTCCAGCACACCCTTGATCCGCGCATGCGCGTTGAAGACCATCGAGACGTCGACGGTGATCCCCATCAGGCCGACGAAAAGAGGCAGCCAAAGCAGGCCTTCGATCGTCGCCGATCCCTCTTCATCTCTGATTAGGCGTCGCAGGATACGCATGGCTCACCCCTGACTCACTTACATTTCGCTCTCGCCAAGTTGCGGGCGAATAAGAGCGAGATCGGGTCTGAAATATGGCAAAACTGAGAATTGTTTCGACCAGTCGATCAAGGCCAGGGCATGGCCGCGTCGGTCCGATGCGTTGCGCTGAAGGATCGCGAGGGCTAGAGACGGGCGAGGCCATCAGGAACATCGTCATGACCCCAGCCGCACGCATTGCCGCCGCGATCGAAATTCTCGACCGGATCACGACCGGAGAGCCCTCCGAGAAGGCGTTGACCAACTGGGCGCGTGCCCATCGTTTTGCCGGATCGAAGGATCGCGCCGCGATCCGCGATCATGTCTTCGATGTCCTGCGTTGCAGGGGAAGCTTTGCCGCCCTGGGGGGCGGGCAGGGCGGCCGGGCGCTGATATTGGGCTTGTTGCGCGCTCAAGGCGTCGATCCCGAGACGATCTTCACTGGCGAGCGTTTTGCCCCCGAGCCGCTTGGCCCCGACGAGCGCGCCGCCCTCGATAAACCCGCGCCGCCCGATCTTGCGCGGCGCGACTGGCCGGAGTGGTTGCTCGCGCCGCTGACCCAGCGGCTGGGATCTGAGTTCGACACCGTGACCGAGGCGATGCGCGCCCGCGCGCCGGTTTTCGTCCGGGTGAACATCGCGCGCACCACGCCCGACGCGGCGATCGCCGTTCTGGCCGAGGACGGGATCCAGGCGGAGGCGCATCCCCTGAGCCCGAGCGCCCTGCAACTTGGCGAAGGCGCACGCCGGATCCAGCAGTCGCGGGCCTATCAGGAGGGGTTCGTCGAATTGCAGGATGTCTCGTCACAGGCGGCTGTCGGGCAAATCCCACTCGCGCCGGGGATGCGGATCCTCGACTATTGCGCCGGAGGTGGGGGCAAGGCGCTTGCTCTGGCCGCGGCGTGCCCAGATTGCGAGATCTGCGCGCATGACATCGATGCCGGTCGCATGCGCGATCTGCCACTGCGCGCGGACCGGGCGGGGGCCCGGGTCTCGATCTGTGCACCGGGTAAGCCGGGGGCGGGCTACGACCTCGTTCTTGTCGATGCGCCGTGTTCGGGGTCGGGGACCTGGCGACGCACGCCCGAGGCGAAATGGCGCCTGACACCGGAACGGCTTGGTGATCTCGTCGCGCTTCAGGCGCGCATCCTCGATGAGGCGTCGGCGCTGGTCGCGCCGGGCGGGCGGCTGGTCTACATGACATGTTCGCTCCTTGCGGATGAAAACGACGCGCAGGCTGCGGCATTCGCCGGGCGCGCAGGCTGGGATCTGGTCTCGCAACAGTCCTACAGCCCCGCGACAGGCGGTGACGGATTCTTCGTCGCTCAATTTGAACGCAAAGCGTAAACGCGCCCTTAAAGACTCGCCTCCAGGTGGAATGTCTGCTCTTGTTAATGCGGCCTTAACGCTTTTGACGCGCTATTGGGGCGAGACGATTCATCCAAGGAGGTTCGCGTGGCGCGAAACGAGCTGGCGCTGCAACCCCTGTCGAAAACCTTGGCGACGCTCGCCCCGGGGGCGGTCTATCTTGCGCTCGCGGCTCTGGTTGCGGCGGGTGCGGCGGTGGTTGTGCCCGACCGGTTGACGACTTGGCTGTTGCTTTCGGTGGCGGGAACGCTGCTGGTGACCTCGCTGGTGATGCGGCTGGCATTCGTGGCGCAGCGCGCACGCCAGTCGAAACTGCAAGATGCGTTGGCGCAATTCATCTCGCATGACGCGTCGCCCAGTTTCTCCACCGATGAGGCGGGTGAGATCGGCTATCAGAACCGCGCGGCGCTCGAGCGGTTTGGCTCGCGGGGCGGGCAGGCGCTGGCGCGCACGCTGGCGGAGCTGTTCGCCGATCCCGCGGCGGTGCTGCGGCGCTTGCAGAACAAGGCCGCTGCGATGGGGGCAGCCCGGGAGGATCTCGTTACCCGGCGCGGGCATCTGCGTCTCTCGGTTCATCGCATCGGTGAGGCTGGCTTTCTCTGGCGACTGGAGGATATGGCGGAGCGGGTGATCGGCGGGCGCGGCGCCGAGACGATCAGCCTGCCGATGCTGACGGTTTCCAAGGGCGGAACCATCCTGTTCATGAACGAGGCGTTGCGTCGCCTCGTGGGGGAGCGGGTGCGATCGCTCGACCGGATCTTCGCGGATTTACCGCTGCGCTCGGGCGAAGAGCATGAGATCCGCACCGAAGAGGGAGCGGTGAGCGCCGTCGTGGCGCAGATTGAGGGGGCGGCGGGACGGTCCGAGGTCTATCTGCTGCCCATCGCGGGGCCGCGGCGCGGCGCAGAGGGCGCGAATTTCGAAGCGCTGCCCGTGGCGCTCTTGAAACTCAGCGCGCACGGGAAAGTGCGCGCGGCGAACCGCGCGGCGCGCGGGCTGCTTGGGCGGGTCGAGCCGCAGCTGCGGCTCTCGGATCTGCTCGAAGGGCTGGGGCGGCCGGTCTCGGATTGGGTGAACGAGGCTCTCGCGGGGCGCGCGGACGGACGCCCCGAGGTCTTGCGCGTCCGGCGTGGCGATCGGGAAGTTTTCCTTCAGGTGACCTTGTCGCGTATCCTCGAAAACGGGCGCGCAGGGCTGCTTGCGGTGCTCTCGGACGCGACCCAGCTCAAGACGCTCGAGGCGCAATTCGTGCAAAGCCAGAAAATGCAGGCCATCGGCCAGCTTGCTGGTGGTGTCGCACATGATTTCAACAACTTGCTGACCGCGATTTCAGGCCATTGCGACCTCTTGATGCTTCGCCACGACAAGGGCGATCCCGATTATGCCGATCTCGACCAGATCAGCCAGAATGCGAACCGCGCCGCGGCTCTGGTCGGGCAGTTGCTCGCATTCTCTCGCAAGCAGACACTCAAGCCGCAGATCCTGGACCTGCGCGATACGCTCTCTGAATTGACCCATCTGCTCAATCGTCTTGTGGGAGAAAAGGTCTCGCTCAGCATCTCTCATGCGCCCGAGTTGTTACCCGTTCGGGCCGACAAGCGTCAACTCGAGCAGGTGATCATGAACCTTGTCGTGAATGCCCGGGACGCGATGCCGGGAGGCGGGCAGATAAGGGTAGAGACGGGGATGCGCCGGGTTGACGGCGACGAGTTGCGCGATCGCGTCACGGTGCCCCAGGGCGATTATGTCGTGATCAAGGTTGATGACGAGGGGATCGGCATTCCGACCGATAAACGCAGCAAAATCTTCGAGCCATTCTTCACCACGAAACGGACGGGCGAGGGGACCGGGCTCGGGCTGTCGACGGCTTACGGGATCGTCAAGCAGACCGGCGGTTACATCTTTTGCGATTCAGTGGTGGGGACGGGGACGAGCTTCACGATCCTGCTGCCCGCCTTCGACCAGCTCGCCGAGGCGGATGATTCCGAGCCGAAGGATCTGCCCCTCGGTCTTACGTCCGATCGGCTTGCGGTCAATGCGCAAGCCGCGGGGCCCGCCTTTGCGTCGCGGCGGGGCGAGACCGAAGCGGAGCAGGCTGGGGGAGAGGCCCGGCCCGCCCCCGCGATGCGCGCAGATGCGACGGTGCTCCTTGTCGAGGATGAGGCGCCCGTGCGCGCCTTCGCGTCGCGTGCGCTCAAGTTGCGCGGCTACACGGTGCTCGAGGCCGACAGCGCGGAAGAGGCGCTTGAATTGCTCGAAGATCCGGGGCTGGCCGTCGATATTTTCGTCACGGACGTGATCATGCCCGGGCGCGACGGACCAAGCTGGGTGCGCGAGGCGCTCAAGGCACGTCCCGGTACGCGCACCGTTTTCATGTCCGGCTATGCCGAGGATGCGTTCCAGAACGGCACCTCACCGGTCGAGAACTCCGTTTTCCTTCCGAAACCCTTCTCGCTCAGCGAGTTGACCGCGACGGTGCAAGAGCAATTGGGATGACCGCAGTCACTGGCAAATCTGCGCGTAGAGCGCGAGATCGCGGGCCATCGTTTCACGCAAGGCGACTTCGGTTTCAGCGCTCAGCCCGACATCTGCGGCGGGCGGCACGTTCACGCGCGGCAGCGTGATGGCGAAATCGAGATTGTCTTCGAGGAAATGCACGAAATCCCCGATGCGCTCATAGGGGAAAATGCGATCCACCAGCGGCGTCCCGGATGCGTCGCAAAGAAACTCCGCTTGGGTCGGGATGTCGATAGATCCCGGTTTCGGGCCCGCCATGAAATCGCGCGCGAATTGCTCGAAACTGTAGGCGGACGCTAGGGCCGGGTCGCTCGCGCCGCCATCGAAGAGACGGAAGCGATACCACGACCGCAACCAGTCGATCGGTTCGCGCATCAAGGCGATCGTTGTGAACGGAGCCCCCGCCTGTGCGCTCAGAAAGGGGGCGAAATGGGTGCGAAAATCGCGGGCGCTGACATGTTTGAGTTCGGGCGGGCGCGTCACGGCAAGTTCGGCGAGTGGCTCCAGCGCAGCCTCGATTGCGGAAGATCCCGCTTTGGGCGTCGCAAGAAAAGCCAGCCTTTGTTTCCAGAAAATCAGCATCTGTCCCGCATTGGTCGAAAATTTGTTCCCGTCATAATTGCCGGCCCGTTCGGCGTAAACCGTTCTTTAACCATGCACGCGCAGGATGAACTCCGAAGAAATTGATTGAAATGTTCTTGTTTCGTGCGCATAGTGCAAAAGAGAACATTATAGAAACAAGCGGGCGACCGGGCTGCATTGCCGACACGCCTCGGTTATGGAATAAGGAAGCGGACAATGGCAGTAGCGAAGCTTTTCGAGATGGACAAGAACTCCAAGGCAGACAAGCAAAAGGCGCTCGACTCGGCGCTTGCGCAGATCGAGCGGCAATTCGGCAAGGGCTCGATCATGAAGCTCGGCGGCGACACGCCCGCGCGCGAGATCGAGGCGACCTCGACCGGCTCGCTGGGCCTCGATATCGCGCTCGGGATCGGCGGTCTGCCCAAGGGGCGGATCATCGAGATCTATGGGCCGGAGAGCTCGGGCAAGACGACGCTGACGCTGCATGCGATCGCGGAAGAGCAGAAGAAGGGCGGCGTTTGCGCCTTTGTCGATGCCGAACATGCGCTCGATCCGCATTATGCGCGCAAGCTCGGCGTCGATCTCGACGAGTTGCTGATTTCGCAGCCCGACACGGGCGAGCAGGCGCTGGAAATCGTCGATACGCTGGTGCGTTCGGGCGCGGTGAGCCTCGTCGTGGTCGACTCCGTCGCGGCACTGACGCCGAAATCCGAGATCGAAGGCGATATGGGCGATCACACCGTCGGCGCCCAGGCTCGCCTGATGAGCCAGGCGATGCGCAAGCTGACCGCCTCGATCGGGCGCTCGAACTGCATGGTGATCTTCATTAACCAGATCCGCATGAAGATCGGCGTGATGTTCGGCTCGCCGGAAACCACCTCGGGCGGGAATGCGCTGAAATTCTACGCCTCCGTGCGCCTCGACATTCGCCGCATCGGTGCGATCAAGGATCGTGACGAGGTCGTGGGCAACCAGACCCGCGTGAAAGTGGTGAAGAACAAGGTCGCACCGCCCTTCAAGCAGGTCGAGTTCGACATCATGTATGGCGAGGGCATCTCGAAGATGGGCGAGCTTGTCGATCTGGGCGTGAAAGCCGGGGTCGTCGAGAAATCGGGCGCCTGGTATTCCTACGGTGACGAGCGCATTGGTCAGGGCCGCGAAAACGCGAAGACGTTCCTGCGCGAGCATCCCGATATCGCCTATGAGATCGAGGACAAGATCCGCGCCAGCCACGGGCTCGAATTCGACAATATGTCGGAAGATGATGCGCTGACCGAAGACTGATCGGCGCATACAGGGATTGCAAAGGCCGGGACCGCGACGTCCCGGCCTTTTTCGATTGCTGGACAGGGCGCGGGGGCGGCGTTAAACGGGTTCGAACCAGCCCGATCAGGCGAGACAGGACGATATGCCCAGCCTTAACGAAATCCGCTCCACTTTCCTCAATTTCTTCGAACGCAACGGCCACCGGGTCGTCGACAGCTCGCCCCTCGTTCCGCGCAACGACCCGACGCTGATGTTCACCAATTCCGGCATGGTGCAGTTCAAGAACTGCTTCACCGGGGTGGAGAAGCGCGACTACAACCGCGCCACGACCGCGCAGAAATGCGTTCGCGCGGGCGGCAAGCACAATGACCTCGACAATGTGGGCTACACCGCGCGCCACCATACCTTTTTTGAAATGCTGGGGAATTTCTCCTTCGGCGATTATTTCAAGGAAGGCGCGATCCCCTTCGCCTGGGAACTTCTGACCAAGGATTTCGACATCCCGAAGGATCGCCTGCTGGTCACTGTCTACCATACCGATGACGAGGCGGCCGAGATCTGGAAGAAGGTTGCGGGCCTTCCCGACGAGCGGATCATCCGCATCCCGACCTCGGACAATTTCTGGCAGATGGGCCCGACCGGGCCTTGCGGCCCCTGCACCGAGATCTTCTTCGATCATGGCGACAAGATCTGGGGCGGTCCGCCCGGGTCGCCCGAAGAAGATGGCGATCGCTTCATCGAGATCTGGAACCTCGTCTTCATGCAGAACGAGCAGTTCGAGGATGGCTCGATGCGCGCGCTCGACATGCAATCTATCGACACGGGCATGGGGCTCGAGCGGATCGGCGCGCTCTTGCAGGGCAAGCACGACAACTATGACACCGACCTGATGCGCCACCTGATCGAAGCCTCGGCCAATGTGACCGATGGTGCGCCGGACGGGCCGGGCAACGTGCATCACCGCGTGATCGCGGATCACCTGCGCTCGACTTCGTTCCTGATCGCGGATGGGGTGATGCCCTCGGCCGACGGGCGCGGCTATGTGCTGCGCCGCATCATGCGCCGCGCGATGCGCCACGCGCATCTGCTGGGCGCGAAGGATCCAGTCATGCACCGCCTGGTGCCGGCGCTGGTGCGCGAGATGGGCGCGGCGTATCCCGAGCTTGGTCGCGCGCAGGCGTTGATCGAGGAAACGCTGCATTCGGAAGAAACGCGCTTCAAGACCACGCTCGATCGCGGGCTGAAGCTGCTCGACGAGGCGCTCGTGGATCTGCCCGAGGGCGACAAGCTGCCGGGCGAAACCGCGTTCAAGCTCTATGATACCTACGGCTTCCCGCTCGATCTGACGCAGGATGCGCTGCGTGAGCGAGATCGTGAGGTCGATACCGAAGGCTTCGACGCCGCGATGGAAGAGCAGAAGGCCAAGGCGCGCGCCAGTTGGTCGGGTTCGGGCGAGGCGGCGAATGCCGCGATCTGGTTCGACATTGCCGAAAAGCTCGGGGCGACCGAGTTCCTGGGCTACGACACCGAAACGGCCGAGGGTCAGATCACCGCGCTGGTGGCGGACGGGGCCGAGATCGCCAAGAGCAATGGGGAAGTGCAGATCGTGGTCAACCAGACCCCGTTCTATGCCGAAAGCGGTGGCCAGGTCGGCGATCGCGGCTGGATCGTGACCGAGACCGGCAAGGCCGAAGTGACCGACACGAAAAAGGTCGCGGGCGTCTTCATCCATTTCGCGAAGGTAACCGAGGGCGAGATCGCCAAGGGGCAGGGTGCGAAACTGGAGGTGGATCATGCCCGCCGTAGCTCGATCCGGGCGAACCACTCGGCGACGCACCTTCTGCACGAGGCGCTGCGCCGGACGCTGGGCGAGCATGTCGCTCAGCGCGGCTCGCTCAACGCCGAGGATCGTCTGCGGTTTGACTTCTCGCATAACAAGGCGCTCTCGCCCGACGAGATTGCGAAGATCGAGCGTGAAGTGAATGATTTCATTCGCCAAAACACGCCTGTGGAAACGCGGATCATGACGCCCGACGATGCGCGCGATCTTGGCGCGCAGGCGCTGTTCGGCGAGAAATACGGCGATGAGGTCCGTGTCGTCTCGATGGGTGAGCTGAGCAATTCCGGCAAGGGCACGAGCGGCAATGTCTATTCGCTCGAACTCTGCGGCGGCACCCATGTGAAGCGCACCGGCGATATCGGCACCTTCGTTCTGACCAGCGAGAGCGCGTCCTCGGCCGGTGTGCGCCGGATCGAAGCGCTTACCGGCGATGTTGCGATGGCCGAGTTGCGCCGCCGTGATGCGCTTCTGGGCGAGATCGAGGGGTTGATGAAGACCTCCGAGCAGGACGTGCTCGCGCGTCTTCAGGCGATCCTCGACGAGCGCAAGACGCTCGCCAATGAAGTGGCACAGCTGCGCCGTGAACTGGCGATGGGCGGCGGGTCCTCGAGTGGACCTAAAGTGATAGAAATCAATGGGATGAAGTTCGTTCCTCAAGTGGTTTCGGGCGTCACGGGCAAGGATCTTCCCGGCATCTTGGACGAACTGAAGGAGAAGGTCGGCTCGGGCGTGATCCTCGTGGTCGCGGATGCGGGCGGCAAGGCCGCCGTGGCGGCTGGCGTCACCAAGGACCTGACCGACAAGGTCAGCGCCGTCGATCTCGTGAAGGCTGCCGCGCAGGCGCTTGGCGGCAAGGGTGGCGGTGGCCGACCCGACATGGCGCAGGCCGGTGGGGCCGATCCGTCGAAGGCCGATGAGGCTGTGGCGGCTGTGAAATCTGTTCTGGAGGGGCTGTGATGGCGGGTGCGTTCTGGATTGCACATGTGAAGGTTCTCGATGCCGAGGCGTACGGCAAATATGCCGAAGGTGCGGGGCCGGCGATTGCAAAACATGGCGGGCGCTTCCTGGCGCGCGGCGCGCGTTACGTGCAGCTCGAAGGCAATGACCGGGCGCGCAACGTGGTCGCCTGGTTCCCCTCGCTGGAGGCCGCCGAGACCTGCTATCACTCCAACGATTATCAGGCCGCGCTCGCCCATGCGAAGGGCGCTTCCGAGCGCGATCTGGTCATCGTCGAGGCGATGGAAGACGTGTCTTTCGGTTGAGCTTTGCCCTGTAAGGTATTGAACTGAAATGTGTCGCTGGGCCGCTTATATCGGGGATCCGATCTTTCTCGAAGAGATCGTCGCGCGGCCCAGCCACTCGCTCATTCACCAAAGCCAGTCCGCCACGCTGGGCCATACCGCGATCAATGCGGACGGGTTCGGGGTGGCCTGGTATGGTGAGAAGCCCGAGCCGGGGCTCTATCGCGACGTGATGCCCGCCTGGTCCGATCCGAACCTGCGCTCGCTTACCGCGACGGTGAAATCGCCGCTGTTCCTTGCCCATGTGCGCGCCTCGACCGGCACGGCGACGAGCCGCAACAACTGCCATCCCTTCGTCGTTGGTCGCTGGTCATTCATGCATAACGGCCAGATCGGCGGTTACGATGATTTCCGCCGCGCGGGTGAGATGATGATCCCCGACAGCCTCTATTGTCAGCGCAAGGGTGCGACCGATAGCGAGGCGCTGTTCTTGATCGCGCTGTCCGAGGGGCTGGAGGCGGATCCGAAAGCCGCGCTGGAGCGGGCGGTGGCGCGGTTCGAGACGCTCTCGCGCGAACGCGGGAGCGCGCCTTACATGCGCCTGACGGTCGCCTTTTCAGATGGCGTGCGGCTTTATGCGGCGCGCTATGCGAGTGATGAACACGCGCCCTCGCTCTATCATCGCTGGTCCGAGACCCGGCGGGGGCGGGCTCTGGTGTCCGAACCGCTCGAAGTGGAGGAATGCGATTGGGAAGAGGTCCCGCCCGGGTCCTTCTGTATCTTCGAGGGCAAGCGCGTCGAGATTACGCCCTTCGAGCCTTTCCGCTGTGCCGCGCGCACGCCCGAGAATGCTCTGGACGGGCTTGCGCGAAGGGCGTAACACTTTGCCCATGACGACGAAGACCCTCACCATTTGCTGCATTATCCGCTGACATCTCTCACGCGGGCCGGTCTTCTCTTTCCAAAAACCACATGACCTTGTAAGCCCGCCGGCAGGTGCCGCCGACCTTTGCGAGGACACATGACCCAGATCCGTTTGCGCAATTCCCTGACCCGGAAAGTCGAGGATTTCCAACCCATCGACCCCAAGAATGTGCGCATGTATCTCTGCGGCCCGACGGTCTACGACCGCGCGCATCTGGGAAATGCGCGGCCGGTGGTGGTGTTCGACGTGCTCTACCGGCTGCTGCGCCATGTCTACGGGTCCGAGCATGTGACCTATGTACGCAATTTCACGGATGTGGATGATAAGATCAACGCGACGGCCTTGGCCCGCAAAGCGGCCGGGGCCGAGGGCTCGCTCGAGGATCTGATCCGCGCTCGGACCGAGGAAACCATCGGCTGGTATCACGCGGATATGGATGCGCTCGGCGCGCTGCGTCCCGATCACGAGCCCCGCGCGACGGATTATATTGGCGCGATGATCGCGATGATCGAGACGCTGATCGCCGACGGTCACGCCTATGCCGCCGAGGGCCATGTGCTGTTCCGGGTGCGCTCGTATAAGGAATACGGCGCGCTGTCGGGGCGCACGGTCGATGACATGATCGCGGGCGCGCGGGTCGAGGTGGCGCCCTTCAAGGAAGACCCGATGGATTTCGTCCTCTGGAAGCCGTCCGATGACGAGCTGCCGGGCTGGGAGAGCCCTTGGGGACGCGGCCGTCCGGGGTGGCATATCGAGTGCTCGGCCATGTCATACGAGCTGCTGGGTGCGAGTTTCGACATCCACGGCGGCGGCATCGACCTGCAATTCCCGCACCACGAGAACGAGATCGCGCAAAGCTGCTGCGCCCATCCCGAGGGCTCGTTCGCGCGCTATTGGCTGCACAACGAGATGCTGCAGGTCGAGGGCAAGAAAATGTCCAAGTCCCTAGGCAATTTCTTCACCGTGCGCGATCTGTTGGATGGGCACGATGGCGAGAAGGGCATTCCGGGCGAGGTGATCCGCTTCGTGTTCCTGCAGACGCATTACACCAAGCCGATGGACTGGACGGCGGAGAAGGCGCGTCAGGCCGAGAAAACGTTGCGACGGATTGCAGAGTTTTTGGGTGCAGATCCTCTTACGAAGCCCTGGATTGACACTCGATATGCGAAGCCGCCCCAAGAATTTGTTGACGCGCTTGCGAATGATTTGAATACGGCTTTGGCTCTATCTCTGGTGCACAAGTATTTGAAAGAGCAAGACGAGTTCAAGCTCGTTGCAGCGCTTCGGCTATTGGGGTTCAATGACCAAATCTTGGTTCAAAAGTTTTCCCAGTTCCATTTCGAAGCAGCCGACAACGAATTCTCATCAGGTTATCAACTGTCGACTCATGGAGACGAGGCACAAGGCTACGCAAATCGATTGAACGAGTTGGGCAAACGCTTTTCCGAAATTCGCAAAGTGGCGATGGCGACAAAGGATTTTGGTTTGGTTGATGCACTTAAAGTCTCGCTGACCGAAGCAGGCGTTGAGGTCCGCATGTCCAAGGCCGGGGTGGAATTGCTGCCCGGTCCGGATTTCGACCCCGCCAAGCTGGAGGGGCTGTGATGGAGAGCGCATCCAGAGAGAAGGGACGCGCCGGACCCGAGGGGGGGCGCAATCGCGCCCGCCCTGGGGGGCGGGTCGGGCGCGGCCCGGCGTGCCGCCGGGCGGGAGCTCTGAACGCAGGACCGCCTGAACGGGTGGGACACAAGGACGATGGAGGCACCCAATGACCAAATCCCGCCTCTATCTCTACGATACCACGTTGCGCGATGGCCAACAGTCGGCAGGCGTGCAGTTCTCGGTCCCCGAGAAGATCGAAATCGCCAAGGCGCTTGACGGCATCGGCATCGACTATATCGAGGGCGGCTGGCCCGGGGCGAACCCGACCGACAGCGATTTCTTCGACGCGCGGCCGCAGACGCGGGCGACCTTTGCCGCTTTCGGGATGACGAAGCGGGCAGGGCGCTCGGCCGAGAATGACGATGTGCTGGCCGGCGTGATGAACGCGAATACGCCCGCCGTCTGCCTCGTCGGCAAGACGCATGATTACCATGTGAGCACCGCGCTCGGGATCACGCTGGAGGAAAACCTCGAGAATATCCGCGCCTCGGTCTCGCATATGGTGGCGCAGGGCCGCGAGGCGCTGTTCGATGCCGAGCATTTCTTCGACGGCTACAAGGCGAACCCGGATTACGCGCTCGAGTGCTGCCGCGCCGCGCATGAGGCCGGTGCGCGCTGGATTGTGCTTTGCGACACCAATGGCGGCACGCTGCCGGGCGAGATCGGGCGGATCGTTCGGGACGTGATCGCGGCGGGCATCCCCGGTGACAAGATCGGCATCCATTGCCATGACGACACCGGCAACGCGGTCGCGGGCAGCCTCGCGGCGGTCGAGGCGGGCGCGCGTCAGGTGCAGGGCACGCTCAACGGCTTGGGCGAGCGCTGCGGCAATGCGAACCTGATCACGCTGATCCCGACGCTCTTGCTCAAGGAGCCCTATGCCTCGACGCTCGACACCGGCATCAGCCATGAAAGGCTGCGCGACATTACCAAGCTCTCGCGCAAGCTCGACGACATCCTGAACCGGGTGCCGCTGCGAAGCGCCCCTTACGTCGGCGCTTCGGCCTTCACTCATAAGGCGGGGCTGCACGCGAGCGCGATCCTCAAGAACCCCGACACGTATGAGCATATCGACCCCGCATTGGTGGGGAACACGCGGCTCATCCCGATGTCCAATCAGGCGGGGCAGTCGAACCTGCGCGCGCGCCTGAAAGGCATGGGGATCGAGGTGGCGAAAGACGACCCGCGCCTCGCCCGCATCCTCGAGATCATCAAGGAGCGCGAGGATCAGGGCTATGCCTATGACGGCGCGCAGGCGAGTTTCGAGCTGCTGGCGCGGGCGGAACTGGGTCAGCTGCCCAAGTTCTTCGAGGTGAAGCGCTACAAGGTCACGGTCGAGCGGCGCAAGAACCGCTATGACAAGATGGTGTCGATCTCCGAGGCGGTCGTGGTGGTGAAGGTCGGCGGCGAGAAGATGCTCTCGGTCAGCGAGAGCATGGACGAGCAGGGCCATGACCGGGGCCCCGTGAACGCTCTGTCGAAGGCGCTCACGAAGGATCTCGGCCCCTATCAGCGCTTCATCGACGACATGAAACTGGTCGATTTCCGCGTGCGTATCACCCAGGGCGGCACCGAGGCCGTCACCCGCGTCATCATCGACAGCGAGGACGGGGCGGGGCAGCGCTGGTCGACCGTGGGCGTCTCGCCGAACATAGTCGATGCGTCGTTCGAGGCGCTGCTCGACGCGATGATCTGGAAACTGCTGCGCGACGGGGCGGTGCCCGCGTGAGCGATCTGGCTGCCAGTCTTCATGCGGCGGCAGAGGCCGTGCGCCGTGGCGATCCCGACCGGTTCGCCGCGACCATGGCCACGGCCGCGCCGCTGCGCGACCGTCTTTGGCCACTCTACGCCGCCAATCTCGAGATCGCGCGCGCGCCCTGGGCCTCGGCCGAGCCGATGGTGGCCGAGATGCGTCTGCAATGGTGGATCGACGCGCTCGAAGGACTGTCGGAAGGGCGCGAGCCCCCGCATGAGATCGGGGCTGGGCTGCGTCCCGTCGCCCCCCATACGCGCCATTTGATCGCTGTGGCCGAGGCCCGCCGCGCCGATTGCTGGCCGGACCCCTTTGCCGACACGTCCGCGCTTTGGGCCTATCTCGACCAGACGGCTGGCGCGCTTTACTGGGCGGCGGCCGAGGCACTCGGGGCTGCACCCGAGGCCGAAACAGGCGTGCGGAGTTTCGGGGCCGGTGCGGGGCTTGCGGCCTTGCTCAAGGCCTGGCCCGAATTGACCGCGCGCAATCGTCCGCCACTGGTGGGGCTCGCGCCCGACGGGGTGCGCGCTTTGGCCCAAGAGGGGCTGGCGCGTCTGAACGCTGGCCGACGTGTGCTCAAAGGGGATGCCCGCGCGGCGCTTTTGCCCGGTTGGCAGGCGCGCGCGCAACTCGAGCGCGCCCGTATCTCGTCCGATCCCTTCGCCCCTGGGGCCCTCGATCTGTCGGAATTTTCTCGCCGCACCGGCCTGCTTCGCGCGGCATTTTTCGGCCTCTGACAAGGCCTTGCGCATTTTATCCAACGCGCTTTCACTTTCCCGGATCTGATTTAGCAAATCTTCAGCCCTTGCCGCGATGGTTAAGCCGAACTGCCCCGCCCGGGGTGGTTCGTTGTGACGACCCCTTCGCGCCGGAGGACTGCGATGCGCTTTCTCGATAATCTGAAACTCGGGATCAAACTGCCCTTGATGCTGGTGGCGATCGCGATGATCGCGCTGACGATCATGGGCGCTTCCGCCTATCGGGAGGCTTATGCGCTGCTCGAGAGCGAGGGCGAAGGACGGCTCAGCCGGACGCTCGAGGCCCGCGTGAGTCAGCTTGAGGCCTGGTCGCTCCATGCCGAGTCCGAAACACGGCAACTGGCGGGCAATCCCACGACGGCGCGGGCGCTCTATGACTTCGACAAGGGATTGTCGCGCCTGGGTGAAGAGGCGAGCGCCCGCCTCGTGGAGTTGTATGGCAGCGATCCCGCCGGCGCCCGCGAAATCAGCGAGGAGGTTGAGGGTGTCCTCGATTACGCCATCCAGCATCGCCGTTACCACCCGGCGTTTCAGCAAGCGCTTGATGAGGGTGGCTACGCCGATCTCTATCTCGTCGCGCGTGACGGGCGGGTGGTCTATTCGGTGCGAAAGGGCGGCGAATTCACCCGCCCGATCGAGGAAGCGCCAGCTGCGTTCGCAAAGGTGGCCCAAGCGGCGCTCGATGAAGCCGACGCAGGCGGTGGCGTCGTTTTCTCGGAAATCCTTACCGGATCCGGGGCGCCGCATCTCTTCTCCGCAGTGCCCGTCATAAGTGCGAATGGCTTGAAACTCGGCGCGCTCGTCCTGTGGCTGCCCGCGACCGAAATCGGTCAGGTCATGAGCGCGTCGCGCGGCCTCGGAGAAACCGGGCAGGGCTATGTGACCGACCCTGCGGGACGGCTTCTCGGCGCGCTGCGTCATCCGGTCGATGGTCTCGTGCCCGGCGCAATTGTCGATGATCCCGCCCTGTCCGATGGAAATTTCACCGAATCCGGTCGGGTTGAGGGAACTTCACTTGGCGGTCTGCCGGCAATCGAGGTGTTCACGCCGCTGAGGCTTTTCGGCAGAGATTACGCCGCCGTCGTCGAACAGGACCGTGACGAGCTGTTCGCGCCGGCTCAGGCGCTCGCTGGATCGATGTTGTTTCACGCGAGCTGGCTGGTCCTCTTGCTTGCAGGGCTTTCCGGATGGATGGCGCGCTCGGTCGCGCGTCCGTTGCAACGTTTGGGTTCGGCCATTGGTGCGATCGCCGATGGCGATTATTGCAACCCGGTGGACGGCCGTGCCCGCGGCGATGAGGTCGGCGTGATCGCCAAGGCGCTCGATGGGCTGCGCCACGATCTCGCCGCGGTCGAAGAGATCCAACGCGAGGCGCGCCTGCAAGGAACCGCTTTCGACACCGCCTCCGCCGCGCTCATGCTTGTGGATGCGGATTTCAGGATCATCCATGTCAATCCGGCCGTCGAGAGGCTCATCGAAAGCCAGATTGAGGAGTTTCACAAGGTGATCCCCGATCTCTCGGCGGACCGACTGATCGGGCGGTGCATGGATGAATTTCACGCGGTTCCCGAAACCGCGCGCCGTCTTCTGACCGACCGTGACCGCCTCCCGCTGAATGTCGATATCAAGATTGGTGACGGTCGTTTCGGTGTCGACGTTTCCGAGATCACCGACGATGAGGGGCGCACGCTCGGTCTCGTGGTGGAGTGGCGTGACGTGACCCAACTGCGCATGCAACGAGCCCTGATCGATGCGATCGATTCCAACCAGCTGGTCTGCGAGTTGCTTCCCGATGGTACGGTCACGCGCCTCAATGATCGCCTGCGCACCCTTCTCGGCGCCAGTGCCGAGGGGGTCATCGGCACCCAGATCACGGAGCGGCTTCATTTCGAGGACGGCAATGATCCCTGGCCAGAGGTTCATCGGGGAAATCCGGTAAGCGGGCGTTTCTTGCTGCGTTTGTCTGCAGGCCCCGAATATATCCTCGAGGGTACGCTGAACCCGGTGGCGGATCGCGCCAACCGGATGATGAAAATCGTGTTCATTGGCAATGACGTCACAGAAGCGGTTCACGCTCTCGCTACCGCTCAGGAAGAGAATGAGCGGATGATGGCGGCGCAGCAATCGGTCGTCGACGCATTGCGGGACGGGTTGAACGCGCTTTCGAAAGGGGATCTGTCGACGACGATCGATGCTGCTTTCTCGCCCGATTACGAAGCTCTGCGCGCCGATTTCAACGCTGCGGTCGACAACCTTGCCGAGGCCATGCGGGCCGTGATCGAGAACGCTGCCGCGATCGATTCCGAGGTGCGCGAAATTTCCTCCGCCTCTGACGATCTGAGCAAGCGCACCGAACAACAGGCCGCGACACTCGAAGAGACCGCTGCCGCCCTTGATGAGCTTTCCTCATCCGTCAGCGCCTCTGCAAAAGGCGTTTCCGAGGCCGATACGGTCGTGTCTCAGGCGCGCAGCAGTGCCGAGAATTCGGGTGCGGTCGTTCAGCAGGCCATTCTCGCCATGAGCGAAATCGAGACGAGTTCTCAGCAGATCTCCAAGATCATCGGTGTCATCGACGAGATCGCTTTTCAGACGAACCTGCTGGCGCTCAATGCCGGCGTCGAGGCCGCGCGTGCGGGCGAAGCGGGCCGCGGGTTCGCGGTCGTCGCGTCCGAAGTCCGTGCGCTTGCGCAAAGATCGTCCGATGCGGCGCGCGAAATCGCGACCTTGATCACTGCCTCCTCCGAACAGGTTTCGCGGGGGGTTGGGCTTGTGGGTGAGACCGGTCGCGCGCTCGAAGGCATTCTGGCGTCGGTCGTCGATATTGCGGCCCGTGTCTCCGAGATCGCCTCAGGGGCTCAGGAACAGGCGCAGGGATTGAACGAAATCAATGAGGCAATGAACCAGCTTGATCAGGTAACGCAACAGAATGCCGCGATGTTCGAGGAAACGACGGCGGCAAGCCACGCACTGAATGCAAGTGCGATGGCCCTGCGCGACACGACGTCGCAATTCCGCGTCCCGTTGGGAGAGACTGGCGTAGGCGAGGATCTGCGGCCGGAAAAATTGCGGCGGGCCGATGAAGATAGGCAGGTCGGTAGAGTGGAGGCGCACGTTTTCGAAGAGGTTCATGTGCCTTCGCCCGAGGCGAGCTTCACCAGCGTCGAGATCGTTGGAAATGTCGTTAAAGCTTCCGATCGGCGCGAGGATGACTGGGAAGACTTTTGAGCGCTCGGGATCCACGGATTCCGCATTTTGAGACGACGATATCATGAATCCCATACGCGTACTTCTCGTCGACGATTCGACAACCATCCGTCAACTGATCCGGAGCCGGCTGGTTTCCGATCCTAGGCTCGAAGTGGTGGGTGAGGCCCGTGACCCTTACGAGGCCCGCGAGTTGATCAAATTGCTCAACCCGGACGTGCTGACGCTCGATGTCGAAATGCCACGCATGAATGGGCTCGAATTTCTCGAAAAACTCATGCGTTTGCGGCCGATGCCCGTCGTGATGGTATCGACGGAAACGCAACAAGGCTCACTTGCCGCTCTTGAGGCGCTTTCCCTTGGTGCCGTCGAATGTATCGGCAAACCGCGTTTCGATGGCCTCGATCAACCGTTTGCAGCGCTGCCCGAATTGTTGGTCGCTGCGGCGTCGGCCCGTCTGAGGCCCCAGGCGAGCCGCTCGCCCATGGTCATCCAGAAAGGGTTTTCCTGGAATGGAAAGTTCATCTTGATTGGATCCTCGACGGGGGGCGTGGGCGCTTTGGAGACGCTTCTCAAATCATTCCCGGAAAATTCCCCGCCGACGCTTATCACCCAACACATGCCGGAG
Organism: Thioclava sp. L04-15; assembly: GCF_002020275.1. Lineage (NCBI taxonomy): Bacteria > Pseudomonadati > Pseudomonadota > Alphaproteobacteria > Rhodobacterales > Paracoccaceae > Thioclava > Thioclava sp. L04-15. Next base: position 283,728 of record NZ_MPZW01000002.1, on the reverse strand, counting down.
GGTTTTCTCGCCAATTTTGCGAGGCGCCTAGATCGTCAGATCGCGCCGAAGGTCCAGCTTGCCTCTGATGGAGCGGATGTTTCCCAAGGACACATTTACCTCGCCCCCGGCGGCCGTTTCCATCTCGCACTGGAAGGATGCGGAGCGCTTTGGTGCCGCCTCGTGGAGGCGGAAAAGCGCAATGGGCACCGTCCATCGGTAGACGTTCTGTTCGATTCTGCTCTGCGGAATGCCGAGCGCTGTGTCGCGCTGATGTTGACAGGAATGGGCCATGATGGAGCCGAGGGCATGCTCAGGCTGCGCCGGGCGGGGGCACGTTGCCTGGCGCAGGACGAAGCGACGTCGGTCGTTTTCGGAATGCCGCGCGCGGCGCTTGAAAATGGTGGTGCCGAACGCGCGATCCCACTTGAGATGATCGCGGGCGAAATTCTCGCTCTTTGCCAAGAAACCCGACCGGCATCTGGAAATCGAAGGGGTCAGCAATGATCCATGGGCAAGAACTGCGCCCCCAGCATATTTCGCAGGGCGAGTTTCTCGCCTGTGCTGCCGGCTCGCGGTCGATCACGACCATTCTCGGATCCTGCGTGGCGTGCTGCCTGTATGATGCATCTGCGCAAGTTGGTGGGATGAACCATTTTCTCTTGCCGGAACGATCTGGATCGGCAATCGCGGCGGCAAGTTTCGGCGTCAATGCGATGGAGTTGCTGATCAATGATTTGATGAAGCTCGGGGCGCATCGCTCTGGGCTCAGAGCCAAACTCTTCGGGGGTGCCAGAATGATTGCCGGCCTTTCGGATGCCGGGAGAAAGAACTGCGATTTCGCGCTCGCATTTCTCCAGCAGCAAGAAATACCGTGTGTGAGCCAAAGTCTTGGGGGGACACAGGCGCGACGGATCGAGTTTTGGCCCGATTCCGGACGTGCGCGGCAGCGCCTGCTTGGTGAGGCGTTCCGGATTGATCCAGTTCCCGTGCCGGAGCTTCGGGGGGGCGACGTTGAGTTGTTTTGACGAAGCTCTACGATCAGGCGGGAGATGCACTGAGCTGAGTTTGACGTTGGGACGGGTCGGCGGGGAGGGGGGCCGACGCCCTTCTTGAGGGAACCATTTCGACATCCGCGAGGCTCTGACTGGCGGTCTGCCGCTATCGGTTCGGGCTTCAACAAACGAACCTTGGCGATGAAACGAAAAGGCCCATTGGACGATGGTGCGCCGTGGCAGCTAAAGCCATTGGATTTCACCATCGCTGTCACGTTTTGCGAGCGCGTCGCGATGGGCAGGGTCGAGATTGTTGATGAGCTCCTTGAGCCGAAGTCGCGAAAATAGTTCAGAGCGAGAAAATGTGGCCTCTGACGGAGTTTCCGCGCTCACGGTGCACAAAAGGATGGCGAGCTCGCCGAGCGATTGGCTGATCCGATCAATCCCTTGAAGTTCCCTGACAATGCCGACCGGAAGATGTTCGGGAAGTTCAATTTCCGACAAGCTTCGCTCGATCCTGAGGGAAAGCCGCGCGAGAGCTTCGAGTTCGAGACCGATACGCCGCAGGAGTTCGGCCGCTTCGAGACGACTCTCGGGTTGCGTGTAAGATCGCGGCGTATCCACGCTCACAGTCGACCTACCACGGCTTCGATGCACGCCTTCAGCTCTTGCGGCTCGAATGGTTTCTTAATGAAGTTGTTCATCCCCAAGCGCTTGCCGGTTTCGATGACGTCGCGATCGGCGCGACCGGTAATCAAGATGAACCCGAGGCCTTTCGTGCGCGCATTGGTGCGCATTGCCCGCAGGAGCTGGAGCCCGTCCATTCCCGGCATGTTGTAATCCGATATCACGAGGTGGATCGGCGTTTTGCCGAGGACTTCAAGCGCGCCCGGGCCATCGATCGCATAGCCGACCTGGCGAATGCCCATCGCATCTAGTGCCTGCATGATCAGGCCGCGACTGGTCGACATGTCGTCGACGACGAGGATGCGCAGTTGGTCTCTCAATGCCATTTGCGAGTTTCCCTGGTGGTCGTTTCTGCACGAAGGCGATAGGTCGTCACGCCTGCGGTCACGAGATTGGACTGGCTTAGATCTGCGATACGCTCGGAATGACCCACAAAGAGCCAACCCTCGGGCGCGAGCTGTGCCTCGAACCGTTGCCACAGCCTCGCCTGGGCATCAGGGTCGAAATAGATCACGACGTTTCGGCAGAAAATGATGTCGAAGCGTCCGCGCATCGGCCATTGCTCATGCAAGTTGAGTTCGCGGAAGCTGATAAGTTCCCGGAGCGGCGTGGCGATCTGAACTTTTTCACCTTTGCGGGAGAAATACTTGCGTTGCATGTCGGTCGGAACGCTCGCGAGGGCCGAACTGTCATAGAGACCGGCTTGGCCCGCCGCGATCATGTGCGGATCGATGTCGCTGGCGAGGATGCGCAGGTCGAGTTTTGCGTAATCCGGAGCCGCCTCGGCGATCATCATGGCAATCGAATAGGCCTCTTGGCCATTTGATGAGCCCGCCGACCAGAGCCTGATACGTTCGCCTGCGCGCGCCCGTGCGATCAGGGGCGGCAAAGCGGCGGTGCTCAGCGTCTCGAAATGATGGTTTTCGCGAAAGAAACGCGTGACGTTGGTGGTGAGCGCCGAAATCATCGCGCGTCGTTCCTCGACACCGCTTTCGGAGGTCACATGGGCGATGTAGGTCGCGTAATCGCTCAACCCGAGTTCGCGAAGACGCTTGCTGAGGCGGCTTTGAACCATCGAGCTCTTGCCCTGGGTGATGACGATGCCGGTCGCGTCGTGGAGAATGCGTGCGATCGCTTCGAGCTCGTGCGGGGCAGGCGAAAGTTGGTTTGGTGTGAGTTGCTCGGTCGTGCTCATGCGGCCTCGGCATCGTCTTGGGGAAGAACCGCCGTCAGGTCGAGGACGCGGATCATACGGCCTTCAACGATCGTGAGTGCCGAAATGCAGCGTTGTGCCGTGTCCGCCGCGAGATCCGGGGGTGGCTGCAACGCACTGCGCGGAAGGGCCAGGATGTCGGAGACAGCATCAACGAGAAGGCCGGCTGTCTGAGTGCCGATCTGGACCACGACGATCACGTTGCGGGCGTCGCCGGCGACGGGTCTCATGCCGAGACGGACCGAGAGATCCACGACCGGCAGCACGGTGCCGCGCAGGTTGATCACGCCGCGCACATAGGCTGGCGCGTGGGGCAGGGGTGTCGCGCGTGTCCAGCCACGGATTTCTCGGACGGACATGATGTCGACGCTGTATTCCTCGTCGCCCAGGCGAAAGGAAAGAAGTTCGACTTCGTTGGAGTTTGTCTGGGTGTTGGTTGGTTCTGTCATGGTTCATCCTGCGAGCGTGAGGTCGCGGCTGCCTGTGCGGCCCGAAGCATTATCGACGAGGTCGGCGGGGTCGAGGATCAGCGCGATCTGACCGTCGCCGAGAATTGTGGCGGCGGCGACGCCGGGGATGTGGCCGTAGGACTGTTGCAGCCCCTTGATCACGACCTGGCGCTGTTCAAGGATCGCGTCGACGACGAGGGCCGATCGGTCTCCGTTTTCCTGGGCGGTGAGCAGCACGATCCCGCCTTCGTAATTCGACTTGGGAGCGCGATAGCCGAGTTCGGCCCCCAGATCATAGAGCGGCACGAAGGCGCCCCGGAGGTGGATGACATGGGTTTCCGGCCCGAGCACGCGGATGTCTTCGCTTGTCAGAGTCGCTGTCTCGAGAATCGAGGAAAGAGGCACGACGAGCGTCTCATTGGCGACGTTGACGACCATACCGTCGAGAACGGCCAGCGTCAGCGGAAGCGAAATCGAGAAACATGTGCCCTTGCCGGGTTCGGAGGTGATCGCGATCCGTCCTCCAAGCGCCTGGATCGAGCTCTTGACGACATCCATCCCGACGCCGCGCCCTGACAATGCGGAAACCTGATCGGCGGTGGAGAACCCGGGCAGGAAGAGAAGATTGTCGATCTCGCTGTCGCTCAGGTGGGAGTCTGCGGGCACGAGGCCTTTCTCGACCGCTTTGGCAAAGACCTTCTTGCGATTGATACCGCCTCCGTCGTCCGTCACTTCGATCACGACGCGGCCAGAGCGATGTTGCGCGCAAAGCGTAATCACACCCTCGCGCGGTTTTCCGGCCGCGACGCGGGTTTCGGTGGGCTCCAGCCCATGATCGACGGCGTTGCGGATCATGTGGGTCAACGGGTCGGCGAGGCGTTCGATGACGGTCTTGTCGACCTCTGTCGCCTCGCCCTCGGTGCGTAGCTTGACCTCCTTGCCGACTGCCGAGGAGGCTTCGCGCACGATCCGGGCCATGCGCTGAAAGAGCGGTTTGACAGGCTGCGCGCGGATCATCATCACGCTGTCCTGAATGTCGCGGGTGAGCATCATGAAGGCCTCGAGCCCGGTCATGACCGGCGAGTTGGGCGGCAGTCCGGCCTCTGTCACCGATTGGGCGAGCATGGCCTGGTTGATCACCAGCTCGCCCACGAGATTGACGAGGCGGTCGATCCGTTCGAGGTCGACGCGAACCGTCGCGCCGGGGTCTGCCGCGGGCGTTCCTGTCGCGGGCGTTGGCGGTGTCATCGGAGGCATCCCCGCGCGATCCGGCTCGTTCGCTTCTCCCGCGCGGGACGGAGGAGACGGCGGGTCCGGATCGGGTGTGGGCTCGGGTGGTGGGGCGGCGAGCGGGGCTCCGAAACCGGCCGGAGCGTTTTCGTCGTTTCCAGACGTGCCGGCGTCGAATTGAAGCAGCGAAGTCACGTCACCGAAGCTATCGAGCGGGTTTTCCCGCGAGCCAAATTCGAGATCGCAGACATCCTCGACGAAATCGAACACATCGCGAATTGCGGCCTCGTCGAGCGTGCGGTCGAGGCGCAGGGTCCATGAGAGGTAGGCCGCTTCGGGGTCGATCGCGTCGAGCGGCGGGATCGCGGAGAAGTCGACCTCGGTCTCGAGCGGACCAAGGTCGGCCAGCGCGCGCAGGAGATAGAGCGGTTCGTTTCCCGAGGCGTAGAGATCGGCATGGGGTTTGAAGTGCAGGACATGGGCATCCGGCGGGGTCTGGTCAATGTCGAAATCGGCGGCGAGATCGAGAGAGAGACCCATCGGTTGGAAATCAGGGGGGGCGTCATCGGTCTCGGCCTCGGCCAAACGGTCCGTGCCCAGAAGTGCCTCGAGCGCCTTGAGGCAGGCTTCGGCGCCCTCTGGTTCGGGTTGGCTGTCGCGCGCGGCGTGAACCTCGTCGGCCAGCAGGTCGGCCGCCTGAAAGAAAAGCTTCACTGCCTCGACGCTGACCTCAAACCGGCCCGAGCGGACCTCGTCCATCACCGTTTCGTAGCGATGGGCGAACGCCACCAGCGCTTCGAGCCCGAACGCCCCGGCGCCGCCCTTGATCGAATGGACCGCCCGAAAGACGATATTGATCGTCTCGCCGTCATGCGCACCCTCTTCGATCTCGGTCAGCGCATCTTGCAGGCTTTCGAGCAGCTCATCGCATTCGATGAAGAAGGAGGCCTTGATTTCGGCCATCGGGTCGTTGGGCATTTCGCTCTCCTCAGCCAGCGACCATGTTGAGCGCCTTGACCAGCTTGACCGGATCGAAGGGTTTGACGATCCAGCCGGTGGCCCCGGCGGCGCGGGCACGGGCCTTGAGTTCGGGCGCGGATTCCGTGGTCAGCACGAGGATCGGTGTCGCCCGATGCCGATCCTGCCCCCGAACCGCCTCGATGAATCCGAACCCGTCGAGGCGTGGCATGTTGATGTCTGAGATGATCGCATCGGGGTCGATCCCGCCGAGAACCTCGAGGCCGTGCACCCCGTCCTCGGCAAGGTAGAGTTCGATCCCCGCATCGGCGAGGGTCAACCTGAGCATGTCGCGGATCGTGCGGCTGTCATCTACCGCGAGAACTTTCAGGCTCATGCAGCCTCCGTATTTTGCAGATCGTCGATAGAAATGCCGAAGCGGGCCAGCGCCTCGTCGAAAGCGTCGGAGCGGGGGGTGATCGTCAGGCTGTGACCGCAGGCGCGTGCGCTCAGCGCGGCCGAGACGAGCAACTGCACCCCGAGCGCGCCGAGATGGCTGACCGTCGAGGCGTCGATCACGGTCGGCCCGGTAGTCACGGGGTCGAGCGCCGCATGCAATGCGGAGACCGCGCCGAGATCGATACGGTCGGGCAGGGCGAGCACCGTCATGCACGGGCCGCCCGCTGCGGAAGGGGGTACGGACGCATCGCAAACCTCTTTTCAACAACTGTCGAGAAAGAGGCTTAGAGCCGAGCCGTTAAAATAGGTTTGACGCGGGCGGGCTTATTGCGACAGCCGCGCCTTGAGGAAGGCGGCGCAGCCGTGAAGCGCGGCATAGTCATCCTCGATCACCGAAACCGGGAAGGCCCGCAGGAACTCGGAGAAGCGGCCCTTGGCCTGCATAGCCTGGGCGAAACCGAAGGGCTCGAGCCACGGCACCACCCCGCGCGCGGCGCCGCCGATCAGGTAGATCCCGCCAAAGGGCAGGTGGGTCAGCGCCAGATCCCCCACCACTTTACCCAGCATCTGCACGAAGGTGCGGCCCGCGGCGACGGCGGTTTCGTCCCCCGCCTCGATCAGAGACAGGATCTGCTCGCCGGGCGTGGTCGCGTCCTCCTCGCCCTTGAGGTAGGCATAGATCCGCTCCAACCCGCGCCCTGCGACGACGTGCTCGACGCTGGCGAAGGCGTGTTTCGCCTCGAGATAGGTCTTGAGGGCGAAATCGGCCTCGGTGGTGCAGGGCATCGTGGTGTGACCCGCTTCCGAGGGCGGCACGACGCGGCCACCGGGGCCCTCATGCACGGGCGCTGCGTTGAAACCGGTCCCGATACCGACGACGAGCCGGGCCGAGCCCTCGCGCGCGGGTTCGCCGGGCAGTATCGGGAGGATCGCCCCGGGGGCGAGATACCCCAGCGCATGACCCTGCGCCTGAAGGTCGTTGAGCACGAAAACCTGACCGGCCCGTGTGAGTGCCGCGATATTTTCGGCCTCGATCACCCAGGAGAGGTTCGTCATCTCGGCGCGATTGTCTCGCACCGGGCCTGCAGCGGCGACACAGGCGCCCGCCAGCGGCTGACCGCAGTCTTCCTCTTGCAGGTAATCGGCGAGGATCGCCTCGAGAGACGGTCGCCCCTTGTTGGCATATCGGCGGATCGTCTCGGGGCAAAGCACGCCGTCGCGGGCGATGGCGACACGTGTATTGGTGCCGCCGATATCGGCCAGCAACGTGATCTGTTCGCTCATCAGCGGCTCCCCAATGCGTCCTGCCATGCCAAATAGGACGCTTTCGGGGTGCGCTGCAAGGTTTCGAAATCGACATGCACGAGGCCGAAGCGTTTCTCGTAACCCAGCGCCCATTCGTAATTGTCCATCAGCGACCAGCAGAAATAACCCTTCACCGGCACGCCCTCGGCCATCGCCCGCCGCATCGCCGCGAGGTGCTCGCGGTAGTAGGCGATGCGCTGCGGATCCTCGACCTTGCCGCCTGCGATCACATCGGGCGAGGCCATGCCGTTCTCGGTCACGTAGAGCGGCAGATCGCCGGTATAGTCTCGCGCGAGGCGGGTGAGGAAGTGATGGAGGCCTTCGGGATAGACCTCCCAGCCCATCGCGGTCTTGGGCAGCGGACCCTCGATCTCGCGCAGCGCGGGCCAGGGATCCTCTGCGGGCGCGATGCGCTTGCAGGTGTAGTAATTGAGGCCGAACCAGTCGAGCCGCTCGCCGATCACCGCGAAATCATCCTCCCAATTGGCGGGCATGTGGGGGACGAAGGCGGCCAAGACCTCTTCGGGATAGCGGCGCTTGAACATCCCCTCGACGAAGAAGCGGTTGTAATATGCGTCGTGGCGGGCGGTGGCGGCTTGCGCCTCGGGGCTGTCATCGGCGGGAAGGGAGGCCTCGAAATTGCACACTGCGCCGAGGTTCTTCATGCCGTGATCGCGCATCACCCGGATCGCCTGCCCATGCGCGAGCAGCACATGATGCATCGCATGGGCGGTCGCGCGGATGTCGCGCAGGCCGGGCGCGTGATGGCCCTCGAAATGGCTCAGCCAGCTGACGCACCAGGGCTCGTTGATCGGGGCGGCCGACCAGATCCGGTCGCCGAGCCGGTCCGCGATGACCTGCGCGAAATCGGCAAACCAGAAGGCGATATCGCGATTGCGCCAGCCGCCCTTGTCGGAAAGTGCTGCGGGCAGTTCCCAGTGATAGAGGGTGAGGGCGGGTTTGAGCCCGCGCTCCAGCATCCCGTCAACGAGCCGGTCGTAGAAATCGAGGCCCTCCGCGTTCACCGCCCCGCGCCCCTCGGGCATGACCCGCGCCCAGGAGGTCGAGAAGCGATAGCAATCGAACCCGGCCGCCGCGATCAGGTCGAGATCTTCTTCCCACCGATGATAGTGATCGCAAGCCGTCGCACCGTTTTCGGCGCGCACGACATTGCCCGGCGTGGCCGCGAAGGTGTCCCAGTGCGAGGGGCCCGCACCGCCAAAGGCATGACCTTCGATCTGATAGGCGGAGGTTGCCGTGCCGAAGAGGAAATCATTCGGAAAGTCAGTGCGTTTCGGAAACATCTTCATCCTGTTTTTCAGCGTGTGGGGGCAGGGCCCGTGGATTGCCCGAGCACCAGAACCGCCTCCATCAGTTCGTGACGGGGCGTGCGGTCGCCGCTCTCGATCTGGTCGATGAGAAGCGCCGCGCAGCGCCGCCCCGCCTCGCGTACGGAGGAGCGGGTGGCGGTGAAGATCGGCTCTTCGGCGGTGCCGTTCCTGAGATAGCCCAGCTCGTCGTCATGGGTCAGGATCGAGATGTCGCGCCCCATCTTGAGGCCCGCCTCCTCGATCCCGCGCCGCGCACCCATCGCCGAAAGCAGCGAGGCGGTGAGGAAAGCTGTGGGCGGGTTCGACAATCGCAGCATCGCGCGGGCCGCATCGTGGCCCTGTGCCTCGGTCATCTCGCCCTCGGTGATGAGCGCCGGATCGGGCGAGATCCCCCGTGCCATCAGGGCCTGTTCATAGCCGCGCCGCCGTCTGCGGGCAAAATCCATGTTGCCGATACCGTTGATCAGCGCGATCCGGCGATGCCCGAGATCGAGCAGGAAATCGGTAGCGCGGGTGAAGGCGCGAACATTGTTCACATCGACCCAGCTGTAAGAGCTTTCGATCCCGCTGACCCGCCCGTGCAGCACGAAGGGCATCCCGAGATGGTCGAGCATGGCGATGCGATGATCCTCGACCTTAGGTGCGTGGACGAGCACCCCGTCGACATTCCCTTTCGAGCGCAGTTCGGCATAGGCGCGCGCTTCCTGATCGTCGGGCACGATTGTGATCACCATGTCATAGCCGCGCCGCGCATAGACCTCGCCTGCGCCCGCGATGAAGTCGGCAAAGACCGGGTTCACGATCTCGTGGCGGGTCGAGATCGGGATGATGTGGCCGATCGCCATTGCGCGGCCGGTGGCGAGCCGTTTCGCCTGGGTGTTGGGGCGGTAATTCGCGGCTTCGGCGGCCTTCATGACGCGCATCCGGGTGGCCTCGGAGACTTCCGGATAGCCGTTGAGTGCGCGACTCACCGTCGTGGGCGACAACCCGAGTTCTTGTGCCAGTGTCTTGAGATTCATCGCCCCAAACCGCTTTGGATCAGAGGCGAGGTTAGTCGCGCGGATTTTGCCCGTCAATGCTGCATGCGCGGCAACGAGGATGCTGCGTTGCGGCGACGATGTCTCGAAAAAGATTATGGAAATAAAGGGAAATTGATTTGCGCGCGAGGCGCGACAATTGACATCCGGTGAGTGCTCTGAGACGGTCACTCAAGTCCAAAGCGCTTTGGGCATGGTGAGTCGTGTCGGTCCGAAGCGCCATATACCGGGAGGAATTCATGACCAAACATCTGATGCTTGGCATCGCGGCGCTGGCGCTGTCGGCGGGGCTCGCCTCGGCGCAGGAGCTCACGTTCAAACCGGGGAGCGAGCCCGATCGCTTCGACTGGGCCAGTTATGATCAATTCGCCAAGGACAACGACCTGAGCGGCAAGACGCTCACCATCACGGGCCCGTGGACGGGTGGCGACAAGAAGCTGTTCGAAAGCGTTCTGGCCTATTTCGAGGCCGCGACCGGCGCGAAGGTCGACTATTCGGGCTCGGAAAGCTTCGAGCAGGATATCGTGATCGCGGCAAAAGGCGGCACGCCCCCGAATATCGCGGTCTTCCCGCAGCCCGGTCTCGCCTCCGATCTGGCCAAGCAGGGCTACCTGACCCCGATGCCCGAAGGCACGGGCGCCTGGATCAAGGACAATTACGCCGCGGGTCAGAGCTGGGAGGATCTCTCGACCTATGCCGGCAAGGATGGCATGAAACAGACCTTCACCTTTCCCTTCAAGGCGGACCTGAAATCGCTGGTCTGGTATGTGCCCGAGAACTTCAAGGAAGCGGGCTACAAGGTGCCTGAGACCATGGAGGAGCTCAAGGCGCTGACCGAGCAGATCAAGGCCGATGGCGGTACGCCCTGGTGCATCGGGCTTGGCTCGGGGGCGGCGACCGGCTGGCCCGCGACCGACTGGGTCGAAGATATCATGCTGCGCACCCAGTCGCCGCAGACCTATGACGACTGGGTCTCGAACACGCTCAAGTTCAACGATCCCAGAGTCGTCGATGCGATCAAGGACTACGGCTGGTTCGCCAAGACCCCGGGTTTCGCCGAAGGGGGCGAGCAGGCGGTGGCCACGACCGATTTCCGCGATAGCCCAAAGGGGCTCTTCGACTTCCCGCCGAAATGCTACATGCACAAGCAGGCGAGCTTCATCCCGACCTTCTTCCCCGAAGGCACCAAGGTGGGCTCGGACGTGAATTTCTTCTATTTCCCGGCCTATGAGGGCAAGGATCTCGGCAAGCCGGTGCTCGGCGCGGGCACGATGTTCGGCATCACCAAGGACAGCAAGGCCGCAGAGGCCTTCATCAAGTTCCTCGAGACCCCGATCGCATCCGAGATCTGGATGGCACAGTCGGGCTTCCTTACGCCGAACAAGAACGTCAACCTCGCGGCCTTCGCCAATGACGTTCAGCGTAACATGAACAAGATCCTGCTGGATGCGACCACCTTCCGCTTCGACGGTTCCGACCAGATGCCGGGCGAGATCGGAACGGATGCGTTCTGGAAGGCTATGGTGGCCTACACCACCGGCGACGAGACCGCGCAGGAAGCGGCCGACGCGGTCCAGAAGCGCTGGGACAGCATCGAGAAGTAAGACAGGTCGCGCCCCCGGACGCCATGTCCCGGGGGCGCGCTCTTGCGTAAACGGTTCGGGGAGGGGCCAGATGTCACCGATCTTGCAAGGGATCATCACGATCGCGCTCGGGGTTGGCGGCTGCATCGCCTATTTCTACGCCTCCAACCTCGTGCTCGACAAAGTCATCTTCCCGCCGCGCGGAGCCGATCCGGGCCGCAACATCAACCGTGCGAATATGGTGCGCCCCTGGTTGTTCCTGTTTCCCGCGATCGCGGCGCTGGGGCTCTATCTCGCCTATCCGGTGGTCGGCTCGTTCTGGCGCTCGCTCTTCAATCGCAACGGGACGGAGTTCATCGGGCTGGGCAATTACCAGAAGCTCGCCGCTGATGACACGTTCCGGCAGGCGGTCTTCAACAACTTCCTGTGGGTGCTGGTGGTACCGGCGCTGGCCACCTTCTTCGGGCTGATGGCGGCCCAGCTCACCGACCGGATCAAATGGGGCAATATCGCGAAATCGCTTATCTTCATGCCGATGGCGATTTCCTTCGTGGGCGCCTCGCTGATCTGGAAATTCGTCTATGCGAACAATCCCCAGATCGGTTTGATCAACGCGATCCGTGACGCCTTCCATCTCCAGCCGCTCGATCCCTTGCAGATCCCGTTTTGGAATAACTTCTTCCTGATGGTGATCCTGATCTGGATCCAGACCGGGTTTGCGATGGTGATCCTCTCTGCAGCGTTGCGCGGCATTCCCGAGGAAACGGTCGAGGCGGCGGTGCTGGACGGGGCGAACCCGTTCCAGCTGTTCTTCAAGATCAAGGTGCCGCAGATCATGCCGACGATCGTGGTTGTCTGGACGACGATCACCATTCTCGTGCTGAAGGTCTTCGATATCGTCTACGCGACGACGGGCGGGAATTTCGGCACGCAGATCCTGCCGAGCTACATGATGAGCTACATGTTCCGCGATGACGGGCGGGCCACGGCGGTGGCCTTCGTGATCATGATCATCGTGCTGCCGGTGATGATCTGGAACATCATTCAGGCCCGAAAGGAGATGCGCTGATGGCTTCCATCGCGGGACAGAAATCGCGCCTGACCTGGGCGGTTCATATCTCGGTCGCTCTCATGGTCGTGCTCTGGCTGATCCCGACGGTGGGTCTGCTGGTGAGCTCCTTTCGCACCACCGATCAGATCAGCCAGTCGGGCTGGTGGGAGTCGGCCTTCCCGGTCGAAAAGGCCTTCCGCGACCGGATCCCGGGCGAGGGCGAGGCTCAGGCGGACGGGGCCTACGTTCTCAGCGGCAACCTGCTGACGGATGGCCAGAATGCAAGGGATCTGAAGCCGGGGGCGAAAATCGTGGCCTTCGGGACCTCGGGCATCAAGCCGGGCGCCTACAAGGCGGGAGAGACGGCGCAGACCGAGGCGGGCACGATGACGGTGAACGCCGATGGCGCCTATGAGGTGACGTCGAGCACGAGCTTCGAGGGCTCCGGTCCGCGCGTCTATTTCGTGGCCGACATGCCGCCGGCCTTCACCCTTTCCAATTACAGGCAGGTTCTGTCCTCGGACGGGATGGGGCAGGCCTTTCTCAATACGCTCACGGTGACGATCCCGGCCACGATCATCCCGATCCTCGTTGCAGCCTTCGCGGCCTATGCGCTGGCCTGGATGGAATTTCCCGGGCGCGGGCTTTTGATCGCGGCGGTCGTGGGGCTGCTGGTGGTGCCGCTGCAGCTGGCGCTCGTGCCGCTTTTGCGGCTCCATCAGGATGTGGGAATCGGGCAGAGTTTCGTGGGCATCTGGCTTGCCCACACCGGGTTCGGCCTTCCGCTCGCGATCTATCTGTTGCGCAATTACATGGTGGGTCTGCCGCGCGACATCATCGAGAGCGCAAAGGTCGACGGGGCCACGGATTTCCAGATTTTCATGAAGATCGTGCTGCCTTTGTCATTCCCGGCGCTCGCTTCTTTTGCAATCTTCCAATTCCTGTGGGTCTGGAACGATCTTCTTGTCGCCAAGGTGTTCCTGCCGGCCAACGATCAGACCAAGGTGATGACAGTGAAGATCGCCGACGACCTGCTGGGGTCTCGCGGAGGGGACTGGGGCATTCTGGCTGGCGCCGCCTTCGTGTCGATCGCGGTTCCGCTCGGGGTCTTCTTTGCAATGCAGAAATATCTCGTCCGCGGTCTGCTGGCGGGTTCGGTTAAAGGTGGTTGATGAATTCTCTCACGAAGACAGAAGAATGGTGGCGCGGAGCGGTGATCTACCAGATCTATCCGCGTAGTTTCCAAGACAGCAACAATGATGGGGTGGGCGATCTGCTGGGGATCGTCCGGCGGCTGCCGCATGTGGCCTCGCTGGGCGCGGATGCGGTCTGGATCTCGCCGTTCTTCACCTCTCCGATGAAGGATTTTGGCTATGACGTGGCCGATTACTGCGATGTCGACCCGCTTTTCGGCAATCTCGCCGATTTCGACCAGGTGATCGCGACGGCCCATGCGCTGGGGCTGAAAGTGATGATCGACCTCGTGCTGTCGCATACCTCGGACCAGCACCCCTGGTTCCAGGAGAGCCGGTCGAGCCGCGACAACCCCAAGGCCGACTGGTATGTCTGGGCCGACCCCAAACCCGACGGCACGCCGCCCAACAACTGGCTGTCGATCTTCGGCGGTCCGGGCTGGCACTGGGATGGCCGGCGCGAGCAATATTACATGCACAACTTCCTTGTCTCGCAGCCCGACCTGAACTTCCACAACCCCGAAGTGCAGCAGGAGCTGTTGAACGTCGCGAAGTTCTGGCTGGAGCGAGGCGTCGATGGGTTCCGCCTCGACACGATCAATTTCTACATGCACGACAAGGAGTTGCGTGACAATCCTCCGCTGCCGCCCGAGGAGCGCAACGACCAGACCGCCCCCAAGGTGAACCCCTACAATCACCAGCGCCATATCTACGACAAGAACAACCCCGAGAACCTGCGTTTCCTGCGCAAGCTGCGCACGTTGATGAACAATTACAACGCAGCCGCCGTGGGTGAGGTGGGCGACAGCCAACGCGGGCTGGAGATCCTCGGCGAATACACTTCGGGCAGCGACAAGATGCAGATGTCCTACGCCTTCGAGCTTCTGTCCGGGCACGCGCCGCTCGATGCACGCTATTTCAAGGCGGTGTTCGAGAAGGTCGATGAGGTGGCGAAGGATGGTTGGGTTTGCTGGGCCTATTCGAACCACGATGTCGAGCGCCATATCTCGCGCTGGCACCTGACACCTGCGGCCGCGCGGCTTTATACGACGCTGATGATGTGCCTGCGCGGCTCGCTCTGCCTCTATCAGGGCGAGGAGCTGGGCCTGCCCGAGGCCGAACTGGCCTTCGAGGATCTGCAAGACCCCTATGGCATCGAATTCTGGCCCGAGTTCAAGGGCCGCGACGGGTGCCGGACGCCGATGGTCTGGGAGCGCGACGCGGCCTATGGCGGCTTCTCGCAGGCGCGGCCCTGGCTTCCGGTGCCCTCGGTTCATCACAACATCGCCGCCGACGTGGCCGAACATGACCCCGCCTCGCTTTTGCATCACTACCGTCGCGCCATCGCGTTCCGGCGCAACCACGAGGTGCTGCGCAAGGGGGCGATGGAGGACATGTATTGTTCGGGGGATCTCTTCGTCTTCACCCGCAAGAACGAGGACGAGACGATCCTTTGCTATTTCAACCTGTCCGACCAGCCGGTGAATGCGACCGTGCCGCCGGGCAACTGGGTGACGATCGCGGGTGAGCTGGGCTCGATCCGTCCGATGCCCGATCACACGCTGCATCTGGGCCCGTGGCAGCCAAGCATTTTGCGCCTCGACGATCACGGGGCCTGAGGGGGGAAGATGGCCGATCTGAAACTGGAAAACATCGCGAAGAGCTATGGCGAGGTCTCTGTCCTCAAGGACATCAACCTCGACATCAAGGCAGGCGAGCTGATCGTCTTCGTCGGCCCTTCGGGCTGCGGGAAATCGACGCTTTTGCGGATGATCGCGGGGCTCGAGAAGATCTCGGGCGGCACGCTCGAGATCGACGGGGTGCGGATGAACGACGTGCCCCCCGCGAACCGCGGGATCGCGATGGTGTTCCAGTCCTATGCGCTTTATCCGCACATGACCGTGCGCGACAACATGGCCTTCGCGCTCAAGATCGCGAAGATGAGCAAGGAAGAGATCGACGCCGCCGTCGAGAAGGCCGCGAAGATGCTGCAGCTCGAACCCTATCTGGATCGTCTGCCCAAGGCGCTCTCGGGCGGACAGCGTCAGCGGGTCGCGATCGGGCGCGCCATCGTGCGCGACCCCAAGGTCTACCTGTTCGACGAACCGCTCTCGAACCTCGACGCGGCGCTGCGTGTGGCGACAAGGATCGAGATCGCCCAGCTCAAAGAGGCGATGCCCGACCGCACGATGATCTACGTGACCCACGATCAGGTCGAGGCGATGACGCTCGCAAGCCGCATCGTGGTGCTCGCCAACAAGGGGATCGCGCAGGTCGGCACGCCGCTTGACCTCTACGAACGCCCCGAAAACGAGTTCGTCGCGCAATTCATCGGCAGCCCCTCAATGAACCTGCTGCCGGGCGAGGTGGTGGAGACGGGCGAGGTGACCACGGTGAAGCTCGCGCGCGGCGGTGTTGCCAGATCCACGGTGCCCACGCGCCCCGAGGATATGGGGCTGAAGGTCAATATCGGCGTGCGTCCCGAGGATTTCGTGCCCGCCGAAGGCGAGGCGATCTATACCGGTCATGTCGATATCGTCGAGGCTCTGGGGGAGGTCACGCTGCTCTATTTCCAGCCCGAGGGCGATGCCGCGCCGGTGATCGCGAAGCTGCCGGGCATCCATCACGACCGCCGCCATTCGCAGCTCTCGCTCAGTGCGGATCCGGCGAAGGTGCATCTCTTTGCGGACGGGCGGTCGCTTCTCTACCGCTGACGGACGCAAACAAGACATCGTGCATCCCTCCCGCCGTTAGTTTGGGGTCGGAATTACGGGCGGAGGATGTCATGGCCGATTCGGAACAGGCAGAACGTGTGGGCCGTCGCGCCCGTGGTGGTGGCGGGGCAGCCCGCAGGGCCGAGCGCACGGCGGTGCGGGTGGAATTCGCGCGCTACATCACGCGCAACATCCCCGACATGGAGATCCTGAACGAGGAAGCGCTCCAGATCATCGAGCATAACGCGGAAACCGTGCTCGAGGAGATCGGCGTCAATTTCGTAGAGAACCCGGCGGCCCTCGACCTTTGGCGCGAGGCCGGCGCCGATATCGAGGGGGAGCGCGTGCGCATCCCGCGCGGCCTTGCCCGCAAGCTCTGCGCCACCGCGCCCTCGCAATTCACCCAGGCGGCCCGCAACCCCGAGCGCAATGTCGAGATCGGCGGGCGCAACCTCGTGCTCGCCCCGGTCTATGGCCCGCCCTTCGTGCGCGACAACCATGGCGGACGCCGCTACGCCACGATCACCGATTTCCGCAACTTCGTGAAACTCGGTCAGATGTCGAAATGGCTTCACCATTCGGGCGGGACCGTTTGCGAACCGACCGACGTGGCGGTGAACAAGCGCCATCTCGACATGCTCCACGCGCATATGACGCTGTCAGACAAGCCCTATATGGGCTCGGTCACCGAGCCCTCGCGCGCCGCCGACAGTGTCGAGATGTCGAAGATCCTCTTCGGCTCCGATTTCGTTGACCAGAACACGGTGATGACCTCGCTCATCAACATCAACTCGCCGCTGACATTCGATGCGACGATGATGGGGGCGCTGGAGGTCTATGCGCGCGCCAATCAGGCCTGCATCATCTCGCCCTTCATCGTGGGCGGCGCAATGGCGCCGGTCTCGGTCGCGGGCACGCTCACGCAGGTTCTGGCCGAGGTGCTGGCAGGCGTGGCCTATAGCCAGCTGATCCGTCCCGGCGCGCCTGTGATCTTCGGCGCCTTCGTGACCTCGATCGACATGAATTCGGGCGCACCCACCTTCGGCACGCCCGAAGCCTCGCTGATCACACTTGGCGCGGGCCAGCTCGCGCGGCGGCTCGGGCTGCCCTATCGCTCGGCGGGGGGCTTCACGGGCTCGAAACTGCCCGACGCGCAAGCCGCCTACGAGAGTGCGAACACGCTCAATAACGGGCTCTATGCGGGCGTGAACTTCATGCTCCATGCCTGCGGCTGGCTCGAAGGGGGCCTCGTCTCTTCCTACGAGAAATACGTGATGGATGCCGACCAGCTCGGCGTTCTTCACCGGCTCGCCCAGGGCGTCGATGTGACCGAGAACGGGCAGGCGATGGATGCGATCCGCGAGGTTGGTCCGGGCGGCCATTATCTCGGCTGCGCCCATACCCAGGCCAATTTCAAGGACGCCTTCTGGCGCACGAACCTGCTCGATTACCGGCCCTTCGAGACCTGGGAAGAGCAGGGCGGGCTCGATACGATGGCGCTGGCCGAGAAGCGCGTGGCGAAGATGCTGGGCGATTACCAGCCGCCCGCGCTCGATCCCGGCATCGCCGAGGCGCTCACCGACTATGTCGCGCGCAAGAAAGCGGCCGAGCCCGACGCCTTCATGTGAGGCCTGCGGGTCGCGCTTGCGCGCGATCTGCGTGCCAAGGCTTGTATCAAAGCGGCATTTGGGGCCAATTGGGGCGGAAATCACCCCGAGGACCCGATGTCGCGCCTGATCTACATCCTGAACGGCCCCAACCTGAACCTGCTGGGCAAGCGTCAGCCGGAGATCTACGGCTCTGACACGCTCGACGATGTCGAGCGTATCTGCAAGGCGGTGGCCACGCAGAAGGGCTTCGAGATCGCGCTTTTCCAGTCGAACCACGAGGGCACGATCGTCGATCAGATCCACGAGGCCCGCGAGAAGGCCTGCGCCATCGTCATCAATCCGGGCGCCTACACCCACACTTCGGTTGCGATCCTCGATGCGCTCAACGCCTTCGACGGGCCGGTTTTCGAGTGCCATATCTCGAACGTGCACAAGCGCGAGGCCTTCCGCCATCACTCCTATGTCTCGCTGCGTGCCGACGGGGTGCTCGCGGGCTTCGGAATCGAGGGCTATGCGCTGGCGACGCGCCGGATCTGCTCGCTGCTGGGCTGATCAGCCTTCGGAAATCCGGAAATCGCGCGTGATCCCTTGCGTCGCGCGCCCCCAGGCCGAGGCCTTGGTGCGCGCCTGATGCGCCTCGAAATCGTCCCGGCTCGCGAAACGTTCGTTCAGGTCCCAGACCATTGGATCATCGCCTTGCGTGACCTCGAAGAGCTCGCATCCGGGCTCCGCGCGCGTGAGCCGGATATGCTCGGGCAGGTAGTCTCGCACGATCTCGGCCTGAGCCTCAGTGGTACAGATCAGCCGACCGGTGAGCGAAAGGGCCATGTGCCATCTCCATGGAAATGGAAGCGCCGGGATGGAGGCCATCCCCGTGCGGCGCTTCGTGGAACAGGGTGAGCCTATGCGTGGCGCCCTCGTCCTGTCCAGAGCGCGGAGAGTGGAAAGCGCGCCCCCATAGCGCGCGCCGCAACGCTCCCGGAGCCCGTGTCGTCGCGTGCGTCAGAGGTCATACTCGCGCGGGTGGCGTTTCTCCCCCGCAAAACCCGCGCTTCGGCGCTTTTCATGCGCGCCGTCATCACCTTCGTAAGCCGTGTTTGCGGAAGGCCGACCGTCAAAATGGTGAACGGCTTGTTCGGCTTTGGTTCTATTGAGGCCAAGGGAGGGCAGGACTGACGCTCGAGCGAAATCACTTGGCTTTCATCGTGATCGCCAGGGGAAGCCCTGCGGGTCAGTCGCAATGAAACCTCGTGGCGAGATACGTCTTCGTGCTCGCGAACATCTCAGCCTTGCGCGAGAGCAGTGCACAGAATGTCGATCGCGCTTCGCGAGCGGCAGGTTTCTCGTCCAGGGATCAGGGGGCGCTGCCCCCTCGGCGCGTTCCGCGCCTCTCCCCCGAGATATTTATCTCAAGAAGAAGGGAGGAGGATTTTCACGCCTCGATCCACAAAGAGGCGGCGAGCCGGACAAGCTCGCCTTGGGCGGTCATCGGTGTCCCCGCCCGTACCGCCAGATCTCGCTATGCCCATTCCGGTTAAGACGTCGTTTCGCGCATTCGAATTGGCGAAAATATCCCGGGGGTGAATTTTCCTGAAAGGAAAAGAGGGGGCAGCGCCCCCTCTCTCATGTCATTCCCACTCGATCGTGCCCGGGGGCTTCGAGGTGATGTCATAGGTCACCCGGTTGATGCCCTTCACCTCGTTGATGATCCGCGTCGCGGTCTCGCCGAGGAACTCGTGGCTGAACGGGTAGTAATCGGCGGTCATGCCATCGACCGAGGTTACCGCGCGCAGCGCGCAGGCATAGTCATAGGTGCGCCCGTCGCCCATCACGCCGACGGTGCGGACGGGAAGGATGGCGACGAAGGCCTGCCAGATCTCGTCATAGAGCCCGTGCTTGCGGATCTGGTCGATATAGACCGCATCCGCCTTGCGCAGGATCTCGAGCTTGTCGCGGGTGATCTTTCCGGGGCAGCGAATGGCAAGGCCGGGCCCCGGGAAGGGGTGGCGGCCGATGAAGGAGGCCGGCAGGCCCAGCTCATGACCAAGCGCGCGCACTTCGTCCTTGAACAGCTCGCGCAGCGGCTCGACCAGCTTGAGACCCATCTTCTCGGGCAGGCCGCCCACATTGTGGTGCGACTTGATCGTGACCGAAGGGCCGCCCGAGAAGCTCACCGATTCAATGACATCGGGGTAGAGCGTGCCCTGAGCGAGGAATTCAGCGTCCTCGATCTGGTTGGCGTATTTCTGGAACACGTCGATGAAGAGACGACCGATCGTCTTGCGCTTGACCTCGGGGTCGGTGACGCCTTCCAGCTCGCCGAGGAACAGCTCGGACTCGTCGGCATGGATCAGCTTGATGTTGTAATGGTCGCGGAACATCGTGACCACTTCGTCGGCCTCGTTCATCCGCAGCAGGCCGTGATCGACGAAAACGCAGGTCAGCTGGTCGCCGATCGCCTCATGCAGCAATATCGCGGTGACCGAGCTGTCCACGCCGCCCGACAACCCGCAGATCACATGCGCGTCGCCGACCTGCTCGCGGATCGCGTCGATCGCCTGCTGGCGATAGCCCGCCATCGTCCAGTCACCGGTGAAGCCCGCGTCACGGATGAAATTCTCGTAGAGGGTCTTTCCGTTCGGCGTGTGATGCACTTCCGGGTGGAATTGCACCGCGTAGAACCGGCGGCTCAGATCGGCGGTGATCGCATAAGGCGCACCCGGCGAGGTCCCGAAGACCTCGAAGCCCGGTGCGAGCTTGCTGACATGGTCGCCATGGCTCATCCAGACCTGTTCGCGGCCCGTGCTATCCATGAACCAGCCATTGAGCAGATCGATCCGCGTCTCGGTCGGCGTCACATAGGCGCGGCCGAACTCGGCGGTGTGGCTTTGGCCGGCCTCCACCAACCCGCCCAGATCCTGCATCATCACCTGCTGGCCATAGCAGATCCCGAGGATCGGCACGCCCATCTCATAGGCGCTTTGCGGCGGACGCGGCGATCCCTCGCGCGTCACGCTGTCGGGCCCGCCCGAGAAGATGATCGCCTTCGGGGCGAACTCCTTGAGGAAGGCATCCGTCACGTTCTGATAGGGATGGATTTCGCAATAGACATTGAGCTCGCGAAGGCGACGCGCGATCAGCTGCGTGACCTGGGAGCCGAAGTCGATGATGAGGAGGCGCTGGTGCTGTGTCATGGCTTTGCCATTAGGGCCGGCGCGGCTTCTTGGCAAGAGGGCAGCAGGCCCCGAGCGCGCACTTGACCCCATACGGCCCATAATTAACCATCGTTAACGTGGGAAGCGGTCAAGGGGGAGGACAGATGTCCAAAGTCACGGCAAGTATCGTCGCATTCGTCCTGGCGGCGTCCATGGGAGCTGCGCAAACGGCTCCCGAACGAGATCGTTCCGCGGTCGGGGCCAGGGACGCGCTATTCCAGATCGCTCATCAGGCAGGCGTGATCCATGCGAAATGCTGCAAGCACTGCTCGAAGGGGAAGGCTTGCGGCGACAGTTGTATCAGCCGATCGAAAGCCTGTCACAAGGGGCCGGGCTGTGCCTGCGATTGATCGCGCCCCTTCGACTTAGACATAAATTTCCCGGGGGCAGCGCCCCCTCACGCGCCGGGGATCAGCGGGCGGATCTTGAGGCGGGTCAGCCGGTTGTCCTTGCGCGTCAGCACCTCGAAGCGGAAGCCATGGAAGGAGAAGACCTGACCTTCCGTCGGGATCGTCTGCGCCTCGTGGATCACCAGGCCCGCGATCGTGTTGGCCTCGTCATCGGGCAGGCTCCAGTCGGTCTCGCGGTTGAGATCGCGGATCGTCATCGAACCGTCGACTATGTAATCGCCGCTTTCGGTGGGCTTGAGGTTGCGCTCGGCCTTGGGGTCGAATTCATCGGTGATCTCGCCCACGATTTCCTCGAGGATGTCCTCGAGCGTCAGCAATCCGCGCAGGTCGCCATACTCGTCCACCACCAGTGCGAAATGGGTGCGACGCTTGAGGAATTCCTGCATCTGCTCGTCGAGAGGCGTCGTCTCGGGCACGAAATAGGGCTTCATCATCACCTTGGTGAGGTCGAGATCGGAGATGCTCTCGAGTGTGCCGTCGCCTCCGCGCATGACTTTTTCCACCGCGCGCAGCAGGTCTTTCGAATGGATCACGCCAACCACGTTCTCGCGCTCGCCGCGATAGAGGGGCAGGCGTGTATGGGGCGAGGAAAGCACCGCCGTGAGGATCGAATCCGGGTCCTGCTCGATATCGAGCATCTCGATCTGCGAGCGGTGCAGCATGATCTCCTCGACCGTGCGATTGCCCAGATCGAGCGCGCCCAGCAGGCGGTCTCGGTCTTCCTTGTCGACCGTTCCCTCGGACTGACCCAGCGCCAGTGCGCCCGCGATCTCCTCGTGGATCGAGAACATATGGGTGTTCTTGTCGGTGCGCATGCCGAAGGCATAAAGGATGCCGCGCACGATCATCCGCACCACAGCGACGATGGGGGCGAGCACGAAGGTCACGACGCGGATCGGACCGGCGACCTTGGCGGCGACTTTTTCGGGCAGGGTGATCGCGTAGGTCTTCGGCAGGACTTCGGAGAAGATCAGCACAAGGAGCGTCATCACCACCGTCGCGAGGGCCACGCCCGATTGCCCGAAGATCCGGGTCAGAAGCGCGGTGGCCAGCGCCGCCGAGAGGATGTTGACCACGTTATTGCCCAGCAGGATCGCACCGATCAGCCGCTCGCTGTCTTCGGTGACCTCCAGCGCGGTCTTCGCGCCCGTTTCGCCCTTGTCGGCCTGCGCACGCAGCTTGGCGCGGCTCGCGGCCGTCAGCGCGGTTTCAGAGCCCGAGAAGAAGGCCGAGAGCGCCAGAAGCAGAACGATCGCGCCGGCGGTGATCCAGAAGGCAATATCGAGAGTGTTTTCCATGGGCTTAGGTTATGGGGCCGCGCCGTGGCGCATTCAAGCGTCGCCGTGCCGATTGCCGCGCGGTTTGGCTAGCGGGTGATGCTGAAGCACCAGTTCCTTGAGCCGCTCGTCGAGCACATGGGTATAGATCTCGGTGGTCGAGAGATCGGCATGGCCCAGCAGCATCTGGATCGCGCGCAGATCGGCCCCGCCTTGCAGAAGATGAGTCGCGAAGGCGTGGCGCAGCACATGGGGCGTGACCTTGGCGGGGCTGATCCCCGCATTCACCGCGATATCCTTGAGCAATCGGTGAAAGGATTGCCGGGTCAGGTGGCCTTCCTTTCCCGGCGAGGGAAAGAGAAACCGAGAGGAGGGGGCACGGTGTCGGACATGCGCCTCTTCCTCGGCGGCATCGCGTGCTCTGAGCCAGTCGGCCAGCGCCTCACGCGCGGGCGGTGAGAGTGGCACCATGCGTTCCTTGTCACCCTTGCCGCGCACCAGAAGCATCCGCGGATCGCCCCGCGCGGCAGAGACGGGTAGGGAGACGAGCTCGGAGACACGCATCCCCGTAGCGTAGAGCAATTCCATCAGGCAGCGGTTGCGGATCTGGTCGCGGGCGGAACGTCCCTGATCGCGGGCGGCCTCCAGCAAGGCTTCGACCTCTTCGAGCGAAAGCGTCTTGGGCAAGCGTTTCGCGCGGCCCGGGCCGGAGATGCGGATCGCGGGATTGTCGGCGCGCCAGCCCTCTTCATAGGCAAAGCGGAAAAGCTGCCGGATCGCGCTCAGACGTCGCGCGCGGGTCGATTTCGCGAGCCCGTCGGCCTCACAGCGGATCAGGTAGGTCTCGATATTCTCGCGAGTAAGGGTCGCGTAGCTCAGGCCTTTCGCTTGAAGAAAGCCCGCGAAGTCATTGAGGTCACGCCCATATCCGAGGATCGTGTTGCGCGCGGCCCCGGCTTCGGCGGCTTGCGCTTCGAGAAAGGCGGGCAGCCAGCGTGAATCGGGCGGCGCGTCGTTCATCCGCGCCGCTCCAGCACCATAAGTTCGATTGCAGTCCGCCGCGCGGTCGATTCCAGCCCGACGAGGCGCAGCAGTCGCAGCCCGTCCTGAAGCCGCGGGTAATCGCCCTTCGCGCCTTCGGTGACGTCGCCGATCGCCTCGATGATCGCGAGGCCGAGCTGGTCTGGCAAAAGCCCCTCGTAGCGATCCGCGGCCGCAGTCGGGGGGGCGTCGAACACCACCTTGAGGGTGCGGCCGAGACTTTCGCGTGTACGCATTTGAGAGGTGTCGCCCTGTGCCAGCCCCGCGAGCAGATCTCCGCGGGGATCTGCCTCGGCGCCGATGCGTGCGTTCTCCTCATAGTTCGGGGTCAGCAGGCTCAGCTCGAACGCCAGCCGCGCGGCCTTGCCCGAGAGCGTCATGCCCGAAAGCTGATCGCCGAAAAGCGCGGCGAGGACCGGCT
Organism: Thioclava sp. L04-15; assembly: GCF_002020275.1. Lineage (NCBI taxonomy): Bacteria > Pseudomonadati > Pseudomonadota > Alphaproteobacteria > Rhodobacterales > Paracoccaceae > Thioclava > Thioclava sp. L04-15. The sequence goes on along the minus strand of NZ_MPZW01000002.1, from coordinate 259,571 downwards.
CGAGTTCGTTTTCCGCCATCGCCTTGTAAGCGCGGGGCAGGGCGCGCGAGACGGCTTTCGTGTCGCCCGCGGCCAGCGCCTTGTCGAGTTCGGACACCGCCGAAACCCGGTCCCACAGCGCCCCCGACGCGGCCGCCTTGCGTTCCGTATAAAGGCCCAGAAGGCGATTGGGATCGAGCACGCCCGCACGCGCCAGCCGTTCCGCCGCCTCAAGCTGGGATTTCCAGCCGTTGTTCTCGGTCAGATCGGCTTGCGCGAAAGCCAGCGGCAGAACCGAGGTTGGCAGCGGTTGGCCGATCGCCTCCATCATCTTGTAGCTCAGCGGCGTGACCGGATCGGGCGGGGGCATATCCTCGGCGCCCTCGGCCAGCATCGGGTCGAGGAACTGCTCGAGCAAGCTCACCTCGGAGGCCGGGATCTGACCCAGAACCTTGCCGGTACCGAAGGTAAGCTCTGCGAGATCCCATTGTCCGTTGCGCGCAAGGCAGAAGATCCGCGCCGCGTAGGAGGGCGCGATCGAGGGGCTGCGTTCGATGATCTTGCAGGCGCGACGCTCCTGCCCCAGCAGCAGCGCCACGTCGAAACTGCGCCGGAAAATCTCGGGATCGTTCGTTGCCGCCTGCGACAGCAGCGCATGGGCCTGATCGAGCGCGCCCATGTCGAGCAGCCGATCGACCCGGGCGAGAAAGAGCTGGTTGCGTTGCGCGGACGCGGCAATCTCCGGCGGGTTCAGCTCGGTCAGCAGCAGCGTCATCGTCAGGCTTTGGAGCGCGGGGAGCTGGTCGAGGGGCATCTCGCGCAATGCCCGGGCCAGTTCCGGCTCGGGCGTCTTCCCCCAGAGCGTGCGAGGCAGGCCCGTGCGCTCTGCCGGCAGCAACCCCAGCGTGTCGGCCGAGGGCGCATCGAGCGAGAGCACGGCGATATCCTCGATCCCGCCCGCGCCGGTGATCCGCTCCTTCGGGGCAGGCGTCTCATTGCGCGGCGCGTTGGCCACCGAATGCGAGAGCCAGTCGATTGCCGACATGGGTTGATCGACCTCGGCCCGCAGCACGCTGGCTGGAGCGAGGATCAGCAAACCGGCAAGGCTCGCCGCGAGCGCGCGGCGCTCAGTTCCCACCCGTTCCCCCGCTGCCAGCACCGACCCCTCCGGGCAAGGTGACCTCGATACGTTGCTCCTGGCTGTCCGGGCTCATGTCTCCGAGATAGGCGAAGCCTATCACGCCGATCGTGCCAAGGATCAGAAGGATGACGATGAGCTTGAAGATGCGCCCCATTTTCTCTCTTTTCTGCCGTCTGTCGCGGCCCCTTCCGGGTCGGGCGGGCCGTTCTTGGTTGCGGTTTCGCGTTGATCATATATGGCATTTCAGGGAAGTTCACGCCATTCAAGGGGGCTTGCCTCACGTTTGTGCAAGGGTCCGCCGATGCGTGAGATGGGACCGGAAGACGGGATTGACAAGGTGAGAGCCGGGGCAGAGCAGGATCAACCGGTGCTGGGGCATCTGACGCGTTCGATCGTGCTTGTGGGCATGATGGGCTCGGGCAAGACGGCTGTGGGCACCGCGCTGGCGCGGATGCTCGACGCCCCCTTTCTCGACAGCGACCACGAGATCGAGCGCGCCGCCCAGATGAGCGTGGCCGAGATTTTCGCCCGCGATGGCGAGCCGTTCTTCCGGGCGCGCGAATCGGAAGTGCTCGAAAGGTTGCTATCCGGGCCGCCGGGCGTGATCTCGACGGGGGGCGGGGCGTTCCTGTCAGAAGCCAATCGCGAGATGATCGCGCGGCTTGGCGTTTCGGTCTGGCTCAAGGCCGATCTGGAGCTGCTTTGGCAACGTGTGCGCCACAAGAATACGCGACCTCTGCTGCGCACCGCCGATCCCAAACGGACGCTGACCGATCTGCTCGCGCAGCGCCTGCCGCATTATTCGAAAGCGCAGGTCGCAGTCGAGGCGGAGCCGGGGCTCTCGGTGCCGGACATGGCGCGCAAGGTGATCGCGCATTTGCGCGAGGTCGATGGTTTGATCGAAGAGGTGAAAGATGCGTGAGATCGTTCCGGTCGAACTGGGCGAACGCTCCTACGAGGTGCGCATCGGCACCGGGCTGCTGGAAAACGCAGGCGCCGAGATCGCGCCCTTGCTGCGCCGCCCGCGCGTCGCCGTCGTCGCCGATCAGACGGTGGCCGATCTGCATCTGGAGACGCTGCGCAAGGGCCTGGGCGAGATCGAGATGGTCGCGCTGACCCTGCCTCCGGGCGAGGCCACGAAAAGCTGGCCGCAGTTCACCCGCACCGTCGAATGGCTGCTGGAGCAGAAGGTCGAGCGCAAGGATATCGTCATCGCCCTTGGCGGCGGCGTGATCGGCGATCTGGTGGGATTCGCGGCCGCCGTGCTGCGCCGGGGTGTGCGTTTCGTGCAGATCCCGACCTCGCTTCTGGCGCAGGTGGACAGCTCGGTCGGCGGCAAGACCGGGATCAACGCACCGCAGGGCAAGAACCTGATCGGCGCTTTCCATCAGCCCTCGCTGGTGCTGGCCGATCTGGGCGTGCTGGGCACGCTCAAGCCGCGCGATTTCCTCGCGGGCTATGGCGAGGTGGTGAAATACGGGCTGCTGGGCGATGCAGGTTTCTTCGACTGGCTCGAGGCGAACGCACCCGCGATGGCGGCGGGCGACATGGACAAGCGCCTGCACGCGGTGAAACGCTCGGTCGAGATGAAGGCCGAGGTCGTGGCGCGCGACGAGACCGAAGAGGGCGACCGGGCGCTTCTGAACCTCGGTCACACCTTCTGCCACGCGCTTGAGGCCGCGACGGGGTTTTCCGACCGGCTGCTGCATGGCGAGGGCGTCGCGATCGGCTGTGCGCTGGCCTTTGAGCTTTCACAGCGCCTCGGCCTGTGTTCGCAAGAGGCGCCCAGTCGCGTGCGCGCCCATCTGCGCGAGATGGGGATGAAGGTCGATCTGGCGGACATCCCCGGCGATCTGCCGGGCACCGATGCGCTGATCGCGCTGATGGCGCAGGACAAGAAAGTGCTCGACGGCAAGCTGCGCTTCATCCTCGCGCGTGGCATCGGGCAGGCCTTCGTCACCTCTGACGTGCCGCGCGATGTGCTCGCGGGCGTTCTCGACGACGCTCTGGCCGCGAAGCGCTGAGAATTCGCAGTTGCGGCGCGCGCACGGCTTCTCTATATCCGCGCTCAGGCACCCGTAGCTCAGCTGGATAGAGCGCTGCCCTCCGAAGGCAGAGGCCACAGGTTCGAATCCTGTCGGGTGCGCCACCTCCCTCTCACCGGTAGACTTTACGCCTCGGGGGCGAGGGCGACGCATTAGAGACGGTCCAAGAGGCAAACCGCCATGACGACATCCGACGCCCTGTCCCGCGCCGCGCGCCTCTCGGTCGCGCCGATGATGGATTGGACGGGTTAATCATAAACTATTATATGAAATCAATATGTAAGATGTTTCCACGGTGTACCAAGTACCAAATTCTCGCTGGACACGGGCCTGCTGCGCCTCAAGGGATGATCCGGCGGTCATGTCATGTCGTGGAAATCTTTCTAGTCGCATATTGGGCCAAAAGCTTGATATGAAAAAGTGCCATCAGCAGCGTCTGTCTTGCAGGTTCGCCTGTCGCTTATGCCGACGATCCAGTAAGCCTTAGGTGCGACATGGCCCCTGTCACGGCGGCGAGTATCTGCGTCTGTTCGCCGATCACCTTCCCCCGCGCACCAGAAATACCCTCGCGATTGACAATCCCGCCGTCAGAAGCGACGCTTGGGCCATGGGGATCCGCGATCTCCCCACGAGGCGACAGCCGAAGCTCGCGTTCCACATCACCCCGAGCCCTTGGGAGGAACGCATATGCCTGCGCCCGACGCCATTACACCCGACAAACTCGCCAAACTGCTTGGCACGCCACGCTGTCCCGCGCTTCTCGACACGCGGCGCGATGCGCTGCGCGCCGAAGCCCCCCTGATACTTCCCGGCGCCCGTGCGGTCTCCGAGGGCGATCTGACGCCGGAACGCTTGCCCGCCCTGATCGCGACGCTGCAAGGGCCGGTCGTCGTAGCCTGCGCCGAGGGGCATGGCCGCAGTCAGGGGCTGGCCGCGCTGTTGCGCAGTCACGGGATCGCAGCAGAATATCTCGAGGGTGGCTATGCCGTCTGGAGCGCTGCGGGGCTGCCGCTGATCGACCCGGCCAAAATCACCGCGCGCGACGCGGCGGGCCGCAGCGTCTGGGTCACGCGATCCCGCCCCAAGGTCGACCGCATCGCCTGTCCCTGGCTGATCCGCCGCTTCATCGACCCGCGTGCCGTGTTCCTTTACGTCGCGCCCGCCGAGGTGACCGCCGTCGCGGCGCTTTACGGCGGGATGCCCTTCGATATCGAGGACACGTTCTGGAGCCACCGGGGCGATCTGTGCACCTTCGACGTGATGCTGGCCGAATTCGGGCTGGCGCTGCCCGCGCTCGAGCGGCTGGCCACGATCGTGCGCGGCGCCGATACCGCGCGCCCCGATCTGGCCCCCGAAGCGGCGGGGTTGCTGGCGGCTTCGCTCGGGCTGTCGCGGATGTATGCCGACGATCTGGAACAGCTGGGGGCCGGGATGGCGCTTTATGATGCCTTCTATCGCTGGTGCCGCGATGCGACGGGCGAAACCCATAACTGGCCGACGAACCGGCCCGGCGGTGCGGCATGAGCGGCCCCGAAACGGCCCCGGCCTATCCCAGCCTGGCCGAGGCGACCCGTGTCTGGGCGCGGATCGCGGCGCTGTCGTTCGGCGGCCCGGCCGGCCAGATCGCGGTGATGCACCGCATCCTGGTCGAGGAGAAACGTTGGCTGGGCGATGACCGTTTCCTGCATGCGCTGAACTTCTGCATGCTCTTGCCCGGCCCCGAGGCGCAGCAGCTCGCCACCTATATCGGCTGGCTGATGCATGGCGTGCGCGGGGCGCTGGTGGCGGGGCTGTTGTTCATCGCGCCCGGGGTTCTGGCGATCCTGGCGCTGAGCTGGGTCTATGCGACCTTGGGCGATGTCGGGCTTGTCGCGGGGCTGTTCTTCGGGCTCAAGGCCGCGGTGCTGGCCATCGTCGTGCAGGCGGTGGTGCGGGTCGGCAAGCGCGCGCTGCGCAACCGCGCGATGCAGTCGATTGCCTTGGCTTCGTTCGTGGCGATCTTCCTGTTCGGCGCGCCGTTCCCGGCGATTGTTCTGGCGGCCGCGCTGATCGGCTGGGCGGGCGCGCGGGCGGGGCTGGCGGCCTTTCGCCCCGGCGGCGGGCATGGCGCGGTGGGCAAGACCCATGTGGCCGACGCGCAGACCCTGCTGGGCGAGGAGCATATCGACACGCGCGGCGCGGCAGATGGGGCGGCGTTTCGCGCAGGCTTCGGCGCGCTGGTGCTGTGGCTGATGCCGGTGGCGGCGCTGTGGCTGATCGCGCCCGGCAGCGTGTTTGCCGATATCGCCACGTTTTTCTCGAAGCTCGCCGTGCTGACCTTCGGCGGCGCCTATGCGGTGCTGGCCTGGGTCGCGCAAGAGGCGGTGGGCCATTACGGCTGGCTCGCGCCGGGCGAAATGCTTGACGGGCTCGGCATGGCCGAAACCACGCCCGGGCCGCTGATCATGGTGCTGCAATTCGTGGGCTTCATGGGCGCCTTCCGCGAGGCGGGCTGGGAAATGCCGCTGCTGGCAGGCACCTTGGGCGGGCTTCTGGCCACCTGGGTGACCTTCGCGCCCTGCTTTGCCTGGATCTTCCTTGGCGCGCCCTGGATGGAGCGGCTGCGCCGCAACACCGCCCTGTCGGCCGCGCTGAGCGCGGTGACGGCGGCGGTCGTGGGGGTGATCCTGAACCTCGCGATCTGGTTTGCGATGCATGTGATCTGGCGCGAGGTTACGCATCTGGCGGCGGGCCCCGTTTCGGTCGATGTGCCGGTCATGGCCTCGATCGACTGGGCGGCGGCGGCGCTCTCGGTCCTTGCCCTGATCGCGGTGTTCCGGCTGAAGCTCGGCATGGCCACCGTGCTGGGCGGGGCGGCGATGGCGGGGATCGTGCTGCATCTGGCCGGGCTGGCGGGCTGAGCGCAGACCGCGCCCGCGGAACGGCGGGCGCGGTCGTTCGGGCGTTACGGCGTCAGCAGCCGCTCATACTCGCCGCGCACATGCAGCGTCATGGTCACAGGGGCGTCGGTGCGGTTGCGCCAGAACCAGCCGTGATTTCCGGTGAAGGCGGCGGTCAGCACGCCCGCCTGACCGGGCACGCCGCGGCCCTGTTCATAGCTGATCTCCTTGCCGCTGCCGTCGCCGTGCATGTCGTGGTTCAGTACGCCGCCGCTGGCGGTCCAGTCGAATTCGGCCTGCGCACCCTCGGTCATCTTCAGTTTGGCCTCGATCCCGTCGCCGGGTTGCAGCGTGTAGCTCCAACTGTCGCGCCAGACCGGGGCGGCGGGTTCGGCCACAGCGGATGCTGCGGACACGGGCGCGGCCTGTTGCACGACCGCTGCCGGGGCGGGCACCGCCGGGGCAGCCCCGATGAGCGCCGCGATCGCGCTCAGTTGTGCCTCGATTGCGGTCAGACGCTCCAGAACCTGCGGATCGGTGGACGCCGGGGCCGCCGCTGGTGCGGGTTTCGCGGCGTCCTCTGCCGCAGCCTCGGCGTAAAGCTGTTGCTTGATCTCGCCCATCTCGGTCAGGCCCGTCACCCGCCCGAGCCCGGTCAGGTCGATGCCATATTCGGCGGGCAGCCAGGCAAGCACGAGGATCGCGGTTCCGGCGACCGCCGCGCCAAGCGTGGCGCGGATCAGACCGGGCGCGCCGATGGTGACGCCGCGGATATGGCCCTCGGCGTCGCGCGCGGTCGGGCGGGCCTCGGCGCGCAGGGGCGGCATGGGGGCGGTGCCAATGTCAAAACGGTTTTGCATGGGAAACTCCGAAACTTAGCTGAGGATCAGGCCGGTGATCTGAAAGCCCATCAGGGCGAAACCGGCGGTCATCATGAGGGTGTTGGCGGCAATTGCCTGCCGCGCGAAGGAGGGCGTCGCGCGCCAGCGGTTCATCACCAGCAGGATCGCGGCCAGCGCTGTGAGCTGGCCGATCTCGACGCCGACGTTGAACGCGAGCAAGTTCGGCAACAGCCCGTCGGGCGAGATGTTGTAATCGAGGATCTTCGAGGACAGGCCAAAGCCGTGCAGGAAGCCGAAGATCAGCGTGGCCAGCCGCGTATCGGGCTGCACCCCGAACCATTTGCGAAAGGCACCCAGATTGTCGAGCGCCTTGTAGACCACTGAAAACCCGATGATCGCGTCGATGACATAGCTGTTGATACCGAAGTTGAACCAGACGCCGGCCAGCATGGTCGTGGAATGGCCAATGGCAAAGAGCGTGACGTAAAGCCCGATCTCCTTCATCCCGTAGAGAAAGAAGATCACGCCGAAGAGAAACAGGATATGGTCATATCCGGTTACCATGTGCTTGGCGCCGAGATAGAGGAAGGGAATGATGTTCACCCCCGAAACCTCTTTGATATAGCCCTTGTCGCCCAGCGTGACGGCATGGGCAAGCGCCGCATCGGCGGTGCCGATCAGGGCAAGAACGATCGCCGACATCAGGGCGAATTGGAGTGGGATGCTCCGGCTTGTGCCGGAAGCCTTGCGGAAAATCATGGTCTTGGTCCTTGTTTGAACGCGGGTGGGGGAGCGGCCCCCGGGATCCGGGAGCGTTCAAATCTGGCGTGGCGGTCGGCGCAAAGCCTGCGGCGGCAGCGAGGGCCGGACCAGCCCGACATTCGTCGCAAGGCTGATCTGCACGGGCGTGGCGATGCCCGCGGCCTCGGGCAGAATCGCGATCGTCTGATGCTCGTGGTCGGCGGTGTCATGCGCGGGCGCAGCCGTCTGCCCAGCGTGCGAATGTCCGTGCTGCACGGTCACTTCGAGCGCGAGCGCCGAGGCCGGGGCATGGGTCTGGGTGAGCACAAGGGGCGCAAGGATCAGCGCGACAAGGCCCAGCCAAAGGCACAGCGCATGGGTGATGCGCCTCGCATAATGCCGATGGTCTGCCCGCACTCTGCCTGCTCCGGTTGTCTTGCCTTATCCCCCCTGGGGGGATATGTGGTTCATATGTCAGAACCGCATCGCCATGCAACCCACCCCGACCTGATCAAGCGGCTGAAACGCGCCGAGGGGCATTTGCGCCATGTCATCGGCATGATCGAGGCCGAACAGGGCTGCCTCGACATAGCGCGCCAGCTGACGGCGGTCGAAAGCGCGATCACCTCGGCCAAGCGGGTGCTGATCCATGATCATATCGACCACTGCCTCGATCATGACGCGGGCGAGGTGCTGGCCGAGATGAAGGCGCTGACCAAATTGCTCTGAGGGGCCAAATGCTTGCCATTCTGAAGAACCGCACCTATCGGCATCTGTTTTCCGCGCAGGTGATCGCGCTTGTGGGCACCGGGTTGATGACCGTGGCGCTTGGCTTGCTGGCCTATGATCTGGCGGGCGCCGATGCGGGCGCGGTGCTGGGCACGGCTCTGGCGATCAAGATGATCGCCTATGTCGGCCTTGCCCCGGTGGCGCAGGCGCTCTCCGACCGGCTGCCGCGGCGGGCAGTTCTGGTGGCGCTGGATCTGGTGCGCGCAAGCGTGGCGCTGTTTTTGCCCTTCGTCACCGAGATCTGGCAGATCTATCTCTTGATCTTCGTGCTTCAGGCGGCCTCGGCCGGGTTCACGCCGACCTTTCAGGCGACGATCCCCGACATCCTGCCCGAGGAAGAGGACTATACCCGCGCGCTGTCGCTCTCGCGTCTGGCCTATGATCTGGAAAGCCTGCTCTCGCCGATGCTGGCTGCGGCGCTGCTGACGGTGATCGACTTCCACAACCTCTTCGCGGGCACCGTCGTCGGGTTTCTGGCCTCGGCCGCGCTGGTGATCAGCACGCGCCTGCCCACGCCCACCCCCGGCCCGCGGCGCGGCATCTGGGACCGCACCACGCGCGGGGTTCGGCTTTATCTGGCCACGCCGCGGCTGCGCGGGCTCTTGGCGATCAACCTCGCCGTGGCGGCGGCGGGCGCGATGGTGATCGTCAACACCGTGGTTATCGTGAAGGCGCGCTTTGGTTTGGGTCAGGCCGAGGTTGCCTGGGCGCTCGCGGCCTTTGGGGGCGGTTCGATGATCGCAGCCTTCGCGCTGCCGCGTCTGCTCGACAAGTTGGCCGACCGCCCGGTGATGATCGGTGGCGCAGCGGGGTTGGTGATCGGCACGGCGGTGGGGGCGCTGGTGCCGTCCTTTAGCTGGCTCATGGCACTCTGGGCGCTGATCGGCTTTGGCTATAGCGCGGCGCAAACGCCCTCGGGGCGGCTGCTGCGGCGGTCCGCGCACCCTGAGGACCGGCCGGCGCTCTTCGCCGCGCAATTCGCATTGTCACATGCGATGTGGCTGATCTGTTATCCGCTGGCGGGGCGGTTCGGCGCGGGCTTCGGTCTGCCCGCGACCTTCGTGCTGATGTCGGTCGTGGGGCTGGTGGGCGTGGTCGCGGCGCTACGCCTGTGGCCCAAGAAAGAAGAGGTGGAGGTGCCGCATCAGCACCCTGACCTGCCCGCCGATCACCCGCACCTGCGCGCCCATGCCGAGGGCGCGGGCCACAGCCACCCGTTCATCATCGACGACCTGCACCCACACTGGTTCCGCGCCTAAGCGGCGGGCAGTCGGACCGTTGCCCGCAACCCGCCGCCGGGCCGGTTCGACAGGCGCACCTCGCCACCCTGCGCGCGCAGGATCGCCCGGGCGATCGACAGGCCCAGCCCGGTTCCACCCGTCTCGCGCGAGCGCGAGGTTTCCAGCCGCGTGAAGGGTGCGAAGACCCGCTCCAGATCGGCCTCGGGGATGCCGGGGCCGTCATCCTCGACCACGATCTCCACCGCCTCGGGCCCGCGCCGCAGGCTGACCCGCGCGCCGCCACCATAGCGCTGCGCGTTTTCCATAAGGTTGCGCAAAGCCCGGCGGATCGGCACGCGTTTGAGCGCAAGGACCGCAGGCTCCGCATCCACAACCGCAACCGCCGCCCCGCTGCGCGACAGCTCGGCCGCCAGTTCGGACAGCATTGCCCCCAGATCGACCGGTTCCAGCGGCTGATCGGGCGAGACCCCGCGCGCGAAGGCCAGCGTGGTTTCCACCATCTCCTGCATCTCGTCGAGCGAGGCCACCATCCGCTCGCGCGTCTCGTCGTCATCGACCATCTCGGCGCGCAGCCGCAGCGCGGTGATCGGCGAGCGCAGATCATGCCCGAGGGCGGCCAGCATATGCGTGCGCTCGGCGAGCATCCCCGACAGACGCGCCTGCATCCGGGTCAGCGCCTCGGCCAGCGCCTGCACCTCGCGCGGGCCAGTGCCTGGCATCGCGGGCGGCGGTGCATCCAGGCCAAAGCTGTCGGCGGCGCGCGCAAGCCTGCGCAGCGGGTCGGTAATGCGCCGCAACCCAAGCCAGAGTGCGCCAAGCACCAGCGCCAGCGACAGCAGGCTTGGCCCCAGGATCGCTGGCGGCAGCCGGAACCCGGGCCGCTCGAAGGACGAACTGACGTTGAGCCATTGCCCGTCGCTGAGCGGCACCGCAAGGCGCCACTCCACCGGCGCCATGCCCGCCGCCTTCATCCGTTCGGGCAGCCAGGCCAGGAACCCGGGCGGATCGGCGCGGTGACCATCGCGCGGTGACACGACAAATTCTTCGGCGCGCAGAGGGCGAGCGCCCCCCAGCATCTCGGCGAACTGGGTGTCCAACGCCTCGGGCGCGGCGGCCTCAACGCCGGGCGCGGGGGCCACCGCGAAATGCACCAGCCGCGAATTCGCCGCCGCAAGGATGCTAGCGCGGGTCTCGGGGCGCGCGCCCTCGATCGCGCGCACCACGGCGGCACTGCGCGCGATGGTCTCCTGCTCCTGTGCGGTCCGCAAGGCGGTGCTGCGCTCATCCGTCAAAAGCCAGGCACTGACCGCCTGCGCGGCCACGAAAGCCACCAGCACCAGAGCCGCAAGCTGCCCCATCAGGCTGTGAGGCATGAACCGCTTCATGACACCTCGCGCACATCGGCGGCGAGGCTGTAGCCCCCCGCGCGCACAGTGATGATGATCTGCGGATGCGCGGGGTCGGCCTCGATCTTGCGGCGCAACCGGCTGACCTGATTGTCGATCGTGCGATCAAAGACATCCGCCGTGCGCCCGCTGGTGATATCGAGCAACTGCTCGCGCGACAGCACGAACCGCGGCCGCTCCAGAAAGGCCGTCAACAGCCTGAACTCGGCCGTGGTCAGCGAGACCGCCTCGCCATCTGCCTCGCGCAGCAGGTCGCGCGTGTCGGTATCAAGCACCCAGCCCGCGAAGGCCAGCTTGCGCCCGCCAAGCGCGCCTGCCAGCGGCTGCGCCCGCTCGGCCCGCCGCAGGATGGCCTTGACCCGCGCCAAGAGCTCACGCGGGTTGAAGGGCTTGGGCAGGTAGTCATCGGCCCCGATCTCGAGCCCGATGATCCGGTCGGTTTCCTCGCTCAGCGCGCTCAGCATCAGGATCGGCGGCCCACCTGCGGCCGACAGCCGCCGCGCCGCCGAAAGCCCGTCCTCGCCCGGCATCATCACATCGAGAATGACCAGATCGAAGCGCCCGAGCTTCAGCGCGGCATCCATCTCGGCGGCGTTCTTGGCGGATTGGGCGCGCATCCCGTTCTTCTCGAGATAGCGCGTGACGGCATCACGGATCTCGCGGTGATCGTCGACGACAAGGATATGGGGGGCATCGCTCATGGCCCGTTCATAACCCATCGTGGGGCGCCCCGGGAAGAATTCGCGTCGCAGATCGTCGCAGCCGCGGGGCCTTGCGACAAACCGATACAAAACTCCCTGCGCGCTGGCACATCTCTGCGACAGAGCGGCGCCATCTTGACCTCATCGAGACATGAACCCGAAGAGGTGATGATATGAAACGCAAGACGATCCTGACCCTTGGCGCCGCCGCTACCGCCGCGGTGATCGGCGCACTGGCCATTCCCGCCATTGCTGGCGGCTGGGGACCGGGCGGCAATTGTGGCCCGCAGCAGATGATGCAGATGATGCATGGCGCCCAGGGCAGTGCGATGCCCGGCCCGGCGATGATGATGCAGCGTGGCCCGTTCGGCGGCCATGGCCCGATGGGCGCCAACCCGATGACCGACAGCGCGCTCTACAAATCCTTCGACACTGACGCCAATGGCGCGGTCAGCGCTGAGGAGGCCAAGGCGGGCATCACCGCGCTGCAGGCGAAATACGATGCCAACACGGATGGCTCGCTGTCGAAGGACGAGTTTCAGGCGCTCTTCGCCGAGGCGACCCGCGGTTTTGCCGACCGGCCCTTCGCGATGCTCGACGCCGATGGCAACGGCCAGATCAGCAATGATGAGCTGACCTTTCCGGCGCAGATGATGGCCCGGATGGGGGCGATGCACGCAGTTGTGGCGCCCACGCCGACCAGCTCGAACTGAAACCGACCGGGCGGGTCAATTGGCCCGCCCCGCCACTATTGAGGGACAGATGATGACCACCCCCAAGGGCTATTCCGCCACCCAGATCGCGCTCCATTGGGGCGTGGCCGCGCTGATCGCCGGCCAATATATCTTCAAGGATGCCATCGCAGGCGCGTGGCGCGCGATCCGCGCGGGCGAGAGCTATGCATTCGATCCGTTGATCCTCGCCCATGTCGCGGGCGGCGCGCTGATCCTGGCGCTGATTGTCTGGCGGCTGGTGCTGCGGCTCAAGCGTGGCGCCCCGCCGCCGCCCGAAAACGAACCCGGGCCGCTCAAGACGCTTTCGCATGTGGCGCACTGGGCCTTCTATGCGCTGATCGCGGCGATGTCGGTCACGGGCCTGATGGCGTGGTTCGGCGATGTCGTGCTGGCCGCGCAGGTCCACAACGTGCTGAAGGTCGCGCTTCTGGCGTTGATCGCGCTGCATGTTCTGGCCGTGCCGTTCCACCGGCTGGTGCTGAAGAACAATGTGATGGTGCGGATGATCCGCCCCGAGGCATGACCGCCCGGCCCGCGCCCCGTGCGCGGGTCCCTCCCCGAACATGAGGATAACCGATGAAACTCTCGATCACAGCCACGGCTTTCGTTCTGACCGCCAGCGCCGCACTGGCACAGACCACGCCGGGCGACCAGTTCATGCAGGCCTGGGATCTGAACGGCGACGGCATCGCCACACTGGCCGAGTTGCAGGAAATGCGCGGCAATGTCTTCGCCAGCTTTGACGCGAATGACGATGGCGTCCTCGATGCTGAAGAATACGTCCTGTTCGACGAGGCCCGCGCCGCCGACGTGGCGAATTACCAGGACGATCAGCGCGCGCAGATGCAGAAGGTCGCCGATGGCATGAGCCTTGCTGCCAGCGATCTGGACGCTGATGGCCGCGTCAGCCGCGAGGAGTTTCTGAAAGGCGTGGAGCCGTGGTTCACCGCCCTCGACAAGAACGCCGATGGCGGGGTTACCCTGGAGGATTTCGGGGCGAAGTGAAAAGCGCGGGGGCGGTTCGGACGTCGGTCATCTTGACCGACCGCCCCGCAAACAGGCTCATGGATCCGGCAAGGTAGGAACCCTTGAAGTTCAAGCCTGGTGTCGATGCCTTCGCAGCTCGTTCCCGGAATAGTCCCCACAAGAAACGCCGCCGCAGAAACGTGCAGAACCGTTCGATGGCGGGGAAGCGCAATTTCATCTTCATCGTTGCAGCTTCGGGCATTAGGCTTGAAGCGTCCGACAAGAAACTTTTGGAGCATACCCGGTGTCTGAAGAGAAAATGGCGCGTGAGCACTTCTTCTATGTTGCGGTGGCGCGTTTCGTTTTCCTGCACCCGAAACATGGTGTTGTTTCCGTACGGGATCCCATCAAGCTAGCCGACGCGGAACGACACGATCTTTCCCCACTGCTGATCTATGGTCTCAGCGTAGCAAGATTGCCCATACGCTGGATGACGTTTTCAACAGTTGCTGAACCGAAGCCCATTCTGAGCGTTCTGCAGGAGGCATGGTCGCAAGGCGAGGGCCTGCGTGGGATGCCGGACACGCTGCGCGTCAATCGTCACGTGGCCAGCGCATGCCCGAGTCTGGCTTCAGACCTGGCAAAAATCGGTGTGCGCCTCACGATTGCCGAGGCCGGCGATAGGACCCATCCAGCAGCGTTGCGATCAGCCCAGGATGCTGCGCGCTGGTTGGGGTGGTGCCGCACTGAACGTCCCGGGCAGGGAAACTCGGTTTTGGCCTTGTGTCAAAGTGCTGTGGACAGCCATGGTTACGAAAGCAGTCGCGGAGCTCGTGCGAGCGAAAGCCGGGAGACACGCGACCGAGTTGAACAATGGCTCGCGCTCCCAGTTCGTGAGACCAAACGGTTCTCCGCCAACGGGATGGATTGGACACCGGGACCCTGGCTCTACCCCCAAGAGACCGCAATACCACCAACGCAACCTCGATACTTCCATAAGGACGAACTTGACGGAAGGATCTGGCTGCTCACGGGGCAAGAGCGGGGCTCAGGTCGAAATGAGGTCGACGATGATCCACCCTACAACGGTCGTGAGGAAGTCCCAGCTCTGGCCCGCAACCTCGTTGAGTGCTGGCCAAACCCTCCCGCCGAAATCGCGACCGCAGTCGGGATCTCACTTCGAGAGCTCCAGTGGTTCATCTCCGGCCGTGCGGATCTTGACCAAAACGTCCGCCACCGCCTCGAGAGGCTTCTTGGCATAGGCGTGGATGAGCGCTCAGGTTACTTCACCGCATTCGGCCCATATGTGCTGATCGCGCGCAAACCACAGGCGCTGGAGGACGTCTACACCGAGATTTCTGGCGGTGGAGACGCAAACCCTTGGGAACTGCTTCCCAGTACCGGTGCGGCCGATCCAAGCTGGCGATATATCCTGATCAATACCTACGGGTCGCCACCCAGCTTCGTCATGGTTCCCCGTGGCGATCGGATCGCTGATCGGCTCGACGACCTGATCCTCAACTTCGCTGGCCCTCTCTCGGTCGACCGATCCTTCTATCAGGAGGTCGTCGCCACTTGTGCTCGCGCGTGCCGGAGCCCTGAGGCAAACATCACATCGATGACCGAGTTCGTGCGGCGCCATGAGCAGCACTGGACGGATTGCGCCTGGAAACCTGAGTAGGGGAGTGGTCCGGTGCAACAACTGTAAGCGTCCCCTTAGGTCTGCGTACGCAGCACAATCCTTGACTCTCTGCGCTCAATCATTATCTTTGCGATGTGCCATAAAGAGCATCTTGGGCCGGGTTATCTTGGATATCGCTCCGCCCACTTGGATGATGGTTCTGCCAAGAGAGCCATTTGCAGGACACGTAAGGGTGGCGTCCGACCCCTTGAGCTAAGGACGCGCTGCTACTGCGAGCACATCGATCAACGCACGGTTCCCACACGGGTGCCGTGCGTTTTCGTTCCAGAGTAGGCCGTGATCACCGACCAATGCGCATCCTCTCCACGTGGCGTACGGTGTTCAACAATCGCGGTCCCGGTCCGCGAGCGAACAGCCATAGCCCTGAGAGACCGCCAACTGTGATCCCCGAAGAATACGGGAGTGCCCTCTCGGACAATCGTCGCGACATACCCGGCCACGGACCCAAAATCGGGAAAACCGGCCGCGATCATCTCGCGCTCGTGTTCAGCCCAGATGTGTTCGGCGCCAAAGCCGCGATTGGGACCAGTGTGCCGACCACGAAAAAGGCGGATCTCACCGGCCGGCAGTATAATGCCAGGCGCGCGCATCTCAAGCAGCCGTCCGAAGGCGAGGGCCCCCGAAGGATGCCGGATCGGGGTCATCGACATCGGTCTCAGTCCTCGGTCTTTGTCGCTGTCGGTCGCTGCCTGGCAGCCGCTGCCCGAGCGTTTGCGCGTGCATTCGGGCGCTCGGTCTTCTGGCGCGCGGCTTCACGTTCGGCCCGTTCGTCGTCAAAATCCGGGGCAAGCTTCTTCAACTTCCGAACCAACCCGTCGAGATGATAGATGTTGGATCCGAAATCCCCTGCCGCTGTCGTTTGCTGCTCGCGCCTCAGAAACCCCTGTGCCTCCAGGTCGCGAATATGCTTCTGCAAGGTCGTCTCAGACATATCCAGACGCTCAAGCAGCTTCCGTTTCGACGGGAAGGGGGGCTTCGCCGGGTCCATCCAATAGCTCAGCAGTTGAACCAGAATATTGAACTGGGCCGTGTTCAACCCAAGACGCTTCTGGCCCCGAACGAGAATGTTCGGAACCCCGGTAAATCCGTGGCTCATAACAGCAGGACCGAAGATCCTTTCGGTCGAAGACTTCTGGCGTTTTGCCGGGGCAGGTGCTGCCTTTTGTGGCGGGGTCTTTTTCTGGGGCATGGCTCGTGCCTCCTTTCGACATTGGATCTACGAGCCACGTTTCCTTGGAACAAGGCGCTCCAAAGGGTCGGCGGTGTGCAGTTTCTACGCCCACCTGTATTCCGGTATCCCGATGGCTGCTGCTTCCCGGTGACTGGATCACGGTACTTAGCTGTTCAGGTTCTTGGGGCAGGTGGGCCGAGATCTACACCTACCCGTGGGGGCAAATACTTGCCATCGCGAAATGCCCGTCAACCCCCGAAGACTTCCGGTTTCTCTCACCAGGATAGCGCGTCTTCTTGGCAAGCGCTACACCCGTGGCCCGCGCGCGTTCGTCGAATGCCCGAACCCGCGGCCTCATCAAAGATGGTGTTGCAACACGCACGACTCACCACTACGTTAAGTTTTAAGGGTGAATCCCGTAGCTGTCGCCGGCTGAAACCTTCGTCTCCTGATACTGCACTTGACCTCGATCTCTCACTCGATGGTCGTGTCTAACCGGCGATCACGGCCTTGGAGATGAGCATGATCGACGCAACCATTCCGTTTCACCTGTCTGCAACCGACTTGCCTAACTTGAAAAAGGCCGAGGCACTGCATCTGCCGAGTATCGCACCCAGCCTCCGCCCGGAGCTCGTTGCGCGCGCCTTAGGCTTTCACACCGCCACGGGCTTCAGGCGGACGCTCCAGGCCGCGCCTGATGGCGAGCATGAAATCAAGCTCTCTTTCCAGGCGGCAGCAGACTTCGCCCGCTCTCGCGCGCTCGTCGTGTCGGCCCGGAACATCTACGATATCCTCGCGACGACCGTTATGGTGAAGGAAGCCTCACGGGATCCGGAAATCAACGACATGGGGTACGGCAACAGATTTCTCTGGCCGGAAAACCGCCACATCCGCGACGAGCTGGCTGGTGTGCCTGTCCACATGCAGGGCAATGTCCGGTCAGAAATCTGGCGCAGGCGGATCAGCGAGTCTCGTGCCAAGGTAACGGACATCGCGAAACGTGATAGCCTCCTTCATGCGCTGGCCTATGCGTCCTGCCTCGAGAAGATCAAGACGACGCAAGAAAAAGGGGCCTACTTCCTGAAGCACCGAGCCGAAGAAACGCCCTTCCGGCTCTTCGGAAACGTGGTGATCGGACACAATTACGTATCGAATACGGATATGATCATTGCCATGTTGCATCTTGGCTTCCAGATGAATGGCCGGCACCGGATGGTCGAAAGGCTCAACCCACGGTTCAATTACTCAATGAAATCGGTCGTCGCGATGAAGCCACACTCCGTCCGCGACAAAGACGCCGCCTAAACCGTCTCTGCCCCCCGAGCCGGGAGAGAGTGACTACCCTGATCCGCGCCTGCAATAGTCGTTGGTGAGCGCGAAGCGCTCACCAACCAAATTGTGGACATCGGCTATGCCAGCGGCCGCGCCCTGCCTGCCGACCCAGAGGTCAGCGCTTCTTGTTCGATTGGGACAGCACCGAACCTGCGAGTGCTTTCGTCTTGTCGGAGTAGCGATCGCTACGAAGGACCTTGGAAGCCAGATCTTCCATTTCGGCACCCGTTTGACGACCGGTGCGGGACTGTGACAGCGCCGAGCCGGCAAGCTTTCGGGCAACCTGAGAAGAACCTGGTTTGAACAGTGTGTCGGCTGCCAGAGAGGCAACCTTACTCGAAGTGCCTTTACGATTAATCGCCATGAGGTCCTCCCTATGTGGTATGCGATTGGTTTCAACATGCCATATCTGGGGTTGAGTTCCTGCAACTGCAAGTCCACCCTACAAATTTTTGCCGACGTACTCGGGCACAAGCTTCGCCGCTCATGTGCCGCCTTTCCGACACCGCGTGCAAGCCAGGTCGGGACCTGCGGTGCAGCGGTTACTCATTCGTCGAAGGCTGCTGCAAGCAGTTTCTGCTTCAGCGATCAGCGCGCAGATTCTAACTGTTCCGGCCCGGACCACGCCGGGGCGTGAACTGCATTACTTGCCGGACGCTTCCCAACAGCGAGCCGCCCGCGGGGGGAGCAGCTCCTCGAGTTGTTTGCCCAATGAGAGCGTGCTGCTACTGCCCGAGGTCAAATATCAGTCTGGCCTCTGGCGATGCTCCTTGTGGGGCAGGCTTATCGCAGTCCCTGCAGTTGCAGGCATTCCTTGACGGCTGCAGCCCGCCTCTTGTCCAGGTACTCGGCCAGATCATCGATGTGGACGCCTTTGGCGCATTTCTGCGACGCTTCCATGCGGACGAGGGGGAGGGCGATGGAACCGGCCGAGACTTTGCGGATGAACTTGTCGGTACTCAGGCCGAAAAAATCCCTGGCGACATCCTCAGCGGGAATGATCGGTCGCCCGGAATACATTGCTATCAAGAGAAACGCCGTGTTCATGATCCCGGAGTGAAGCACGATGGCATGGTTGGGAGAAGGGCCCGCAGCGGGTTGGCGGGGAAGCGGATAGCATGGAGCGCAAATCGGACGGGTACGTTGGGTCGGAGAGACTATCTGAAGCGTCTGAAGGGGTAGGGAACCCGTGCCTGGGTGGTCATGCATAAGGCGTACCTCGGGTCGCAAGCATCCTCGGGAGATCGAATGCGAGCACCTTCGGTGCATTCGGCATGATGCCTTTCACGCCTTTGGACCCTTCGACATCAGTTGCTCCAAGGTCGGCGGTGGATCCGTGTCGTTTTGGATCAGTGTCTGGGACCAAAGGATCGAGGTCTCGTAGAAACTCCGACACACGGTCTCACCGTCCTGGTCGAACCAGTGTGTTGCCTCCGGCAGAAGCTCAAATGGCAAGGGGTGGTGCGCGAACGGATTGTGAAAGACCTCGATTTCAGCCGACCACGGCTCACTCCCTATCGGCCAGAGGTTGCGATATTCATCGCTGGTCACATCCAGGCAGAAAGGGATGCCCCTGAGAGCGCCCGGCGTCCTGTCAAAAAAGTTGCCAATCCGCATGTATCGCAGTCCACGCGGTGCGCCCTGACCCGATACCGCAACGCGGTTGAGCTTGGCCATCGAACACGCATTCGAAAAGATAACTGCGGAGAGCTCGGCATGGCCCGCATCGGCAAACAGGCCGGCGGGAAATCTGGCCTTGCCCTTGAGGTGGGATGCTTTCGTCGGATGCGCAAACATGCGCCCGTCGATTTCAACCTCTTCCGCGCCCTCGCCATAGAGATATCCGATCAGTCCTTCCCGGCTCCAGATCATCGATGCCGGTGCCTGAAAGTCCGCAATCGCCAGGGCGAAGGGCTGACCCTTTACATGCGGCAACTGATCGTAATTGCGAGCAAGCTTGTTGCCGATCGTTTTGGCAAAGCGCAAAGCTCCGGCGCCGAAAAACGCCTCTTCCCGGTCGGCTGGTAGGGCGCTCGGCGGCGCGTTCACATGGTTGTAAGGATCTGCCGGGTTGGCCGTCACGGCTTCCACCCATGCCGAACCGCCAAGCCTGTTCTCGATGCGGAAATCCGGGGACTCATATGGTTGGGTTACGAGCAATCCCTGCTCGCGAAACGTCGCCAGCAGCTGCGCCTCCCACAACCGCGTGTGAAAGTTGTTCGTCTGGCAATCTCCTGCCCAGTTTCGATCTGGCTTTGGAAGCGCGAGATAGAGCTGGTTGAGCGTCCATGCCGCGGGTTCATGGG
This sequence comes from Thioclava sp. L04-15, assembly GCF_002020275.1. Classification (NCBI taxonomy): domain Bacteria; kingdom Pseudomonadati; phylum Pseudomonadota; class Alphaproteobacteria; order Rhodobacterales; family Paracoccaceae; genus Thioclava; species Thioclava sp. L04-15. Next base: position 239,596 of record NZ_MPZW01000002.1, on the reverse strand, counting down.
AGGGCAGCCTCAACATTGCGAACACTTCGCTCGCTGTCCTTCCTTCCAGATCATAGAGCGCGGGCCGTTGCATGACGCCCGGGGGAACAGGCTCAGGAGGTTCTCCGTCCTTCAGGAGAGGCAGCAAGCGGGCCCGGGCTTCCTCTTCAGAGGCATAGCCTTCACGCTCGGTCGTCACCGTCCAGACGCGATCGGTTCGCCGCCTCATGACCAGAAAACCATAGGATCGATCATTCAAATCGTGCCTGAGGATGCCACATGAAAGACTGTCTTCGCTGAGCCAGGCGCCGACAGGGGGCCGATTTCCGAACCCATGCCCCCTGGGGAGGGACAGCGTATAGATGCTGAATTCCCATTGCGCTAGCGCTCTCAAAACTTCGTTCCGTCAATTCAATTGGGGGGCGCCGATCGAGCGTTTCAAGTCTGCTCCCACGACGTCCAGAGATATCCAGTTCTAGTCTTCAAAACCCCTGGTGAATAGCCGTGAGGGGAAAGCCTTCCCCCTGGTCGGCACTGGCGTTGCCGACGCACCCCCATCAGCGGGGAGACCCCGCAACGCCCCCTGAGAGTGAAAGTGCGGGCGGGTTTTCCGTGACGGGTTGAGGGCTGGAGGAGAGGCCTCCGGCGCCCGTCGCGGAGATCATCCCGATGACCAGAGCGCATCGCGCGGCCCGCAAGGGCGGCCCGCGCACGAACCTTTATGACGACATCACCGACAAGATCATCGCAGAGCTGGAGGAGGGCCGACTGCCCTGGGTTCAGCCCTGGGGGACGGCGGCGGCGCAGGCGTCGCTCGCCATGCCGCGCAACGCCAGCACGGGTCGGCAATACTCCGGGATCAATGTCCTGATACTCTGGGGCGCGGTCATCCAGCAGGGCTATCCGACCCAGCACTGGCTGACGTTCCGCCAGGCGCTTTCACTTGGTGGCAATGTCCGCAAGGGTGAGCGCGGCACGACCGTCGTCTATGCCGACCGTTTCACGCCGGAAGACGAGAAGCGCCGCGCCCGGGAGACAGGGGAAGACGCAAGCAGCATCCCGTTCCTGAAGCGCTTTACCGTGTTCAACGCGGCGCAATGCGAGGCTCTGCCAGACGACATCGCCGTCGAGGCACCACCACCGCCGCCCGGGCTGATCGAGCCGCAGGTCGAGGCACTGATCGCCGCGACTGGTATCGACTTCCGGATCGGTGGCAACCGCGCCTTCTATGTCCCCGCGCTCGATTATGTGCAGGTGCCACCTCCGCAGGCCTATTTCGAGCCGATCAACTGGCACCGGACCGCCCTGCACGAGATGGGGCACGCGACAGGACATGCCTCACGGTTGGGGCGGGACTTCTCGGGCGATTTCGGCACGAAGACATACGCCTTCGAGGAACTGATCGCCGAGATTTCGAGTGCGTTCTGTTGCGCCTCGCTCGGGATCGTCCCGACTGTGCGCCACGCCGATTACATCGGCTCCTGGCTGGAGGTGATGCGCGAGGATGCCCGCGCGATCGTCCGTGCAGCCTCGCAGGCCAGCAAGGCGGCCGACTGGCTGCTGGCCCATCTGCCCGACGACAGCACCGATGTTGAGCGGCAGACCCCGACGGAAGGGAGGGCTGCGGCATGATCCTCCTGACCGACACACAGCGTGACCGTTTGCTGGCGAATGGCCGCGATCGCGATCAGGATCACATTCCGGTCGTGAGGTTCTTCAATCCCTTCGGCGCCGGTGTCTGGCTTGCGACCGAGCTCGACGAGGACGGCGACATCATGTTCGGCCTGGCCGACATTGGCTACCCCGAGCTTGGCTCCTGGAGCCTCAACGAACTGCGCTCCATTCGGCTGCCCTTCGGCATTGGCATCGAGCGGGATCTGCTGTTCACGGGGGACTTCCCGATCTCGGTCTGGGGAGAGGCCGCCCGCGAAACCGGCAGCATTCGGGAGGCCGAGCGTGTGCTTTATCGCTCTGGCCTCGGTTGACCGGGATACCTCCGATACGCAGATCCGGCATTCCTGATTTCCGGGTTTGCGGCTTTACGGATCCGGCGTCGCTCTCTTCAGAGGAAGAGGGCGGCGCTTCGCTTCGTGACGGGCCTGTAGCCGGAGAGAGAGGCTCCCCGGCGTCCGTCATGGAGACCCTGACATGGCCACTGCCACTCAAAAGATCACCCTGTCGTCCTCGCGCGACATCCCCTTCAACAAGCTGGTGCTCAGCCAATCCAACGTCCGGCGGGTGAAGGCCGGCATCTCGGTCGAAGAACTGGCCGAGTCCATCGCCCGCCGCGGGCTGATCCAGTCCTTGCATGTCCGGCCCGAACTCGACGCCGAAGGGCAGGAAACCGGCCTCTTCGAGGTGCCGGCTGGCGGGCGCCGTTACCGAGCGCTAGAACTGCTGGTCAAGCAGAAGCGCCTCAACAAGACCACGCCGGTGCCCTGCATCGTCTCGGAAGCCGCGGACGACATCCTGATCGACGAGGTGTCGCTGGCGGAGAATATCGAGCGCGCGCCGCTGCATCCGCTCGACCAGTTCCGCGCCTTCCAGATCCTTCGCGAGAAGGGCATGAGCGAAGAGGAAATCGCTGCCGCCTTTTTCGTCGACGCCAAGGTGGTGAAGCAGCGCCTGCGCCTGGTCTCGGTCTCGCCGTCGCTGCTCGAGACCTATGCCGAGGACGGCATGTCGCTGGAGCAGCTTATGGCCTTCACCGTCTCCGAGGATCACGCGCGGCAGGAACAGGTCTGGGCGGCGATCAAGGATAGCTGGCAGAAGGAGCCCTATACCATTCGTCGCATGCTGACCGAGACCACGGTGCGGGCCTCCGACAAGCGGGCTCTCTTCGTCGGCATTGAGGCCTATGAGGCGGCGGGCGGCTATGTGCTGCGCGATCTCTTCCAGCAGGACGATGGCGGCTGGCTTCAGGACCCGGTGCTGCTCGACCGGCTGGTCGGCGAGAAGCTGAAGGCCGAGGCAGAAACCATCGCCGCCGAGGGCTGGAAGTGGATCGAGGTCGCGGTGGATTTCCCTTATGGCCACACCAGCGGCTTGCGCCGTCTTGCCGGCACCACCATCGACCTGACCGACGAGGAACGTGCCGAGCGTGAAAAGCTGCGGGACGAGTTCGACGCGCTGGAGGCGGAATATGCCCAGGCCGACGAGTTCCCCGACGAGGTTGATGCCCGCCTCGGCGAGATCGAAGAGGCGCTGGAGGCCTTCGAGGCCCGGCCGATGCGCTATGACGCCGACCAGATGGCTCGCGCCGGTGTCTTCGTCAGCATCCGCCATGACGGCCAGCTCGCCGTCGAGCGCGGCTATGTCCGTGCCGACGACGAGACGGTGGAAGGTCAGGAAGGGCAGGGGGCCGATGGGTGTTCTCCCGAGGGCGGCGAGTCCGGTGGTGTGCAGCGCGCGGTCATCATGGCGGGTGGCACGGCGACGGAACCCGAGGAGGACGAAGAGGTCGACACCATCCGGCCGCTGCCCGATCGCCTCGTCAGCGAGTTGACCGCACATCGCACCCTGGCACTCCGGGATGCCGTGGCGTCCAACCCGCATGTTGCCATGACGGTGCTACTGCACCGCCTGGTCACCGATTGCTTCCTGCCGCACTCCACCAGGGGGTGCCTCGAGGCCTATGTCCGGGAGGTTCATTTCCCGGCGCAGGCCGATGACCTGGGGGAGAGCGTCTCGGCGCGCGCCATCGCCGAGCGGCACGAACGCTGGGGCGATCACATCCCGGCCGACGATGCGGCGCTCTGGGACTGGCTGGTCGATCAGGACGACGACACCCGGATGGAGTTGCTCGCCCATTGCGTCAGCTTCGGCGTCAACGCCTTGCACGAGAAGCCCAACCCCTATGGTGGCATGGGCGTCAGCCAGCACGGGCTCGACGTGCGCCTGACCCAGGCCGACCGGCTGGCGCGGGCGACGGGCCTCGACATGGTGGCGGTGGGCTGGCGCCCGACCGTCGGCAACTATCTCGGCCGCGTGACCAAGCCGCGGATCATCGAGGCGGTGCGCGAGGGCGCTGGCGAGCGGGCGGCGCAACTCATCGACCATCTGAAGAAAGGCGATATGGCCACGGAGGCCGAGCGCCTGCTGGCCGAAACCGGCTGGCTGCCGGAGCCGCTGCGCATGGTGGATCGCGATGCCGATATCGCGATGGATGCCGGGGGCGACACGGAGGCGGATGATCTGCCTGAATTCCTTGCCGGCAATGGCGAGGATGAAGACGCCACGGAGGACGAGGAGCAGCCAATGGTCGCTGCCGAATGATCCTCAGGTGGGGCGGCGTTCGCTGCCCCGCCACATCCCTTCCGTTTCCGCAACTCGCCCGGTCTTCGTGATCGGGCTTTTTCTTTGGAGAAATCCGATGTCCGCAGATATCGATATTGATCAGATCTTCCGCGAGGACAGCGCCAACCCGCCTTCGGAGCGCACGCTGCCCTGGGAGGAAACCTGCGACGGCATCACCGTGGTTGTGGAGCCTAAACCGCATTGGGCCGAAGATATGCGTGTCTTTCGCCTCGAAAAGCGAGAATACTGCCGCTACACCGATTGGGCCGCGAATGGCGGTAATGCCCGGTTCTACGGTCATATCGACACGAGCGGCGATGAGGTGATGATGAGAGCGCGGGCGATGATTGCGCGCGAGATCGCTGATGGTCTTTGGGATTGAGCCTTGCGTCGCGTTGAAAACCTGCAAGGAGTTTCCCGGGGCTTATCGGCGCGGTGGGTTTGGCAATCTCGGCCCGATCGTCGGCATTTCTTTCCAGAGCTGCGGACGATCCGCGCTTAAGGGCAACTTGGACTGTTGCCCAAGCTGGGCCTTCTCCGCTCTCAACAAGACGTGCTTTCCATCGGAGGAATGACGCATGACGACCTTTCTTATCTACCCGCTGGCTGCCTTGGCCGAGATCGCAGGCTGTTTCGCGCTCTGGTCGTGGTGGCGCGGCGCTTCTTCCTGGTGGCTCGTGCCGGGCGTGACGAGCTTGGTCCTCTTCGGCGGGCTGCTCGCTTTGATCGATACCGAGGCCGCGGGCCGCGCCTTTGCTGCTTATGGTGGGGTTTACATCATCGCGTCGCTGCTCTGGATGTGGAGCATGGAGGGGCAGCGACCGACCCTGTGGGACCTGACCGGGGGCAGTCTGTGCCTCCTTGGCGCCTTCGTCATCCTGCTTGGTCCCCGCGCAGTATGATGCCCTGAGCCTGTCCTGTCCTGCTGCGCCACACCGAGGTCGGCGGTCGGGAAAAATATATGTTGCGCAGCACCTTGCGGCGATGGGGGCGACCTTCCAGATAATCGGGATCGTGTCGACGTCAGCCCCGCGGAGTGGCAATCATGATTGAAACCTGGGTGCCGCTGCTGGGCGGTCTGATTTTGCTGGTTGCCGGGGGAGAGCTTCTGGTGCGCGGGGCCGTACAGGCGGCCGAGCGCATCGGGATCTCGCCACTGGTGATCGGCCTGACGCTCGTGGGTTTCGGAACCTCAATGCCAGAGCTGGTGACATCGGTTCAGGCGGGGTTGAATGGGTCTCCGGGCATCGCTTACGGCAACATTGTGGGCTCGAATATTGCGAACATCCTTCTGATCGCAGGCGTGTCTGCCCTCATCTGTCCGATCGTTGTTGCGCGCTCCGCACTTCGCAGGGATGCCATCGTGATGCTGGCGGTCGCAGCAGGCTTTGCGGTGCTCGCCTGGGTCGTGCCCATGGGGCGGATGGCGGGTGCTGGGCTCGTGGTCATGCTGATCGGTTACATCTGGTTCGTGATCCATCAGGAAAGGGGCGCGGCTGATGGAGGAGCCCTGCACGACAAGAGCCTGGCGTTGGCAGGGGCCGACCCGGGACTCGCCCCGCCTCATGCGGTGAAGCGTCTCGCCGTCCCCATTCTTATTGCCCTTGCCGGCTTGATACTTGTGGTCGCCGGCGGATCTTTCCTTGTCAGCGGAGCTGTGGCGCTGGCGCGCGGGTTTGGGGTCTCCGAGACGGTGATTGGATTGACCATCGTGGCGGTCGGTACCTCCATGCCGGAGCTGGTCACGTCGGTCATCGCCGCCTTGAAACGCCATGGGGATGTGGCGTTCGGCAACGTGGTCGGGTCGAACATTTACAACATTCTCGGGATCGGGGGAACGACGGCCCTTATCGCCCCGTCACAGGTCCCATCCGAAATCGCAGGGTTCGACGCGCCCGTGATGGTCGCGGTGTCACTGCTGTTGGTGCTGTTTGCAGCTACCGGCCTGAGGATCGGTCGGCGTGAGGGTGCGATTCTTGTAGCCGGATATGTCGCCTACCTCTGGATGCTCTGGCCGTGACGTAGGTACCGCTCCGCCGTCAGATTTCGGCTGAGTTTCAGCAATGGCATGGCAGTTCCGTCAGCTCAAGCTGGGGGCTGCCTTAGAGCAAACCTGAAGTTCCGAAGAGGGGTCGGCGCCCTCATGCGCGTCTTCAAGCAGGAAGGGTGGCATCCCCTTGTCGCACGCGGTCAGAAGCCGGAAACGGAGACAAAATTTGGTCTTCCCAATGCCGGCCAAAACTCACTCCCGCACGAAGCGGGCAGTGTGTCGTCTCAGTCGGGACAGGAATCAAACTTCGATATCGATACCGGTCCGAAGCAAGGCCGCGACTTCGGCCTCGATGGGCGTCATCAGATCGACGTCGACCTCCGGGGTCGCGATGCCGACAACGAGCGCATAGCGGGCCTTGCTGTTCGCTCGCCCCAGGGCTCGCCTTTCGCGCCACCAGCCCGAGATCGGGTAGACATAGAGGAGATCGCGCTCCACGAGCTCGACGGCGCTGCCCTCCCAGATATCCATGTGAATGGAGCCGGCAGAGATCGACTTCGGCCCGAAGAACCAGCCGTCGTTGTCTTCGTTGATCGGGCGAGGGTCGTTTTCGCCACGGTCATCCTTGTTCACCCGGCGCAGGAAATTCCCGTCGGTTTCGCGTGCCCGCTTGAGGTCGAAGCGCAACCCAAAAGACTGATATCGGGCAGGATCGATCGCGCTTGCAAAGCTTGGGTTCGGCTCGACAAAATATGAGAGCGTCACCTTGAGGCGCACAGGCTGGTCGCCCAAATCCTCAAGGACTTGTCGGGGCCAGGGCAGGCGGTAGACATGAGCATCCGAGAAGCGCACGCTGCCATTCTCGACCCGGAACGGTTGGATATATTGCTCGGCGACCAACGCAAGATCATCGCGGGCCGAAGCAAGGGCGCGCCGAAGATCCGGTACCCCGTATCCGTATTTTCTCGCGAGCGCCTTTCTGTCCGACTTTGACGCGGTCGCGTTGAATTCCGCAAGCATATGCGGCGTCCACCGGGCGCTGTGCACGGTCAGGGCGCGGATGGTTTCAGGCCAATACTCCGGGTGCTCAGCCATGATCCGCGTCGTAAGCCGTGCCGCTTGCGCTGTCGCTGCGCTGGTTGCCCAGAACGGTGTCACCGGATGCGGAGCGACCGATTTCGCCGTGGTGAGCACCGAGAGGGAAGGGAGGCCCGACAGTGCTTCGAGTCCCGATCTGCTCAGCGCGCGGTTTCCAGCTTCAAAGACGATCTCCGGCTTGATCGGCGACTGCCCCGCGCGCCATAGCGCGCTCGTCCGACTGTAGGGGCTGCGGTCCCCGGGAGGTGACCATCCGCGCCAGTCTCGGTAACCGGCCTCTGCGATTTCTGATTTCAGAGTTGTGCCGCCGACTGTCAGGACATTCCATGCCTGTGCGGGATCTTCTCCCGGAAACGCATCGCCATCGGCGATGTCCTGGGCGCGCGAGCTGTCCGCGATGTTGCCGATCGCCTGGACGAAGAGGCGCCGAATATGGTCCGGGCCTTCCTCGATTGCGTCCACGCCCGCCGAGATCTGGTCGAGAGCAGAGCTCCAGGCCGTCGGCTCCGCTCCCGACCGGTTTTCATTCGTCACGGCCATGCAAAAGACCCTCGGCCGCTCGGCAGCCGATATCTCCGGAAGCGAGCTGGCGGAGGTTGTAATCGCACCATAGGAGCCGGGATCATTCTGCTCGAAGCCGTCCGGCGGAAGGATTTTGACGGACTCGAGGCGATGCGCAAGAACTGGACGCGACGCATCTCCCAACGGCATTGTCAGGTCGCCGTGGAGTGCCAGCCCGGCCATTCCGGATCCATGCCCGCTGGGACTATCATCATCCACCCCCCAATCAGAATGCACAGCGTGCATGTCACCGGAAGCCAGGGCAGGTTCAATCAGCGGATGGCCGCGGTTCACACCCGTATCAAGGAGGCACACCGCGGGCACGTCGCGGCCTGGCCAGGTGATCCTTTCGGCCAGATCATCCACGAACGCGTTCGCCATCTCCTCGAGTTCATCCGTGAATACTGTCGGCGTATCGCTCGCCCGCCGGATTTCGGAAATGCCTCCCGTTGAAAATAGCAGCATCTCGATCGCTGCTCTGCGCCCATGCACCGGAAGAACCACGACTTCGGGGAAGTGCAGCCAGCTGTCTTCTCCCCCGACGGTCAGGCCGAGCCGCTGAGCGCTGGTCTCAACACGTTCGAGGCGGTCGGCAAAACACCACAAGGCCCACCACATTTCCGCCTGCGGATCATCGGGCAGAGCCAGGGGATCGTCGCGCCAGAACGTTCGCAAGCGCGCGGCGCGGATATGCTCGACAGGCTCGACGCGGGACTTCTTCGGGGCCTCGGCACCTTCTTCAACTTCCGTAAAGGCGTAATCCCTGAAAACCGCCTCAAAGACATCTCTGGTTTCGTCAGGGACGAAGAGGGCGATGCGACGGGCGCCTGTTTCGGAAAGTGTGACGGCGCCCTGGCGTGTCCCCTCGCGTTTCTTCTCCAGCGTGGTTGGCCCCACAGAGGGTGCGAGTTCCACCTCAAGGTAGACGCCGTCGGATGCTGGAGTTCCCTCGGGTGCCCCCAAATCCTCTCGTCCGAGATCAGACGCCTCGAAGGCGGCTTCCAGTTCGCCGACAATGCGCTGGCCATGTTCCTCGCGGATGCGCTGAAGCGGCCGTTGGCGGGCGTTACTGCCTGGGGACTTGTAGTCGCGGATAGTCGAAAGACCGCTCAGGTCGATATGTCGGTGCTCGTACTCAGCCAATGTGTCCCTGTTCTTCAGAGAACACCGTTCTCATGGCCTGGCGTTTGCGAAGTTCGCGCGTCAGATCGGCGGTGGAAATCTGATTTCGTTCTGAAAGGATTGCCGCTTTCACAGCCTCTTCTGCCGCATGGACAATCTCCGCCTGACTGAGGCAGGTGGCCGCGGCAACAATGGTTTTCCAATTGATCTTGGGATATTTCATCGGTGACAGATGGGCCTTGATAATGGCGCGCACTTCATCTGCTGATGGCATCTCGAACTGCAGAACTTCATCGAAGCGCCGTAATAGCGCGCGGTCGAGAAGAGAGGGATGGTTCGTGGCAGCCACCAGAACACTGTCGGTCGCAGAAGGCTCTTCCATGAACTGCAGGAAGCTGTTCAGTACCCGCCGCATTTCTGCGACATCATTCGTCGCCAACCTGTTGCTGCCTACGGCATCGAATTCATCAAAGAGATAAACACCTCTGCGCTTCTGCGCTTCGTCGAAAACCAGACGCAGTTTGGCGGCCGTTTCCCCCATAAAGCGCGTGATCAGGGTTTCGAGGCGGATCACGAACAGAGGAAGATGGAGTTCGCCCGCGAGTGCCTCGGCGGTCATCGTCTTCCCCGATCCTGGAGGTCCGGCAAAGAGGAGCCGGCGGTTCGGTGTCTTCCCATGTTCCCGGAGCCAATCCCGACGCTGTTGCTGAAGCACAACCGCTTCGAGATGACCTTTCACGTCTGCATTCAGCACCACATCGCCAAGATGGATCTGCGGGTCCCGCAGATCGAGAAGGCTGTCGAGGTCTCCACGTGGCCGAGAAAAGGCGATCGGGACAGACGCCCGCGTCCCGCGCTGTGAACGTGCGGCATCTACTGCCGCACGGATATCCTCTGCGGTCGCACGGTGTCCCTGGCGGGCTTCACCAGCCGCAACCTGAAGCGCGATGGAGAAGAACTGTTCTTCATCGCCTTCCGCCTGGCTTCTGAGCATCGCCAGTATCTGTTTTGCATTTGACACCGCGTCGCCCCAGTCGTCTGTCTTTTCGTCGAATCCTAATTGACTCTCGCGGTTTTGGAAAGATCGGCGTGATCGAAACAAGTCGCACATGGGCATATTTGTTCTGCCAGGAGGTGCGCGTTGCAGGGCTTTGCCCGGCGGATCGCCCTGTATTCACATCATTCGAGCGCTGTGACCTGGCCTTCAGAACCACTGTCGCACCACGCGCCCATCAAGCGGTCAGGTCGCATGGCCGTCATGCCGTGTAAAGGGGCCGTGTACAGGGGGCGGCGGGTCACGCGGCGGCTCCAGTTTCAACTTCATCATGTCCCCATCATCCCATCAAGGCACGTGCCATGGGTTCGGTTCCGTCTCGGGCTTGTAACGCGGTTCCTCTGTTGATGCGGCGGCAATGGTTGGCCGGGCGAAACATCTGCAAAGGGTATCCGGTGCCTGTCGGATGCAAGACACCACCCCCGCTTCCATTCGCTAACCTTGGTCTGATCCGTCTCTTTGACAATCAACCCATGAAGGGTCGGCTTACGCGCGCGTGCCGCCCTCGGGGATTCGGAGCCAGTCCGAACGCCCGAGGGTGAGTGCAGGTCCGGTCAGACACGTCGGGCGCCTGTCGCGCGGGGGATGGTCCCCCGCCTCCAGAGACAGGAGCCAATCCCGATGTCCTATGCAGATGCCACCGCTTTCGCCGCCAGCCTCGCCACCACTCTGATGGTCGTGATCGTCGTGTTCCAGGCCGGGGACGGAACCCACGGCGCCATGCCCGCCGACGAGTTTGACGGCGATGAGGACATGGTGAAGCTGGAACTGGATCCATGGGCCTGAGGCGCGAAAGCGCCTCATCCCCGACGGCCCGAGCGCGGTGGCCCGCGCTTCGGGCCTTCAGCCTTGCGATGATCCCCATCGTCGGCAGCGGAACCGGGAACAAGCCCGGTCAGAGAGGAAGAGTGCGGGCCTTTCGGCCGTGACGGGTTGAGGGCCGGAGAGAGAGGCTCACCGGCGCCCGTCATGGAGTGATCCCGATGACCTTTGCCCGTTCCGAAACCTTCCGCTCCATCGGCCAGAGTCTGGCGGCCGATGTTCTGCCCGCGCTTTTTCGGTCGCAAAAGCTGCCGCTGCGCATCTCTTGCCTCGGCGTCGCCAGCTATGACGCCAGTGACGCGGCGAATAGCTTTGATCGCGTGATCCCGCTTGGGGAATGCCCGTCACCGGAGGAGGCCATCGAGGCCGCAGCCTTGCGCGTGTCGCGCGGTGATATTTGCACGGGGCCGAATAGCTTTCCGTATTTCCAGCCGCGCATCATGCTCATTCAGGACCGCGATCAGCGCCTGGTCCTCGCCGGCACAATCCGCGGCGGCATTATCCTCTGGCAACAGCCGGTCGCATCCGATGCCGAGGCACGCAGGATCGTGACCAAGGCCAGCCGACTGCGCGGCATGGCATTCCGAGCCTCCGAGCCAGGTGATGCGAGACGGCTGCGTTACCGCGCCGCTGCGCTGGAGGCACGGTTGGTCGATCCCTTCTGGCGCGAGATCGCGGCCGATCTGCTCCGCCTGCCGCAGGCCGCCTGAGTTTCACCCTTTCCATCCCATTTGGCTCGGTTCCACGCCGGGCCATGTCATGCCCGGAGACCATCATGGCCGACTATTTCACCCATTTCTCCTGCCTGCTCGATGTGGGCACCCCCGAGCAGGCCGCCCGCGCGCTCGATCTCTACAATGCGCTCTCGGATGAGAATGCCGCTGGGGATCCGCCTTCGGACGGCTTCCTGCTCTCCATTCAACCCGAGCATGGCGGAACCCAGCTCTGGATGCGCGATGATGGCACCGGCGATCCTGAGCATGTCATCCAATTCGTCAAACGCTGCGCGAAGGAGTTCGGGCTGACCGGCCTTTGGGGGATGCAATACGCCAATACCTGCTCGAAGCCGCGTGTGGACGGGTTCGGCGGCGGGGCGCACGTCCTTGATCTCGCTACCGGCGAGACGGTGGACTGGATCAATACCGATGGTTGGCTTTCCATCGTTCTGGAGGGAGGCAATCCCTATGAGTGAGGTTATCGAGATCACTGTCTATCACCTCGAAGAACTTTCCGATGCAGCCAGGGACAAAGCCCGCGCCTGGTATCGCGAAGGTGGCTTCGACGATGACTGGTACGATGCCGTCTATGAGGATTTCCAGCGCGTCGCCGAAATCCTCGGGCTGAACCTCAAGACCCGCACCGTCCGGTTGATGGGCGGTGGCACACGGCAGGAACCCTGCATCTGGTTCCGGGGCTTTTCCTCTCAGGGGGACGGTGCCTGCTTTGAATCGTGGTATTCCTACCAGAAACACGCTCCGCGCCGGATCAGGGAATACGCCCCCCAGGACACCGCGCTTCACCGCATCGCCGACGCCCTTCAGGCGATCCAGCGGCGTAATTTCTACCAGCTTCGCGCCGAAACCACCCATCGCGGCCATTATTATCACGAATACTGCATGGCGATCTCGGTGGAGCGAGACAGCCCGACCGGGCAGGACATGACCGCCGATGCCGAGGAGACGATCATCGAGGCGCTGCGTGATCTGGCTCGATGGCTCTACTGCCAGCTTGAACGCGAATACGATTATCTGTCGTCGGATGACGTCGTCGATGAGACCATCATCGCCAACGGTTACACCTTCACTGAAGCCGGTTGCCGCTTCGGATGATCCCGAGAAGACACCGACAAGCGCCCCGCCGTCCGGTCGGGGCGCTTTTTTTATGCTGTGCTTTGAGAGTGAGAGGTGGGCCGAAAAGGGGCAGGTCCGGGTGGGTGAGAGAGAGCCGTCCGGGTCTTCCCGTTCCTGCTCTCCGAGGTTCCCCGACATGAATATCTCATCTCCCGTGACCGGTCCGGCTACCCAGCCGGCCCCCGTGATCCTGGCCGCCGCCCATCTCATTCTTCCCCATCTCGAACGCGGTCAACGCGTCGATACTGCGGACCTCCGCAGTGCCATGGAAACTGCTTTCGGTGCGTCCGACACCAGTGGTGCCTGGGACTGGAAACTCGCCTATGAGGCCGGTGAGGTCGCCACGGTGCTGTTCCTGCGCAAATACGGAAAGGCGCTTTTCCGCAAAGCCGGTCCTCCGCTTTCCCGGCTCGATCCGCTGGCGAAGATCGCCGGGTTGCTGCCGACGCAGACCCGCCGCTCCGAAGAAAGCCAGAGCTTCCAGCAGTTCAGCACGCCTCTGCCTCTCGGCCTTGCCGCGCTGGCGGCGGCCGCGATCACGCCGGACGATGTGGTGCTGGAACCTTCGGCGGGCACCGGCCTGATGGCGATCCTGGCGCAGGCTGCCGGCGGTTCGCTGATCCTCAACGAACTTGCCGAGACCCGCGCCGATCTTCTCTCGTCCCTCTTTCCGGCCTTTCCCGTCACCCGGTTCGACGCCGCCCAGATCGACGATCATCTGACCCCGGCGGCTGTGCCGTCCGTGGTGCTGATGAACCCGCCGTTCTCGGTCATGGCCAATGTCGAGGGACGGATGGCGGATGCTTCCCTTCGCCATGTTGCCTCGGCGCTGGCCCGGCTGGCTCCTGGCGGACGGCTGGTCACGATCTCCGGCGCGAACTTCGGACCGGAAGCACCAGCCTGGCGCGACGCCTTCGTGCGCCTGCAGGACCGCGGCCGCGTGGTCTTCACCGCGGCGATCGATGGCGCGGTCTTCGCCAGACATGGCACCCGCATCGACACGCGGCTGACGGTGATCGACAAACTGCCCGCCGACGATCCGTCAGTCTTCCCGGCCTCGGCAGGAACCGCACCCGACGTTGTCACGCTGCTCGGCTGGATCGAAAGCCAGATTCCGCTGCGCTTGCCGGTGTCGCTGCCGAAGGTCGCTTCTCCCGTGCCGGCAGCTGCGCCGAAGACCGTGCGCGGTTATCTCGCTCGCGCCACAGCGTCCCGACCCGCCGCCGCACCAGCGTCTGATCCCGAGGGGGTGGAGCTCGAGTATGAGACCGTGGACTGGGCGCCGCCCGAGGGCGCGCGCTTGTCGGACGCGATCTATGAGGAATATGCGCTGCAATCGCTGCGCATTCCCGGCGCCGCGCCGCACCCGACCAAGCTGGTGCAATCCGCCGCTATGGCCTCGGTTGCGCCGCCAAAACCGTCCTACCGGCCCATGCTGCCGTCCGACATCCGCACCCGTCTGTCGGACGCCCAGCTTGAAACGGTGATCTATGCCGGGGACGCCCATGCCGATCACCTCGCCGGTGCCTGGGCCGTGGACGAGCATTTCGACAATGTGAGCGCCGCGCCCGAGGATGCTGCCGGCGCTGTCCGGTTCCGTCGCGGCTTCATGCTCGGTGACGGCACCGGCGCCGGCAAGGGCCGTCAGTCGGCCGGGATCATCCTCGACAACTGGCTGCGGGGTCGCCGCAAGGCGGTCTGGATCTCCAAATCCGACAAGCTGATCGAGGACGCGCAACGCGACTGGTCGGCGCTCGGCATGGAGCGACTGCTGGTCACACCTCTGTCACGCTTCCCGCAGGGAAAGCCGATCACGCTGTCGGAAGGCATCCTGTTTATCACCTATGCCACGCTGCGCTCCGATGACCGGGGCGAGAAGGTTTCCCGCGTCAAGCAGATCGTCGAATGGTTGGGCAGGGACTTCGATGGGGTCATCATTTTCGACGAAAGCCATGCCATGCAGAATGCAGGAGGCGGCAAGGGAGACCGCGGCGATATCGCCGCCTCGCAACAGGGACGGGCGGGCCTGCGGCTCCAGCACGCGCTGCCCGATGCGCGCGTGGTCTATGTCTCGGCGACCGGCGCCACCACGGTTCACAATCTCGCCTATGCGCAGCGCCTCGGTCTCTGGGGCGGCGAGGATTTTCCGTTCCAGACTCGGGCCGAATTCGTCGAGGCGATCGAAGCCGGTGGCGTTGCGGCCATGGAGGTCTTGGCCCGCGATCTGCGGTCCCTCGGCCTCTACACCGCCCGCTCGCTTTCCTATGATGGTGTCGAATATGAACTGATCGAGCATCAGCTCACGGATGAACAGCGGCGCATTTATGATGCCTATGCCGGAGCTTTCGCCGTCATTCACAATAACCTCGATGCCGCAATGCTGGCCGCCAATATCACCGGCAGTGAAGGCACGTTGAACCGGCAGGCCAAATCCGCCGCGCGGTCGGCCTTCGAGAGCACCAAGCAGCGTTTCTTCGGCCACCTGCTGACCTCGATGAAAACCCCGACGCTGATCCGTTCGATCGAAGCCGATCTGGCGGCGGGCCATGCGGCTGTCATCCAGATCGTCTCGACCGGCGAGGCGCTGATGGAACGGCGACTGGCCGAGATACCCACCGACGAATGGAGCGACATCTCCGTCGACGTCACGCCACGGGAATATGTCGGCTCATACTTGCAGCATTCCTTCCCGGTGCAGCTCTACGAGCCTTTCACCGATAGCGAGGGCAATGTTTCGTCGCGGCCAGTGTTCCGGGACGGCCAGCCGGTCGAAAGCCGCGAAGCCGTAGCCCGGCGCGATGAGATGCTGGAGCAGCTGGGTTCGCTTCCGCCTGTCCCGGGCGCGCTCGACCAGATCGTTCAGCGCTTCGGCACGGATATGGTGGCGGAGGTCACAGGACGTTCGCGCCGGATCGTGCGCAAAGGCGACGGTGCGTCCGCATGTCTTGCAGTCGAGAACCGTCCGCCTTCTGCCAACCTCTCCGAGACTGCGGCCTTCATGGATGACCAGAAGCGCATTCTGGTCTTCTCTGATGCCGGTGGCACCGGGCGCAGCTATCACGCGGACCTTTTGGCGCGGAACCAGCGCCTGCGGGTGCACTACCTGCTGGAGCCGGGCTGGAAGGCCGATGCCGCCATTCAGGGGCTCGGGCGCACCAACCGCACCAATCAGGCGCAGCCGCCGCTGTTCCGACCCATCGCCACGGATGTGAAGGCTGAGAAGCGTTTCCTTAGCACGATTGCCCGTCGCCTCGACACCCTGGGCGCGATCACCCGCGGCCAGCGCCAGACAGGTGGTCAGGGACTGTTCCGGCCCGAGGACAATCTGGAATCCGCCTATGCCCGCGATGCGTTGCGCCAGCTCTACCTGTTGATCGTGCGCGGCAAGGTCGAGGGATGCTCGCTCGAACGGTTTGAGTCCGCCACCGGCCTGAAGCTGATGGACAGCAACGGTGTGAAGGACGAACTGCCGCCGATCACCACCTTCCTCAATCGCCTGCTGGCGCTGACCATCGAGTTGCAGGGCATCCTGTTCTCGGCCTTCGAGCAGCTTCTGCAGGCGCGGATCGACGGGGCGATTGCATCCGGCACCTATGACATGGGGCTGGAAACGCTGAAGGCCGAAAGCTTCATCGTCACAGACCGGCAGGTGATCCACACCCATCCGGGGACTGGCGCGGAAACCCGGCTCCTGACGCTCACCGAGCGCAAACGCAATCAGCCGGTCACGCTCGATGCAGCCCTGGCGGAACTGAATGATCCTCGCGCAAGATTGCTCATCAACGAGCGATCCGGCCGTGCCGCCGTGCAGATCCCGACCACCAGCGTCATGCTCGATGATGGCGAGATCGAACGGCGCGTGCGGCTGATCCGGCCCATGGAGGCGATGAACATTCCGGTGCGTGCGATGGGTGAGACTCATTGGATCGAGGCCGACCGTGCCGACTTCATCGTGGCCTGGAAGGCGGAACTGGCCGAGGTGCCGGAGTTCACCGACAGCATCCTGCATATGGTGACAGGGCTCTTGCTGCCGATATGGAAGCGCCTGCCGCAGGAGTCCTCCCGGGTCTACCGGCTCCAAACCGATGAGGGGGAACGCATCATCGGTCGCCGTGTCTCGCCCGCATGGGCAGCGAATGCCGCTACCAGCGGGGTTGCCACCAGCATCACGCCAGATGAGGCCTATGCCACACTGATTGAGGGTCACACGATCCTTGATCTCGCCGAGGGGTTGCAACTGCGACGCTCGCGTGTCATGGGCGCGAACCGGGTCGAACTGACCGGCTTTACTGACGCAATGCGCGAGCGTCTGCGGGCCTATGGCCTCTTCAGCGAGATCATCTCGTGGAAACTGCGCTTCTTCGTGCCCGTCGATGCATCGGGGCCGGAGATCATCGGCAAACTGCTCGATCGCTTCCCGGTTGAGCGCATCGGTGAGCGGGTGGCTGCGTGATGGCACGTCTCAACGCTTCCGAACTGGCACACCGTCTCGCCCGACAGGCCGAGGTGGTGTGCCGCCACTACCTCTCGAACGGGCGCAAGCAGGGCAATTACTGGCAGGTCGGGGATGTGCGAAACACGCCCGGTCGTTCGATGTTCGTCCGTCTGACCGGGCCAGAGGCCGGTAAGGGGGCGGCTGGAAAATGGACTGACGCATCGACCGGCGAGCATGGCGATCTGCTCGACGTGATCGGCGAAAGTCTCGGCCTCATCGACTTCGCCGACATTGCCGAAGAAGCCCGCCGCTTTCTCAGTCTACCGCATCCTGAACCGGAGCCAGAGTCCCGCCGAGCCCGAACACCGCCAGCACCATCGGGATCGTCCGAAGCCGCCCGTCGCCTCTGGCGCATGACGCAGCCGCTCACCGGCAGTCTCGCAGAGGCGTACTTACGGCAACGCGGCATTGCGGATTTACGCGGAACCGCAAATCTGCGGTGCCACCCGACCTGCTACTGGCGTGCGGAGGGCGACGGCCCAACCGAAACCTGGCCCGCCATGATCGCCGCCGTCACCGACCTCGAAGGCAGGATCACCGGTGTGCATCGCACCTGGCTTCAACGTGACGGCTCCGGGAAAGCGCCGATCGATCCGCCGAGAAAGGCAATGGGAGACCTGCTCGGAAACGCCGTTCGGTTTGGCAAGGTGCAGGATGTCATGGCAGCGGGCGAGGGGATCGAGACCATCCTCTCGCTGCGGCAGGCATTGCCGATCATGCCGATGGTCTCCGCACTCTCGGCCGGGCATCTCGCTGCTGTCCTGTTCCCGCCGCATCTGCGCAGGCTCTATATCGTCCGCGACATCGATCCGGCAGGCGACGCCGCACGGGACAGCCTGGTGGACCGGGCCATCGGAGCCGGGATCGAGGCGATCACGCTTTCGCCCATGCTGGGAGATTTCAACGACGATCTTGTCAGCCTCGGCCTGGAGGCGCTTCGGGCGCAGATCCGGGTACAGATCGCTCCTGAGGACGTCAGCCGTTTCATGTCGCGCGCACCATAGCCAGAGAGGGCCGTGAGCGGGGGAACCGATCCCGCCATGGGTAAGGGGTTGCGGCACCTCGGCAAGGGGGCCGCGCCTTGGCCTTCTTGAGAGGGCGAGCGGCCCACAAACACTCCGGCCCGGCAATGGCGGCGCCCGACTGATTTCCGTCGGCGGCCCGCCACCCCACGCGACAGGTCGCGTGGGGACCCCGTCTCCCCCGCCTTTACAGCGCGAAACAAATCAGCCGGGCTTTGCCATCAAGGCCCTCGCCAGAGGCTCGGACTGCCAGACCGGAGCGCCCGTGGGCTTGTCGTCGCCATGAAGGCCGCGACGGTCGCGGTCCAGCCGAAGGACACATCCCATGTATGCCCATGACGAATTCGAACCCGATCACAGCACGTCTCCCACCGGCCATGCCATCGAAGCGCTCGAACTCTATGGCTACCGTCCCGCCGAGGGCGAGGCCGATCCCCGGATCACGCCCGAGGACACCGCCATCCAGGGTGCGGTTGCCGACATCTTCGATGCCCTGATTTCCACCATGGCCGATACCAGCCTCGATTTCGACCTCGACGAGATCATGTGGTCCACCGTCAATACCTTCCACCGCGCCGTCGAGCGGATCGAACGCAAACTCGATGACAACGAGCAGGCCCAGAAGCGCCTTCAGCGCGAACAGGACGGCAGCGAGGTCATATCCGTCCAGCTCGAAACCCTGATTGGTATCGGCCAGAGCCTGATCGAGCGCCGCGACAGCATGGAGACTTTCCGCGATACCGCCGCCGACCTCTACCTGCGCAGCACAGGCACGCCCTGGTCACCGCGCTCCGGATCACGGGTCAACCATCGCCAGATGACCTCGGCCATGATCGACAGTCGCGACTTCATCGCCGCAAAGCGCAGGGCCGACAACGAGGTGCTGCTGCCCGCCGGACCAAAGATCGCCTTCTCGGGCGGGGACACCACCGATCACCGCACGATCTGGGCCAGGCTCGATCAGGTGCATGCCAAGCACCCCGACATGGTGCTCCTGCACGGAGGCAGTCCGAAAGGCGCCGAGCGCATCGCAGCCACCTGGGCCGACAACCGCAAGGTGCCGCAGGTCGCCTTTAAGCCCGACTGGGCGAAACACGCCAAGGCCGCGCCCTTCAAGCGCAACGACCGGATGCTCGATACCATGCCGATCGGGGTCATCATCTTCCCCGGAACGGGTATCCAGGAAAACCTCGCCGACAAGGCCCGCAAGATGGGTATCCCGGTCTATCGCCTCGCGGAGGGCAGCGCGTGAGCGCTGCCTGCAATCCATCGATACCATGCCCGGCAGAACTCTCGCCATGCCGGGCGATTTCATGCTATGTTCGCCTTGCGCCATGGTGGTGGTGGAAGGCGCGACCGTTCCAAGTCAAACGGGAGACTCCACCGTGATCGTTCTCGGAATCCTTACATCTTTCGCGGCCATTGCGGGCCTGTGCTGGTTGGTGTTCAACCTCGCGGTCTTCGCCCTGCCGTTCCTCGTCGGACTTCATACCGGCATTTGGGCCTATGGAACCGGCGCAGGCTGGTTCGGTGCAATCCTCGTCGGCGGATTCGCCGCAGGGTTGACGCTTGCCATCGGTCAGGCGCTGATCATGCTCGTGCGCCCGCTCTGGGCGCGGTTTGTCATCGCGCTGATCTTCGTGGTGCCGGCGGTGCTCGCTGGCTTCCACGCAACCCTCGGGATCGCCAGGGCCATGATGCCCTCGGAGACCTGGCAGATGATCTTCGCCGTCATCGGCGCTGGCGCTGTAGGCGTTTCCGCCTTTCTCCGCATTGCCGGTTCGGCAGCCGAGCCTTCGGACAGCTCTCCCGTAAGCGCCTGACACTGCAGGCGATCCGATGAGGCGGGGCCTGATCAGTGCTGGACTGTCATCCCAATCCTCAGATTGCCGGTATGGGGCGGTGTGCGGATCGGCTTGAGGCCCGCGTCGCTGCCCGTGGCCGTGCGGAGGGAATGGCGGAGCGTTCGAGCGGCAGGTCGCACCCGTGATTGCGGGGGCACGTCGGGCGGGGCACCTGGAGAACGACGCGCATGGCCTGTCGCGGGTGAACAAACCCGCCGGTGGAAAGGCCGGTCAGGCTGATGAGCATCCACGGTTGCCATCGTCTCCGTTCTGACCCGTCCCATGTCCGCTCCATCCGGCCCTTTCAATGGCCTGATCTGGCCGAAGATCAGCTACGCCTCGACCGGCTTGGCGCAACAGCGCCGCCATAACTTTCTTCCCCTGGGCTGCGCCCATTCCGCGCGGAACAAGAAAGTTCTGCCTTTGCTGTCCTGCCCCCGGCACGCCGGGGGTGCGCCGCCGGTCGTCTCCGGCCTGTCGATCGCCATCGGGCCGCAATGGTGCGGACCCGGAAACGGAAAACGGAGACTTAAAATGGCAACCATCGGCACCTTCAAGAAGACCGGCAACGAATTCACCGGCGAAATCGTCACCCTCAGCGTCCAGGTCCAGGGCGTGCGCATCGTTCCCGACACCCGCGCCACCGGCGAGAACGCCCCCAGCCACCGGGTCCTGGTCGGCCGCGCCGAGATCGGCGCCGCCTGGTCCAAGCGGTCCAATGAGGGCCGCGACTATCTGGGCCTCAAGCTCGACGATCCGAGCTTCACCGCCCCGATCTACGCCAACCTCTTCGACGACGAGGACGGCGAGAGCTACGCTCTGATCTGGTCCCGCCCCAACGGTCGCCGCGGCGAATAACGCTGTCGCGAGGCCCCGGTCGAAAGGCCGGGGCCGACCGCCAAGCCGGGCAACCGAATCAGTTCCCGAAATATGCGACGCCAAAGCGAAAACGCGATGTAAACACGTCAGAATTTTGGTGGTGAAATTCCGATAAGCGACTATAATAGTCGTAGTTCTGGCGTTTGCGCCGGGCCGGATGGGAGGTGATCTGCATGATCACCGCCCGACAATCACGGGCCGCGCGGGCGCTTCTTGGCTGGACACAGGAGCAGCTGGCGGATGAGGCCCGGGTATCTTTGACCGCGCTCAAGCGCCTCGAGTCCGAAAGCGGGCTCGAGGTCTATGAGACCACGCGCGATCAGGTCCGACGGGCTTTCGAGGCGAATGGCATTCTGCTCCTGAACTCCGACCAGGGGATAGGAGTGATGCATGTTCAGGCGAAGGCTGCCTCGAAGGCCTGACCTTTCCGGCAGGTTTTGCAGAGAGCCGAATTGCGCTATTGCCGTGCTCACAAAACTGTCAACTGGCTGTGCTAAGGATGTGCAGCAAATGCCGTGGGGATGCGCGTGACAATCAGCAGCTTGCAGGATGTGCCGCCGCAGGGGGATGTGGTGACGGAGTATGACCGTCGTCACATGACGCAGTATATGCGTTTGCTCGATGCTGCAGGCGAGGGTGCGAGCTGGCAGGAGGCGGCGCAGATCATCCTGGGTCTCGATGCGCAGAAAGAGCCGGAGCGGGTGCGCCTGGTCCATGACGCACATCTTGAACGCGCGCGTTGGTTGAGCTCGGAAGGGTATCGGCAGTTGGCGGCGGGGCGAACCGCCTGAGGAGGTGATGCGCCGCGCGCATCACCTGATGCCTTGCGGCGGGCTTCCCAAGTGATTGATCTCTTGGAATCCTTTCTTGTGATCAACCCAGGGGAGAGGCGATGCCATGCAACCTGATCGCTCGAATTGGCGTGACCAGGCCGCCTACGACTATCTCGATGATCTGGCTGCGCCGGACCTCGGCTGGGAATGTCTGCGCCGCAATCCCGAATATCAGCATGATTACGCAAAGCTCGCAGGAGAACCCCCGGAGAGGGTTGATCTGATGGATCAGGTCGGCCGTCGATGGGGGTTGTGCTTTCCCGATCCGGCCCGGGCTGCCCGCCTCCGTTGCGGAGGTGTTCTGGTGTCCGGCGGTCGATACAGGTGTCGTGGTGCTCGTTGCCGCCCCCGAGGCACTGGCCGAAGAGTCAGACGCCCCCGGTAGTGAAATAGTCGCCCCGACGGGCAGGGCGTCCCCCATTGGCAAGCACCTGCGCCACAGGCTGCCGGACGGGACATACCTGCATCTCGTCGCTCCCCTGAAAGACCGTGGTCGGCTTGTGGCCACCGTTCCTCTCGGCCTCGAGGGGCTCGACCGCATCGAAGCAATCCAGCGGCTCCTGGCGGATCAGCATCGACGTCGATCCATCCCCCGCGACACCCGCCTGACCGCGCAGCAGAAAGCGCGCCTGCGGCGTGTCCTTCAAGCCTCCGACGCAGCCTTCCATGGCGCGACCCAGAAGCAGATCGCCGAGGTCTTGTTCCGTACCGGTCACCTGGGCCGCGATGAATGGCAGGTGTCCTCGGCCCGTTTTGCCGTCTCCAGCCTCCTTCGCGAGGGACGTGACCTGATCGCAGGCGGCTATCGCAAGCTCCTGCGTCACCAGCGCCGCCTTTAGGTCGGCGATCCCGCGCCGCGGTGTGCGGATTTACCCCTGCCAACTCCCCACTGCATCTGACCGGACGCGCTTCGCCATCGTGACCGTCATCAGCCGCTGTTTCGCGGCACTGGTCACACACAGTAGGGAGACGCCCGATGTCCGCTATCTCAACCGAACTTCCCCCGCGCTATCTGCGCACCAAGGAAGCCGCCCAGTTCCTGAGCCTGTCGGCTCGGACGCTGGAGAAGCACCGGACCTATGGCACCGGTCCCGCCTACCACAAGCTGGGCGGACGCGTGGTCTATGCGATCGAGGACCTGCAGGCCTGGGTTGGACGCGGCGCTGTCACCTCGACCTCCGACCCGCGCGGACAGGTGCTGCCAGCGAAACGCCACACGCTCCCGAACCTCCAGCAGCCCGGCCGCTTCGTGCGCTGACGCAGCGGCAATGCCGTCATGACCGATGGACGCAAACCCCGCTCCGAGCGCGGACAGCTCGATCTGTTCCGCGCGCTGCCCGGTGACTTCGCCCCCAGAGATGCGCAGGACCTCATGGCCTATCCCTTCTTTTCCCTCGCCAAGTCTAAGCGTGTTGCGCCGATCGACTTTGCCGCTGGCAGCGTCAGCATTCGGGTCGAGGCCGTTCCCGATCACGGTATGGCCACAATCTGGGATGCCGACATCCTGATCTGGGCGGCGAGCCAGATCGTCGAGGCGCGTGACGCGGGGCTGCGCACCTCCCGGCTGATGGCCGCCACCCCTTACGAGATCCTCACCTATGTCGGTCGCGGAACCAGTGCGCGGGATTACCAGCGCCTGAAGGCGGCGTTGGATCGTCTGCAGTCGACGACAATCTCCACCTCGATCCGGCAGCCGGCTGAAGGACGCCGGCACCGCTTCTCCTGGATCAACGAATGGCAGGAGCGCAGCGACAGGGATGGGCGCCCGGACGGCATCGAGCTGATCGTGCCCGACTGGTTCTACCGGGCCGCGCTCGACAATGCACTCGTCCTCACCATTGATCGGGCGTATTTCGACCTGACCGGCGGGCTCGACCGTTGGCTCTATCGCCTGGTGCGCAAGCATGGTGGCAGGCAACGGGACGGTTGGCGTTTCGACTTCCATCATCTTCACCAGAAGTCCGGGGCGCTGTCCCCCTTCAAGCGCTTCGCCTTCGAGCTTCGCGACATCATCCAGCGGCAGCCGCTGCCGGGCTACACGCTCTTTCTCGAGACTGAAGTTGGTGGTCGCAAGCTGCTGGCTTTCGAGCCTACTCCGGGCTGTGGAAAACCTGTGAATGGGCTCGTGCTATCGGGAACCCGGGCTATCGTGCTATCGGGAACCGGAGGCTCGTGCTATCAGGAACCCAAACAGGGGGTAACGCACGGAAGCAAAAGCGGAAATCGCCCCCTTAACTTAGAGTCTAACAAAGAGTCTAACTTTGAAGAGCGCGCGCGTGATGTGGAAAACGTCATCCGTGCCACCGCAAAAAGCCTCAGCCTGGCCGGTAAGACGAAGGCAGCCGTCGCCCCATCGGTGCCGCGAACGGCTTCCGATCAGGGTGTCGCAGCAGCCTCCGATCATCCAGATACGCCCCGCCTTCCTCTCGAAGTGCCGGGAGGTGGCGCATGATCATCGCTCTGCTCAATCAGAAGGGTGGCGTCGGCAAGACGACGCTGGCGCTCCATATTGCTGGTGAATTGGCGATACAGGGCAAGCGTGTCACCCTGATCGATGCCGACCCGCAAGGCTCCGCCCTGGACTGGTCGCAGCAACGCGCCCGCGAAGGTCTGCCGCGGCTCTTCGGCACCCTCGGCCTGGCCCGTGACACCCTGCACCGCGAAGTCCCCGAACTTGCCCGCACAGTCGATCATGTCGTTATTGATGGCCCACCGCGTGTTGCCGGGCTCATGCGCTCAGCGCTTCTCACCGCCGATCTGGTGCTGATCCCGGTACAACCCTCGCCATTCGATGGCTGGGCCTCTGCCGAGATGCTGTCCCTCCTTGGGGAGGCCCGCATTTATCGGCCGGAACTTGTCGCCCGCTTCCTGCTCAACCGCTGCGGCGCGCGCACCGTCATCGCCCGGGACACCGCCGAGGCGCTGGCGGATCACAATCCTCCTGTGCTTGCCAGCACGATTGGTCAGCGCGTTGTCTTTGCAGATGCGGCGCAAACCGGTCGCCTCGCCAGTGACATCGACCGTCAATCGCCTGCTGCCCGAGAGATCGCGGCGCTGACGTCTGAGATCGGGCGCCTCGGTCTTGGGAAGGTGGCTGTATGACCGGGCGCAATGACAAGCGTGGTTTCGCCGCGCGGCCAGTCGATGCCGAGACCTGGATCAAGGCTGGCGAGGCGCCATCCGCACAGGGTCGCGCGGCGGCGATCTATACGGCCCGGCTCACCATCGACATCACCCCGGACCTGCGCGGTCGCATCAAGGTCGCAGCTTTCAGCCGAGGCGTCACTGTCGCTGACATGCTGCGCGAGTTGCTCGGGCGCGAATATCCGAAACCCGAAGGAGAACCTCAATGACCGGCTTTGTGATCTCCGGCGTGACCGGAGACGGATCGTTCGACGCCCGTTTCCGCGGCGAGCTGACGCGCGTGGAACTGACCTGGGTGGAGAAGCGGATCGAGTTCTGGATCAGGTTCGGCCAGGAGGCCGGAACGCAGATCCTCGACCGCAGCCGCCGCATCGTCTTCTTCCGTCCCGGCGCCGTGTTTGGCTTCGTCCGTTGGGCGGCGAATGACTACGGCACCGTTGTCTCGCGCATCGACATTGTTCGCGCGATCGCGGCTGGCAACTCCTACCAGACGCTGCCCTTCGTACGCCCCGGTGGCGAGATTTTATTGAAGATCGAAGGTTGGCCCAAGGTCGAAGAGGTTCTGCGTCATGTCGATGCGACCGAGGGTCTTGGCATCGACCCTGCCGAGGTCGATCCCGACCACTGGCGTCATGTCGGGCACTGGATGAAGGCGGGCGAAGCGCCGCGACCCTATACGGCGGAACGCCATGCCGCATGGCTCCGGCGTCGGGAGATCGGAAAATGACCCGTGCCCGCTACATCATGGCGACGGTCGCGGCGCTCACCACCGTCATCGCCGGCAGCATTCCGGCTGCGCCACGGCTGGTCTGGAACGCCTCGGCCAGCGTGCCGATTGGTTTCTACACCATCGCGCCGACGGATCGGCTCGCGGTGCCAGATCTGGTCGCGGTCATGCCACCCGAACCCTTTGCAGGCTTCATGGTCGCGCGCGGCTATGTCGGTCGCGATGTGCCGATCCTGAAACACGTCATCGGGCTGCCGGGACAACGGGTCTGCCGTGACGGCGCCGCGATCACCGTCGATGGCAGACACCTGGGGGAGGCGCGAGAGCGCGACAGCCAGGGCCGCGATCTTCCCGTCTGGCAAGGCTGCCGCACCATCGTAGAGGGCGAGGTCTTCCTGATGAACCCGGCGGTCTCTGACAGCTTCGATGGCCGCTACTTCGGTCCGTTCCCCACCTCGGCAGTGATCGGCCGGGCCAGTCCACTGTTCACCGACGAAGGTGGCGATGGCTGCCTCGTCTGGCGCGCGCCGGAGAGGTGACGGCGCGTTCATGGCGGGACGTGCCAGCGGCCCGCATCCCACTCACCGCATGAAGAAGGAACCTCCAATGCCACAGATCGGTCAATTCACACGCACCCCGTCCGGCTATTCCGGACAGCTTCGCACGCTCTCTCTGGACCTGGAACTGACCTTTGTTCCAACCGATAACGTCGATACCGAGAAAGCTCCCGCCTATCGTATCCACCTCGGTGACGAGGAGGGCCCGGAGGTTGGCGCGGGCTGGAAACACACAGGCGAAACCGCAGGGGCTTTCGTTTCGGTCCTGCTCAATGACCCGGTTTTCCGGCATCCGATCCGCGCCCGCCTGTTCCAGTCGGATGAGGAGGGCAGGGACTGGGGGCTGCACTGGACCCGCCCGAAGAAGCGCGACGAGCAGGACTGACGATGATCGCGTCCTGCACCCGTCCCGCCTCGGGGAGCGGTGGCATCTGCCACCGCATTCTCCTCCTTCTTCTTTCCGGCCTCCTCATCCCGGTCACCGCCACGCAGCCGCTTCTGGCGCAAACCGCTGTGTCCGAACACGCAATCGCCGTGCATCCCTACGCCGCCCAGGTCACCGAGGCATCGCAGCGCTTCGGCATACCGACGACCTGGATCATGGCCGTGATGCGGGCAGAGAGCGCGGGCGATCTGCGCGCGGTGTCTTCCGCGGGTGCGATGGGGCTGATGCAGGTCATGCCCGACACCTGGGCCGGGCTGCGCATCCGTCATGGACTTGGCCGAGACCCTTACGATCCGCGTGACAACATCCTCGCGGGCACGGCCTATCTGCGCGAGATGTGGGACCGCTATGGCAATGTCGTGGCGATGTTGGCGGCCTATAATGCCGGTCCGGCTCGCTACGAAGACTACCGACTGGCGGATCGTCCGTTGCCGGCCGAGACGCGCGCCTATGTCGCTGCGCTTGCGCCCGTGTTGCTTGGCGAGCGGCCATCGGGCACCGCTATCACTGCAGCCCGGCAACTCGATTGGCGTGAGGCGGCGCTCTTCATCAGCCGCGAAGACGGCGCGTCTGCGACCGATCCTGTATTGCCTGACCGAACGGTCGGCGGCGCTGCTTCACCCGTCCCGGCGGCGCCGCAGGCGGGCCTCACCCCGCAGCCTGAGGGCCTCTTTGTCCGGCGGGAGACTGGTGAGGTCCAGCCATGACCCGGGAGATCGCACTTCGCGCTCCATCGTACTCTGGCGTGTCTTGGAGGGCGCAAGGAGTGGTGGCGGGCACCACGACCGAAGGATGGCAGGATAAAAGGGCGCACGGTGCGCGGCGGTTGGGCGGTTGTTTTTGTTCATGTTTTTGCTGCGTTCCGCACCGTATGGCGCGTGCGCGCAGCGTGCGAAATGTGCCTAACACTCTGATCTTTTGCGTTGTTTCGCACTGTGCGGGGATTTCCCATGCCCGATGATCGCGAGTTCCGCATCCGCCCGGGGCGTATCCGCTCCACCCGTGCGCAGCAGGCCCGGCCCTTCATCGCACAGGCTCTGGCTGCCGCGAAAAA
Organism: Thioclava sp. L04-15; assembly: GCF_002020275.1. Classification (NCBI taxonomy): domain Bacteria; kingdom Pseudomonadati; phylum Pseudomonadota; class Alphaproteobacteria; order Rhodobacterales; family Paracoccaceae; genus Thioclava; species Thioclava sp. L04-15. The sequence continues at coordinate 211,824 of NZ_MPZW01000002.1, read as the reverse complement.
GGCCGGGGGTGGTGTCTCGCGGGCCGGGCGCGTCACCCCGGGCAATCGGTCCCGCTTCGGGCGCGGTCAACGCGCCAGTATTCAGGCCAACCGCCTCATTACCGCCCGCACGCGCGGCGCGGTGGTCAAGGCGCGTGTAGTGCGGCACAGCGGGACGTCCGCGCCTCTCGGAGCCCACCTCGATTACCTCCACCGGGACGGTGTGACCCGGGACGGGGAGAAGGCCAGGCTCTTCGGGCCGGGAACGGAGGATGCCGATGGCCGGGCCTTTGCCGGGCGGTGTCGCGATGACCGTCATCATTTCCGCTTCATCGTCTCACCCGACGACGCGCCCGACATGTCTGACCTGCAATCCTTCACCCGCGATCTCGTCGGGCGGATGGAGCAGGATCTCGGCACGGCGCTTGATTGGGTCGGTGTCGATCACTGGAACACCGCCCACCCCCATGTCCATCTGATCGTTCGGGGTGTGCGCGACGACGGCCAGGATCTCGTGATCTCGCGGGACTACATCAAGGAGGGCATACGGGACAGGGCACGGGATCTCATCACCCAGGAACTGGGCCCGCGCAGTGATCTCGATATCCGCCGGACACTTGAACGTCAGATCGGGGCCGAGCGCTGGACGCAGCTCGACCGTCAGTTGCTGCGGGACGCGGGGCGTTCGCGCATCCTCGACATGGCGCCGGATGCGGATCGGCAGCCGGATGCGTTTCACGCGCTGAAGGTCGGGCGGTTGCGCCGGCTGGAAGTCCTCGGCGTTGCTGACCAGATCGGACAGGCGCAATGGCACATCAGGGACGATGCCGAAGCGGTCCTGCGGGAGATGGGGGGGCGTGGCGACATCATCAAGCGGATGCATCGGGCGCTTACGGATCGGGGGATCGAGCGCGGGTCCTCGAGTTACGTCCTTGCCGCGGAGAGCCTCGATGTTCCCGTCATCGGTCGTCTGGTCCAGCGCGGTCTGGATGACGAACTGAAGGGGACAGCCTATGCCGTCGTCGATGGCGTCGATGGCCGGAGCCACCATATCCGATTGCCTCATCTCGACGCCGCCGGCGACGGCGCCGCCGGCTCGATCGTGGAGCTCCGCACCTATGACGATGCGCGCGGCCAGCGTCGCGTTGCGCTGGCGGTCCGGTCCGACCCGGACCTTGCTGCGCAGATTACCGCGTCCGGGGCCACCTGGCTCGACCGGCAGGCAATCGCGCGGGACCCGCTCGCCCTGTCGGACCATGGCTTCGGTGCCGAGGTCCGGCAGGCCCTGGACGCGCGCGCCGATCATCTGACCTCGGTGGGGCTGGCCGAGCAGAGGGGCGGCAGAGTGGTCTTTGCCCGGCGCCTGCTTGGAACCTTGCGCGACCGGGAGCTGCAGGCGGTTGGCCAGCGGCTCTCAGGGGAAACCGGGTTGCCGTTCAGCAAGACGGGGGCGGGCGACTACGTCAGCGGCCTCTATCGCCAGCGTCTCGCGCTGGCCTCGGGTCGCTTTGCGATGATCGAGGGCTATGGAGCTGACGGCGCGCTCGGCTTCCAGCTGGTGCCCTGGTCCCCCTCCCTCGAAAAGCATCTCGGCCGGGATGTCACCGGCGTCGCACGCGGGGACGGCGGGGTCGATTGGGACTTCGGCCGCAAGCGCGGCCTCGGCCTCTGATCAAACACCGGAAAGGAGCGACAGTCATGTCCGCGACCAAGATCCTCTGGGGGCAGATCTCCATCGTCTTCCTCATCATTCTGGCCACCACCTGGGGAGCGACGCAATACGTGGCCGCGAGCCTTGGCTATCAGGCACAGCTGGGCCCGCCCTGGTTCGTGCTGTTCGGGACGCCCGTCTACTATCCACCGGCCATCTTCTGGTGGTGGTATTTCTACGAGGCCTACGCGCCACCGGTCTTTGCGACGGGTGGGATCATCGCTGCCTCGGGGGGCTTCATCGCGATCGGCGTAGCCATCGCCATGTCGGTCTGGCGCGCCCGCGAGGCCCGCAACGTCGCGACCTATGGATCTGCCCGATGGGCCGAGAAGGGCGAGGTGAAGGCGGCTGGATTGCTTGACCCGGATGGAGTGGTCCTCGGTCGCTATGAGCGGGAATATCTGCGCCACGATGGGCCGGAGCATGTGCTCTGCTTCGCCCCGACGCGATCCGGCAAGGGGGTAGGGCTCGTCGTACCCTCGCTTCTCACCTGGCCCGGCTCGGCCATCGTTCATGACATCAAGGGCGAGAACTGGCAGCTGACCGCCGGGTTCCGCGCCCGGCACGGTCGGGTCCTGCTGTTCGATCCGACCAATCCGAACTCCTCGGCCTACAACCCCTTGCTCGAAGTACGCCGCGGGGAGTGGGAGGTTCGCGATGTCCAGAACATCGCCGACATCCTTGTCGACCCCGAGGGAAGTCTGGAGCGGCGGAACCACTGGGAGAAGACCAGCCACAGCTTGCTCGTCGGTGCGATCCTGCACGTCCTCTATGCCGAGAAGGACAAGACGCTGGCCGGTGTCGCCAACTTCCTGTCCGACCCGCGGCGTCCTGTAGAGTCGACGCTCCGGGCGATGATGCGGACGTCGCATCTGGGCGAGACGGGGCCGCATCCCGTGGTCGCCAGTGCCGCCCGCGAGTTGCTCAACAAGTCTGAGAATGAACGCTCCGGTGTGCTTTCGACGGCAATGTCTTTCCTTGGCCTCTATCGCGACCCTGTCGTCGCTCAGGTCACGCGCCGCTGCGACTGGCGGATCGGTGACATTGTCGGGGGAGTGCGCCCCGTCACGCTGTATCTCGTGGTGCCGCCTTCGGACATCAATCGCACCAAACCGCTCATCCGACTGATCCTCAACCAGGTCGGCCGACGCCTGACCGAAGACCTGCAGGGCAAGGATGACCGGCATCGGCTGCTTTTGATGCTCGATGAGTTCCCGGCGCTCGGCCGGTTGGATTTCTTCGAGAGTGCGCTGGCCTTCATGGCGGGCTACGGCCTGAAGAGCTTCCTCATCGCCCAGTCGCTGAACCAGATCGAGAAGGCCTACGGTCCGAACAACTCGATCCTCGACAACTGCCATGTCCGGGTGAGCTTCGCGACCAATGATGAGCGCACGGCCAAGCGCGTCTCTGATGCCCTCGGCACCGCCACCGAGATGAAGGCGATGAAGAACTATGCCGGCCACCGTCTGGCGCCCTGGCTCAGCCATCTCATGGTGTCCCGATCGGAGACCGCGCGGGCGTTGCTCACGCCCGGCGAAATCATGCAGCTGCCGCCATCTGACGAGATCGTCATGGTGGCCGGCACACCACCGATCCGGGCGACAAAAGCACGGTATTACGAAGATGCGCGGTTCACCGAGCGGGTCTTGCCGCCACCCGACTTGGTTGAGGTGAACGCCTCGGGGGAGGATGACTGGAGCAGTCTGGCAGTCCCAAAGCAGGACGACGAGATGGAGCCAATCTCCGAGGCGGGATCGGAGGATGAGGACCCGACAGCGTCGGAACGCCGTCTTCAGCCGGAGCTGGCGCAGCGTCAGCCGATCGACAGGCAGTCCCCCATTGAGAACGAGTTTGAATTCGACCCGCCCGAGGATGAGGACGATGGCGCCATCCGCAATCGGCGCATCCTGCAGCAGATGCGCGGTGTCGCGCGCCAGGTCTCCCTCAATCCCGATGATGGCATGGAGCTTTGATTATGACCACCAGCCGCAAGAAGACGAAGATCTCGGTCTACCTCGATCCTGAGGTCATGCAGATGCTGGCAGACTTCGCCGCCCGTCGCGACAGATCCCAATCGATGGTGGCCGAGGCTGCGATCGCATCCTTCCTCTCCCCGGATGACGCAGAGCGCCGCGAGGCGGTTTTGGCCCGGCGCCTGGATCAGATCGACAGGCGGATCACCCGGCTGGAACGCGATGTCGGGATCTCCGTCGAAAGCCTGGCCGTGTTTATTCGTTTCTGGCTTGCGACAACACCGGCTCTGCCGGAACCCGCAGCCAAGGCGGCGCGGGCCAAGGCTGGGGAGCGCTACGAGGCATTCATCTTGGCTCTCGGTCGGCGCCTCGCGCAGGGGCCGAAACTGCGGCAGGAGGTGTCGGAGGATGTGGAGGATGTTTAGGGATAGCCAACGAGGTAGTATTTCTTGTGGTGTTTCGCTAGTGTAAGGGCATGCAATTTTTGTTCCGCACTGTTCTCGGAAATTTCTCGTAACTCTATCTGGTCAGAATTGAGCCGAAAATCCTATGAGAAAGGAGGCAACGACGGACGGCAGCGCAAAAGTCGCACTTTAGTCTGCTGAATGGAAGTCCGGTCGATCATGCACTCCAGAATACCGAATCTGCCAGCCTTCGCGGGCTTCATCAGTGATCTTCTCGAACATCATGCCCGGAACCCGAAACCCATGACCTTCGTGTAAGCTGGTAAGGGCAATGGACATATCGAGAGGCCAATCAACATCGCTCGTCTTCAAGGACGAGAGCATGGCCGCTGCAGCATCCGGTATGAACGGCGCAGAGAGTACCGCGTAGACCCGGATGATGTTCAAAGCCAAACGGGTAATAGCCGCTGCTTGTGCGGGGTCCTCCTTGAAGACAGACCATGGAGCCGCGGTTTGCAGATACTCGTTTCCAATAGCCCAGATTGAGCGCAGCTCGCTTGCGGCCTTGCGCACTTCCATTGCATCCATATGACTTTCATACGCTCGGGTGCGCTTCTCGAGCTCCGTGATCAGGGCGATCTCGGGTGCCCCATATGTACCGCCTGCTGGGATTTCTTCGCCAAATTTCGAACGACAGAACTTGGTCACCCGAGAGACAAAATTGCCCAGTACGTCGGCGAGATCCTTGTTGATCGAGGTCTGAAAGTTCTCCCAGGTGAATTCGCTGTCTGCATTTTCAGGAGCGTGAGACAATAGCCACCAGCGCCAATAGTCTGGCGGCAAAATCGCAAGCGCTTGATCCATGAAAATGCCACGACCCTGAGAGGTCGAGAACTGGCCACCATCATAGTTCAGATAATTGAACGATTTGATGTAGGCTCCAGACCCATTGATTTCAGGTTTCGGGCGTGATTCAGGCTCCGCAAGGAGACTGACCAATGAGCAATCTTTACTGGCTGTCCGACGCCCAGATGGAGCGCCTCAAGCCTTTCTTTCCCAAGAGCCATGGCAAGCCCCGCGTCGATGACCGCCGCGTCCTGAGCGGCATAATCTTCATCAATCGCAATGGCTTGCGCTGGTGCGATGCGCCGAAGGAATACGGCCCGCCGAAGACCCTCTACAACCGGTGGAAGCGCTGGAGCGATAACGGGGTCTTCGCCAGGATCATGGTGGGCCTGGCCGCCGAGCGCGCCGAACACAAGACTATCATGATCGATGCAACCTACCTCAAGGCGCACCGCACGGCGTCGAGCCTGCGGGTCAAAAAGGGGGGCGTGCCCGCCAGATCGGGCGAACCAAAGGCGGCATGAACACCAAACTGCACGCTGTTTCGGACGCCAAGGGGCGGCCGATCGGGTTCTTCATGTCGGCGGGCCAGGTCAGCGATTACACCGGCGCGGCGGCGCTACTGGGCAGCCTGCCAAAGGCGGGGTGGCTGCTGGCCGATAGAGGCGTAAGCGCGACGTTGTGGCCCTATGCGGCGAGGCTTGACTGCTGATTGAATCGCCACGGCATGAGGTCTTCGATACCGTTTTGCGGGTGACCGTCGAGGATGGCGTGCAGGGTTGCTGCGATGTAGTCGACCGGATTCACGTCGGACATCTTGCAGGTAGCGACCAGCGAGGCGAGCATGGCCCAGTTCTCGGCGCCGACTTCATTCCCTGCAAATAGAGCATTCTTTCTTGTCAGGGCGATCGGTCGGATCTGGTTCTCGACCGGGTTGGTGTCGGGCTCCAGCATGCCGTCCCCGAGGAAGCGGATCAGTCCGGGCCAGTGCGCCAAGGTGTAGCGGATGTCTTCGGCGAGCTGGGATTTCTGCGGTATGCGCGAGAGCTGGGCTTCCAGCCAGGGTTTCAGCGCCGCGATGATCGGGGCCGAATGCTCACGCCGTGCAGCAAGGCGCATAGTGGCCTCCTTGCCCCGCACGGACTTCTCGATCTGATAAATAAGCGCGATCTGGCGCAGCATTTCCTCGGCGATGGGCGAGCCGTCACTCTCGAAGCGTTTCACGAAGCGGCGGCGGACATGGGTCCAGCAATAGACCAGTTGCCACGGGCCATTGTCGCGCGCGATTTCCGTCATCGCGTTGTAGGACTGGTAGGCGTCGCACTGCAGGAAGCGGCCGCGGTATCCGGCGAGGAATTTCAGCGGATGCGCCTTGCCCCGGCCAGGGGCGTAGTGGAACAGCACGATGGGTGGGCCGGCCCCGCCATGACCACGGTCATCAGTGACGACGGCCCAGAAGAAGCCGCTCTTGGTGCGTTTCAGGCCCGGTTCCAACACTGGCGCGCGAGTTTCGTCCACGAAGATACGGTCTGCACCGCGCAGATGCGTGCGCATGTGGTTGATGACGGGCATCAGGTGGAAACAGGCGCGGCCGACCCAGTTGCCGAGCGTGCCGCGGTCCAGATCGATCCCTTGCCGCTTGAAGATCTCGGCCTGCCGATAAAACGGCAGGTGGTCACCGAACTTCGAGACGATAATCCAGGCGATGAAGAGTTCCGTGGGCAGACCGCCAGGCACCACATGTTCAGGCGCATGCGCTTGCGCCACGGCCTGCGAACAGCGGCGGCAGGCGTATTTGGGCCGCCGCGTGACCAGCACCCGGAACTGCGCGGGGATCACGTCCAGCCGTTCGGAGACGTCTTCCCCGATATTGGCCATCTCACCGCAACCACAGGGGCAGAGCGTGCTGGCAGGCTCGATCACGCGCTCGACCCGGGGCAGATGGGGCGGTAGATGCCCACGGTTGCGCTTGGGCTTGCGCGATGTTTCCCCGCGCGCCCGCTGCATCGCCGCTTCGGCCTTTTCCTGTGCCGCCTCGAGCACGCCTTGGGCAAATTCGGCATCTTCCAGGGGCAGGTTGAACTGCTCGGGCGAGAGCTTTTCGGAGCGCTTGCCGAATTTCTCGCGCTGCGCCGCGTGCAGGATATCCTGCAGCCGCCGGTTGGCCTCTTGCGTCTCGGCCAGCGTCGCCTCCACCTCAGCGAGGCGGGCCTTCAGCAGGGCATTTTCACGCGCAAGATCAGCTGCTTCCATGCCAGGAAGTGAATCACAGGATGCCCTTACAGGCCAGCAAAAACAGGTATTTCGGCGCCGTCTACCTGTCACCCCGCCGTCAGCGGGCGTCGTGCCCGTTCGGGTCGGACCATCCGCCAATCCACGCCCTCAAAAAGCGCTGCAAACTGCGCGCTGGACATGCGCATGACCCCGTCGCGCACCTGTGGCCAGACGAATTTGCCGCCTTCCAGCCGCTTGTGAACCAGCACCATGCCGGTCTGATCCCAGAGCAGCAGCTTGATCCTGTCCGCCCGCTTTGCGCGGAACACGAAAGCCGCCCCGCAGAACGGGTCCATCCCGAACATCTCCTGCACCGCCAGTGCCAAGCCATCGATACCCTTGCGGAAGTCTACCGGCCGGGTCGCCACGAAGACCTTCACCGAACCGCCATGGCCGAACATCACGATGCCGCAGCCCGTGCCGCCCGGATTGCCCGGGTCAGCTGCCCCTCATCGGCACCAGAACCCGCCCGGATCACGACATCACCGACAAGGATCTCGAGATCGCAACTTGTGACAACCGCCGACGCCGCAGCCGCCCTGTCATCGACCACCAGTTCCGCGAAGAACGGCAAAGCCGCCAAGTTCTCGGGCAACATCAGGTTGCCTTTGCGTATCTGCTTGCGCCAATCGTAGATTTGCCAGCGGGTCGTGCCGTGCTTGCGCGCAACTTCGGTGACCGTCACCCCGGGCATCATGCTTTCTGCCGCGATACGCGCCCGCTCTGCCTTCGTGCGCCGACGACGACCGCTCGGCCCCTCGATCACCTCCAGCCGGGAAACCCCAACCCCCATAGAGCCGCCCAATTGGACGCCCATTTTGCCGTCTACTTCCAAAATCCAAACCCTCCGTCACGCCCATGCGCGCAGAATGGCCGGATCAAGTCGCAAATGGCAGGAGGGGGTCGGCGTAGCACTTACCTTTTTTGCATTCGAGGTGGGAAAGGGATAGAGCGAGAAAAGTCTTCATTGTCGGTCAACCGAGAAGACAAAAACCCTCTCGAGACCTGCGCGACACAAGCTGTGTCGCTAGGCGTTTGGCTTCGTCCTATATTGGCAGGCCAGAACCTTCACGATAGCCAACCACGCCGTTCAATATCTCGCGCAAGAGCTGCACCGATGTGGACTGAGCTGACCGAACCGGGTACGGTGTCTGTCGCTCGAAAACAGGAAATACCCGACTGAGAAAGCTCTTGAAGGTCCGTCGCATTGGCGATGCAATGCGTGGCCAATGCATCGACCTTCGCAGCGCCTGCCTCGTGCAATAGTTTCGCGGCAGCCTTCAAGGTTCCACCACTCGATACAAGATCATCCACGAGCACCACCGGGCGTCCCGATACTCGCTCAATACCCTCGATGGCCAGTTTCAGGTGCCGGTCTCCTAGCCGTTGCTTTCGGCCAATAAGGAATTCCAACCCGTGGGGGTGCGCGATCGCCTCCACCCATTGCTGGGATTCCTCATCCGGTCCGACGAGGAGCAAATCCCTGTCGTCGCCAAGTGCCGTTGAAAGCACCGGCGCCGCTGAAATGGAGGCAGTTTCGATGGATGGCATGAGCACCGACAGCGAACGGGTTCGGTGCAAGTGTGGATCGACAGTGATGAGGGCATCGCAATGTTGTGCCAGCAAACCGGTGACGACTTTCTGGCTGATGGCTTCGCCCCGTCGGAACGCGATATCCTGCCGCATATAGGCCAGATAAGGAATGACGAACACCAGTCTGGAAACGCCTTGGCCCCGTAACGCCGATGCGGCCAATAGCACTTCGATGATTTTCTCATTCGGGTGGTCAAGCGAACGATACAGGATTGCGGTGGTGGGCGCGGCAGGTACCCGAACAAGGCTTTCTCCATCAGGGAAAGAGCGCAACTCGACGTCGTGGTAGGCGACCCCGAGTTCCTGAGCGAGACGAACTGCCTGCACCGTACATTCAGGAAAACCGAATACAGCGCAACTCATGATGAAATCTCATATGCCGGATGTTCCTCGGCAAGTTTCCTGGCGAAGGCCAGTCCGGCCTCTGAGTTGGCGTAAATACGGTAGAGTACATCGCCAGCGCGTAGTTGCGCGCCCACCTTGCGAAGCAGATCAATGCCTGCCCCTTCATCAATGGGAGCCCCCGCCAGTCGCGCGATCCGAGCGATACGTTGGCAATCAATCTGGACAACCGACCCGGACTTCGAGGAGGTCACCTCAAACTGGTGAATGCCGAGCCGCGGCGGCTCTTCTCGGCGGCCCTGCGCTTTGATCAGCCGCTCCATTGCCGCCAATGCGGCGCCGGAGGAAAGCAGTTCGGCGGCTTTGGCAAATCCTTTTCCCCCTTCAAGGGACGGATCGAACTCGAGCATGCGCCCTGCAAGCATGACAGCTCGATCCCGCAAATCCGCCGGTGCGTCATCATCATTGCGCAGCACCGCCATGGCGTCTCGGGCTTCCAGAACAGGCCCCACTCCGCGCCCTACGGGTTGCGAGCCGTCCGTCAGCATCACGTCGATCTCCAATCCTAGGTGGCGAGCGACATATTCGAAGAGTTTGCGCAATCGTATGGCATCTCTTTGGGAGCGCACTTTTGCTGTCGGGCCGACCGGAATATCGACCAACAGATGTGTAGAACCAGCCGCAACCTTTTTCGATAGAATTGATGCGACCATCTGCTCGAACGTGTCGAGCCGCAGCGGTCGCTCCACGGAAATCAGTACATCGTCAGCCGGAGAAAGATTCACTCGTCCGCCCCATGCAAGGAAGGCGTTTTCCTGGGCAACGATCTCTTTCATCTGCTCTTGCGTAAGGTCGACGTTGGCAAGCACACCCATCGTATCCGCTGTGCCGGCAGGCGATGTAATGGCACGCGACGAGGTCTTGGGACAGATCAAGCCGTGCGCTGCCATGATCGGAACGACGATCATGGACGTCCGATTGCCCGGAATGCCACCAATGCAGTGCTTGTCCACGACCAAAGGTGTCTTCCAGTCTAAACGATTTCCAACATTGATCATCGCGCGCGTCAGCGAGAGAGTTTCCTGTGTGCTCATGAAACCAGCACAGGCCACTAGGAAGGCCGCAATCTCCATTGGAGAGTAGATGTAGCTCGCCAGGTCACGCACAATTGCTGCGATCTCGCTTTCGTCTAACGTCTCGCCTTCGATCTTGCGTTTGATGAATTCGAGGCTCGCCGGAGGGGGAGCCTGCTCAATCGAAACCTCGCTGCCCTCGTCGCAGCCAAGGCGACGAAAAGATTGCTCACCAAGTCCTATTTCATCGGGCCCGACGATTGTCTCGTCGTCTACCAGCGCCAAGGTGGCAAGAATTTCGGCGTCATCGGTCCAGACGCGGAGTTTGCGCAGCGCGCGGTACTGCTCGGTCGAGTAGCCATTGCCGTGCCGAAAAAGCAGAGCGGTATTCTCGGGATGGGTGTCGATTGGTATGCGGCGCACCTTCAGCAATTCTACGTCCCTTTGTCTTCCGTCTTTTCAAACCGACATCACGCCGGTGCTGGGCCTGAACGGTCAGATATACGATCGTCCGGACACCATAACGGCTACTTTTGAAGCCAGATTGGCCAGCAAAGTCATGATCCTGCATTCCCCAAGTGGCGTGTCGTTTGAGGTGAAGATCGCCTGTATCCGAGCGCTAGACAAGGATTTTCTGCCGCAAGCGGCACCTGCGGTCGCGCAGACTGCTGGATCTGGACGGATCAGACCGCGAAGCCGCTGTTTCCTTGCCCAGGGGCGGCGTTTTTCAGCGCAGCGGACAGATCTGTCCAGCCGCTTTCGTTCAGTTTGAGCGTGGATCGCGATCATGCGCATAGCGGTGGCGCTCGCAATCGGCGGATAGCGGCGAGGATGGCGCGTACCATCGTGCCGGTGACAGCGACCTCGGCCAGCTGGAAGGTGATGGTGCGGGCGTGACGGACCACACGTGCCCCGATCTTGATCAGCTTCAGTTGCAGGCTGGTCAACGACCAGTCGGCCATGGCCTCGGGCAGCTCGATGCAGTGCAAGAAGGTGGCCAGGTTGTACGCCAGGGCGTGCAGTTGCAGCCGCACCTCATTGTCGCGGAACTTCCGGCACGACAGCCGCGTCCAGCGAAAGGCGTATTTGCCCTCTTTGATGTGCTGCTCGGCGGTGCCGCGCTGGTTGTAGAACCGCACCACCCAGTCCGGCTCCATCGGCAGGTTGGTGACGATGAAGCCGACACGCGGGAACAGTTCGCCCGGATGCCATTCGATCTTGGCGATCACCCGGCGTTCCTTGTCCCAGGACGCCGCCTGATACTCGAATTCCTCGAAGAACCGCTTGACCTTGGTCAGTGACGGCCGCCCGACAGGGCGCGTTAGCCGATGCGCGATCTTGTCCTTGAGGACCGCGTTTGCGGGCAGCCGGATGGCGTAGAAGAACCGCGCTTCTTCCAATCGCTCATAGATCGCCGGGATCGCGTAGGCAGCATCGGCCCGGAAGAACCTGCCACCAAGGTCGCGCTCCGCGTAGCGCGCAATGACGGGGTCGAGAACATCACGCCAGCCATCGGCGCTGTGGACGTTGCCATGGCGCAGGGCGCAGCGTTCCAGCATCCCGAACTGGTTGAACAGAAAGTTGGGGTGATAGCAGCTACAGTCGAAATGGCCATTCCAGGCGGACCCTTCCTGGTCGCCATGGGTCGGGCTGACCGAGCTGTCCATGTCCAGAACGATGTACTTCAGCCCGTTACGGTCATGGAACCGGTCGATCCATTGCCCGTTCAGGTCGGCCAGCGCGGCACGGTTCCCGGCCAGAGCCAGCGTCTCGGTCTCGAACCGTCCCATCTGCGATGCCGAGGCCGCTTGTGCATCGACCGCTCTGCCGCCGACAACTTGGCGCATGACCGGATCGCAGGCGAGACGGTTGGCGTCGTTGACATCCTCGTATCCGGCCAGCCGCCCAAAGACTGATTGCCGGAACAGGCCGTCGAGCCGATGGACCGTGTTCTTGCCAGAGCGAGTATCGCGCAGCGCCGCTGACGCCAAATCGGACAACCCGAGCGCGTCATCAAGCTCGCGCATCACCAGAAGGCCGCCGTCGGAACTGAGCTGCGTGCCGCGAAATTCCAGCCGCACGCGAGGGTCGAAATCCACCCGATCTGCCCGTTGCAAGCCCGCACCCTCTGGGTGATCCATGAAACGCGCCCCTCGCAGCCTTCAACACCATGTTTTATATAGGAAATATAATGGTCAGGACAGCGAAATCAGCGCCTTACTTGGGAAATGTGGGATGATATCTCTGTTAGGGTTAAACGCCGTCAAGCATGTGTAAAGTTAGGTAAAAAGCTTCTGCTCGAGGCGTCGACAGGGTAGGAACCGTACAGTATTGAAGGACCTGGCCAATGATGAAAGTCCTCCTCGTAGATGACGATATGGAACTGACAGCCCTTCTTCAGGAATATCTCTCTGAAGAAGGTTATGACGTGAGCACAGCGGTGGATGGGCGTAGCGCTGTAAACGCTGCGATGAACAACGCGGCAGATTTGATCGTCCTTGATGTCATGATGCCGCGTATGAACGGTATTGAGGTCTTGCGCAGGATCCGGGAGTGTAGCCAGGTTCCCATCCTCATGCTGACTGCGCGGGGCGATGACGTGGATAGGATCACTGGCCTGAATCTTGGCGCTGACGATTACGTGCCCAAACCCTGTTCCCCTGGTGAATTGGCTGCGCGCGTGCGTGCAATTCTGCGACGAACCAGCCAGTCGAGCCAGGCCGAAGCCAAAGCACCGATCATCGCAGGGCGACTGGTACTGCATCCCGCCAACCGGAGTGCGGAATGGGACGGGCACGCCCTTGACCTAACGGGTACAGAATTCAGCCTTCTCGAAGTTCTTGCACGCCATGCCGGTGAGCTTGTCTCCAAACAGGAGATTTCGAAGCGTGCCTTTGGGCAACCTTTGGCGCCGTTCGACAGGCGTATCGACGTTCACATCAGCAGCGTCCGTCAGAAACTTGGTCGTCGAAACGACGGGCAATCTCAAATCTTGTCGGTGCGTGGCCAAGGTTACCAGTTGCTGGTGGATTGATATGCGCAAGCTCTTTCGGAAATTCATGATCATAATTTCGATCACCGTCGTTGGATCGGTGGTTGCAATGGCTCTGATCCTGAATGCCTTTGGAGCTTCGCCGGTCATACCTGAACTAGAGGCCCAGAAGCGTGAAATCATCCTCGATCTCACACAAACGATTTTGCAAGAGCAAGGCGAGGATGAAGCAAGACGCTTCGTGACGGCTAGTGAAGCGGCCCGCCCCCTCGGTCTGACAATTATACCCACCGTAGACGACTCCGTCTGTGAACCCGCCAATCGATTGACTGCAAGGGCAGTGCAGCAAGGCGGCACCTGCTACCAGATCTCTGTGTTGGAGGCCGAAGGGATCGTCCCGTCGCGCCTGGCACCAACTATGCTTGGCCTCGCCATCCTAATTTCCAGTGTGGCGGCTGCGGCACTCCTGGTTCGTAGCTTGGTGAGTCCCGTCATCCTCTTGAAAGATGGTCTTAGCGCTTTGGCCCAAGGGCGGTTCGATATCCGGATTGGCGAAACGCTGGCTCCTCAGAAGGACGAGATTTCGGATCTGGGGCGTGATTTCGATCTCACCGCCCTGCGCCTTCAGCAGAATCACGAGGCTCAGCAACGATTATTCCATGACGTATCTCACGAACTACGATCGCCCTTGTCGCGCCTTCAGGCTGCGACAGGGATCCTGCGCAAGACACCCGCCCGCCTGGATGTGATGCTTGAGCGAATGGACCGCGAGGTTGAAAGGCTCGACAGGCTGGTCGGCGAGGTATTAACCCTTGCTCGGCTCACGGTGCGTTCAGACGATCCTTTACGAGTGCAGGATCTTGATGTCATTGAAATTCTGAATGAAATTCTTGCCGATGCCGCGTTTGAAGCACAGGCTCGCAGTGTAACCATAACGACGGATGTCGATGGAAGCTTCTTGGCGAGGGTTGATGGTGAACTGATCTACCGATCTCTGGAAAATGTGATCCGAAATGCCACCAAGTACACGGCAGAACGCTCGCATGTGTCAGTCGATTGCAGAGTACAAGGCAACCTGTTGGAGGTTCGCGTGACGGATCATGGTCCTGGAGTTGAACCAGGAGACGTAGATCGGATATTTGAGCCCTTCACCCGCAGCGGAGACGTTCTCCCCGTCGGGGGACACGGGCTTGGCCTCGCGATTGCGAGAAGTGCCATTACGAAGCATGGCGGCGAGGTGTACGCGGAACTGCCGACTGACGGCGGTCTTGTTATGGTTCTGAAAATCCCCAGCCAATGAGAATTTTCCTAAGTTTACCAGAACTTTGCACTTCTTTACGTTCATACGGATAAACTCTGGTGTGACCGTGCGCAGCACGCAGAACAAGATTTGGATAATCTCCGAGGCTCCGGAACGTCACCCAAGGGACACCCTTCTTTGCAATTTCGCCATTCGCACGACCAAAGGGATCTGAGCAGACGATTTATAGTTCTTGTGACCATGGCGGCGCTTGCGAGTTGCGACAAAGCGCCAGAGTATGAGATGACAGATCATTTCAACGGTAAGAACTTCATCAACCCGACACTGTCCGAGCAGATATCTCCAGGGATTTCGGATGTCGTTGGGATGATGCGAGAGGGCCGGCAGACCTGGCCAACGAACCTTCCGACAACCGGCGTTCCGCAACTGGCAGCCGATCTTGGCCGTGACCGCATGGCGGTCACCTTTGTAAACCATGCGACTTTCCTGATTCAGATGCCTGGCATTACGATCCTAACGGACCCAGTCTGGTCCGAGCGCGCAAGCCCAGTTTCGTGTTTTGGGCCCAAGCGGGTGAGGTCGCCCGGCATCGCTTTGGAAAAGATACCTTCTCTCGATGTCGTTCTGGTGTCTCACAACCATTATGATCACTTGGATCTGACGACCTTACGCCGATTGCACGAACGATTTGAACCAACCTTTGTAGTCCCTCTTGGAAACCGGGCCTTGTTGGAATCCGCAGGCATCAAGGATGTCGTTGAACTCGACTGGTGGCAAAGCGTCGCCGCGCCCTCGCAGGTACAGATCATGCTGACCCCGACACAGCATTCATCTGGCCGCGGGTTGTTTGACAGGGATAAAGCGCTGTGGGGAAGCTACTTTGTCAAACGTGGAGACAGGAGCCTCTTCTTCGGCGGAGATGGCGGTTACTCGTCGCATTTCTCAGACATCAGGGAGCGGCTAGGTCCACCCGAAGTTGCTTTGCTCGGCATTGGCTCATATGAACCCTCATGGTTCATGAGACCTCTACATATGAACCCTGCCGAAGCTCTAGTTGCTCATGGTGATCTGGAGGCAGGCCAAAGCATCGGCATGCACATCGGTACGTTTCAGCTTTCCTCGGAAGCCTTTGATCAACCGCTGACAGATTTGTTATCGGCCCTTAGGGTATCGAATAGCCCACCTAACAGCTTTACGGTTATGGAGGAGGGGGAAACGAGGTTCTTCCCCCAGATATCAGAATGACGAACAGCCCGGGTAAGCTAAATGACGCCAATGATCTTGTAGAGACAGATGTCGTTGCTATTTCTCTACCTAGGCTGGTCGTGGAATTTCTCACTCTATTTATAGCTGCTCCTGTAATATTAGCCGTTTGCCTTCCGTCTTACGCAATGCTCCCGATGTTGCTTGGTGTGACTGTCATCGGAGTTGTTCTGCTGAATCAAACACCAGGTTTTTGCTGGCTGGAACTGATACAAGGCTGGAACGAGATTGACTGGCCTACCGTAATTGGCGTTGCGATAACCACTACGTTAGTAAGCGTCGCGATCGTTGCGCTTTGAACCGCGCCGGGTTTGCCGGAGGCTGATTTTGGTTAGTTACGCGGCCATGCCTTCAGTTTCCAGAGCCGCGTAAAAGTTTGCCTCGGCTTCTGCCGGAGGGATGTTCCCGATAGGCTCGAGCAGGCGGCGGTTGTTGAACCAATCGACCCATTCAAGGGTGGCATATTCGACGGCCTCGAAGCTGCGCCAAGGGCCGCGGCGATGGATGACCTCGGCCTTGAATAGACCGTTGATCGTCTCGGCCAGCGCATTGTCATAGCTGTCGCCAACGCTGCCAACTGAAGGTTCGATGCCGGCCTCTCCCAGCCGCTCGGTGTAGCGAATGGACAGGTATTGAGACCCGCGGTCGGAATGATGGACAAGGCCCGCACCCTTGACCGGGCGGCGATCATGGACGGCCTGTTCGAGGGCATCAAGGACGAAGCCTGCATGCGCGGTCTGGCTTGCCCGCCAGCCGACGATCCGGCGTGCATAGGCGTCAATGACAAAAGCCACATAGACGAACCCTCGCCAGGTAGCGACGTAGGTGAAATCGCTGACCCAGAGCATATTCGGGGCTGGAACCCTGAACTGCCGGTTCACCTTGTCCAGCGGGCACGGAGCCTTCTTGTCGGGGATGGTCGTCTTGTGCGGCTTGCCTCGGATGATGCCCTGAATGCCCATCCCCTTCATAAGCCGGGCCACCGTGCAACGGGCGACCGCGAAGCCTTCCCGATCCAGCTGGCGCCAGACCTTGCGCACCCCATAGACACGCCAGTTCGCCTCGAACACGCGCTCAATCTCGGGCCGCAGCGCCGCGTCCCGCCTGGCACGATCCGACAACCGGGCTGGATCGGCACGCTTCGCCAAGTGATCATAATAGGTGGACGGGGCGATCGGCAGAACCTTGCAGATCGGCTCGACCCCATGCGCCTCCCGATGATCGTCAATGAACCCGACCATCACTTCGACCGGCGGTCGAGCTCCGCCATCGCAAAATACGCTGACGCCTTGCGCAGGATCTCGTTGGCTTGGCGCAGTTCCCGGTTCTCCCGCTCCAGAGCCCTCATCTTCTCGGCCA
Organism: Thioclava sp. L04-15; assembly: GCF_002020275.1. Classification (NCBI taxonomy): domain Bacteria; kingdom Pseudomonadati; phylum Pseudomonadota; class Alphaproteobacteria; order Rhodobacterales; family Paracoccaceae; genus Thioclava; species Thioclava sp. L04-15. The sequence goes on along the minus strand of NZ_MPZW01000002.1, from coordinate 194,754 downwards.
TGTCGGTTGGGATGCCTGCGCGCTTGCCGCTGTCGACCTCGGCCTTTTTGACCCACTCGTTCAGAGTCTGGGGCGCACAGCCGATCTTCGCGGAAATCGACATGACTGACTGCCAGCGCGATCCATGCTGACCCTCATTGTCGAGAACCAAGCGTACTGCACGCTCGCGCACTTCGGGAGAAAACTTGTTCGTGGTCTTGCTCATGATGCTCCATCCTATTCAGAAGTTGGAGCCTCCGGCAAACCCGGGGCGGTTCACTTACCATGCCAGAGTCATTTTTTGCGCTCTACCGAGTTAACCCTTGGGCTTGGGGCGCCGTGATGCTCTTCTATCCTCTGCTTTCAGCTCTTCCGCAGGAGGTGGTATTTCGGTCACTTTTCTTTCGTAGATACGGCCGAATTCTTCCGGGGTCCAAAAGAGCGATCACCTTGAATGCCATACTTTTTTCACTCGCACATCTGCTCTACTGGAACTGGATCGTTGCTTTGATAACGTTCGTTGGCGGGGTAATATTTGCTTGGGCTTATAGTGTTCGCAGATCTTTTCCTCTCGCTGTCATATTGCATGCTATTGCCGGTAATGTCCTCTTTACGGTCGGCGCTGGAGTGTTGTTTTTTAGCGGCTCTGTTGATCGACCGTTTTGAGTAAATCTCAGATGATTGAAGGTAAATTTGTCCGTGCGCATATCGCCGATTACCTGTTTTTGTGCGCCACGCTACGACGCCCCTCAGAAACCTGTTGAGCCGTAGGCATTTACGGCTTTCTTAATCGACCCCGATCCAGGGCGGCCTGTTGGAGGCGCCTGCAAAGGAGCGGGGCCGGCATGGCGAAGACCGATCAGAGACCAGAGGTGATCCGGAGAGGCGCGCGGATGCTGCGCACCGCGCTCGGGCCGGCGATCGCCGGGTTTCTGGACGATCCCATGACCGTCGAGGTGATGCTCAACCCCGATGGGCGGCTCTGGGTCGACCGGCTTTCCGAGGGGCTGGCCGACAGCGGCAAGACGCTGAGCGCAGCAGACGGCGAGCGCATCGTTCGACTGGTCGCGCACCATGTCGGCGTCGAAGTTCATGGTCTGTCCCCACGCGTCTCTGCGGAGCTCCCGGAAACCGGCGAGCGCTTCGAGGGGCTATTGCCTCCCGTGGTCGCAGCGCCGGCCTTCGCCATTCGCAAGCCTGCTGTCGCCGTGTTCACGCTCGACGACTACGTCGCCGCCGGGATCATGACCTTGATGCAGGCCGAGGCGCTGCGCCAGGCGGTCGCGACCCGTGCCAATATCCTGGTGGCGGGGGGTACCTCGACAGGCAAGACCACGCTGACTAATGCGCTGCTCGCCGAGGTGGCCAAGACCTCCGATCGCGTCGTGATCATCGAGGACACCCGGGAACTGCAATGCGCCGCGCCGAACCTCGTGGCGATGCGTACCAAAGACGGTGTTGCCAGTCTGTCCGATCTGGTGCGGTCCTCGCTGCGTCTGCGCCCCGATCGTATTCCGATCGGCGAGGTGCGTGGCGCCGAGGCGCTGGACCTTCTCAAAGCCTGGGGCACCGGCCATCCGGGCGGCATCGGCACAATCCATGCCGGTTCCGGCATGGGTGCGCTGCGCCGCCTCGAACAGCTCATCCAGGAAGCCGTCGTCACCGTGCCGCGGGCCATGATCGCGGAGACCATCGACCTCGTGGCCGTCCTGGCCGGGCGCGGTTCCGCGCGTCGTCTGGCCGAACTCGCCTGCGTCGAGGGCCTCGGGCCGGAGGGCGACTACCGGATTTCACCTGCCATTTCAGAACCCGCCATCCCTCACGAACAAGGAGATCCCGAATGATCCGTCACGCCCTGCGCATCCGCCAGCACATCGCCACGGCCGCCGCCACTACTTACGTCAGCCTGTTCATCGCTCCGGCTGCGCACGCCTCCGGGTCTTCCATGCCCTGGGAAGCGCCTCTGCAATCCATTCTCGACTCCGTCGAGGGGCCGGTGGCCAAGATCGTGGCGGTGATCATCATCATCGTCACCGGTCTGACGCTGGCCTTCGGCGATACCGGCGGTGGCTTCCGGCGGCTGATCCAGATCGTCTTCGGGATTTCCATCGCCTTTGCGGCCTCGTCCTTCTTCCTGAGCTTCTTCAGCTTTGGTGGCGGAGCGCTGATTTGATGGCGGTGAGTTTCGAGGCCCTCGACGCGGTGCCGGGGTTCAGCGTGCCGGTTCACCGCGCGCTGACCGAGCCGATCCTCCTCGGCGGCGCACCGCGCTCGGTCGCAATTCTGAATGGCACGCTCGCGGGTGCGGTCGGCCTCGGGCTTCAGCTCTGGCTGGTCGGGATCCTGATCTGGGCCGTCGGCCACATCGCCGCCGTCTGGGCGGCCAGGCGCGATCCGCTCTTCGTCGAGGTTGCGCGCCGCCATTTGCGCATTCCCGGTCATCTCTCGGTGTGAACCCCCATGATGAATCTCGCAGAATACCGTCGCACCGCCTCGCGCCTCGCCGACTACCTGCCCTGGGTGGCGCTGGTCGGGGAGGGCGTGGTCCTCAACAAGGACGGCTCGTTTCAGAGGACGGCGAAGTTTCGGGGTCCCGATCTCGACAGCGCGGTCGCGGCCGAACTGGTCGCAGTCGCCGGGCGGCTGAACAACGCCTTCCGCCGGCTCGGTTCCGGGTGGGCGATCTTCGTGGAAGCACAGCGCTCTGAGGCCGCAACCTATCCGGTGAGCATCTTCCCGGATGCGGCTTCCGCGCTGGTCGATGCTGAGCGCAAGGCCGATTTCGAGGAGGAGGGGAGCCACTTCGTATCCGGCTATTTCCTGACGCTCCTCTGGCTTCCGTCTGCCGAGGACGCGGCGCGTTCGGAGTCCTGGCTCTACGAGGGCCGCGAGACCTCAGGTGTGAACCCCTGGGAACAGGTGCGCGGTTTCATCGACCGCACCGATCGCGTGCTGGCGCTGCTCGACGGCTTCATGCCGGACTGCCACTGGCTCGATGACGCCGCTACGCTGACCTACCTGCATTCGACGATTTCGACCAACCGGCACCGCGTGCGCGTGCCCGAGGTGCCGGTCTATCTCGACGCGCTCTTGCCCGACCAGCCGCTGGCCGGCGGGCTGGAGCCGCGCCTGGGTAATCATCACCTCCGCGTCCTGACGATCACTGGCTTTCCCGGCGTCACGACCCCGGGCCTGCTTGACGAGTTGAACCGGCTGGCCTTTCCCTATCGCTGGTCGACCCGGGCCATCCTCATGGACAAGCTGGATGCGACGAAGCTGCTGACCCGGATACGCCGTCAGTGGTTTGCCAAACGCAAGAGCATCGCCGCGATCCTCAAGGAGGTGATGACCAACGAACAATCCGCGCTGGTCGACACCGATGCGGCGAACAAGGCCGCTGACGCGGACATGGCCTTGCAGGAACTCGGCGCGGATCTGGCTGGCATGGCCTATGTCACGGCCACGATCACGGTCTGGGACGAGGACGTCCGCCGCGCCGACGAGAAGCTGCGGCTGGTCGAGAAGATCGTCCAGTCCCGCGATTTCAGCGTCATGGTCGAGACGGTCAACGCCGTCGATGCCTGGCTTGGAAGCCTTCCCGGGCATGCCTATGCCAATGTCCGCCAGCCACCGATCAGCACATTGAATCTCGCCCATATGATCCCGCTCTCGGCGGTCTGGGCAGGGCCGGAACAGGATGAGCATTTCGGCGACGCTCCGTTGCTCTACGCCAGGACCGAAGGCTCCACCCCGTTCCGGTTTTCTCTTCATGTCGGGGATGTCGGTCACACCCTCGTCGTCGGCCCGACCGGCGCCGGCAAGTCCGTGTTGCTGGCGCTGATGGCGCTTCAGTTCCGGCGGTACTCGCGCAGCCAGATCTTCGCCTTTGACTTCGGCGGCTCGATCCGCGCCGCTTCGCTCGCCATGGGCGGCGACTGGCATGACCTCGGCGGAGAGCTGACCGACGCGGCCGACACCTCCGTCTCGCTGCAACCGCTGGCCCGCATTCACGAGACGTCGGAGCGCGCCTGGGCGGCCGACTGGATCGTTGCAATCCTGACGCGCGAGAACATCCAGATCACGCCCGATGTGAAGGAACATATCTGGACCGCGCTGACCTCGCTGGCCTCGGCCCCTCTCGCGGAGCGGACCATGACCGGCCTTGCGGTCCTGCTGCAATCCAACGATCTGAAGCAGGCGCTCCGCGCATATTGCGTGGGTGGGCCCTATGGCCGGTTGCTCGATGCCGAGACCGAACAGCTGGGATCGGCGGTTGTGCAGGCCTTCGAGATCGAGGGGCTGGTGGGAACTGGCGCGGCGCCCGCCGTCCTCTCATACCTGTTCCACCGGATCGGTGATCGGCTCGACGGACGACCCACGCTGCTCATCATCGACGAGGGCTGGCTTGCGCTCGATGATGATGCCTTCGCGGAGCAGCTCCGCGAATGGCTGAAGACGCTGAGGAAGAAGAATGCCTCGGTGATCTTCGCGACGCAGAGCCTCAGCGACATCGACAGCAGCGCCATCGCGCCTGCGATCATCGAAAGCTGCCCGACCCGGCTCTTGCTGCCGAACGAGCGGGCCATCGAGCCCCAGATCATGGCCATCTATCGCCGCTTCGGCCTCAATGACCGGCAGATCGAGATCCTCGCGCGGGCCACGCCCAAACGCGACTACTATTGTCAGTCGCGGCGCGGCAACCGGCTGTTCGAGCTGGGTCTCAGCGATGTCGGGCTCGCGCTCTGCGCGGCTTCCGCCAAATCGGATCAGGCGCTGATCGCCGAGATCTGCGCTGAGCACGGCCGAGACGGCTTCCTCGCCGCCTGGCTGAAGGCGCATGGCCTGGATTGGGCCGCCGACCTGATCCCCGACCTCACCAATCTCGCCATCGACGCAGAGGGGGCCTCTTCGGCCACCGCTGTTGTTGAGGACGCCGACATCGACCTTGAAGAAGAGGAAATCACACCATGACACGCAAGATCACGTTTCGGTCCGCTGGCACGTCGCTGCTCGCCCTTGCGCTGGCGATGCCTGTCGCAATGTCGCCCATCGCAGCGCCGCCCGCGCATGCGCTCTTCGGCATCGGCGGGGGACCCTTCATCGTTTACGACCCGACCAACCACGCGGAAAATCTCCTGACCGCGGCGCGCGCTCTGGAGCAGATCAACAACCAGATCGCACAGCTCCAGAACGAAGCGCAGATGCTGATCAACCAGGCACGCAATCTCGCGAACCTGCCGTATTCCGCGCTCCAGCAGATCCAGCAGAACGTCAGCCGCACGCAGCAGCTCCTGGCGCAGGCGCAGAACATCGCCTTCGACGTGCAGAGCATCGACCAGATGTTCCAGCAGGACTATGGCAACCTTTCCCTGACGGCGACCGACCAGCAACTGATCGCCGAGGCCCGGTCCCGTTGGGAGAACACCGTCGGTGGCCTGCAGGATGCGATGCGCGTGCAGGCCGGTGTCGTCGGCAACATCGATGCCAACCGTGCTGAGATGTCCGCGCTCGTAGGGCAGAGCCAGAACGCGGTCGGTGCTCTGCAGGCCACGCAGGCGGGCAACCAGCTCCTCGCACTGCAATCGCAGCAGCTCTCGGATCTGATCGCGGTGATTTCGGCAAACGGCCGCGCCAACGCGCTGACCGAGGCCGAGCGCGCCACCGCCGCCGAACAGGGTCGCATCCAGCGCGAGCGCTTCCTGACGCCGGGCGCGGGCTACCAGCCCGGCAACGCGCAGATGTTCAACTGAGGCCGGGAGGGGAGCCGATGGAGGGGAAAGTGCTGGCCCGGATCGTGGCCATCGTGTTCGTGGCGATCGCGATCGCCGCCACAGTGATCGAGATGACACGCAAGGAGGCTCCCGTGCCGGCCAGCACCGCGCCCGCGCTCCAGCCGTCTGCCGATCCTCTCCGCGCGACGCTGCGCCGGTGCCAGCAGCTTGGCGAGGCCGCTTCCAGCGATGCCGATTGCCTCGCCGCCTGGGCCGAGAGCCGAGACCGGTTCCTCGGCCGGACGCCTGCACCCGAAGCGCAGCAGCGTCCGGGAGACCAATGAGCCATGGGAGGAACCGGCGTCATCGACAACTTTCTGGGCATCTTCACCAGCTATATCGACAGCGGGTTTGGGCTGCTCGGCGGCGAGGTCGCCTTCATCGCCACCACGCTGATCGTCATCGACGTGACGCTGGCGGCGCTGTTCTGGGCCTGGGGTGCCGATGACGACATCATCGCCCGACTGGTGAAGAAGACGCTCTTTGTCGGGGTCTTCGCCTATATCATCTCCAACTGGAACAACCTCGCCCGGATTGTCTTCGAGAGCTTCGCGGGCCTCGGCCTGATGGCCTCGGGCACTGGTTTTTCCGCCGCCGATCTTCTGCGCCCCGGCCGCGTCGCCCAGACCGGGCTCGAGGCCGGGCGACCGCTACTCGAATCCATCTCCGATCTGATGGGCTGGGTCGCGGTCTTCGAGAACCTCGTTCAGATCCTCTGCCTGTTCTTCGCCTGGGCGCTGGTGATCCTCGCCTTCTTCATCCTCGCCGTGCAGCTCTTCGTCACCCTGATCGAGTTCAAGCTCACGACCCTCGCGGGCTTCGTGCTGATCCCCTTCGGCCTCTTCGGCAAGACCGCTTTCATGGCCGAGCGAGTGCTGGGCAACGTCATCTCTTCCGGCATCAAGGTCCTGGTCCTCGCCGTGATCATCGGCATCGGATCGACGCTCTTCGGCCAGTTCACCGCTGGCTTCGGCGGCGTGACGCCGACCATCGATGATGCCATGGCGATTGTGCTGGCCGCTCTGTCTCTGCTGGGCCTCGGTATCTTCGGCCCCGGCATCGCTTCGGGTCTGGTGTCCGGCGGGCCGCAACTCAGCGCGGGGGCGGCCATAGGCACCGGCTTTGCCGTTGGTGGCGCTGCGATCGGGGCCGGAGGGGCGAGCATGCTGGCGGCACGCGGGGCGGGATCTGCGCTCTCCGGTGGCGCCGCCCTCGCACGCGGCGGCGCCACCGCGGCGGGCGCTGCCTCGAGCGCCTACATGCTCGGCTCGATGGGCGGAGGAGGTCTCGCCGGCGGGATGGCTGGTGTGGCGCGCGCCGGGGCCGCCGCCTCGGCATCACCGCTCAAGAAGGCGTCCTCTCGCGCGGCTGGCGGCATCCAGTCCAGCTACGCCGAGGGCGTCAAGGGCGGTGTTGCGGCGACGGGCGGAACCACCTCGATGGGCACGGTCGGCGGCGCGGCACCTGAGCCTGGCAGCTCCAGCCCGTCCGCCTCCGATGGCCCGCCAGCCTGGGCGAAGCGCATGCGCCATAGCCAGGCCGTGAGCCATGGCGTGCGCGCTGCCGCCCACGCCGTCCGGTCGGGTGACAGTCACGGCTCGGGCTCCTCCGTCAATCTCTCCGAAAGGGATCGCTCATGAACCTCTTCAGGCGTTCCGCCACGCATTATGGCAAGACACCTCAACCAGAGACGCCTTACCAGAGGGCTGCGCAGGTCTGGGATGAGCGTATCGGCTCCGCCCGTGTTCAGGCCCGCAATTGGCGCTACATGGCCTTTGGCAGCCTGATCCTGGCGGCGGGTTTTGCTGGCACCCTGGTTTGGCAATCCGCACGCGGCACGGTAGTGCCCTGGGTCGTTCAGGTCGACGCGCTCGGCGAGGCCCAGGCTGTCGCCCCGGCTTCCGCCGACTACGAGCCGACCGATCCGCAGATCGCCTTCCATCTCGGTCGTTTCATCGAACAGGTCCGGTCGATCCCCGCCGATCCGATTATCGTGCGGCAGAACTGGTTGCGCGCCTATGAGTTCACCACGGATCGTGGGGCGGCCGCGCTCAACGACTTCGCTCGCGCTAACGACCCCTTCACACGCGTCGGTCGTCAACAGATCGCTGTCGAGGTGTCCTCCGTCATCCGGGCCTCGCCGGGATCGTTCCGCGTTGCCTGGACCGAGCGCCACTACGAGAACGGCCAGCTTTCCACGACCGAGCGCTGGACCGCGATCCTGACCGTCGTGATCCAGACCCCGCGCAGCGCCGAGCGCCTGCGCGCCAATCCCCTCGGAATCTATATCAATGCGATCTCCTGGTCGCGGGAGATGAGCCAATGACTGAACTGCGTTTCTTTGAGACCAGGTCTCCGATGGTCGGTGCGCCTGCGTTGGTGGCCTTGCTGCTATCCGCATCCATGCTGGCGGGGTGCGCCAGTAATCCGGTGCCAGAATTCAGCTACGATGAGTCCGTGCCGCCACTGCCCACTCCGCCCGCCTCGGCTGCCGGGGAACACCCTCGGCCACTGCACACGCCACCCGTCTGGGCGGTGGCGCACGGCGGAGCGGCGGCGGGCACACCGTCAGGCCGTATCGAAAACGCCAATGCCGCCGCCCGGATCGAACCGCGCCGCGAGGGCTATTACAATGCGATCCAGATCTATCCCTGGTCGGAAGGTGCTCTCTATCAGGTCTATGCCGCGCCGGGTCAGATCACCAACATCGCATTGGAGCCGGGCGAGCGCCTGACCGGCGCGGGCCCGATCGCCGCGGGGGATACCACGCGCTGGATCATCGGCGACACGGAGAGCGGGTCCGGATCCACCGCCCGCGTCCACATCCTCGTCAAACCGACGCGGGACGACATCTCGACCAATCTGGTGATCAGCACTGACAGGCGGGTGTATACGATCGAGTTGCGTGCGCGCGAGGCGCTCTACATGCCCTCCGTTGCCTGGGCTTATCCGGCTGCGCCCCGTGGTGGGCGACAGGCTGTGGCGACCGCGCCGACCATCCCGGCGCCGTCGGCCCGTAATCATCGTTACGGCTTACAGATCCGGGGTGAGAGTCCGCCCTGGCGCCCGGTTTCCGTCTTCGATGATGGCCGCCGCGTCTATGTCGTCTTCCCGGCTGGCATCGCCCAGGGCGAAATGCCACCGCTCTTCGTGCTCGGCGCCGATGGAGAGCCGCAGATCGTCAACAGCCGTATCCACGGCAACGTGCTGATCGTGGATCGCCTCTTCGGTGCGGCGGAGCTCCGTCTGGGAGCAGGAGACCGCCAGCAGGTGGTCCGGATCGTGCGCATGGAGGAGCGCGAGGCCGATGCGCGGACGGAGGTGGATGCGCGAAGGGGAGGGGCGTCATGAGTGACACCGATCCTGCAGCGCCGATGCGTCTGCGCCCCGATCCGCCGCGCGTGACGAGGCTGTCGCGCAAGGTTCTGGCCGGTGTCGGAGCGGTCGCCTTGTTCGGCATCGGGGGTGCGCTGATTTATGCGCTCCAGACCCCTGAAGCAGGGCCGGGAGGGGGAGAACTCTACTCCATCGACAACCGACCGGCCGCGGACGGCCTGGAAGGGTTGCCGTCCGACTATACCGGACCGGTTCTGGGACCCGCACTGCCCGGTGACCTCGGGCGGCCGATCCTCGATGCGCAGGAGCGCGGAGTGCCCGTGACCCCGCCGCCGATTGTGGGCCCGACCGTCGATCCGGAAGCGGAGCGCCGCAGGGCAGAGGAGGAAACCGCGCGTCTGAGCGGTGTCTTCTTTCAGACGGCGTCTGGCAGGGCGACGACGGCCGGGGTCGGCGTGAATCTTCCGGGCCTGGGTGGCTCCGAGCAACCCGAGGGGAGTCGGCATACGGCTTTCCTCAACGGTCCGGTGGACCGGCAGACCGTCGCATCCGATCGCATTCAGCCGCCAGCCTCGCCGTACATCCTTCAGGCGGGAGCAGTGATCCCGGCCGCCCTCATCACGGGCATTCGTTCCGATCTTCCGGGGCAGATCACCGCACAGGTCACCGAGAATGTCTATGACAGCCCGACTGGATCGCTGCTCCTGATCCCGCAGGGAACCCGCATCATCGGCCAATACGATGACGGTGTGACGTTCGGCCAGCGACGCGTGCTGCTGGTCTGGAACCGCCTGATCCTTCCCGGAGGCCGGTCCATCGTTCTCGAACGTCTGCCGGGTGCGGATGCGAGCGGCTATGCAGGCCTCGAGGATGGCGTTGACTACCACTGGTGGGATCTTATGCGCGCAGCGGGTCTGTCCACGCTGCTCGCGATCGGCGCAGACCTCGCCACCGATGACGAAGACCGCCTGGTCCAGGCGATCCGCGATGGCGCTGTGGACACGATCAACCAGGCCGGCCAGCAGATCGTTCAGCGTCAGTTGCAGGTCGGGCCGACACTGACCATCCGTCCGGGGTTCCCTGTCAGGATCATCGTCACCCGCGATCTCGTATTCGAACCCGCAGGAGGTTGATCATGTCGAAGTTGAAGCTGGGACCTCTGCCCGATGACAAGCCGGTGAAAGTGACGGTGGAATTGCCCGCGTCCGTTCATCGCGATCTTGTCGCCTATGCGGAGGTGTTAGGGCGGGAGACAGGCCAGCCTGTCGCCGATCCTGTCCGGCTGATCGTGCCGATGCTGGAGCGGTTCATGGCCACGGATCGCGGGTTCGCGAAGGCGAGGCGTTTGGCCTAAATGTTAAAAAATCAGGAAAATTTCTCTGAATGATTTCTTTTTCTGCTCGCGGATATATCCCCATATATCACTGCCACTGGGGGTGGCTCATTTGTCGATGCTATCGAGGAACCTCGTGAAACATCTGCTTTCCTGCAGGCATGATGCATCTTCGGCATCTCCGTTTGGATGCCTGGAGACCATGATGCTCCACATTTAGACGGTCGTGGCTTTCCGTCTTCGACGAGTTTAGTTTATGCGGATAAGTGCAGAATATTTATCAGCTTTTGAAGTGCAAAGTTTTTATTGTCACGCCTCCAGGTCGCGTTGAATATCACGAAGTTATTCTTACCTGCGAGTGGAATAAAAGAAAGATCGCTAGAATTTTCTCTGTGCCAAGATGAGACCACGAGAGTAATACCTTTTCCCAAAGAGACTAGGTCGAGTAGTGTTTCCTGTGTTGAATTGACATGATCAATCTTGAGTTGTCCCCCTCCCTCTGGGGCGCTGTCGCAAATGTAGGTCTCAACTTCTGGGCCGGGAGATGCGACAGATACAAGAATTTGTTCGTTTAACAAGTCTGACCAATCGAGAGATTCATGATGAGAAAGCGCGTGGTCTTTCGCCATCGCAACGAAAACTGCCTCTTTCCATAATTTCGCGCTATCGCAGCTATTAGGAGTTTTCCTCTTAGATGTAAACGTGATGTCTAAAACTCCTGAAGCGACAAGATTCAAGAAGTCCGCGTCCAGCCCGTCGAAAATGTCCAAGTGGACTTCTGGATGCTCGGTATAGTAAATTTTCAAGAAGTTTCGTAAGAATCCACGGCCTAAGGATGAGTGAATTCCAATTCTCAAGTGGTCTGGTATCCCTCGACCTGCCAAGCTGGCCTCATGAATGGCGCAATCAAGACTTTCTAGAATTTTCTTTGATTTCTCTAGGAAAATTACCCCAGCAGATGTTGCGAAAATTCCGTTATGGCGCCTTTCAAAAAGAGGCACGCCCAGCTCCTCTTCAATATTGCGAATGGCTCTACTAAGCGTTGATTGCTGTGCTCCCATTGCATCGGCCGCTCGGCGTATGCTGCGACTTTCCGCGGCGGCGAGCAAATATCGAAGTTCTCGTATCTCAACCATAGTTCTCGTCCATAGCGTATGCTGCGTTCTGGCAGCATTGAAATAGGCCTATGCTGCGAAGTCGCTTTCGTGCGCTTTGATTGGGTGCCTGAAAAGGAGTTAAGGTTGGATCCTATCTATTTGGGTGCGTCAGGCCAGCGCTAGAATTTACTCCTTTCGAAACCGTTCAATCTGGCGGCTATCACTGTGAATAGAAGTGCAGTAATGGATGGCGCGGCATGAATGTATTCTCGATGAAATAATGTGGTTGCAGCGGCGGCAATCATTATTGATCCACCTAGCGCAAAGCCCAAATTGCGAAACTTTCGTGTGGAAATTAGTCCAGCCGTCGATATTTCTAACGCAGCGGTCAGATAGTGAAACCAGCCGGGATATCCCCATCGAATGTAACTGGCAGCCTGCTCATTGGAGATAAAGATATTTCCGAGACCGCCAAAAACGAAAAATACCACTAACAGCCAAGTAAGGGATGATTTTAAATTCAACCTACTCATGGATTTGCCGTCCTTGTTTCAGCATGCCTGTGAGAAATGTTTCAACGGTTTCCGACGCCAAATATGCAATTTCGTCTGAAGATGGCGGATGGTCGGACAAGCCGATCAATGATCGCAGCTGTGGTCCGGTAACAAGCATGCTTATAAATTGCTCCGCTTGCATTTCCAGAGCGTTGAAGGATTTGAATTCCCCAAGTGGGCGCTGCCGAAGCCACGAAGCCAATAGATTGATCGCATGCTGGTGACCCGAATACCAAACTGCCTGTGCCAATTCTGGAAAGCGCGCGCCCTCTGCGATCATTAACCTGTGGAGGGAAAGCGAGCGTGGCTGTAAGATTATTTCCAAAACCCGCTGCCCGAACGCAGAAAGAGCCAATCGCGCTTCTAGCTCTTCAATTTTCATTTCCGCAAGTGGTTTTGCAGCCTCTTTACACAAGCGAGTTATCGCTTCAATGAAAAGCCCCTTCTTGCCTCCGAAGTGTTGGTAAATATTTCGTCGTGAACCTCCAACTTGCGCGATGAGCTCATCAATTGAAACTGCCTCATAGCCGTGTTCGAGAAACATCAATGCGGCTGTGTCTGTAAGTGTTTGAATTCTGGCGGCGCCTTGTGAGGTGCGGTGGTTTGGAGGTGGTTCCATGAGGAAATCCAGAACAGGCATATGATTTGGTACGGTATAGTACCATACATTATGTTCTGCAAGCTTTCTTGTGTTGGGCGTTCCCGCAGCTGTATCGCACACAATGAGGTGGGAAATCCTGTGATCTGCCAAAGGCAGAATATGGAAGAGGCATCGACCAAGAGCGCGCCGAGCATTTTGCAATGACGCGAGCTTCGGAACTTGGCGCTCGAAAATTCGCAAGTATCGTTGGCTGCACGCCTCCGCAGCCAACGAAGCATTGATAATTTGCAAGTAGCTCGGCTGATGTCTGGCCTATTTGAGCCTTTTCAAGGGGGCAGGCTGGCGAGCCTTCCGTAAGGCTGAGAACTTAGTCTCTATCGATCGCATGTTGGAGGCCGGGCCAGCTTGCATATTTGTCGCCGGTTTCGCGGATGTGCGTGTAGCGTTTCAGGCTGACCCAAGACCTGTGTCCGCTGACGGCTGCGACATGAGGAATGTTCCAGCCCATTTCGAACAGCCGAGAAATGCCTTCGTGGCGCAGATCGTGGAAGTGCAGATCTTCGATTCCGAGCAGCTTGCAAGCGCGGGTGAAGTTGGCCGTGATCGCGTCCGGAGAGTAGGGGAAGATCTCAGTCTTGCTCTTGCGCATGCTGTCGATGATCCGAATGGCTTCCTCGGGCAGATCGACCCAGGTATCGTTTCCGAGCTTCTCGCCGGGATGCTTCATGTCACGGACCAGAACGCGTTTGTGTTCCTTCTGGAAATCATCCCAGGTGAGTCGGGTGATCTCTGCCTGTCGGCGCGTCGAGAAGAGAGCGAACACGATCACCTTGTGCATGGGCATGGCCTGAGGTGTTCTCTGGCGTCGATCAACGAAATGAGCCAGCAGCCGGTCGAGTTCATCGAGGGTGGGTCTGCGGTTCCGCTGCGCGGAACGCGAGATGATCCCCATGCGGCGCGCGACGGTGATCGCGTCTCTCATCTCCCGGTCATCCAGTCGGAAGTCCCACATCGGTCGTGCTATGGCGAATATGGAGGCGAGATGGCTCGCATAGTTCCCGACTGTTTGCGGTTGTCCGGGCAGTGACTGAAGGAACTCGATGACATCCTTCGACTTGATGGTGGAACAGGGCAGATCGGCGATCGGGTAGGAGGCGATGGTCCTGAGGACCTGCGCCTTTGTGCGACCGATGTCCTTCACCGTTTCTTCGGTGTAGCGCTCGATCGCTTTGGACAGGGGAGGGTCGGATGCATTCAGTTCCTCCAGCGCTCCTGGCTTGGCAAGCTCTTTCTCACGCTTCTTTATCCAGGCGGTCGCAGCGGGGCGTCTGTCAAAGGTTTTCGTCTCATGATAAGTAGAGCCCTCTCGCATTACACGCACACGTGCTAGGTAGCTGCTACTGCCATCTTTACGTTTGCGCGTGGTAATCGAGCCCATGATGACCTCCTGACTTGGTACATGGGAATTCTATTTGGTACATTGTGCCAAGTCCAGCGTCGAAATCGGCGTGTTTGGTACAGAATAGGCGGGAACGAGACGAAGATGAGGCGCAGTTAAGTGACGGATAAAATTAAAAAATATGATTTATCAAAGGTCTCTCGCCTGTCCGTGGCGCCGATGATGGACTGGACCGACCGGCATTGCCGCTATTTCCATCGTCAGATCAGTTCTCAGGTGCTGCTCTATACGGAAATGGTGACGGCGCCTGCGGTGATCCACGGCGATCGCGCGCGGCTTCTGGGCTTTGACGATGCCGAGCATCCGGTGGCGTTGCAGCTTGGCGGTTCGGATCCGCGCGAATTGGCCGAGGCCGCGACGATCGGCGCGGATTTCGGCTATGACGAGATAAACCTCAATTGCGGCTGCCCGTCGGATCGGGTGCAATCGGGCGCCTTCGGTGCGGTTTTGATGAAGACCCCCGATCTGGTGGGCGAGTGTTGTGCCGCGATGATCGCCGCGCAACCTGTCGAGGTCACGGTGAAATGCCGGATCGGGGTGGATGATCAGGAGCCGCAGGAGGTTCTGCCCGCATTTCTGGAAAAGATCGCTGCGGCCGGTGTCACCCGTGTCACCATTCATGCCCGCAAGGCTTGGCTGCAAGGCCTCTCGCCCAAAGATAACCGCGAGATCCCGCCGCTCGATTACCCGCTGGTCCACGCGATGAAAGCGGCCTTCCCGCAGCTCCATATCTCGATCAATGGCGGCATTGCGGATCTGGCCGCCGCCGAGGCGCAACTCGGGCAGGGGATCGACGGGGTGATGGTCGGGCGTGCGGCCTATCACCAGCCGATGGAGGTTCTGGGCGCAGCCGATGCGCGACTCTGGAGGCAGGGCGAGGCGCGCGACGCCTTTGAGGTGGCCGAGGCGATGATCCCCTATATTTCCGATCACCTTGCAAAGGGGGGACGCCTGCATCAGATCACCCGACACATGCTGGGCCTCTTCCACGGCAAGCCCGGCGCGCGCCGCTTCCGCCAGATCCTCTCCGAGGGGGCCACGCGCGAGGGCGCCGGGGTTGAACTTTTCGAGAGCGCGTTGTCAGCGCTGCGTGAACGGGTTAACTGAGCGGAAATCAAGGAGTTTCCGCCCATGCCCGATCTGTCCACCCTTGTGCCCCTCGTGCTGATCCTGATGGGGGTGGGCGCTTTCGCGGGGGTTCTCGCGGGCCTTCTGGGCGTCGGCGGCGGGATCGTTCTGGTTCCCGCCTTCTTCTATCTTTTCAACGGCTTGGGCTATGCGTCCGACGATCTGATGCAGGTCTGTGTGGCGACCTCTCTGGCGACGATCATCGTGACCTCGATCCGCTCGGTCATGGCCCATAACCGCAAGGGCGCGGTCGACTGGGTAATCCTCAAGCAATGGGTGGTGCCGATCGCCATCGGCGCGGTGATCGGCGTGCTGGTGGTGCATCAGCTGCGCTCCTCCACCATGCAGATCATCTTCGCGGTGATGGTGATGGTGATCGCGCTTTACATGATGTTCGGCAAATCGAGCTGGCGGATCTCGGACGGGCTGCCGGGCGGGCTGTTCCGCGCCTGGTTCGGGCCACTGATGGGGTTTCTGTCGGTTCTGCTGGGGATTGGCGGCGGTTCGATCGGCACACCCATGCAGACGTTGCACGGCATCCCGATCCACCGCGCGGTCGCGACCTCGGCGGGCTTCGGCGTGACCATCGCTCTGCCCTCGGCGATCGGCTTCCTGCTCACGCCCGTGGCCGATGCGCCGCCCTATTCGATCGGGGCGGTGAACATCCCCGCCTTCCTGATCGTGATCGCGATGACCACCTTCACCGCGCCGCTGGGTGCCGCGCTGGCGCATAAGCTCGATCCGAAGAAGCTCAAGCGCGTCTTTGCGGTCTTCCTGATGCTGGTCGCGCTGAACATGCTGCGCAAGGCGTTTCTCTGAGCCTTTCAGCTTGCCCGAAATACCTCGGGGGGCGCGACAGCGCGGTGGCAGAGCCCTCTCCGGTCACTTGATCCCCCGCGCTTTCGCCGCGTTCCAGAGCGCGTCCATCTCGTCCAGATCGCTATCCTTCGGAGCCTTGCCGCGCGCCTCGAGTTCACGCTCGATATAATTGAAGCGATTGGTGAATTTCAGATTTGCCGCGCGCAGAGCGCCCTCCGGATCGAGCTCGAGATGCCGTCCGAGATTGACCATCACGAAAAGCAGGTCGCCATATTCCTCGGCCAGCTCTTCGGGCCCGAGCTGGTCGCGCGCCTCTTCCAGCTCGCGCGCCTCCTCGACGATCTTTTCCAGCACCTCGTCGGTCGAGGGCCAGTCGAACCCGACCCGCGCCGCACGGTTCTGCAATTTGATCGCCCGGGTCAGCGCGGGCAGCCCCAGCGCGACTCCATCGAGAACCCCGACGCGCTCGGTCTTGCCCGCCGCGGCCCGCTCGGCCGCCTTGATCTTTTCCCAATCCGCGGTTTGCTGCGCCGCAGATTTGTCGCGGCTCTCATTGCCGAATACATGGGGGTGGCGCGCCACCATCTTGGCGTTGATCGCCCGCAGTACATCGGCGATGTCGAACCGGCCCTCTTCCGAGGCCATCTGCGCGTGATAGACCACCTGCAGGGCCAGATCGCCCAGCTCTCCGGGCAGCTCTTCCCAGGCCTGCCGCGCGATCGCATCGGCGACCTCATGGGCCTCCTCGATCGTGTAGGGGGCGATGGAGGCGAAATCCTGTTCGAGATCCCAGGGGCAGCCCGTTTTCGGGTCGCGCAGACAGGCCATGATCGCGATCAGCCGGTCGAACTGATGCGCGGCCTCCCCGCTTTCGTCAAAGATCAGCGCGTCATCGGGTTTGGCCATTGCAGCTTGCCTCCTGCCATGCGATTGCCTCTGGCCTAACCATCCGCGCGAGGGAAGTCCACCATGCCCGTCATCAATCGAATCGCCGATCTCGGAGACCGGATGACCGAATGGCGGCGCTGGCTGCATCGCCATCCCGAACTTGAATTCGACCTGCCGCAGACCTCCGCCTTCGTGGCTGAACGCCTGCGCGAGATCGGTGTCGACGAGATCCATGAAGGCATCGCCCAAAGCGGTATCGTGGCGCTGATCAAGGGGCGCGCGCCGGGCCCGGTGGTGGGGCTGCGCGCCGATATGGACGCGCTGCCGATCACCGAGGAGACCGGTGCGGATTACGCCTCCGAGACGGAAGGTAAAATGCATGCCTGCGGTCATGACGGGCATACCACGATGCTTCTGGGCGCGGCCGCCTACCTCGCCGAGACGCGCAATTTCGCAGGCATCGTGGCGCTGATCTTCCAGCCCGCCGAAGAAGAGGGCGGCGGCGGAGAGGTAATGGTGCGCGAGGGCGTCATGGACCGTTTCAAGATCGCCCGCGTCTTCGCCATCCATAACGCGCCGGGCCTGCCGTTCGGCCATTTCTACACCACGCCGGGCCCCTATATGGCCTCGGTCGATACCGCCTGGGTCACGGTGCGCGGCAAGGGCGGGCATGGCGCCACGCCGCAAGATTGCATCGACCCGATCGTCGCGATCACCGGCATGGTCAACGCTCTGCAGACGGTGGTGGCGCGCAATGTCGGTGCGGGCGACGAGCTGGTGATTTCCGTCACCCAGATCCATGTCGGTTCTGCTTCGAACATCATTCCCGAAGAGGGATGGTTCTGCGCCACGATCCGCGCCTTCGATCCCGCGATCCGAGATCTGGCGGAAGGCCGTTTTCGTGACATCGTGTCGGGGCTTGCCGCGGCGCATGGCGTCGAGATCGAGATCACCTATGAGCGCGGCTACCCGCCCACGGTCAATGACGCGGATGAGGCCGAGTTCGCCGCGACGGTCGCCGAGGAAATCGCCGGCACCGGCCGGGTCGAGCGTCGCGCCGCGCGGGAAATGGGGGCGGAGGATTTCTCCTACATGCTGGAGACCCGCCCGGGCGCCTATCTCTTCATGGGAACGGGCGAGGGCCACGGCCTCCATCACCCGCGTTACGATTTCAACGACGAGGCCGCCCCGATGGGCGCGTCCTTCCTCGCGCGGTTGGCCGAACGCGCCTTGCCGATCGGCTGAAACGGGGGCGCTGCCCCCATCCGCTGACGCGGATTCCCCCGAGATATTTCCATCAAGAAGAAGTAGGCGCGCTTTTTCCTTCTTCTTGATCCAAATATCTCGGGGGAGCCTGCCGAAGGGCAGGCGGGGGCAGCGCCCCTTCGCCGCCTCTTGCGACGCCGGTGCTTGCGGGCGGGCTGTCGATTTCGTATCACCCGCACCAAGATATCACGAAGGACGACATATGCGCGCCGAGACGCAGAATATCGTGGAGCAGATCCGCAAATCGCTTGCCCTGCTGGGCCAGCGCATGGATCTCGAGACCGCGCCGCACCGGATCGAGGAATTCAACGCCATGATCGAGGATCCCACCTTGTGGGACGATCAGGCGCGCGCGCAGAAGCTGATGCGCGATCGTCAGCAACTGATGGACAAATTCGAGACCTATCAGCGCATCGAGCAGGAGCTCACCGACAATGTCGAGTTGATCGAACTGGGCGAGATGGAAGACGATGCCGAGATCGTCTCCGAGGCCGAGAAATCGCTCAAGGCGCTGAAAGAGGAGGCCGCGGGCAAGGAACTCGAGGCGCTTCTCGATGGCGAGGCGGATGGCAACGATACCTATCTCGAAGTGCATTCCGGCGCGGGTGGCACGGAAAGCTGCGACTGGGCCTCGATGCTGGCGCGGATGTATGTCCGCTGGGCCGAGAAGAAGGGGTACACGGTCGAGCTCGAATCCGAGAGCCCGGGCGAAGAGGCCGGGATCAAATCGGCGACCTACAAGATCTCGGGCCCCAATGCCTACGGCTGGCTGAAATCGGAATCGGGCGTGCACCGTCTCGTTCGGATCTCGCCCTATGACTCGGCGGCGCGCCGTCACACCTCGTTCAGTTCGGTCTGGGTCTATCCGGTGGTCGACGACAATATCGACATCGTGGTGAACCCTTCCGATATCCGTGTCGACACCTACCGGTCCTCGGGCGCCGGCGGTCAGCACGTGAACACGACCGACTCGGCGGTGCGGATCACCCACATCCCGACCGGGATCGTGGTGACCTCCTCGATGAAATCGCAGCACCAGAACCGCGAGATCGCGATGAACGCGCTGAAGTCGCGCCTCTACCAGATGGAGCTCGACAAGCGCACCGCTGCGATCAACGAGGCTCACGAGAACAAGGGCGAGGCGGGCTGGGGCAACCAGATCCGGTCCTATGTGCTTCAGCCCTATCAGATGGTGAAGGACCTGCGCACCGGGTTCGAGACCTCGGATACGCAAGGCGTGCTCGATGGAGATCTCGACGGGCTCATGGCGGCGACGCTGGCCATGGGGGTCGAGGGCAAATCCCGAGCCGACGCACAGGCGGCGGACTGAGCCGATGGCGGCGCGGGTTCATATCACCGGCGCCGCAGGGTCTGGAACCTCGTCCCTCGGACGGGGGATTGCCGAGCGTCTTGATGTGCCCCATCTCGACACTGACGCGTTCTTCTGGGCGCCGAGCGATCCGCCCTATACCGTCAAACGCCCGCCCGAAGAGCGGCTTCAACTGATGGAAGAGGCGAAAGCGCCCGGGGGATGGGTGATTTCCGGTTCGCTCGATGGCTGGGGGGAGCCGGTGATCGAAGGGGCGGATCTGATCGTCTTCCTCAGCGCTCCGACACCGATCCGTCTGGCCCGCATCCGCAAACGCGAGGCGCTCAAGTTCGGTGAGAGGATCCGGGCGGGAGGCGATCTGTTTCATAACCACGCCGCCTTTCTGAAATGGGCGTCGAACTATGACGATCCCTATTTCTCGGGGCGTTCGCTGTCGCGTCACCGGGAGTGGCTGGCGGGACGATCCGAGCCGGTGCTGAACCTCTCGGGCGCGCGTCCGGTGGAGGATCTGGTCTCCACCGTGCTCGCGACACTCAGCACGCGCGGCTAGATCACCGTCACGAGGGTATCCTGCAGGACCTTGGCGTTGCGGTGGTGGCGCGCCACGAGATTGCGCGCCTTTTTTCCCGTCACCAGCGGCCGCGCGGGTGGCGGCGGATTCGTCGGATCGAGATCGGGCAGGAGCCGATGCCAGGCCTGCCGGGTGGCGCGGGGCAGGGTGCGTGTCACCTCCGGGCCGAGCAGCAGTGTCTCAGCTTCCGTGCCGTTTGCGATGACCACCTCGTGGCGATCGAAGAGCACATGGATATATGCGGGTTCACATGCGTCGCGCAGCACCGAGATCCCGGGCAGGGCGGTGAGGTGGCGCGCGGCGATCAGGACCTCCGGTTCGGTTGTCATC
Organism: Thioclava sp. L04-15; assembly: GCF_002020275.1. Lineage (NCBI taxonomy): Bacteria > Pseudomonadati > Pseudomonadota > Alphaproteobacteria > Rhodobacterales > Paracoccaceae > Thioclava > Thioclava sp. L04-15. The sequence goes on along the minus strand of NZ_MPZW01000002.1, from coordinate 174,292 downwards.
CGCTCGACGATACGCGAACGCAGCAAGATGCGGTGTTGTGGCGATACCACCAGATCCTGTGCGGGCCGCCCCGGCCCGAGCGCCCCTGCGGCGATCCGGATCGGACAGAGTTCGGGGCGCAGGTCGATATCGCCCGCGTTCAGATGCCGCCGGGCGATCCAGCGAAGCGGTTGCGCGCCGTGGTCCAGGGTCAGGACCGTATCGCCCACCCGAAGGCTCTCGACCGGGCGGGGGCCGTCAGGCGTCTCTATCTGCGTGCCCGGCGTGAAGCAGGGCACCATCGATGCGTAATCCTGATTGCTCGAGGCGACGTAGGTGAGAGTGACGCCTTCGGGCGGGGCATCGCCTTCCCAGGAAAAGCCGATGATCTGGTCGTTATAGGTATATGGGTCGGAATAGGTTCGCACCGAGATCGCGACGAGACGATACGTATTCGTGCCGTCGGTCAACGAGACCTCGTATTCGTCCTGAAGCATCGAGCCCGCGGCATAGGTTACACCCCCGATCACCGTGTCCTGGGTGAGAACTTGCCCCTCGCTGTCATCGTCGAGCGTGCCGCTCGAGCCATCGGTGTCGGAGATCTCAACCTGGGTTGGCGCGGCGCCGGTGTTCACCGTGAGTGTGGGGGAGGAATACCAGCCCCATTGGGCGCCGGACGGGCTTTGCTCGAGGATGCCGGCGGCGCTGGTCGTCGCCGAATCCAGCGAAAAGATCTTGAGGCTGTAGGTGGTCATCGCGTTCAGTCTGTCTTTGTCGCGAGCAGGTTTGCCGGAGCCGACACCGATTTCGGTCCTGCACACTTAAGATGATCGGTCTGATTTTCAATTGTGTCGGGAATGTGCTGGGTCGACGTCGAAATTGGGGCCCAATCCGAGAACTGTCCCGTTTTCGCGACGCTTGAAGCCTGTTTTTTGCATCTGCATTGCTGCTCTGCGGCAGAGGTTTTTCTCGACAGATCACGGATGCGTGACGCAACGTGAGTGAACAGGCTCTGGGGAGAGGGCCTGTCTGTCAGGGAGAGTAGAATGCAACAAGTGATGTCTGAGCCGTCCGAGCTGCCGCATTTTCGCGACATGCCGGTCTCGGCGATCCCGGAGGTGCTGCGTGAGGGGTGGCGCGATTTCCTGCGCGCGCCCGCTTTCGGGCTGATGTTTTCGGGCTTTTATGTCCTCGGCGGGATCGTGCTCTGGATGGTGTTTTCGGCACGCGGCGAGGAATGGTGGCTCATTCCCTTCGCGCTTGGTTTTCCGCTGCTCGCGCCCTTCGCGGCGATCGGGCTTTACGAGATCAGCCGCCGGATCGAGGGAGGGGAGCCCCTGGTCTGGGGAGAGGTGATGGCCTGCTGCATCTCGCAAAAGGACCGGCAGATCCCGTCCATGGCGATGCTGATCCTGATGATGTTCATGTTCTGGGTCTTCGTGGCCCATACCACCTTCGCGCTGTTCATGGGGTTGTCGGCCTTCACCAATGTCAGTTCGTCGCCCGAAATCCTCTTCACCGGGAACGGGCTTGCGATGCTGGCGATCGGCTCGATCATCGGCGCGATCTTCGCACTGACGTTGTTTTCCTTCACCGTGGTCGGCCTGCCGCTCCTGATGGAGCGCGAGATCGACATCATCACGGCGATCCTGACCTCGATGCGCGCGGTGATCGCCAACCCGGTCTCGATGGGGATCTGGGGCCTGACGATCGCGCTGAGCCTGTTCATCGGGATGATCCCGATGTTCCTTGGGCTTCTGGTGGTGCTGCCGGTGCTCGGCCATGCGAGCTGGCACATGTATCGCCGCCTGACCTACTGAGACTTCGGCGCGTTCGCGTCGCTGTCTCTTGGGTCGCGATTAAGGCCAAGGAGGCGCCCGACCGTTCACTCGGTCGGGCGCTCTTGCTTTGCGGTGATGGCTGGATCAGCTCCAGGGGCCGGAGCGATGCTTGCGCCGCACCGGCGGCACGGAGCTGTCGCGGAATCCCGTCATCTCGGGTTGCGGAGCGGGGCGGGGCTGCGTCGAGCGAGGGCCCGAACCGCCCGCCAGCTGGCGCAGCGCCGCAACGCGGTTCGCGGTCGAGGGGTGGGTTGCGAAAAGGTTATCCGCGCCCTGACCATGCAGCGGGTTGATGATGAACATATGGGCCGTGGCCGGGTTGCGCTCTGCTGCGATATTGTCGACGCGCGCTGCGCCCGCCTCGATCCGCTCGAGCGCCGAGGCCAGCCAGAGCGGGTTGCGGCAGATCTCGGCACCTGCCTTGTCGGCGGCATATTCGCGCGTCCTCGAGATTGCCATCTGAACGAGTGCGGCTGCCAGCGGCGCGAGGATCATCATTGCGAGCGTGCCCAAGATTCCCATCCGCTCACGCGAGCCGCCGAAGAACAGCGCGAAATTCGCCAGCATGCCGATGGCACCGGCGAAAGTCGCCGTCACGGTCATGATCGCGGTGTCGCGGTTTCGGATGTGGGCAAGCTCATGGGCGATCACCCCGGCGAGTTCCTCGCGCGAGAGGCTCTGCATCAGGCCCGCCGTCACCGCGACGGCTGCGTTTTCCGGGTTGCGGCCGGTGGCGAAAGCGTTGGGTTGAGCTGTGTCGAGCAAGTAGACCGCGGGCATCGGCAGCCCGGCATTGCGGGCCAGTTCGCCCACAAGCTCCGTCAGTCCCGAGCGGTCATTCGGTCCGACCGGGTGCGCATTGTGCATCCTCAGGACCATCTTGTCGGAGTTCCACCACGAAAAGGCGTTCATCCCGGCAGCCACGACCAATGCGATCAGCGCGCCCCCGGTCCCGCCAAGCAGGTATCCGAGCCCCATGAACAAGGCCGTCAGCGCGGCCATCAGAATCGCGGTCTTGACGTATCCCATTCTCTTTCGCGTCCTCTCACCTGACGTGATCCCAAGCGAGGCAGATATAGGTGCCGCGCGGCGCCATGCAATCGGCGCCGCGCGATGAGCGGGACGTGTCAGGTCTTCGTGGCGGGCTCGGTCAGCGGCGCGGCGCTGTCCTCCTCAGCCTCTTTGGTGGCGAGATTGAGGCCGAAATCTTCGAGGATCGCCAGCAGCGCCGGGGTCACGAAGAGCGACAGGACCGTCGCGGCGGTCATACCGAAGGCGAGGCTCGCGACGATAGGCCGAAGGAACTGCGCCTGGGTGCTTTGTTCGAGAAGGAGCGGTCCGAGCCCCACGATCGTCGTCAGCGAGGTCAGGAAGATCGCACGGAAACGATCGCGCACCGCCTCGCGGCCCGCCTCGCTGATATCGGAACCCGCCGCGCGGCGTTCGCCGATGAACGCATCCAGCAGGATCGAGTCGTTCACCACGACGCCGGCCAGGGTTGCGAGGCCCACGAGGCTCGGCAGCGAGATCTGCATGCCAAGCGCCATATGGCCCCACATCACGCCCACAAGGCTCAAGGGGACCGCCGCGATGACCGCGATGGGACGGATGAAACTCGACATGTAGAAAGCCAGCAGAAGATAGACGCCCACGACACCCGCCGTCATGTAGCGCGCCAGCGAGGCACCCGTCGTCGCCGTATCTTCCTCTTCACCCAGCACGATAACCTTGATGCCGGGACGTTTCTGCGCCAGCTGCGGCAGGTAATCGGCACGCATCGCCGCCATCAGTTCGCGCGCATTGGCGACCGCGGCGTTGATCGAGCCCTGCACCGAGACGGCGCGCTGCCCGTTCACATGGGTGATCGTGTTGAATCCACGCGTCTCGGTGACATCCGCCACCGCCGAGAGCGGCACCAACGCGCCATTCGCCCCCGGTACGCGCAGCGCCAGCACGTCGCTCAGGGTCTGACGTTCGGACGGCGCCAAGCGCGCCACCACGTCGACCTGTCCATAGGCATCGGCGAAGCTCACTGCGCTGTCTCCCCGGAAGGCCGCGCGCAGCTCGGTTGCAAGCGCCTGCGGGGTCACGCCCAGCAGGTTGGCCGCCGCCGGGCGCATCCTCACCACGATCTCGGGTTTGCCGGGTTGCAGATCGAAAGTCACGTCGCGCACGCCGTCGAAGCCCCGGAAGAACTTGCGCAGCTCGCGTGCGGTGATCGCGAGATCGTCCAGATTGTCGCCTTCGAGCAGAAGGTCGATCGGCTTGCCCCCGGCACCGCGTTCCTTGTCGGTGATGCGGAAGGCCGCCATGTCGGGCATCTGCCCTACGAACTTCTTCCAGGTATCGAGGATCACGCCCACCTCGGTCGAGCGCGTACCCGCAGGCAGCAGTGCGGCGCTGACGGTGGCCATGTTCGGACCGCTGCTCGGGCTGTCGGCATTGGCGCCATAGGTGATCGTATAGCTCTGCACGAGTTGCTGGCCGTCGGGTTGCTCGGGGGTCAGCTCTGCGTTGAGCTGTTCAAGCGCCTTGACCACCTTGGCGACCCGCGCCTCGGTGCGGGCAAGCGGCGAGCCTTCCGCGAGCAAGAGCCGCGCCTCGACCGTGTCGCTCTCCAGCGTCGGGAAGCTCTGGTACTTGATGAACCCGCCGGTGAACGGGGCGACCGACAGGGCCACGATGAAGATCGCAAGTCCGATCGTGAGGTAGCGATAGCGCAACGCGCGCTCGGCCAGCGGCACGATGACCCCGTCGCGCAGCTTGTCGAACGCGCCATTGACCGCACGGCTGACCCGGCCCGGGCGCAGATCGCCATGGAGCGAGTGGCGCATATGGGCGGGCAGGATCAGGAACGCCTCGACCAGCGAGATCGTGAGCGTGAGCAAAAGCACGATCGGGATGTATTTCAGAAGCGCCCCGATATTGCCGGACAGGAAACTCAGCGGCCCGATGATCATCGCGGTCGTGAGGAACGAGGCCAGCACGCCGGGACCGACCTGCAGCACGCCGTTGACTGCGGCCTCATGCGCGCTTTCGCCCTTCTGTCGCCGGCGCACGATGTTCTCCGAGATCACGATCGCATCGTCCATCAACAGACCCGTCGCGACCAGAAGTGCCACCATCGTCATCATGTTGATCGTGTAGCCCAGCATCTGCATAGCGAAGATCGCGCCGAGGAAGCTGACCGGCAGGCCCATCGCGACCCAGAAGGACATGCGTAGCCCGAAGAAGAGCCACATCGCCACGAGGACGAGAATGAGGCCCTGAAAGCCGTTCGTGCCGATGATCCGCAGGCGCTCGCGGATGTTCTGGGTGGAATCTTGCGAGATCGAGAGGGTGATATTGCCCGGCGCCTCGGCGCGGGCCTTGTCGAGCTGGCGATCGAGGGCGGCCTTCACCTTCAGCGCATCCTGCGAACCGGTCTTCGATACTGCCACGATCGCCGCGCGCTGGCCGTCGAAATAGGTGGCCTGCGCGGGATCGGAGAACCCGGCGGTGATCTTGGCCACGTCGCCCAGCCGCACTTCGCCGCCCGTCGCGCTGCCCGCGATCGGTATCTGGCCCAGCTCTTGCGGGGTGCGTTTTTCGCCAAGGAAGCGGATCGCGGTGTCGCCCGAGCGTCCCTCTAGCGTACCTGCGGGCATGTCGAGGCTGTAGCGCGCGAGACCCGTGCCGATCTCGGTCATGTCGAGCCCGTAGCGCTCCAGCGCCGCGCGGTCGAATTCGATGGCGATCTCGCGATCCGAGAAGCCGTTCACATCGACCTGCGAAATTGCCGGGTCGGCGCGCAGCTGATCGGCGAGATGCTGGGCATAGGCGTAAAGCACCGCCGGATCCTTCGGTCCGGTCACCGCGACCGAGGAAACCGAGGCCACACGCTCGACGATCTGCGTCACCGGATCATCGGCCTTGGTGGGGAAGGAGGTCACCCCGTCCACCGCATCCTTGATGTCGTTGTAAAAGCGCGTCATGTCCGCGCCTTCGATCATCTCGGCGGTGACCTGGGCCGCGTTTTCGCGTGCAAGGCAGGTGAGCTTGGCGAGGTTCTCGACCTTCATCAACACCGGATCGAGCACGGTGCAGATCCCGGTCTCCACCTCGGCGGGGGCCGCACCCGGATAGGTGATGCGCACCGAGACATCCGAAGGCGGCGTCTCGGGGAAGGTGTCGCGCTGCATCATCGGCAGGGCGAGCAGCCCCAGCCCCGAGATCGCGATCATCAGGATATTGGCCGCCGTGCGGTGGCCCGCGAACAGACGGATCATTGCGCGGCCTCTTTGTTCTTGCCGCCGCCTGCGCCGCCGCCCGAGCCGGGCTTGGGGGCCTCCGCCGCCTGACCGAGCGCCTCGGCGAGGATCTCGGCCTTGCGCGCATCATCCTCGAGCGGCTTCACCGCCATGCCCGGGACCGCGATCGAAGGGTCCGTCACGACGAGCTGATCGCCCGGCTTGAGCCCGTTCGTCACCACCGCGATATCGCCCGAGACGAAACCGGTCGTCACGGGGCGCTTCTCGAGCACGCCTTCGGCCGAGACAACGAGCGCCAAGCCGTTTTGCACCGCCTCGACCGGCACCACGAGCGCCTTGCGCTTGGGGGCGGAAAGCTCGACTTCGACGACCATGTTGCGCCGCAGCGGCGGGCGTTGACCTGCGACGCTCTGGCTTTGCGGGTCGTCGACGCGCACCACGACCGGCGCGCTTTGCGTGCGCTCGTCGATCGCCTCACCCATGCGCTCGACCGTGGCGGGCCAGTCGACCTGATGCTCGGGCGCGGGCAGTTTCACCTTGGCCTTGAGATCGGTAACCTCGGTGCCTTCGCCAGCCAGACGCAGCAGCGGGCCGATCCGTCCGATCGGGAATTGCGCCGAGATATCGACCGCTTCGGTGCCTTCGCCGGTCAGCATCACCTGACCCCGGCTGACATATTGCCCCAGATCGGCGCTGATCGAGGCCACGCGAAGCTCATAGGGCGCGCGGATCTCGGCAAAACCGATCGAGCGTTCGAGCGAGCTGCGCTGCGTGCCCAGAACTTCGCGTTCCGCGCCATTCAAGGTGATCTGGTTTTCAAGCTCGGTGACCTTGGTGCGCGCGGTCAGCTCCTGGCGGCGCGTGGCCTCCAGTGCCGCTTGCGTCACCACGCCCTGACTGTTGAGCCGCTCCTGACGTTTGAGATCTTCCTGCATCAGCGCGAGGTCGGATTGCGCCAGCGCAAGGCTCGCCTTGACGGTCTCATCCTTGACCTTCGAGGCGGCGAGCTGCGCGTCGATATTCGCCAGATCGAGTTTCAGATCGCTGTCGTCGATGCGGAACACGAGCGTCCCAGCGGGCACGATGTCGCCGGGGGCGAGCGGGTGGGCGACCTCGGTGACCTCTCCCTCGATCCGCGCCACCGCACGCCATTCGCGCACCGGCGCGATCGTGCCGTAGCCGCTGACCCGCGGAACGAGATCGATCGGTTCAAGCGTGATGACCCGAACCGGCGTCGGATTGCGCTTCGTTTCAGTGGGTTCGGGCAAGCTCTTGAGATTGCCTGCGTAATAGATCGCGAACACCCCAAGTGCCGCCGGCACAGCGACCATCAAAACCCGCCGAACGTACCCGCCCGCTGTCGTCATCTGTCTTTTCCGCCCTGTTGCATGACCCTGGCGGCACTATGGGCGAAGAGATTTGACTTGGCGAGACCGATATGTGCTTTGACATCTTCGGTCATACCCGAGTTGGAGCGGGGCGGTCCTGCCGGCGACATGGAAAAACCGCCCGGCATGGAGACCGGGCGGCGAATTGGTATCTGCAATGGTCGGGCGCGGCTCAGCTGGCCGCAAGCGCCTCGATGATCGCACCGAAATCAGCGGCCTTGAGCGAGGCCCCGCCAACCAGCGCGCCATCGACATTCGAGACCGCGAAGATCTCGGCGGCGTTCGAGGGTTTGACCGACCCGCCATAGAGCAGACGCATCCCGTCGCCCTCGGCTCCGAAACGCTTGATCAGCTGTTCTCTCATGAAATCATGGACTTCCGCGATCTGCTCAAGCGTCGGGGTACGGCCGGTGCCGATCGCCCAGACGGGTTCGTAGGCGATGACGGTATTGGCGGCGCTCGCATGATCGGGCAGCGAACCCTTGAGCTGGTTGCCGATCAGGGTCAGCGTCTCGCCCGCGTCACGCTGGGCCTCCGTCTCGCCCACGCAGACCACCGCGACAAGATCCGCCTCGATCGCGGCTTCGGTCTTGGCGCGCACGATCACGTCGCTCTCATGATGATCGGCGCGGCGTTCGGAATGCCCGAGGATCACGTAGGAACCGCCCGCATCGCGGATCATCTGCGCGGAAATGTCGCCGGTATGCGCCCCCGAGCTGCGCATGTGGCAATCCTGGCCCCCCACCGCGATCCGGCCCGCAGCCGTCATCGACATGCCTGCGATCAGCGTCGCGGGCGGGCAGAGCAGAACGTCGCATTTCGGGTGGGGATGGGCTTCGATGAGCGCCGAGACCTCGTGCAGGTCGCCCTTGAGCCCGTTCATCTTCCAGTTGCCGGCAGCAAGTTTCTTGCGCATGTGGTTTCTCTCTCCCTGATGTCATTGCGCGGGAGATTAGGCCAGGGCGCGGCTGCTCGCAAAGGGCAAATTGGCGCGGGGCAGGGCGGACCTGCGCGGTGGCTCAGGTGGTCTCGTCGGCGTCGACGTCGCGAAACTTGATCGACTCGCCGCAGCCGCAGGCCTCGACCACGTTCGGATTGCGAAATTTGAAGCCGCTTTCCAGAAGGCCGGTCTCGTAGTCGATCTCGGTGCCGAGCATGAACATCTGCGCCATCGGCGCGATCAGAACCCGCGCGGGGCCTTTCTCGACCACGATATCCATCGGACCGGCCTCGGCCGCGACTTCCATCGTGTATTCCATCCCCGCGCAGCCGCCCTTCTTGACGCCGATGCGGAAACCGGCCGCATTTTCGCGCGCCATCAGCTTGGCAATCTGCGCGACGGCGGCATCGGTCAGGGTAACGGGATCTTGTCCGGGAACGTTGAACATGGGGCGCGGTCTCCTTCGTGCAACAACCTAATGCGCGCGGTCGGGATTTCCAAGGGCGCCTCCGGGACAGGGCCGCACAGCGCGGGTGCGCGCGCCCGGGCGATGGACCCGTGTCGCGCGATGGCCTAACACGGAAGGAGAAAGACCCACCGATCGTCGCGGAGACCGCCTGAGACATGCGCCCGAGCCTGCCCCTTTTCCCGAGCCTGCCCAGCTTTGCGCCGCGCGCGGATCTGTTTGCGGCGCTGACTTTGGCCGCGATCGCGATCCCCGAACAGCTCGCGACTGCGCAGCTTGCGGGCCTTCCCGCGGCGCAGGGGCTGATCGTTTTCGCCGTGGCCTCGGTGGTGATGGTGCTGGTCGGGCGCAACCCGACGCTTTCGGTAGGCGCGGATTCGACCATCGCGCCCCTCATCGCCACTGCACTTGCCGCGATGGGCGCGATGCCCGGGGATCCGGCGCTTCTGGCCGCGATGGTGGGCGCGATGCTGCTTGTCGTCTGGCTGTTGCGGCTTGAATGGATGGCCGAGCTCTTGTCGAAACCCGTGACCTCCGGGATGCTCGCGGGGATCGCGGTCCATATCTTCGTGGGCCGACTGCCGGTCGCCCTGGGGCTGTCCCTGCCGCCCGGAAGCCCGATCGAGACCGTTCCCGCGCTTTGGGACGCCTCCGGGCAGGCCAGACTCGCGCCTTTCGTCATGGCCGCTCTGATCACGCTGGCCTGCGTGATCGGAGCGGCGGTGAACCGTCGCTTGCCGATCCCCCTGAGCGCGCTGGTCTGTGCGATTGCCGTGGCCGCCTTCGCGGATCCCTCGGGCGAGATCTTCCCGCGCATCCGGGGAGTGGCGGGCGATGCGGGGCTGCACTGGCCCGCTTTGTCCGCCGCACGCGCGATCGACCTGCTGCCCACCGCGCTCTCCATCACCTTCCTGTGCCTCTCGCAGACCACGGTCGTTCTGCGCACGAGCGGCGCCGATAGCGCGCCCGAGCGCCGCAACGCCTTCGGCGCGCTGGCGCTGGCAAATCTGGCCACGGCCGCGGGAGGCGGGTTCGGTGTCAACTCGAGCCCGCCCCGGACCCAGATCCTGCGTGAAAGCGGGGCGGGTTCCCAGCTCGCGGGGCTGGGTGCCGCGCTGATCGGGCTGGCGCTGCTCGGTCTGGGCGCGGGGGTGCTCAGCAATCTGCCCGCCGCCGCGCTGGCCGGCGTTCTGAGCTATATCGCCCTGCATCTGCTGAGTTCGGCCCGATTGCACGACCTGATCCGCCGCAGTTCCTCCGAAGGGGCGATCGCCTTGGCGACCGCCGGGCTCGTGATCCTGTTGCCGCTGCAATACGGCTTGCCGCTCGCGATCCTGCTCTCGCTCGTCTATGCCTCGATGCCGCTTTTCCAGTCGCAGGTCGTCGAATTGCATAACGTCCCCGGCACCACGGTCTGGTGGCGCCGACCCGCAAGCGACGAGGAGCCCGAGCGTTACGAGGGCGTGCTGGTTCTGGGCATCACCTCGCCGATCAGTTTCGCGAATGCTTCCGGAATCATGAACGGCATCCGCCGCCACGTCGCCGCGATGCCCGGGGCCCATCTCGTGGTTCTGGAATGCGCGGGCGTGCTGGCGGTCGATCTGACCGGGGCGGACCGGCTCGGCGCGCTGATCGAGGAGTTGCGCGGGCGTGGCCTCGTCGTGGCGCTCGCGCGGCTCGAAGCCCCCCATGCGCAAGACGACCTCGCCCGAAGCGGTCTGCTTTCGACCCTGGGCGAGAAATTCGTCTTCCAGTCGGTCGATGCGGCGATCGGGATCCTCGGCGGTCCGGCCGACAAACCCGTGACCTGACGCGCCAAACCCGTGGACGTAATGAAAATGCGGGCCCGCAGGCCCGCATCGCTCAATCACTCAGACGGTCTCAGTCGAGAAAGGGATAATCCGTATAGCCCTCGGCCCCGCCGCCATAGAACGTCGCCGGGTTCGGTTCGTTGAGCGCCGCCCCGGTCTCGAAACGCTTCGGCAGATCGGGGTTCGCGATGAAGAGCTTCCCGAAGGCCACCGCCGTGGCCCCGTCGGCCAACGCCGCCTCGGCCATCTCCTTGCTATAGCCATTATTGGCGATATAGGGCGCCCGGATCTTCGCGCGCAGCGTCTCGATCCCACCCTCGGGCCAGTCACGCGGGCCGCCGGTCTGCCCCTCGACGAGATGTACGAAGGCCATGTCCTGCGTGTTGAGGAAATCGACCACGGCCCCGAAAAGCGCCGGCGTATCGCTGTCGATGCCGACATTGTTCGCATTCGACCAAGGCGAGAGACGGATACCGACCCGACCCGCACCCCAGACGCTCACGACCGCCGAGACCGCTTCGCGCAGGAAGCGCGTGCGGTTCTCGATCGACCCGCCATAGGCATCCTCGCGCGTATTCGAGGTGTCGCGCAGGAACTGGTCGATCAGGTAGCCATTCGCGGCATGGATCTCGACCCCGTCGAAACCCGCAGCTTTCGCATTCGCGGCCGCCTTGCGGTAATCCTCGATGGTCGCGGCGATCTCCTCGACGCTCAGGGCATGCGGCGTGGTGGTCTCGACGAACCCCTCGCCGTCGAAGGTCTTCGACGCGGCGGAGATCGCCGAGGGGGCCACCGGATCGCGCCCGCCCAGAAGCTGCGGCACCGAGATCCGGCCGACATGCCAGAGCTGCGCCACGATCTTGCCGCCCGCGCCATGCACGGCCTCGGTGACTTTCTTCCAGCCCGCGACCTGATCGTCATTGTAGATCCCCGGCGTCCAGGCATAGCCTTGGCCCATCGGCGAGATCTGCGTGCCCTCGGTCACGATCATCCCGGCGCCTGCGCGCTGGCGGTAATATTCGACCGTCAGATCGGTCGGCACCAGATCGGGCGCGCGGTTGCGGGTCAGGGGGGCCATCACGAAACGGTTGGCGATCTCGATCGCACCGAGTTTGGCGGGGGTGAAAAGCGTATCGGTCATGCAAGTCCTCTTCTCAGGTTTGCGCATCGGTCCGTTGAGATGGGGCGGGGCGGGGCGAGGACAAGCGCGCCCGCGCGCGACCCATTGTGCGAAAATGCAAGAAGGGAGCACGACCGCCCCCTTCTTCTTGACGAAAATATCTCGGGGGGCTCGCGGGACGCGAGCGGGGGCAGCGCCCCCTCCCGTTCAGGCCCTGCCGCCCCGTGACGGGGCCCGAGCCGCCCTCAAACCGATCACATGAAGCCCAGTTCCAGCCGCGCCTCGTCCGACATCATGTCCATGCCCCATTGCGGATCGAAGGTCATCTCGATGTCGACGTCGCGCAGCCCTTCGACGCAGGCCACCGCATCATGCACCCAGCCGGGCATCTCGCCTGCCACGGGGCAGCCGGGCGCGGTGAGCGTCATGATCACCTTCGCGTCGTTCTCGGGGCTGATCTCGATCGTGTAGACAAGGCCCAGATCGTAGATGTTGACCGGGATTTCCGGGTCGTAGACCGTACGGCAGGCCTCCACGACCTTCTCATAGAGCGGATGGTCGGTGGTCGAGGGCTTGATCAGCGGCGTGCCTTCGAGCGGCTCTTCGGGCGTGGCGGTCATCGGGGCCTCTTTCGCGGTTCGCGCCCGAGAGGGCGGCAATCAGGGGGCGTCTATTTCTCGACTGTTTATCTAGGTCATTGCGCGAGAGGCGTAAAGGGACGCACCGTCGCGCCCGGCCAAGTTGTGATCGCGCGGCCCCGGATTGCGTCACTCGGGTTTGTAGGCCGCCCAGTCCCGCCAGCCGTCGATCCCGGTTTGCAGCACCACGACATTCTTGCGCCCCGCCGTGCGTAGCGCGAAGGTCGCCATCGAGCTCAGCGTGCCGGTGTTGCAAAACAGGATGGTCTTTTGCTCTTCGGGGATCTCGTCGATCCGGTCGAGCACCTCGCGCCATTCGATATTCACCGCGCCGGGAATGGTTTCCCGGGCGAATTGCGCGGGATCGCGGGTGTCCACGAAGAGGACATTCTCGAAGACCTCCCTGTCGATCTGTTCGGGCAGGATGATCCCGTCCTCATAGCCCGAGAACATCATGTAGTCGTTCATCGCCTCTATGGCGGCGTCGCGGTCCTGTGCGAGCGCGGGCGTGGTGCCCAGCACGAGCAGGCTCGTCATGATCAGGTTGCGGATCATCATTTCTCTCCCTCGGGTCTCTCCCGGCGCGCGGTTTAGCAAAGGGCCGCAAGCGCGTCATCTGTTTGTTACATGCGGATCGCCGCGCTCCGGATCGGGTGTGCCCGAGCGGCAAACACCCTGCGTCACAGGGCTGTTGCACCGCTCTGCGCTTGACGCCCCCCGCGCTTCACGCCAAACCGAGCCTCATGTTGCCCGAAGAGAAACTCGACCAGATCCTTGCACGCTTCGAGTACCTCGAGGCGCAGCTCAACGCGGGCGCGGATCCCGCAAAGATCGCCGAGATCAGCCGCGAATATTCCGAGCTCAAACCGGTCGTGACCGAGGTCGAGGCCTGGCGTCAGGCGCGGGCCGATCTTGCCGAGGCGGAGGGCTGGCTGAGCGATCCCGAGATGAAAGGGCTGGCCGAGGAAGAGCTGCCGCGCCTCAAGGCCCGCATCCCCGAGATGGAACAGGCGCTGCGCCTTGCGCTTTTGCCGAAAGATGCCGCCGATGCGCGCCCCGCGATCCTTGAAATCCGCCCCGGCACGGGCGGCGAGGAAGCCGCGCTTTTCGCGGGCGATCTGCTGCGCATGTATCAGAAATACGCCGAGAAACACGGCTGGCGGTTCGACCTGATGGACCTGACCGAGACCGAGCTCGGCGGCGTCAAGGAAGCGGTGGCGCGGATCGAGGGCGAGGGCGTCTTCGCCCGGATGAAATACGAGAGCGGCGTGCACCGGGTTCAGCGTGTGCCCGAGACCGAAGCCGGTGGGCGCATCCATACCTCGGCGGCTACCGTCGCCGTTCTGCCCGAGGCCGAGGACGTCGATATCGACATTCCCGCCTCCGATATCCGGATCGACACGATGCGCGCGTCGGGGGCGGGCGGCCAGCACGTGAATACCACCGACTCGGCGGTGCGCATCACGCACCTGCCGACCGGCATCGTGGTCACGAGCTCCGAGAAATCCCAGCACCAGAACCGCGCCAATGCGATGGCGGTGCTGCGCGCGCGGCTTTACGAGGCCGAACGCGACCGCGCGGCCTCGGAACGCGCCGAGACGCGGAAGTCCCAGGTGGGGTCGGGCGATCGTTCGGAACGCATCCGAACCTATAATTTCCCGCAAGGGCGCCTGACCGATCACCGCATCAACCTCACCCTCTATTCCCTTGATAAGGTTATGGAAGGTGAGATCGAAGAGGTGATCGACGCGCTGATTTCGGACGATCAGGCGGCCAAGCTCGCGGAGATGGACGGGTGAGGGCGCAAGAAGCGCTGATCGCCGCCACCCGGCGCCTGAAAGAGGCCGGGATCGAGGGCGCGTCGGGCGATGCGCGCAGGCTTCTGGCGCATGCGCTCGGCATTGCGCCCGAGCGGCTGACGCTCGCGCTGCACGATCCGCTGCCCGATGACGCGGCCACTCGCCTTGACGCCGCGATCGCGGCCCGTATGCAACACCAGCCCGTCGCCCAGATCACCGGAAAGCGTCTGTTTTGGGGACATGAGTTCCGCGTCACCCGCGACACGCTCGATCCGCGCCCGGAGACAGAGATCCTCGTGCAAGTGGCGCTCGAACGCCCTTTCATTCATGCGCTTGACCTTGGCACCGGCACCGGCTGCATCCTGATTTCGCTTCTGAAATCCATGCCCTTCGCGGCGGGAACGGGTACCGATCTTTCTTCCGCGGCTCTGGACGTCGCCAAAGGGAACGCGGACGCGCTCGGCGTCGGGAAACGGGCGAAATTCCTGCTGTCCGACTGGTTTTCCGCCGTTCCGGGACGCTTCGATCTGATCGTGTCGAACCCGCCCTATATCGCGCAGGACGAGATGGCGGGGCTGTCGCGCGATGTTCGCGAATGGGAGCCACACTCGGCCCTGACCCCCGGCGGTGACGGTCTCGATGCCTATCGCGCGATTGCGCTTGGGGCTCCGGCGCGGCTTATGGCGGGCGGGCGGATCGTGCTCGAAATCGGGCCGACCCAGGCTTCGGCTGTGACGGAGCTGCTTGCTGCGCAGGGGTTCGAACAGATCGAGACCCGGCAGGACCTCGATGGGCGCGACCGCGTCATTGTGGCGCAGAAGCCCGGTGACGCTGGCGATTGTGGTGCCAGTTGAGCGCAAATTCGCGCAAAACCTGGGAAAATCCGGGGAAAACGTGGATTTGACACATTTTCCGACTTGAAAGCCCACTCCGCACATGTTTAGTCAAGCCTGTGCAGGGCGGATCGATATCCCCCGCACGGCTCAGCTTCACAGCGCGGGTGACGATGCCAAACCGGGCAATAATGCTCAGGGCGGCTCTTCCTCTCGCAAGGCCAAATCCCTTCGGCCAGATTCCTCAAGCCCGGCGTGACCGGGCCAGAAAAACGAAAGCCATGAGATCTTCGAAATCCCGTTCGCGTAACAAGTCGAACCGTCAGCGGTCGATGGGCAACATCGTCAACCGGGTGTTTGACAGCTCCGGTCCCGAGGGCAAAGTGCGTGGCACGCCCCAGCAGATCATTGACAAATACCTTGCGCTCGCCCGTGACGCGCAACTTGGCAACGACCGCGTGGCCGAGCAGAACTTCCTTCAGCATGCCGAGCACTACACCCGCATGCTGGGCGAGGCCCAGAAAGAGCAGGCCCGCGAACAGGAAGCGCGCAACCAGCAGCGTCAGCAGAACCAGCAAAGCCATCAGGCGAACGGTCAGGGCGGCAACGCTCAGGACGGCCATCGCAACGAGCGCCCCGAGCGCGAGGAGCGCAGCCAGGAGAACGCCGATCAGAGCGCCCCGATGATGCCGCCGATGCCCGAGCCTGAAGAAGACGGCTCGAGCCTCGTCGAAACCCCCGAAAGCCGCGTCGAAGCCGCTCCGGCAGAGGCTCCCGCCGAGAAGGCGGAAAAAGCCGAGAAGCCGAAACGCCCGCGTGCACCGCGCAAACCGCGTGCGCCTAAAGCTGAAAAGGCTGAAGTGGCAGTGGAAACCGCGCCCCCCGAGGCATCGGGCGAATAAGCGGTTATCCTGACGAACCAGATAAAAGGCCCGCCGGACTGGCGGGCCTTTTTGATGTAGCACATCGCCTCGGTTCAGCGAGGCAGGGATTTTTCGAGAAAGACCCGGTCAAACCCGTCTTCGACACGGTGATCGGTCTCGAGAAAGCCGAGATGCGCATAGACCGCACGGCTCTCGATCATCGCGGCATTGACGTAGAGAGTCAGCCGTTCGACCCCGAGAGATCGGGCTTGCGCCTTGGCGAAGGCGATCAAGCGCCCTCCGATCCCCTTTCCCTGCACGTCGGGATCGACGGCAATCGGCTCGATCTGCAAAGCAATGTGGGGCCTGTCTCGGGCAATCAGGCCCATATGCCCCACGACGTCTCCGTCATGTTCGCAGACCCAGAGATGGGAGAGGTCAGAGCGGTGATCGGCCGCCATCGGCGCGGGTGGGCGACCGATGCGCGCGATGTAGGGGCGGAAGGCCGCGTCGGTGATCGCCCCGATCCGATCGAGATCTTCCGCACGGGCCGCGCGGATCATTCCTGACCGTCGACGATCCGCGCCAGTCGGCAGAACTGTTCCAGCGTCACCTTCTCGGCCCGTTCCGTGGGCGCGATCCCGGCCTTCTCCAGTTTCGCCTCGATATCCGGCGCAACGCCTTTGAGCGAGGCGCGCAGCATCTTGCGACGCTGATTGAAGCCCGCCGCGACGACCCGGCTCAGGGTCGCGGCATTGGCGGGGTAGCGCGGCGCGGGCAGGGCGCGCAGATGCACGACCGCCGAATGAACCTTGGGCGCCGGGGTGAAGGCCTCGGGCGGCAGGCTCATCACGATCTTCGCCTCGGCGCGCCACTGCGCGAGGATCGCGAGGCGCCCGTAATGGTTGCTGCCGGGTTTCGCGACGATCCGTTCAGCCACCTCGCGCTGGAACATCAGCGTCAGGCTCTCCCAGAAGGGCGGCCAGTCCTTCGGCGTCAGCCAGCGTACCAGCAGTTCGGTGCCCACGTTATAGGGCAGGTTCGCTGCGATCTTGATCGGGGGGGTGAGATGGGAGAGCGGGTCGATTTCCAGCGCATCGCCGTTGATCACCTCGAGCCGCCCCGGATAGGCGGCAGCGATCTCGGCCAGGGCGGGCAGGCAGCGCGTGTCCTTCTCGATCGCGAGCACCTTGCGCGCGCCTTCGGCCAGAAGCCCGCGCGTCAGACCTCCGGGTCCGGGTCCGATCTCCAGCACATCCGCCCCCGTCAGATCGCCCGCCGAGCGCGCGATCTTGGCCGTGAGGTTCAGATCCAGCAGGAAGTTCTGCCCGAGGCTTTTCTTGGCCACGAGGTCATGGGTGCGCAGTACCTCGCGCAGCGGGGGCAGCCCGTCGATCGTGGCCATCTCACGCCCTCCGCGCCGCGCCCATGCGCGAGGCCATCTCGAGCGCCGCGATCAGCGAGGCGGGGTTCGCACGCCCCTGACCCGCAATATCGTAGGCCGTGCCATGATCGGGCGAGGTGCGGATGAAGGGCAGGCCGAGCGTGACATTCACGCCCCCGTCGAAATCGAGCGTCTTGATCGGGATCAGCGCCTGATCGTGATAGGCGCAGATCGCCGCGTCATAGCCCTGACGCGCGCGCTCGTGGAAGAGCGTGTCGGCTGGCAGGGGACCGGCGAGCGCATAGCCCTCTTCGCGCAGCCCGGCGATCGTGTCGGCGATCCAGTCGCCTTCCTCGCTCCCCATCGCGCCGCCTTCGCCGGCATGGGGGTTGAGCCCGGCAACCGCGATGCGTGGCGTGTCGAGCGCGAAATCGCGGCGCAGCCCTTCGGCGGTGATGCGCACCGTGTCGCGCAACAGTTGCGGCGTGAAGGCCTCGGGCACATCGCGCAGCGCGATATGGATCGTGGCGGGCACGACGCGCAAGGGCGGCGTGCTACGCGAACTGGCGAGCATCATCACCACCCGTTCGACACCCGCGAGATGGGCGAGAAATTCAGTATGCCCGGGAAAGGCAAAGCCCGCCCCGTCATGCAGCGCCTTCTTGTTGATGGGCGCGGTCGTAAGCGCCACACCCTCGCCACGCATCACAAGATCGACCCCCCGCGCGATCACATCGACGACCGATTTCGCGTTGGCCGGATCGGGTTGACCCGGAATGGCGGCGGCCGGGAAGGCATGCGGCAGCACGGGCAGGCCCGCGCTGGCATGGGTGACGGCGTCGGAGGCGCGCTCGATCTCGCGGACCTTGGTGCCGCGCGGCAGGTGCGACGGATCGCCGATCCAGACGAAGGGCAGTCGCGCGCCGAAATGCTCCCAGGCGCGCGCGGCGAGTTCCGGCCCGACGCCGGATGGATCGCCACAGCTCAAAATGACCGGGCGGTCTGCGTCGCGCGGTCTCATTTCCGCACGATCACCGCTTCGGCCTCGAGATCGGCGAGATAGCCCGTCGCATAGGCGCCGAGCGCCTGATCCTCGAGCGAGGAACGCACCGTCTTGCGATCGGGCGCGGGCTGATCCTTGGTGTCGGCCACCTCGCGCGAGCACAGCATCACCAGCACGTCACTGCCGCCACGACGCAGGATCTGGGTCTCGCCCGGATCGAGCTGGGCCAGAACCAGCGCCTCGTCGGTCGGGACGGCGGATTGCGCGACCTTCTCGTGAAGGGTGATGGCGCTTTCGGGCAGGCCCTTTGCGACGGTATAGAGCTGATTGCACACGCGCGCATCGGCGGCGGCCTGTGCTGCGAGCTTCGCGGCCTGTGCGCTGCCAGTCGCGCCGAGATTCAGGGTCATGTAGCTCAGATCCTGCGGTGCCGAGGGCGCATCGCCATCGCCGATCGCGCGCAGCATGAACACCGCCACAGCCCCGTTGAGCTGGATCGGACCGGTCGCGGTGCCGGGCTTGAGCGCGAGGATCGGACCGCGCAGCTGTGCGGGCAGCTTGTCGATCGGCATCCATTCGAGACGCCCGCCGCGATCACGGGTCGGCGCGGCGGAATATTTGCGCGCCAAAGCAGCAAAGGCGCCTTCGCCCTTCGCCGCCGAGAGTTGGCGGGCCTGAGCCAACGCTGCGGCTTCCTGACCGGCCGGGGCGGGGACGATTGCTTCGGAGATCAGCACTTTCACGCCCTTGCCGGTCTGGCTTTCGGGCATCATCGCGCGATCGACATCGGCGGAGGTGACATTGATCAGGGGGGCGAAGCGCGCGCGCACCACCTCGCGCCAGATCACGCCGGCGGCGACGAAATCGCGGAAGGTATTGGGGTCGATGCCATTTTGGCCGAGCAGCGTGATGAATTGTTCGGTCGACAGGTTTCCGCGGCTCGCGAATTCGGACATGCCGCGCGTTAGCGCCTCCTCATTCATCTTCATCCCGAGCTGCTTGCCCGCCCAGGTCCGCAGGCGGTCCTCGATCAGAGCTTTCTCGGCATCCTCGCGGGTCGATTGGGGCGTTCCCAGAAGCTTGAGGAATTTCTCGCGCTGGCTGATCTCGTAATCGGTGATGCCAAGGCCGTTCACGGTGATCACCGGAGCGTAATTGCCGGCCTGCGCCATCGCGACACGCGGTGCCAGCGGCAAGGTGAGCACCAGAGCCAGAAGGGTGAGCAGTCGGGTCATCATCGTCATCGCGTGCCTGTCCGTTTCGTCTCGTTCATTCGCGGCCTGGCCGGCCTGTTGTCTACTCGTCTCGCCTCAGCGTCCGCAGGTCTGGCGGACCGGGCCTCCGTCGCTCGCCCCGAAGCCGATCAACTGGACCGAGAGGCCGAATGCGGTTTCGGGGCTTACACTAGTGGAGGAAGTGAAGCGGCGCGAGAGGGAAAGATCAACCGCGAGGCATTCATTGGTGTAACGCAGGCCCAGATTGGCCTTGGCGGCGCGCTCGGCGGTGAAGTCGTAGCGGGTGCCGAAGGTGCCCGACCAGCCATTGCCCCAGCTCCAGCCGGTATCGAGCATCAGCTCGGACATGTCGGTGTCGCGCCCCTCGGCGGGGTTCGCCTCGAGCCAGAGATAGCCCGCTGCAAGGTCATAGCGATCCGTGGCCCAGGCGAGGCGCAATTCGTCGCGCGAAATCGCGAGCGTGTCGTCGAAAAGCGCCCGGTTCGAGAGCGTGAGCCCGTTCGCCGTGCTCAGATGGGTCGACAGCAACCAGTCCGAGCGGATCCCCGAAAGACCGGTGCCGGGGGTGAACTGGTCAAGGTCGCGCTGGCGGAAGATCCGGCCCGCCGCGACGCCCAGCGACCAGCCCGAGCTGTCATAGCGCGTCCAGCTCAGGCCGAGATTGGCGCGCAATCCCGTTTCACGCAGATCCTCGCCGGGGAAGCGGGTGAGCGAGAAGAGGTTGCCCTCGTCGAACTCGGGCAGCTGGCTGTCCTCGTTGGGCGAGGCGCTCAGACGGTTCGGGGCCCAGGCGATCTGCGCGATCGGCTCGATCACATAGGCCGCGCGCCCGCTCGTCTTCACCCAGGGCCAGCGCAGCTCGGCAGCGAGCGTCGGCTGACCGCGCAGCACGGTTTGCGGATAGGCGGGGTCGTCATTGGTTTCGATGATGTCGCCGGCAAATTGCGCTTCGATCGAGCCGAGCATCCCCGGCCCGAAGAGCCAGTTGCGACGCCAGTCGGCGGTGAGCGAGCCGCGCAGCACATCGCGCCCGTCCGGGATGCCGTCGCCATCGGTATCGAGCGTGCTCGATGCCGCGCGACGGCTGCCGAGCGTCGAAAGCCGCAGCGTGGCGATCCCGCCAACGGTAGCTGGCTCAAATTGTTTGACCCATTCGGCGGTGCCGCTCAGCATTGGCTGACTTGCGTTGCTCTCGCCGTCGCGGATCGAATGGGTGTTGCCGAACCGCGCCCAGATCATCTCGTCGGTGCGGATCCGCTCCAGCGTGACGCCCGACCAGAGACGATCCTCGTCGGAGATGCCGTAATTGAGCAGGTAGGAGCGGTCACTCACCAGCCGCAGCTGTGCCGTCAGCTTGAAATCGCGCGGCAGCTGCGCCTCGAGATCTGCGAAAAGATAGCCGCGGGTCTTGTCGGCGATGATGTCGTCTTTGCTCAGCGCCCCCGACCATTCCGTCTTGCCCCACTCGAAAGCCTGACGGTAGCGCAGCTCGAGCGTACGGGTGCGCGACGTGGCCACGTAAGGCGTGATCGTCAGGTCACGGCTGGGGCCGAGCGCAAGAAAATAGGGGATCTTGAGGCCGGGCCCGAGACCCGAAGTGGTGCGGAACTCGGGCTGAAGGAAGCCCGACATGCGCTTGACGCCGGGTTCGGGCATGCGCAGGCGCGGGATGTAGGCGATCGGCACGCCCATCGCGCGAAGCTGCGCGTCGCGGAAGACGATCTGGCGGGTCTGAGCGTCATGGATGACGCGGCTCGCGCGGATCTCCCATAGCGGGGTGGGGTTGCTCGCGCAGACCTGGCACGAGGAGGCGACGACCTTGTCCATCACCGTCAGCCGCCCGTCGCGCCGTTCGATCTTCGCCGCCGCGAGCTGCAATTCGCGCGCCATCACCATGCGTGCGCTCAGCAACAGACCGTTTTGCAGATCGGTCGAAAGCTCCGCCGACGAGGCGAGGATCACCGCGTTTGACTGCCCCGGCTGCACCAGCCGGATCGGCCCTTCGAGATAGAGCTTGTCTTCCTTCTGATCGTAGATCACCCGCGTCGCGGAGAGCCGGTTCGACTTGTAGAAAACCTCGACATTGCCCTCGGCCACGAGCTTTCCGCCATCCTCGATGCGCACCCGATCGGCCAGCAGCGTTGCAAGCTCCTCGCTCGCGGGAATGGCGGAAGGGTCGGCGACATCCTGCGCGGCCTTGGTGTCGGTGACCTGCGCCGGGGCGGGGCCAAACCCCACAAGCCCGAGCACGCAGGCAAGCGCCAGAGCACTGACCCGCCCCGCCCAGGGCTCAGAGCGCAACCGCGACCGCATCAACCATCCTCCCGGTGCAAGAGCCGCGCAAGCGGCAGCATCAGCCCGATCACCGGCGGCGCCCAAGCCGCAAGAAGGATCGGAATCTGTCCGTTGTCGCCCAGAACTTGCGCGATATTGCGAAGGAAGAACAAGCCCAGACCAGCGGCGAGCGCCAAAAGAACTTTCGTCCCCGTACCGCCAAAGCGGGCGTGATCCATCGTGAAGCTCGCCGCGACCATCACCATCGCCACCAGCAGCACCGGTAGCGCAAGCTCCATCTGGAACCACATGATATGGCGACGGGCCGAGAAACCTGCCTCTTCGAGAGAGGCGATGAAGCCCGGCAATTGCCAGATCGGCACGGAGGAGGGCTTGCCGAAGCTGTCGCGGATGCGCGCGACTGTCAGATCCGAAGGCAGCGTCAGGCTCGCCACTTCCTTGGCGTCGCGCTCGGGGTTGGTCGAGGCGCCGAGCGCCCAGTCCTTGGCATCCGTCAGCACCCATTCTCCGGGCTCGAGGACGGCCTTTTTCGCATTGATCCGACGCACCGGTCCGCGCTCGGGATCGAAGATCAGGAAGGTCACGTTGCGCAGGGTCGTGGCATCGCCATTGGCGGTTTCGGCGTGAATGACCGCCTGTGCGAGCGATTTGCCGTCGGAGCCGAGGCCCGCGCTCTGGCGCATCCAGACCCCCTCGCGCCCGATCGACACGGTGGAATTTCCGCCCGACGTGTAGTGATCGACAAGGCTCTCGTAGCGTTTCGACGTGGCCGAGACGAGCGGATTGCCGACGAAAAGCGCAAGCAGCCCAAGGATCAGGGCGACCCCCAGCGGGGCTGCAAGCATCCGCAGTGCCGAGCGACCGGCGGAGCGGATCACCACCAGCTCGGAGCTGCGCGCGAGCGCGATGAACAGCGCCACCGCCGACAGCATCACGATCAGAGGCAGGATATTGTAGACCGTCGAAGGGATGTTGAGCGCCGATAGAACGGCCAGCTGCACCAGCGTCAGGCCCTCGTCTGAAAACCGCCGGATCTCCTCGACGATGTCGATCAGGAAGAGGATCCCCCAGAAGCTGCCTGCAACGACGAGGAAGCTTTTGGCAAACCGGCGGGCGAGGTAGAGAGCGATCGTCACGCGGTGCCCTCCCGTATGACCCGGATGCGTCGCGGCCGACCCGACCACCAGAGCATGAAGAGCGCGATCACCGCGCCACCCACCGTCGGCACGAACAACACGGGCCAGAGCGTCGGATCGCGGTTGGTCGCGCTTTCCGCGGCGTTTTGCAGGACCTGCACGAAGATCAGCCCGCCGATCGCGAGCGTCATCTGCCGCCACATCCCGAAGCGCGAGAAGGTTCCCATCATCAGGGCCGCGAATCCGATCAGCGCCGCGATCGGCGCAAGGAGCGGCTGCGCGATGCGACGTGCCAGCTCCAGCGTCACGCGCGGCTCTACCCCCTCGCCAAGTGCCGCGATCGCGGCGCCGCCCTTTAGCAACTCTGGCGTCATCATCTCGTCGAGGTTGGGTTTGCGGGCCTTGCCGCCGCTCAGGAAGCTGCCGATATCATAGGTGAAATTGGAGAACCGGGTCACCTCGAGGCGGCCCGTATCCGGGCGCAGCGTCTCGGCCATGCCTTCGAACATGATCAGCTTCGGACCGGTCTCTGTCTTGACGATCAGCGCCTTTTCCGAAGTGTAGATCGTGTGCGCCTTCGGATTGCGCCGGTCCGAGAGGAACAGGTCGTAAAGCTCGCCCAGATCCGAGATCCGACGGATATAGATCGTGATGCCGCTGACAGGGTGCTGGAAGGTGCCCTCGGTGAGGAACTTCGCGGTCATGTTCTGCGACACCTGCTGCTGGCGATCGGCAAGCCGGGCCTTTGCGGCGGGCACGAGAAAATTCACCAGAACCGCCATCATCAGCGACACGATCAATCCGAAGACCAGCACCGGGCGCCCCAGGCGCCAGTTCGAGGTGCCGGTCGCGCGCATCACCACCAGTTCGCTGTCCTGATCGAGCCGGTTGACCGCGTAGATCGTGGCCGCGAAGGCCGCCACCGGCAGGACGATGCGGATCACGTATGGCAAGGTGAGGGCGGTGAATTCCAGTACGACTGCCGCCGTCTGCCCATCCGAGATCAGGCTGTCGAACATCATCACAGCCCGGTTCACCCAATAGACCGACACCAGCACGAGCGCGAAAAACCCGAACAGAGCCATCAGCTTTGACAAGACATATTTGTCCAGTCGCGTCACTTGTTTTCCTATCCCCGCGGCGGTTTCTCCTCTCTCTAGCCTGTCGGATCGGGTGAGGGAAGACCACGTTCGGAGCGCTTTTCATTTTCCGGGCGCCCCGTTAGGCTCGCGCGCAAATTGATGCCAATCGCGGGCCCGTTCGCTGTGCAGACTGCACCGGGTCGGCCTGCCAAGGGAGAACTCCATGACACAGCCTGTCGCCATCGCCTTCAAGGAAACCGATCCCGAGGTTTTCGCCTCGCAAACCGGCCGGATCGCGCTGATCGTGGGTGGGGATGGCAAGCTCGGGGCTGCGGGACGCAAGCTCGACCGTGCGATGAAGAGCGCTTTGAGCCGCGCGGTCGGCTCTGAGGCGTTCAAAGGTCTGGGGCAGGGCGAGGCGATGGAGCTGAGCTGGCCCGCGGGGATCGAGGCGCAGGCGGTGCAGGTGGTGCGTCTCGACCGCAAGTCCTCCGCCGATGAAGCCCGCAAGGCCGGTGCCGCGATCGGGGCGAAACTGGGCGCGGAGGGCGCGCTCGTCGTGGCGCAGGGCCATCCCCGCGCGGCGGATCTCTCGCTCGGGCTCGCGTTGCGCGCCTATCGCTTCGATTATCACACGGGCGAAGACAAGAAGGGTTTCGGCCCGGTGACGATCATGGTCTCCAAGCCCGAGGAGGTCGCCGCTGCGGCCGCCCCCCATGCGGCGCTGGCCGAGGGCGTGTTCTTCACCCGCGATCTGATCAATGAGCCGACGAACATCCTCACCACCGACGATTTCGCAGCCCGCCTCGCCGCGATGCACGAACTGGGCCTCGACGTCGAGATCCTCGAAGAAGAGGACATGAAAAAGCTCGGGATGGGCGCGTTGCTCGGCGTGGGGCAGGGCTCCGAGATGCCGTCGAAACTCGTTGTCATGCAATGGAATGGCGGCGCCAAGGGGGAGGCCCCGTTCGCGCTGGTCGGCAAGGGCGTGGTCTTCGATACCGGTGGGATCTCGCTCAAGCCCGGCGCGGGCATGGAAGAGATGACGATGGATATGGGCGGCGCCGGGGTCGTCTCGGGCGTGATGCGCACGCTGGCGCTGCGCAAGGCCAAGGCCAATGTCGTGGGGCTGGTGGGGCTCGTCGAGAACATGCCCGACGGCAAGGCTCAGCGTCCCGGCGATATCGTGACCTCGATGAAGGGCGATACGATCGAGGTGATCAATACCGATGCCGAAGGCCGCCTCGTGCTGGCCGATGTGCTCTGGTATGCGCAGGACCGCTTCAAGCCCAAGGCGATGGTGAACCTCGCCACGCTGACCGGCGCGATCATCGTCGCGCTCGGTCATGAGAATGCGGGTCTTTTTGCCAATGATGACAAACTCGTAGCGGATATTCTTGATGCGGCGAAGGCAGAGGGCGAAGGGGCCTGGCACATGCCGCTCCAACCCGCCTATGACAAGCTGATCAAGTCGCGCCTTGCGGATGTGAAGAACGTGGGCGGGCGTTGGGGCGGCTCGATCACGGCGGCCGCTTTCCTCAAGCGTTTCGTGAAGCCCGAGGTGCCGTGGTGCCATATCGACATCGCGGGCGTCGCCCTGCCGCCCTCCGAGACCACGCTTGCGCCGAAAGGTCCGACGGGTTGGGGCGTGCGCACGCTCGACCGGCTGATCCGCGACAAGTTCGAAGCCTGAGGCGGAGACCGGGATGGGGCAGGTCAATTTCTACCATCTGACCCACTCGAGCGTCGAGGAGGTGGTGCTCAACCTCTCCTCGCGCGCGCTCGAGCAGGGTTGGAAGGTGGAATTGCGCGGGAGAAATCCCGATCGGCTCGACTGGCTGGACCAGAAACTGTGGCTGATGGGCGATGAGAGCTTCCTGCCGCACGGTCTCGCGGGTGGCCCGCATGATGCGCTGCAACCGATCCTGCTGGGCACCAGGCCCGCGGGTGACGGGCGCGAAGCGATAATGGCCGTCGATGGCGCCGAGATCGCCGCTGAGGAAACGGACGCGCATAAGCGGCTCTGGATCCTCTTCGACGGCAACGACCCAGAGGCGGTGCAACATGCGCGCGGCCAGTGGAAGGCGCTGACCGGAGCGGGGGCGAAGGCGATCTACTGGTCCGAAGAGGGCGGCCGCTGGGAGAAGAAAGCGGAGAGTTGAGAGGGCGATGGGGGCCTCCGATCTGGCCCCACGCAACGCTCGAGCGGATCACCGCAGCCTCTCGGGCTCCAGCACGATTACGGTCGGCTCTCGCGGGAGTGTCTTGAGGGACACCACGAGATCACTCGACAAAGGTCGCTCGATCACGAATTCGCTCTGCATCCCGTCAAGGAAGCTCTGCAAGGTCGGTTCGCCAAACCAGTGCATCGGGATCACGATGCGGGAACGCAGCCGTTCGAGAATGCGGATCATCGTGGGCTGATCGACCGTCATCGACCCATCCACCGCCGCCATCACTACGTCGAGCCGCCCAAGTGCCGCATATTGCGCCGCGTTCGGTTCGTGATGGAGGTGGCCCAGATGGCCGATGCACAACCCCGCCACCTCGAAGATAAAGATCGAATTGCCGTTCTCCTCGACGCCACCAAAGCTGCGGATCGCGGTGGGCACGTTGCGGATCAGCAATTCGCCCAGGTCGAGATAGTGCTCGGCGGCGATGCCGAACTGGTCCGACCAGCCTTTCAGCGCTACCGTGCCATCGGGGACGTCCTCGCTCATATGGCTCGAATGGGCGCGATTCATCGTGACGTAATCGGGCGCGAAGCGCGAACCGCCGACCCAGCCATTGTAATCGGTGATGACCGTGATTCCGCCCTGGGTTTGCAAGAGAAACATCGAGTGGTCGATGTAATGGAGCCGTACCGATTGCGCGGGCACAGGGTCGGTCCAACTGGCCTTGTGCAGGTAGTCGATCCCGGGGGCGGATTGCGCGATCGCGATGCAATGGCTGATGCGCTGGCTTTGCGCCTGCACCGTCAGCGGGGCAAGCAGGGCGAATATCAGGGTGAGGGCAACTCGGAACATGGCGGGTCTCCTTTGACCCAGCGTAATCGAAAAAGCCGATTCCGGTCTATCGAGGCCTTCAGAACCCAATTTCGTGCGCCCGCATTGTGAAGCCGAAACGGTAAAATGACATCGAGGCGCCCAATTTCTGCCGTGTTTCGCATTAGGATCAAATCAACCCAATGCCCCCATGATTGTTTCTATCGGAGCCGATATGTCCCTCGCCACCCTCGATGAAAGCAACTACACGGCCGCGCGCGACAGTTCCTTCCAGGATCTTCTCGTCTATGCGGCGAAGAAATCCGGCCGGTCCGTGCTTCAGGTTCTGCGCGATTATCGTCAGATGGCGAAATCGGAAACCCGGATCAATCTCGTCGAATATGTCCGCTTCGGCCTTTACGATCAGGCGCGCTTCGAGGCGCAGGCACGCGCGGAATTCCTCTCCAACGACCTGCACTGGCCGATCGCCAACAAGGTGAACAATCGCGGCTGGTATAGCGCGGCGGAAGATAAATCCGTCGCGACCACGCTGCTGAGTGCTGCCGGGGTGCCGGTGCCCGAGATCGTTGCCGTGCTCGACAGCTCGCAGCGGATTTATCCCGGCGGTGCCGAACGGATCACCGGGGCAGACGAACTTCGCGCCTTCCTTTTGGCGCGCCCGGGCCAGCAATTCTTCGGCAAGATCAATGACGGGATGGTCAGCTTCGGCGCGTTCCGCATCGAGAAAGCCGATGCCGAGATGGTCTATTGCTCCGGTCACGAACCGATGAGCTACGGGGATTTCGCGGCGCAAACCTTGGCGCAGAACGCCTATATCCTTCAGCCGGTCCTCGAAAACCACAGCGCGCTGAGGCCGTTTGCCTCCGCGCTTGCGACGATCCGCATGGTGAACCTGATCACCGATGACGGGCTGCGCGTGCCGATGGCGGCGATCAAGCTGCCGCAGGGCGACAATATCGCGGATGCGTTCTGGCGCCCGGGCAACCTCGCCTGCGGGATCGAGGTTGCGACGGGGCGGATTCGGACGGTTGCGCGGCGCGGGATCGAGGTCGAGTTCCTCGACGATCACCCCGATCAGGCCGGGCTCATGGGGATGAACCTGCCGTTCTGGTCGGAAGTTCTCGAAATCAACGAACGTGCGGCGCGCAGCTTCGCCCCGATCCGCTACCAGTCGACCGATATCGCGATCACCGAGGATGGTCCTGTCGTGGTGGAAATCAATGCCGGTGGTGGCTTCGACCTGCCGCAATATTCGAACGGGAAGGGGATGCTCACCCCGGAAGTGCGTGCGTTCTTCGAAAGCTGCGGGGTCGAGTTCAAACCGAAGAAATCGCTCCTGCCGTTCTGAGAGTTGTTCACCTGGACTTGAATGAATTTACGCGCCTCGGCGGCCTTGCGGGCTCCGGGGCGCGTTTCTCATTCGGCGGCGTCCTCGCGGATTGCCGTTTTCGGCGTCCACTTCCCCGCCTTGATCAGATCGCGCACCCCGCCGCGATAGGGCTGGTTCGCAAGTCGGGGATCGGCCGCTTCGAGGAACATCTCGTTGAGCGTTCCGGCGAAACGAACCTCGACAGGGAAGCGCAGCGAGGTCTCGATCAGCTTTCGGTCCGAGAAGGGGCAGATGTAGAAATTGCGCTCATAGCCGTAATATTTCGCGCTCGAGACATGCAGGAACAACTCGAGGAAGATGAAATCATAGACCAGCGCCTGCGCGTTTTCCGGCAGCGTCAGTTTCCAGCGAATATACTCCTCGGCCCATTTCGCGATCACCTCCTTCGAGGGCGATCCCGTGAGAAAGAGCGAGCCGATCTCCTGTTCGAGATTGAGGCTCACCATTTCGGCGCGATTGGCAAAGCTGCCCCACCAGACCCCGCGCATCACATCCATCACATTGCCGCGAAGGTGCAGATGCCCCGGAGGGGTCAGTGACGTCAGTCCACGGCTGTGTTCGTTCGGGGGCGGCGCGACCGAAGAGGTGCGCAGCCAGAATAGCCGCTTGGCCTGACGTTTCTCGAAGGGGCGCTTGGCAGCGTGATCGGCGGCATCGAGTTCGGTATAGCGCCGGAAGGGCTGGCCAAGCAGTTCGGTGACGACATATTCGCCCGTCGTTGCGTCGAGATCGGCATAGCGGGTGTGCTGGAAGGCGAAGAGTTCACCGATCTGGTCGAGCTTGTCGGTGACGCAGGCGACGAGCTTGCGCGAATCCGTCCCGCCCGAGATCGGCATGATCGAAGGGTGGTTGTCCACGAGCGCATGCAGGATCGCGCGAAGCCGCTCGACCATTTCGGCCACGAGCTTTTCGTGCTCGTCGGCTGCGCAGGGCGGAAAACTGTCGGGCAAGGGCCAGATCCGCTCGGGTGTGAAACTGTCGAGGTTCAGCCGGTGGTTGGGCATGCAGAACTTCACCTGCGCGTCGCGGCTATGCCCGAGCAGATAGGCGATCTCCGTATCGCCCCGCGCGCGCCCGTTGCCGATCGCCGTGGTGTCGAAAAGCGGGTTCTCGATGATCGGCCGGGTCAGTGCGAGCATCACCGAGGAGGCCGCGCGCCGCGTCTCCGGGTCGTAGACGGTGCTCAGATGGGCGACCGGATCGAACAGCATCTCGTGGGCGCGGGGGCAGTCGATGACGACCGCATAGCGGCCCGCGCTATAGGCGATATAGGCCTCGAGATCGGTGACGAAATCTTTCGCATCGAGGTTGAAGCGGCTGAAGCTGCCATCCGTGATCAAGGCGCCGTCGGGATCGACGCCGATCCCCATGAACACGCCGAACAGGCGCCCTTTCTCGTCGCGCATCTCGACCCGCGGCATCTCGCGCCCGAGCTGGAGCGTGAAACGGTCCAGCTCGATCGCCTCAAGACCGGGAAGCGTCTCGGCGGGGTTTTCGCAGAGCAGGAACTGCGTGCTGAGCGCATCTGCGGGATCAAACCCTTGCTGGACACAGATCGCATGCGCCTGCGTCGGCTGTTCGGGAGGGGAGGTCTCTGCCATCATATGCTCGTGAAGGCGCGTCGGAGGGGCGAAAATCCGGTTTGGAAATCAGCGGGAGGGCCGATGCGCGGGTCAAATTGCCATGGCCGCATTCTCGGAACGGCCCGCGGGCGTGTCAATCGACTTCGCGCTGCGGAATGGCGCAATCCTTGCCGGTGCTTTTCTTTCGCACCACTTCGGTCTAAACCCGCGCCCTGACCGCTCAGGAGCGCCCGGATGACGAAATTCAGCTTCACTCTCAAGGCTACCGATGGCCGAGCCCGCACGGGTACGATCTCGACCCCGCGCGGCGAGATCCAGACGCCTGCCTTCATGCCCGTGGGAACCGCCGCGACCGTGAAGGCGATGATGCCCGAGAGCGTGGCCGCGACCGGCGCCGATATCCTGCTGGGCAATACCTATCATCTGATGCTGCGTCCGGGCGCCGAGCGGATCGCGCGTCTGGGCGGGCTGCACAAATTCATGAACTGGGACAAACCTATCCTGACGGATTCGGGCGGGTTCCAGGTGATGAGCCTGTCTTCCTTGCGCAAGCTGACCGAAGAGGGCGTGACCTTCACGAGCCATGTCGATGGCTCCAAGCACATGCTCAGCCCGGAACGCTCGATGGAGATCCAGAAACTTCTGGGTTCGGATATCGTGATGTGTTTCGACGAATGTCCCGCACTGCCCGCGACGGAAGAAGAGGTCGCAAAATCGATGCGGCTTTCGATGCGATGGGCGCAGCGGAGCCGCGATGCCTTCGGCGATCGTCCGGGTCACGCGCTGTTCGGAATCCAGCAGGGCGGCGTGACGCGTGAGCTTCGCGAGGAAAGCGCCGAGAAACTCAAGGAAATCGGCTTTGACGGTTATGCGGTTGGCGGTCTCGCGGTGGGCGAGGGGCAGGAGGCGATGTTCGGCGTCCTCGATTACGCTCCCGAGATGTTGCCTGCCGACAAGCCGCGCTACCTGATGGGCGTGGGCAAGCCCGATGATATCGTCGGCGCGGTCGAGCGCGGTATCGACATGATGGATTGCGTGCTGCCCTCGCGCTCGGGGCGGACCGGGCAGGCCTGGACCCGTCGCGGGCAGGTCAATATCAAGAACGCGCGCCATGCCGATGATCCGCGTCCGCTCGACGAGGCCTGCACGTGTCCTGCCTGCTCGAATTACTCGCGCGCCTATCTGCACCATGTTTTCCGCGCCGGCGAGATGATCTCGGGCATGCTACTGACCTGGCACAACCTGCACTACTATCAGGAACTGATGGCGGGCCTGCGTGCGGCGATCACCGAGGGCGAACTTGCGCGTTTCGTGACAGAGTTCCACGAGACCCGTGCGATGGGTGATATCGAGCCGCTCTGATCTGGCTAGACGGGGCGTGACCTTCGTGGCCACGCGCTAAGGATTGTCGGGACGGGCGCAGGTGATCGGGGCGCGGGCTCCCGGCTCCGGGAAGCCGTGTGGCGTTGAGGGGCCCAGTGTCCGTCGCGAATATCTTCAGGAAAACGAAACGCCTTTGCCGGTTTTCAGCCCGCGCAGCAACGTCGCTTGAGGCGTCTCCGCCGACCGCGTTCCCGTCACTAGGGAACTGGACGGAGAAACGGCCGCGTTCGCTCAGTTATGCGAGATAAGGATCACCGCCGCATAATGGGTCGCGGCGGCGGCGAGCACATGGGTATGCCAGATTGCGCGCGAAAAGGGGATGCGCTCGACATGGTAGAAGATCACGCCCACCGTGTAGGTCAGCCCGCCCGCGACCAGAAGGATCAACGCGGGCAGCGGCAGGGCCGAGACCAGCGGCCAGACCGCGATCATCCCAAGCCAGCCCATCGCGAGATAGAGCCAGAACCCGGCGCGCTCCGAGCGGTGAAAGAAGCCGAGCTTCATCACGATCCCGACCGTCGCGAGCCCCCAAACCGTCGCGGTCAGCACCCAGCCGGCAACCCCGCCGAGCCCGATCAGCGCCATCGGCGTATAGGTGCCCGCGATCAGCAGGTAGATTGCGGCGTGATCGAAGCGGCGCAGCACCGCACGGGTGGGTGCATGCAGCGTGAGGTTATAGGCGGCCGAGAGCGAAAACGACGCGATCAGGCCCACCGAATAGATCGCAAGCGGCCAGATCCGCCCCGCAGGCGCCGCGAGAGAGGCCCAGACGATCAGCGCACTCACGCCCGCCACGGCGAACACGACGCCCAGCACATGGACGATCCCGTCGGCGAAATGCTCGTGAAAACTGTGGCTCAATTGGTGGCGTGTCATGCTTGGATCTCCGGTCTCCCTCGATCCAAGATAACAACGATCGGGCAAACTCCCAAGCCCGCGGCAGTTGTGACGCTGGGGCAGAGGGCTCAGCTGTCGCTGCTCGTGTTCCGCATCAGCCACCAGGCCAGCGCCGAGCACAGGAAGGTCGCGACCACGATCGGCAGCGCCGTGCCGTTGAAGGCCAGCCCCACGGGCGCGGCGATCAGCACCGCGCCGACCGTGGCGATAGCGGTGACAATCGAGGCCGCCATGCCCGCGATATGGCCCATATGTTCGAGCGCCAGTGCGTTGAGATTGCCGAAGGTCACGCCCGCCATCCAGAACACGCTGACCGTGTAGAGGAAGATCAGCGGAAAGCCCGTCACCCCTTCGGTCATCCCGGTCAGCACCAGCACCAGCATCACGCCCGAGACGATGATCTGCATGATGTAGCTGCCCTTGACGATCTTGCGCATCCCGAGATGCATCACGAAGCGCGCGTTGAAGATCGAACCCGTGCCGGCCAGCAGCGCGCCGATGGCGAACCAGACCGGGAAGGTGTCGGTCACGCCATGGGCGGCATAAAGCTGTTGGGCGGACGAAAGCAGCGCGAACATCTGCCCGAAGCCCAGCGTCATCGTGATGATGTAGAGGCGCACGTCGGAATGCGCGAGCACCTCGCGCGCGGCGGCGCTAAGCTTGCTCACGCTCAGAGGGCGGCGATACTCGGGCGGAAGCGTTTCGGGCTGACGGATATTGAGCCAGCTCACCCCGACCAGACCGAAGACCATGAAGGCCCAGAACACGCCGCGCCATCCGGCGAAGCCGATCACGATGGCGCCGATCGACGGGGCCACCGCCGGCACGAGAATGAAGATCATCATGATGAAGGAGGTCACGCGCGCCATCTCGCGTCCCGCAAACAGGTCGCGCACCAGCGCCATCACTGTAATGCGCGGACCGGCCGCGCCGATCCCTTGCAAAAGGCGGGCAGCCAGCAGTGCCTCGAGACTTTGGGCATGGGCCGCGACGAAGGCGCCGACGAGGTAGATCGCGATTCCCCCCGTGATCGTCTTCTTGCGCCCGATCGCATCCGAGATCGGTCCGGCGAACAACGTGCCCACGCCCATGCCCAGCACGAAAGCTGTTAGCACCAGCTGCGCGCGGTTGATCGCGTCGGGGCTCAACTCGGCCGCGATCTGCGGCAGCGCGGGCAGCATCGCGTCGATCGAAAAGGCCACCGTCGCGGTGAGCGAAGCCAGCATCACCGTGAGTTCAGGCAGCGAAAGGGGCGTGCGCGCTCGCGGCGCGTCGGTCATCTGGGCCATGACGGGGGATCTTTCCGCAAGACGGATTGGTACGGGCGCGACAATAGGCAAATCCGTGCCAAAGGCCAGAGGGCAGGGCGCGCAGACCCGTGTGCGCTCACGCGGAGGTCATCAGTGTCGCGTGGCCTCGGGCGGGGCGCCGGACAGCTCGTCGATCACTTTGAGCCAAAGCTCGGTCGGCTGCGCTCCGCTCACCAGATGGGCATTCGCGACGATAACGCTTGGGACTGCGGTGATGCCGCGCTCGCGAGCATAGTCCTCCTTGGCGATGATCGTGTCGCGATCGGCATCCGAGGCTAGCAGGCGCTGGATCATTCGGCGGTCCATCCCGGCGGCTTCGGCAATCGCGCCAAGCGTCGCATGATCGCCGATATTGCGCCCCTCGCGCCAATGGGCGCTCAGCAGCCCTTCCATCACCGCCTCCTGCGCTTCCTCGATCCCGGCCCAGTAGAGCAGGCGATGCGCGTCGCGGGTGTTGGGCTGATGGGTGACGCGCTCGGGGTGAAAATCGTAGCCTTCCGCTTCGGCGATCTCGAGGAGTTGCACATGCATTTTCGCGGCCCCGTCCTGCCCGAATTTCGCCTGCAGATAGGCTGCGCGCGACACGCCCTCGGCGGGCATTGTCGGGTTCAGCTCGAAAGGTTGCCAGCTGCGCACGATGGAATGGCCGGGACGCTGCTCCAGCGCGCGATCCAGCCGCGCCTTGCCGATGAAACACCAGGGGCAGACCGGATCGGCGAAGATATCAAGCGGGATCACGTGGTCATCTCCTCTTGCAGCCGCGCGCGGATCTCCGAACGCAGGATCTTGCCGTTGCGGTTGCGGGGCAGGGCGTCCACATGGCGGAACATCCGAGGCTGTTTGTACCGCGCCAGCACCTGTTGCGCATGGGCCTCCAGCGCCTCGGGCGTGGCCTCGCCGGTATAGGCCAGCGCGATCACCGTCGCATCGGCCTTCACCGCGACCTCGACGGCGGCGACGTCACCCGCGCCGGGGCAGTCATGCATCGCTTCCTCGACCTCGATCGGCGAGACCCGGAACCCGCCCGCATTCATCATGTCATAGCCGCGCCCGAGATAGGTGATCGCGCCATCTTCCGCCATCGACACCGTGTCCCCGGTGACGAACCATTCACCCACGCGCCGGGCGGCTGTTTCCTCGGGGGCGTTCCAGTAGCCGAGATAGAGCCCCGGATCGCTCTCATGGATCGCGAGCTGGCCCGGCTCGCCACGCGGCACGGGCTGGCCATTCTCGCCCAGCACCGCAACGGTGCGCCCCTCCTGCGGATAGCCCGTGGTGCCGGGGGGCGCGGGATGATCGGGGCTGCCCGAGATGAAGGTCGAGCATTCCGACATTCCGAGCGCCTCGTAGATCTTGGTCCCGGTCGCCGCATTCCAGGCTGCGCGCGTGGGCTCGGGCAGGGCTTCGCCCGCGCTCAGCCCATGGCGCAGCTTCGGCAAGGACAGCTGCTCGTGATGTTTGAGGATCTGACGGTACACCCCTGGTGCGGCCGCGAAGATCGTCGCATCGAAGCGCTTGAGCAACAGCGGGAGCGCCCGCGCCTCGACACCCTCGGCGGGGATCAGCGCGCTTGCGCCCAGGGTCCAGGGGTCCATCAACCCGGTGCCGAGCGTATAGGTCCAGTTGAACGCGCCCGCATGCATCAGCCGGTCTTCGGACCCCATCCCGTACCAGCCGCGATACATCATCTGCCGCGCCCAGATCGCGCGATGGGCATGCATCACGGCGCGCGCCGAGCCGCCCGTGCCCGACGTGAAGATCATGTAGGCAAGACGGTTCGGATCGCCGAGATCAAAAGCGCAGGGCTCGATCTCCTCGGCGCGCCGCAATGCATCGGCACCGATCACCTGCGCCGGATGATCGGGCAGCGCGATACCGGCGCCCGCAACGACGGCCGAGGGTGCGAGGTCACGCGCAAGCTTGGTGATCTCGGGCCCGGTCAGCTGCGACGAGGAGGGCACGGGAACCAGACCCGCCGCGATCGCGCCGAGAAAGGCCACCGGGAATTCAGGCCCGTTCCCCAGCCGCAGGAGGACCCGGTCACCGGGCACAAGCCCTGCGCGCAGGAATACCGTTCCGGCGCCGCGCACGGCAGCGTTCAGCCGCGCATAGGACCAGCGCTCGGCCCCCGAAGGCTTCACGATCTGCATCGCGAGCTTGTCGGGCGTGGACATGCCAGCGGACAACACATGGGCTGCCATGTTGAAGGCGGCTGGCGGGGCGGGGATCGGGGCGGTGCGATAAAGCGAGTCCATAGCGCTTAGCTAGGCCGGGCGCCGCGTGCGAGCAAGCGCCATGCCCCTTCGAATTGGTGAAAATATCCCGGGGGGCATGCGGAACGCATGCGGGGGCAGCGCCCCCTCGACCTCTCCGCCGGGACGCCGCTCACTCCTTCTCGTCATCTCCGAAGCGTGCGTCGTCGTCATATTCGTCCTCGCCTTCGCCCACGTATTTCGCGGAAAGCGAGATCGAATGCCCGTCATGACCCGGATCCATCACCACGTCGGAAGGCAGCTCGCCGCGCATCCAGTCGAGGATCTCCTCGCGTGCGTCGGCCAGTTCCTGCTCGGTGAGCTCTGCGATATATTTCACGAAGGCGCGCTGGTCACCGTCGATCTCGTCCAGTTCGGCCTCGTCGGCCTCGGGCCATTTGTCGACGATCGCCTCGTAGAAGGCCGCCCAGTTTTCCTCGATATGATGCCATTTCATGTGTGTTCTCCATCCTGAGCGCAGAGCGCGGCTGACGCGCCCTCCTTTCCTGAGAAAGGATCGCGCGGGCAGGTTTGCAAGGCAAAAGGAAATTATCGGTTGCTTGGTTCCATCGCGTCCGGCTCAGCGGACGGTCATCAGAACCAGCTCTGGACCGTGCGCGCGCCCGAAGAGACGTCGTCGCCCACGCCCGCGACCGTGTTGCACCCAGCCAATGCCGCGGCCAGCGCGGCGAAAAGGATCAGTTTCTTCATTGTCCTGCCTCGTCATACCACCAAACATCGGGTTGAAACCCGGGCCAAGCCCCGTAGAGCGGGGTCTTCTCCGGGAAATGAAGTTGCTTGATATGCGCGATGCGGTCAACCGGTGCATACCAGATCGGGATCACGTAGCGCCCCGCCGTAAGGATGCGGTCGAGCGCGCGGGTCGCGGCCACGAAATCCTCGTGACTGCGCGCATTCAGCATCGCCCGGATCATCGCCTCTGCGGCGGGAGAGTTCATCCCCATCCAGTTTCGCGATCCGGGCTCGGTCACGCCTTTCGCCCCCCAGTAAAGCATCTGTTCGTTGCCGGGGCTCAGCGAGAGCGCGCGCCAATACCAGGCCATGTCGAAATCATAGGCGTTGGTGCGCTGCGAATATTGCGCATCGTCGATCACCGTGACTTTCGGGAAGATCCCGAGCTTCTTGAGCGCCTCGACATAGATATCGACGACGCTCTGGGTCTCGGCCGCGCCCTGTTGCAGCACGATCTCGAAACTGAAGGGCCGGCCGTTCTTCTTCAGAATGCCGTCGCCATCGACTTGCCAGCCTGCCTCTTCGAGCAATTTCGTCGCCGCGCGCATGTTCTTGCGATTGCGCACGCCGCCATCGGATTGCGGCAGCGCGTAGCCCTCGATCGTGCCGGGCGGGAGCTGATCGGCGAAGGGCTCGAGAAGCGCCTTCACCTTGCCCTCGGCCGGGCCGGGTTTCATCCCGAGTTCCGAATTCGAGAAATAGGAGGCGATGCGCGGCTCTGCGCCGCCATTGATCGTCGTGTTGATGAACTCGAAATTGAACGCGTCGATCATCGCCTGACGCACCCGCCAATCCGCGAAGAGCGGGTTGCGGGTGTTCATCACCAGCCCCTTGATGCCCGAGGGCCGTCCGTTCGCGATCTCGGATTTGACGACCTCTCCCGAGATGACGGCCGGGAAATTGTAGTTCCGGCCCCAGTCGGCTGCGTTCGACTCGGTATAGCTGTCGGTCTCGCCACCCTTGAAGGCCTCGAAGATGACCCCGCCATCGCCGAAATAGTCATAGCGGATCACGTCGAAATTGTTCCGGCCCTTGTTGAAGCCCAGATCGTTACCCCAGTAATCGGGATTGCGCTTGAGTTCGATGAACTTGCCCGGATCGACGCGCCCCACCGTGTAGGGACCCGAGCCGATCGGAACGATATCGGTGGTCGAGGAGAAATCGCGGCCTTCCCACTGCGCTTTTTCGAGCACCGGACGCATCCCCATGATCAGCGCGAGCTCTCGATCCGCCTCCTTGAAGGTGATGCGCAGCTTGCGCGGTCCGGTCTGCTCGATCTTGTCCACCTTCGACCAGGCGTTCTGGTAGCGCGGGTGGCCTTGTGTGCCGAGCGTCTCGTAACTCCAGATCACATCCTCGACGGTGACGGGATTGCCATCGGAGAATTTCGCATCCGGGCGCAAGGTGAACTCGACCCAGGTGCGCGCATCATCCGTCTCGACCGATTCCGCGAGCAGACCGTAGAGCGTGAAGGGCTCGTCCATCGACCGGCCCATCAGCGATTCGGTGACATAGGAACTGATTCCCTGCGCCGGGCGGCCATTCAGGATCCAGGGATTGAGAGAATCGAACATCCCCGAGACACCGAATCGGATCTCGCCCCCTTTCGGTGCGTCGGGATCGGCATAGGGAAGGTGGGTGAATCCCGAGGGCAGGGCCGGTTCGCCATACATTGCGATCGCGGGTTGCGGCTCGGCCCGGGCAGGGCCTGTAAATACAGGGGCGAGCCCCAGTGCCAGCGCCGTGATGGCGTGGAAAAACACCGATCCCTGCATGTTAACAATTCCCCGTCTGCCCGTATTTTGTGACGCCAAGCTAGCGAGAGGTTTGAAACTGCGCAAACTTTTCCCTTGGAGAGCGGCGCGCGATTGCTTATAAAGGGGGCACTGCTCGATAGGTTTCTTGCCTGTATGAAACCTGCCTCATGACTTGACGCCCGCCTTGTGCGGGCGTCTTTTTTCTTTTCTCCATCGCAGTTTCAATCCGCCTCGGCGCGGGCTCACGCGCATTTGCACGTGCAGCATGGTCTTTATGCTGGCCGCGCGCCATGATCGCGCCAGATCGAGACTCAGTATCCAGTCACCAGGAAGGAGAGGACATGTCGCTCAAGGGAAAAACCGCCGTCATTACCGGCTCGAATTCGGGAATCGGCCTCGGCGTCGCACGCGAACTGGCCCGTGCGGGCGCGGATGTGGTGCTCAACTCCTTCACCGACCGCGAGGAAGATCACCAGCTCGCCGCAGATCTCGGCAAGGAGTTCGGTGTCACCGCGCGTTATATCAAGGCGGACCTGTCGAAAGGCGCCGAGGCGCGCGCGCTGATCGAGCAGGCAGGCAAATGCGACATCCTCGTCAACAATGCGGGCATCCAGCATGTCTCGCCGATCGAGGACTTCCCGGTCGAGAAATGGGACGCGATCATCGCGATCATGCTGACCTCGGCCTTCCACACGACCGCCGTAGCGCTGCCGATGATGCGCAAGGCGGGCTGGGGCCGCGTCGTCAATATCGCCTCGGCGCACGGGCTGACCGCCTCGCCCTATAAATCGGCCTATGTCTCGGCCAAGCATGGCGTGGTGGGCCTGACCAAGGTCACAGCACTCGAGACCGCGAAGGAAAACATCACCGCCAACGCGATCTGCCCGGGCTATGTGAAGACCCCGCTCGTCGAGGCGCAGATCCCCGACACGGCGAAGGAATACAACATGACCGAGGAAGAAGTGATCGAGAAGGTCATCCTCGCGCGCCAGCCTTCGAAGGAGTTCGCGACCACCGAGCAGATCGGCGGCACTGCGGTATTCCTCTGCTCTGACGCGGCCGCGCAGATCACCGGCACGACCATCTCGGTCGATGGCGGCTGGACGGCGCTCTGATCGAGGGCGGGGCGGGGGGCGTTGCCCCCTCGCGCTGTCGCGCTCCCGCCCGGGGTATTCGACCCGAAGCATAAAGGGGCGAATTCCTCTTCGACTTGGCGAAAATATCCCTGGGGTGAATGTCCGCAGGCCAGAGGGGGCAGCGCCCCTGCCTCTAGCGTATCAAGCCGCGCTGCGGCGCGACTTGAGGAAAGCCCAGAGCCAGATCCCCGCAAGGACCAGCGAGCCCACGGCGTTGAGATTGGCCATGGTGATGCCGAAGATGTCCCACGGGATCTCGTCGCAGCGCACGAGGGGCGCGCCGTTGATCTGTTTCATCAGGTCTGCGGCCGAGATCGTCGTGTTCACCGCACCCGAGGTGCAGTCGACGGGGCCTGCGAAAATCTTGCGCTCCACTCCGGAATGATAAAAGCCGATCCCCGACGTGGTCAGCGCCGCGACCATCCCGAGAAGCGCGGTCCAGCCGGGCAGTCGGAAAGCCAGGATCGCAAGGCCGATCAGAGCGGCGGCCAGATGCGGCCAGCGTTGCAGCAGGCAAAGGTGACAGGGCGCATAGCCGATTGCCTGGAACATCAGCGCCCCGGCAAGGATAAAGGCGGAGCCAGCGGCGGCGAGGCCGGTGAGCATGCGAAAATCGAGCCGGGTTTGCATCAGGATCCTCAGAGATATTTCAACAGGTAGAAGCCGCCGATCAGCAGAACGACAAAGAGGGTGAAGAGCAGGCCGAGCCAACGCTCGATGAAGACCTTGATCGGCGCGCCGAACTTCCACAAGAGCGCGGCCACGACGAAAAAGCGCAGGGCCCGTGCGATGACGGACACTCCGAGAAAGAGTGCCGGATTGAGATGGGTCGCGCCCGAGAAGATCGTGATCACCTTGTAGGGGAAGGGGGTCACACCAGCGATCAGCACCGCCCAGCCGCCCATTTCGTTGAACCGCGCGGCGAGGTCGTCGAAGGCACCCGCCTTGCCGTAGAATTCGAGCACCGGCTGGCCGATCGCATCCATGAACCCATAGCCGATCAGATAGCCCAGGCAGCCGCCCGCGACCGAGCCGAGAGTCGCCACCAGCGCGATGCGCCAGGCCGCCCAGGGCCGCGCGAGGATCATCGGGATCATCAGCACATCGGGAGGGATCGGGAAGACCGAGGCCTCGATGAAGGCGACGGCGGCGAGAAACCACATCGCCTTGGGATGGCTCGCGCGGGCCATCGTCCAGTCATAGATACCGCGGATCATCGGTGCCTCATCTGTGCTTCTGGCTTGCTTCGTGCCTCTCATGTGCGCCGAGGTCAAGGCGAAGAGGGCGTTGATGGTCTTTGCTTTTGTCACGCTTTCGCTAATCTTCACGAAATCGGGACAGGAGGTCGGTGCGATGCAATGGCGTGGACGGCGGGGCAGCCGCAATATCGAGGACCGGCGCGGGCAGCGCTCTGCGGGTGGCGGAGCGATCCGGCTCGGCGGCGGAGGGCTGGGTGTCGTGGCAATCGTCGTGATCGCCTATTTCCTCGGGGTCGATCTTACGCCGCTTCTAGAGGGCACGACGACGTCGGGACCTGTCGTGACGCAATCGGGCGAGCTGAGCGAACGCGAGAAGGCGATGGGAGATTTCGTCTCCGTGACGCTGGCTGATACAGAGGATGTCTGGGACGGGATTTTCCGCGACGAGCTCGGGCGGCAATACCACCCGGTGACGCTGGTGCTTTACAGCGGCATCACGCGATCCTCTTGCGGCAACGCGAGCGGCGCGACGGGGCCGTTCTACTGTCCGGGCGACAAGAAGGTCTATCTCGACACGGCCTTCTTCGACACGCTCAGCCAGCAGCTTGGCGCGAAGGGCGATTTCGCTGCCGCTTATGTCGTTGCCCACGAGGTCGCCCACCATGTTCAGGACGAACTGGGCATTCTGGGCAAGGTCAACCAGATCCGCGCGCAAAGCTCGGAGGCCCAGTCGAACGCGCTTTCGGTGCGCATCGAGTTGCAGGCTGATTGCTTCTCGGGGATCTGGGCGCGACAGGCGCAGGAGCAATTCGGCTCGATCGAACCGGGCGATATCGGCGAGGCCATGAACGCGGCGGCGCGGATCGGGGATGATACGCTCCAGCGCAATGCCGGCCGCGTGCCCATGCCCGACAGCTTCACCCATGGCAGCTCCGCCCAGCGCCAACGCTGGTTCGAGCGCGGCTATCAGAGCGGCGATCTCAAGCAATGCGACACGTTTTCGGTGCGCAACCTCTGAGGGTGCTTGCCAGCGCCGAAACAGCGCGCTAGAGGACGGGAACTGGGCCCGAGTGGCGGAATGGTAGACGCAGCGGATTCAAAATCCGCCGCCGCAAGGCGTGTCGGTTCGAGTCCGACCTCGGGCACCAGTCATCCTCAAAGCAAGCACACGCGCCGCGCCGCTCAACCGGTCCCGGTCTTCGCGATCGAGCGCTCCATCAGCCGCTGGAAAAGCCGTGGCGAGAGACCGTTGATCCACCAGGACAGCCGTGCGACGCGCCCGACGGGGATCATCGGGCGTCCCGCCTTCAGCCCCTTCAGGATTTCGCGCGCGGCCGCCTCGGGCGTCATGTAATCCACCCCGTCGGGGGCCGATCCCGGTCGGGCGATGCCACCGGGCTCGTATCCCTCGCGACCGATATTCGTCGCGACGAAAGACGGGGCTGCGATCTGGACGCGGACGCCATACGGCGCCTCTTCGGAGCGCAGCGATTTGAAAAAACCTTCGAGCGCATGTTTCGAGGCCGCATAGGCGGTGCGGTGATGAAGCGGTGAAAAGCCCGCGACCGAGGAAATCGCGAGATGGGTGCCGTGGCTTTGCCGTAGCGGCTCGAGGAAATGACGCGCCATTGCCGTTGCGGCGAAGTAGTTGATTTCGAACACCTTGCGATGCGCGGCGTCGGTCAGATCCGCGAACGGCCCGATCTGGGTGACACCCGCATTATAGATCACGAGGTCAATCCGGGTGTGTCGCGCAAGGATGTCATTGCAGGCGCTGGCAAGTTGCGCCGGATCGGTCAGGTCGCAGCCAATGGCTTCTTCTCCTGACTTGGCCGACAGCCCCGAAATGTCCCGGTCGAGCAGCACAACTTGCCAGCCCTCCGATCGCAGCGCCGCCGAAAGGGCCTGCCCAAGCCCCCCGGCGCCGCCCGAGATTACCGCGACCCGCGCGCTCATAGCCCTGCCTCGCGGGCCCATAGATCGAAAACTTCGGCGCTGGTCAGTTCGGGCGTGTAGCCGAAGACCTCCTTGAGTGCGTCATTGGCGAGCACGGGGCGGTATTGCAGGAAGCGCACTTGTTCCGGCCCGTAGCGGCTGAGGCCGAGGGGATGAGCGATGGCCAGCGCCGCCTTGATGGCAAGCGCGGGCAAGCGGCGCACAGGTTTACCCAGACGCCGCGCGAGATCCGCCACCCCCAGCGCGCCATCGCCCGCGACATTGAAGATGCCGGGTGGGCCGTCGGTCGCAGCGCGCATCAGGATACGCGCGAGATCGCGGGTCCAGATGAAGACGAAGGGGCTCTCGCTGCCCCGGATCGCGAGCAGGTGCGGTTTGCGAAAGAGCGCCGTGATCTGGTTCTCCGTGCCCTTGCCCAGAACCGTACCGACCCGCAGGACGACCTGCTCGAGAGCGGGGTGGGTGGTGCGCGCCTCGGCCAGCATCTCCTCGACCTGCCGCTTGTGATCGGCATAGGCGAACTCGGGGTTGCCGCGCACCGGATCGCTTTCGCGCAGCGGTACGGGATTGTCGGCATGATAGCCATAGGCCGCGCCCGACGAGGTCACGACGAGCCGCCGCACGCCGTTTTCCAGAGCCGCATTGAGCAGTTTGCGCGTGCCCTCGACATCGACCTTGTAGGCCAGCTCGCGCCCTATGCCGGGGCCGGGGGTCACGATGGAGGCGAGATGCACGATCACCTCGGGGCGTACCTGCGAGATTACGCGGGCAGGCGCGTCCGTCGTGACATCCATCTCGATGAAATCCACGCCCTCCGGGAGCTCGTTCGGCGCCGCAAGATCGGTCGCGATGACCTCGTGACCGCTCTCGGCCAGCTCGGTTGTCAGCACGCGGCCGATCATGCCGCTGGCACCGGTGATCAGGATCCGGGTCATCGCGCGGCCTCCTTTCGGCTCATGACAGTCGAGATCGTGAACCCGGCGATGATGTGCCAGATCCCCCAGAAGGCGGCGACGATCGCCATGCCACCCAGCCCCCCGAAGAAGGCGAAGATCAGCACCAGCCCGAGGCCGGAATTCTGAATGCCAGTCTCGATCGTGATCGCGCGCC
The DNA here is from genome assembly GCF_002020275.1 of Thioclava sp. L04-15. Taxonomy (NCBI): domain Bacteria; kingdom Pseudomonadati; phylum Pseudomonadota; class Alphaproteobacteria; order Rhodobacterales; family Paracoccaceae; genus Thioclava; species Thioclava sp. L04-15. Next base: position 130,498 of record NZ_MPZW01000002.1, on the reverse strand, counting down.
GGTCATAAGGCGAGAGCCGCGCGAGCGTCGCCGTGCCGTAACCGCCCGCGAAGGCCAGAGCGTTGTGCATCACCACCATCCCCGCGATCAGCCCGACGAATTGCACGAAATAGGACCAGTTGGCGCTGAGTGAGAGCGCCACGAACCCCACGAAGATCGCCATCGATACCCATTTCAACGGGTCGCGAATGCGCGTCGTCAGATCGTAGCGGTAATGGTTCAGCGCAATCCCGGCGATGAGCGGCAGCAGAAGCATCACGCCCACGGTGAACGCGACGCTCATCGGGTCGATATGGGTTGCATGCAGCAGCGCGCGGGTCGGCGCGTAAAGGCTCCCCCAGAACGCGATGTTGAACGGCGTCAGCACGATCGCGGCCACCGTGGCGAAGGCTGTCAGCGAGACAGACAGCGCCGTGTTCCCACCCGCCCGGTGGGTGAAGAAGTTCGAGACATTCCCGCCCGGGCAGGCCGCGACGAGGATCAGCCCGAGCGCGATCGAGGGGCTGGGCTTGAGCGCAAGCACCAGCCCGAAGGTCAGCGCGGGCAGCACCAGGAATTGCGAGGCAAACCCCACGATCAGCGCCCAAGGTTTGCGTACCAGCGGGCGGAAATCGCGGGGGCTGAGGTCGATCGCGACCGAGAACATGACGATTCCGAGGATCGCATTGAGCAGATGCAGGGCGCCGGGGCTGAAATTCAGCCGGACCGCGTCGAGCCCGGTCATGCCGCGGCCTTCCCGCCGAGCGCCTTGATCCAGCCGGTGACCGCCTTGCGATAGGTCGCCTTGTCCACGTAATAGGCCATCCGCGCGAGCTTGAGATAGCCCATGCCGCCGGTTGCGCGCTCGAACCCTGCGGATTTCTGTGCCTTCAGGCGTTTTGCGGCCTCGACGCCGTCACGCAACCCGCGAATGTAGCGCGCCACCATCTCGGCCTGCTCGTGGCGGCCCTGCCAGCCAAGCCCGCTCGCCTCCAGCATGCCAAGCACGAAGAGGTCGTCGCGCTTGGGGTGCATCGCGTTGAGATAGAGATGCGGCGCATCGCCTTGCCAGTTCAGCAGCGCAGGTTCGATGAACGGGTAGTGCAGCTTGTAGCCGGTGGCCGCGAGGATCATGTCATACTCGGCCTGCGAGCCGTCCTTGAAATGAACCGTCTTCCCGTCGAGCCGCTCGATATCCGGGCGCACTTTCAGATCGCCATGGCCTGCGTGAAACAGCACGAGCGAGTTCACGATCGGATGGCTCTCGTAGAGTTTGTAATCGGGCTTGGGAAACCCGTATTTCTGCGGATCGCCCACGAACCATTTCAGCAGCGCGCCGTCGATCCTGCGCTTGAGCCACATCGGCAGCTTGATCGCGCCGCCCAGCGTGTCGGCGGGTTTGCCGAAGACATATTTCGGCACGAAATAATAACCGCGCCGCATCGACAGATCGCAGCTTTGCCCGTGATGGATCGCGTCCACCGCGATGTCGCAGCCCGAATTGCCTGCACCCACGACGAGCACGCGCTTGCCGTTGAATTGCGACGGATCGCGATAGGCCGAGGAATGGATCAACTCGCCGTCGAACTGACCGGGAAACTCCGGCATGTTCGGCTCGGAGAGCGTGCCATTGGCGATCAGCACGCCCGCATAGATCTCCGAATGCTCGCCCTCGGCATCGCGCCAGTTGACCCGCCAGCCCTCGCCATCATCGCCGAGCGGTTCAACCTTCGTCACCTCCGCGCCGAAGCGGTAATGGCGGCGGATGTCGAAGTGATCGGCGAAATCGCGGAAATATTGAGCCATCTCGCGGTGGCTCGGGTATTCGGCCACGTCCTCGCGCATCGGGAAATCGGCAAATTCCGTCATCCGCTTGGACGAAATCAGATGCGCGCTTTCATACATTGTCGAGCGCGCGCCCTCGATATCCCAAAGCCCGCCCACATCGCTGTGCAGCTCGAACCCCTGATACTCCACACCCTGTTCGCCCAGCACCTTGGCCGCGGCCAGACCCATCGGGCCCGCGCCGATCAGGGCGAACGTGCCCCTCGTATTTGTCATGTTGCGTCTCCTCCCAGACATTCTTAAATTGAACCATTGTTCAAAATAAGCAAGCCCCGATGCGATGACGAAGAAGACGACCGATAAACAGAGACTTAGGGCCCCGTCGAAGCGTTCGCTCGCGAGTCGCTCACGAATTCTCGATGCGGCGGAAACCGTGTTCGCGCGGGATGGATTCGAGGGGGCGAAGGTGCGAGACATCGCTGCCCTGGCCGAAGTTCCGCTGGGTCTGGTGAACCATCACGGGGGCTCGAAAGAGGCGTTGTTTCGCGAGGTCGTCGAACGGCGCGCCGAGGAACTGACCCAGCTTCGTCTCGAAGCGCTTGCGGGTGCGAAGGGGCAGGGGGCGCTCAGTCTCGATGTGATCCTTGACTGTTTCTTCCGGCCTTATCTGGCGAAGGCTGCGGGCAGCGATCCGCAATGGCTGGCCTATGCGCGGCTCGTGGCGATGGTCTCGGCCGATCCGGCCTGGGCCGATATTTCGGCCGATCTCTTCGATCCGACCGCACAACGCTTCATCGAGGAGATCTGCGCGCTCTATCCGGGCGTGCGCTGTTCGGTTGTCGCGGAAGGCTTCGTCTATTCGGTCGCGGCCCTGCTGGCCTTTCTGACGTCGGAATGGCGCGTCGCGGCACTGGCCGCGACGACGGGCCCACAGGCCTCGGTCGAGGGTCTGATCGCCTTTTGCTCCGCGGGCTGTGCGGCACGGATCGCGCAAGCCAAATCCGAGGCGCGGCAATGCTGAGCGCGACCACGGCGCTCGTGATCGGCGCTGTTTTCGTTTCGGCCTTCCTGCGCGGGGTGGCGGGGTTCGGGTTCGCGCTCGCGGCGGTTCCGATCGTGTCGCTTTTGCTGCCCCCGATCGAGGCGGTCGCCCTCGCGGTTTTGTTGCAGGTCGCGGTGGGGCTGCGCGATATTTTCGCGCTCAGGGGTGACGCGCATATGCCCTCGCTGATGCGTCTGACGGCGGGGGCGTTGCTGGGCACGCCGCTGGGCATCTTTGCGCTCACCGCGCTCAGCCCGGATGCGGCGCGGGTGATCATCGCAGTGGTGGTGCTCGCAGGGCTCGTGGTTCTGGTGCGCTATCGCCCGACCCATGCGCATCCCCATGGCGGGCTGGCCATCGCGGCGGGGATCGCTTCGGGCGCGTTCTCAGGGCTTGCCGCGATGTCGGGACCGCCCGCGGTCGCCTATTACCTCGGGGCGGGCACCAGTTCCGTGCAGACCCGCGCGTCGCTTTTGCTGTTCTTTTTCTTTGCCGCGCTGATGGCGACACCGGGCTTGGCATTGGCCGGAGCGATCGACGCGAGGACCCTCTGGCTGACGGTGGTGTCGATTCCGGCACTCGCGCTCGGGACGTGGGCGGGCACGCGTGCCTTCGCGCGCCTCAACCATGGGCAATACAGGATGCTGGCAATCGGGGTGATGGCGTTTTCAGGCGCGCTGGCGGGTTGGCGGGGTCTGTCGGCGTTTTTGTGACCATCGGCCCGAAGCAGATCAGGTCCGTTCACCGCTCGTGAGGGCGCAATTTGCCTTGGGGCGGGCAGAGACCTGCCGCATCGCATACGGGCACGTTTCATCCCATTTGCCTCAATTGAAATTACCGAATGGTGATTCGACGTGACGCCGCGGCATCGGGGAGAACAAACCGCGTATCCCTCTGATTTTGGAGCGCGATCGGGAACAATCCGGGCGGATTGATGGCAAGAATAAGGCGCACGATTGCGTGCGATTTGGAAACGATTGAAGTCCAGCATTGTTTCCGAAAGTGGAACAAAGTGAGCGAACCGGCTTTTGCGAAACGCGACGAATCATCTCGACGGCGCGAAAAGCCTCCCCATTTCAGGCGGCTACACTGCGGAATTGCCAACCGGCCGAGTTTCAAATCGAAACAATATGTCTTTTCAACGACTTTCCGCACTGCGGCGATTGCTGCTTATTTTGCAAGCAATCTGCACAAATGAGGCAAGAACAAGGCAAATTACCCTTTCTTTGTGGCGGAGGCGCGGGCAGATTGTGGCCATGCCCGACTTGGGGGGCAACTTGGCCATGGGGGTGGCCAGTGAAGGGGGCTTCAGCGCGAGACCTCACCAGGTGCTGCCAGGATTACGTGGGGACAAACCGTCAATCCGACCGACAATTGCGAGACCTCGGAGCAATCCGAGCCGTCTGTCAACGGCTGCGCCTGTGTGAGCAAGCCATATCCCGTTTCACGAAACATCACCGGATCGCGAGGTCCGGGAAATCATTCCGGCGCTGCCAGTTCGCGCCGCGGGATCGGGGAAACAAGGCGCACCGGCCGGGACAGCGGCGGGAGGCCAAGGAGAGTACGGGATGACCTATTATTCGTTCTGCAATCATGACCCATATGCCAGGGACGACTTGGCAACGGTGAGCTACAACAGCTCGGTCGTGATCAACGTTCTGGCCAATGACAGCGATCCCGATTGCGACCCGATCCGTGTGTGCCAGGTGACCGATCCGGCCCATGGGTCGGTGACGCTCAATGCAGACGGAACCATCACCTACACGCCCGATCCAGACTATTTCGGGCCAGATACCTTCTATTACCAGATCTCGGACGGCCATGGCGGCTATGACTGGGCGACTGTCACGCTCACCGTCGAGGAGCCCGAGCTCGACGGTATCGTGGAAGGCACCGCCGGTGACGATCTGATCGACGTGGCCTACACGGGCGATCCGCAGGGCGACATGGTCGACCATAACGACGCGATCCTTCCCGGGCAGGTCGGCAACGACGACATCATCCTTGCGGGCGACGGAAATGACACCGTTTACGCAGGCGCGGGCAATGACTCGGTCGATGGGGGCGATGGCAACGATCTTCTGTATGGCGAGGGCGGCAACGACACGATCAACGGCGGCGCGGGCAACGATACGATCTGGGGGGATGGCAATACATCCGACGGACCCGTCGCCGATCCGGTCTCGCAAACCGTCGACTGGGGCGATCTGCACGATTATTGCGGCACCCTGACGGACCAGACCGTCGATCTCGGCGATACCAAGGTCACCTTCGATTTCACTTCGCAGGATTTTGGCGCGACCGCGAAATTCGTCTCCTCGACGCAATATGTCGCTCCGGGCGAGACCTTCGACAGCAATTCCGCGCTCGAGCTTTACGGCTGCGGCGGCGAGGGCGGGATCGACCCGACCTCGACGACGGTGCTGAGCTTCTCGTCGGACAATCCCGATTACACCGGCGAAGTGCAGAACGTCGCTTTCCGGATCAATGATATCGACCGCTCGGATAGCTGCGACGACCATATCGACGTGGTGACGCTCTCGGCGCTCGACGCCGATGGCAACCCGGTCGACATCACGATCACACCCTCGGGCAATCAAACCGTCACCGACAATGGCGATGGCACCTATACGATCACCGCGGGCGATCAGGATACCGGCTATCTTGGCCCGGATGACGCGATCGGCTCGGTGCTCGTCGAGATCGCGGACCCGACGGCGAAGATCACCATCGCCTATGCCAATGGCGGGGCCACTGATCAGAAGATCACCATCACCGACATCCAGTGCGAGGCCGTTCCGGTCTTCGACGGAACGGGCGAGCCGGGCGATGACAGCCTCGACGGCGGTCTTGGCGATGACGTGATCTATGGTCAAGGCGGCAATGACACGCTGGCCGGTCGCGAGGGCAATGATGACCTCTATGGCGGCGATGGGGATGATTACCTCTCGGGCGGAGCGGGAGACGACACGCTGCATGGCGGCGACGGGAATGACACGCTCGATGCGGGTCAGGATGGCGATACGCTTTATGGCGATGCCGGCGACGATCGTCTGCTTGGCGGCCCGCGCGAGGATCTGCTCGACGGGGGCGAGGGCAATGACACGCTGATCGGCGGCAATGCGGCGGATTCGATGATCGGCGGCGCGGGCAATGACTCGGCCGAAGGCAATGACGGCAACGACGTGATCTTCGGCGAGGATGACGACGACTGGATCTCGGGCGGAAATGGCAACGATACGCTCGATGGCGGGATCGACGACGATACGCTGATGGGCGACGCGGGCGATGACAGCCTGCTCGGCGGCGACGGCTCGGACAGTCTCGACGGCGGCACCGGCAGCGACACGCTGCTTGGCGGCACCGGTGCGGACTATGCGTTTGGCGGGGATGATCGCGACTTCTTCTTCGTGGATGCGCCCGAGAACGGCGCGGGCGACACGCTTGATGGCGGCGAGGGCGGCGACGACTGGGATACGCTCGATCTGCGTGGCGCAGGTCCTCTGCGCGTCGACAGCTACATGACCGACCCGACGACCTATGCGGGTACGGTGAGCTTCCTCGATGGCGACGGCAATGTGACCGGCACGCTCGCGTTCTCGAACATGGAGCAGATCATTCCCTGCTTCACTCCCGGTACGCTGGTCGCGACGCCGAAGGGCGAGGTTCCGGTCGAGCTGCTGCGCGAGGGCGACAAGGTGCTCACCCGCGACAACGGCATCCAGGAGATCCGATGGGCGGGCCGTGCCGACATGACGCGCGAGCAGCTCGCCCGCGCGCCGCATCTCAAGCCGGTGCTGATCCGGGCCGGGTCGCTTGGCAACGATCTGCCCGAGCGCGACATGCTGGTCTCGCCGAACCACCGCATGCTGGTCGCCAATGACATGACCGCGCTCTATTTCGAAGAGCACGAGGTTCTTGTCGCGGCCAAGCACCTTGTGGCGAATGAAGGCGTCTCGACCGTCGAGACGCTTGGTGCCAGCTACCTGCACTTCATGTTCGACCGTCACGAGGTCGTCCTCGCCAACGGCTCATGGACCGAGAGCTTCCAGCCTGGCGACCAGGCGCTTGGCGGTTTGGGGAATGCGCAGCGGCAGGAGATCTTCGAGCTCTTCCCGGATCTGCAAACCGAAAAGGGGCGCAGCGATTACCATGCCGCGCGCAAGACGCTCAAGCGGCACGAGGCGGCGGTGCTGCTGCGCGGGTGAACGAGAAAACGGGGCGCCCGGGAGATTTCCCCGGGCGTTTCCATGTTGGGACGGCGTGAGGGCTTCCTCGGGCGAAACACTCTGTTTTCGCAATTTCGGGCGAAAAGCGGGCGTATTTGCTTCTTTTTATAGACCACCGCGCCATAGCATGGCGAAATCGGGAACCAGAGAGGCTGGGGAGGGCCGAAAGATGATCGGAATTCGTGACATCTTCGAAACCACGATCGGGCGCTCTCCCGCAGTCGGATTTACGCGGCGGGCCCGTGAAGAGCTTGTCGATCTGCGACTCGACTTTGCGGATTACGAATATCTGGAAGGGCGGATCGCGGGGTTTGATGCTCGGGGCGCGGCGCTTTTCGAAGCGCCGATCCGTGATTTCGTCGCTGCAATTCCCTGTTTCACGCCCGACACGCTTCTCGCCACCGAGAGTGGCGCCTGCCGGGCCGGAGATCTCGTGCCCGGTGCACGGCTCCTGACCCGCGACAACGGGGTTCAGGTTCTTCGCTGGATCGGCGAGCGAACCTTCAGCGCGCGCGATCTCGCGCTCAATCCACTGTTGCGTCCGGTGCGGGTGCGGGCTGGGGCGCTTGGCCCCGATCAGCCGCTGCGCGACCTGATCGTTTCGCCCAGCCATCATTTGCTGTCGGTTTTCCATGATGGGCAGGGCGAGGCGATGGTGATGGCGCGCGATCTCGTCGGGATGGACGGTATCGAAGAGATCACACCTCAAGAGGGCGTCCGCTATCTCCAGCTGCTTTTCGATCGGCACGAATTGATCCTGGGCGAGGGTGTTTGGGCAGAGAGCTTTCGCCCGACGCCCGAAAGCATCGCCGCGCTTGAACAAATCGCGCGCGCCGATTTGCTGGCAAAACGCGCCGATCTTCTCGAAAGCGCCGATTATCGTCCCGTCCGGCCGTCTCTTTCGGGACTGCCACGTTCGTTGCACGACGCGCACGGATAATCGCGCTCCGGGACGGTTCGCCCACCGCAGGGCAGATTGGCCGCGCTTGGTGCGGGTTGGTCGCCGACGACCGCGATCACAGTCAAAAAAAGGCCGGGCGCATTGCCCGGCCAGATAGATGACGATCCGTTCAGGGGAATGCCCGGATCGCCCGCGTCACAGGAAGCGGCGCTCTTCTCGCTGGGCCTCAGCCCGGCTGATTCCGATGTCTTGCAGAAGGCGCGCGTCAAGTTTCCCCAGAGCCGCGCGGGAGCGGCGGGTTTCGAGGACGCGCGCGACGCGCGCGATCAGGCTGAGCGAGCCGTGACGGGCGATGGCGGGACGGGTCCGCGACAGGGTCAACATTGCAGGGCCTTTCTGTATTGATACAATCTGTGTTCCTTTGGTATAAGATGGATACATTGTGTCGATTTGCGCAGCCAGAGAAATATTGTGACTGATACAAGCTGGTCCCCCGAGCTCGCTAAACTGAGTGGCCCGAAATACCTCGCTCTCGTGCGCGCCTTGCGCGAAGGGATCCGCCGCGGCGATCTTCCGCCCGGAACAAAATTGCCTACGGTCAGGGACTTGGCTTGGAAACTCGGGGTCACTCCGGGCACCGTGGCGCGGGGTTACCAGATCGCGACCCAGGAAGGGCTGCTCGATGCGCAGGTCGGTCGGGGTACATTTGTATCGACACAAAATCAGCGACTCGGCCCGCGCGAACCTTTGTATCGCCAGACCGGCGAAGAGGTGGAGCGTGAGCCCGACCGCGTCGTCGATCTGCGCTCGCCGCAACTTCCCGATGTCGGCCAGACCAAGGCGCTGGCCTGGGCGATGCAGGAAGCGGCGCGCGATATCGGCAAGACCTATCTGCAATATCCCGGCCTGCGTCGCGACGCCTATTGCCGCGAGGCGGTGCTCGACTGGTTCCCGAGGGATTGTTCGCTCCATGCCGAGTTGAGTGCCGATGATCTGGTGCTGACCCATGGCGGGCAGAACGGGATCAATCTCGTGATGCAGACCTGTCTGCGCGGCGACCGTCCCGGCGTTTTCATCGAAGAGCTGGCCTATCCGGGCTTTCGCCATGCCGCGCGGCTCAACCGTGCCGAGATCCATCCGGTCGCGATCGATGAGCAGGGGATGATCCCGGAGGCGCTCGATGCCGCCTGCCGCCGCTATCGCGGGCAGATCGTCTGCATCACCCCGGATGCGCAGAACCCGACCGCCGGGCGCATGGACGAGGCGCGCCGGATGGCGCTGGCCGAGGTCGCGCGCCGCCACGACCTCCAGATCATCGAGGATGATTGCTACACGGCCCCAGTGACGGGCCTGCCCAGCCTGCGCGTGATCGCGCCTGAACGCTGCTGGCATGTGACGTCGCTCTCCAAGACGATCTCGGCCGGGATGCGGTTTGGCATCGTCGCCGCCCCTGAGGGCATGGGCGAGGTGGGGCGGCTAGCGGCGCAACATTCCTTCTTCGGCCTCGCGCGCCCGATCACCGATATGGTGGCGCGTCTCTTCGACAGCGGCGAGGCGATGCGACTGCGCTATGCCGCGCAGGAGGAAATGGGACGGCGCTTGCAGATGACGGTGCAGGCGCTTGGCGGGCAGGACATCTCCTGGCTGCCGGGGTTGAGCTTCCTCTGGCTCAAGCTACCGCTCGGATGGCGCGCGTCGAGCTTTGCGCGCATGGCCGAGGCCGAGGGCGTCTTGCTGCGCTCGGCCGATGAATATGTCGTGCAGGACGGGCAGGCGCCCAATGCGGTGCGGATCGCGATGGCAGGGTCCGCCCCCGAAGAACGTTTCAGGTCGGCCTTGCGCACGCTGACCGGGCTTCTCGATCGGATGCCGGACGACCTGCCGGTCTGAGTGCACAAAATTGCGGCAGCTGCCTGTCTCGCGCTCGCGTGATCGGCATGGCCCCTTTTCACGCCCGCGCCCTTGTGCTTTCGTGGCCCCCGGATGGCGCCTGCATAGGGCGCGAAAAGGGAGACATGCATGGCCGCTAAAGGTGAGAGCTGGTTGCGCAGCGACGCGGCACAGGGCTATGCGCTGATTTCTCCGCCCGCGATCTACGCCCTTCTTTTATTGGCCGCGCCCCTCGCGACGATCCTGGCCTATTCCTTCTTTAAGGACGGCTATCTCACGGTGATTCACGAATTCACCCTGCAGAATTACCTCGCGACCTGGTCCGATCCGATCTTTCGCGTGATTCTGGTGCGGTCGCTGTTCGTGGCGGGGCTGGTGACGCTGGTCACTGTGGGGCTGGCCTTCCCGATTGCCTATTACCTGAGCTTCGGACTCGCGCCGAACCAGAAGGCGCGCTGGATCTTTCTGATCACCATTCCGTTCTGGACCTCGTATCTGATCCGCGTGTTCCTGTGGAAGGTGATCCTCGGCTATAACGGCGTGATCAATTCGGCGCTGGAGGGGATCGGGATCATCGGCCCGAACGGGCTGATCGCGGACCCGCTGCAGATGCTCAATTCGGTGGGGGCGATCGCGCTGACGCTGGCCCATGCCTATGCGCCTTTCGCGATCCTGCCGATCTTTGTCAGCCTCGAGAAGATCGACCGCTCGCTGCTGGAGGCCGGGCAGGATCTGGGTGAGAGCCGTTGGCGCACCTTCCTGCGGGTGACCCTGCCTCTGGCGATGCCGGGCGTGGTCGCCGCGACCCTGATCGTCTTCATCCCGACGGTCGGCGACTACGTCACGCCCGAGCTGATCGGGGGCGGCAAGATGCCGATGGTGGCGAACCTCATTCAGGCGCAGATGCTGCCTTTGGACAACCGACCGCTGGGGTCGGCCATCGCGGTCAGTTCGCTCCTCGTGGTCGCCGCCCTGGCGCTGGTATTCCTGTGGCTCAACCGCCGCTTCCTCAAGGTCGGAAAGTGAGCCGCGCATGAAATTTCCCTCGCTCAAGATCTACGCACTGGCCTACCTGATCTTCCTTTATGCGCCGATCTTCCTGTTGCCGCTTTTCGCTTTCAACGACGGCACGATCATCGCTTTCCCGCTGAAGGGCTTCACGACCGACTGGTTCGCGAAGATGGCCGAGAACGACACGCTGCGCCACGCTCTGACGAACTCGCTGATCATCGCCCTGACCTCTTCGGCGGGTGCGACGATCCTCGCGGTTTTCGCGGCCCGCGCCTCGACGCGCTACAAGTTTCGCGCGAAGGGCGGGATCATGGGGCTGATCATGCTGCCGATGGTGCTGCCTGACATTCTGATGGGGATGTCGCTGCTTCTGGTGATGCTCGAGGTACTGCGCGTGAACCTCTCGATCGGGACGGTGATCCTTGGCCATGTGATCATCGCGCTGCCTTACGCGATCGCGGTGCTGCAAACGGCGTTCGCCACGCTCGATCAGTCGCTTGAAGAGGCGGCGGTGGATCTGGGAGAGACCCGGATGTCCACCTTCCGCCTGATCGTGTTGCCGCTGGTGATGCCGGGCATCATCTCGGCTTTCCTGATCTCGTTCACGATCTCTTTGGATGAGTTCATCGTGGCCTTCTTCCTCGCGGGCAACCAACCGACGTTGCCCACCTACATCTTTTCCCAGCTGCGTTTCCCGAGCGCGATCCCGGTCATCATGGCGCTTGGCACCTGCCTCGTCGCGGCCTCGATCCTGCTTCTGAGCGTGGCCGAGTTCTTCCGCCGCCGCGGCATCAAGCGGACCGGCGCAAAGGATACCGGAGGTTTCCTGTGACAGATAACCCGATGATCGCCTTCCGAGACGTTCACAAATATTACGGCGATTATCACGCGCTGCGCGGCATCTCGGCCGAGATCCGCGCGGGTGAGTTCTTCTCGCTTCTGGGCCCCTCGGGCTGCGGCAAGACCACGCTTCTGCGCACCATCGCGGGGTTCGAGGATATCTCTTCGGGCGCGGTTCTGATCGACGGCAAGGACATGGCCGGCGTGCCCGCGAACAAGCGGCCGACCAATATGGTGTTCCAGTCCTACGCGATCTTCCCGCATCTGACGGTGGCGCAGAATGTGGGCTTCGGGCTGCGCCGTGATCCGCGCTCGAAGGCCGAGAAGGACAAGCTGGTCGAGGAATCGCTAGAGATGGTGGGGCTGAAGGGCTATGGCGCGCGTGCGGCCCATGCGCTCTCGGGCGGACAGCGTCAGCGTGTGGCGCTGGCGCGCGCGCTGATCCTGAAGCCGAAGGTGCTGCTTCTGGACGAGCCGCTCTCCGCGCTCGACCGCAAGATCCGCGAGCAGATGCAGGTCGAACTGATCAAGCTGCAGCGCGAGGTGGGCATCACCTTCGTGCTCGTCACCCACGATCAGGAAGAGGCGCTGGTCATGTCCGACCGGATCGCCGTGATGTTTGAGGGCGAGATTGCCCAGCTTGCCGATCCAGAGACGCTCTACCGCCGCCCCAATTCGCGCCGCGTGGCCGATTTCATCGGCGTGATGAACTTCCTGCCCGCGAAGGTGACCGGCGAAAGCGGCGATCTGATCAGTGCCGAAGTGGCGGGGCTCGGGGTGCTCGACGTCTCGACATCGCAAGTCTCGGCCGCGCCCACCGGGGATAGCGCGGCGGTCGGTTTCCGGCCCGAGACGCTGACGCTTCTGTATGAAGGCCAGCAGGCGAGCGATCGCGAAGCCGCGGGCACGATTGACGAGGTCGTCTATTACGGCGACATGACCTATTATGACGTGCGGCTCGACGGGATGGAAAAGCCGGTGCGGATCTCGATGCGCAATGTGTTCGGGCGCCCGGTGCTCGATGTCGGCACGCGCACCCGCGTGTCCTGGTCACCCGGCGCGCTGGTCCTGTTTCGGTAACGGGGCAGGGGTGGAGTAGCCCCTCGGTCGCTGCGCTGCGCCCCGGAATGTTTTGAATAGGGGGAAGATCATGAAACATGTTCTTTCTGTCGCCTCGGAAGCCGTGCCGCTGGTCAAGACCGGCGGTCTGGCCGATGTGGTGGGCGCGTTGCCCGCAGCGCTGGCCGAGCAAGGCTGGAACATGCGGGTGATGATCCCCGCCTATCGCGGCATTCTGAAAAAGCTGAAATCACCGAAAAAGGTCTGGGAAAGCGCCAATCTCTATGGCGGCCCGGCGCGGCTGACGTTGGGAAAATCCGCCGGGATGGAGGTGCTGGCGCTCGTTGCCGATCACCTCTTCGATCGTGATGGCGGCCCCTACTCGCAGGACGGGCAGGATTACGGCGACAATGCCGAGCGCTTCGCCGCGCTGAGTTTCGTCGCAGCCGAGATCGCGCGGGAGGGTCTGGGAAAATGGCGCCCCGATCTCGTGCATTGCCACGACTGGCAGACCGGGCTCGTGCCCTGGTATCTGCGCGGCTCGGGCATCCCGACGGTGATCACCATCCACAACATCGCCTTTCAGGGCCGTTTCGGGCGCGACAAGCTCGCGGCTCTCGGGCTCCAGACCTGGGATTTCAACCGTGACGGAGTGGAGTTCTGGGGCGATATCTCGACGCTCAAGGCCGGTCTCGTGGCCGCCGATGCGATCACCACCGTAAGCCCGCGCTATGCCGAGGAGCTGATGCGCGGCGAGTTCGGGCTTGGGCTGGAGGGGCTCTTGCAGATGCGCGCAGGCGATCTGCACGGCATTCTCAACGGTATCGACGCAACTGTCTGGAACCCCGAGACTGACCCCGAGATCACGCCGTTCTCGGCGGCAAAACCCGCGGGCAAGGCCAGCAACCGCAAGGCGCTGGAAGCCGAATTCGGATTGGATGTGCCCGGGCCGCTCGCGATCCTGATCTCGCGGCTCACCTCGCAGAAGGGGATTGACCTGATCACGCCCGCGCTGGGGCCGTTTCTCGCCGCCGGGGGCGGGCTGGCCGTGCTGGGCTCGGGCGATGGCTGGGCGGAACACGCGATGCGCGAGTTGGCCGCTCACAATCCCGGTCGGGTCGGTGTGAAGATCGGCTATGACGAGGCGCTCAGCCACCGGATGTTCGCGGGTGGCGATGCGGTGCTCGTGCCCTCGCGTTTCGAACCTTGCGGTCTCACCCAGCTTTACGGGCTGCGCTATGGCTGCTTGCCGGTCGTGGCCGCCGTGGGTGGTCTCGCGGATACGGTGATCGGAGCGACCCCCGCGACCGACGCCGCCAATGCCTCGACGGGCGTTGTCTTCCATCCGGTCGACGACCTCGCTCTGCGTCAGGCGCTCATGCGGTTTGCCGCGCTATATTACGATCGCAAGGGCTGGGGTGCGATGCAGCGCCGCGCGATGAAGATGGACTGGGGCTGGGCACGCTCTGCCGAGCGTTACGCGGCACTTTACGACCAGCTTTGCACGCGATGAAGATCGAGGCCGGACGCCCGGACCCGCTTGGTGCGACGCCTGTCGAGGGCGGCGTGAATTTCGCGCTCGCCTCGGCCCATGCCGAGGCGGTTGACCTGTGCCTCTTCACCAAAGCGGGCGAGACGCGCCTCAGGCTTCCCGGACGCGCCGGGCCGATCTGGCACGGTTTCGTGCCGGGGCTCAAACCGGGGGCCCGTTACGGTTATCGGGTGTGCGGCAAATGGGCGCCGGAGGCGGGGCACCGCTTCAACTCTGCGAAACTTCTCATTGATCCCTACGCCCGCATCATCGACTCGAAGATTACCTGGCAAGCCCCCATGCAGCCGGGGAAAACGAAACCGGACCGGCGCAATAGCACGGAGGTCATGCCGAAATCCGTGGTCGCCGAGATCGTGCGCCCGGACTGGCAGCGACCGCATCACTCCTGGTCCGGGACGGTGATCTACGAGGCCCACCCGAAGGGTCTCACCATGACCCATCCCGCGATCCCGGCAGAGCTGCGCGGGCGTTGGGCGGGGTTGGCCTCCGAACCGATCCTGGCCCATCTGCGCGACCTGGGCGTCACCGCGATCGAGCTGCTTCCGACATGCGCCTATCACGATGACCGCTTCCTCGTCGAAAAGGGGCTCTCGAATTATTGGGGCTACCAGCCGGTTGGCTTCTTCGCGCCCGAGCCACGGTATTGCGGCCCGGATCCGCGCGAGGAATTTCGCGAAATGGTGCGGCGTTTCCATGCCGCGGGGATCGAGGTGATCCTCGATGTGGTCTTCAACCATACGGGTGAGGGCGATGCGCTCGGACCGATGTTGAGCCTGCGCGGGATCGACAATGCGAGTTATTACCGGCTCGGTGCTGGGGGCAGCTATATCGACGAAACCGGGACGGGCAACACGCTCAATCTCGCGAACCCGCTTGCGCTGCGTCTCGTGATGGATTGCCTGCGCCATTGGGTCGAGGAGATGGGGGTGGACGGGTTTCGCTTCGATCTGGCCGCAACGCTTGCGCGCGGCGCTTCGGGCGCGATCGAGCCGCACGCTCCTTTCCTGACGGCGATTGCGCAAGATCCGGTCCTGCGTGGGGTGAAACTGATTGCCGAACCGTGGGATATCGGGCCGGGTGGCTATTACCTTGGCGGATTCCCGCATCCGTTCAGCGAATGGAATGATCGGTTCCGCGACGATGCGCGGCGGTTCTGGCGCGGCGATCGCGGCATGACGGGGGATATTGCGCGGCGCGTCGCAGGATCGGCCGAGCTTTTTGATCAGCATGGACGCCCCGCGACGGCTTCGGTGAATTTCATCACCGCTCATGACGGTTTTACCCTGCAAGATCTTGTTTCCTTTGGCGAAAAGCAGAACCTGGCGAATGGCGAGAATAATCGCGACGGGCATGATGCGAACTTTTCCGAAGCACTCGCGGATCCGCAGGCGCAGGCCGCGCGCAAACGCGCCTTGCTGGCCACGATGATCCTCAGCCAGGGCGTTCCGATGCTGCTTGCAGGTGATGAAATCGGTAATTCGCAAGGCGGTAACAACAATGCCTATGCGCAGGATAACGAGACCGGTTGGGTCGATTGGACCGCGCCGGACGAGGAATTGAAAACATTCGTCAAGCGCTTGATCCGCATACGAAAAGACCACAAGGTCCTGCGTCAGACTCGGTTCCTTCACGCTTTGGAACGCAAGCAGGACGGCATTCGCGATCTGATCTGGCGGCTTTGTTCCGGTGAGGAGCCGCAGCCCAATGACTGGAACGACCCGGAATTGCGGTGCATCGGGGTCGAGATCCGGGGCGCGGCTGAAGGTCCGGCGGGGGATGCCGGATTTGAAGCTGTCTATCTTCTTCTGAACGCGGGCCCGGCGTGCTCCGCGTCCCTGCCTACGGGGCGGTGGACGCAACTGCTCGACACGGCGCGACCCGAAGCCGCGGAAGAGCAATTCTCCGCCGCCGAGACTTGCCTTGCCGCACAATCCGTTCAAGTCTTCACCCGCGCGACACCGCAGGAGACGTCATGACCCGCCACACCACCCAACCGATCGACGGCCAGAAACCCGGAACCTCGGGCCTGCGCAAGAAGACACGCATTTTCATGCAGCCGGATTTCCTCGAGAATTTCGTGCAAGCGACGTTTGACGCGGTGGGCGGCGTGACGGGCAAGACCCTGGTCCTTGGCGGTGACGGTCGCTATTTCGGGCGCGAAGCCGCGATGACGATCCTGAAGATGGCGGCGGCGAATGGCGCTGCGCGCGTCATCGTGGGTCGCGGGGCCTGGCTTTCGACACCCGCCGCTTCGAACCTGATTCGACAGCGCGGCGCCGATGGCGGCGTGATCCTCTCGGCGAGCCACAATCCCGGCGGTCCCGATGAAGATTTCGGCGTGAAATACAACATGTCGAACGGCGGCCCCGCGCCGGAATCCGTCACCTCCACGATCTATGATCGCACGCAGGAAATCTCCGATTATCTCAAGCTCGATGCACCTGATCCCGATCTGTATACGCTGGGCGAGAGTGCGATGGGCGAGATGGTGATTGAAGTGGTCGATCCTGTTTCCGCCTATGCGGACCTGATGGAAACGCTGTTTGATTTCAATGCACTGCGTGACCTTTTTGAGTCCGGTTTCCGGATGCGCATGGATTCGATGTGCGCGATTACCGGGCCCTATGCGGTTGAGATCTTCGAAAACCGTCTCGGCGCTCCGAAGGGCACGGTGACCCATGCGACGCCGCTTCCCGATTTCGGCGGCATGCATCCCGATCCGAACCCGACCTGGGCGCATGAGCTGATGGCCGAGATGATGGGCGAGAGCGCGCCGGATTTCGGCGCCGCCTCGGATGGGGATGGTGACCGGAACATGATCCTCGGGGCGGGCACCTATGTCTCGCCCTCCGACAGTCTCGCGGTGCTGGCGGCCAATGCGCATCTCGTGCCGGGCTACAAGGATGGTCTGAAGGGCGTCGCGCGCTCGATGCCGACCTCTGCGGCGGCGGACCGGGTGGCGGAGGCGCTCGGTCTGGATTGCTACGAGACACCGACGGGTTGGAAATTCTTCGGCAATCTGATGGATGCGGGCCGCGTCAGCCTGTGCGGCGAGGAGAGCTTCGGCACCGGCTCGGATCACGTGCGCGAAAAGGACGGGCTCTGGGCGGTCCTGATGTGGCTGAACATCCTCGCCGTGCGGAAGATGTCGGTGGCCGAGATCCTGAGCGACCACTTCGCGCGCTACGGCCGGAATTACTATTCGCGCCACGATTACGAAGCGCTGCCAGTCGATCTCGCCGAAACCATGCTGGGGGATCTGCGCGCCAAGCTTAGATCTTTGAAAGGCACGCAAACCGAAGGGCTTACGGTCGAAAGTTCAGACGAGTTCTGTTATACCGACCCGGTCGATGGATCGGTTTCCGAGGGGCAGGGTTTCCGTATCCTCTTCGAGGGCGGTTCGCGTGTCGTCTTGCGTCTGTCAGGTACCGGGACGCAGGGCGCGACATTGCGCGTCTATCTCGAACGCTACGCGCCGGGGCCGGATGGGCTCGACCGCGATCCGCAAGAGGCGCTCGCCCCGATCATTGCCGCGACCGAAGCCCTTGTCGGCATCCGCGCCCGCACCGGATGCACAGGTCCCGACGTCATCACCTGAGACGAAGGTCGAATTTCTTCGCGCCGCCCATCCGCTAGGCTGGGCGCATGTTACGCGCGGCATTTTTCTGGTTGATGACGGTTTTGCCCGCTTTCGCGGCCAGCCTCACACATGATCAGGTCGCCGATATGGTCGTGGCGCCTTATGCGGTGGGTGAGGAGATCAACGACAAGGGTGTCTGGCAGCTATTGAACTCGGGCGGTGGCGAGGCGGGCTACGTCTTCGAAACCGGGGAGCTCGCGCCCCTTCCGGGGTTTTCCGGCAAACCGATCAACATGTTGGTGATGCTTGATCTCGAGGGCCGGTTCATCGCCGTGAAGCTGATCGCTCAGCATGAGCCGGTTTTCGTCTCGGGGCTCGGCGAAGCGCCGTTTCGCGACTTCCTCGAACAATATCGCGGACATTCGATCAACGAACCGCTCGTCGTCGGGACACCTTACGGGGGGGCGGGATCGGGCTCGGATCTGGTCTATCTCGACGGGGTGACGAAGGCGACGGCGAGCGTACGGATCGCCCATGAATCGATCCTCGCCGCGACGCTCGCGGTCGCGCGCGAGAAGATGCAGGGGATTAGTGCGGGTCCGCCACCCAAGCCCGATCCTGACCACGTTGAGGATCTGGACTGGAAGGCGCTTGCCGATGCCGGATTGATCGGACGGCTCAGGGTCACGAATGCCGAGGAAGATGCCGCTTTCAAGAACACGAAATGGGCATATGATGATCCGGAAGGATCAAATGATCCCAATGGGATGTATCTTGATCTTTATGTGATCGACCTTGGGCCGCCCTCGATCGCCAAAGCCGTCCTGTCGCCTGAAACCTATGCAGAGACGCGCCGGTTTCTGTCGCGCGCGCCCGATGACGAGCTTTACCTGCTGATCGAGGCTGGGCGTCAGGGGTTGGTGAGCGAGGATTTCGTGCGCAACACCGCGCCCGACCGGATTTCGGCGCAGCAAGATGGGCTGCCTCTCGCCCTGCGCGATGCGGATATCCTTGCACATCTTGCGAAAGACGTACCGGAAGCCCTTGAGGATTCGACGAAACTCGTCGTCCGGCTCGATCGTCGGCTTGGGTTCGATCCGACGCGCGATTGGCAGCTTTCAGCGCAGGCGGTGCGGATGCACGGGATGTTCCAGCCCGAGCCGGGCGAGGCGCATTTCTCGCTTACGCTCAAGACGCCCGAACGGTTTTTCACCTTTCCTCAGACCCCCGAGGCGTTGCCCCCGTGGCGCGAGGCCTTGCGCAACCGGGCCACGGATTTTTGGATCTTGTCCGGCTTCCTGACGCTTCTTTTCGGCGCGCTTCTGATGCAGTCGAAGCTGGCCGCATTGAAGCTGTTCACGCCGGTACGTCTCGGCATTCTCGCGATTACCATCGGCTTCGTCGGGTATTGGGGGCAAGGGCAGCTCTCGATCGTCACACCGCTTGCGGTGCTGCGGGCGCTGACGGGGAATGGTTCGCTTGAAGTGTTGCTTTACGATCCGTTTTCGCTGTTGATCTGGGGAGCGGCAATCCTCGGGTTTTTCCTTTGGGGGCGCGGTTTTTTCTGTGGCTGGCTTTGCCCTTACGGGGCGATGCAGGAATTCGCGCATCACCTCGGGCGCGTTTTGCACCTGCCACGTTGGGAGCCGCCGCGCTCGTTGGCTCAGGCGCTCTTGTGGACGGGGCCGCTGGCGCTGGTCGCGCTTGTCGGGATCGCGCTCTTGTCGCCCGACCACACCGAGAAGGCCGTCGAGATCGAGCCCTTCAAAACCGCCATCACGACCCATTTCGATCGCCCCTGGCCCTATGTGTTGTGGGCGGCCGGGTGGATTGCGGTCTCGACCGTCTGGTTCAAGGGGTTCTGTCGTTCGGTTTGCCCATTGGGAGCGGCGATGCGGCTTGGCGGGCTCCTGCGGTTGCGCAACTGGATCCCGCGGAGGGCCGAGTGCGGCTCGCCCTGTCAGCTCTGCAAGGTGCGTTGCAATTACGGCGCCATCGCGAAGAGTGGAGAGATCCGCTATTCCGAGTGTTTCCAATGCCTTGATTGCGTGAAGATCCACGATGACCCGGCGCTTTGCGTGCCGCTCGTGCTGGAGGCGAAACGGGCGCAACGCGCAACGGGAATTCGGGAGGCGGCGGAATGAAACGGCGGCGGTTTTTGCAGATTTCAGCGGTTGCGGCTCTGGCGGGGCACCCGGCGCAGGCGACATCATGGCAGGGTCAGGCCTTCGGTGCGCAGATCGGCATAGACATTCGTGGCGCGAAGAATATTGGGCATGATCTCAATGAAATACAGGATGAAATTGAGGCTATCGAAGCGACATTCTCGCTCCATCGCCCGTCTGAACTGAAAGAATTGAACGCACGCGGCAGGGCCAGGCCATCGGCTGCAATGCGCGACGTTCTGGAATTGGCGCGCCTCGTTCACCATGCGACGGATGGGGCATTCGATCCGACCGTGCAACCGCTTTGGCAGGCCTTGGCGGACAGCCGCGACGGGCAGGCGGAGAGAATGAGCATCGGTTTCGAGCGTGTCGAGATCGGGGAAGAAATTCGGCTCGGGCAGGGGCAAGGGCTGACACTCAACGGGATCGTTCAAGGTTATGCGGCCGATCGCATTCGTGCGCTTCTGATCGCACGCGGTTATCGTGATGTGCTTGTTGATATGGGAGAGTTTGCGGCGATTGGCGGGCCGTTCACGCTTGGGGTCTCGGACCCGGCAGCTGGCATGTTGGCGCGCCTCGTTCTGACCGATGGTCAGGCGGTCGCGACCTCCTCGCCGGGAGCACTCGCATTGCCCGGCGGCAGCCACATTCTCGGCCCCAAAGGGCAGCACGCAATCTGGTCGACCGTCACCGTCGAGGCACCAAGCGCGGCTTTGGCTGATGCCGCCTCGACCGCGTTCGTCCTGATGGACCGCAAGGCGATCTCGCGCAGCGCCACAAAGCTCGGGCTGTCAGAGGTGCATCTCGTCGATTTCGAGGGGAATTACGGGCCGCTCTGATCTGGGATCAGCGCGGCCCGATTTGCTTTCTTACGGAGTGGGTGGGGTAAATTCCACGCCGTATTCGGCAAAGGCCTTGGCGATCCGACCATCTTCGAGCGCCGCCGCGATCGCGTCATCCACCGCATATGCCAGCGGGCGGTGCTGCATCGACAGCGCCACGCCGATCACCCATTTTGAACGCGGCAGGCCCAGGGGCGGCTCGTGGATCTGGATGCCGGGCGCTATCGCCGCTTCCATCTCGGCACGTGGCCCCATTACAGCCATCACCTCGTGATCGGCCAGCGCCTTCATGGCGAGGACGGTCGAGCGATAGCGATGCACCTTGTCGGCCGAGGGGCCGCGCGTCACATCGGTCATGTAGAAATCCGAGATCGAGTCATTCTCGACCCCGATCGGATCGTAGCGGAACACCGCCGGCGTCGGCCCCTTGTCGGGGTAGCTCGCCGCGTCATAGGCGATGGCGATATGCTCCTCGCCGTAAAGCCCGGTGAAGACCACCTGATCGAAGCGGCACGCATAGTCCACATCATAGGGCACGTGCAGCATCACGTCCGAGACACGTCCGTTGATCACTGCGCCCTTGTAAACATAGTTGCGCAGATCGGCGTCGAGCGTCTCGCCCGCGCTCACCAGACGGAAGCGGGGCTGAACGCCGAGATCCGCGGCGATGATCTTGCCGATCTCGACATCGATGCCCTTCGCCTTGCCAGCTTCTTCATAGGACCAGGGCGCGTAATCCTCATAGAGGGCGAACTCGATATAGCCATCCGCGATGATCCGGTCGAGGTCGCGCCCGATATCCTGGGGGGCGGTGTTTTGCAGTTTCTGCTCGGGCTCATAGCCCTCACAGGCCGAAAGGGCGGGTGTGGCCAAAGCCACCCCGCCCAGAAGCGCCAGGGCAAGACACCCGGCCCTAAATCGGTGCATGCGCATCACTCGGCCGCCGAAATGCCGATCGAGAGCATATCCGCCGCTTCCTTCTGCTTCTCGGGGCTCTTCTCGAGCTCATGGGCCGCGCGCGACACCGCGCTGTCGGCGACCGGCGCGCCCGAGGCGGTCTCGACCTTGCCCGCGATATCCTCGAGCGTGGCGATCACAGTCGGCACATCGGCATTGCCCGCGGCAAGCTCGTCGCGAATCTTGTGGAGTTGATCCGAATAGGGTTCGAGCGCGCCATCGTCGGGGCGCGTCTCGATATAGGTGCGGATCGCCCAGGCCGCTTTCTGACCGAGGATGTCGCCGAAAGCGGGCATCTTGGTGATGCCGTTCTGGGTCATCCCGTGGCGGAAGCGTTCGACGAACCATTCGTCGCCATATTCCTCGGCCTCGAGATAGCGCAGGTCGGGGGCCAGACCGCCCGAGACCGCACCAAGCCCGTGACAGCGCGCACAGTTCTGGTTGAAACCGCTATCGCCGATCTGCACGGCCTTCGCCCAGACCTCTTCGCCCGCGGTTGCGGCCCGGTAGGGGTTTTCGCTGAGCCACTCCTCGCCCACATCGGGCAGGACATCGGTATTGACCGGCTGCGGGGTCACATCGCCATGAGCAAAGGCAACCGCCGGGCTCAGGGCGCAGAGTGCGGCCATCAGGGTCATGCGGGTGTCGAGCATCTGAACCTCCCAAAAAGATCTCGCTTGGTCACTGGATAGCGCGGCGGTGCAGCAGGCCACCATTCGACCTTGGTCTCGGTCGGGCCGGGTTCTGCGGGGTTCGGCATTGTCCTTTGGTCGAATAGGCGGGCGCGGGCGGGCTGATACTCTGATTGCCGAGGCGTGATCGTGATCGCGCATGGGAGGATGAGATGGCGTTTGATGGATGGGCTCGCGCGGCGGGCGCGGCTTTGGTCTCGGTCGCGATGGGGCTTTCGGGCGCGGTCGCTGCACGTGCGGGCGATCTGCCGGTGTTGAAAGTGGCCGCACTTGAGGGCGGCACGGTCAACTGGGAGCTCGACACGATCCGGCATTACGGGCTTGACCGCGAACACGGGTTCACCCTCGAGGTCGTGCCGGTCGCCGGCAAGTCGGGCTCGGACATCATGCTTCAGGGCGGTGCCGTCGATGCGATCGTGACCGACTGGTTCTGGGTCGCGCGGATGCGCGCAGCCGGTGAGGATTACCGCTTCATCCCTTATTCGAAGGCCGTGGGCGGGCTGATGGTGCGGGCTGATAGTCCCGCCAGGAGCCTTGCGGATCTGAAGGGCAAGAAGATCGGGATCGCGGGCGGTCCGATCGACAAGAGCTGGCTGATCCTGCGGGCCTATGCGCAAAAGGCCGAAGGGATCGATCTGGCGACCGAGACCGAGCAGGTCTTCGGCGCGCCGCCTCTGATCATGAAGACCGCGCTCTCGGGGGAGGTCGATGGCGCGATCAATTTCTGGCACTTCGCTGCGAAGATGGAAGCGGCGGGCATGGTGCCGCTCATCACCGTCGGCGCCGCCGCCACCGAGCTGGGCCTCTCGCCCGAGACGCCGCTACTGGGCTACGTGCTCCCCGGCGATCTCGTCGAGAGCAAACCGGAGCTTGCACGAGGGCTGGCGGCGGCCTCGCGCGCGGCGAAGGAAAAGCTCGCGACGGACGATGCGGCCTTCGCGCGGCTGCGCCCGATCATGCGCGCGGGCGATGATGCGCAATATGCGGCTCTCGTCGCCGGATTCCGCGCGGGCATTCCTGCCCCGGGTCCGGTCGATGAAGAGGCCGCCGACCGGATGCTGCGCCTGATGGCCGAGCTGGGGGGCGCGAAACTCGTGGGTGGGGCGACCTCCCTGCCCAAGGGCACCTTCCTGTCGAACTGAACCAATGATGCGAGCGGGCGTGATCACACAGGGACATGAGCGCGAACGGATCGGGCGGAGACCGAAGCGGGTCGCCAGTCGGCGCCCCGATCTCCCGGTCGCGCTGGCTTCGCTGATTGCGCTCGTGCTGGTCTGGGCTGGCGGCGCGTGGCTCCTGAATGACCCGCGCCTTGCTCCGGGTCCGCAAATCGTCTTTCCGACCCTCTGGGAAGCGCTCATCTCCGGTCAGCTCTGGCCCGATCTGAGCGCCACGCTGATCCGCGTCCTCGCCGCCTTCACCCTCGCAATGGGGATCGGCGCGGCGCTTGGCGTCGCACTTGGGGCGAGCGAACGGCTGGATCGCTGGTTCGGCCCCTGGCTGACCGTCGCGCTCAACGTTCCGGCGCTTGTGACGATCGTGCTGTGCTATCTCTGGATCGGTCTGAATGAATGGGCGGCGATCGCGGCCGTGGCGGTCAACAAGATCCCGATGGTCGCGGTGATGCTGCGCGAGGGAATGATCGCGCGCGATCCGGACCTCTCCGACATGGCGCGGCTTTACCGGATGGGGCGTGTTGCGCGGCTGCGTCACATCCTGATCCCACAACTCGCGCCGCAAATCATGGCGGCGGCAAGGGCGGGGCTCGCACTGATCTGGAAGATCGTGCTCGTCGTCGAATTTCTTGGCCGTTCCAACGGGATAGGCTTTCGTATTCATCTGGATTTTCAAATGTTCGACATTGCAGGCGTGCTGGCCAATGCGCTGGCTTTCGTGGCGGTGATGCTGGTGGTGGAATGGGCGATCGTCGCCCCGCTTGCGCGGCGCGCCGCGCGCTGGAGGCAGCGATGATCCGGCTCGATCTCCAGAAAAAGGGCTATGGCGGCGTGCCCGTCCTGGGACCGATGCAGCTCCATGTCGGGCGCGGCGAGGTGTTGGGACTGTCGGGCGCGTCCGGGGCGGGCAAGACGACGCTCCTGCGCATCCTTGCGGGGCTCGACACCCGGTTCGAGGGAACGCTGGAGGTCAGAGGCCGGCGTGCGATGGTGTTTCAGAACCCGACGCTCATGCCCTGGAGGCGGGTGATCGACAATGTGACGCTGCCCACTTCGGCGACCGAGGCGCAGGCGCGCGCGATCCTTGCGCGGGTCGGGCTCGAGGGTGTCGAGGATCACTGGCCGGGACAAATCTCGGTCGGTCAGGCCCGCCGGGTGGGGCTTGCCCGGGCCTTCGTGACCAAGCCCGACCTGCTCTTGATGGATGAGCCATTCGCCTCGCTCGACGGGGCGCGGGTCGAGGATCTTCTTGAACTCACAGCCGCGCTCATCGCTGAAACCAATGCCGCTGTGGTCATCGCGAGCCATTCCACCGCCGAGCTGGACGCGCTGGCCACGCGTTTTGCCCGGGTCGATGGACGGCCAGCGCGATTGCTTCAGGACGATCGGGTGCGGGCGGGCTCGTAACCCCAGAGGGCGGTTGCGAAAAAGACCACCGCCGCGAGGGCGGTCCAGCCGAGCGCCGCGAGGTGGAGCTGGCCATAAAGCGCGAATCGGATCAGTTCAACTGCATGCGTGAAGGGATTGATTTCACAGAGTTTCGCTAGGAGTGGTGAGCTCTCCTGCATTTTCCAGATCGGGTATAGCGCCGAAGAGCAGAAGAACATCGGGAAGATCACGAAATTCATCACCCCCGCAAAGTTTTCAAGCTGCCTTATGCGCGCCGAGAGAAGCAGCCCCAAGGCCCCGAGCATCAGCGCCGAGAGCAAGAGCGCGGGCAGCGCCGTGAGATAACCCAGAACAGGCACGCGCAGACCGAAAAGCGCCGCGATGACAAGAAAAGCCGCGACCTGCACGAGGCCGACCAGCGCCCCGGCCAGCAGCTTCGCCCCCAGCATGAACCAGCGCGGCAGCGGCGCCGTCAGCATCAACCGCATCGCTCCGTTTTCCCGGTCATGCACGAGGCTGAGCGAGCTTTGCATTCCAGAAAACAGCAAGATCATCGCGCAAAGACCGGGCAGGATATAGGTTTCGTACGAGATATAGGTCTTGTAAGGCGCGATGATCGACAGGCCGAGCGCCGCGCGAAAACCTGCGGCGAAGATGAAAAGCCAGACGAGTGGACGCACGAGGGCTGCGAGGAAGCGCTCGCGCTGGGTGACAAAGCGGGCCAGTTCGCGCGTGGCGATGGCAGTCGCGGCGGAAAGCGCGCTCATGCTGCACTCTCCATGGCGTCGGAAAACCAATCGGTTACAGAACGATCTTCAACCAAATGCCGGACGACGCCATTGGTCATCACGACGCCTTTATGGAGCAAGACGACCTGATCCTCGGGGTGCAGCTCATCGGCGAGATGGGTAGCCCAGAGGACAGCGATGCCGTCGCGGGCGAGTTGATGAACATGATCGGTAATCGCGCTCCGGGCAGGCGCGTCAAGGCCAACGGTCGGCTCATCGAGCAACAGAAGACGCGGGCGGTGCAGGAGCGCGCGGGCGATCTCCATGCGCCGCCGATGCCCGCCATTGAGTGCGCGGAGCCGTTCATCCGCGCGTTCGGCCATGCCGAGACGTTCCAGCGCTTCGGCGATCCGCGCATCCGCGATCTTACGCCCCAGCCCGTGCAGCGCCGCGAAATAACGCAGGTTGGCGCGCACCGAACGATCCAGATCCAGCGTCGGTTGTTGAAAGACGACGCCGATTTCGGCCAGGGCCGCGCGGCGCGCGCGCGCCATGTCGTGACCCGCGATCTCCACCACGCCCGGGGCGGGACGGATCAGCCCGGTCAGAACAGACATCAAGGTGGATTTGCCCGCGCCGTTCGGTCCCAGAAGCGCGCAAAACCGCCCGCGCGGGACGGAGAAACTCACATCGCGCAGCGCGGGTTTGCGGCCCCAGTCATGGCTGAGACCCCGGACGATAAGGGCGGGCGCCTCACTCAATCACGATCTCCAACCGTTGTGTGGCGCCGGTCGCGCCGGGGATATGCAGGTCGTAGAGACCCGGCTTGATCGCGACAAAGCCGATCTCCATCGTTCCCGCGCGATCGAACTCGATCGAATGGAGGCCCATCGGTCGGACCTCCAGCCCCCGGATCACCACCTCGTCGACCCAGATCGCCCGGAAGAAGCCCGCGCCTTCAAGGCCGATCTCGCCCGAGCCGTCCGCCGTGATCTCGACCTCGTAATAGCGGCCGGATTTCAAATGCCACGGATCGCCGAGCGGTTCGCCCACCGACAGGATCACCTCCGGGAGGTCCTCCTTGTTTTTGCCTGCGAGCAGACCCGCGGGCGGCGCAGCATCGTCTCCATCGTCATCGGCCCAAGCGGGGCCCGCGCAAATCGCTGCAATCAAACCGATTTTCAGAATTTCGGAAAACACAGGAAGCCTCTTCACTTGCTGGAGGGACGCGCCGCCGCGCCCCAGGGGAAACGGCCGACCTTCACGGTGTCGATAGGTTCGAGCGAGGCGATATCGATTACCGTCACATCGCCGGAAACACCGTTGGTGGTGAACAGGCGGGTCTGGTCCGGCGAAAGCGCCATGTGCCAGACGCGACGCCCGACGAGAATATATCGCTCGACCTCGAACGTTTTCGCATCGACGACCGCGATATGGTTTGCGGGGCCAAGCGCGATGAAGACCTTTGTGGCATCGGGCGAAAACCGCATGCCCACCGGCTGGATCTTCTCGGGCCGCACGCCCTTGAGCTGGAAGGAGATCTTGCCGATCTGGCTTTGATCCTTCGTGTCGAAGATCGCCACGGTCCCGCCGATCTCCGAGCTGACCCACAATTCCTTGCCGTCAGGACTGAATTCGGCATGGCGCGGGCGCGGATCGACGAGAGAGTTGGCGATGATCTTGTGCGATTGCGTGTCGATCCAATGCGCCATGTTCGTCGTCTCGGAGGTCGTCACCTGCACCTTGCCGTCCGGCGAAATCCCCATACCCTCGGGCTCCACGCCCACGTCGATCTGCGAGACCACCTTGCGGGTCTGGGTATCGACGACGGTGGTGATGGCGTCATCTTCATTGGCGATGTAGAGCAGCCGATCATCCGGCGCGATCACGAATTGCTCGGGGTCTTCGCCCGAGGGCAGGTCATGCAGGATCTCGCCGGTGTCTGGGTCCATCACCTGCACCGCATCGCTGTCGGAGGCGCAGATATAAAGGCGCTTGAAGTCGCGGCTGAAGGTGATCCCGCGCGGGCGTTCTCCGGTCTCGTAGGTATGCAGAACCTCGAGCGTCTTCGCGTCGATCACGCTGACCGTGTCGTCCATTTCATTGGTGACCCAGATCTCGTCGGCCAGAGCGGGCGAGGCGAGAAGGGTAGTCAGTAGTAACGCGCGGATCATCTGGCGTCTCCGAAAGCTGTGCAGGGGGATTCGGGCGCGTCCACGCCCAGAGTGTCGAGTTCGTTGATCTGGTGGAGGAAGCCCTCGAGCGGCGCGAGGGCGGTCACCGCACGCTCGGTCACGAGCGGGATCGGCTGGCGCATCTGTCCGTTCCAGTTGCGAAAGGACAGAGGCCGGCCAAGGAAACCTGCAAGGCGAAATGCGTCCGAGAGCATATAGGTGCGCAGCTTCGCGGGGTCGGTCGATTGCGTGCGCGTGAAGGCCTCGCCAAGGGCCGCGACAGCGATCCAGGCGGCGAAATCGGCCTGCTGCATCTCGCGGCCTTCCGCCTCGCGAAAGCGGTTTTGCAGTTGCGCCGCGCCGTATTGCTCGACCACGCCGGACCAGCCGACGGGTTTGAGCCCCTCGGACCCCGCGAGTGGGCGCGCAACCCAGGTGTTATAAGCGATGTAGCGGGCGAAATCGCCGGGCTCGTCCGAGACGAGGAGCAGATCATGCGCGGGCAGGTCCTGCGTGAACAGGGGGACTTCAGCGGCCGCCGCGCGGCGCATATTCGCGTCGAAATCCCAGGTTTTCTCGCCGGCGAGGTTCAGACCGAATTTCGTGAGCGAGCGTTTCAATGCGGCTGCAAAGGCCAGATCTTCGGGTAATTGCCCGGCAATGAGGACCAGTTTGCGCCATTGTTTCTTCAGTAGAAACTGCGCCAGCGCATCGGTGCGCATCGCATAGCTCGGTGCGGTGTGCAGCACGTTGGCACGGCAGTCCGCGCCCCGCAGCGCATCATCTTGCGCGTAGGCGTCGAGGATGAGCGCGCCTTGCGCTTCGGGCAGGTCGGCGAGTGCGAGCAGATCCGGGGCAGGGGCCTTGACCACCAGAACCCGGGCGCCCTCGGCCAACGTGGATTTCGCAGCTTTCAGGAAATCCGCATCCGGGGCGACGACTGTCTCGTGCAAATCATAACTCTGCCCCGTGAAGCGCCCGGTCGTAGCGATGTCTCTTTCGGCCAGTCGTGCACCGTCGAGGCCGAGACCGGAGGGAATCGCTGCCATGTTCGACAGCACCGGCGGCGGCGACACCTGCCGCTCGATCCAGTCGATGCGCAGCACCTCGGCCTGCGATTGAGTCGCAAGCACAAGCGCGGCGCAGGCGCCGATGAGCCATTGAAAAGCCAATGATTTCCTCCCGTACCGGATCTTTCCCGGTCGGCTCATGCTGCGAATGCGTGGTCGTATGCGCAATACGACCAATGTCTAGGGACCAAGGTGACCCGCGTGAGGCCCGCGCATGTTACGATGGCTTTCGGGAGATCGAGGGAGGTCATGCGATGCGCCACGTTTTCATCCTCGCAATGCTGCTGGCGGCTCTGCCCGGCAACGGGTTCGCACAGGACGCCGAAAGCTATGGAGACCTCAATCCCGAGGAACTGTCGCTCGATCGGGCGCTGCGAGATGTCGGGCGCGGCGAGACCTCGATGACGAATTGCGCGATGGGCTATCTGATCACGAAATCGGGCCGCCACGCCGAGGCGCGCATGCTCTTCGAGCGCTGCTCGCAAGATGGCTGGACCGGCGCGATGACCTGGATGAGCCAGCTCGAGGATAACGGGCTTGGCGGGCCGCTCGATCCGGGCGCCGCGGCAGATTGGGACAAGCGCGCCGCCGATCTGGGCGATCCGGTCGGCATGTTCAATCGCGGGCTCGACCTGATGCGCGGGAGAGGCGTGGCCAGGGACGAGGCGGCGGGCAGGGCGCTGGTCGATCGCGCCGCCGAAGCGGGCCTGCCGACCGCGAAACGTTTGCAAGGCGCGGGTTACGATCTCGATGAGGTCACGCCCGACGCGGATAATTGGAAATACGCGCCGCTGTCCTGACGTGGCGCGTGGGCGGCCGGGGTGTCCTCTCTCTCGTCTCGGCCCGGCCGCCGCAGTTTTCCGTTCGATCGCAGCGATTTTCGGCGTGAATTACGACCAAGGTCGGGGGGGTAGCTTGATCCGTATCAAGCCCGGATCGGCCGCGCGCGGGCAGTCTCGCCAGTGACAATCGTAACAGGAGACGAACTGATGATGCGCCCGATTTTTTCCGCCCTCGCCCTCATGTGCCTGAGCCTGCCCGTGCAGGCCGAGACCTTCGAGAAGGTCAAGGTCGATGCCGGTGCCGCGCTCTTCGAGACCGCTTGCAAACGGTGCCATTCGGTCGATGCCGACAAGGCGAGCTATGGCCCGCTGCTGAATGGTGTCGTCGGGCGCAAAGCGGGCACGAAAGAGGGCTATCCCTATTCCGAAGCCCTTGAAAACGCGGGGTTCGTCTGGACGCCCGGCGCATTGCGCGCCTGGATGGAATACAATGACGAATTCGTTCCCGGGACCAAGATGCGCCATGTGGGCATCGAGGATCCGACCGTTCAGGATTTCATCGTGAGCTATCTCTCGACCTTGCACTGACCCCCGCCTCCCGTTTCGACGGCAGGGTCGCATGGGGCGTAAGACCAATGGACAATATACGCCGGGAGCCTGCCGTCGATACTTGACCCGTGATGCACCGTGAGCCGCGTGTGAGCCCACGGTGGGGAGATCAACGGGAGGACATGATGAACAGATTCGTACTGGCCGCCGTCGTTGCCATCTCCTGCCTCGGGACCGCCGCCACCGCGGGCGTGACCGAGCAGGATCTGGCCAATGACGAGAACAGCACCGCCGATGTGCTGACCAACGGGATGGGCCGCCATCTCCAGCGCTATTCGCCGCTGGAAACGCTCAACAAGGGCAACGTCGAGAACCTCGTCCCGGCCTGGGCTTTCAGCCTCGGGGGCGAGAAACAGCGCGGCCAGGAAAGCCAGCCGATCGTCTATGACGGCGTGATGTACATCACCGGCTCTTACTCGCGGATGTGGGCGATCGACGTGAAGACGGGCGAAGAGCTCTGGCAATACGACGCGCGCCTGCCCGAAGGCATCCTGCCCTGCTGTGACGTGATCAACCGCGGTGCCGCGATCTATGGCGACAATGTCTATTTCGGCACGCTGGACGCGCGCATCGTCGCGCTCGATCGCAAGACCGGGAAGGTCGTCTGGAACAAGAAGATCGCGGATTACAAGGAAGGCTATTCCTACACCGCCGCGCCGCTGATCGTGAACGGCCTTGTCATCACCGGCAATTCGGGCGGTGAATTCGGGATCGTCGGCGAAGTTCAGGCGCGCGACGCTGAAACCGGCGAGCTGGTCTGGACCCGTCCGACCATCGAAGGCCACATGGGCACGCTCAACGGCGAGGAAAGCACGATGACCGGCACGCTGAATGCGAGCTGGCCGGGCGACATGTGGAAGACCGGCGGCGGGGCGACCTGGCTCGGCGGTTCCTATGACATCGACACCGACACGCTGGTCTTTGGCGCGGGCAACCCCGCTCCGTGGAACTCGTGGCTGCGCAACGCGGGCGAGAAGAACGACGGCACCGGCGACAACCTCTATGCGGCCTCGCGTCTCGGGATCGATCCGAAGACCGGCGAGATCAAGTGGCACTTCCAGACCACGCCCCGCGAAGGCTGGGACTTTGACGGTGTGAACGAGGTGATCGCCTTCACCGACAAGGACGGCAACAAGCGCTTCGCCACCGCCGACCGCAACGGCTTCTTCTACATCCTCAATCGCGAGGACGGGAAGTTCATCGCGGCCTATCCCTTCGTGAAGGATATCAGCTGGGCCAGCGGCATCGACGAGAACGGCCGTCCGATCTACAACGAAGAGAACCGCCCCGGCGCTCCGAATGCCAGCTCGGACGATGGCAAGGGCCAGCAGGTCTTCGCGGTTCCGTCGTTCCTCGGCGGCAAGAACTGGATGCCGATGAGCTACTCGCAGAAGACGGGCCTGTTCTACGTGCCCTCGAACGAGTGGGGCATGGATATCTGGAACGAGCCGATCTCCTACAAGAAAGGCGCGGCCTATCTCGGCGCTGGCTTCACCATCAAACCGCTCTTCGAGGATTACATCGGCTCGCTCAAGGCGATGGACCCGAATACCGGCGAGGTGAAGTGGGAGTACAAGAACGACGCGCCGCTCTGGGGTGGCACGATGGCGACCGCGGGTGGTCTGGTGTTCTTCGGCACGCCCGAGGGCAAGTTCATCGCGCTCGATGACGAGACCGGCGAAGAGCTGTGGTCGTTCCAGACCGGCTCTGGCATCGTCGGCCAGCCGATCACCTGGGAGCAGGATGGCGAGCAATATGTGACCGTGATGTCGGGCTGGGGCGGCGCGGTTCCGCTCTGGGGTGGCGAAGTCGCCAAGCACGTCAACTACCTCAACCAGGGTGGCATGGTCTGGACGTTCCGCCTGCCCAAGAAACTCGCTTCGGCGAACTGATCCAAAGGTGCGAGACGGACAGGGCGCGGGGGAAACCTCGCGCCCTTTTCCTTGTCCGATCGGTATCGCCGGGGCCCTGCACCGATCCGAGCCGCGCGTGCGGGAGCCGTCGGGGCTATCAGCGCCGCTCCAAAGGCTGAACCGGGTGAAGGGGAAAGCACCGCAAAACCCCATATCCTACTTATTGCCAGTATCCCTCCGGGCGCGCCGCGCGCTAGGTTGGAAGAAAGCGGGCCTCTCACCCCGCGACGCAGACCGAAGGACGGCCCATGAAGGATCGCGCAGTTCCGCAGCACAGAAACGAGTTCACCTCGGCCCTCATCGTCGAGGATCACCCGCTCTTTTGCGATGCGCTCGCGATGACCTTGCAGGCGGTGGCGGGGATCCAGACGGTGACCCATGCCGAACGGCTTGCCGAGGCGCTCGACAAGATCGAGGAGGGGGCCACGCCCGATGTGATCGTTCTCGATCTCAACCTGCCGGATGTGAACGGGCTCGACGGGTTGATGCGGCTCAAGCAGGCCGCGCCCGATCTGCCGATCATGGTCGTGTCCTCTCTCGACGAGCCGCGGGTGATCCGCTCGGCCATCCTAGCCGGGGCTGCCGGTTTCGTGCCCAAACATTCGCGCCGCGAGCTGTTCCGCGCCGCCTTTGCCGCGATCGCGCGGGGCGAGGTTTTCGTGCCCGAGGCCAATGGCGAGGCACTGGCCGAAGGCAACGGTCTGAGCCCGCAGGACGAGGCGATCCGCCGCCTGAGCCAGCTCACCCGCCAGCAGGCGAACATCCTCGAGCAGATCTGCGAGGGCAAGATGAACAAGCAGATCGCCTATGACCTCAACATCGCGGAAACCACGGTTAAAGCCCATGTCACCGCCATCATGCGCAAGCTCGGTGTGTGTTCACGCACGCAGGCCGTGCTGATTGCGCGCGAGGCGCAGAGCATGTCGGGATTGCCGGAAAGCTGGCGGACGGGCTAACCTCCCGATGTTGGGAGGCGCCATGCGAGAGAATTTGATCAGACCTGCGGGGCCGGGATGTCCGCGCTCGGCCTGTGCGTCGGCGAATGCGCCCGATGCGCTCCGCCAGATCAAGGAGGCGCTGGGGCCGGGCAATCTCGCTCAAGTCTTCCTCTTTGCCGATGCGCTCGCCGATATCGAAAGCCTTGCGCGCGAGGGGCAGGTACTCTGGCCCGAGGCGGAGGTGGTGGGCTGCACCACCGCCGGAGAGATTACCTCACGCGGCTATGATGCGGGGCAGATCGTCGCTTTCGCCTTGCCTGCGATGGGGTTCTCGACCGAACTCCTCGTGATCGAAAACCTCGATCAACTCGACACGAAAGCGCTGGTCTCGGACCTTTTGCGCGCCCGCCAGAGCCTTGCGCGGCGGGCCTTTGCGCGGGCGAGCGAATTCGCCGTTCTGCTGGTCGACGGGTTGTCCGGTCAGGAAGACGCGCTGGTCTCCGCGCTTTCGGGCGGTCTCGGGCCGGTACCGCTTTTCGGAGGATCGGCGGGCGACGGGATCCGGTTCCAACGGGCCGAGCTTTTCGCGCGCGGACGCCGGTTTTCCAACGCGGCGGTTCTCAGCATCGTGCGTTCCGCCTGCGATGTGCAGCTCTTTTCCTTCAATCACCTGAAACCCACCATGTCGCGCATGGTCGTGACCCGTGCCGATCCCGAGGCGCGGTCGGTCGTGCGGATCAATGACGAGCCCGCCGCGCGCGAATATGCGCGGCTGCTGGGGCTTCATGTCGAGGAACTCTCTCCCACGGTCTTTGCCGCAAACCCGGTGCTCGTGCGGGTGGGCGGACGCTATCACGCGCGCTCGATCCAGCAGGTTGGGGCAGGGGACTCGCTTGTTTTCTTTGCGGCGATCGACGAGGGGCTGGTGCTGACGCTGGGCGAGCCCGAAGACATCTCGGCCCATCTTGCGCGCGAACTCGACGCGCTCTCGGCGCGCCGGCAACCTTCGGCGGTTCTGGGCTTCGACTGTATTTTTCGCCGCTTCGAGGCCGAAGGTCGTCAATCCGTACGTGCCGTGTCGGACACGCTCGCGCGCCACGGGGTGGTGGGTTTCTCCACCTATGGCGAGCAGATCGGCGCGATGCATGTGAACCAGACGATGACGGGCGTCGCTTTCTTCCCGCCCGAATCCCTGGATGCCGCGTCATGAAACAGTCGCTTGCCACATCCTTTCTCGATCCCGCAGATACGCTTGAGCGCCAGAACGAGAAACTTCTGACCATCGCCGAGGCGCTGATCCGCCATTCCGAGGAGATGAACGAAGATCGCGGTGCGGCCTTCGCGCAGTTCCAGCGCGCCGCGATGCTCGAGGATCAGGTGCGCGAGCGGACCCGCGATCTCGAACGCGCGCTCGACCTTCTGAACGCCTCGAATGCGCGACTGGCCGATGCGAACCGCGAGACCGAAACCGCGCGCCAGAACCTCGCCGCCGCGATCGAGACGGTTCAGGACGGGTTTGCGTTATTCGACGCGCAAGACGTGCTCGTGATGGCCAATTCGCGTTTCAATGCGTTGTTGAGCGACGTGCGCGACAAGATCGTTCCGGGGCTGCATTTCCACGATTACCTCGACCTCGTCGCGCATTCCGATCATCTGCACATGCCCCCCGGGATGACCCGCGAAAGCTGGATCGCAATGCGCCGCGCACGCCATGCCGAGCATCACTTCATCCTCAATCAGGCGATGGGTGAGGATCGCTGGATGCAGGTCTCCGAACATCGCACCCATGACGGCGGCACGGTGATCTTGCAGACCGAGGTGACCGATCTGATACGCGCCGAACGCGAGGAGCGGGGCAGGCTTCTGGACGATCAGGCGCAGATCCTGCGGGCGACGCTTGAACATCTCAAGCTCGGGGTCTGCATTTTCGATGCGGGCTTGCGCCTGCTTGGCTGGAACGCGCGGCTCAGCGAATTTCTCCTGCTGCCGCGCAACCGTCTGCGCCAGGGGATGCATTTCGACACGGTACTCGATCAGGTCCGAGACCAGTTCATCTTTCCGAGCGGGCTCTCGGCGCATCGTCTGGGAGATTGGGTCCGCCGCGCGCTGCGTCACGATCATTTCCAGGTCGAGGTGACGCAGGACGGCGGCAAGGTCTTTGAAATCTTCGCGCAGGAAATGCCCGACGGGGGCTTCGTGATGTCGCTCTCGGACATCTCTGCCGAGCGCCATGCGATCGAAGGCCTGAGCCGGATCAACGAAACGCTCGAGGCCCGCGTGACCGAGCGCACGCTGGAGTTGGAAGATGCGCTGGCTCGCGCCGAGAGGGCAAACGCCTCGCGCGCGCGGTTCGTCGCGGCGGCAAGTCATGATCTCCTGCAACCGCTCTCTGCGGCAAAGCTCTATCTCGCTTCGCTTGGTGAAGAGAATACCGCGGAAATGGCTGCGCGCACGGTCGAGAAGGCGCATAACGCGCTGATGTCGGTCGAGGGGATCCTCGGCGCGCTTCTCGATATCTCGCGGCTCGAGTCAGGCCACGTCACCGTCGATCCCGGTCCGGTCGCACTGGGGCCGATCTTTGCAGCCCTGCGCGATGAATTCACATTGCATGCGCGCATCAAGGGTTTGAAAATACGCATAAAACCAACGGATGCGGTGGTGATTTCCGACCGGACATACCTGCGCCGTATCCTGCAAAACCTGATCTCGAACGCGGTGCGCTATACCGAAACGGGCGGTGTTTTCGTGGCACTTCGACAGCGCCGCGACGGTCTTTTCGTCGAAGTTCGTGATAGTGGGCCGGGCATCGCGGAAGCAGATCAGGATTCGATTTTCCATGAATTTCATCGCCTTAACGCGAAAGCCTCAGCGTCCGAGGGCATGGGGCTGGGACTTGCGATCGTCGAACGCGCGGCCGCCGTTCTCGGCCACCCACTGACGTTACGGTCTGCACCGGGATGCGGATCGACGTTTTCGCTCGGCCTGAAACCCGCGCTTGGCCAGGTCGCACGCATCGAGGACGATCCGGTCGCTGTGGCACGCGATCCCGAAGGGGGCGATATCGTCGTGCTTCTGGTGGAGAACGACGCTGAACTGTCGCGCGCGATGACCCAGCTTCTCGAGAAATGGGGCGTGACCGTGCTGGATGTGAGTTCGGGAGAAGAAGCGCTGGAGCTGCTCGAAGCCACCGGGCTCGAACCCGATGCCTGTCTGATCGATTTCCAGCTGGGAGACGGTATGGACGGGCTCGCTCTGATCGAGGAACTGCGCGCACGCCGCAGCGACGTTCCGGTGCGGCTCGTGACCGCTGACCGGTCCGAAGCTTTGCGCAAAAGGGCACAACCGGCTCAGGTGGAAATTCTCACCAAGCCGGTGCCCACGGCGCAACTGGCGGCATTTCTCTTTGGATCGGGACGTTAGGGGGCGCGGTTTGCGCCTCCCTGTGTCGCATCCGTAAAGCGTATAATCCGTATTATGTAACTAAAATGCGCTATTTTGGCGCCTTTACGGGATCAAAACCGTGCTTCCCACTGTCTTGCGCCCCTCCAGGGCCTCATGTGCAACGGCGACGTCCGCGAGGTCAAAGCGTTGTGCGATCTCTATCTTGATCGCGCCTTTCGCAATCATCTCAAAGAGTTCTCCGGCTGCTTCAAGCAACCAACCCGGCCGTGTCGTATGATGGAACAGCGTCGGTCGCGTCAGTCGCAGCGAATTCCGCGTGAGATCCCCGACCTTGAACTGATCCGGCGGACCGGAGCTCTGACCGAAGCTCACGAGCGTTCCGAACCGCTTGAGCACATCGAGCGACTTCATCAGCGTATCGGCGCCAACGGAATCGTAGACGGCATCCACACCAGCGCCGCCCGTCAAATCCATGACTTCCTTGACGAAATCCTCGCTGCGATAGTCGATGACCTGCGCATAGCCGTGATCTTTCGCAAGCTTGCATTTCTCGGGCCCGCCAGCCGTGCCATAAGCGGTCACGCCCTTGGCCTTGAGCCATTGACCCGCGATCAACCCGACACCGCCTGCCGCTGCGTGAAAAAGCACGTGTTCACCATCACTTACCGGGTATGAGTGATGTATGAGGTAATGCACGGTCAGCCCCTTGAGCATGACCGCCGCCGCGACATCGTCAGAGATCGCGTCGGGCACCGGCACAAGCTGATCGGCAGCGACGACTCGGTGGCTCGCATAGGCGCCATTGGGCAGCGTATAGGCGACGCGCTGTCCCGGCTTGAGGCTGACACCCTCGCCAACCGCCTCGATCACGCCGGCAGCTTCCGCACCGGTTATAAGATCGCGCTCCACTGGCCAGGGATAGAGACCCGTTCGGAAATAAACATCAATGAAATTCAATCCGATAGCGGTGTGTCTTAACGTGACCTCTCCCGGCCCCGGCTGCGGCGGGGCGATCTCGATCCGGTGGAACTGGTCGCGCCCTCCGGGCGCCGTGATTGCCATTGCATATGCCATGCGCACCTCCCTTTTGCGACAGAGTTAACTCAGCCGCAGGCAAGGTCAATCTTGCTCCATCCGTGGCAGGAACGCGCCCTTCATCTCGACGATCTCTTCCCAGACCCGCAGCGCCAGTTCCCGCGTGCGTTCATCCTCGCGGCGAACCAGGAACCAGTGGCGCATGAGCGGCAGACCCGGCGCGTCGATCTGCACGAGCCGGCCTGTCGCAAGCTCGTCCATGACCGTGTGCAGGCTGAGAAAGGCAATGCCGAGGCCGGCCATCACCGCCTGCTTGATCGTCTCGTTGCTATCCATCTCGAGCGTGTCGTAGATCCGTCCTTCGCCGATCCGGTCGAGCCAGCGCGACATCACAATCCGGGTTCCCGAGCCTTGTTCGCGCGCAAGGAAGGTCTGGTCGAACAGAAGATCGAGCTGCATCCCCTGCCCGATCAGCGGATGGCCCGGCGGCACGATCAACCCATGCGGATGCTCGCCTATCGGCTCGGCGATTACGGGCGGATGACGCGGAGGTCTGCCCATGATCGCGAGATCGAAGGTGCCGCGCTCGACGCCTTCGATGATGCTCGAGCGGTTGCCCACCCGCAGCGCAACCTCGATCTCGGGATGCGCGTCTTGCAGCATCTTCACCAATCGAGGCGCGAAATACTTTCCGGTCGAGACAACGCCAAGCGTGACCCTGCCCGACTGCCCACGCTGGATGGCGAGCAGGTTGGCGGCGGCCTGCGACAAGTTGTCCTCGATTCGTCGCGCCGTCTCACGCAAGGCCATGCCGGCCTCGGTCAGCTCCGAACCCGAGCCATCCGCCGCGCGCTGGATCAGCTTCATCCCGACCGCTTCTTCCAAGCCCTTGATCTGCGTATGGATTGCCGGTGTCGTCAGCCCAAGCGTCTCACCCGCCGCCGTCAAGGAACCGCCGCGCGCCACCGCATCGAGCGCGCGCAGCTGTTTCAGCGTCAAGGCATTCATCCGCATCATGTTCAACTTTCTTTAACGCGATTTCCCAAGATTTAAATTTCATAAAACGCATTCTTTCGCAATGCTCCAGCTCGACAGCACATCGTCTTGGAGGAGGGATCGATGTCAGTGAGCTTCGACGGCCTGGGCTTGTCGCCCGAATTGGCCGACACTATGACACGTCTGACCAGCGTCGGCGCCACCCTGGCGCGGATCATCGCCCGCAACGGACTTGAGGGAAACCTTGCCGAAGCGGCGGGCACGAATGCCGGTGGGGACGGTCAGAAAGCGCTCGATGTGATCGCCGACGAGGCGTTCATGGATGCGCTGCGCGATGGCGCGGTGCGCTACTATGCATCCGAAGAGCAGGATGACGTAGTCGATTTCGAAACCGGCACGCTGGCGCTCGCCATCGACCCGCTGGATGGATCGTCCAATATCGATGTGAACGTCTCGATCGGGACGATTTTCTCGATCTTCCCGAAAGCCGAGGGGCCCGATGAAAGCTTCCTGCGCCCGGGCACCGAGCAGATCGCGGGCGGCTATATCATCTTCGGGCCGCAGACCGCGCTCGTGGTGAGCTTCGGCAAAGGCGTACAGCAATGGGTTCTCGAGCCGGGTACCGATATCTGGACCCGTGTCGCCGACCCCAAGCCCCTGCCCCATGAAACCTCGGAATACGCGATCAACGCCTCGAACTACCGCCATTGGCCGCAGCCGATCCGTGCCTTCATCGATGACATGGTCGCCGGTGCCGAAGGTCCGCGTGGGCGCAATTTCAACATGCGCTGGATTGCCTCTCTGGTGGCCGAAACGCACCGCATCATCTCGCGCGGCGGCGTGTTCCTCTACCCGGGCGATGATCGCAAGGGATATGAGCGCGGCCGTTTGCGCCATGTCTACGAATGCGCCCCGATCGCGTTGCTGATCACGCAACTCGGCGGCGGGGCCACGGACGGGGCCGACCCGATCCTGAACGCCCTGCCCGACCGCCTGCACGCCCGCACGCCTTTCGTTTTCGGTTCGAGCACGAAAGTCGCCCGCGTCGCTGCCTATCACGACCTGCCGCACGACGAGAGCCACGCGCTCTTCAATTCCCGCGGCCTGTTCCGGAGCTGAGAATGTCCAAGAAACACCCCATCATTTCTGTTGTCGGCTCGTCCGGCGCCGGCACCTCGACCGTCAAGAACACCTTCGACCAGATCTTCCGCCGCGAGGGCATCAAGGCGGTGTCGATCGAGGGCGACGCCTTCCACCGCTTCAACCGCGCGGACATGAAGGCCGAGCTTGAGAAGCGCTATGACGAAGGCGATCAGGGCTTTTCGCATTTCTCCTACGAGGCCAATGAACTCAAAGAGTTGGAGCGCGTCTTTCGCGAATACGGCGAGACCGGCAAGGGCAAGACCCGCCACTATGTCCATGACGATATCGAGGCCGAGAAATGGGGCACGCCCCCCGGTCATTTCACCGAATGGAGCGATTTCGAGAATGGCTCGGATCTGCTCTTTTACGAAGGCCTGCATGGCTGCGTTGTCAATGACGAGGTGAACCTGTCCGCCCATGCGGATCTCAAGATCGGCGTGGTGCCGGTGATCAACCTCGAATGGATCCAGAAGATCCACCGCGACCGCGCTTCGCGTGGCTACACGACCGAGGCGGTGACCGATGTCATCCTGCGCCGCATGCACTCCTATGTGCATTGCATCTGCCCGCAATTCACCGAGACCGACATCAACTTCCAGCGTGTGCCGGTGGTCGATACCTCGAACCCGTTCGTGGCGCGCTGGATCCCGACGGCCGATGAGAGCCTCGTCGTGATCCGCTTCAAGAACCCGCGCGGGATCGATTTCCCCTACCTGACCTCGATGATCAACGGCTCCTGGATGAGCCGCGCCAATTCGATCGTCATTCCGGGCAACAAGCAGGATCTCGCGATGCAGCTGATCCTGACTCCGCTGATCGAGCGCATCGTGCGCGACAGCAAGCGCGCTTGAGGGAGATGAAGGCTGTGATGAAAGACATTCATATCACTCAGGAAACCCGCATGGCGAACGCGATCCGCGCGCTGGCGATGGATGCGGTGCAGAAGGCCAATTCGGGCCATCCGGGCATGCCGATGGGCATGGCCGACGTCGCTACGGTGCTCTTCAATCGCTTCACGAATATCGATCCGAGCGCGCCGAAATGGCCCGATCGCGACCGCTTCGTTCTCTCGGCAGGTCACGGCTCGATGTTGATCTACGCGATCAACCATCTGCTCGGATATGCCGATATGGATATCGAGCAGATCAAGGCTTTCCGCCAGCTCGGGAGCCGCACCGCAGGGCACCCGGAATACGGTCATGCGGACGGGATCGAGGTCACCACCGGCCCGCTCGGCCAGGGCATCGCCACCGCCGTGGGCATGGCAATTGCCGAAAAGATGAAGAATGCGCGTTATGGCGATGATCTTGTGGATCATTTCACTTACGTCATCGCGGGCGACGGCTGCCTCATGGAGGGTATCAGCCATGAGGCGATCGACCTTGCGGGCCATCTCGAGCTCGGCAAGCTGATCGTGATGTGGGACGACAATTCGATCACCATCGACGGCGACACGGACCTTTCGACTTCGATGGATCAGAAGGCGCGCTTCGCCGCCGCAGGTTGGCACGTGCTGGAATGCGACGGCCATACGCCGACCGAGATCGCCGATGCGATCGAGTCCGCGCGCAAGGATCCGCGCCCCTCGTTGATCGCCTGCCGCACCATCATCGGTTTCGGCGCGCCCAACAAGCAAGGCAGCCACGATGTGCACGGCGCGCCTCTGGGCGACGAGGAAATCGCCGCCGCGCGCAAGC
This sequence comes from Thioclava sp. L04-15, assembly GCF_002020275.1. NCBI lineage: Bacteria > Pseudomonadati > Pseudomonadota > Alphaproteobacteria > Rhodobacterales > Paracoccaceae > Thioclava > Thioclava sp. L04-15. Next base: position 88,923 of record NZ_MPZW01000002.1, on the reverse strand, counting down.
AGCTTCACTGGGACCATGCACCTTTCGAGATTCCCCAGGCGATCTATGACGAATGGGGCCGGATCGCGTCGCGTGGCGCGAAGGCGCGGGCGGAGTGGGAGCAGCGGTTGAACACCGCAACCGCCCGCGCCGAATTCCTCGCTGCCGAAGAGGATGAGGTCGGGGCGCTACCCGCCGCGATCGAGGCCTGCAAGCGCAAGCTGTCCGAGGACAAGCCGAAGGTCGCGACCCGCAAGGCGAGCCAGATGGCACTGGAAGTGGTCAACGCCACCCTGCCCTTCACCGTGGGCGGCTCGGCCGACCTGACCGGGTCGAACCTCACGAAATCCTCGGGCATGAAATCGATCACGCCCACCGATTTCACCGGCGATTACATCCATTACGGTATCCGCGAGCATGGGATGGCCGCCGCGATGAACGGGATCGCGTTGCATGGCGGGCTCAAGCCCTATGGCGGCACCTTCATGGCCTTCGCCGATTACTGCCGCCCCGCGATCCGCCTTTCGGCGCTGATGGGCGTGCCGACCTGCTATGTGATGACCCATGACTCCATCGGTCTGGGCGAGGACGGCCCGACGCACCAGCCGGTCGAACATCTGGCCTCGCTGCGCGCCATTCCGAACCTTCTGGTGCTGCGTCCGGCCGATGCGGTGGAGACCGCCGAGGCTTGGGAAATCGCGATGACCTCGAAGACCACGCCGACGATGATCGTCGCCTCGCGCCAGAACCTGCCGACCGTGCGCACCGAGCATGTGGCCGAAAACCTCACCGCGCGCGGCGCCTATCTGCTGCGTGATCCGGGTGAGCGCGACGTGACGATCATCGCGACCGGCTCGGAGATCGAGATCGCGCTCGATGCCGCGGACAAGCTCGCTGCAGAGGGGATCAAGGCGGCCGTCGTCTCGGCACCGTGCTTCGAACTCTTCGAACAGCAGGACGCGGTCTACAAGGTCGAGGTCATGGGCACCAAGCCGAAGATCGGCTGCGAGGCCGCGATCCGCCAGGGCTGGGATCTCTTCCTGGGGCCGCGCGACAGCTTCGTGGGCATGACGGGCTTCGGCGCCTCGGCCCCTGCCCCGGCCCTTTACAAACACTTCAATATCACCGCCGAAACGATTGTTTCGGAAGCCAAAGAACTGATCTGAGGGACATGAGAGAATGACGGTTAAAGTTGCCATCAACGGGTTTGGTCGGATCGGCCGTAACGTTCTGCGCGGGATCATCGAGTCGGGCCGCACCGATATCGAGGTCGTCGCGATCAACGATCTGGGCCCGGTCGAGACCAATGCGCATCTGCTGCAATTCGACAGCGTGCATGGGCGTTTTCCGCAAACCGTGACGACGGGCGAAGACTGGATCGACGCTGGCCGTGGCCCGATCAAGGTCACTGCGATCCGCGACCCGAAGGAACTGCCCTGGGGCGATGTCGATATCGCGATGGAATGCACCGGCATCTTCACCGCGCGCGAAAAAGCGGCCTTCCATCTCGAGAACGGCTCGAAGCGGGTGCTGGTCTCCGCCCCCGCCGCGGGTGCCGACAAGACCATCGTCTACGGGGTGAACCACGGCGCGCTGACGAAGGACGACATGATCGTCTCGAACGCATCGTGCACCACGAACTGCCTCTCGCCGGTTGCCAAGGTGCTCAATGACGCCATCGGCATCTCGAAGGGCTTCATGACCACGATCCACTCCTACACGGGCGATCAGCCGACGCTCGACACGATGCATTCCGACATGTATCGCGCCCGCGCCGCGGCGCTGTCGATGATCCCGACCTCGACGGGTGCTGCCAAGGCCGTGGGCCTCGTGCTGCCGGAACTCAACGGCAAGCTCGACGGCGTCGCGATCCGCGTGCCGACCCCGAATGTCTCGGTCGTCGACCTCGTGTTCGAAGCGGCGAAGGACACCACCGTCGAAGAGGTGAACGCCGCGATCCGCGCCGCGGCCGACGGTCCGATGAAGGGCATCCTCGGCTACACCGACAAACCCAATGTTTCCAGTGACTTCAACCACGATCCTCACAGCTCGGTCTTCCACATGGACCAGACCAAGGTGATGGACGGTCGGATGGTCCGCATCCTGAGCTGGTACGACAACGAATGGGGCTTCTCGAACCGCATGGCCGACACGGCCGTCGCGATGGGCAAGCTGATCTGAAGCGCGAAAGGTAAGGAACGACTGATATGGCACTGATTACGCTCAGACAATTGCTCGACCACGCTGCCGAACAGGGCTACGGCGTGCCGGCCTTCAACATCAACAACATGGAACAGGGCCTTGCGATCATGAAGGCCGCCGCGAAATGCGACGCGCCGGTGATCATGCAGGCGAGCCGCGGCGCGCGCTCCTATGCGGGTGACATCATGCTGCGCCACATGATCCAGGCGCTGGCCGAGATGTTCCCGAAGATCCCGCTCTGCATGCATCAGGATCACGGCAACAACGAAGCGACCTGCCTCTCCGCGATCAAGCACGGCTTCACCTCCGTGATGATGGACGGCTCGCTGAAGGAAGACATGAAGACCCCCGCCGATTGGGATTACAACGTGGGCATCACCAAGCGCGTGGCCGACATGGCCCATTGGGTCGGGGCTTCGGTCGAGGGGGAGCTCGGTGTGCTCGGCTCGCTGGAGACCGGCGAGGCGGCGAAGGAAGACGGCTCTGGCGCGGAAGGCAAGCTGAGCCATGACCAGCTCCTGACCGACCCCGACGAGGCGCTCGATTTCGTCAAGCTCACCAAGGTCGACGCGCTGGCCATCGCCTGCGGCACCTCTCATGGCGCCTACAAGTTCAGCTCGAAACCCACCGGCGACACGCTCGCGATCAGCCAGATCGAGAAGATCCACGCCAAGATCCCCTCGGTGCACCTCGTGATGCACGGCTCGTCGAGTGTGCCGCAATATCTCCAGGACCTGATCAACGATTTCGGCGGCGAGATGCCCCAGACCTATGGCGTCCCGGTCGAAGAGATCGAGCGCGGCATCAAGTCGGGCGTGCGCAAGGTCAATATCGACACCGACAACCGGATGGCGATCACCGGCCAGTTCCGCAAGGTCGCGATGGAGAAGAAGAAAGAATTCGATCCCCGCAAGTTCATGATCCCGGCGATGGAGGAGATGGAGAAACTCTGTCTCGACCGGTTCGAACGCTTCGGCACCGCGGGCAATGCCAGCAAGATCGACGTCATCGACATGGATGACATGGCCAAACGCTATGCCAGCGGGTCGCTCGACCCGGTCGTGGCCTGACACATCGCGCCCGGCCGGCCGCCGGCCGGGCGCACTGAGATTTAGGGAGAGAAGGAGACCCTCAGATGAATCAGAACGCACCGGGCAAATATTCCGCCGGCGTCAAGGAATACCGCGAAACCTACTGGGACCCGAACTACACCCCGAAGGAAAGCGACGTTCTCGCCTGTTTCAAGATCACACCGCAGGCCGGCGTCCCGCGCGAGGAAGCCGCCGCCGCCGTGGCCGCTGAATCCTCGACCGGCACCTGGACCACCGTGTGGACCGACCTGCTGACCGATCTCGACTACTACAAGGGCCGCGCCTACGCGATCGAGGACGTGCCGGGCGACGACGAAAGCTATTATGCCTTCATCGCCTACCCGATGGGCCTGTTCGAAGAGGGCTCGGTGGTGAACGTCTTCACCTCGCTCGTCGGCAACGTGTTCGGCTTCAAGGCCGTGCGTGCGCTGCGCCTCGAGGATGTGCGCTTCCCGCTGTGGTTCGTCGCCACCTGCGACGGCCCTCCCCACGGCATCCAGGTCGAGCGTGACAAGCTCGACAAATATGGCCGCCCCTTCCTTGGTTGCACGATCAAGCCGAAGCTGGGCCTCTCGGCGAAGAACTACGGCCGTGCCGTCTACGAGGCGCTGCGTGGCGGTCTCGACTTCACCAAGGACGACGAAAACGTCAACTCGCAGCCCTTCATGCGCTGGCGCGACCGTTTCGAGTTCTGCCAGGAAGCGATCGAAAAGGCCGAGAAGGAAACCGGCGAGCGCAAGGGCCACTACCTGAACGTGACCGCGCCCAACATCGAAGAGATGTACAAGCGCGCCGAGTTCGCCAAGGAGATCGGCTCGCCGATCATCATGTCGGACTACCTCACGCTCGGCTGGGCGGCTCAGGCCTCGCTCTCGCGCTGGTGCCGCGACAACGGGATGCTGCTGCACGTCCACCGCGCCATGCACGGCGTGATCGACCGTCACCCCAAGCACGGCATCAACTTCCGTGTGCTGGCGAAGATGCTGCGCCTTCTGGGCGGTGACCACCTGCACTCGGGCACCGTCGTCGGCAAGCTCGAGGGCGACCGTGCGGCGACGCTCGGCTGGATCGACCTGATGCGCGAGAAATACGTCAAGGAAGACCGTTCGCGCGGCATCTTCTTCGATCAGGACTGGGGCCAGATGCCGGGCGTTCTCCCGGTCGCCTCGGGCGGCATCCACGTCTGGCACATGCCGGCGCTGGTCAACATCTTCGGCGATGACAGCTGCCTTCAGTTCGGTGGCGGTACGCTCGGCCACCCCTGGGGCAACGCGGCGGGCGCTGCGGCAAACCGTGTCGCGGTCGAGGCCTGCGTCAAGGCACGCAACGAGGGCCGCGACCTCGAGAAGGAGAGCAAGGACATCATGACCGAGGCTGCCCAACACAGCCCCGAACTGAAGATCGCCATGGAAACGTGGAAAGAGATCAAGTTCGAGTTCGACACCGTGGACAAGCTGGACGTGGCGCACCGCTAAGGTGCGCCCCCTCGACAACGCCTGAGAAAGGATTGAAAACATGAGCGGAATGCAAGATTACGGCTCGCGCATCTCGGACCCGAACAGCCGCAAGATGGGCACCTTCTCCTACCTGCCGCAGCTGACCCCCGAGGAGCTTCGCAAGCAGGTGGAATACATCGTCTCGAAGGGTTGGAACCCGGCCATCGAACATACCGAGCCCGAGAACATGCGCTCGAACTACTGGTACATGTGGAAGCTGCCGATGTTCGGCGAAACCGATGTCGATGCGATCTTCAACGAGATCGAGATGTGCAAGAAGGCCAACCCGGGCAACCACGTGCGTCTCGTCGGCTATGACAATTTCAAGCAGTCGCAGGGCACCTCGATGGTGGTGCACCGCGCCGACATGACCGCTTGATGAGATCGCGGGGCGGGCTGCCGGTCACGGTGGCCCACCCTGCCCCATTTCCCAAAGAAATCCCACGCGCGAACGGGAGGCCCCGAGCATGAGCGACATCGATATCGACCAGTTCCGCATTCAGAACGAGCCCTATTACAAGCCCGTAGGCTGGGAGGTGGAGCAATTCGCCGCCGCTTATGACGTGCGCATGCCGGTGATGCTGAAGGGGCCGACGGGCTGCGGGAAATCCCGTTTCGTCGAATACATGGCGTGGAAGCTGCAGCGTCCGCTGATCACCGTCGCCTGTAACGAGGACATGACCGCCTCGGATCTGATCGGGCGGTTCCTGCTCGATATCAACGGTACCAAATGGCAAGACGGCCCGCTGACGATTGCCGCTCGGATCGGCGCGATCTGCTATCTCGACGAGGTCGTCGAGGCCCGTCAGGACACCACCGTCGTCATCCACCCGCTGACTGACCACCGCCGCCAGCTTCCGCTGGAGAAGAAGGGCGAGCTGGTCGATGCCCATCCCGATTTCCAGGTCGTGATCTCCTACAACCCCGGCTACCAGTCGATGATGAAGGATCTTAAGCAATCGACCAAGCAGCGCTTCGGCGCGATGTCCTTCGACTATCCGACCGCCGCGACCGAAGCCGAGATCGTCTCGCACGAAGCCGGGATCGACCTGAAGACCGCCGAAAAGCTCGTGCAGGTCGCCGAGCGCTCGCGCAACCTCAAGGGCCACGGGCTCGACGAGGGCATGTCCACGCGCCTTCTGGTTTACGCGGGCCAGCTGATTTCGCAGGACATCCCCGCGCCCGCCGCCTGCCAGATGGCGCTGGTGGAGCCGCTCACCGACGATCCGGACATGCGCGACACGCTGCAGGCCGCCGTCCAGACCTTCTTCCCCGAAGTAACCGACAGCTCGAAGGTGGCATGAGGAGCTGAGCGATGAAGGTCGATCTCGACGACTATCGCGAGGAGCTGGTCAAGGCCGCGCCCGAGTTGGAGGACAGCCTGGAGGGGCTCTTCCACGAGGCAGCGCGGCTGATGTCGCCCGCCGGTCTGAAGGACTACATGGACGGCGCGCGCGCGATGATCTCGCTCGGCAAGGGGCCGCGCCTGCTGATCTCCTATCTCGACGAGATCCCGCAGGTGGTGAAGGAATGCGGCGAAGATTCGATCCGTGACGTGGTCGGCGCCGTGCTGAAACTGGCCTCGATGGTCTCGGGCGAGGTGCTGATCTTGATGATCGACACCCTGCCCGGCGCCGCGCGGCGCTTCGGTGACCCGGAATTGCTGCGCGGCTATCTCGCGCTGCTGCACCGGCTGGCGGCAAATGCGCCGCGCGGCCTGCGCCCGATGTTCGGCGTGCTCGAAGAGCTGCTGTCGAAACTCACCCTCTCCGGCCTGCGCCGCTGGGTGGATTTCGGCGCCGAGGCCTATCGGCGTGACTTGCCGAAACAGGCGGATTATTTCGGCCTCGTCTCCGAGGACAGCCGTGCGATCCTCAAGCAGGAACGCCGCGGCACGCTGTTCATCGACAGCCAGCGTCGCCTCAACTTCTACCTGCGTGCCTTCTGGGGCCGCGATTTCTTCCTGCGCCCGTCTGCCGCCGATTTCACCGGCTTTCGGCCCTTCATCGAAGACGGCGCGCTGCATCTGCCGGATGCGGTCGATGGGATCGGTGTTGTCTCGGGGCTCGATCTCTACCGCGCGATGTGCGCCCACATGGCGGCCCATATCGTCTATTCCGATAAGGGGCTGGGCCAGGAGGCGCTCAATCCCGCGCAGATCTTCCTCATCGGGATGATCGAGGATGCCCGCGTCGAATATTGCGCGATCAAGGCCTTTCCCGGGCTCGCCACGATGTTTCGCAACCTCATGCCGCAGTCCGAACCCAAGGCCTATGAGCATGAGACGATGTATCTGCTCGAGAAGGTCGCGAAGGCGCTGATCGAGCCGGGAATGCGCACGGGCGATATCGAGATCGACAATCTCGTGGAGACATTCCATTCCGAGATCGCGGGCAATGAGCGCGAGACGATGTTGAGTTGGGCGCTTGGGGTGGAGCTTTACAACCTACTCGCCCAACGTCGTGCGGTGCCGTCCCTGCGAATTCTCGAAAGCCTCAACATTCCCTATCGCGACGACAACCGCTTCATCTGGTCGCTGGACGATTACGATTGGAACAACAGCTCCGCCTACCAGCCCGATCAGGGACAGGTCCGCAAACATGTCGGGCTGATGGAATTCGTCAACGAGGTCGATGTCGAGACCGCTGGAGACGATGCGCAAGAGGTCTGGGTGCTGTCTTCGGAGCTTTTCCCCTACGAGGATGAGGGCGTCTCCTATAACGAGATGGAGGGCAAGGAGCCGATCTCGGATCCGTTCCATTACGGCGAGTGGGATTACAAGGTACAGCTGATGCGTCCGAGCTGGTCCACCGTCTACGAGCGCCGTCCGGGCAAGGCCGACCCGGAGAGCATCGACAAGATCCTGACCGAGCATCGCGGCATCCGCCACCGGATCAAGCAGATCGTGGACCGGCTGCGCCCGCAGGGCGTGTCGCGCCAGCGGCGGCTGGAGGATGGCGACGAGCTGGACATCAATGCCGCCGTCGATGCGATGGTGATGAGCCGGATCGGCATGCAGCCCGACACCCGCATCACGATGCGCAACGTGATCAACCGGCGCGATCTGGCGGTGGTGATCCTGCTCGATCTATCGGAATCGACCAATGAAACCGTGCGCGGATCGGACAAGACCGTGCTGGAGCTGACCCGCGAGGCTTCGGCGCTCGTGGCCTCGGCGATCTCGGGCATCGGCGATCCCTTCGCGATTCACGGGTTTGCCTCGGATGGCCGTCACGACGTGCACTATTACCGGTTCAAGGATTTCGAGCAGCGGCTCGACGAAGACGCCAAGGGACGGCTTGCGGGAATGAAGGGCGGGCTCTCGACGCGGATGGGGGCAGCGATGCGCCACGCCGCCCATCACCTCGCCGGCCGGTCGGAGGCGCACAAGCTGCTTCTGATCGTAACCGATGGCGAACCCGCCGATATCGACGAACGCGATCCGCAATATCTGCGCATGGATGCCAAGAAGGCGGTTTCCGAATTGCAGCAGATGGGCGTAAACAGCTATTGCCTGACCCTGGACCCGGAGGCAGACCGTTACGTGTCGCGCATCTTCGGGGCCAATAACTACACCATCATCGATCAGGTCGAGCGCCTGCCCGAGAAACTGCCGACCCTGTTCGCGCAACTGACGAAATGAGCCGCCAAGGAGGCCCCCATGAGCTTTGACCGTTCCATCAAGATCGCGCCCTCGATCCTCTCGGCCGATTTCGCCAATTTCGGCGCCGAGATTCGCGCCATCGAAGATCAAGGCGCCGATTGGGTCCATATCGACGTCATGGACGGGCATTTCGTGCCCAACCTCACCTTTGGACCGCCCGCGGTGAAGGCGTTCCGTCCGCATGTGAAGACTTTCATGGACGTTCACCTGATGATCGCCCCGGTCGATCCCTACATCGAGGCCTATGCCGAAGCGGGCGCCGATATGATCGTGGCTCATTGGGAGGCCGGTCCGCACCCGCACCGCACGCTTCAGGCGATCAAGGCGCAAGGGGTGAAATGCGGCATCTCGCTGAACCCCGGCACGCCCGCGAACGTGATCTCGGAGCTACTGGATCTCGTCGACATGGTTCTGGTGATGAGCGTGAACCCCGGTTTTGGCGGGCAGAAATTCATCCCCACCAGCATCAACAAGGTTCGCCAAGTGCGCGAAATGATTGGTGATCGCGAGATTCACATCCAGGTCGATGGCGGAGTCGATCCGACCACTGTCGGCCCGCTCGTCGAGGCCGGTGCGGACTGCTTCGTCGCAGGCTCGGCAGTGTTCAAAGGCGGCTCCGTCGACAAGCCCGAAGTCTATGGCCAGAACATCGCGGCCATTCGCGCGGCGGCAGAAGGGGCACTCAAGGCGGCCCAGTGAGGGTGCAAGTAGATCGCGTTTGTGTGAACTGACCGCTTGCCCTGCGACATTCTGTCCGTCATATTCGCAGAATTGAATACCAGTAAGGGAGGACTGGCATGAAATTCACGCGACGCACCATTCTGCGTGGGGCCATGGCGGCAGGCGCCATGAGTGCCCTGCCCCGGCTCAGCTTCGCCGCCACCTCGCTCGAGATGGGCTCGGCCCGGATCGACACGCTTTCAGATGGCAATCTCGTCTTGCCGCTTGGCTTCGTGAGCGACAATCCCGCGGCCAAGCCGATCCTAGAGAGGTACGGGATCACCGGCGATGCGGTCGAACCGCCCTGCAATGTCACGCTCTATCGCGACGGCACGAACACGGTTCTGTTCGATGTGGGCTCGGGCAATGACTTCATGCCCACCGCAGGCAAGCTGACCGAGGCGATGGACGCGCTTGGCGTGGCCCCCGAGGATGTGACCCATGTGGTCTTCACCCACGGCCACCCCGATCACCTCTGGGGCGTGCTCGACGATTTCGACGAGCCGTTCTTCTTCAATGCCCAGCACATGATGGGCAAGAGCGAATTCGATTACTGGATCGACCCGGCCACGCAAGACAGCATCGACGACGGGCGCAAGACCTTTGCCGCCGGCGCGCTGCGCCGCCTCGAGACGCTTCAGGATCAGATCGCAACCTTCGGAGATGGCGAGGAAATCCTGCCCGGAATCATGGCGCAGATGACCCCCGGCCATACGCCCGGGCATATGTCCTATCAGGTGAAGAACGGCAACGCGCAGGCCTTCATCATCGGCGATGCGATCGTGAACCATTACCTTGCCTTCGCGGCCCCTGCGATGGCGGCTGGCTCGGATCAGGATCCCGATCTGGGCGCGACGACCCGTGTGGCGCTGCTCGACCAGCTGGCTTCGGAAAAGATGCCGATCGTCGGCTTCCACCTTCCCGAAGGCGGGCTCGGGCATGTCGAGCGTGACGGCGATGCCTATCGTTACGTTCCCGAGGTCTGAGAATGAAAAAACTTTTTCTGACCAGTGCATTGGTGGCCCTGCTTCATGTGACGCCCTCCCTCGCCTCCGAGGATGTGCCCGACATGTATCCGGGTTCGGTCCTGTATTCGAAGCCCTATGAGGTGATCCCCGGCGTCTGGACCGCGATCGGGGCCACCGCGCCGCCGACCTACGAGAATGCGGGCCATAACAACAATCTCAGCTTCATCGTCACGGGCGATGGCGTGGTCGTCGTCAATTCCGGCGCCTCCTACCAGCTCTCCAAGGCGCTGCATGACGAGATTAAGGCCGTCACCGATCAACCGGTGAAGCTGGTGATCAACGAAAACGGCCAGGGCCATGCGATGCTTGGCAACAATTACTGGATCGCGCAGGGCATTCCGGTGCTTGCCCATGCCGATGCCGCCGAAGAGTTCAAGCATGACATGGCTGGCGCCTGGGATGCGCTGAAACGCTACGGGCAGGAAACGGCCGAGGGCACCGACCCGATGTTGCCCACCGAGACCTTCGAGGATGAGAAGGTCATCACGATGGGCGATTTCGAGATCCACGTGATGCATCTCGGCCCCGCTCACAGCCCCGGCGACACGCAGGTCTGGCTGCCCAAGCAAAGCTTCATGATCGCGGGCGATATCGCCTTCTCCGAACGGATGCCGCCGATCTTCTCGGGCACCTGCACGAGCTGCTGGATCGAGACCTTCGAGACGAAATTCATCCCGCTCAATCCGACCTTCATCATCCCCGGCCACGGCCATCCGACCAATCTCGAAAAGGTGACGCGCGGCACGACTGGCTACCTGCATTATCTGCGCGACAAGATTGGCGAGCATATCGACAATGGCGGCGATCTTGCCGGCGCCTATTACGTCGATCAGAGCCCCTACAAGAACCTCGACACGTTCGAGGAGCTGGCGACGAAAAACGCGGGCGTCGTCTACGAGGAAATGGAATTCGAATAGGAGATCCCATGGCTGTCACACCCCCCGTCTGCGATTTCGGCTGGAAGGCTCCGGGCTTCACGCTTCCGGGCACCGATGGCAAGGATTACAGCTTCGATGACATCCGCGGCCCCAAGGGCACGCTAGTGATGTTCATCTGCAACCATTGCCCCTATGTCCAGTCGATCCTCGACCGTATCCTGCGCGATGCGGCCGAGTTGCAGGCGGCAGGGATCGGCGTCGTGGCGATCTCGGCCAATGACGCCGACGACTACCCCGAGGACGGTTTCGAGAACATGGCCAGGCTTGCGAAGGAGAAGGGTTTTTCCTTCCCCTATCTCTATGACGAAAGCCAGACCGTCGCGAAGGCCTATGGTGCGGCCTGCACCCCCGATTTCTTCGGCTTCAACGCAGAAGACGAGCTGCAATATCGCGGGCGGCTCGATGCGTCGACCAAGCAGGCGGGCCCGGCGGATGCACGGCGCGAGCTTTACGAGGGGATGATGATGGTGGCCCAAACGGGCGTCGGCCCGGAGGATCAGATCCCGTCCATGGGCTGCTCGATCAAGTGGAAAGCCGCATGAGCGATGCGCCTTCGATCATCTTCGATCTCGACGGCACCCTGATCGATTCCGTCCCGGCGATCCATTCCGTTTCGAACGCGGTGTTGAGCGATCTGGGCTTCGAGCCGCTGTCGCTTTCGACGATCCGCAGCTTTGTCGGCAAGGGGGTGCCGAACCTCGTCCGGCAATTGCTCATCACGTCCGGCGAAGACCCCGACGGGCCGCTTTTTTCCCGCGTGGAACATGCGCTGGTCAAGCGTTACGAGACCGATGTGGAGGGCAATGTGCCCTATCCCGGCGTCATTGCCGCTCTCGATGCGCTCAAGGCGAAGGGCTGCCGGATGGCGGTTTGCACGAACAAGCCCTTCGCCCCGGCCGAGGCGGCTTTGCGTCATGTCGGGCTTTGGGACTATTTCGAGCTGACGCTGGGCGGGGATTCCATGCCCACCCGCAAGCCCGAGCCGCAGATGCTGCACCATTGCCACGCAGCCCTTGGCGGTGGTCGGATGATCTATGTGGGCGATAGCGAAGTCGATGCCGAGACGGCCGTGAATGCAGGCGCCCCTTTCGCGATCTATTCCGAGGGGTATCGCAAGGCGCCGCTGCATGAAGTGCCCCATGACGTGGCCTTTTCGGATTGGGCGATGGTGCCCGGTCTGGTGGAGGGCTGGAAATGGTGAGCGCGCTGATCTTCGACGTGGACGGAACACTCGCGGAAACCGAAGAAGCGCATCGCCGCGCCTTCAACGAGACTTTCGCGTCCCGCGGGATCGACTGGGACTGGTCACAGGAGGACTATCGCGAACTCCTGAAGACCACCGGCGGAAAGGAACGCATGGCGCGCCATCGCGACGAGGTCGGGTTCGGCCCGTCCGACGGTGAGATCGCCGACCTGCACAAGCTCAAGACCGCGCGCTATGTCGAGATCATCGCCTCCGGAGAGGTTCCGCTGCGCCCGGGCGTGGCCGAACTGATCGAGGCTGCGCGCATGGCCGGGCTCCCGCTCGCCATTGCGACCACCACGAACCGGCCCAATGTCGACGCGCTGATCCGCGCGACGATGAACGCCGAGCCCGGCTCGATCTTCGAGGCCATCGCGGCGGGTGACGAGGTGAAGGCCAAGAAACCCGCGCCCGACGTGTTCGCGCTGGCCCTGAGCCGCCTGGACCTGCCCGCCGAGGCCTGCATCGCCTTCGAGGATAGCGAAATGGGCCTCAAATCGGCGCAAGGTGCGGGGCTGCGCGTCGTGCTCACACCATCTGCCTATACCGACGGCGGGGATTTCTCCTCCGCCGATTGGATCATTCCCGATCTCTCGCATCCCTTACCGTCCGAGATCCGGCAAGGGCTGGGACAGAGTGCCGCAATTTCATAGTCTTTTGCCCCGCCACATATCCGGGGCAGGTTAACGGAGGCCGCCATGATCAAACCTGACGTCAAAGCGTTTTTCGACACTGCGACTTTCACCGTCTCCTATGTGGTGAAGGATCCCGGGAGCAAGGCTTGCGCCATTGTCGATAGCGTTCTCGATTTCGATTATTCCTCGGGCCGGACGGATACCAAATCCGCCGACGAGGTCATCGCCTATGTGCAAGAACAAGGGCTCGAAGTGGAATGGATCCTCGAAAGCCATGTCCACGCCGACCACCTCTCGGCCGCGCCCTATATCCAGGAACGTGTCGGCGGCAAGATCGGCATCGGCGACCGTATCCAGGTCGTGCAGGACACCTTCGGCAAGATCTTCAACGAAGGCACCGAGTTCCAGCGCGACGGCAGCCAGTTCGACCAGCTCTTCAAGGAAGGCGACACATTCTCGGTCGGCGCGCTTGAAGGCAAGGTTCTTCACACGCCGGGCCACACCCCCGCCTGCCTTACCTATGTGATCGGTGACGCCGCCTTTGTGGGCGATACGCTCTTCATGCCCGATTTCGGAACCGCACGTTGCGACTTCCCGGGTGGCTCGGCGGAAACGCTCTATGCCTCGATCCAGAAGATCCTCACCCTGCCCGACGACACCCGCATCTTCGTGGGCCACGACTACAAGGCGCCGGGCCGCGACGAATATGCCTGGGAGACCAGCGTGGCCGAGGAGAAGGCGCGCAACATCCATATCGGCGGCGGCAAGTCGGAAGAGGAATTCGTCAAGATGCGCACCGAGCGCGACGCGACGCTGGCGATGCCCAAGCTGATCATCCCCTCGTTGCAGGTGAACATGCGCGCAGGCCAGATGCCGCCGAAGGATGAAAAGGGCAACACCTATCTCAAGGTGCCGGTGAACGGGCTCTGAGACAGCACAGGGGGCGGGAGGCAAACACCCGCCCCGATTTTTGACTGGCAGGACATACAGGAAACCAGATGGAACCGCGCAAACTCTCAGACAATTTCTCGGTCGCGCCGCAGATCGAACCCGAGGACGTGGCCAAGCTCGCCGAGATGGGCTTTCGCACGCTGATCACCAACCGCCCCGATGAAGAGGTGGATGAAGAGCACAGCTCGGCGGCGATGGCCAAGCTCGCCGCCAAGCACGGGATGAACTATCACTACCTGCCCTATTATCCGGGCGAGATGACCTTCGACCTCGTCGCCGATTACGAGGCGATCATGAAATCCGCGCCCAAGCCCGTCTTCGCCTATTGTCGCTCGGGCACGCGCTCGTCGCATCTTTGGGGGATGAGCGAGGCGGGCAAGATGGATCTCGACAAGATCATCGAGACCGCCGCCCATGCCGGCTACGACCACAGCTCGCTGATCCCGGTTTTGAAATTCTACGCCACGCGCCGTGGCAAGATTCTCTGATAAGACCATATGCTCAAAAGATATTTCCCGATCCTCACCTGGGGGCGCGAGTATAACCGCGCCACCCTTGAGGCCGACCTGATCGCGGCGATCATCGTCACGATCATGCTGATCCCGCAATCGCTGGCCTATGCACTGCTCGCGGGCCTTCCGCCCGAAGTCGGTCTTTACGCGTCGATCTCGCCGCTCATCATCTATGCGCTTCTGGGCACCTCGCGCCCGCTTGCGGTGGGGCCGGTGGCGGTGGTGTCGCTCATGACGGCGACGGCGGTGGGCGATCTCGCGGCCAAGGGGACGCCGGAATATCTGGGCGCGGCGATCGCGCTCGCCTTCATCTCGGGCATCATGCTGCTGGTGATGGGCCTGCTGCGGCTCGGCTTCATCACTTCTTTCCTCAGCCATCCGGTGATCGCGGGGTTCATCTCGGCCTCGGGCATCCTGATCGCGGCGGGGCAGCTGAAACATTTCCTCGGCATCAAGGTCTCGGGCAAGACGATCCCGGAAGTGGCCGAGGGGATCTGGATGAATATCAACCAGATCAACGTCCCGACCGTGCTGATTTCGACCTTCGCGATCGGGTTTCTCTACTGGTCGCGCAAGGGACTGAAGCCCGTTCTGATCAAGCGCGGAATATCAGAGCGGCTTGCCTCGGTCCTCGTGCGCGCAGCACCCGTGGCCGCGGTCATCCTGACGATCCTCGTGACCTGGGCGCTCGGGCTTGAAAAATGGGGGGTGAAGGTCGTGGGCGAGGTGCCGAAAGGCCTGCCGGCCCCCACCCTGCCCCCGTTCGATCCCGCGCTCTGGGGGCAGCTCTTCGTGCCCGCGCTGCTGATTTCGATCATCGGCTATGTCGAGACGATCTCGGTGGCCCAGACGCTTGCCGCGAAGAAGCGCCAGCGCATCGACCCCGATCAGGAACTCGTGGCTTTGGGCGGCTCGAATATCGCGGCCTCTATCTCGGGCGGCTTCCCGGTGACCGGGGGATTCGCGCGTTCGGTGGTGAATTTCGAGGCCGGGGCAGCCACCCCTGCCGCCGGCGCCTTCACCGCGATCGGTATGGCGGTCGCGACTTTCACGCTGACACCCGCGCTCTACTTCCTGCCGCAGGCAACGCTCGCCGCGACGATCTTCGTGGCGGTGCTGACGCTGGTCGATCTCGGTGCGATCAAGCGCATCTTCACCTATTCGCCCGGCGACGCGATGGCGATGGTGGCAACGATTGTCGTGACGCTGCTCGACGGTGTCGATGTCGGCATCGCAACCGGGGTGATCCTTTCGATCGGCTTGCATCTGTGGCGCAGCTCGCGCCCGCATGTGGCCGAGCTTGGGCAGGTGCCGGGCACCGAACATTTCCGCAATGTGCTGCGCCACCGCGTCGAGACCGCACCGGGCGTGCTGAGCCTGCGTGTCGACGAAAGCCTCTGGTTCCCCAATGCGCGTTTCATCGAAGAGCTGATCTATGACCGCATCGCCGCCGACAAGTCGATCAAGCATGTCGTGCTGAACTGTCCCGCGATCAACCATATCGATTCCTCGGCCCTCGAGGCGCTCGAACAGGTCAACGATCAGCTCAAGGATGCGGGCGTCCGGCTCCATCTGTCCGAGGTGAAAGGCCCGGTCATGGATCGCCTCACGCGCTCGGATCTGATCACCCATCTCTCCGGCCAGATCTACCTGACGCATTTCGATGCTCTTGCGACGCTGGCCCCCGAGACGACCCGGGATTGTGCCGATCTGTCACGTTGTGAAACACATCGATAACAAGGGGTTGCACTCAGGTTCATAAACAGTGCAGTCACAATCCTGACCTTAGGTTATGATTGTTGCGTCAAAGACCTCTCCTTTGCTACCGAAGGGCGAACGGGAGGCAGAGGCGGGGCTGCGCTGGATGCTGAGTTTTTGTGAAAAGATTTTAAGATCTCGCGACATCAAGGAGATCTGGGACACCCATTGCCGGGAGATGGCGCATTACGGGTTCAGCCGCGTCATCTATGGCTTCACGAGCTTTCGCACCGCCAACAGCCTTGGCGATGTCGATGACATGCTGATCCTGTCCAACCACGAGCCGGAATATCTGGAACTCTTCGTGGGCGGCGGTCTTTACCGCGATGCGCCGATGGTGCAATGGGCGGCGGCCAATGACGGCGCGGCCTCCTGGCGGCTGCTGGCGGACCGGATCAATCGAAACGAACTCAGCCCCGCCGAGATCGCGGTGATCGACCTCAACAATCGCTTCGGGATCCGCGCGGGCTATTCGATCGGCTTCGGCGACGCCTCGAGCCGGTCGCGTGGCGGCATGGGCCTTGTCGGGCGTCCGGGGCTGAGCCAGGACGATGTCGACCGGATCTGGGCCGAGAACGAGCGTGAGCTGATGGCGAAGAACAGTCTCGTCCATCTGCGGATCTCGACCATGCCCTTCGCGACGGCGCGCCGCGCGCTGACCAATCGCCAGCGCGAAGTGCTCGAATGGGTTGCTGACGGCAAGACTACCGCCGATATCGCGATCATCATGGGGCTCACGCCGTCGACGGTGGAAAAGCACCTGCGGCTTGCGCGCGAGGCGCTCGATGTCGACACCACCGCTCAGGCGGTGATGAAAGCCTCTTTGCAAAAACAGATCTTTCTCAACGCGACCATGCCGCGCTGACCGCGCCCAGCTGGATTGAAAGGCACGGAAATGAAAAACGCCGCCCCAAGGGAGCGGCGTTTCCTGTTCTGATCAGATCGCTGCGGCTCAGTTGCCGGCTGCGGTCTTCGCGACTTCGGCAGCGAAATCTTCTTCTTTCTTCTCGATGCCTTCGCCGACTTCCATGCGCACGAAACCGGTGACTTCGACGCCAGCTTCTTTCGCGGCCTGACCGACGGTGATGTCGGGGTTGATCACGAATTGCTGGTTGAGCAGGGTCACCTCAGCCACGAATTTCTTCATGCGGCCTTCGATCATCTTCTCGATCACGGCTTCGGGCTTGCCCGATTCACGTGCGATGTCGATCTGGACCTGCTTTTCCTTCTCGACCACGGCCGGGTCGAGATCTGCTTCCGAGAGCGCGGCCGGGTTGGTCGCCGCGATATGCATCGCGATCTGCTTGCCGATGCCGTTATCGGCACCGTTCAGAGCGACGAGCACACCGATCTTGCCCATGCCTTCGGCAGCCGCGTTGTGCACGTAATGCACCAGCGTCTCACCTTCGAGCATGTGCATGCGGCGCAGGGTCATGTTCTCGCCGATGCGCGCGATGGCGTCGGTGAGCACGTCTTCCACGGTCTTGCCACCCAGATGCGCGGCCTTCACGACCTCGACGCTCTCGCCGGTTTCCAGCGCGACTTCCGCGATGTCGGCGACAAGTTTCTGGAAATCGGCGTTCTTCGCGACGAAGTCGGTTTCCGAGTTGATTTCGATCGCGACGCCCTTGCCGCTGTCGACGGCGAGCGCGACGAGGCCTTCGGCGGCCACGCGGCCGGATTTCTTGGCGGCCTTCGCGAGGCCCTTGGTGCGCAGCCAGTCAACGGCGGCTTCCATGTCGCCATCGGTTTCGGTCAGCGCTTTTTTCGCGTCCATCATGCCTGCGCCGGTCGATTCGCGCAGTTCCTTCACCATTGCAGCGGTAATCGCCATGGTCGGATCTCCTTTGAAGAAGTCAGCGAGGGCGGGATAGCCCGCCCTCATGTCATTGCAGTGACGGCTCAGGCGTCGGCTTCGATGCCGGCCTCGGCGAGAGCTTCCTCGACCGGGGTATCGGCCAGCGCGCCGAGGTCCACACCGGCGGCGCCCATCTGGGCGCTCATGCCGTCGAGGGCCGCGCGCGAAGCGAGGTCGCAATAGAGCGCGATGGCGCGGGCCGCGTCGTCGTTGCCCGGGATCACGTAGTCAACGCCTTCGGGCGAGCAGTTCGAGTCGACCACGGCCACGACCGGGATGCCGAGCTTCTTGGCTTCCGCGATGGCGAGATCTTCCTTGTTCACGTCGATCACGAAGAGCAGGTCCGGCAGACCGCCCATTTCGCGGATGCCGCCCAGCGACGCCTGCAGCTTGGCCTGGTCACGTTCCATGCCCAGACGCTCTTTCTTGGTCAGACCACCAGCGCCCGACTCGAGCTTCTCGTCGATCTCGTTGAGACGCTTGATCGACTGGGAGACGGTCTTCCAGTTGGTCAGCGTGCCGCCGAGCCAGCGGTGGTTCATGTAGTACTGCGCGCATTTCTCGGCCGCATCGGCGATCGGCTTGGCCGCCTGACGCTTGGTGCCGACGAAGAGAACGCGGCCGCCCTTGGCGACGGTGTCACGAACGACTTGCAGAGCCTGGTCGAGCATCGGCACGGTCTGGGTCAGATCGAGGATGTGGATCCCGTTCCGCTCGCCGTAGATGTACTGACCCATGCGGGGGTTCCAGCGCTGCGTCTGGTGACCAAAGTGAACGCCAGCTTCCAAGAGCTGACGCAGGGAGAAATCGGGAAGCGCCATGTCCATTTCCTTTTCCGGTTTGCGCCTGAGCGGAGGGTTTCAGGGCATATGCCCCAACCGGTGGACCTTTGGGGATGTCTCCCCCATCGGCCCGCCTCCGCCTGTGAAGTGCGCGCGATATAGACGCTTGAGCCGGATATGGCAAGCCCCGGAATGGAGATGAAGGACAGGGGCGCTGCCCCTCTTCGGCTTCGCCGAATTCACCCCGAGATATTTGGATCAAGAAGAAACGGGGCCATTCCTTCTTCTTGAGATAAATATCTCGGGGGTGAGGCGCGGGACGCGCCGAGGGGGCTGGCCCCCTGCCCCGCTCTCAATCAAGCGCTGCTGCGCGTTTGTCGAGCATGCTTTGCGTGATCAGCACCACGCCGCCTTCCGAGCGGCGAAACCACTTCGCATCCTCTTCCGGGTCCTCGCCCACGACGAGACCTTCGGGAATGGTCACGCCGCGATCGATCACGCAGCGCGTCAGCTGCGCCTTGCGGTTCACCGTCACGTAAGGCAGCACCACCGCGTGTTCGAGCGACGAGAAACTGTGCGAGCGAACACCCGTGAACAGCAGCGAATTTCGCACCTCCGAGCCCGAGACGATGCAATCCCCCGAGATCAGCGAGGAAATCGCGGTGCCGCGCCGGTTTTCCTCGTCATGGATGAATTTCGCGGGCGGCACGATCTCGGCATAGGTCCAGATCGGCCATTCACTGTCGTAAAGATCCAGTTTCGGGGTAAAATCGGTCAGGTCGATATTGGCCTGCCAGAACGCATCAACAGTCCCGACATCGCGCCAGTAGGGTTCGGTCTCGAGCCCGGTCGTCACGCAGCTGTCGGAGAACTTATGCGCCATCGCCTTGCCGTGACGCACGATCTGCGGGATCAGGTCATGGCCGAAATCGTGGCTAGAATTGGGATCTTCCATGTCGCGCACCAGCAGCTCGCGCAGGAATTGCCAATCGAAGACATAGATCCCCATCGAGGCCAGCGAATGGGTCGGATCGTCGGGCATGCCCGGCGGGTCCTTGGGCTTTTCGAGGAAGTCGGTGATCTGGCCCGAGGCATCGACCGCCATCACGCCGAAAGCGGTGGCCTCCATCCGCGGGACCGTGAGGCAGCCGATCGTGACATCGGCCTGGGTCTCGACATGCTGGCGCAGCATGACCTCGTAATCCATCTTGTAGATATGGTCGCCCGCGAGGATGACGACATATTTCACGCCGTAATCCTCGATGATGTCGATGTTCTGGGCGACGGCGTCGGCGGTGCCCTGGTACCAGCGGCTTTCGGCCACGCGCTGCGAGGCGGGCAGGATGTCGAGATATTCGTTGCGTTCGGCGCGAAAGAAGTTCCAGCCGCGCTGGACATGGCGGATCAGGGAATGGGCCTTGTATTGCGTCGCAATCGCCATTTTCCGGATGCCCGAGTTCAGCGCATTCGACAGCGCGAAGTCGATGATCCGTGTCTTGCCACCGAAATAGACCGCCGGTTTGGCGCGCCGGTCGGTGAGTTCCTTCAATCGGCTCCCGCGGCCGCCGGCCAGCACGAAGGCCATCGCCTGGGCGCTCAGTCGCGTATTGGGTTGCGGTTTCATGCTTTCCCCCCTTGCTGTTCCTTCAAATCGATTGTGGCGCGAACATCACCACCGAGAGTGGCGGCAGATAGACCTCCGCACTGTGATCGCGATGTGACTGGGTGAAGGTTTCGGCCTCCACCGCGCCGAGATTGCCGCGGTTCTCCCCGCCGTAATGACCCGAATCCGTGTTCAGGATCTCGCCCCAGTGCCCGCCCTGCGGCAGGCCGATCCGGTAGCTTCGCTCGACCGGCGTGAGGTTGGCCGCCACCACCACCGGCACGCCCCCCGGCGCGTGGCGTTCGAACACATAGACCGAGGCCTCGGCATCGTCGGCGGCGCTCCATGAAAACCCGGCCGGATCGCAATCGCCCCAATGCAGAGCGGGCGTCTCGCGATAGAGGCGGTTGAGGTCGCGCACGAGATTGCGCAGCCCCGCATGGCGCGGATCGTTAAGGAGATACCAGTCGAGCTCGCGCTCGTGGCTCCATTCCGACCATTGTCCGAATTCCTGCCCCATGAAGAGCAGTTTCTTGCCCGGATGCGCCCATTGGAACGCGTAAAAAGCGCGCAGATTGGCAAATTTCTCCGAGTCGTCGCCCGGCATCTTGCCCAGCATCGAGCCCTTGCCGTGAACCACCTCGTCATGGCTGATCGGCAGGATGAAGTTCTCGGAAAACGCATAGGAGCTGGCGAAGGTCAGCTCGTTATGGTGGTGCTTGCGATAGATCGGGTCGCGGGCGAAATAGCGCAGGCTGTCATTCATCCAGCCCATATTCCACTTGTAGCCGAAACCAAGCCCGCCTTCATGGACCGGCATCGTCACGCCCGGAAATGCGGTGCTTTCCTCGGCCACCGTCATGATCCCCGGCGCGCCGCCATAGGAGGCCGCGTTCATTGCCTTGAGAAACTCGATCGCTTCGAGGTTTTCGCGCCCGCCAAATTTGTTGGGCACCCATTCGCCGGCCGCGCGCGAATAGTCGCGATAGAGCATCGAGGCCACCGCATCCACGCGCAGGCCGTCGAGGTGATATTGCTCGAGCCAGAAGAGCGCGTTGGCGAGCAGGTAATTCGACACCTCGCGCCGCCCGTAATTGTAGATCAGCGTGTTCCAGTCCTGATGGAAACCCTCCTTGGGGTCGGCATGTTCATAAAGCGCCGTGCCGTCGAACCGCTTGAGCCCGTGATCGTCGGTCGGGAAATGCCCCGGCACCCAGTCCAGGATGACGCCGAGGCCGCGCCGGTGCGCCGCATCGACGAATTCGGCGAATTCCTCGGGGCGGCCATGGCGGATGGTCGGCGCATAAAGGCCGATGGGCTGATAACCCCACGATCCGTCGAACGGGTGCTCGGTGATCGGCAGCAGCTCGATATGGGTGAAGCCCATGTCGCAGGCGTAATCGACGAGCTTCTCGGCCAGTTCGTGATATGAGAGCGGCCTGCCGCCCTCGTCCCAGACGCGCACCCAAGACCCGAGATGCACCTCGTAGATCGAGATCGGTGCGTGGCGCTCTTGCGCGGCGGCGCGGGTCTCGCACCAGGCCCCGTCCCCGAAGCGATGCAGGCCCAGCTTGCGCACGACCGAGGCCTGCGCGGGCGGATGCTCGGCCCCGAAGCCCAGCGGGTCGGCCTTGAGCGGCAGAACCTTGCCCGCGGCGTCCAGCAGCTCGTATTTGTAAAGCGCCCCCTCGTGGATGCCCGGCACGAAAATCTCCCAGACCCCGGTCGCGCCCATGCGCCGCATCTGGTGATGCCGCCCGTCCCAGAAATTGAACTCTCCCACGACCGAGACGCGCCGCGCATTGGGTGCCCAGAGCGCAAAATGCACGCCTTCGACGCCCTGATGGGTGATCGCATGGGCGCCGAGCTTCTCCCAAAGGCGCTTATGCGTGCCCTCGCCGATCAGGTATTCGTCCATCGCGCCCAGTACGGGTGCGAATGCATAAGGGTCATCGAAATCCCAGGTTGCCTGCGCATTTTGCGCACGCAGGCGATAGGAAGGTTCGCCCCATTCGCCCGTGAACACGCCCGGCACGATCTGGGTCAGCTCGGTCTCGGACGTGCCGAGCGCCCAGACGCGCTCCGCCCCGGGCACCAGCGCCACGATCTCGCCCGCATGCAGCCCCAGAGCGGAAAATGGATCGGGGTGCCGCGCCTCGATCAGGGTTCGAGCCTCATCCGGGGTCAGTCTCATGTCGCTCCTAGGCCTTGAGGGCCGATTGGGTATTCCAGATCTCGTCCATATAGCCGCGGATCGCCCGGTCGGAGGAGAAGAACCCCATCCGCGCGGTATTGAGCACGGCTTTCTCCGCCCAGCTTGCGCGATCTGCAAAGGCGGCGTCCACCTCTTTCTGCGCAGCCGCATAGGCTTCGAAATCGGAAGCGACGAGGAAATAATCGCTGTGCCACATATTGTGGACCAGATCGTGATAGCGTTCGGGTTCTTCCGGCGAGAAACGCCCCTCCGCGATCATCTGGAGCACATCCTGCAAACCCTGGCTTTGCAAGATCGCATGACGCGCATGTTCGGGATCCTTGCGCCGCTCCATCACCTCGTCGGCTGTCATGCCGAAGAGGAAGAAGTTTTCCGCCCCAACCTGCTCGCGGATTTCCACATTCGCGCCGTCGAGCGTGCCGATGGTCAGCGCCCCGTTGAGGGCGAATTTCATGTTGCCCGTGCCGGAGGCTTCCTTGCCGGCGGTGGAGATCTGTTCCGACAGATCCGCCGCCGGGATCAGCCGCTCTGCCATCGAGACGTTGTAATTGGGCGGGTAGACGATCTTCAGGCGCCCGTCGACATAAGGGTCGTTATTCACCACTTCGGCCACGTCATTGATCAGACGGATGATCTGCTTGGCGGTGTAATAGCCCGGCGCCGCCTTGCCGCCGAAGAACTTCACGCGCGGCTGGTAATCGGCCTGCGGGTTCTCGCGCATCTCGTGCCATTCCGCGATGGTCTGCAAGATGTTCAGAAGCTGGCGCTTGTATTCGTGGATGCGCTTCACCTGGATATCGAAGATCGCATCGGGGTCGATGGTGATGCCCTGCGTCTCGGCCACCCACTGCGCCAGCCGCTCCTTGTTGCGACGTTTCGCACCCATGAAGGCGTCACGGAAGGCGGCGTCTTGCGCGTAGGGTTCCAGCTCGCGCAGCCGGTCGAGATCGGCTTCCCAGCCATCCCCGATCGTGTCGATGATCAGGTGCGACAGTTCGGAATTCGCCATGCGCAGCCAACGCCGCGGCGTGATCCCGTTCGTCTGGTTGATGATCCGCCCGGGATGGAGCTTGTCGAGTTCTGGAAAAAGATTGCGCTTGATCAGCTCGGTATGGAGCGCCGAGACCCCGTTGACCTTGTGCGAGGTGATGAAGGCCAGCTCCCCCATCCGCACTTCCTGATGCTTCACGATACCCACGTAATGCGGCCGTTTCGGGTTCATCTTAAGGTGCCACGCGTCGATCTGTTCGATGATCTGCATGTGGCGCGGCAGAACCGTGCCCATCAGATAGGTCGCCCAGCGTTCGAGCGCCTCGGGCAAAAGCGTGTGATTGGTATAGCCGAGACATTGCAGCGCGATCTCCATCGCCGCGTCGAATGCCATCCCGTGCAGGTCGATGAGGATCCGGATCAGTTCCGGCCCCGCAATCGCCGGGTGCGTGTCGTTCATCTGGATCGCGACGTAATCGGGCAGCTCCGACAGCGAACGATCCGCCGCGAGGTGGCGCCGGATGATGTCCTGAAGCGCCGCCGAGGTCAGGAAATACTCTTGCTTGAGCCGCAATTCCTTGCCCGCGAAGGTCGTGTCGTCGGGATAAAGAACGCGGCTGAGCGTGCGCGCCAGCGCCTCGGGTTCGGCCGCGGCCGCGAAATCACCATGGTTGAACCGCGCGAGGTCGAACTGTTCGGTGGGCTTGGCGGACCAGAGCCGTAGAGTGTTGGCCCATTTGCCTTCCCAGCCCACGACCGGCATGTCATAGGCCTCGGCGATCACGGTCTCAGCGGGCTCCCAGACGGGCTTGCCATCGACCATCGCGACATGGCCCTTGAAACCGATCTCGTAGGCGGCCTCGGGACGCTCGAACTCCCAGGGATGACGCTGTTTCAGCCAGTCCTCGGGGCTCTCGACCTGACGCCCGCCCTCGAAACGCTGCTTGAAAAGCCCATGCTCATAGCGGATGCCATAGCCATAGCCCGGGCAGCCCAGCGTCGCCATGCTTTCCATGTAGCAGGCCGCGAGCCGCCCCAGACCGCCATTGCCCAGGGCCGCGTCGGGTTCGTTCTCGACCACCGCATCCCAATCCAGCCCCAGCCCCTCGATCGCCTCGCGGCAGGTTGCCCGGATGCCCAGATTGATCGCCGCATCCTCGAGCATCCGCCCGATCAGGAACTCCATCGAGAGGTAATAGACGCGCTTGCGCCCCTCGTCCCAGGTGCGCCGGGTCGCGGCGAACCACGGTGCGACCACCCGGTCACGGATCGCGAGGCTCAGTGCCATGCGCCAGTCGTAAACCGACGCGTGATCGGGATCCTTGCCCATCGAATAGGTGATGTGATGCAGGATTTCGTCACGCAGAATTTCGGCTGAGGGCAATTGGGTGTCTTTCACGCGGGAGGTCTCCGATACACGGCAGATATCAATTGATTGATGGGGCGCACCCCGGGCAAGGTCAAGCAAGCGGGGCGAAACCCGGCGCGAAGCGGTTGTCGTTTGCGCTAACAAACCTATGCTTGCCGCGAGAACGGGCAACAGGAAAATTTCAGGAGCGTTTCATGGCCAAGGATTGGTGGCGCGGTGCGGTCATCTACCAGATCTATCCGCGCAGCTTTCAAGACGACTCGGGCGACGGCATCGGCGATCTCAAGGGGATCACCCGCAGGCTCGATCATGTCGCCTCGCTGGGCGTGGACGCAATCTGGCTGAGCCCGATCTTCACCTCGCCGATGGCCGATATGGGCTACGACGTCTCGAATTACCGCGACATCGACGCGCAATTCGGAACCCTTGCCGATTTCGACGCGCTCGTCGCCAGGGCCCATGAGCTCGGCTTGAAGGTGATCATCGACCAGGTGATCTCGCACAGCTCCGACCAGCACCCGTGGTTCAAGGATTCCAAGAAGGCCGGCGCGAAGAAGGACTGGTATGTGTGGGCCGATGCCAAACCCGATGGCAGCCCGCCCAACAACTGGCAGTCCGTCTTCGGTGGCTCGAGCTGGGAATGGTCTCCCGAGCGCGGCCAGTATTACCTGCACAATTTCCTGATCGAGCAACCCGACCTGAACCTGCACAATCCGGAGGTGCAGGACGAACTGCTCGACGTGCTCCGGTTCTGGCTCGAGCGCGGCGTGGACGGGTTCCGCCTCGATACGGTGAATTACTATTTCCACGACCCGGAGTTGCGCGACAACCCGCCGATGGAGCCCGATCCCGAGCGCTGGCCGCCGATCTCGACCTATGACATGCAGGATCATGCCTTCGACAAGAACCGCCCCGAGAACCTTCCCTTCCTGCAAAGGATGCGCGCGCTGATGGATGCGTTCGAGGCCCGGACGCTGGTGGGTGAAGTGGGCGAGGCGCCCCACCGCGCGCTGGGAATCATGGAGGAATACACTTCCGGCAAGGCGCGCCTGCACATGGCCTACAGTTTCGACATGCTCGGGCCGAAATTCTCTCCGACGCACTTTCGTTCCAAGATCGAAGGGTTCTTCAAAGGCGCGCCCGATGGCTGGCCAAGCTGGTCCTTTTCCAACCATGACGTGCAGCGCCATGTGACGCGCTGGGCGAAATTCGGCACCGAAGATCACATCGCCAGGCTCGCCATCGCCATGCTCGGCTCGTTTCAGGGCACGATCGGCATCTATCAGGGCGAGGAGCTTGGCCAGACCGAGACCGATCTGGCCTATCACGAACTGACCGACCCGCCGGGGCTGCGTTTCTGGCCGGAAAACAAGGGGCGCGATGGCTGCCGCACGCCGATGGTCTGGGACGAGAGCGCCAATTCCGGATTCTCGACGGTGACGCCATGGCTGCCGGTCAAAGCGCCGCAAGCCGCGCGCGCGGTCTCTCGGCAGGACGCGGATGACAGCTCCGTGCTGGCCCATTACCGCCGCGTGCTGGCCTTCCGAAAGGCCAATCCGGTCCTGCGCACCGGGCGTACCACGTTTCTCGACCTGCCCGATCCGGTTCTGGGCTTCGTTCGCGAGAGTGACGACGCCCGTCTCACCTGTCTTTTCAATCTCGGCCCCGAGACGGTCACTCTCGAGATACAAGGCACGCTGACCGGCCCCTGCATCGAGGCGCGAACGCAGGGAGACCGGGTCACGCTCGGCCCCAATGGCGCGGCCTGGCTCGTCGGCTGACAAAAAGGGGGCGCTGCCCCCTCTTTCCTTACGGAAATTCACCCCCGAGATATTTGGGTCAAGAAGAAGATGATTTCGCGCTTCTTCTTGATGAAAATATCTCGGGGGTGAGGCGCGCCGCGCCGAGGGGGCAGCGCCCCCTTGCTCCGCCCGCCAAACCGCGCCACAGAAGGTTCATGACAGAATCCCGTCCCGACATTCTCTGCATCGGCTCGGTCCTTTGGGACATCATCGGGCGCGCGAGCGTGCATATGCGCACCGGCTCCGATGTGCCGGGCCGGATCGAGCGGCTTCCGGGCGGCGTTGCGATGAATATCGCGATGACGCTGCGCCGTTTCGGGCTCACGCCCGCCGTGCTCACCGCACTGGGTCGCGACAGCCAGGGCGAAGACCTGATCCGGGCCGCAGAGGTGCTCGGGATCGATTGCGCCTATCTCTACGTCTCCGAGGATCTGCCGACCGATCGTTACATGGCGATCGAAGGCGCGAACGGGTTGGTCGCGGCCATCGCGGATGCGCATTCCCTGGAGGCTGCGGGCGACAAGATCCTGGCGCCTCTCGCCGATGGGCGACTGGGCTCCGAGGCCGAGCCCTGGGAGGGGCCGGTCGCACTTGACGGCAACCTCACCGAAGCGTTGCTCAGCCAGATCGCGCAGTCGCCGCTGTTTGCGAAATCCGACCTGCGGGTTGCGCCCGCGAGCCCCGGCAAGGCCGAACGCCTGATGCCTCTGCTCTCGCACCCGTCCGCCACGCTTTATGTCAATCTCGAGGAGGCGGGCATCCTGTGCCAGCGCAATTTCGAGAGCGCCGAGGCGGCCGCCGAAGGGCTACTGGAACGCGGTGCGCATCGGGTGCTAGTGACCGATGGCGGCAAGGCCGCGGCCGATGGCTGCGCGAGTGCCGGCGGGGTGATCGCCGCGGCCCCTCCCCCCGTTCTCGTGACCCGCGTCACCGGCGCGGGCGATACTTTCATGGCCGCGCATCTCGTGGCCGAACGTCAGGGCGGCACCCGTGCGGAGGCGCTCGAACGCGCGCTCCTCGCCGCGGCCCGCTATGTTTCCGGAGAGCTTGCGACATGACCACCGCCCCCCTCACCTTTTCCGACGAGGTCGCCAGGGCCCAGGCCGATGGACGCCCCATCGTCGCGCTGGAATCGACGATCATCACCCACGGAATGCCCTATCCGCAGAACCTCGAAACCGCGCAGCGTGTCGAAGCGGAAGTGCGCGAATCCGGTGCGGTCCCCGCGACGATCGCGGTGATGGACGGTCTGATCCATATCGGGCTCGAGCAGGACGCGCTGGAGCGGCTCGCTCGTACGAGCGACGCGATGAAGGTCAGCCGCGCCGATCTGGCGGTCTGCCTCGCGAAAGGCGCGACCGGCGCGACCACGGTGGCCGCGACGATGATCTCCGCCCATCTCGCCGGGATCGAGGTTTTCGCAACCGGCGGGATCGGCGGTGTGCATCGCGGCGCCGAGGAGAGCTTCGACATCTCCGCCGACCTGCTCGAACTCGCGCAGACGCCGGTCAGCGTGGTCGCGGCGGGTGCGAAGGCCATTCTCGATCTTCCGAAAACGCTGGAGGTTCTGGAAACCCATGGCGTGCCGGTCATCGCTTTCGGGCAAGACGATTTTCCCGCCTTCTGGTCGCGCAGCTCCGGCCTGCCTGCACCGCTGCGCGCCGACACGCCCGCCGAGATCGCACAGGCGCAAATCGCCCGCGCGAGCCTCGGCCTGCCCGGCGGACAGCTGATCGCCAACCCGATCCCCGCCGAGGCCGAAATCGCGCGCGAGGAGATCGTGCCGGTGATCGAAGAGGCGCTGGCCGAAGCCGACGCCCGGCGCATCGCCGCGAAGGCCGTCACGCCGTTCCTGCTCTCGCGCATCTTCGAATTGACCGGAGGCCGCTCGCTCGAGGCCAATATCGCCCTCGTTCTGAACAATGCACGGCTGGCTGCCGCAATCGCGGGCGAAATCACGGCCGCGCGCCGCGGCTGACGCGATTGCCATTGCTGAAAGCGCGGGCGGTGCCTAGATAGCTGGCAGATCCCGCGCCACAGGCGCCCGTGCCCGTGAGAGGCCCATGACGAAACCCGAAGAAAATCCCCCGCGCAAACGCTCGCGTTTCGCGGCATTGCGTGCGTCCTTTTTCACCGGTTTGATCGTGGTCGCGCCGATCGGTCTGACGATCTGGCTGATGTGGACGATGGCGGGCTGGGTCGATGGCTGGGTGCTGCCGCTGGTGCCGCCGGAACTGCGCCCCGAGCGTTATATCGGCGTCAATGTGCGCGGCATCGGCGTGATCATCTTCCTGATCTTCACCGTGGTCGTGGGATGGCTCGCCAAGGGTTTCTTCGGGCGCACGATGATCCGCTTCGGCGAGAGCATCGTCGATCGGCTGCCGCTGGTGCGTACGGTCTATAACGGGCTCAAGCAGATCGCCGAGACCGTGCTGAGCCAATCCGAGGCGAAATTCGACCGTGCCTGCATGATCGAATATCCGCGCGAAGGGCTCAAGGCGATCGCCTTCGTCTCCTCGACCGCGAAGGGCGAGATCGCCCAGAAGGCGGACGATGCGGACCCGCTGATCTCGGTCTTCCTGCCAACGACGCCGAACCCGACCTCGGGGTTCTTGCTGTTCGTGCCCCAATCGCAGGTCACCTATCTCGACATGTCCGTCGAGGATGCGGCGAAGCTGATCATCTCGGCCGGCCTCGTCTATCCGCAGCCCAAGGAGGCGAAAGGCAAGGACGGGCGCAAGATCAAGGCGAAACTTCAGTCGAACAACGAGTGAAGATCGGTCGAGGCCTCGACCCCGATCTTGTCGGCATGGGCCTCGAGCCAGGCATCGGCCGCGGCCCGCCCCGCCTCCTTGAGCTTTTGCAGCATCCCCCATTCGGGCAGGATCTTCGACTTGCTGCTCAGTCGGGTCATGACGTCGTCATCGGCGATCATGTGGATCAGGACATCCTTCATCGCCCCTTCCGGGAAACGTCCCTCGGCAATCAGGCGGCGCACGAAATTGATCGCGCGCAGCTCGCGCAGGAGCGAGGAATTGAAGCTGATCTCGTTGATCCGCTCCTCGATCTGCGCGGGCGTCGTCGGGATACCGTCCCGCAGCAGCGGGTTGATCGAGATTACGACGACATCGCGCGGGAACCGCGGCTCGAAGAGCGGGAACAAGGGAGGGTTCCCGGTGAAACCGCCATCCCAATAGGCCTCGCTCTTGCCGGTCTTGGGATCGTCGATTTCCACGGCGCGGAAAATCTCGGGCAAGCAGGCGGAGGCGAGGATCGCATCCGCCGTGATCTCGTCACGTGAAAAGACCCGGATCTTTCCTGTGCGCACATTCGTGGCCGAAACGAAAAGCGCCGGGTCTGCGGCTGCGCAGACATCCTCGAAGTGGAATTTCTCGACCACCGACGCGAGCGGGTTGATGTAGAACGGTCCCGTGTCATAGGGCGAGAACACACGCGAGATGCCTTCGATGAAAGCCGCAGGCGTGAAGGCGTCGAACCAGCGCATGATCGCCTCGCCGCCGGGAAGCTCGGCGGGAAGGATGCGATTGAGCCGAAGATCTACGGTTTCCGAGACCTGCCCCCAGAGCCGTTCGAGCTCGGCACGCGCGCCCTCGCGGCCGCCGCGCGCATATCCCGCCTTGAAAGCCGCGCCATTCAGCGCCCCGGCCGAGGTGCCCGAGATCGCGGCATAGTCCAGCCAGTCCTCTTCAAGGAAGCGGTCGAGCACCCCCCAGGTGAAGGCGCCATGCGCGCCGCCGCCCTGAAGGGCAAGGTTGATCCGTTTGCGTTTCATGGCCTGCCTCTGTCACGTCCGCTGTCGAGAAACAGTTATGCTGCATCGCAGCAATGGCAAGCGCACATCGCATCGCAAATGCGTGCGAAAGGCCCTAGCCCAGTAATTCGTGGCAGAGTTCCAGCGCGGAGACGAGCGCATCGACCTCTTCGCGTGTGTTGTACATCCCGAACGAGGCCCGCGCGGTGGCAGAGACGCCCAGCCAATCCATCAGCGGCATCGCGCAATGGCTCCCGGCGCGCACAGCCACGCCGCGTTTGTCGAGAATGGTCGAGATATCATGGGGATGCGCAGGGCCGTTGAGGGTGAGCGAGAAGATCGCCCCCTTGTCCGGCGCATTGCCCTGCACGTTGAGCCAATTCAGCCCCGTCAACTTCTCCTGCGCGTAATCCCGCAGGGACCGCTCATGAGCCGCGATATTCTCCATCCCGATCTGCATCAGGTAGTCGAGCGCCACGCCCATCCCCACCTGCTGCACGATGCCGGGCGTGCCGGCCTCGAATTTCATCGGCGGTTTGTTATAGGTGACGCTGTCGCGGGTCACGGTGTCGATCATATCGCCGCCACCGAGGAAGGGACGCATCTCGGCCATCCGTTCCTTGCGGATGAAGATCGCCCCGGAACCACTTGGCCCATATAGCTTATGACCGGTGATGGCATAGAAATCGCATCCGATATCGTCGACATCGACCGGCCCGTGCACTGCCGCCTGACTGCCATCGACGAGCGTCGCGATCCCCTTCTCGCGCGCGGCTTGTGCGATGGGCTTCACATCGACCAGCGTGCCGAGCACGTTCGACATATGGGTGATCGCGATCAGTTTCGTGCGATCGGTCACCGCCTCGAGCACCTTCTCGGGGGGCAGCGATCCATCCGCCTCGGGCTCGACCCAGACCAGTTTCACGCCCTGACGTTCGCGCAGGAAATGCCACGGCACGATATTGGCGTGATGCTCCATCACCGAGAGCACGATCTCGTCGCCAGCCTGAAGCTTCGGCGCGGCCCAGGCGTAGCTCACAAGGTTGATCCCCTCGGTCGAGCCGGTGGTGAAGACGATCTCATCCGCGTCCTTCACCTTCAGGAACTTGGCCACGATCGCGCGCACGCCCTCGTATTTCTCCGTCGCGATATTCGAGAGCGTATGCAGACCGCGATGGACGTTGGAATACTCGTTCTCATACATCCGCGTCATCGCGTCGATCACCACGCGCGGCTTCTGCGCCGAAGCCCCGTTGTCGAGGTAAACCAGTGGCTTGCCGTTCACTTCGCGCGACAGGATCGGGAAATCCGAGCGGATCTTTTCGATATCATACATGTCTCTACCTCAGCTCGGCATGGGGGTCGTGGGCATCTGCACGAGCCCTGTCGAGACCAGCACGATCCCGGCAATGAGCGCGGACCCGAGGAAGGTCAGGATCACCCCCACGGCCACGGCGAGCGGATTGGTGAAGCCGTGCAGCTCCATCGTGAACTGCACAAGCAGGAAGAACATCAGCCCGACCAGCAACAACGACATGATCGTGGCCGAGATGGGGAAGAAGACCATCAGAACGACCTGAATCACCTGCCCGATCATCAGCACGAACTCGATCCAGGTCAGCAGCAGCAACGCGTCAGCATAGCTGCCCTTGCCGCCCGCGCGCTGACCGACGAAGGACATCGCAAAGGCGCCATAGAGCAGCAGCGAGGCCTGAAGCCCCACCACCATGAGCGGCGAGGTCAGCTCTCCAAGGTCGAGCTTGGTGATGACGGTGAAGACCATCTGCGCGAGCGTGCCAAGGATCGCGCTCATCACCACGACAAGCACCATCGCCTGAAAGCGTGCCGCATTGGGCAGATTGAGCGCCATCAATTCGCGGGCGACCGCGCGCGGTTCCGTGAAGCTCCGCATCAGCCAGTCTTTGAGATCGACCTGCATCACCTTGATTTTCCTTCGAACTCCGCCACGCGCAAACCCACGATCCAGAACAGCACGAACGCCACCCCGACCAGGAGCGAGACCAACGACAGTTGCGGCCCGATCCCGATGAAACCCGCGACGAGACCTTGCAGCAGCATCAGCGGCGACACCGCGAGCAGCGCCCAGAACAGCGCAAGCCGCGCACCATACCAGCTGCCCTGCCCGCCCATCGCTTTCGCGACCAGATGGCCGAGTGCGGCGATCAGGTAGAAGATGGGCACCGTCGCCAGAAGCGCAAGCATCGTCCCCATCATCAGCCCGACCATAGGCTGATCGGGCATCTCATGGGCCAGCCGCGACAGGCGCGGCCACTGGCCGATGAAGATCACCGTCAGCGCCAGCAGCAGGAACACCAGCGCGCGCGGCTCGGAAGCCGGACGCGCCAGATGTTCGCGCATCACCACACGCGGGTGCCGATAGGTCCGCAGGATGTCGTCGCTGGCTGCCATCTCAGCCGCGATGCCGCGAAAGCCAGCCTTCGAGCCGCGTCAGGATCGCGTCGCGGAAGCGCTCTTCTTCAATCTCTTCAATGGCATCAGCCACGAAGCTGAGAACCAGAAGCGCGGTTGCCTCCTCGACCGGAACCCCGCGAGACCGCAGGTAGAAGAGCGCAGTCTCGTCGATCGCGCCGGTGGTCGAGCCATGCGAGCACTGCACGTCATCGGCATAGATCTCGAGCTCGGGCTTGGCGAGGAACTGGCTGTCCTCGTCGAGCAACAGCGACTGGCTGATCTGGTAACCGTCGGTCTTCTGCGCGCCCGGCTTCACAAGGATCTTGCCCTGGAACACGCCCTGCGCGCCGTTCTTGAGCACCTTCTTGAACACCTGGCGGCTCTCGCAGCGTTCGGCGTCATGGGTGATGAAGATCGTGTCGTCGTGGTGGAACGCGCCGCTCTTGCCGTCGCCAAGCGCCGCGCCCGCGACATGGGCATTGGCATCGTCGCCCACGATGTCGATCACGCATTCATTGCGCGTCAGCACCCCGTTCGAGGTCAGCGTGAAGGACTTGAACAGCGCCTCGTCGGCCACGCGCGCGAAGATGCCGGTCACGGCGCGACGCTCGTGATCGCGGCCCTGCACGCGGATATGGTGGAAGCGCGCGCCTTTGGCGACATCGACTTCCATCAGTTTGTTGAACCGCGCACCGGCCGGGCCGTTTTCCAGCACGGTGATCTCGGCGCCCTCTTCAAGCTTCACGAGATGATGCAAGATCGGATCGGAAGTCTCTGATTCATGGGTATAAATCAGGCTCACCGGTTTCTCGGCCTTGCCCGTCACACGGATCAGCACGCCATCGGTGGCCGACGCGGTGTTCAGGGCTGCGAAGGGGCGCACGACCGGCTTCTGCCCATTGGCCTCCAACGTGCCATAGAGCGCGCTTGCCCAGTTCACATCGCCCGCCTCGGCCAGACGCAGGATCTCGACGCCCGACATGGACAGATCGTCCGAAGCCTCGGCATCGAAGACGCCATCGCGGAATACGACCTTCAGGCGGTCGATCTCGCCGAACAGCTCCGGCTCGTCATCCTTGAACGGCGCGGCGGCGACCGGTTCGGGCGCGATGAAATCGGTCGGGTTGGTCCAGCGCCAGTATTCGTCACGACGACCCGGCAGGCCCATCGCGATCAGACGCTCGAGCGCGGCCCGGCGTTGCGGCCCGAAACCCTCGGGCAGCGTGACGCGGGCAAGCCGCGCCTCGGCGGGGGTCATTTTCTCGACAGCCGACATTACGCCATCACCTCCGAGATCCCGTGCTTGGCCAGCAGCTCGGCATAGCCGTTCTTCTCGACCTCAAGCGCCAGTTCCGGCCCGCCGGTCTCGATGATGCGGCCATCGGCCATGATGTGCACGACATCGGGTTTGATGTGGTCGAGCAGGCGCTGGTAGTGGGTGATCACGAGGAAGGAGCGCTTCTCGTCGCGCAGCGCATTCACCCCTTCGGCGACCAGACGCATCGCGTCGACGTCGAGGCCAGAGTCGGTCTCGTCGAGGATGCACATCTTCGGCTCCAGAAGCGCCATCTGAAGGATTTCGTTGCGCTTTTTCTCGCCGCCCGAGAAGCCGACATTGACCGCGCGCTTGAGCATGTCGGCGTCGATCTTCAGCGATTTCGCCTTTTCGCGAACGAGCTTGAGGAAGTCACCGGCGGAGATCTCTTCTTCGCCGCGGGCCTTGCGCTGCGCGTTGAGCGCGGTGCGCAGGAAGGTCATGTTGCCGACACCGGGGATCTCGACCGGGTATTGGAACGCCAGGAAGAGGCCCGCCGCCGCGCGCTCTTCAGGCTCGGCCTCGAGCAGGTCCATCCCGTCGAGTTCCGCCTCGCCCTCGGTCACCTCGTAGCCGTCGCGACCCGAGAGAACGTAGCTCAGCGTCGATTTCCCCGAGCCGTTCGGCCCCATGATCGCGTGGACCTTTCCGGCCTCGACGGTCAGGTTGACGCCCTTGAGGATCTGCTTGTCCTCTTCTTCCAGTTTGACGTGCAGGTTCTTGATCTCAAGCATGGTTCTTCCTCAGGATACGGTAACAGCGGTGCCGGAGGCCGACACCATCAGCATGGATTGGCCGACGACCTCGTAATCGAGATCGACGCCGACAACGGCATTCGCGCCCAGTTCGCGGGCGCGATCTTCAAGTTCACGCAGCGCCGTGGAGCGCGCGTCTTGCAATTTGGATTCGTAAGCCCCCGACCGGCCGCCGATGATATCGGTGACCGAGGCGAAGATGTCGCGCACGACATTGGCGCCCATGATCGCCTCGCCCACGACAATGCCGTGATAGGCCGCGATCGGGCGCCCTTCGATGGTGGGGGTGGTGGTGACGATCATGCGTGACCTCCGATGGAGCGACCCCGCGGGGCCGCGCCGCCGCAGGTCAGAAGTGGATCACGGCCCCGGCATAGGTCAGCGTGCGCGGCTCGGTCTCTGCCACTTTCTGCTGCACCCAGGCCTCGGAAAAGACCGAAGACGCCAGCGCGGGCTGCCAGAAGGCCAGATTGTGCAGCCCCGCCATCGCGATGACGACGCCGAGCGCCTGTAGCATGACGAGTTTCGTCGACAGGAGCTTGAAGAACAGTCCGATCACGAAGGCCACGAGAAGCGCCGCCCCGAAGAGCGCGAGATCGGCATGGGTTCCGATCGCTTCCGCGATCTGCGGCGTCATGAAATGCTCGCGCAGGACGGATGCCAGAACAAATCCCGCGACGCCCGTTCCCAATGCCGGAATGAAGGCAAGCAAACGTCGCTTCGTCCTGGGCTCGGCGATCGCACCGCGCAGCATCGCGGAATCCGCGCGCACGTTCATTTCGCGATCCCCGACATGCAGCACGACCCGACCCTTGTTCTTGGCCGAAATCTTCTCGATCCGCGTCAACCGATCGTTGAAGCTCGTGCTGGATATCGTCATGGCCCACCTCGATCCATCTTCCTGGCGGGTTAAGACATGCTGAAGGAATGTGCCTGAAATGGGGCACATCCGGGGCGATTTTGCAATTTACACGTGTGCAAATCACCCGACACTGCCCTCCAGAGAAATCGCCACAAGGCTTTGGGCTTCCATCGCGAATTCCATCGGCAGAGCCTGCAGCACCTCGCGGCAGAAGCCGTTCACGACAAGAGCCACGGCCTCCTCTTCATCCATGCCGCGCGCGCGGCAATAGAAGAGCTGATCGTCATCGACCTTCGAGGTGGTTGCCTCGTGCTCGACGCGCGAGGAGTTATTCTTCACCTCGATATAGGGCACCGTATGCGCGCCACATTTGTCGCCGATCAGCAACGAGTCGCATTGCGTGTAGTTGCGCGAGTCGGTGGCTTTGGGATGCATAGACACCTGACCGCGATAGGTGTTTTGCGCCTTGCCCGCCGAGATCCCCTTGGAGACGATGCGCGAGCGGGTGTTCTTGCCCAGATGCAGCATCTTCGTGCCGGTATCGGCCTGCTGGTAATTGTTGGCGATGGCGATCGAGTAGAACTCGCCCTGACTGTCATCGCCGCGCAGGATGCAGGACGGGTATTTCCAGGTGATCGCCGAGCCGGTCTCGACCTGGGTCCACATCACCTTGGCGCGGTCGCCACGGCAATCGGCACGCTTGGTGACGAAGTTGTAGATGCCGCCCTTGCCGTTCTCGTCGCCCGGGAACCAGTTCTGGACGGTGGAGTATTTCACCTCCGCGTCTTCCTCGATGATGATCTCCACAACCGCAGCGTGCAGCTGGGCGACATCGCGCTGAGGTGCGGTGCAGCCTTCGAGGTAGCTCACATAGGAGCCCTTGTCGGCGATGATCAGGGTGCGTTCGAACTGCCCGGTATTTTCCGCGTTGATGCGGAAATAGGTCGAAAGCTCCATCGGGCAGCGCACGCCCGGGGGCACGTAGACGAAGGAGCCATCCGAGAAAACGGCCGAGTTCAGCGCGGCATAGAAGTTATCCGCCTGCGGTACGACCGAGCCGAGATATTTCTTCACCAGTTCCGGGTGCTCCTGGATCGCTTCGGAGATCGAGCAGAAGATCACCCCCGCCTCGGCGAGCTTGTCCTTGAAGGTGGTGCCCACGGAAACGCTGTCGAACACCGCGTCGACAGCGACCTGACGGTCGTTGAGGTCGATATCCTCGGCCCCTTCGACACCGGCAAGGATCATCTGTTCCTTCAGCGGGATGCCGAGCTTTTCATAGGTAGCCAGCAGCTTGGGATCGACCTCGTCGAGCGACTTGGGCTTCTCGACCATGCTTTTCGGGCGGGCGTAGTAATACTGGTCCTGAAAGTCGATATCCGGGATGTTCAGAAGCGCCCAGTCGGGCATCTTCATGTCCTGCCAGCGCGCAAACGCCTTCAGGCGCCACTCGGTCATCCACTCGGGCTCGTTGTTCTTGCTCGAGATCAGGCGGACGATGTCCTCGTTCACGCCCTTGGGCGCGTATTCCATCTCGATCTCGGTATTCCAGCCGTATTTGTAGGCGCCCATGTTCTGGACGGTCTCGACCGTTTCGCGATCCACGCCTTCGCGCACTTCCACCTGATCCGCACCCGCCATATCCGGCCTCTCCTGTCGCTCACCCGCGCCGCGCGCGGTGTTTCCCTTCGCATTTCAGCCAGTGTTCGGCGAAACGCATCACATCTTCCTCACGCGTGTCCGGGCCGATCGAGACCCGCAGCGCACAGCCGGCTTCCTCTTCGGAAAAACCCATCGCCACCAGAGCGGCAGAGCTTTTCACCTTGCCCGACGAACAGGCCGAGCCGGCCGAAACGGCAAAACCACCCAGATCCATCTGCATCACCTGCGTCTCGCCCTTCCATCCGGGCGTGATGAAGCAGGTGGTGTTCGGGAGCCTGCGTGATTCATTCCCGACAAAAATAGTTTCTTTTGCGCGATCCGCAATGGCACTCTCTAGAATGTTTCTAACTATTTCCAC
Source organism: Thioclava sp. L04-15 (assembly GCF_002020275.1). NCBI lineage: Bacteria > Pseudomonadati > Pseudomonadota > Alphaproteobacteria > Rhodobacterales > Paracoccaceae > Thioclava > Thioclava sp. L04-15. The sequence continues at coordinate 50,930 of NZ_MPZW01000002.1, read as the reverse complement.
GCGCGCCCAAATTCCGCTCTCAAGATCGTGCGAGGCTGCCTCGGCGGCGGCCCCGAACCCCGCGATCCCGGTCAGGTTCTCGGTGCCCGCACGCCGGCCCATCTCCTGACCGCCGCCCTTGAGCTGTGCGGCGATATCCGTGCCGCGCTTTACCACCAGCGCACCAATGCCCTTGGGTCCACCGAGTTTATGCGCCGAGACGATCCCGCAGGTCACGCCAAGCCAGTTGAAGGCGAAGGGAATCTTGCCGAAACCCTGCGTGAGATCACTCAGGTAAAGCCCCTCCGGCAGCTCCTGCACCACCCCGGTCTCGGAATTGGCAAGCTGGACGGCAGAATGCGCGGGATCGGAAACCTCGATCCGACCCGTCCGATCAACGCCAAGATCCTGTTCACACCAGCTTCGGACCGCATCGTGCTCGACACCGGCGCAATGCATCCCCTGTCCGGCCAATGCCAAAGCCGCCGCCTCCGTCGCTCCCGAGGTGAAGATGATGTCCTGCCCCTCGGCCCCGAGAGCCGCTGCCACCTGCGCGCGGGCCCGCTCCATCAGGGCCTTCGCCGCGCGCCCTTCCGAATGCACCGAGGACGGATTCCCCACCACATCCATCGCCGCGATCATCGCCTCGCGGGCCTCGACCCGCAAAGGGGTCGTTGCATTCCAGTCGAGATAGGTACGCTCCATCATGCGCTCCGCGTGGTTGAGAGGTCGGATGCCTCCGGCGGGGATATTTGAAGCAGTTGGAAGAGGCAAACTCTCACTTTCCAACTGCTTCAAATATCCCCCGCAGCGCGTCCATGGCCCGCCTTGCCGACCACCGCTCGAGGTTACTCGTCGACCACCGAGAACAGGCTCGGCACGGCCGGGCATGGCTTGAGCCGGTTCTTCACCACGTCTTCGAGCGTCGTTTGATGCAGGAAGACGAAAACCTGTGCCGACAGGCTCTCCCAGAGCCGGTTCGCCATGGATTGCGCGCGCGAGCCCGAGATCGCGCCCGAGGCGCCCGCGCCTACATGCATCGCCGAGACGGTTTCGTCCACGGCCTCGAAAATCTCCGAGATGCGGATTTCGGAGGGGCAACGCGCAAGACGATAGCCGCCGCCCGGGCCGCGCACCGAATTCACCAGGCCCGCGCGGCGCAGCCGCACGAAAAGCTGTTCGAGATAGGGCAGAGAAATATCCTGACGCTCGGACAAGGCCGCGAGAGAGGTTCGGCTGCCTTCGCCCGCCAGCGCCAGATCCACCAGCGCGACCATCGCGTAACGCCCTTTCGTCGACAGTTTCATGCGACCCTCCCGCCCGGAACCTTCAAGCTGACTTAAATCGACCCGCAACGCACGCAAAAACCGCTGAAAGCATTGACGCAAGCGCGAGGGCCGATTACCTCCACCAATACCCGATCTCCCGGCATGGCGCCGGGGGTGGCTTCCTCCTAGGCCAGCCGTGCCGACCCGTCAAGAAACGCGAGGTCGCAGCACGCGCGCCGGAGCCAAGCTGGCAAGAGCAAACGAGAGACAATGCCCGAAGTCATTTTCCCCGGTCCCGAAGGTCGCCTCGAGGGGCGCTATCATCCGCAACCCGCCCCCGACGCCCCGATTGCGATCATCCTGCATCCCGATCCGCAATTTGGCGGCACGATGAACAATCGCGTCGTCTACAACCTGCATTACGCCTTCTTCAAGATGGGCTTCACGGTGCTTCGCTTCAACTTCCGGGGCGTGGGCCGCAGTCAGGGCGAATACGACCAGGGCATCGGCGAGCTATCGGATGCAGCCTCGGCACTCGATTATCTTCAGGCGATGAATCCCAATTCCAAGCATTGCTGGGTTGCGGGTCACAGCTTCGGCGCCTGGATCGGGATGCAGCTGCTGATGCGTCGCCCCGAGATCACCGGCTTCGTTTCGGTCGCACCTCCGGGCCCCTCGTCGCCGGGCCCCGGCAATTACGACTATTCCTTCCTTGCGCCCTGCCCCAGCTCGGGCCTGATCATCAACGGCACCAACGACCGCATCGCCCAACCCAAGGAGACCGACCTGCTGGTCGCCAAGCTCCAGGAGCAAAAGGGCATCACGATCACCCATGAGGAGATCGAGGGCGCGGATCACTTCTTCAAGAACGAAGAAGCCCATATGAAGCCGATGATCGAGACGGTGCAGACCTATGTGCGTCGCCGCCTGACGGAGGGCACGCGCTGATGGCGCTGATCGACGAGCTTGCTGAAAAGCTCGCCGCCGAGACCATGGAGGCGATGCGCAAATACGGCGACGATCGCCTCTTCATGGAGGTCGGCAATTACATCGGCACGTCCTCGCCCTCGCTGCAAGAAGCCTTCATGACGGCTTGCCGGTTGCATATGGCCGAGCAGCGCGGGCGCGATTTCTTCGAGAAACGCCTGCGCGAGCTCGACGCCAAGGCGCGCAAAGCCGCGCAATCCGACGCTTCCGGGGACGAGGCGTGAACCAGTCCGCGACAACGATCTTCTACGCCGCGGCGCTCGCGCTCGGCCTGTCGCTCGTTATCGCCACCGCCTTCCACGCCACCCACATGATCTGCGAGGGCGACTGGACCGGGGATGCGACGCGCGGCGAGGCGATGCTGCGCGGCTTTGCCGGGCTCGTCCGAAGCCCGCTTCACCTGATGATATCGGTGCTGCCGCTCTGGATCGGCTGGACACTCTTGCTGCTTTCGGCCGCGGACCGCGCGATCCCGCCAGTGGTGGGGCTTGGCACGGTGCTGCTGTCGATGCTCGGCACCCTGTTCTTCTACGCCTTCGCCGTGCCGCGCATCGATTGCGCGACCTTTTCGGATCGCGCGATGATCTGGCGTATCAGCGGGCTGTTCCTTTTCGTGGCCTTCCTGCTTTTGCTGCCGCGACTGTGGAGGCGTGGATGAACCGGCTCGATCGCCAATTCGCGTTTCTCGCCGAAGCCGAGAAACTGAAATCGGTCACGCGGGCGACGCCGATCCATGATGCCTCGCGCCCCGAGAATTCGGGCGAGCATAGCTGGTCGCTTGCTCTTTATGCGCTGACGCTCTCCGATCAGGCGCCCGAGGGCGTGTCGATCGACCGGGTGATCCGGATGCTGCTGCTGCATGATCTCGTCGAGATCGACGTGGGCGATGTGCCGATCCATTCTCAGGGCGGCACGGCGCATGGCTCCGAGGACATCCAGAAGGCCGAGGCCGAGGCCGCCGCGCGCATCTTCGGGTTGCTGCCCGAGGATCAGGGGGCGGAGCTGCTCGCGCTTTGGCACGAATTCGAGGCGAACGAGAGCCCCGATGCCATCTTCGCCAAATCGCTCGACCGGGTGCAGCCGGTGCTGCTCAACCACCAGTCGGGCGGCGGATCGTGGATCGAGTATGACGTCAGCTTCTCCCAACTCGAAGACCGGATCGGCACCAAGATCTCACGCGGCGCGCCTGCGGTCTGGGAATGGGTCCGGGCCAGGGTCGAAGGATGGTTCACGGCGCGATGAGCGGCTGGAACATCCCGTTCTTCCTCTCACTTCTGAGCGCCATGCTCCTCGGCCTTCTTTTTGACTCCTTCGACGCACCGCTGATCGGGTCGGATGGCATTGCTTGTCGCGAATTGCTGTCCTCGGGCAGCGACGACGACACGATCCCAGCCTTTCTGCTTCTCCTGAGCGCCCCGGCCATGCTGAGGCTGTTTCGCAACGGGCTCTATTTCAACTGGGTCGAGTGGATGGTGCTGAGCCTCGCCATTGCGCCTTTCGTGATCTATCTGGTGCTCATTCCCGATTGCGCGCATCTCGGCACCAACATCGCCGCGCGCAACATTCCGTTGACCCTGATTGCGCTGAGTCTCGTCAGCCTGATCGCGATCGCGCTTCGGCTGAGCGGTCCCGACCAGTGCCGCATCCGCCCCCCTCGGCGATAAGTGGCAGAGCCTTCCCGTATACAATCGCATACCGTCTAGCCAAGCGGATCTGAATCGGGTATGAGGCAGCGAAACCGAGACTCCAACCGAGAGGGCTCCGCAATGGCCGATAAAAATACCCCCGATATCATCTACACCAAGGTCGACGAGGCCCCCGAACTCGCCAGCGCCTCGCTGCTGCCGATCATCCGCAAATTCGCCTCTGCCGCCGGGATTTCGGTCGGCACCAAGGACATCTCGCTTGCGGGCCGTATCCTCGCCACCTTCCCCGAAGTGCTGACCGAAGAGCAGCGCATCTCGGACGATCTGGCCGAGCTGGGCGAACTGGTGAAGACGCCCGAGGCAAACGTGATCAAGCTCCCGAACATTTCTGCCTCGGTGCCGCAGCTCGTGGCCGCGATCAAGGAGCTGCAATCGCAAGGCTACGCCCTGCCCGACTACCCCGAAGAGCCGAAGACCGACGCCGAGAAAGCGGTCCGCGCGAAATACGACTCGATCAAGGGCTCGGCCGTGAACCCGGTCCTGCGCGAGGGCAACTCGGATCGCCGCGCCGCAACCGCGGTGAAGAAATTCGCCCAGGCCAACCCGCACCGCATGGGTGAGTGGACCAGGGACAGCAAGACCCGCGTCGCAGCAATGTCGGGCGGCGATTTCTTCTCGAATGAAGTCTCGGCCACCCTGCCCAAGGAAGCAACCGCGACGATCGTCCTGGAAAACGCCAAGACCGAGACCGTTCTGAAGGAAGGCGTGAAGTACCCGGCGGGCACCGTGGTCGATGCGACCTATATGTCGGCATCCGCGCTGGATTCGTTCCTCGAGGACGAGATCGCGAAGACCAAGGACGAAGGCGTCCTGTTCTCGCTGCACATGAAAGCGACGATGATGAAGGTCTCGGATCCGATCATCTTCGGCCATGCGGTCAAGGCCTGGCTCAAGCCGGTCTTCGAGAAATACGGCGACGAGATGAAGGCGCTCGGCGTGAACCCGAATTCGGGTCTGGGCGACCTGCTCGCCCGCGTGAAGGATCAGCCTGAGATCATGGCCGCAATCGAGGCCGTCACCGCCGAGCGTCCGCCGATGTATATGGTGAACTCCGACAAGGGCATCACCAACCTGCACGTTCCCTCGGACGTCATCATCGACGCCTCGATGCCCGCGCTGATCCGCGCTGGCGGCAAGGGCTGGGGCCCCGATGGCAAGGAACATGACTGCGTCTGCGTGATCCCGGACAACTCCTATGCGCCGGTCTATGACGCCGCGGTCGAGTTCTTCAAAGCCAACGGCAAGCTGAACCCCGCCACCGCGGGCACCGTTCAGAACATCGGCCTGATGGCGCAGAAGGCCGAGGAATACGGCTCGCACCCCACCACCTTCGAAATCCCCACCGACGGCGTGGTGAAGATGGTGCTCGACGATGGCACCGTGCTGCACGCGCATGAGGTCAAGGCTGGTGATATCTGGCGCTCGGCCTCGGCCCGCAAGGCGCCGATCGAGGACTGGGTGAACCTCGCGATCGATCGCCAGCGCCTGACCGGCTACCGTGCGATCTTCTGGCTCGACGAAAACCGCGCCCATGACGCGGAGTTGATCAAATATGTGAAGCCGATCCTCGAAGCCAAGGGCGTTGCCGACAAGTTCGAGATCATGGCGCCGCGCGAAGCCACCATCGCCTCGCTCGAGACCATCACCAAGGGCGAGAACACCATCGCGATCACCGGCAACGTGCTGCGCGACTACCTGACCGACCTCTTCCCGATCCTGGAACTGGCCACCTCGGCCAAGATGCTCTCGATCGTGAAGCTGATGCAGGGCGGCGGTCTGTTCGAGACCGGCGCGGGCGGCTCGGCCCCCAAGCACGTCCAGCAGCTTCTGGAAGAAGACCACCTGCGCTGGGACAGCCTCGGCGAGTTCTGTGCGCTCGGTGAAAGCTTCCGTTTCCTCGCGGAAACGAAAGGCAACGCCAAGGCGAAGGTGCTGGGCGACGCGGTGGATGTCGCGACGCAGGGCATCCTCGACAATGACCGCTCGCCCTCGCGCAAGGTCGGCCAGCCCGACAACCGCGACAGCCATTACTGGTTCGCCCGTTACTGGGCCGAGGCTCTGGCCGCCCAGGGCGACGACGCGGAACTCGCAGCCGAATTCGCGCCCGTCGCGAAGGCGCTGGCCGATGACGAAGCGAAGATCGTGGCGGAACTCGCCGCCGTTCAGGGCAAGCCGGCCGATATCGGCGGCTACTACCACGCCGACCCGGCGAAACTCGCCGCGGTGATGCGCCCGAGCGCAACGCTCAACGCCATCATCGGCTGAGAGCACTGAGACAGAAGGGGCGGCACCGAGCCGCCCCTTTCGATTCCCGGCCTCCCCGGAACACGGTTCCGTGAACCGTCCCGCAAACCAGAAGGAACGCGCATGACCAAGATCAAGGTTGAAAACCCGGTCGTCGAACTCGACGGCGACGAGATGACCCGCATTATCTGGGACTTCATCAAGCAGAAACTGATCCTGCCCTATCTCGATATCGACCTGAAATATTATGACCTCGGCATCGAGGAACGCGACCGCACCGACGACCAGATCACCGTCGATGCGGCCGAGGCGATCAAGCAATATGGCGTTGGCGTCAAATGCGCGACGATCACCCCCGACGAAGCCCGCGTCGAGGAGTTCAACCTCAAGCGCATGTATCGCTCGCCCAACGGCACGATCCGCAACATCCTCGGCGGCGTGATCTTCCGCGAGCCGATCATCTGCCGCAACGTGCCGCGCCTCGTGCCGGGCTGGACGAAGCCGATCGTGGTCGGGCGTCATGCCTTCGGTGACCAATACAAGGCCACCGACTTCCGCTTCCCCGGCAAGGGCACCCTGACACTGAGATTCGTGGGCGACGACGGCGAGGTGATCGAAAAGGAAATCTTCCAGGCGCCGGACGCGGGCGTCGTGATGGGCATGTACAACCTCGACAAGTCGATCATCGACTTCGCGCGAGCCTCGCTGAACTACGGGCTCGTGAAGGGTTGGCCGGTCTATCTGTCGACCAAGAACACCATCCTCAAGGCCTATGACGGTCGCTTCAAGGATCTGTTCCAGAAGGTCTACGAAGAAGAGTTCGCCGAGAAGTTCAAGGAAGCCGGCATCTGGTACGAGCACCGCCTGATCGACGACATGGTGGCCTCGGCGCTGAAATGGTCGGGCGGCTATGTCTGGGCGTGCAAGAACTACGACGGCGACGTGCAGTCCGACACCGTGGCACAGGGTTTCGGCTCGCTCGGCCTGATGACCTCGATCCTGATGACGCCCGATGGCAAGACCGTCGAGGCCGAGGCCGCCCACGGCACGGTCACGCGCCATTACCGTCAGCACCAGCAGGGCAAGGAGACTTCGACGAACTCCATCGCCTCGATCTTCGCTTGGACCGGGGGCCTCAAGCACCGCGCCAAACTCGATGGCAACGACCAGCTCAAGACCTTCGCGGAAACGCTCGAGAAGGTCTGTGTGAAGGCGGTCGAGGACGGCCACATGACCAAGGACCTCGCGCTGCTCGTGGGCCCGGATCAGAAATGGCTGACCACGATGGGCTTCCTCGAGAAGATCGACGAGTATCTCAACAAGTCGCTGACGCTCTGATCGGCGCAGAGAGGTTTGAGGGGGCCGGGCGCATTTCACGCCCGGCCCTTTCGCTTACCGCAGGAAACTCCACGGTTCGGGCGGGGGCTCGGCGGGCCCCAGGCCGATATCGGCCCGCAGGTAATCGCTGAGCGCATCCGCATCGAGCGCCCGCGGTTTCGGGCCACGCGTGATCAGCGCAAAGAGCGCCGCGCGCAGAACCTTGGCCGCGCCATATTTGGCGATCGCGGCATCGAGGGTAAAAGCATCCGTCGGACGCGTGAGGGTCTGGGTCATTGTCATCTTCCGGCACGGGACCTCCCCCGCAACCGGCCTTTCCTTCAGTTGGTTTGAAAAGACGACCCGAACGGCGCCGCGCGAAGGCGGCGAAGGCGCCACGAGAAAATCGGGGCGCAGATCAGGTCGGTTTGCGGGATGGGGCTAGGCCCCGGAAGTGTCAGCGGGAGCGATCAGCCTTGGCGTCGTGCGACGCGGATGGCGGTGGCTTGGGTGCTGACAAAATATCCGCAACGCATGGCGGGGGCTTGGTGCTGTTGGATCATACGAGCCCTCCTCCTGGTTTGGGCGTTTCGGATGGCGTCACTTGGCGCGATGCGAAGCGATGAGGCAAGTCACGCGAGTGTGAAAGCCCGTTCTTGGAGCCAGGCTGTTGCCCATAGATCGCAGTGCTTGCGCGCGCCTTGGACCCGTGGCATCTGGCGGCCATGGCCCAGACACGCATCAAAGACCCGCATCGACACACCCTGCCCGAGGACACTCAGGGGTTGCTTTCGGGCACGCTTCTGGTGGCGCTCTCGGTGTCGCTGCTGCATGGCGCGGGGCTGTTCACCGGCCAGATCGCGGGCCTGTCGCTGGTGCTGTCCTACGTTACGGGCTGGAGCTTTGGCGCGATCTTCTTCACGCTCAACCTGCCCTTCTACTGGCTGGCCTTCCGCCGGATGGGCAAGCGGTTCACGATCAAGACCGTGCTCGCGGTCGCATTGCTCTCGAGCTTCACCGAGATTTTCCCGCATCTTCTGAGCTTCGCCACATTGCATCCCGGCGCGGCGGGCGTCCTGGCTGGCGTGACCGCCGGTGCGGGACTGCTTGCGCTCTTTCGTCACGGCGCAAGCCTTGGCGGCGTCGGGATCGTCGCGCTCTATCTGCAGGACAAGACCGGGTTCAAGGCGGGCCGCACGCAGATCCTCTTCGATTGCGGGGTTTTCCTCTTTGCGCTGTTCGTGCTGCCGCTCGACAAGGTGCTCTGGTCGCTTTTGGGTGCGATGGTTCTCAACGTGATTATCCTGATCAACCACCGCCGCGACCGCTACGTCGCGACCTGAGCCTTTCCCCCGCTGCAAGGCCGCTCTGCGTGCAGCGATTTGGAAAGTCAGCGATTCTGTCCTATTTTTAGGTCATGACCACTGACGCACACATTCCGGCTCGTCCGCATTATTCCCAGTTCGAGGACCTTCAAGGCCTCGTCGTGGCCTCGGCGCAGGCCGCGCTCGGCATCCACCTGCTGCGCGCAGCGGGACTGGTGACGGGCGGCACGGCGGGCGCGGCGCTCATCCTGTCCTATGTGACGGGCTTCAGCTTCGGTCTCGTGTTCTTCGCGATCAATATCCCCTTCTACGCCTTTGCCTATTACGCGCGCGGTGCGGGGTTCGCCGTGAAAAGCCTGGTGACTGTCACGCTGGTCTCGCTGATGGCCGAGGCGCTGAAACCGGTTCTGCATGTCGACCATATCCACCCGGCCGTCGCCGCCGCCCTCTTCGGCGTCTCCGCAGGCGTGGGCCTTCTGGGCCTCTTTCGCCATCAAGGATCGCTTGGCGGTGTCTCCATCGTCGCGGTGATCTTGCAGGACAAGTTCGGGTTTCGCGCAGGCTGGACGCAGCTGATCCACGACCTGTGCCTCTTTGTGATCGCGAGCTTCGTGCTCGAACCCTCGCTGGTTCTCTGGTCGCTCCTTGGGGCGCTGGTGCTGAATTTCGTCATCGCGATGAACCACCGCCGCGACTGGTACGTGGCGCAATAAGCGCGCATCCCTGCGCCGCATCGCCTCATCGCTCCTGCAACCCCTTGGCGCGAAACCTTACTCTCTCTAGGCTCACGATAAGGTGAACGAAGGTTCACCCGACAAGACAGTGGAGAGAGACATGACGTTGCGCGCCCGACTGGCAGGCCTGTGCCTGTCCGTTCCCCTCGCACTCGCAGGCCCGCTGGCCTCGGCAGAGACACTGATCGACGGTTCCGATCCCGAGGCGATCCGCGCGATCGCGACGGGGTACGGCTCGGCCGAACTGGAGACCGATTCCGACGGCGACCCGCAGATCGTCGGGCGCATCGACGGCACGCAATATATCGTGCTCTTCTACGGTTGCACCAACGGCCAGAACTGCAATTCGATCCAGTTCACCGCTGGCTGGGCAGGTGTGCCGGTGTCTCTGGCGCAGATCAACGCCTGGAATAGCGGGATGCGCTTCGGCAAGGCCTATCTCGACGAGGACGGCGATCCGACAGTGGAGATGAACGTCAATCTCGATTTCGGGGTGAGCCGGAAGAATCTCGACGACACGTTCGATTTCTGGCGCCTCGTGCTGACCCAGTTCCAGGAAGAGGTTCTCGACTGATCGGTGCCTCTGGCAAGTCGCGCGGCGATCGGTCAGAGTGGCGGCATGATCAAGACATACCTTTTCCTGCTGGTGGCAGTGGCTTTCGAGACCTTCGGTTCCGCCTGCCTTCAGGCCAGCCAGCAATTCACCAGATTCTGGCCGACCGTCGGCGTCGCGGTGGGGTTCATCGGCGGGCTCTATTTCTTCACGCTTGTGCTCAAGGTGCTTCCGCTCGGGATCACCTACGCGCTCTGGTCGGGGATCGGCATGGTGCTGATCGCGAGCGTCGGTTGGCTTCTGTTCAACCAGCGACTGGATGCCCCGGCGCTGATCGGAATCGGTTTGATCCTTGCCGGAATTATGGTCATCAACCTGTTTTCGCGTTCGCATTTCCACTGAAGGGCGCGAAGTCGCACCTCTGGGGCTAGCCGCGCCCGGTTTTTTCCCTTATGGGCGGGGCAACTCAAGAACAGGACGACCTCCCATGGACCTTCGCAACATTGCGATCATCGCACACGTGGACCACGGCAAGACGACGCTCGTGGACCAGCTCCTGCGCCAATCGGGCGCTTTCCGTGAAAACCAGGCCGTCGCCGAGCGCGCGATGGACAGCAACGATATCGAGCGCGAGCGCGGCATCACCATCCTCGCCAAGGCCACCTCGGTCGAGTGGAAAGGCACGCGCATCAATATCGTCGACACCCCCGGCCACGCCGATTTCGGTGGCGAGGTGGAGCGCATCCTGTCGATGGTCGACGGCGTTTGCCTGCTCGTCGATGCCGCCGAAGGCCCGATGCCGCAAACCAAGTTCGTGACCTCGAAAGCGCTGGCGCTCGGCCTCAAGCCGATCGTCGTGCTCAACAAGGTCGACAAGCCCGCAGCCGACCCCGACAACGCGCTCAACGAAGTGTTCGACCTCTTCGCCAACCTCGGCGCCACCGACGAACAGCTCGACTTCCCCCATGTCTATGCCTCGGGCATCGGCGGCTGGGCGGATCGCGAACTCGACGGGCCGCGCGAGGATCTCTCGGCGCTCTTCGACCTGATCCTCGAGCATGTCGAACCGCCCAAGCAGGAATTCCGCGCCGACGAGCCTTTCCAGATGCTCGCGACCACGCTCTCTTCCGACCCGTTCATCGGCCGCATCCTGACCGGCCGCGTCGAGGCCGGGCGCCTCAAGGTCGGCGACCAGCTCAAGGCCCTGAGCCGCAAGGGCGAGCGGATCGAATCCTTCCGATGCACCAAGATCCTCGCGTTCCGCGGTCTCGGCCAGCAGCCGATCGACGTCGCCGAGGCTGGCGACATCGTCACCGTCGCGGGCATGACCAAGGCCACCGTGGCCGATACGCTCTGCGCCCCCGAGATCGACGATCCGATCCCGGCCCAGCCAATCGACCCGCCGACCATCTCCGTGACTTTCGGCATCAATGACAGCCCGCTGGCGGGCAAGGACGGCTCGAAGGTCCAGTCGCGCGTGATCCGCGACCGCCTGATGAAAGAGGCCGAGTCGAACGTCGCGATCAAGATCGAGGACACGCCGGGCGGCGAGGCCTTCGTCGTTTCGGGACGTGGCGAACTCCAGATGGGCGTTCTGATCGAGAACATGCGCCGCGAAGGGTTCGAACTGTCGATCTCGCGCCCGCGCGTGATCTTCCGCGAGGAAGACGGCCAGCGGATGGAGCCGATCGAGGAAGTCATCGTCGACGTGGATGACGAATTCTCGGGCGTGGTGATCGAGAAGCTCACCGGCGCGCGCAAGGGCGAGATGACCGAGATGCGCCCCGCCGGCCACGGCAAGACCCGCATCGTCGCCCATGTCCCCTCGCGCGGCCTGATCGGCTACCAGGGCGAGTTCATGACCGACACGCGCGGCAACGGCGTGCTGAACCGTATCTTCCACGGCTGGGCCCCCTACAAGGGCACGATCGAGGGTCGCCGCCAGGGCGTGCTGATCTCGATGGAGAACGGTGTGTCCGTGGCCTATGCGCTGTGGAACCTCGAAGAACGCGGCAAGCTCTTCATCGGTGCGCAGGAGCAGGTCTACACGGGCATGATCATCGGCGAGCATTCGCGCGACAACGATCTCGAAGTGAACCCGCTCAAGGGCAAGAAGCTGACCAACGTTCGTGCATCGGGCACCGACGAAGCGGTCCGCCTCACCCCGCCGGTGCGGATGTCGCTCGAAGAAGCGATCGCCTATATCAACGATGACGAGCTCGTCGAAGTGACGCCCAAGGCGATCCGCCTGCGCAAGCGCCACCTCGACCCGCATGAGCGCAAACGCGCCGCGCGCGCTGAAGGCTGAGATAAGAAAGAGGGGGCGCTGCCCCCTCTTTTCCTTTCAGGAAAATTCACCCCCGGGATATTTCTTCCAATTCGAAGAAATGAGGACCTGCCCGACTGCGATCCGCAGCGAGGCGGGGATCCGCGTAAACCCGACCTGGGCGGTCATCGATGTCCGCGCCTGTCCCGCCCGATCTCAAAATGCCGGTTCTGGTTCAGACGACGCTTCGCACCTTCGAATTGGCGAAAATATCCCGGGGGTGAGGCGCGGAACGCGCCGAGGGGGCAGCGCCCCCTCTTGCCGGAGGTCAGCCTAGCTTCGCGAGGCCGGGGAAGGTATCAAGCAACCAGAAACTGATCGTCGAGAAAGCATTGGTCAGAAGCAACAGGCCGACGATCACCAGAAGCGCGCCCATCGTCTTCTCGATCACACCCATGTATTTCTTCAGCCGGTTCATCACCCCGATCGCGCGCTGGATGAAGATCGCGGCGAGCAGGAAAGGAATGCCCAGCCCCATCGCGTAGATCGCCAGCAGCGCGGTGCCGCGCATCTGGTCTCCGCCCTGAGCGGCGAGCGACAGGATCGCTCCGAGTTGCGGGCCTATGCAGGGCGTCCAGCCGAAGGCGAAGGCGAGCCCCAGCACATAGGCGCCAAGCGAGGAGCCACCGCGATCTCCCGCATCGAGCCGCGCCTCGCGATCGAGGATCGGAATGCGGAAAAGACCGAGGAAATGCAGCCCGAGGATCACGATCACCCCGCCCGCGATCCGTCCGAAGAGCACCTGATTGGTCAGGAAGAACCGCCCGAAGGTAGAGGCGGCGAATCCCATGAAGAGGAACACCGTCGACAGGCCTAGTACGAAGAAGATCGCCGGCACCACCGCCGAACGCTTGCCCTCGCGCAGATCGCCCATCGTGACCCCGCCCATATAGGCCAGGTAGGGCGGCACGATCGGCAGCACGCAGGGGCTCAGGAAGGACAAAAGACCCGCGAAAAGCGCAACGAAGGCGGCGGGCAGGAAGGCGGCGGAGACGAGATCGATTCCAAACATATCTCTCCTCTAGCTGATTGCGCGGGCGCGGTCACCGGGTCGTGAGATAACATCCGCGTGGACAAATCCGCGCGCCGGGCCTAAAGCGCGAGTCATGCACGCCGACATCGATATTGACGCCCGGGGTCTGCTTTGCCCCCTGCCCGTCCTGCGGTTGCGCAAGGCGCTGGAAACGGCCAGCTCCGGCGCGGTTGTGCGGCTTGCGGCGACCGATGGCGCGTCATGGGTCGATGTCCCTCATTTCTGTGCGCAATCGGGCCACAAACTGCTTGATGCCGAGGACTGGGAAGGCCTCAAGGTCTATTACGTGCGCAAGGGCTGAACCGCTCCCCTTGCCATCGCGGCCCTTGCGTGAAACTCTTCGCTCACTCTCAGGGCGGGGCGAAATTCCCCACCGGCGGTATGCGGGGTTGATCCCTTGCGAGCCCGCGAGCGCCTTTCCGTCGTGAGAGGGTCAGCAGATCAGGTGCGAGGCCTGAGCCGACGGTCATAGTCCGGATGAAAGAGAGCAGCAGCCGACCCGGCCCGCCTTGCGGGCGGGAAGGTCTGCCTGTGATCGCCTTGGGTGACGTGTCGCACGAAAAGGAGTTCACGATGACACACACCCGTTACGCTTTCATCAAGGCCAGCTGGCATGCCGACATCGTCGATCAGGCATTGGTCGGGTTCTTGCACGAGATCCCCGCCGCACAGGTCGATGTCTTCGATGTGCCGGGGGCGTTCGAGTTACCTCTGCGCGCGCAGGAATTGGCGCGAAGTGGACGCTATGGCGCGATTGCCGCAGCCGCGTTCGTGGTCGATGGCGGGATCTATCGCCATGACTTTGTCGCGCAGGCGGTGGTCAACGGCCTGATGCAGGTGGGGCTGGAGACCGGGGTTCCGGTGCTCTCGGTCTCGCTGACGCCGCATCAGTACCAAGAGACCGAGCATCACGGACGCATCTTCCGCGCCCATTTCGTCGAGAAGGGCCGAGAGGCCGCGCGGGCAGCCCTGCAATTGAGCCGGGCACGCGCGACGCAAGCCGCCTGATCGCGGCCGCGCAAAAGAAAAAGGCCGGGCGCTCTGCCCGGCCTTCGTCATTTCAGAGCTCTCAGCCCCGGCTCCACCAGCCGCGACGTTTGGGCTTGGTGTCATCCTCGACAAGAACCTCCCCCTCGCCTTCGACGCTCATCGTCGGGATCTCGACCGGCGCGTCGGGCTGGGGCATCTCGACGGGCTCCTCGAAGGGCGTCTCTGGCTCGGGGGCCTCGGGCGTCTCCTCGGGGGTCACGTCCGGCGCCTCTTCCGGGCTCGGCTCGGGCGTCTCGACCGGAGCATCCGGCTCGACCGGCTCGACAGGAGCGTCGGGCTCGGGGGGCTCGGGCGCAGGGGTTTCGGGTTCGGCCTCGGCGACCGGTTCCTCGACTTTCTTGCGCGAGCGGGTGCGACGCTTCGGCTTCGGTGCCTCTTCGGAGACTTCGGCCACAGCGTCAGATCCCTCGACCGCGGCCTGAGCCTCGGCTTCGGGTTCCTTTTTCTTGCGCGTACGGGTCCGGCGCTTGGGCTTTTCTTCCGTCGCAGCCTCGGCCTCAGCCTCGGTCGTCGCGGTTTCGGTCACCTCAGCCTCGGCGGGCTCCGCCTTCTTGCGCGAACGCGAACGGCGCTTGGGCTTGGGCGCCTCTTCCTCGACCGGCGCAGCCTCGGCTGCTTCGGCAGGCTCGGCATCGGCCGGAGTGGTTTCCTCGGCGGTCTCTTCGGTCTCGGCGTCGCTCTCCGCGCCTTCCTCGTCCGAACCCTCCTCGGATCCGTTGAACTCTGCCTGATCGCCGTTCGGCTTCTTGCGGCGACGACGACGACGGCGCTTCTTCTTGGGCTGGTCCTCGGCGTCCGACTCGACCTCCGGGGTCTCGACCTCGGCCTCGGTCTCGTCCTCTTCCTCGACCTCATCCTCCATCTCGTCGATCTCGGCCATCAGGCTCGCGGAGGCCGAAACGACCGGGCTGGTCACTTCGGGCACGAAGCGGGTCGCGGTCTTGAACTTTTCGATGGTGAAATCGGGCGAGACGAGTTCCGGCGCCGCCTCGATGCGGACCGACAGACCGTAACGCGCCTCGATGTTCGCGACATGCTCGCGCTTGGCGTTCATCAGGTAATTCGCGACCGCCACCGGCGCGCGCACGAGAACCTCGCGGGCGCGCTTGCGCGTCCCTTCTTCCTCGATCGCGCGCAGCACGGTCAGCGCAAGGCTGTCATCCGAACGGATGAGGCCGGTGCCGTGGCAATGCGGACAGGGTTGGGTCGTCGATTCGATCATCCCCGGACGCAGGCGCTGGCGGCTCATTTCCAGCAGGCCGAAGCCCGAGATGCGACCGACCTGGATGCGCGCGCGGTCGGTCTTCAGCTTGTCCTTCAGACGCTTCTCGACCGCGTTGTTGTTCTTGCGCTCTTCCATGTCGATGAAATCGATCACGATCAGACCCGCGAGATCGCGCAGGCGCAGCTGGCGAGCGACCTCTTCGGCAGCCTCAAGGTTGGTCTTGAGCGCGGTCTCCTCGATCGAGCCTTCCTTGGTGGCCCGACCCGAGTTCACGTCGATCGCCACGAGCGCCTCGGTCACGCCGATCACGATGTAACCGCCGGATTTCAGCTGCACGGTCGGGTTGAACATCGAGCCGAGATAGCTCTCGACCTGATGACGCGCGAAGAGCGGCAACGCCTCGGCGTAATGCTTCACGTTCTTGGCGTGGGACGGCATGATCATCTTCATGAAGTCCTTGGCCGCGCGATAGCCGCGCTCACCCTCGACCAGAACCTCGTCGATATCCTTCGAATAGAGGTCGCGGATCGAGCGCTTGATCAGGTCGCCCTCTTCGTAGATCGGCGCGGGTGCGATGGATTTCATCGTCAGGTCGCGGATCTGCTCCCACAGGCGCATCAGGTATTCGTAGTCGCGCTTGATCTCGGTCTTGGTGCGCTGCGCGCCGGCGGTGCGCACGATCAGCCCCGCGCCTTTCGGCACGTCGAGTTCGCTCGCGATCTCCTTGAGCTTCTTGCGGTCGGCCGCGTTGGTGATCTTGCGGCTGATCCCGCCACCGCGCGCGGTATTGGGCATGAGCACGCAATAGCGGCCCGCGAGCGAGAGATAGGTGGTCAGCGCCGCGCCCTTGTTGCCGCGCTCTTCCTTGACGACCTGCACCAGCATGATCTGGCGCACCTTGATCACTTCCTGGATCTTGTAGCGGCGCGGGCGCGGTTTGCGCGCCGGGCGGATTTCCTCGTGAACGTCTTCCTCGGCAACCGATTCGATGCCGTGATCGGCCTCGGCGGCCTCTGCGTCCTCGTCGGTTTCCTCGTCGGCGTCGGTCTCGTCATCGTCGGAAGCCTCGGCCTCGTCGGCCTCTTCCGAAGCTTCGATCGCTTCCGCGGCGGCTTCGTCGGCTTCGGCCGGGGCCTCTTCGGACGCGGCGGTCTCAACGGGCGCCTCGTCAGCCTGCGCCTCGGGAGCGGCGCCTTCGGCGGAAGCTTCGCCCGCCGCAGCCTCGTCGCCCTCGGACAGGTCGACCACGGCCATGCCGGGGATCTCTTCCGAGCTGATCACCGCATCGTCCTGCGTCGCCTTCTCGGCCTTTGCCGAGGACCGGCGCGAGCGGCGACGGCGCGAGGATTTCGGCTTGTCCTCTTCCTCGGCAGCAGCCTCGGCGAGTTGACGCTCTTCCTCGAGCAGCGCCTCGCGATCGGCAACCGGGATCTGGTAGTAATCGGGATGGATTTCCGCAAAGGCGAGGAACCCGTGACGGTTTCCGCCGTAATCCACGAAGGCCGCCTGAAGCGACGGTTCGACGCGGGTTACCTTTGCGAGGTAGATATTGCCGGCGAGCTGCCGTTTGTTGATGGTTTCAAAGTCAAATTCCTCGACCTTGTTGCCGTCCACCACCACGACGCGGGTCTCTTCCGCGTGGGTGGCATCGATGAGCATCTTCTTTGCCATGTAAATCCAATAGGCCGACCCGTGTCGACCGCCTGCCCGGGGGCGAGGCGGCATGCAGGGCCGGGACTGTCCTTGAGGCGAGCATGCGGACCTGCGCGCAGATGGCGGTGGCCCGAGGCCTTCCCGTCTCCATCAGCGAAATCCTGTCACGCATCATCGCGGTTCTTTCCAAGATCCGGTCGCCATTGCCGGCGGGGCGGACCCAATTGACGGCCTCCATCCCGCGCAATGCGGCAGAGGGAGACAAACTTACGGCCTTCCGGCCAATCGGTTGAGCCCGGGCTGCTTCGCGCCATGCGCGAGACCTCTGCCCCGATCTCAGCGAATTCCGTGGACCCCGCACGCTCTGCGCGAAGCCGACTAAAGGTGACAATAGCTTCACGGGAGGATGAAACACAATCGAATTTTCGTTGCGAATGGGTGAATTGCACCCGCGCGGGTGAGGTTTTCGCTCACGCAGGGACACGGGCCCGCCACGCCAAAGTGAAACGTTGTCAGGGGAATGTCGGCAGACAGACGCGGCAGGGGCTCTACCATTGCTGCGACCCGAAAGGAGCCCGACCGATGCGCCCTGCCCTGTTGCTTTGCGCTTTTGCCTTCGCGCCTTTGCCTACGTTTTCAGGCCCTCTCCCCGCGCCCGAGCTGATCGGAGAAATCACGTTGCCGACCGGCCTCTCGATCGAGGGCGTGCCGTTCGGCGGTCTCTCGGATCTCTCCTATGACCCGCGCTCGGGGCAGTTCGTCGCGATTTCGGACGCGCATGGCGACAACGGCCCGCCGCGCCTTTATCATCTGCGCATCGCGGTCGAGAACGGCCGTTTTTCTGGGCTCGATATTCTGGGCATGCGGCCCCTGCGCGGCCCCGATGGCGCAGCATTCGGGGCACAGGTCCGCGCGGGCGGCGTCGCGGTCGATCCCGCGCATGACCGGATCTACTGGAGCGCCGAGGACATAGAGGGGACAGGTCCTGCACTCTTCTCCGCATCGAGCGCAGGCGATGGCGCAGCCCCCGTGCCCCTGCCCCCGGCTTTCGCCGCGCAAGGCCTGCGCGCGCATGGCGTGCGGCCCGATCACCCGATCGACGCGCTCGACCTCGGCCCCGACGGTCACACGCTGATCGCGGCGACCGAGGAGGCGCTGGCGCAAGACGGCCCTGTCGCAAGCTATACCGAGCAAAGCCCGGTGCGGCTGTTGATGCTCGATCCCGAGACCGGGCAGCCGCGCGCGGAATATGTCTATTACACAGACACGATCCCGGCCCGCCCGACGAAATTCGATGGCCCGGCCTCAAACGGGCTGACCGCGCTCGCGGCCCTGCCTGACGGTCGGCTGGTGACCGTCGAGCGCGGCTATGCGGCGGGCGTCGGAAATTCCGTGCGCTTCTACGTGGTCTCGACAAAAGGCGCGAGCAATATCGCGGGCGAGGACCGGATCGACCGCATCCGCGATCGCCCCGTGCACAAGGCGCTGTGGTTCGCGCTTTCCCCCGGAATGCCCGGGATCGCGGTGGATGATCTCGAAGATATCGCCTTCGGACCGGTCATCGGCGGACGCGAGACGATGCTCACCGCAAGCGACAACAACTTCAACCGCCATCAGGCAACGCGGTTCAAGCTCTTCACGGTCGAGTTGCCGCATCCGATGGATTGAGGCTGCACGCCCGAACCAACGAAAAAGGCCCGGGGAAGTCCCGGGCCTTTGCTGTTTCTTCTGTGCGCCGCTTACTGCGAGGCAGCCTTGGCCAGCTTGCGACGGTCCTGAAGTTCCTCGGCCACGAGGAACGCCAGTTCCAGCGATTGGCTCGCGTTCAGGCGCGGGTCGCACGCGGTGTGGTAACGCGAGGAAAGGTCCTCGTCGGTCACCGCGCGCACGCCGCCGGTGCATTCGGTCACGTCCTTGCCGGTCATCTCGAAATGCACGCCGCCCGGGATCGTGCCTTCGGCCTTGTGGATTGCGAAGAACTCGCGCACCTCGCGCAGCACGCTATCGAAGGGGCGCGTCTTGAAGCCGCTGGCCGATTTGATCGTGTTGCCGTGCATCGGGTCGCAGGACCAGACGACATTGGCGCCCTCGGCCTCGACCGTGCGGATCAGGCGCGGCAGGTGATCGCCGACCTTGCCCGCGCCGAAACGCGCGATGAGCGTCAGGCGGCCCGCCTCGTTTTCGGGGTTCAGCTTGGCCATCAGCGCCTTGAGGTCGTCCTCGGTGGTGGTGGGGCCGCATTTCAGGCCGATCGGGTTTTGCACACCGCGGCAGAATTCGACATGCGCGCCGTCGACCTGACGGGTGCGGTCGCCGATCCAGAGCATGTGGCCCGTTCCCGCGATCGGCAGACCGGTGGTTGAATCGATGCGGCACAGCGCCTCTTCATATTCCAGAAGCAGCGCCTCGTGGGAGGTGTAGAAATCGACCGATCCCAGCTCATGCGCGGTTTCCGAGGTCACGCCGGCGGCGCGCATGAATTCCATCGCATCCGAGATCTGGTCGGCCACCTTGCGGTATTTCTCGGCTTCCTCGGCATCGGTGAAGCCCGCGATCCAGCTCTGGACGCGGTGAATATCGGCGTAACCGCCGGTCGAGAAGGCGCGCAGCAGGTTCAGCGAAGCCGCAGCCTGCGTATAGGCCTGAAGCATCCGGTTCGGATCGGGCAAACGCGCCGCTTCGGTGAAGTCGAAGCCGTTGATGATGTCGCCGCGGTAGCTCGGCAGTTCCTCGCCGTTGATCACCTCGGTGGGCGCCGAGCGCGGCTTGGCGAACTGGCCCGCCATCCGGCCGACCTTGATCACCGGCACTTTCGCGCCCCAGGTGAGCACGACCGCCATCTGCAGCATGACCTTGAAGGTGTCGCGGATGTTGTCGGCCGAGAATTCGCCGAACGCTTCGGCGCAATCGCCGCCCTGAAGCAGGAAGGCCTCGCCCTTGGCGGCCTTGGCCAGTTCCGCCTTGAGCTTGCGCGCCTCACCCGCAAAGACCAGAGGGGGCATCCGCGAGAGGGTTTCCTCTACCGCGTGCAGCGCCGCCTGATCGGGATAGTCGGGCATCTGAACCCGCGGTTTCGCGCGCCAGTCCGATTTGCTCCAACCCTTGCCCATCTGATCCTCCAAAGCATGGTATCTTTTCAGGGCGCGCTTATAGACTCGCCGACGCCCGAGAACAAACCCGAATTTAACGCTAACATGCCAAAGCTCCCTGCAAGTCCCCGCACGAGCCGCCCCTTGCAGAGATCTCGATTTTCAGCTTTGCGTAAGAAGCCGAGAGGTTCCAAAGAGATCGCCCATGTCCGACCGTTCCCCGCCCCGCCCTGCCCGTCGTCCCGCGCCGTCGCAGGGAATGATCCGCCTCGGCGAGGACAGCCGCCATCGCTCGGTCGTGTTCCTGCTTCTCGACCGGTTCACGATGATGGCCTTCGCCAGCGCAATCGAGCCGCTGCGACTGGCAAACCAGGTTTCCGGGCGCATGCTCTATTCGTGGAAGCTCGCCTCTGAAGACGGTGCCGATGTCGCCTGCTCCAACGGCACGGTGTTTCGCACCGATATCGGTCTGGAAGAGCTCGGACGCGACACGATGGTTCTGGTCTGCGGCGGTATCGACGTGGTCGAGGCGGTGACGAAGCCGGTTCTCAGCTGGCTGCGCCGCGAGGCACGGCGCGGCTCGGTGATGGGCGGGCTATGCACCGGCTCCTATGCGCTGGCCAAGGCCGGGCTTCTCGATGGCAAGCGCGCCACGATCCATTGGGAAAACACCGATTCCTTCACCGAGGACTTCCCCGATGTCGAACTGACCAAGGGCGTTTTCGTGATCGACGGCAACCGCGTGACGACCGCGGGCGGCACGGCCTCGATCGACCTGATGCTGCGATTGATCGCGCGCGATCACGGTGAAGAGCTTGCCAATACCGTCGCCGACCAGCTCATCCATTCGACCATCCGCACCGATCGCGACACCCAGCGGCTCTCGATCCCGACCCGCATCGGTGTGCGGCATCCCAAGCTCGCCCAGGTGATCGGGCGGATGGAAACCAATATCGAGGATCCGATCAGTCCCGCACAACTCGCCACCGAGGTCGGCATGTCCGCGCGCCAGCTGGAACGGCTGTTTCGCCGCTACCTCAACCGCAGCCCGAAGCGCTATTACATGGAATTGCGGCTGCAAAAGGCGCGCAACCTGCTGATGCAGACCGAGATGAGCGTGATCAATGTCGCGATGGCTTGCGGCTTTGCGAGCCCGTCGCATTTCTCGAAATGCTACCGCGCACATTACCAGACGACTCCCTACCGCGAGCGCGGCACTTCCGCTATGGGCGAACGTGACAACATGGATGCAACCGAAGGCCCCGAAGCCGATTTCGCCGATGATTGAAAGTTGCGCGAAACGGAGCGAATTTTTTCACGAATTTGCACGCACCCCCACATTGCCGTTACGTCGATTTCGCCCGGTCTTGACCTTCAGGTCGGTTTTTCGCGTGATCGCCGCGCCAGCGGTTCTTCACATTTGCATAACCGCACACTAACCTCGCGCCAGAACGCGAGTTCCAACACGGGAGTGAATAAATGAAACGAATTCTTCTGGCCTCGGCCGCGATCGCCTTTGCCGCGACCGGCGCTTACGCCGCGGATGTGAAGATGGGCGTCCTGCTGGGCTTCACCGGCCCGCTCGAATCCCTGTCCCCGCCGATGGCACAGGGCGCCGAGCTGGCGATGAAGGAAGTCTCGGATTCCGGCAAGCTGCTGGGCGGCGACACCGTGACCCCGGTGCGCGGCGACTCGACCTGCGTCGACGCGGCAGCCGCGACCGCGGCGGGCGAAACGCTGGTCACCTCCGACAAGGTGTCGGGCATCATGGGCGCGATGTGCTCGGGTGCGACCACTGCCGTTCTGCAAAACGTCGCGATGCCGAACGGCATGGTGATGATCTCGCCCTCGGCCACCTCGCCGGCGCTCTCGACCCTGCCCGATGACGGCCTGTTCTTCCGCACCGCGCCGTCGGATGCGCGTCAGGGCGAAGTCATGGCCGACGAGATCCTCGAAAAAGGCATCAAATCCGTCGCTCTGACCTATACCAACAACGACTATGGCAAGGGTCTCGCGGACAGCTTCGAGAAGGCCTACAAGGCCAAGGGCGGTTCCGTGACGATCTCGGCCGCGCACGAAGACGGCAAGGGCGATTATTCGGCCGAAGTGGCCTCGCTGGCCTCGGCCGGTGGCGAAGCGCTCGTGATCGCGGGCTATATCGACCAGGGCGGCTCGGGCATCCTGCGCGGCGCGCTCGACACCGGCGCCTTCGAGACGTTCGTGTTCCCCGACGGCATGGTCAGCCAGACCCTGCAGGACAATTTTGGTTCGGAAGTTAACGGCTCCTTCGGTCAGATGCCCGCCTCGGAAGGCGAAGGCCATGACAAGTTCCTCGCGCTGGCCGAAGCCGCCGGCTTCGACGGCAGCTCCGTCTACTCGGGCGAAGCCTATGATGCCGCGGCGCTGATGCTGCTCGCGATGGAAGCCGCGAACTCGACCGATCCGAAGGTCTACAAGGACAAGATCATGGACATCGCCAATGGCGATGGCGAGAAGATCTATCCGGGCGAACTCGCCAAGGCTCTCGAACTGATCAAGGAAGGCAAGGCGATCAACTATGAAGGCGCGACCGCCGTTCACCTGATCGGCAATGGCGAAGCCGCCGGCACCTTCCGCGAGATCGAGTTCAAGGACGGCAAGATGGAGACGGTCCAGTACCGTTGAACTGAAAACAGACGCGAAGCAGCCCGGAGAGATCCGGGCTGTTTCCAATTAAAACAAGACCTTGCGGCGCAATGCTCGCGCAAAGCATGAAGTCAGGGGACCCCATGATCCGGGTTGAAAAACTAGTAAAATCCTTCGGCGGTTTCCGCGCCGTCGATGGCGCGAGTCTCGAAATCGCGACCGGTTCGATTACCGGTCTGATCGGGCCGAATGGCGCCGGCAAATCCACCCTCTTCAACGTCATCGCCGGCGTGCACGCCCCCACTTCGGGCCGCGTCACGATGGATGGCGAGGACATCACCGGGCTCGCGCCCCACGAGCTCTTTCACAAGGGGCTTCTGCGCACCTTCCAGATCGCGCATGAATTTCCCTCGCTCAGCGTGCGCGAGAACCTGATGATGGTGCCCTCGGGCCAGGCCGGCGAGACGCTCTGGAACACCTGGTTCGGTCGTGGACGGATCCGCGACGAAGAAGCGGCGCTTCTGAAGAAAGCCGATGAAGTGCTTGATTTCCTGACGATATCGCATCTCAAAGACGAGAAGGCGGGCAATCTCTCGGGCGGCCAGAAAAAGCTGTTGGAGCTTGGTCGCACGATGATGGTCGAGGCCAAGATCGTGTTCCTCGACGAGGTCGGCGCGGGCGTGAACCGGACGCTTCTCAACACGATCGGCGATGCGATCGTGCGCCTCAACAAGGAACGCGGCTACACCTTCTGCGTGATCGAGCATGACATGGATTTCATCGGCCGCCTCTGCGATCCGGTCATCGTGATGGCCGAGGGCAAGGTGCTCGCCGAAGGGTCCGCCGATCACATCATGGAAAACGAGGCCGTCATCGAGGCCTATCTGGGCACCGGCCTCAAGAACAAGGTCAAGGCCGAGGAAGCCGCCGAGGCCGCCGCCCATGAAGACCACGGCGCGCAGCCCGGTCTGGGCGACGAAGCCGGCAAGGGAGGCGCGAAATGAGCTATCTGAACGCCTCGGAGATGACCGGCGGCTACGGCAAGGCCGACATCCTGCATTCCTGCACGCTGACCGTCGAGAAGGGCGAGATAGCCGTGATCGTGGGCCCCAACGGCGCGGGCAAATCCACCGCGATGAAGGCGGTCTTCGGGATGCTCGCCCTGCGCGGCGGGTCGGTGACGCTTGATGGCGAGGATATCACCGCGCTTTCGCCCCAGGACCGGGTGAAGAAGGGCATGGGCTTCGTGCCGCAGGTCAACAACGTCTTCCCGACCATGAGCGTCGAAGAAAACCTCGAGATGGGCGCTTTTATCCGCAATGACGATTTCACCGGCACGATGGAGCAGGTCTACGAGCTGTTCCCGATCCTGAAGGAAAAGCGCCGCCAGAATGCGGGCGAGCTTTCGGGCGGGCAGCGTCAGCAGGTGGCCGTGGGCCGCGCGCTGATGACCCAGCCGAAGCTCCTGATGCTCGACGAGCCGACCGCGGGCGTCTCGCCGATCGTGATGGACGAGCTCTTCGACCGGATCATCGAGGTTGCCCGCACCGGCATCTCGATCCTGATGGTCGAACAGAATGCTCGCCAAGCGCTTGAAATCGCGGACAAAGGCTATGTCCTCGTGCAAGGCACCAACAAATATACCGACACCGGACAGGCGCTCTTGGCCGATCCGGAAGTCCGCCGCACCTTCCTGGGGGGCTGAGCAATGGATCTCATCAACGCGCTTGTCGCGGTCACCAACTACGTCATCATTCCCGCCACCGCCTATGGCGCGCAGCTTGCGCTTGGCGCGCTCGGGGTCACGCTGATCTATTCGATCCTGCGCTTTTCCAACTTCGCCCATGGCGACACGATGGCTTTCGGCACGGGCATCGTGATCCTGATCACCTGGGGCTTTCAGGCGATGGGGATCAGCCTCGGACCGCTGCCGACGGCGCTGCTCGCCCTGCCCTTCGGCATCGCGATCACCGCGGCGCTGATGCTCGGGACCGACAAGGTCGTCTATCAGTATTACCGCAAGGTCCGGGCCGCTCCGGTGGTCATGGTCATGGTCTCGGTGGGCGTGATGTTCGTGATGAACGCGCTCACCCGCTTCCTGATCGGCGTCGACCAGATCAATTTCGACGATGGCGCGCGTTTCGTCATCAACGCGCGGCAATGGCGCGAGATGACCGGGCTTTCCGAGCCTCTCACGCTGCGCTCGACGCAGGTGATCACCGTGGTCACCGCGATCATCACCGTCGCCGCACTGTTCTGGTTCCTCGGCAAGACCCGCACCGGCAAATCGATGCGCGCGTTTTCCGACAACGAGGACCTGGCGCTTCTCTCGGGTATCGACCCGAACCGCGTCGTGGCCGTCACCTGGATCATCACCGGGGCGCTGGCGACCATTGCGGGCACGCTTTACGGGCTCGACAAGAGCTTCAAGGCCTTCACCTATTTCCAGCTCCTGCTGCCGATCTTCGCCTCGGCCATCGTCGGCGGCATCGGCAATCCGGTGGGTGCGATCGCGGGTGGCTTCGTGATCTCCTTCTCGGAGGTCGGGCTCACCTATGCGTGGAAAAAGGTCGTGACCTACCTGATCCCGAACTGGCAACCTGACGGGCTCGTCCAGCTTCTGTCCACCGATTACAAATATGCGGTCAGCTTCACGATCCTGATCCTCGTGCTGATCTTCAAGCCGACCGGCCTCTTCAAGGGGAAAATCGTATGAGCACCACACGACAACCCGGTGAATCGAGCGCGATGCGCGCGCCGCTCTTCTTCGCCATCATGGCCGTGCTGATCCTGTTCGAGGGCTTCACCTCGGGCTGGAACTCGGCGCTCGGCATTCTGAACATGGGCCTTCTGAGCGCGGTCATGGCGCTTGGGGTGAACATGCAATGGGGCTATGCGGGGCTGTTCAACGCGGGCGCGATGGGGTTCCTCGCGCTTGGCGGTCTCGCGCCCGTGCTGATCTCGATGCCGCCGACGCCCGGTGCGTTCAAGGCGGGGGGCTTTGGCATCATGCTTGCCTTCTTCATCGCCATCGTCGCGGTGCTGGCGGCGATCTGGATCTGGCGCAACGTAACGGGCCGCTTGCGCGGGCTCGCGGTGACGGCCGTGCTGATCGCGGGATTCTTCGCTTATCGCTGGGCCTTCGACCCGGCGGTCGAAGCGATCGAGGCGATCAACCCCTCGGCGCAGGGCAACCTCGGCGGGCTCGGCCTGCCGACGCTGATCTCCTGGCCCGTGGGCGCAATCCTGGCCGCTGGGGCGGCCTGGCTCGTGGGCAAGACGGCCTTGGGTCTGCGCTCGGACTATCTCGCCATCGCGACGCTCGGGATTGCCGAGATCCTCGTGGCGGTGCTCAAGAACGAGCAATGGCTTGACCGCGGCGTGCTCAACGTCAACGGCATCCCGCGCCCCTGGCCGGTTCCCTACGAGATCGACCTGCAAAACAGCGCGGAATTCGTCGCCAAGGCGCAGAGCTGGGGCATGGATCCGCAGCTCGCTTCGACGATCACGGTGAAGTTGGCTTTCCTCTTGCTCTTCGTGGTCGTGCTTTGCGCACTGATCTGGCTGACGCAGAAGGCGCTGAAATCACCCTGGGGCCGGATGATGCGCGCGATCCGCGACAACGAGATCTCGGCCGCCGCGATGGGCAA
Source organism: Thioclava sp. L04-15 (assembly GCF_002020275.1). NCBI lineage: Bacteria > Pseudomonadati > Pseudomonadota > Alphaproteobacteria > Rhodobacterales > Paracoccaceae > Thioclava > Thioclava sp. L04-15. The sequence goes on along the minus strand of NZ_MPZW01000002.1, from coordinate 24,166 downwards.
GAACGTCACCCGCCGCCATTTGCAGATCTTCGTGCTGGGCTCGGCGGTGATCGGGCTTGCGGGCGCGATGATGATCTCGCTCGACGGGCAGATGACGCCGACCTCCTACAACCCGCTGCGCTACACCTTCCTGATCCTCGTGATGGTGATCGTGGGCGGCTCGGGCAATAACTGGGGCTCGATCCTCGGAGGCGTGCTGATCTGGTATGTCTGGGTCAAGGCCGGAGACTGGGGGCCCGACATCATGGCGGCTCTCGCTTCGCCCTTCCCCGATGGCGGCGTCAAGGAGCACCTGATCCAGTCGGCCCCGCATATGCGGATGCTGGTGATGGGGGTGATCTTGCTGGGCGTGCTGCGTTTCAGCCCGCGCGGGCTCTTGCCTGAGAAATAAGAAAGGGGGGCGCTGCCCCCTGACCCCCCGGGATATTTCCGCCAAGAGGAAGAAGAAACGCGCGAGGGGTAAATCCCTCGCGCGTTTTCTTATTGCTCCTCGTCGCCCTCGAATTGCGCGACGCGCGCACCCGCCTTGTTCGTGGTGACGACGCCGAGGGATTTCAGCTTGCGATGCAGCGCCGAGCGCTCCATGCCGACGAAATTCGCGGTGCGCGAGATATTGCCCCCGAAGCGGTTGATCTGGGTGAGCAGGTATTCGCGCTCGAAGAGTTCGCGCGCCTCGCGCAAGGGCAGCGTCGCAAGCGCCCCGCCCAGCACGATGCGGCCCTCTTCGGCGGGCGTTTCCTGCCCGGGCAGCTCGCGCGCCTCGATCGGACCGGAGCCTTCGCCGAGGATCAGAACCCGCTCGATCACGTTGCGCAGCTGGCGCACATTGCCGGGCCAATCCATCGTCTGCATCAGCGCCGCCGCCTCTTCGGTGATCTCGCGCAGCGGCAGGCCCTGCGTCTCGTTGAAGCCGCGCAGGAAATGTTCGGCCAGAAGCGGAACGTCCTCGCGGCGCTCGGCCAGCGGCGGCACTTCGATCGGCACGACATTGAGACGGTCGAAGAGTTCCTGGCGGAAGCCGCCTTCGCGGATCATCGCGGTCAGGTCGCGGGTCGTGGAGGAGATCACGCGCAGATCGACGCGCACCTTGTCGGCCCCGCCCACGCGGAGGAATTGCTGGTCGGTCAGCACGCGCAGGATCTTCGATTGCGTGCCGAGCGGCATCTCGGCCACCTCGTCGAAATAGATCACGCCGCCATGGGCCTGTTCCAGCAGACCTTTTTCCACGCCGCGCTCGGGCGTTTCGCGCCCGAAGAGAACCTCTTCCATCCGGTCGGGCTCGATCGAGGCGGAGGCGACGGTGACGAAAGGACCAGCGGCGCGGGTCGAGAACTGGTGGATATAGCGCGCGGCCATCTCCTTGCCCGAGCCGGGCTCGCCCGTCAGCATCACCCGGCCGTTCGATTTGGTGACCTTGTCGAGCTGATCCTTGAGCCGCCGGAAAGCTGCCGAGTCGCCGATCATCTCGCCCGAGGACATGTCGCGGCGCTTGAGGGTCGAGTTTTCGCGACGCAGACGGGCGGTCTCCATCGCGCGGGAGATCACCACCATCAGCTGATCGATGTTGAAGGGTTTCTCGATGAAGTCATAGGCGCCCTGCTTGATCGCGGCGACGGCGATCTCGATATTGCCGTGGCCTGAGATGATGATCACGGGCACGTCGGGGTTGTCGCGCTTGACCGTCTTGAGGATGTCGATCCCGTCCATCATGCTGTCCTTCAGCCAGATATCGAGGATCATCAACGCCGGTTCCTGCGCGTTGATTTCATCCATGCATTCGTTGGAATTCGCCGCGAGCCGCGTCTGGAACCCCTCGTCGCGCAGGATGTCGGCGATCAGCTCGCGGATGTCTTTCTCGTCGTCGACGATCAGGATGTCGCTCATGTCACTTCCCCGGGGGCCTCGCCCCTCTCCTTGATGGCCCGCAGCGCTGCGCGCGCGCGCGGTAGCCTGATTTCGGCGAGCGCCCCGCGATGGGCGCCCTCTGTGAAGGCGGGCGCGTCGCTGAGGGACAATGTCCCGCCATGTTCCTCGATGATCTTCTTAACGATGGGAAGCCCCAGACCGGTCCCTTTCTCGCGCGTCGTCACGTAAGGCTCGAAGAGCCGCGCGCGGTCGGGCGGCAGGCCGATCCCGTTATCGGCGATGCGGATCGTGACCTGTTCGGGGGTCACCTCCATCGCGAGGCGCACCTGCGGAGCAAACCCGTCCTCGGGGCCTTTTTCGATATAGGATTCAATCGCTTCCCCGGCGTTCTTGATCAAGTTCGTCACCGCCTGAGAGATCATCGTCGCATCCAGTTCGACGATCACCGGCTCGGTCGGAACGTCAGAGATCAGCTCCGCCCCATGCAGCGCATCTTGCTGCAAGGTCACCGCGTCGCGCACCAATTGCGCGAGATCGTGATCGGCGCGGTTGGGTTCGGGCATCCGCGCGAAGCGCGAAAACTCGTCCACAATACGGCGCAGATCGTTGGTCTGGCGCACGATGACACCGGTCAGCTGTTCCAGCGCCTCGGCATCCTCGCCTTCTGTGATCTTGCCGAATTTGCGCTTGATACGCTCGGCCGACAGCTGGATCGGGGTGAGAGGGTTCTTGATCTCATGCGCGATGCGTCGCGCAACGTCGCCCCAGGCGGCCATGCGCTGCGCCGAGACGAGTTCTGTCACGTCTTCGAAAGCGACGACATAGCCTTCGGGCGCGCCCAGATCGTTGCGTCGCACCGCCATGCGCACGAGCAGGCTTTCGAGCCGGCCGCCGCGAGAGACGCGCACCTCTTCCTGAGCCACCTCATTAAGACCGTCCTGCAAGCGCCTGAAAAGATTGTCGAACTCGGGAACGGCATTGGCCAGTTCGCGCGAATGATCGCGGATGCTGTCGAGCTCGAGCAGTTGCGTCGCGGCGCGGTTCACGAAGTCGATGCGCCCGTCGGCGTCAAGACCGATCACGCCCGAGGTCACCGAGGACAGCACGGAATCGAAAAGGCGGCGCCGCTCCTCCGTCTCGCGGTGGTTCTCGACCAGCGCCATGCGCTGCCCCTTGAGCTGGCTCGTCATCCGGTTGAACGCCGCGCCGAGCGTCGCGATCTCGTCATCGCCCTCGGCCTCGATCACCCGAGCATCTAGATCTCCCGCACCGACACGTTCGGCGGCAGCGGCAAGGCGCCCGATCGGCTTCGACAGGCGTTCGGCAAACCAGAGCCCCAGCCAGACCGCGGCAAGGATCAGGATCAGCGCGAATCCGAAATAGACGAGGCCGAACTCGAAGATCACCCGCCCGCGCGCGGTCTCGAGCTGCTGGTAAAGCGTTACGGTTTCGCGTGTCTGATCCAGCAGGGACAGGATCTGCCCGTCGACTTTCCGGGAAATATAGAGGTAGCGATCCACGAAAGCGTCGAGCCGGATCAGCGCGCGCAGTTCGGACATCGGCCAGTCCTCGATCAGGACGGTCTCACCCTTTTGCGCCTCGACGATATCCCGGGACGAGGGCTGCTCGTAATCGAAGAGATAGGACCGGTCCCCCCGCGCAATGATCTTGCCTGTTCCGTCAATGACATAGGCTTCCTTGACGCCGCGCTGGATGCCCGCCTGTCCGGCGATCAGCAGCTCGCGCAGCTCGCCATCGGACATGAACGTCGACGCCTGACGGCGCAGATTGAGAAAACCCGCCAGCGCCCGGCTATCCTGCACCAGATCGCGCTTGTGTTCGGCCTGATAGGCTTCGGCGGCTTGCAGCGATGTCCCCACCACCGAACGCACCCGATCGGAAAACCATCCCTCCAGACCGATATTCACTGTCAGCCCGGCGAAAACCGCGACCAACACCGTCGGCACCAGCGCGATCCCGGCGAAGACACCGGTCAGGCGCAATGTGAGCCGCGATCCGGCAGAACGCGCCCTGCGCGCTGCCACCATCTGCGCAAGGCGCATTAGGATCAGCCCGGCAAGCACGAGGAAATAGACGAAGTCACCAAGCAGGATCAGGCGCAGCGAAGCGCTGTCCGCACCCTGCCCCATCGGCCCCAGAACGACGAAAGTTCCGATCGCCAGAACGGGCCCGAGGACCACGAGGCTCAGCGTGAAAATGTTGCGAACGCGCCGCTGACGCCGAAAGCGCGCCAGCCTGTCCCAGCCTGACCGATATGCCGTGCTGCCCTGCACCGATGCCCCCAAATTTCAGGAGTGGGCTCGCGAATCCGTGACAGCGGAAAAGCCACAATCCCCTGTTGCCGGTTTACATCAGTTTGCGGCGGCGTGTCACCTGAATATCCAGATCGGTGATCTTTTTCCGCAACGTATTGCGGTTGATGCCAAGAAGATCGGCACATCTTGCCTGATTGCCGCCGGTTGCATCGAGAGCGATCTCGATCAGCGGGCCCTCCATCTCCTTGAGAATACGATCGTAAAGCCCCGCAGGCGGGAGCGAACCGCCGTGAAGGTCGAAATAGCGCCGGAGGTGGCGCGCGATCGAGGCCGAGAGTTTCTCGCCCTCGCCGCCCTGGCGCAGCGGCTCGATCGCGGGCTGGTTGCCGAGGACGAACTCCACCTCGGAGCGCGCGATTTCTTCCTCCGAGGAGGTCACGGCAAGCCGGCGGATCGTGTTCTCGAGCTGGCGGACATTGCCCGGCCAGCTATAGGCGCGCACGAGTTGCATCGCCTCGGGAGTGAAACGGCGCGTGCCCAACCCGTCACGCTCGGCACGGCCCAGGAAATGCTCGGCCAGAAGCGGGATATCCTCGACCCGTTCACGCAAGCTCGGGACGTTCAGCGTGACGCCACCGAGACGATAGAACAGATCCTGACGGAATTTACCCGCCTCCATCAGCCCCGCGAGATCGATCTGCGTCGTCGCCATGATCCGCGGCGCGGGGTCGGGCAGCGCGTCGAGCATGCGCACGATCCGGGCCTGCGTATCATCGTCGTAATCGCCCACCTCGTCGAAGACGAGCGAGCCGCCCTTGGCTTTCGACAACAGCATGGCCGGACCGTCCGCGCCTTGCAGGTCACCGGCCTGAGCCACCACGAAAGGCAGCGTGCGACGGTCGGAGAAGTCATGAATTGCGCGCGCGATCAGGGATTTACCGGTCCCGCTCTCGCCCGAGATGAGAACCGGAAGATCGGCGTTCATCACCCGCGCGACGAGTCGGTAAAGCTCTTGCATCGCCGCGGTGCGCCCGACGAGTGGCAGATCGCCGCCCTCGGTCACCGGCTCGCCCGGTTTCGTGGGCATCGGCGCGCGGCGTTTCTGCTCAAGCGCCTTTTGCGCGCGCTTCATCAGGTCGGGCAGATCGAAGGGCTTGGGCAGGTAGTCGAAAGCATCGGCCTCGGCCGCCTGGATCGCCGTCATGATCGTGTTTTGCGCCGAGATCACGATCACCGGCAGGCCGGGTCGCTCTTCCGAAATCTTCGGCAGCGCCTCGAGACCGTTACCATCGGGCATGATCACATCCGAGATCACGAGGTCACCCTTGCCCTCCTCGACCCAGCGCATAAGCGTGACCAGAGAGGCCGTGGCATGGACCTTGCAGCCGGCTCGGGTCAGGGCCTGGGTCAGAACGGTTCGGATCGTGCGATCGTCATCGGCGACAAGAACGGTGCCGTCCATGGATCAAGCCTCCTTGGGCGCAACTGGCAGGGAAATACGGAAACGGGTACGGCCGGGCACCGAGTCGAGCGAGACCCAGCCGTCATGATCGGAAATGATCTTCGAGACCAACGCAAGACCGAGCCCGGTGCCATTCTCACGGCCCGAGACGAAGGGCTCGAAGATCTCGTTGGCGATTTCGTGCGGGATGCCGGGACCGTCGTCGATGATCTCGACCTGAAGCGGCAGCGGCTGGCCCGAGCCATCGGCGCGACGCAGGCGCAGGCTGTGCTCATAGAAGGTGCGGATCTTGATTTTCCCTGCACCTTCCGACGCTTCCGCCGCATTCTTCAGCAAGTTCAGGAAAACCTGCGTAAGCTGATCTGCATCGCCCAGAGTCGGCGGCAGCGAAGGATCGTATTCTTCGGTGATCGTCATATGCGCGCCGAAACCCACACCGGCCGATTTGCGCGCGCGGTCCAGAACGTCATGGATATTGACCGGCTTCTTCTCGGGTGCGCGGACATTGCCGAACTGTTCCACCTGTTCGAGAAGCTTCACGATCCGGCGTGTCTCATCAACAATAAGATCCGTCAATTCAAGGTCTTCTCCAGACAAGTTCATGCTCAGGAGCTGGGCCGCCCCGGCAATCCCGGCAAGCGGGTTCTTGATCTCATGGGCAAGCATCTCGGCCATGCCGATCGCCGAGCGTGCGGCCGATTTCACCAAGCTCGCGCGGCCCAGCCGGTCCGCCAGTTCGCGCGGCTCGATCAGCAGGAGCACACGGTCGGGCTCTTCGCCCACCGGTGCGGCTTGCAGGTTGCATTGCACCGGGGCCTTCTCGCCGGTCGTAACCTCGACATCATTGACGAAGAGAGACGCACGGTTCTTGCGCACCCGTGAGAAGATCTCCTCTAGCGGGGCGGAGATCGCCAGCCGTTCACCGATGGTCTGCCCCCTCAGCGACTTAGCCGAGAGGTTGAGGAACAGCTCGGCAGCCGGGTTCACCTCGTCGACCTTGTCCTCGCCGTCGATCAACAACGCCGGGGTCGGCAGGGAATTCCAAATGATGCCGGGCGCGGGAAGGTTCATGCCGCCATCCTTTCGCCAAAGGCGCGTTCAATCAGGGAGAGCGTGGCCTCGGGGGTTTCCGAGACCATCATTTCGGCGCGCAGAGGCGCGCCGGCCTCATCGGCATACCAACCGAGGTGCTTGCGTGCGAGACGCAGCCCCAGATCGCGGCCGTAAAAGCTCAAGATCGCCTCGTAATGCTCTGAAATAAATTCGGAAAGCGCGCTTCCGTGCGGCACCGTCGGCGCCGGGGCACCAAACAGCGCATGGCTGATCTCTGCCAGCCGCCAGGGCGCACCCTGGGCACCGCGACCGACCATAACGCCAGCCGCGCCCGATTGCGCCAGCGCCACCCGCGCCGAAGCCGCATCCACGATATCGCCATTGGCCACGACCGGGATCTTCACCGCATCGCGGGTCTCGGCGATCGCAGCCCAGTCGGCCTCACCTTTGTAGAACTGCATCCGCGTGCGCCCGTGCACCACGATCATCCGGATCCCCGCCGCTTCCGCGCCGCGCGCGATCTCGGGCGCGTTGCGGCTGTCATCACACCAGCCAAGGCGCATCTTCAGCGTCACCGGCAGATCGACCGCATTCACCGTCGCCTCGATCAGGCGCAGCGCATGATCGGGGTCGCGCATCAGCGCCGAGCCGGAGGCCCCGCCCGTCACCTTCTTGGCCGGGCAGCCCATGTTGATGTCGATGATCCGCGCGCCCATGTCGGCCACCATCTTCGCGGCCTCGGCCATCGGCTGCGCCTCGCGGCCCGCGAGCTGTACCGAGGTCGGCAGCTCCAGCCCCATCTCAACCCGCGCCTTGGCTCGCACCGAGGGCTTTTTCGTGAGCATCTCGCCTGAGGCCACCATTTCGGACACGACAAGGCCCGCGCCGAAGCGCGCGACCATCCGGCGGAACGGAAGGTCGGTGATCCCGGCCATCGGCGCCAGAAGAACCGGCGGCGAAATCTGAATGTCGTCGAGGGCCAAAACCTGAGGCACGTGCGTTCCTGTCACTCTTTGAACCAAGATCTAGGCGTTCGACCGGAGAATCACAATTGGATCCAGCCCTATGTGGCGGGAAAAATCAGCATTTGCGTATTTTTTGATCAAAGGCAGTAGTCACAATGTCGCATCGCGGGCCACGCGCGATGCATTTCAGACGATTGCACCGCCCTGCCCCTTGGCCTAAGCCTTTGGCGCAAAGGGAGTGCTCATGACTGTCGCCGTGATCATCGTTGCCGCCGGGCGCGGCACCCGCGCCGGAGGGGCGCAGCCGAAGCAATGGCAGATGCTCGCCGGCAAGCCGGTGCTCGCCCATACGGTCGCGGCTTTCGCGGGCATGAAGCGCATCGTCGTTGTCCTGCATCCCGAAGACATGGCGCGCGGCGTGGCGCTTTTCGGCGGCGCGGTTACGCTCTGCGCCGGGGGGGGAAGCCGTGACGCCTCGGTGCGCAACGCGCTGGAAATGCTTGAAGGCTCGGGCGTGAGCAAGGTGCTGATCCATGACGGCGCGCGGCCTTTCGTTAGCCCCGAGGTGATCGACGGTGTCCTGAAGGCGTTGGAAACAGCCCCTGCCGCAGCGCCCGCCCTACCCGTATCGGACGCGCTCTGGACCGGGGCCGAGGGTCAGGTCACCGGCACGCAGGACCGCAGCGGGCTTTGGCGCGCGCAAACCCCGCAAGGCTTCGATTTCGACGCGATCCTGAGCGCCCATCGCGCTCACCCGGGCGGGGCCGCCGATGACGTTGAGGTCGCCCGTGCCGCGGGCCTTTCGGTTGCGATCACGCGCGGCTCGGAAGACAATTTCAAGATTACCTACCCGGAGGATTTCGCCCGGGCCGAGAGACAACTTGGAGGCAAGATGGATATCCGTTTGGGGCATGGCTATGACGTGCACGCGTTCGAGCCGGGCGATCATGTGATCCTCTGCGGGGTCAAGGTGCCCCATAGCGCCACGCTCAGGGGCCATTCCGACGCCGATGTGGGGATGCATGCGCTGACCGATGCGATCTATGGCGCGCTGGCCGAGGGCGATATCGGGCGGCATTTCCCGCCCTCGGACCCGCAATGGAAGGGCGCCGCGTCGGAAATCTTCCTCGATCATGCGGTGAAACTGGCTGAGACGCGCGGCTTCCGGATCGGCAATGTCGATGTCACGCTGATCTGCGAGCGCCCGAAGATCGGCCCCCATGCGCTCGAGATGGCCTCAGCGCTTGCCCGCATCATGGGGATGGAGCCGGGCCGGATCTCGGTCAAGGCGACCACGTCGGAACGTCTGGGCTTTACGGGCCGCGAGGAAGGCATCGCCGCCATCGCCACCGCCACGCTGATCAAGGAGTAAGCCCATGCTGCGCGCCATCAACACGGTCGGATATGTCGGCCTGCTCAAGCCCGCCCCCGGCACCTGGGGCTCTCTGGTCGCCGTTCTGGTCGGCTGGGCCATCGAACATTGGCTGGGCTTCATCCCGCTCGTCATCGCGACGATCGCGGTCACCGCACTTGGTTTCTGGTCGGTGCGCGCGCAGCTCGGCGACAGCACCGACGACCCCTCCGAGATCGTCATCGACGAGGTCGCGGGCCAATGGGTCGCCCTGCTCTTCCCCGCGTTTGGCTTCTGGTCGCGCGGGCTCTCGACGGGCGTCGAGCTGCACATGGTCTGGCCCGGCGCGGTCGCAGCCTTTGTCTGTTTCCGCCTGTTCGATATCTGGAAACCCTGGCTCGTGGGCGGCGCGGACCGTCGCCACGACGCGACCGGCGTGATGCTGGATGATCTTTGGGCCGGTGTTTTCGCGGGTGTCGTGACCATCCTCCTCGCTGCGCTGTATCACGTCGTCTTCCTGGGGATGATGTGATGAGCCTGGCCGCGGAGGTTCTGGAGGCCTGCAAGGCGCGCGGATGGATGCTGGCGACGGCCGAGAGCTGCACCGGCGGCATGGTCTCCGCCGCGCTGACGGACATCGCGGGCTCTTCGGCGGTCGTCGAGCGCGGCTTCGTCACCTACACCAACGCGGCCAAGCGCGAGATGCTGGGTGTGCGCGCCCAGACGCTCGACGCGCATGGCGCGGTCTCGGAAGAGGTGGCGCGCGAGATGGCCTATGGCGCGCGCGCCCACGCGCCCGTGCAACTTGCGGTCGCGATCACCGGCATTGCGGGGCCCGGAGGATCGGAGTTCAAACCCGAGGGTCGGGTCTGTTTCGGGCTGGCCTGCGAGGGGCGCGAAACCCTGACCGAGACCGTCGAGTTCGGCGCTGCGGGGCGCGAAAATGTGCGCAAAGCGGCGCGTGACCACGCGCTGAAACTGCTCCTCTCTGCGGCGCTGTCGTGATTCAATTGCGACTATTTTCTAGTCGCCGATATGGTTTAGCGCCTATTTTTTGCCCATTACGCAAATTGCCGCGCATTTAATCACTTCTGTAGGCCATTGAATCTTTATTGAGCAGTTCGCCTATGCCCCTTCCCCCTCCAAGACGGACAATCGAGGAGGAATCGAGGGATGAATGGGGCGGATACCGCTTGGATCATGGTGGCCACGGCACTCGTGCTGATGATGACGCTGCCGGGGCTGGCACTGTTTTATGGCGGGCTCGTTCGGGCGCGCAACGTGCTGTCGATCTTCATGCAGTGCTTCTCGATCGCGGCGCTGATGAGCGTGCTCTGGCTGCTCTTTGGCTATTCCATCGCCTTTGGCGAGGCCAACGGCTATTGGGGAGGCCTGGGCAAGTTCGCCCTGCTCGGGATCGGGCCGGATGCGCTGTCGGGCACGATCCCCGAAATCGTCTTCTTCTCGTTCCAGATGACCTTCGCGATCATCACCCCCGCGCTGATCGTCGGCGCCTTCGTGGAACGCATCAACTATTCGTTCGTGATGACCTTCACGGGGCTCTGGATGCTGCTGATCTATGCGCCGGTCGCGCATTGGATCTGGGGTGGCGGCATCATGGCCGATGGCGGGATCTGGGGTGCGGAAGGCACAAAGGATTTCGCCGGCGGCATCGTGGTGCACGAAACCGCCGGTCTGGCGGCGCTCGTGCTCGCGCTGATGATCGGGCCACGCACGAAGCGCAACACGCCGCCGCACAACCCCGGCATGGTGGCGATGGGCGCGGGTCTGCTCTGGGTCGGCTGGTTCGGCTTCAACGGCGGCTCGGCGCTGGCCGCGGATGGCGTGGCCGGCATGGCGATCACCGTCACCCATCTTTCGGCCGCCGCTGCCTCGCTCAGCTGGGCGCTGTGGGAGCGTATCAAGTTCGGCCGCGCCTCGATGGTGGGCCTCGTGACCGGCACGATCGCGGGCCTTGCCTCGATCACCCCCGCGGCTGGCTGGGTCGGCCCGATCGAAGCGCTGGTGATCGGTTTCGCCGCCGGGATCATCTGTCAGGAATTCGTGATCCTGATCCGCGAGAAACTGCATGTCGACGACAGTCTCGACGTCTTCGCGGTGCATGGCGTGGGCGGCATTTTCGGCACGATCATGATCGCGGTCTTCGGCCACGGATCCTTCGTGGCGCAGCTCGGCGCGCTGGCGGTGGTGGGCGTGTTCACGATCGTCGGCAGCTGGATCCTCGCCAAGCTCGTGGCGCTCGTCTTCCCGATCCGCGTCAGCCAGGAGCACGAGACGAACGGTCTCGATCTCTCGACCCATGGCGAGCGCGCCTATGACATGAACTCCTGAGCGCAACCGTTTGGGATCACTGCAAAGGCCGCCTCTCTGGGCGGCCTTTTTCATTGGGCGATCGAAGGTGAGGCGGCGCTTACCCTTGCGCGCCGTAAAGCTCTTCGGCGCGTTTTTCGAAGGCGCGCACGATGCGATGCATCGCCTCGTTGAACACCACCCCGATCACACCCTGAAGAATCGCGTTCTTGAATTCGAAATCGACGTGGAAATCGACATCGCAGCCACCATCTGGCCGGTCGCGCATCTTCCAATGGCTGTGCATGTATTTGAACGGCCCGTCGAGATATTCGGTCTCGATGTGATGATCCGCCGGATGCAGCACCACGCGCGATCCGAACTTCTCGCGGAAGACCTTGAAGGAGATCACGAGGTCGGCGAGCATCAGCACCGAACCATCGGGCTGTTCTACGCGCGAGCGGATCCGCGCCGCCGAGTTCCACGGCAGAAATTCCGGATAGCGGGCCACATCGGCCACCAGATCGTAGATCTGCTGGGCGCTGTAGGGCATGACGCGGTTCTCGTGATGCTTGGGCATGTCTCTTCCGTTTCCTTGCGCATCTTGATGCGATAAAGCTGGGGGCGAATTCAAGCCCCGCGACCCGATCAAAGGCCCGACATCATGACGCAGAGTCCCTATGTGATCGACCAGATGATCTCGGCCAAGCAGATCGCTGCACGAGTCGAGGAACTGGCCGCCGAGATCACCCGCACCTTCGCCGAGACCGACAAGCTGGTGGTGGTCGGCCTTCTGCGCGGCTCTTTCGTCTTCATCGCCGATCTCGTGCGCGAGATCGACCTGCCCGTCGAGGTCGATTTCCTCGAGGCTTCCTCCTATGGGGATGGCACCGAAAGCACGCGCGAGGTGCGCATCCTCAAGGACCTGCGCGCGGGAATCGAGGGGCGCGACGTGCTCGTGGTCGAGGATATCGTCGATACCGGTTTCACGCTGAAACATGTGATGGGGATGCTGCGCGCCCGCAAACCGGCGCGGATCGAATGCTGCGCGCTTCTCGACAAACCCGCCCGGCGCGAGGTGGACGTGCGCGCCACCTGGACCGGCTTCGAGATCCCCGACGAGTTCGTCGTGGGCTACGGGATCGATTTCGCCCAACGCAACCGCAACCTGCCATTTATCGGCAAGGTGCGCTTCCTCAAGGGTGAGGCGTGAACATCACCTGGCTGATGCGGATGGCGAAATGGGCGCGCCGTCCGCCCTCGATGCTGCATGTGAAGATCGCGGCGGTGGCGTTTCTGGCGGCGATCGTGATCGTCGTCGTGGACAAGCTCGGTTACTGGCCCGACTGGGCGAAGCTGAACCCGCGCGGGCTGAGAAACTGGAAGCCCTGAGGACAAGGGGCGCCGCTCCTTTGTCCTTGTGGCCATTCACCCCCAGGAACTTTCAGGCGGCTGGACAGCAGACTGCCCCGGTCTTGCCACCGCGCGAAAATTTCCTGTGGGGCGGCCTTTTCGTTGAGCCGCCCGACCACAGGAACCTTTATTTCGCGGCGGCCTTGCCTTCCAGCAGCGGGCGCAGATCGGAGGCGATCACGCGCTCGGTCACAGGGCCTGCAAAACGGAACAGAACCTTGCCCTCGCCATCGACCACGAAGGTCTCGGGCACACCATAGACGCCCCAATCGAGCGCCATCTGCCCTTTGGGGTCGGCGCCGAGCTCGGCATAGGGGTTGCCCATATCCTCGAGGAACCCCTGCGCCTTCGACGGCGTGTCCTTGTAATTCACCCCGTAGATATCGACGCCTTCCTTCGACAGCGCTTCGAGATTGGGATGTTCGATCCGGCACGGCGCACACCAGCTGGCCCAGAAATTCACCAGCTTGATCTTGCCGTCGCGCAGATCGCTGTCGGTGAAGGGCTCGAACTCACCCAGCGGTTCGAGCTGCACGGGCGGCGCGGCCTTGCCGGCGAAAACCGTGGGCAGCTGGGTCGGATCCTCGCGGTTCATTCCCCAGATGAAAAGCCCTGCGAGCGCGGCGAAGATCACCGGCGGCAGGAGCATAAGCGGCTTAACCATCGAAGCCTCCCTTTCGGCGCGCCTCGGCCTCTGCCAGCTGTCGCTTGATCTTCGCGCCCCGCATCAGCGAGACCACGACGATCAGAACGAGAAGCAGGATCGTAGCGCCCCAGGCGATATTCACCGTGTAAGTGTAGGATTTGGTGGACGGATCCACGAGGACGACGCCGCCATCGGTGACGGTCGTTCCTTGCCCGGTCGTATCTGTCATGCCATGCGCTCACGTTGCTGGAGCGCACCCAGACGGCGCGCGCGGACCTCGGTGCGGGTGCGGATCAGCACCAGTGCGACGAAGAACAGGACGAACCCGGCCATGCACATCAGAAGCGGGAACCAGTAGACATCGGCGATGTGCTGCTCCTGGTCCATCGAAAGCGTCGCGCCCTGATGCAGGCCCTGGTTCCAGAAATTTGCCGCATAGCGCGAGAGCAGCGCGAAGACGGCCCCCACGAGACACAGAACGCCCGTCAGATCGGCGGCGGTGTCGGGGTTCTCGACCGAAGCCCAAAGCGCAATATAGCCCAGGTAGAAAAGAAACAGGATCAGGAACGAGGTCAGGCGCGGATCCCATTCCCACCACGTTCCCCACATCGGCTGGCCCCAGACGGCGCCCGTGATCAGCGCGATCAGCGTCATCACCGCGCCGATCGGGGCTGCGGCCTTCGCGGCCAGCGCCGAGACATGGTGGCGCCGGATCAGCCAGATCAACGAGGTGACCAACATCATCACCCAGATATTGATCGCCATCATCGCGGCGGGCACATGCACATAGATCACTTTCACCGAACCCCCGAAATTCTCGGCGGAAGGCACGAAGAAATAGCCCCAGATCAGCCCGGTGATCAGCGTGACCGCGGCCAGACCGATCGTCCAGGGCAAGACCTTGTCCGAGGTCTTCATGAATTTGACGGGGTTGGCGTATTCCCAGATCGACATCTTGTTGTTCTGCTCACCTTTTGGCCGGTTCGGCCCTTCCTAGCATGGCGTGCGCCGGATGCCCTAGCGCAGATTGACGCGGATCGCGGCCGCAGAGGCGAAGGGCACGAGCGCGATGGTCGCGGCCGTGATCCCCGCCAGCATCAGAAGCGGCACCTGGGTGTTCATCCCCTCGGCGCCACGGCGCACGAGCTCCGCACCGAAGATGAGGGTCGGAACGTAGAATGGCAAGACCAGCAGCGACAGAAGAAGCCCGCCGCGCTTGAGCCCGACCGTCAGCGCCGCCCCGAATGTGCCAAGCACCGACAGCGCCGGAGTGCCCAGCAAAAGCGCCACGATCATCCAGAGCTGCGCCTCGGGGGCGAGATGCAGCAAGATGCCGAAGACGGGGGCCGCGACGACAAGCGGCAACCCTGTCGTGATCCAATGCGCGAGCGCCTTGATGCTGACCACCCCTTCGAGCGGGATCGGCGCGGTCACCAGCAGATCAAGCGAGCCATCCTCGTAATCGAGCGCGAAGATCCGGTCGAGCGAGAGCAGACAGGCCAGAAGCGCACCCAGCCACAGGATCCCGGGGGCGATCCGCGCAAGGATCTCACCTTGCGGCCCCACACCGAACGGAACCAGCGTCACCACGATCAGGAAAAATGCAAGCCCGAGGCCGAAGCCCCCGCCCGCGCGCACCGCCAGCCGCAAATCCCTGAGAAGCAATGCGATCATGCCGCGCCTCCGTTATCGGAGCGACGCATGGGGGCGCTGCCCCCCTCGCGGCTGCGCCGCTCACCCCCCGGGATATTTCGGGCAGTTGGAATGAGAATGTCACCTTCCAGCTGCTTCAGATATCCCCGCCGGAGGCATCCTGGCGCGCCACGCGCGCAACGCCCGGTCATAGGAAAGCCTCGTCGAAGGCGCCCATCATCCCGCCCTCTTCGGGCGGCCGGGCCTTGAACGGGCCGAGATCGAGCACGCGGGCCTCATCGAGGCCGAGATCGATATGGGTCGCGATCAGAGCCGCGCCACCGGAGGCGAGATGGCCACGCACGGCCTCGGCGAAGAGCGTGACAGAGGCGGTGTCGAGCGAGACGGTCGGTTCGTCGAGCACCCAGACCGGACGCCCCGTCACCAACAGGCGCGCAAGGCCGAGCCGGCGTTTCTGTCCCGCCGAGAGGCTGAGTGCCGCGCGATGCTCCAGGCTGCGAAGGTTCATCCGGTCAAGCGCGGGCTCGATATCGTGGGTGGCGTAGACCGAGGACCAGAAAGTCAGGTTCTCGCGCACGGTAAGGGTCGATTTGAGACCGTCGGAATGCGCGGCATAGGCCATGCTCTCGGGCGGCATCGACACGGTCCCCGCGAGCGCCGGCTGCAGCCCGGCCAGCGTGCGCAGAAGCGTCGTCTTGCCGATCCCGTTCGGTCCGCGCAGCACGAGCGCGTGGCCCGCCTCGAGCGTGAAGTCGAGGTTTTCGAGAACCGGCAGACCGCCGCGCGAAACCGCGAGCCCCGCGACCGAGAGCATCGTCATCACGGCTCTCCCTTCGCGGGCATCGCGATCAGCGCGCAGCCGACACGGCGTCCCTCGGACAAAAGCACGTTATAGGTGCGCGCGGCCGACGGTGTCGCCATGCCCTCGCACATGATGCCTTTCGCTTCGAGTTCGGCCACGAAATCCTTCGGCAGATGGGCGATATCGGCCCCTGTCCCGACGAAGAGCAGGTCGATCTGACCGGCGAGCGCTGCAAGCGTATCGCGGTCATCATACCCGCCCCACTCCCCGCAGCGATCGGCCATCACCCAGACAGACCCGTGCCGGACCTCCCCCGCGACGCGGAAAAAGCCCGGCCCGTAGCCGTCGATCGGCAGCGAGGCTCCGAAATTCGCCTCAGTCAGCAGCGACATCGGACTTGTCGAAGAACTGCTCGGCGGGGTCCTTCTTCTCCTTGTTGCGGTCTAGGCCGATGAACAACACGATGTTCTTGGCGACGAAGACCGAGGAATAGGTGCCGACGATCACGCCCCAGGTCATCGCGAAGACGAAGTTGCGGATCACGTCGCCACCCAGCACCAGCAGCGCGATCAGCGCCAGAAGCGTGGTGCCCGAGGTCATCACGGTCCGCGACAGGGTCTCGTTGACCGAGAGGTTCATCACGTCGCGCAGCGGCATCTTCTTGTATTTCACGAGGTTCTCGCGAAGACGGTCGAAGACGACGACGGTGTCGTTGATCGAATAGCCCAGGATCGTCAGCAGCGCCGCGATGATCGACAGGTCGAACTTGAACTGGAAGAGCGAGAAGATCCCGATCGTCACGGTCACGTCATGCACGAGTGCCGCGACCGCGCCCACCGAAAACTGCCATTCGAAGCGCATCCAGATATAGACGAGAATCGCGAAGACGGCGGCCAGAACCGACCAGACCGCGGTCCAGATCAGCTCGCCCGAGACCTTGGGACCGATCGACTCGGTCGCCACGATCTTGATGTCCTTGTTCACGGTCTGAAGCGCGTCGAGCACCTTTGCCTGGGTGTCGGGGCTGATCGCCTCCTGCCCGTCCTGGGCCTGGATGCGGATCGTGACGACCTTCTGGTCATCGCGGAAATTCGGGTCATAGACCTGCGTGATCAGTACATCGCCCAGATCGAGCGGCGCGATGGCCGAGCGGTAGGCGCCGATATCGACCGGCTCGGTCTGGTCGGCCTCGGTGCGGATCGTGGTGCCGCCCCGGAAGTCGATGCCGAGATTGAGCCCCATGGTGAGCACGAGCACTACCGAGGCCAGCACCATCGCCACCGAGAACCCGAAGGTCAGGAACTGGTGCTTGAAGAAGTCGAACGTCGTGTGGTCGGGGACCAGTTTCAGACGGAATGCCATGTCTCGATCTCCCTTACAGAACCAGTTCCTTGGGCCGACGGCGCGCGAACCACAGGCTCACGAACAGCCGCGTCACCCAGATCGCGGTGAAGACCGAGGTAACGATCCCGATCAGGAAGGTGACGGCGAAGCCACGCACCGGGCCCGCGCCCAGCACGAAGAGGATAACAGCCGTCAGGAAGGTGGTCACGTTGGCGTCGATGATCGCCGACATCGCGCGCTCATAACCCAGCTCGATCGCGCGGGCGGGTTTCTTGGCGATGCGCAGCTCTTCGCGGATCCGCTCGAACACGAGCACGTTGGCGTCGACCGCCGTGCCCATGGTCAGCACGATCCCCGCGATCCCGGGCAGCGTCAGCGTCCCGCCGATCAGCGACATGATCGCGAAGATCAGCGCGATGTTGATGCCAAGCGCGACGGAGGCGAAGACCCCGAAGAGCCCGTAGGAGGCCACCATGAAGACCACGACCAGGACCGCGCCCACGGCGGCGGCAAGCTTGCCGGCGGCGATCGAATCCGCGCCCAGTTCCGGGCCGATCGTGCGTTCTTCGAGGAAGGTCATCGAGGCGGGCAGCGCGCCTGCGCGCAGCAGGAGCGCCAGATCGGTCGCCTCCTTGACGGTGAAGCGGCCCGTGATGATGCCCGAGCCACCCGCGATATGGCTCTGGATCGTCGGGGCGGAGATCACCTTGTTGTCCAGCACGATCGCGAAGGGCTTGCCGATATTGGCCTGCGTGTAATCGCCAAAGGTGCGTGCGGCCGAGGCGTTGAAGCGGAACGCCACCGCCGGATAGCCGTTCTGATCGGTATCGGGACGCGCATCGGTCAGATCCTCGCCCGTCACCACCGGAAGGGGATCGAGGATGTAATAGAGCCCCTGCTGATCCGCCGCGGGCAGGATCTCTTCATCGGTGCCGGTCGCCTGGTTCGGGTTCGATGTGGTCCCGATCACCGAGTTGAAGGTCAGTTTGGCCGTGGTGCCGATCAGCTGCTTGATCTCCTGCGCCGAGCTCGCCCCCGGCACTTGGATCAGGATACGGTCCGAGCCTTCGCGCACGATGGTCGGCTCGCGCGTGCCCGCCGCGTCGATCCGGCGGCGCACGATCTCGAGCGATTGTTGCATCGTGCGATCGTCGGTCGAGGCTTTTTCGGCGTCCGAAAGCTGGATCACCAGCTGATTGCCCTCGGCGGTGATCGCGAGCGTCTTCTGCCCCACGCCGGTCAGCGAGGCGAGCGGCGTATTCAGCGTCTCGGCGATGCGCAGCGCTTCCTGGATCTGGTCGGCATTGCCGATCTGGATGCGCAAGACGCCGGGATCGGACTTCACGCGGCGGATCGAGCCGAGCGTTGCACGCTCATCGGCCAGAGCCTTGCGGAACTCCGGCCAGAGACCGTCGACGCGGGCCTTGTAGACCTCGGTGACATTGACCTGCGCCAGAAGCTGGGCGCCTCCGCGCAGATCGAGGCCGAGATTGATGATGTCCGAGGGCAGCCAGTCGGGCCAGCTGGCCCGGGCGGCCTGCTGCTCGGGCGTCAGGGCGTTGCCCTTGGCCTCGGCGGAGAGCGCGTCGTTATGGCCCTCCACCCGGTTGTAAAAGACGTTGGGCGCGGCGAAGACGATCCCGATCAGGACGACGATCAGGATCAGCGCGCGCTTCCACAGCGAGATCTGCAACATGGGCGAAGGGCCTTATATGGCTTATTCCGAGGTCTTGGCGGGTTCGGTCTTCGACAGAACCTGAACGATGGTCGCCTTCACGACACGCACCTTCACGCCCTGCGCGATCTCGACCTCGACCTCACCGTCTTCACGGATATGGGTCACCTTGCCGATAATGCCACCTTGGGTGATCACGTTGTCGCCACGGCGCAGCGCCTCGAGCATCGACTTGTGCTCCTTGGCCTTCTTCTGCTGCGGACGGATCAGCAGGAAATACATGATCACGAAGATCAGGATCAGCGGCAGGAACTGACCGAAAGCGGCTGCGGGATTGGCGGCGCCACCGGCGGCCTGAGCGAAAGCGGGGGTCACGAACATCACAAATGGTCCTTTGTCTTGGGCCTTGGGGGCATCTCGCCCCGGTTTGTCGGCGCGCACCCTATCCGTGGCCTCCGACCTTGGCAAGGCGAAGCGGTCGGGCGCGGCGCCCCTTCACGCCGCGGTGATGACACCCCTCTCGCCCACCCCGCTTGCCCATGGCGCGCGCCCTCGGCGCAGTTGCCGCCCACATCTTCGAATTGGCTCAAATATCCCGGGGGGCTCGCGGCACGCGAGCGGGGGCAGCGCCCCCTCGCGATCCGCCATCGGGCCGCCATCGGGCGATTGCCGCCCTCAACCTACCTCTTTTCCGACTCCCCGAGCTGTGGCAGGCTGACGTCATGAGCAAGATCACAAATCTCAACCAGTTTCGCAAACAGCGCGATCGTGTGAAGAAGCGCGCGCAAGGCGATGAGAACGCTGCGAAATTCGGCCGAACCAAAGCGCAGAAATCGCTCGAGGCCGCCCGCGAGGAAAAAGCGCGGCGCGATCTCGACGGTCACCATCGTGAAAGCGGTGAGGAATGAGCCGCCCGAAGAAGCGCTCACTGACCCTGGGCGGGCATCGCACTTCGGTCACCCTCGAGGATGAATTCTGGCGCGTGTTCCGCGAAATCGCGGCCGAAAAATCCCTCGGCATCAATGAATTGGCCGCTGAAATTGATGTCGCTCGTGGCACCGAGGCGGGGCTTGCGACCGCGATCCGGCTCTATGTTCTGGCCTATTATCGTGACCGCGCGATCTCGTAGGGAAGCCCCGCGCGCACCGCAGCCTCCGCCGCCCAGGCCAGCTCCTTGCGCGACGGGTAATCGGCAACTGAC
Source organism: Thioclava sp. L04-15 (assembly GCF_002020275.1). Taxonomy (NCBI): domain Bacteria; kingdom Pseudomonadati; phylum Pseudomonadota; class Alphaproteobacteria; order Rhodobacterales; family Paracoccaceae; genus Thioclava; species Thioclava sp. L04-15. Next base: position 4,149 of record NZ_MPZW01000002.1, on the reverse strand, counting down.
AGCGGCGTGTGAAAGACGATCTCGACCGAACCCTGCCGGCGTTGGGCCAGCACCTTCAGCAGATGCGGCCCGAACTCCATATCCCCCCACCAGCCGTAAAAGCGCGGATCCTCGCCCTCGGGCGGACGGTAGACCACCGTCACCGGCTGGATCTGCATCACCTTGTCGAGCCCGTGGCTGTAGAAAGCCTGAAACAGCGTCGGCTTGAAAGGCAGCACCCGGCGCGCGTCGGTCGAGGTGCCCTCGGGAAAGAAGAGCAGGTGATGGCCCGCGCGGATCCGCTCCTCGAAAAGCGCCTGCTGGGCCTTGGCCTCGCGCGGATCGCGCTTGATGAACACGGTGCCAGTGGCGCGGGCCAGCCAGCCGACGAAGGGCCAGCGCGCGACCTCGGCCTTGGAGACAAAATAGACCCGCTGGCAGGCGTTGAGCGCGAAGATATCAAGCCAGGAGCCGTGATTGGCCACCACCGCGCCGATCTTGTTCATCGGACGGCCACTCACCCGGTAGCCCATGCCGAGGATCGGCAGGCTCATCCGGCAGACCATCTGGGTAATCCAGGGCGTCCAGGGGCGCGCAAGCCCGTGGATCGGGCGCTCGATCAGGCGCAGCACGAGCAACGCGACAAGGCCGGTGAGCAGCACCAGCCCCCAGATCACCCCACGCGCGATCGCCCTTGCCCAATCGAAAGTTCCAAGCGGTTTGGGATCGGGTTCCTCCTCGATCCAGCTCATCCCTTGCCCTCGAAGCGCCGCGTATAGAAGGCGCGGTGCTTGTCGCTCATCGCCTTGGTATCCATCAGCAACAGCACGTCGGTCGTATTGAAGGGATGGTCGATGAAGGCCCCCTCGCCCACGAAGCCGCCCAGCCGCAGGTAGGCCTTGATCAGATTGGGCATCTGCGCCATCGCCGCGCGCCGGTCGAGATCGGCTTCGCTGACCAGATCCATGCGCTGGAACGCCTCGGGACGCGCGCGCGCGCGCAACGCCTCGGGGGCGAGATGATGATGATGGAGCCAGGCAAGCGGCATCTTCAGCGCCTGTGGATCGGTGCCATGGAACGAGGCCACGCCGAAGAGGATCTCTACCTCATGGGCGAGCACGTAATCGGCCAGCGCATTCCAGAGCAGAAGCATCGCCGCCCCGCCCCGGTAATCGGGATGCACACAGGAGCGGCCCAGTTCGAGCAGCTTGCGCCCCGAGGCGCGCAGCGGCCCCAGATCATATTCGGCGTCGCAGTAGAAATGACCGGCCTCGGCAGCGCGGTCGGAGGTCAGCAGCCTGTAGGCGCCCACCACATGTTCACCCTCGGGCCGGTTGCGATCGACAAGCAGAAGGTGATCATAGACGGGGTCGAGATCGTCGCGTTCGATGCGCGCGTCATGATCGACGGTCTGCCCACCGCCGCCGAGCTCCTCGACGAAGACACGGTACCGCAGACGTTGCGAGGCCTCGAGATCCGCCCTGCCCCGGGCGAGCCTGATATCGAATGCCGCATTCTCGCTCACGCATCTCCTCCTGGCGCCCGCGTCGTGGCGCAGATGTAGAAAGCCCTGACCGTCATGGCAATATGCGAAGACACCGAATAAAGCCTGAGGTTGTTTTTGTGACTCGACCTGTCCCGCTCAGGTGTTAACCTTTCATCAACCCTGATCGGGGAAAACCAGTTCAAGCGAGACTCTTCGCCCGTCAATCACCTGTTTGCCCACATGTTCGAAATTGACCGTTACTTTCTCGCCGATCCGCGACTGCACCTGGCCGATACCCCAGTCGGGCTGCGCGGGGTTTCGTACCAGCATGCCGGGTTCAAGGATCTCATACATTTGCGCCCTCACTTTCGGAGATATTGATGCCGTTCGAAACCGTCGAGGCAAGCTTGAACGAGACTGACCTGACCGCCTTGCTGGGTTCGCGCCTCTGCCATGACCTGATCAGCCCGATCGGCGCGATCGCAAACGGGCTCGAATTGCTCACCATGAGCTGTGCCACGCAGGGCCCCGAGATCGAGCTGATCGAGCAAAGTGTCGCGGCAGCCAATGCTCGGGTGAAATTCTTCCGCGTGGCTTTCGGCCAATCGAGCGAACAACAACAGCTTGGCCAGCCCGAGATCGCCTCGCTTCTGGCCGGGATTTCGGCACAAGGCAGGCTGCGCCTGCATTGGGAGATCTCGGGCGATCATGCCCGCGGGCTCGTGAAACTGGCCTTCCTGTCCATCCTCTGCCTCGAGACGGTCCTGCCCTATGGCGGTACGATCACCGTGCGCGATTGCGGCGGGCGCTGGGAAATCGGGGCGCAGTCCGAGAAGGCGCGCGGGGATGCACGGCTGTTCTCGACGCTGGACGGGGCGCATATCGACGTCACGCCCGCGCAGGTGCAATTTGCCTTGCTGCCGCGCCTGGCGGCGCGGCTGGGGCTTGGCCTCGACTGGGCGCTCACCGAAACTGGCGGCGTAATCCGGTTCTGACGCGCCGCTCAGGGCCGCACCGTGCCGTCGCCGGTCACCAGGTATTTGAACGAGGTCAGCTGCTCGGCCCCTACCGGGCCACGCGCATGCATCTTGCCCGTCGCGATGCCGATCTCGGCCCCCATCCCGAACTCGCCGCCATCGGCGAACTGGGTCGAGGCGTTGCGCATCAGGATCGCGCTGTCGAGACGCTCGAAGAACCGCGCCGCCGCCGCATCGTCCTCGGTCAGGATCGATTCCGTGTGCTGGCTGCCGTAGCGGCGGATATGTTCGATCGCGCCATCCACGCCGTCGACGATCTTCGCGGCGCAGATCATGTCGAGATACTCGCGACCGTAATCGTCGGCCGCGGCTTCGGTTACGCCCGCGATCGACAGCAGATCACCCATGCCGCGCACCTCGACGCCCGCCTTGAGCAGATCCTCGACCAGAACACCGCCATGTTTGTCCCAGAACGCGCGATCGATCAGCAGGCATTCCATCGCCCCGCAGATCCCCGTGCGCCGGGTCTTGGCGTTGAGCACGACCGCACGCGCCTTCTCGAGATCCGCCGCACCATCGGCATAGACATGGCAGATGCCCTCTAGATGGGCGAAGACCGGCACGCGCGCCTCGGCCTGCACGAGCCCGACGAGCCCCTTGCCGCCGCGCGGCACGATCACGTCGATATAATCGGTCGCTCGCAGCATCTCGGCCACCGCCGCACGGTCGCGCGTCGGCACCAGCTGGATCGCATCCTCGGGCAGGCCCGCCGCCTTCAGCCCCTCGACGAGGCAGGCATGAATCGCGCGGCTCGAATGATAGCTCTCCGAGCCGCCGCGCAGGATCACCGCATTGCCCGATTTCAGGCACAGCGCGCCGGCATCGGCGGTCACGTTGGGCCGTGATTCGTAGATCACGCCGATCACACCCAGCGGCGTGCGCACGCGCTGGATATGGAGCCCCGAGGGCATGTCCCATTCGGTGATCACATCGCCCACCGGATCGCGCTGCGCCGCAACGGCACGCAGGCCTTTCGCGATCGCCTCGACGCGCGACTGATCGAGCATCAGCCGATCCATCATCGCCGGGCTCAGCCCCTTTTGCGCGCCGTAAGCCATGTCCTCGCCATTGGCGGAGATGATGTCGCCCGCATGCGCGAGCACCGCATCGGCCGCCGCCTCGAGCGCCTTTTGCTTGGCTTGCGCGCTCGCGAATGCGAGCTCTGCCGAAGCCGCCCGCGCTGCGCCTCCGAGCCGTTCGATCAGCGCCTTTGCGTCCAGTTCATCCTTCATGCCGCACCTCCGCCGGTCTTGCCGGTCTGTCCCGTCTTCACCCATTGGCCCAGTTTGATCGCAAGGATCACCCATGGGGTGCCATGCAGCAAGAGGTCGAACCAGTCGATCGGACGCACCAGAGTGCCCGCCACCAGCATCTTGAGCTTTTCCCAGATATGCGGTTCGGGCGTGAACGGCGCGAGGCCCAAAAGCCCCGCGAAGAGAATGGCCTGAAACAGGGTGATATGGTCAAAGACCTGCTTGATCCAACGCATCGAACTCTCCCGAATTTCGCCCGGATATAGGCGAGCGGGGCGCGATTCACAACGCAACTTTACAAGTCCGAGAGGAAGAAGTGGCGCGGTTGACGGGGCTCGAACCCGCGACCCCCGGCGTGACAGGCCGGTACTCTAACCAACTGAGCTACAACCGC
>NZ_MPZW01000019.1:0-12797 GCF_002020275.1 Thioclava sp. L04-15 | reverse complement strand
AAAGTCAATTTATTACAATGCCTTATCAGCTCGTTCGAGCTAAGCAGCGGCGATGGCGGAAAACGGATGCTGTGACTCCCGGAAAATCACAACATTGAATTTAAAAGATATTCCCAGATTGAGTCACAGCAACCGCTTTCCAAATCACACAATCCAATTTCCAGACTCTCCTTGTTGTGGGGCGTCGGCTCCTCGCTTCCACCCGAAGCAACGAAAAGCCTCGGCTTTTGCAAGCCGAGGCGCAGATCGCGTAGTCTGGATGTGATCGAGAGAGGTGGACGATTGCCTAGTCGGAGGCCATCAACGCACCAACATTGCAAGCCTCGTAGTCTTCCCTAAGAAAGACGTTTTGCCCGACCGTGCATCCGGTATTTCGCTCGTATTGATCCGAAAGATGCGAAGGGCTTACGCGTGTCTCGCCTTCAGGTAGCGTGGCGAATACATCCACGAGAAATCTGAATATCTTACCGAACAGGTTCTCGTGCCCGTAGGCCATGCGCATATAGACGTCCCCGTCGCGTATCTCGGTGATATCGAGCCCGAGTTCCTCGCCGAGTAGACAAACGACCGTATCCACTTCGTCGAGATCTGGCCCACGCAGGTCAAGCGGACGCAGCGCGTATGGTGTCATAAGGTTGCGTAGCTGGGGGTCGATGTTCACCTTATCCAAGAGCTCCGGAATACCACTGAGGATGATAGCGACCGGCCAATCCCGGTGCTTCATGAAGGTCTTGAGCGCATTGATCACCTTTCGGGTTTCTTTCTCGCCAAGGGTCTGAAACATGTGTTGGCATTCGTCGATATGCAGCAGCCAGATGCCCTGCCCCTGCAACTGCAAGCGCACGCGCGTCCAAATTTCATGTTCAGTGCGGCTCGCCGAAAGTGGATAGCCAAGCTTGTTCAGCAGTTGCAGGCCAAGCGATTTCCAGGTGGTTTCGCCATCGAGTGCATCCTGAAGGAACCGCGTTTCCAAACCGCATTCGAGCTTGCCCGTGTTGGCCGTCAACCGTTCGAGAGCCTTGTCGATTTCCCGGGACTTGCCTGATCCGCTCTCGCCAATGACGACGAGTCCACGTCCCTCAAACCTGTCGCCCGAGAGGCGGCCCGCGTCGAAGTCCTCAACGACATCGCGAAGATGCAAATCGAGTTCATTCGCCCGCTCCATCTGAAAATAGCATGATTTCAGGAACGCGCGGCGCTGCACACGTGTCTTGGTCTGAGGCGAAGTGGCCGTCATGAGAGTGTCCCTTTTCCTTTGGGTTTCCCGCTAAAACGTCGTGGACCATCGGCTCTCTCGTGCGGCTCGGCGAAGGGCGTCTCCGCGCTCGGAGACGGATCCCTGTCGGGCTTGGATAGCGGCTGCGTGGCACTATTGGAGCCCGTGTCAGAATCGAGATCGGTCGGCCCAGGCATGAAGTTTTCGGGCTGATCCTCGCACTCCGACTCGTCCCTCTCTGGTGCTCCCGCAGCTTTTTCGGCAGCGATATCGGCGGCGGAGAAAATCCCTGGCCCCGAGCCGCCGTCCAGCAGCGTATCCATATCGGCCGAAGCGGTCTTTCCGGGTGTTCGGAGAATTTGCAGTTTCAAACAGAAGGAACGCTCGAACCGGTCGATTTCCTCGGACGTGACTTCGGTCGAGGGCAGTCCATGCGCCTGAATACCAACTCTGATCTTCTGCGCGAACCAGTCAGAATGTTCCGCCAAGACATGCTCGTAAAACTCTCGATCCCGCGGTTTCGACGACGTCATCTCTTTGATGGCTGCCATCACGGTGCGGATCGAGTGATGAGCGAGATCAGGTCGCTCGTTCTTCAAATGGACACGCTCGCCATCAAGTAGGATCGTCACCTCTCGCAAATCGTTTGGATCGACCCGAACTTCGACCGGCTTTTTACCGTTCTTAAGAGCGCCGGGAAATAGATCGGGATTGCTGAAGGGAATCCCGAAAATCCGGATGCCTTCTTTGCTCAGCACGCGCTTGAGTTTGAGGCCGGTCGCGTTTCGTCGATCACGTGGTTGGGGGGGACGCACCGCGCCGTATTTCGTGGCATCGCGCCAAGCATCGATAGGACGCCGCCCTAGAAGGCCTGCGTGCTCACGTAACGGATAGTAGTCCACGAGGTGACGGAGCAGAAGCAAACGGAACTGGTCACTATTGAAAGCCGCCATGCCTTCCCGATCGTAAGCGACAAGGCATTTCGGCGAAAATCCGGCCTTTCCAGGTAACTCGTCAGCGAATTCCGTTCGCAACCCGCCAAAGAAGCGCTCAATGAACGGCTTGTCCATCGGCACAGCAGCACGTCCATAGACGAACGACCCACCCGCCGCGATAATAGCTGCCTGAACTTCGTCGTTGAAAAATTCAGCCCCGGTGTCGACGACAATCGTCCCCAGCCCACAATGCTGGCTCCAAGGCAGCCTGCAACCTGCCGCACGACTGATATCCGACTTGTCGCGCATAACTTGGTCGAGCACCTCGATTACTGTTCGGGAATTGGGCTTTTCGGCGATCCCGAGGCCAAGCGGCATTCGGGTGGCAACGTCTAACGCAATACAGATCCAAAGGCGCTGCCGCGTGGCGCGCCGACCTCCTTTTGTCCCATCCTTCAAGGTCCGCTGCAGATCTGGCGTGAGCAGATCCCAGAACTCAGCCCGCTTCGAGAAGGTGAACACGTCACCTTTCCAGAAATCGAGTTCGATCACTTCGCCCGGCTTGAGGGCGCGCACGCCATGTTGCGTTGGAGCGAATTGTTTTTGCGCCTCCCGATATCCTTCTCTGCCAATCACGAGAGCCAAGCGCGGGAACTTTGCAAGACGACGATAGATCGTGTTGCAATGAGGGGTCGGAAAGGGCCTGGAATTTCCGGCTTCTATGCGCTCCCGTCGCACCGCTTTGAAGCGCCGACCCACGTGCTTTACTATCGAAGCCTTGGACGGTTGACTTGTGCTGAGATAGCTCTTGCAGCATTCATCGAGAAGCGCGCTCTGTTCCGCCGTAAGTCGCGGAGTATTATTCCCACCCGCAGGGCGGCGCAGCAAGATGCGCGGATGCGGCACCTTCATGCCAAAATAATCTTTGCAATAATTGCTGATGCTTTTTGCGCCCCAGGAACGCCCTTGGAAACGCCCACCCTTCTTAGCCTCACCAAGTTCTAAAAGGCGCTGCCGATCAATGGCAGCTGCTCGGATCTCTTTGTAGTTTTCTACAATCCGCGTCTCAGTATAGGGCCCATTTCCAAGAACTGACTTCGCTGCCAGACACCAAGCCTCGCGTTGATGGGCCTCGCGCCGATCCGCCTCCGATCGATCTTCAAAACGGAGGAATCTTTGTCCATCGATCTCCGTCCCAACACCGTCCAAGCTGAACGTGTCGTCGATCACGACATCATTCCGCGTAAGCAGTTCTTGGACCGTCTGATCGCTAAGCACCCAATGGCGCGACTTTTCTCCTTCACCGATGAAGCGATCACGCACGGCAAGGCCATCTTTCACAGAGGCCGTCACCACCAATTGATACCCATCATACGCGATCAGCGTCCCGGGTTCGAAATGGAAGCGTTGGGGGATCGCGTTCATCTCGGCCACCCCAGAACGGTCGGATAGTCGAGAGTTTCATAACGAGGCGCGACAAGCTTCTTATCCGCGATCGCGCGCAGCACAGCATCAAACACACGGCCGCGATCGGCATTGCGGTCGCCTGGCTCACAGCGAAAGACGATCTCGTCGATGGTGAAGCGTTCCGAGTTCAGAAGATCATCGAGCACCTCTGCCAGGCGAGTATCCGCAGCGGGATCCGGGCTCCGTTTCGCTAGAAACATGCGCTCGTTGTTTCCGCGCACCACGGGAGGGAAAGAAGTTTCGGAAAGGATCGCGAACCCAAACCCGTCAGGTAGTGCAGACCTGACGGCGCGCGTAAGCGTAGAAACCTTTGGTCGCTCCAGAGCTTCGTCATTTTTGACAAACAGATACGTTCGTGCGCCGCTCCGTTGCGTAAGCAGGAAATCGAGAGTGTTGGATTTGACCCCAAACACAGGCTCGTCGAACTCGATTTTCCGTGCTTGGCATTTTAGCCCGATTGTGTCCGGATGCAGCAAGCAGGAGATCGCGACAGCCCTTTCGAGCGAACTCTCAAAGCCAATCGGACGGGGGCGCCCTCCGTCTTCCATGGTGCGCCCGACGAGCAGGCCTGTTTTTGCGATATGGCTTCTATGCACGGTGCCGCGCACGCCATCATATGGCAGAATTTCGTCAATGTTTTCGACCGAAAGTTGCGGTAGAGGCCCCCTTTTTGCGGGCTGTGAAAGTGGTTCGCCGTTCGAATAAGCGGGTGGCTCAATCTCGTGGATACGCAGATTCCGGGTGATGACATCGCCAGTATCCAAGCCACTGCTCATTGCCGTGCTCTGATAGGTCTGTTCCACCATGAGTTCTCCATGATCCACCGGCAGATCCAGCGGCGCTATCTTCATCAGTTTCGGTCGCTGACTTTTCGTGCCAGCGCCACTTTGGGCCTCTAGTTCGGCAAATGACTACCGGGCGATCGACAAGCGGTCTTTTGGGGCGCGCCAACGAAGACGCGCGTTTCCCCTCTTGCTTCGAGTTGATCGCAAACGCTCTCCAACACCGGCGCCCCCTCTGCTTCCCGATCCCGGGCCGCGAAATTCCACAAAGCCAAAAATGAGTCAATATCTATATTTTTCAGCATGTTAGAGAAATTTTTTTCGCACAGATCACTCTCCTACCCTGATCCGGTTCAGACATGCCTTCTCGTTGAGCATGACGCCTCACGCGCCACGCCCTGCCGTCCGTCTTGTCATTTCCGGAGGTTTCGAACTTGTCCTCTGACTTTATCTCGTCCGGCCGCGTGTGAATAGGCCAGCGCAGAGGAAACCTGTGGAGACTCTGTATCGTTAACTCATCAAATGCGGCGACGCTCGAGTGACTGCCGTTTAAGATGGCTATCGATTTGACGCCAAGGTCATCCCATTAGCGTCCTGAGGATATCTTCATCGAACGAGGGTGGAGAACGCTCAGCAAAAAGCCAGTCGAAGTGCGCCAGGGAGTCGGGAACAATACCCGCCGGAGTTTCTGATGTGACGATGCAAATGACTTCACTCATCAGACCCGCGCCACCTCGCCCCATGTCGGCGAGGAGAATTTTCCGCAATCGATGCGCGGCCACATATTCGATACCGAGCCGGTCCGCGAGTGTTTGCGATGAGACGCGGTATCTCCGCGAATATTCAGAAAACCCAGCATCCCCTTCGCGAATGATCATTTCCGCTGCTCGGAACCAACCTGCGAGATCGACCCTGGACCGATGCAAGATGCTGCCAGCTGTTGGCGAGAACTGATGTCGGCATTCCTTGCACTGAAACACCGCCCGCGTTTCGACGATGCCGAGGTTGCCAGAGCCGCATTTGATGCAAACTGGACCGTCGGGCCAGCGAACTTTGATGAAGCGTTCACGCCGATCTTTGTCAGTGCGAAAATAACGCTCGACGCCTTCGACGGGCAAGCGTCGTTCCAGGCTCCACCAATGCACATTCTCGAGTTCGATTTCCGTAAGCTCTCGAGAATTCACCTCCAAACGACAGCCTCAAAAGTGCGCAAACCCAACCATGTTGCCCCGTCGCGAGCAGCGCCCCAAGGAGACAGAACTTCCAAGGCAAAGCACGTTCGATGTCGCACCGCAAGTTTTCGATGCTATCGGCACCTTCGGCGTGCCGCGCGCCTAGCAACTCAAGCCAACTGCGCTGATCGAGGCGAGCGAAATACGAAATCGCTCGTGCGAAAAACAAACTCGAACGGCAGCGAGTGATGTTCATGACGCCACCGGGTCCTCCATCCTGTAGGCCAAAGGACGAATATTCACCGATATCGCCCCCCTTTTCCGCCCATACAGAACGTCCGAGCAAAGCTGCGTGCCAGCCTCATTTCATGCGAAAAAATGCTGCAATAACAGACCCTTGACTCACCTAGTTGCTGAGCCCAGAAGAGCGGCCGAGATGAGAATCGCAGTGTTGCAGTCGCTATCCCAAAAGGCCGCCTCGTGTCTTATGGAGCCGAAGCATCGTGCCGCCCGCGCATTCTAAAGTCGTGACGCGAGGAACATCAGATGAAGAATTTCAACGGAGCACATACTGAACGGCCAAACGACGGATTAGGTGCTGATAGATTGCGAACATCGACGGTGCAGATCGCGAACGTGAAGTTCTTTCCAAAACAGACCGCACAAGACATCGAAGCCCGCCTGTCAAAGACGCTGGCGCAGCTTCGACGGCGAGGACTCGGGATCGACGAAGCGTCGTTTTCATCGCTCGAGATGGGAGAAGAATGGGCCGATATCAGGGACCAGACCGGCCCGAACCGTATGGATCGGGAAAAAATTGTCCGTCGCGCCCTGCGGTTGGTGCAGCTGCGTGAACTGGCGTCTGGCCTGAGCCATCTCGGTCACGAAGACCGGAAACGGCTCTCATCCCTTCAAGATGGGGTCACGCTCACGCAGCTCCGAAACGAACATCACGCGGACGAAATTGCGGCTCGCTTGCACGAGGAGATGCCCTGGATGTCCCGGGCGACTGAGATCGCCTGGAACGCCATGCGTGAAAGCGTCCGTGAAGGTAAGCCGGCCTTGAGCTTGCCGCCCATCCTGCTCGACGGCCCCCCTGGGATAGGCAAGAGCCACTGGTCGCGACGGCTGGCAACGCTTGTCGGCACGCCATCGGAATTGGTTGATGCAGCGAGTGAGCCCGCGGGGTTTTCTGTCGCTGGCAGTCAAAGAGGTTGGTCGACGGCAAACCCAGGTCGACCACTGGAACTCATCCTCCGCGAGAGGGTGGGCAATCCGCTTATCGTTATCGACGAGGTTGATAAGGTGGGCGATGTTCGGTCAGAGAAGGGGTTGAGCTTTGCGCTGAGCAATGCGCTATTGCCGCTGCTTGAGCCCCTCAGCGCGCGAACTTGGAGCTGCCCCTATTTCAGGGTGCGTTTCGATATGCGCTGGATCACTTGGGTTCTCACCTCGAACAACCGTCGCAACGTTCCTGCGCCTTTGCTTAGCCGCTGCCGGGTTGTGGATGTAGCGCCTCTCACGGGCGTGCATTTGGTCCACTTTGCGCGGAGGGAAGGGGCAAGGCGCGGTTTGTCCGATGGGGCTATCGAGGCGCTGTCGGAAGTGCTGGCGCGCACCCATCAGAACATGGATTTGCGGGCCGTTATCAAGCTGATCGATAGCTTGTTTGCGCGTGAGAACCTGCCACCGCTGCATTGAGGGTAATTCGTATTCAGCCCGTTGCGGCGGACCTCAGGGGCACGCTGCCAAGGGGCGTCGCCCTCGGCAATCCGGCGCTACTCGTTTGAGCCGAAGACCGAGCCGACCCGGTCGCGTCGAAGTGAAAACAACCTGCTTGCGGAGAGAGCGGATGGAGATCGAAGGCAACAGCTTTTCTCAGGTGGAGATCGAAGTGTTCCTGAAGGCCTATTCGCGCCTTGCGCGCGTATGGGGCCTGTCGGAGCACGAAGCCTCTGGCCTCCTCGGAATGCCTGAGCCAGTTTGGAGCCCCCCACAGGAGCCGGGCGATGCCCCGTCTCTGACAGAGGATCAACTCCTTCGCCTTTCTGCTGTGCTCGGGATCTACAAGGCGCTTGAACTCTATTTCTCTAAGCCGCTCGCCCGCACCTGGATGACGCGGCCCAACACCGGGCCGCTGTTTCTCGGAGCACGCCCGGTTGATGTGGTGACCTTCGCCCTGCATGGACACCGTTTTCGATTGCTCTGTCTAGTTTGACGCTGGGTCGAGACTGGAGAATTGCGCTCTCGGCCCATTGCGGTCATTCGCAAGAGACGCTGCGAATGGCCGGTCGCAGCCTCCAGGCACAACGCAAGATCGAGCGCCGGCAGCTGACCCTGAAGAACCGCCCCCTGTTCGAGAACTCCTACCTTCCCGGTGCCCTGGTAAACGAGCCAAGCCCTCCGTTCCAGATCAGCCCCTCGTGTCCCAAATCATCTGACGACCGACATCTCGGGCTAAGGGACGGAGTTCTCTAAACCACTGCTCCGTGGACATGACATTATCGCTGCCGAGAACGGAAATCGTCGCCTGTCCCATCATTGGGCAGGGCCGCCCTTTCAAAAGCGAAGCGGCAGGAGTTTCCTCCTGCCGCTCCACCTCCCGGCAAGCCGTGTGGCGAGCGTCAGCCGGTTCGCTTGGAACCTCGCGCCGCTCAGCCTTCTTGCCGGGAACCCCACACCCCTGATTTTAGAGAACGATTATTCCTGAACGCCGCGCACCAAGGGGCCACGCTCGTCCGATATCTTGTCGTCGGACAGACTGCGGAAGAAGTGGTGCCAAGCGAGGGCGGCATGGCCCTTATGCGTCGCAAGGTCATTCGTCTGGGGCGTTTTGCCCGAAGGCACTTTTTCAAAAGCCATCTTCGGCCCTCCATGTTATTCCCGGGAGACGCCCGGGAAATTCTGTTGGATGACCGAATTTTCCGGTCAACTTCGCGGTTTCGTCCTGCGAGACGGCGGCTTCAGGTCGTGATCGCCTTCATCCCGCTCCAAGCGCGCTGCGCGCAAGGTTGCGGTCAGATCCGCTCTTTTCTCGGCTTCGGCATCGCGGATGATGCGCACTGCGGCATCCGTCTTGTCCTGAGCTGTCCCCGGTTTCGGGGCAAGTTCGCGGAAGAAGCCGTTCAACTTGTCTTTGCGGGGCATGTGCCCTCCCTGTTCGCGGGATCCGGCCCGATGGGCCGGATCCGGAACTGACCCGATCAGGCGAGCGCCAGATCGCAGGCGGACTCGCGTCCGTCGCGGCCGGTCTCGATCTCGTAAGTAACGGCCTGCCCGTCATCGAGCTGCGAGAGGCCCGCGCGCTCAAGGGCCGAAATATGGACGAAGATATCCCGTCCGCCGGTCTTCGCCTCGATGAAGCCGAAGCCTTTGGTCTGGTTGAACCATTTCACGGTGCCATTGGCCATCGTGATGTCTCCTATGATAAATGCTGCCCGCAAAACGCGACAGCCCGGCTCAGTCAATTCGAAAAGGCAGACTGAAGCCGACAAAGGAGACAGGTTGCAGAAGGGAATTACGTTGCCCGCTCTCACTACGCCGGTTCGGCGAAAATAGCAAAGGAAATAAGTAGCGTCCGGTTTTGCGCGATTTCGGCTGAGGGGGTTCAGAGGATCTGATCCGACCAGACTTCGAACCCCTCGAGGACATTCGTTCCGAAGGAATGGATCAGGGGAACGTCGGCCGCATCGCGGCCCTGAGCCACGAGAATGCGCCCGATGCGCGGGGTGTTGTTGCGCGGATCGAAGACCCACCAGCGCCCCTCCAGCCAGACCTCGATCCAGGCCGCGAAGTCCCCTGGCGGATAGGGCGGCGGTTCACCGATATCGCCAAGGTAGCCTGTGCAATAGCGGGCGGGGATGTTCATGCATCGGCAGAAGGCGATCGCCAGATGGGCATAGTCGCGGCAAACGCCCTGCGCCTCGGCATAGGCCTGGGCGGCACTGCGCGTGGCCCGGGCGGCGAGATAGTCGAACTGGATATGCGCATGCACGAAATCGCAGATCGCCTGCACCCGGGCGCGCCCGGGCGGGGTATGCTCGAACAGGCGCCAGGCGGTTTCGGACAGGGTGTCGGTCTCGCAATATCGACTGCCAAGGAGGTAGACGAGAACCTCGGCCGGCAATGCCTCCACCCGGTCGGACCCGGCCTCGGGCGGCTGCGGGTCAGGCTGGCCGCTATCGGTGATGATCGCTTCTGTGCCGATGCTGAACAGGCCCTCGGGCGCGACAAGGCGCGTGCACCAGTTGCCGAACCCGTCGCGATAGGCGCTCAGCGGCACATTCGGCGTGGTTTTCAGATGATCGGGGAATTCGAGATCTCCGGCGCGGGAGAAATGCACATTGAGCAGCGCGATCATCGGCGTCGGCTGCGTCAGGCGGAGATCAAACCGGCAGCCGATCTTGATGCGCAGATCGGCGCGCTCGCCTGCGGCGGCTGATATGTCGGAAGGAGGCGGAAATGCCATCGGGCGGCGTCCTTTATATCTATGCAATAGCCACGCGAGGGCGCGGCGTGATCGAAATGATCGTTCCTGCGTGGCATGGCGCCCCTGCAAGATTTCGGCAGGACTGTCCCGGCAAGGCGAACCGTCACCAAGGGACAGCCGAACACGCGGGAGGGCCATTCCCACGATATGGGCTTGTCGCGTGTGAATGCGAGGCTCATGTGTCCCGATGCCGGGTTTTGCGCGCCGTCAAAGCTCTGCGTGACAGCGTGTTCCCCCTATCGAGGCGGATTTATTTATCACGCTATCAACGGCTTGCGTGGAAACTTCGCTCGAATGGATCAATTCTCTCGCAATCGCGGGACAAAGCGCCTACATCTTCCCTGCATCTCTTAATTCTCGGACCCTGTTCCTCCCGGCTCAGCGACGATCTTGAGCTTTGTCGGGCCGCTGCCCTTTGCAGGCGGCATTTGGAAAAGGAACCTTTCGGTGGTGCATGGCGCCGCCAAGCCGTTCGAGCAGACCAAGGATCGTGGCAAGCAAGCCGCGCTCTGTCGGGCCGAGACCGCGAAAGCTGCCCTCTCGATATCCTGGCGACGTTCGCTTGCCAGAGATTGACGATCGAGAAGCGCGCGCTTCGGCGCTGAGCTTTGCACGATCCGTTCGGGAAAAAGACCTGCGCGCGTGATCGCGCGCCAACCAATCAACCGCACGGTTTCGGAGAAATCCCCTACTGTGCCTTCGTGATCGCGCGACCGTTCAAATCGGAGCCATCACGGACACCAAGAAAGACAAGAACCTTGATAGAAATTTACTGGGGCCAACCCATCTCGCTCGTCGTGTCGCCGGAAGGCGACGTGAAAAACTTCAGCACAATCGAACAAGCGCACTACTGGCTACGCCGGAAATGGCCCGTCGCCGATGCGGCGCTGGATCACGCCATCGAGCGTGTCGAGGCGGCCATGGACTGCATGGGCACCGTTGGTGACGCACGCGCTGCTTTCCTCGGTGCCGCCAATACCGCTGGTTTCATGCCGTTCGACGCGAGTGTTCGCCCCCTTGCGGCCTGAGCGCATCCCCCAAAAGGCTTCCCAGCTGCGGGAGGCACGCGGTTTTGCGACGTCGAGGCCGCAAGCAGCCCGCTCGAAGCTTTTCGACGGGTTGTTCGGTTTCTGGACGCTGCTGCAGGCGCCGCTGATCCCGTGCCTTGCGCTGGCGCACCGACCGAGCTTCGTTCGGGCGGCCATTCGGTTCTGGACAGCCGGGTTCTCCCTGCTGTCGCGCGGGATCTTGCGGCAACGCGTGCGCGAAGTGGGGATCGAGAACAAACATCTCGACCGCCCCTGCATCTATGTCTGCAACCACCAGTCCACATGGGAGACACTGGCCTTCAACCGGCTGGTGCCCGATATCTGCATCATCGCGAAACACGAGTTGCGGCGCATCCCGATCTTCGGGTGGTTCCTCGCACATGCGCCGATGATCCTGATCGACCGGGGCGGTGGCGGGCGTGCTCTGGCGGGAATGATCACGCAGGCACGCGAAGAGGCCGCGAAAGGGCGCTCGATCCTGATCTTCCCGGAAGGCACGCGTGTCGGCGTCGACGACAGATGCGCATTCCAGCCGGGCCTGATCGCGCTTTACCGCAAACTCGGCCTGCCGATCGTGCCGGTGGCGCACAATGCCGGTCACGTCTGGCGCAAGGGTGTCAAAACCGAGGGAACGATCACGGTGGCCTATTTCCCCGCGATCCCACCGGGGCGTCCGGCTGCCGAGGCGATTGCGCAGGTCGAGGCCCTTCTCAATGTCGAGAAAGATCGCCTGGCCCCGGCCATGTCGTGATCGCAAGCGCTCGACGGATCGCGATTTCCGGGGCTCGATCTTCGGTTCGTCCTTGTTTCCTGCCCGTCAGACCCCATGTATAAAGAGCTTCGTTATACCGACCGCACCCTGTCTCCTTCATCGGCCTCAGTTTGCTTTTCGATCTGACCGGCCGACCTGTCGCATCCTGCGGGCAGAATTCAAAAGAAGGAAACAGCACGATGGCCAATGGCACCGTGAAATGGTTCAACTCCAGCAAAGGCTTCGGCTTCATCGAACCCGAGACGGGCAGCAAGGACGTGTTCCTGCATATCTCCGCGCTCGAGCGTTCGGGGATCTCGCATGTCGCTGACGGTCAGAAAGTGACCTTCGAGATCGAGACCGGCCGCGATGGTCGGGAATCCGCCAAGGATCTCGAACTCGTCTGATACAGTCCTTCGCGGGCCGGTTCCTTCCGGCCCGCGAAAGCGCGCCTGCGGCGCGCCGCCCAGAACGAAGAACGCCGTCCGGGCGCCGCATATGCTTCGAGAGACCACAAACGGCTTCTCGCGCCCTGTGTCGGGATGTTTCGGCGCGTTCACATGTCACCTGTAGAAACGGAGATCGAACTTGGGCTACTCACCTCAAAAGAAGCCACTGGACCTGAACGAATTCCTGAGCCAGCCGGCGAAGAAGCAATCCCGGAAAGGCTTTGGATATCGGCGCCCGCCGACCCTGCCGACAGCCGCCAAGCCGGAAACGAAATCGGCTGAAGGCGACGACAAAGCCTGATCACGCTGTCTGGAGCAGAAGCGGATGCGACGCTTTTGCTGACAAGACCGGACTGTGCGCGATCTTCGCATAGCCGCCGCTCAACCAGGACGCAGCGAAAGTCAGCTCCCCGCCCCTATCGACGGCGAGGTCGCTTACGCCCCAGAGCCACCGCAGCCCGATTGCGCCATACTGTGTAGCAGAGCC
>NZ_MPZW01000018.1:0-15109 GCF_002020275.1 Thioclava sp. L04-15 | reverse complement strand
GGGCGTCACCAGCCCGTCACCCTGAGCAAAGCCGGGAAACTCTGCCTAAGGGCGGTAGAGCTCTGGGGTGCGGATCAAACACCAACCGGGCTCCGGTCGCGGCTGGATGAAAGTTCAGTGGCAGGTCAGTCGATCCGCACGAAGATATGCCGACCAACCCTCTTGCGTCCTTCAGTTGGATCGCCATGCGGACGTCGCTTCGCCTGACGGACACTGATTTCGCGTGGCTAGAATGTGAACTGCGGGAAATGGTCGATCTACGGAACAAGCTGGTTCACCACTTCATCGACCAGCACGACATCGGGACTTCAGATGGATGCCGTGCGGAGCGAGATACGCTCCGGGGAAGAATCGTGTTGACCGTTGCGTGACAGATCGCCCGGGTGTTCGGGAACGGATAGCGCAATGTCACCTGACACGAAACTGCCCCACGCCCTCCCGGTGCCCCAGAGCGGGTCCGCCCGAAGGGCTCGAAACGTTGCTGCGCAGCCAGGAAGATCCGGGTTCGCGGCCAGATTCGTTCAGCCCGGCCCAAGCAGCCCAGCCCGAGGCATTTGCACATCAACAGCCTCCACGCAGGGCGGAGCGCATTTGTTCAGCGAGCAGTTTCAGGCGATCTCGAAGGCGACGGCAAGCAATCTGGAGAATGTCAGTCGAGGCCGCGTCCGCAGCGCGCGACAACGTGAAGGAACCCGCGTCGCGCTTTCCTGTTTTCCAACGAGCCGCAGGAGGATCCGATGACCAGAACCACGCCGCCCCGCCATGACGCAACCAAACAGGACGAGGGCTTGCCGTATTTCGACCATCCCTCGGGCGGCTGGGGTTCGCTGAAGGGAGTTGCCAAGATCTTCGGCGACGTCCGCAAGGACAGTGAGGCCTTCCGCATTCTCTACGAGTTGAACAAGCCCAAGGGGGTCATGTGTTCCTCCTGTGCCTGGGCCAAGCCCGCCAACCCACATGCCGCTGAATTCTGCGAGAACGGCGCCAAATCCGTGCTGTGGGAGCTCGACCAGCGCCGCGTCGGCGCCGATTTCTTCGCCGAGCATACCGTGGCCGAGCTGAAGACCTGGCCTGATCACGACCTGGAGGCCGCGGGGCGCCTGACCGAACCGATGCGTTATGACGCCGCCAACGACCGCTACCAGCCGGTCGGCTGGGACGAAGCCTTCACCGCCATCGGCGCCATCCTCAAAGCGATGGATCCGAAGGAGGCCGTTTTCTACGCCTCGGGTCACGCGGGGCTGGAGGCCTCTTACCTTTATGCCCTCTTCGCCCGGGCGATGGGGCATCAGAACCTGCCGCAATCGTCGAACATGTGCCACGAGACCACCAGCGTGAACCTGAAATCCTTCATCGGCACGCCGGTCGGCACCTGCACTCTGGAAGATTTCGACCATTGCGACGCGATTTTCTTTTTTGGTCAGAACACCGGCACCAACTCCCCCCGCTTCCTGCACACTCTGAAGGCAGCAGTGAATCGAGGCTGCAGGATCGTCACCTTCAACCCGTTGCGCGAACGCGGGCTGATCGAGTTCGTTGATCCGCAGAACCTCGCCCAGATGACCTTTGGCAAGGCCACGCGGATCTCCGAGCAATATTACCAGCTCCGCCCCGGCGGCGACATCGCGGTGCTGGCGGGGATGATGAAATGTGTCCTCGCGGCCGAGGATGCAGCCCCGGGCAGCGTGCTGGACCGGGACTTCATCGACACGCACACCACCGGGTTCGCCGAGACCGAGTCCGCCGTCCGGGCAGCCCGCTGGGAGGAGATCGAACGTCACTCGGGCCTCACCCGCGCGATGATCGAAGAGGCGGCGGAGGTCTACCTCTCGGCGAAGAACGTAATCGGCATTTACGGCATGGGGATGACCCAGCACGTCAATGGCTGGCTGAACCTTGGAATGTATTGCAACCTTCTGATGATGAGGGGGAATATCGGGCGTCTGGGCGCTGGGATCTCGCCCGTCCGAGGCCATTCCAACGTACAGGGCCAGCGCACCGTCGGGATCGGCGAGAAATCGGCGCACATGCCTGCCGAAAAGCTGCGCGAGCTCTTCGGGATCGAGGCGCCGAAGGAGGACGGCATGAACGCCGTCATGGCCTTCGAAGCGCTGCTGGAGGGCCGGGTCAAGGCGCTGATCTCGCTCGGCGGCAACCTCGTGCGAGCGATGCCCGACCGGGAGCGGATCGAGGCGGCCTATCCGCAGCTCGACCTTTCGGTCTCGATTGCGACGAAGCTCAACCGCTCGCATCTCGCGCCCGGCAAGGCCGCCTACATCCTGCCCTGCCTCGGACGCGCGGATGCCGACATGCAGGCGAACGGACGGCAGGCGACCTCGATGGAGGATACCTTCTCGCATATCTACGGATCGATCGGCGCGGCAACGCCTCCCTCGCCCCACCTGCGCTCGGAAACGGCGATCGTCGCCGGGCTGGCAAAGGCGACGCTGCCGGCGAACGACCGGCTCGACTGGGATGGCTGGACCGCCGACTACGGGAAAGTGCGCGACCTGATCGCCGAAACCTTCCCCGACGATTTCGCCGATTTCAACGCACGGCTTCATCAGCCAGGCGGTTTCTACCGTGGCAATCCCGCGCGCGAGCGCACCTGGAAGACCGAGAGCGGCAAGGCCGTCTTCACCCCGCCCGAGACGCTCTCGGCGCTGGGTCAGGCACCGGAGGGAGAACGCGAGATGACGCTGATCACCCTGCGCTCGAACGACCAGTTCAACACCACGATCTACGGATATTCCGACCGGCTGAGAGGGTTGGAGGGCGACCGGATGATCGTGCTGATCCACCCGCAGGAAATGGCGCGGCTCGGCCTTGTCGAGGGCGCCAAGGTGGCGCTGAGCTGCGCCGTGCAGGACGGGGTGAAACGCCGGATCGATGGCCTCAGGGTGACGGGCTACGACCTGCCGATGGGCTGCATCGCCGGCTACTATCCAGAGCTTAACCCGCTGGTTCCGCTGGGTTACCATGAAAAGAATTCGAAGACCCCCGCCTACAAGGGCACGCCCGTGATCGTGGAGCCTTAAGGAAACTCGAAATGGGGAGGTCTTTCCGGGATCCGTCCCCCGGAACGGCGAACTTCACCCTGTCCGCGCGCGCTGATCCGCCGGGCAGAGATCGCGCGGGAATGGGCGCTTTTCGTGGAGCGCTACCCGCTGGTGCTTCTGGCACCGAGCGCGGACCTGCCCTTCGCCGACAATCTCGATCTGGGTAGCGAGGCCGATTTCAAGCGCGTCTGGGAGGCGCAGCGGGCGATGATCGGCCTGCCGGTCACGGGACTTCCTGCGCTGGCGCTGGCGACGGGAGCGACGCCCGACGGCGCGCCTCTGGGCATCCAGATGGTCGCCGGGCGGTTCCGCGAGGATATATTGTTTGAAGCGGCCGCGCAGATCGAGGCGCGTTCGAGTCCGGTGGAAATCGCCCTGCTCTAGCTGCATGGCACAGGAGGCGAAGCGCCTCCTCGCCGCATGGCATCCCTCATCGCAAATGCGCCCGAAGAGAGGGCTGGTGGAAATTCGGGGACGAACGCGCGAAGACCAGGGGAAGAAATCGCGATATGGCATGTCGCTGACCGGCCACCTCCCCGTTCGTAGCCATCGAGAACTTCTCAAAGCACGTTGGCAGAGATCCAGCCACACGGGCGCGGCGCGCCGGTGGCGAGACGTGGGCTGAATCGTGAAGGGTCAAGACGGACAAAAAACGCGATCCTCCTCATGAGGCCGCGCCGCGTATGCTCCGGGCAAGAAAACGGCACGATCCGTGAGGCCATCGGCAGGGAGCGCCGCGCCATTGCCTCCCAGGGCAATTCGCGCCGAATGTCAGATTTGCGCTGGGAACTTGATGCGCACGCAAAGCCCATCTGCGCTATCCACGGTGAGGGTCGCGTCATGCTGGAAGGTCAGGGTTCTTATCAAGCGCCATCCAAGAGAGTTCGAGCGCTCCGGCCGCTCGGCATCCGCCGGCAAGCCGATGCCGTTATCGGACACGACCAGCGCGATCCCATGCTTCGGATCGCCGGAGACCTCGACACGGATGATCCCTTCCTCCCTCCCCACAAAGGCGTATTTGAATGCATTCGTGATGAGCTCGCCAACGATCAGCCCGATATCGATGGCAAACTTGCTGTCGAGCCGCAACTCTTCACAGGCAACCTCGATCGTGGCGTTCAGCCGCCCGCCGCTGAAAGCGCGCTCTGATGTCCTGGCGACCTCCGTGACCATTTCCGAAAGTTCGACTTTGCCCGTTTCAGTTCCGCGCTGCATCAATTCGTGCGCTTTGGCCAATGCTCCGACGCGGACTTCGAGCTCCGTCAAAACCTGATGGGTTTCATCCTGTTCGGCCCGCGACTTGCTCATGCGGATGAGAGCGGCGATGAGCGCCAGGTTATTACCCGTCCGGTGGTGAAGCTCCCGCATGAGCAGGTCGCGTTCGCTTATCTCCTCAGCGAGCTCGCGGTTTTGTTCGCTGAGGGCCGCCGTAGGGTCCTTGGCGCTGAGATCGTCGAGCGCCCGGGTCGCCAGTTCGATGAGCTGGGAGCCGGACGGCAGGTTTGCCGATGGCAGGAAAACCGCATTGACCCGCGTGCCCTCATCGCCGGTTTCCACACCGAAGCGGGTGGCAATCCTCTGCACGCCGCGCAGCCCCAGACCCAGTCCCGTCGCGGAGGACGGAACGCCGTCGGGTTGCAATTTCTCTTGTGGGATTCCTCGCCCCTGATCGGTCACGAGAAGACCGAGCGCGGGCTTGCCGGCCAGTTCGGTGAGCGAGAAGGTCGCCCGTCCCTTCTGGCCATGCTCGATTGCATTGCGACCAAGTTCGACGACGGCCGTCACCGTTCGCGTGCGCTCGAAAGACCCAAACTGCAGCACATTGGCCAGTGTCATGGCCACATCGCGCAGCCGAGCCACGTCGGCACTCTTCTCAAGGGTCACCGTAGTGAGCTTCGCCGTTTTCATGCCTCGCGTTCCCGATTTATGCGCATCACGACGATGCTGGCATCGTCGCGTCCCCGAAAGGCCCGATCGAGCAGAAAGCCAGCAACCAGCAGGGGGCTCTTGCGCAGCAGCCCCGGCGGGAAATGAGAGTCCCGAATGGTCTTCAACCCATCGCTATGCACGATCACTATATCGCCTGACTCCAGCTGAACAGCTTCCTCGTAACCGTGGGTGGGAGCACCGCCGATGCGGCCGTCACGGACAGCCATCCTGCGGATGCCCTTTGCCCCCACCAGCAGGGTCGAGATGTTGCCAAGCCCTGAGTAACGCATCTCCATCTGCGGATGCGCAACATGCAGCAGCGCCGCCACCGCACCGCGCCGTCCAGCCAGCCGCGCGGTAATCTCGCGCATCAGCTTGCCTGGCTCCGAGGACAATCCGCCCGCGGCGGCGGCTGTGTTGGTGACTTCGCTGGCCGCTTCGGCGGCCGCGGGGCCATGTCCGAGCCCATCGCAAAGCAGCACGTCGGTCGCCTGCGGGGTCTGTCGTATCTGAAAATCGTCGCCGCAAGTGTCTTCGTTCGGATGGCAGACCCGCAGTCCCACCGCTTCGACACCGACGTCAGCCCCATCGTTGCAAGCGCCAAAACTGCACACGATCGTCGTTCCGATGTCGGGCGCCGTGAAGATATCGAACCTGTCCGACAGGCGAACGATGGCGCCGAGCCCGAGACCGGCGGACTCCGTGGAGCTTTCACCGTCCTTGAACATCCGGTCGATATCCGCGATCCCCGGCCCGCGGTCCGTGAAGATCATGGAAATGACATCGGAGCCGGGCTGGCGCACGCGTTCGATCAATGCCCGTCCGCGATCCGCGTAACGCAGGATGTTGGTCGTCGCTTCGGTCGCGACGATCGCGACTTCGCCGACGCGTGTCTCTGAAAGTCCGATCTCGACGCCAAGGCGCCGCGCAAGCCGGCGCACGACGGCAACTGCGCTCCGATCATCAATCTCGACCCATTGATTCATAGCTTCACGCTCATCGTAACGGTTGTGCCCTGGCCGGGCGCCGAGCGAACCGTGAAATCATGTGAGAGGCGCTTGGCCCCGCCAAGCCCCCTGCCGAGCCCTCCCGCTGTCGTGTAACCCTCGGTCATCGCCAGCGTTACATCCTCGATTCCCGGACCCTCATCCCGGCACTCGACGCGCAGATACCCGTTATGATCATCGAAATAAAACGAAATCTCGCCACCCCCACCGTGAACGATGGCGTTGCGAGCGATTTCGCTCACGGCCGTCGCGAACCGGGTGACCCGCATCACCGACAGCCCGCGCGCCTTCAGAAGTCGGGCGGCGGTCTGGCGCGCGGCAACGACGTCCCGGCTGGCCGCGAGCGTCACCTTCGCGATCGCGGTCCTGCCTGATATCCTCTCGGGATCAGGCACGCCGCAACTGGGAAAGTGCGTGGGTCAGGCTGAGCGCCGTGCGGGTCTCGGGCAGATACATGCCCAGTTCGACCAGGGTCACTGCAACTGCCGGGCGCATGCCGACGACATAGGTCTCGGCGGCCAGCAGCCGCGAGATCCCGGCCAACTGCGCAATGACCCGCCCGACGAATGTATCGACGATCTCCAGAGAGCTGATGTCGAGGATCACGCCTTTGACGTTTTCCTTGGCAATCCGGTTCGAGAGTGTGTCCTGCAACTCCACGATTTCCGTATCGGTGACGTCGTCCTGGATGGATACAAGAAGCGCGGTTTCGACCAGGTTTATGGACGTCACACCCGACACGTTACGCGCCCTCACTGGTCTTGATGACGTAGCCGACCTTCTGCAGGGCATCGGACAGTGCCGTGCGAATGCTGGAGCGGGTGGACACCGTGCCGACGTCGATCCCGAGCTGCACCATGGTCTGGGCGATCATCGGGCTGATGCCGCTGATGATGCACTCTGCACCCATCAGGCGAACGGCGGCAGCAGCCCGCAAAAGGTGTTGCGCAACCTGCGTGTCCACGGTGCCGACACCGGTGATATCCATGATCACGACCTCGGCCTGACGTTCCAGAATGGTCTGTAGCAGGTTTTCCATGACCTCCTGCGCGCGCGCGGAATCCAGCGTGCCGATCAGTGGCAGCGTGAGAACGCGGTCCCAGAGTTCGACCACCGGCGTCGACAGCTCGAGCATCTCCTGCCGCTGGCGCTCGATTATCTGGTCGCGCTCGCCGATGAAGATCTCGTTGGTATAGATCGCGAAGGCATCGACGAGGCGGGTCACCATCAAGACGTCGCGAATGAGCTCCCCGCCTTCGATATCAGGCATCGCCTCCAGCCGTTTGAACAGGGGGGCCTTGAGCGCCAGGACGAATGTCGCCATCTCGGTCGGCGTGACACCGCGACCGACACGTTCCTTGCTAACGTCAGCCAGAACGGCGCGCAGGTCTTCCCAGGCGTCATCATCCAGGCTGAACTCGTCGTTCACGACCCCGGCCCGAACACCTTTGGAAAAGGCTTTCAGGAGTTCCTGGTTTTGGGCGCGACTTTCAGAGTCGGAGAAAAGGTCGGAGCGCTTCACGCCCTCTTTCACCTGGGTGCCAAGCCACTCCTCAACGACACCTGAAAAATCAGTTTCGAGAATGGAAAGGATATTTGCCGTCGCTGTTTGCGGCATGTGCATGAACTCCAATGCATTTTGATGCAGCAGGTAAGCCAATTCCCGCCGGCAAAGTCAACCGCACGGGTTTGCAGCTTTGCTATTCGGAAACCGCTCCGGACGATCAGGGGTTTCCGACAGGTCTCCGCGACCGGCGTGCCGTCGTCGCCTTGATTCAAAATGAACGCTTGTCCCGCGCGTCCGAAGATTTGCTCGCCTCCATACGATTCCATTCCTCTTCCAGCCAGGGAAACTTAGCGGATAACTCCAGTTTCAAGCGGACCAGTCCTCAGGGGGCAGAGCAGAAACGAGCGCCCCCTTTGATGTCAGCAGGAGAATTTGCGATGAGATTTGCAGCTCGGCCAGAAGACGCGGCCTCAAGCAGAGCGAGGGCTCGGCCGCGATGCGGCTCTGCGATGGACCCGAGTCTGGCAATGCCCTACCACTGGGCCCTGAGCATTCCGAGCGGCGCGGCCATTTTGACGAAGCGTGCAGGGCACGGTCTTCGGCCATCACGCGCTCCGGGAAAGTCTGAAGCTGTTTGAAATCAGAGCGCATGGATCTCGTTTCTCATTCTCTTCTTGGATTTCTCGCCGACCCCCGACGGAGGCACCCCCGCTCATTGAGTCTTAAGGAGGCTGGACTGTCCGCCCGCCCGGGAGCGCGACACTGGATCGGGTTCGAAGAGATTTCTGCAAGACCCGTGTTGACGCGCGGTATGTTTTCGTCTCGGCTCTCACTCGAACTGGGAACCGGTGAGACGGTCTCGATTCCGGCCACCAATCGAGCGCAAGCGGAGACTTTTGCCAAGGCTCTCGAAGAGGCGTGGTCCGCCTTCAATCATCGCGAGCTGGCCAGGCAGGAGGAGACGATCGAACGCCTTCTCGCAGCCCTGCAAAAGCTGAATTCCCCCGAGACATATCCCGCCGCATTCGAGCTGGATCCACTCGCGCGGGACATATTGAAGCTGAACGAGCAGGTCCTCTCGAAGCTCAATGCCACGGCGCTTGGCGAAGAGGCCGTCACGCGCCTGACCCCGATCATCGCATTCGCCCAAAACCCCGGCGCGGCGCGCGAGGCGGCGATCGAGCGTTTTGTCGAAGCACAACTCGAGGGGTGGAGGAGTTTTTTCGACACAGTCGAGTCCAAGCCTCTCACTCCAGAGCAACGCCTGTCGGTGGTCGTTGACGAAGACGCGACATTGATTCTGGCCGGCGCGGGCTCTGGCAAGACGAGCGTCATCACCGCAAAGGCCGCCTACCTCATCAAGGCTGGCATCAGAAAGCCCGACGAATTGCTCCTCCTGGCCTTTGCGCGAGATGCCGCGGCAGAGATGTCGGAACGGATCGAGGCCCGCTGCGGTCTGCCCGTTGCGGCGCGCACATTCCATGCGCT
Organism: Thioclava sp. L04-15; assembly: GCF_002020275.1. Taxonomy (NCBI): domain Bacteria; kingdom Pseudomonadati; phylum Pseudomonadota; class Alphaproteobacteria; order Rhodobacterales; family Paracoccaceae; genus Thioclava; species Thioclava sp. L04-15. The sequence continues at coordinate 6,119 of NZ_MPZW01000018.1, read as the reverse complement.
TTCCTTCGAGATCATCGGAGCCGTCGAGGGTGAGAAGCCCGCACTTGCACCGACTGCAACCGACGACAAAGCCTTCCTCTCTTTGATCAAGGAGATCGTTCGGGACATCGTGAACCGCCTCGCCGATGTCGCAGAAACCGTGATTGGATGGTTTTCGGGCTATTTCGACGAGTTCCCGATGCCCTGGGACTACGCGCGCGCCCACGATTGGTATTCGGAAGTCGAAAGCCGCAACCTGAGGACCCTGAAGGGTGATACCGTCAAGAGCTTCGAAGAGCTCCTCATTGCGAACTGGCTCTATCGCAACGGCATCGCCTACGAATATGAACCGACCTATGAGCACAAACTGCCCGGAACAGGCCGTCGCATCTACACTCCGGATTTCCGCCTGACCGAGAGCGGTGTCTATATCGAACATTTCGGTGTTCGAAAATCGCGGGGCCCGGATGGCACGGAACGGCTCACGACCGCCCCCTTCGTCGATCGGAACAGCTATCTCGAAGGAATGGACTGGAAACGCGCGGTCCATGCAGAACACGGGACCACCTTGATCGAGACCTATAGCTGGGAACGCCAGGAGGGTCGGCTGCTCGAGGAACTCGTGAGAAAACTCGAACCGCTTGTCACTTTGAACCCCATCCCGCAGATCGAGATCTACGATCAGGTGACGCAGATCGGTGTCGTCGATGGCTTTACATCTCTGATCGGAACGTTCCTGCGTCACTTCAAGAACGGTGGCTACGAGATTGACACCTGCACCGAGAAAGCCGCAACCCTCAAAATGGGCAAAAGGGCGGACGCATTCTTGAAGATCTTCGGCGCCGTCTATCGAGAGTATCAGGCGCGACTAGGCGAGCGTATCGACTTCGAGGACATGGTCATCCGGGCCACGGCACATGTGGAAAGCGGACGATACCAGAGCCCCTTCCACCATATCCTGGTCGACGAATTCCAAGATATCTCGACGGGCCGTGCCCGCCTCATTCAGGCCCTCAAGGCGCAACATTCCGATGCCAGGGTCTTTGCCGTCGGCGATGACTGGCAATCGATCTACCGGTTCGCCGGATCAGACATCCACATCATGCGCAATTTCGGAAACGAATTCGGAGGGACATTCGCCGGTGAAACAGGCGTTCATCGGACGGTGGATCTCGGGCGCACCTTCCGATCCGTGGACAAGATCGCACTGGCTGCCCGGCTCTTCGTTCTGCGCAATCCGGCACAGATCTCGAAGAAAGTTGCTCCTGCGGGCGAGGCGGAGCAACCGGCAATCCGCATCGCCTGGACCCGTCGCGAAAACGCGGACGACGTTCTCGATCGAGCCCTCGCATCACTATCGACGCTGCAGGCGCCGAGTGATCGAAAGGCTTCAGTATTGCTCCTGGGCAGATATCGCTTCATCGAGCCCGATCTCAAGCTGTTGCGAAAGCAACATCCCTCGCTTTCGCTCAGCTTCAAGACCATTCATGCCTCGAAAGGGCTCGAAGCAGACCATGTGATCATCCTCGGCGCTGACAATACCCGCATGGGTTTCCCCTCGCAGATCGTTGACGATCCACTCCTCAATCTCGTTTCCCCGGAGGCAGAGCCGTTTTCAAACGCTGAAGAGCGGCGCGTGATGTATGTCGCGATGACGCGCGCACGCAAGACGGTGACCATTCTCGCCTCTGAAGCACGCCCATCGACATTCGTCCGAGAACTGATCGATGACCCGCGCTATGAGGTCGTGAGCCCGGACGGCACCGCGGAGCGGACGCATTCCTGCGGCCAATGCGGTGGGCGCTTGATCTACATGCCCGGTCAGGATGGACCGGGCTGGTATCGCTGCGAACACGTCAAGCTCTGCGGCAATCGAATGCCCGCCTGCCCGCAATGCGGGATAGGATTGCCCGTTCGAGATAGGAAGACTGAGGAAATGGTCTGTCCGGAATGCGGAGCGAAGCCACCGGCTTGCCCGAGCTGCAAGGAAGGCTGGCTCGTCGAACGACGGGGCCGCTACGGGGCCTTTCTGGGCTGCGTCCGGTTCCCCGATTGCAAGGGCAAGGCGAAGATACGCAAACCGTCATAGCGGCGGCGAAGCAGGGAGACCCTCACCGTGTTCGGCAACAACCATTTCGCGGCCTGACTGAATATTATCGAACATGCAGCACCGGTAGGTTTCCGGTGTTCGGCAAACAACACTCTTTCACGCGGGAGTGTTCGGATCGCGAAACAGTAGATAAGTTGCCGAACACACCGGCCCCATATCAACTGATTGATATTCATAGGAAACCAGTGCCGCGAAATGCTGCGAAACGAACACTCCGACGCTATTTTCGTGCCGCAGCCTTCCCGGAAGGATATGCACCTTCTCCTCGCAGGAATGGTGCTTCCGCCTGCGCCGGGGGATGGCTCGATCGACAACGAGATCGGTCGCACGACAGATCGCACCTGCGCAGCGCACTTCTTGGTGCAACAGGTCGCGATGCTGGGCCACCACTTCGCAGACGGGAAAAGGGCGTCATGCCGTTCCGCGCCATGTGCAAGATCTGCGGCACGATTGCAGAAAGCTGGCATTGTGCGAATGCAGTGACCTCCGCCTAGACAATATGGGGTCAGCAGGCAGAGGCCGTATCCTCTAGGATCAGCCTGACAGCTTCGAACCCGTTTGGTATTCTCCACATCAGATGCCAAGAATAGGCTCGGCAATCCCCGCATCCTCTCACAGAACCCCGAACGGCATCGCCTCCGCAAGGCAGGGGAAGAAGGATTAAGAAATCAAATTGAAGCAAGATCATTGCTTCACCAGAAGTATCTCGGGGAGGTCGATCCTTCTTGAAGTTTCCACCGTAGCGCCGAGGACAGCTGACCTGTCATGATCGAGCGATCAGATCGCCGAAGGCAGATCCGGGCCCGACTGTGAGACCGCGTCATAGCTCGCGGTTTCGGCCTTGATCCGCCCCGTTTGCGGGATGCTGACGTGCGACGCGGCATCATCGCATCCGTGACAGCCGCACACTGGAACATTTCTGCCAAATAGACTCAGAAAGCGAAGTCGGTGTCCCCGATCAAACGAGACAAAGCACGCGCTTTCAGGCTATAGCTAGGCTTCACGGAGGACCGCGCATGGAAGATCTTTACAGGAAACGACAAGAGGAAAAGGCGCGAAGCCGCGCGAAGGATGAAGAACGTCTGGCTAGGGGCGAGGTCGATCCTGTCGAGTTGCAGCGTCAGAATTTCGTGTTCAAGAAAGTCCGAGCCGACCGGGTCGGCTTCGTGAAGAGTCACGAGCCGAAATCCATCAAGTTCCTCAACCTTTGAGGCTGCTATGTCTAACGATCAGGATCTCGCTCGAGCGAGAACTCAACGCCCAAGACGCCTCGGCGAGTTGGAGACATTGCTTCGAGCGCGCAATCCGGACCTCGATATCTTCGTCTCGGCCCTCGCCCATTATGGCGAGCCCGGATTGGCCCAACTTCATCTCTATGGCGTCGAGGACGACCACCAACGTAGATCCCGGCTGATGAAATTTGCGATAGCCTGGCTTCTGGAACGCGGCATCTCGATCGAGCTTCAGGAGGGACGCGACGTCTACGACATTCGTCCATGGCGCGAGGCCCATGGGGGCACAATTCAAGATATGGGATCTCTGGACGTGCTGGACGAGATCTGAAAGCGCTCGAACCTAGGTCGGCAGAAGAGAAATTACGGGTGACACTAAGAGACTTGTGCGCCCTCTCCCTCTCGAAGCTGGGCGACCTTCCAATGCCCCGTATATCCTCTTTTCAAATGCGCCGCGACGATTTGAAAGCCGCTTTGTGGCCAGCTCTTCGGTGTGTCTATGAAGAGCAATTCCGCGATTCCGAATCCGGTCTCTTCGAGATCCCGCAACCGTGCCTTCGTCGTCAGGTTCGTAAGCGGTGCAAGCCAGACGATATTTTCGGAAACCTGCATCGCGTGCCGCGTGAACGTCCGCAGCTCTGACCAGGGCGGATTTGTGACGACCCAATCTACCCGATCGGCCCAAGACAGAAAGTCGCGTCCCTCGCTGATCTCGCACCAGTGGCGCTCCAGGTGATCCGGGAAATGATCAAAGAACGCCCCTTCCCCGCGCGACGGATCGAGAACGCGACCCTCCATCGCATGCGAAAAATGTTCGATGATCGCCTTGGCGAGGTCAGGCGGCGTCATGACACGGTCCTGTTCCGCGTCATTTTTCGGCGGCACCAACCCTCGCCCCTTCGCCAGATCGCTTCGTTCCAGAGAGTCGCGGAGGCGAAGTAGCCGCAATGCCGCGGCAAGCGTCGCAACACGCCCGGAAAACTCCGCTTCCAAGGTAATTATCGTCACGCGGCTGCAACCAATTTTGCGCGCGAGAATCTGCTGCGAAAAACCGCGCGCACGCCGCCGCTCCGCGAGCACGCGTCCCATATGTTTCCCGGGCGTTGTGACACGCCAGCGCAAGCCAAGGATCGGTAAGACGGCCTCGAGCGAAAGGATCGTGCCTGCCCCGCGCTCCAGGGCGCGCACGGTGGGGATGCTGATCTTGGCGCGGGATGCGAGTTCGGCCTGCGTGAGCCCGCGCCCCACGCGTTCGGCTCTGAGGATCTCGAAAAATGACATGTGCGAAAATCTTTCCATCGAAAGCTCACAGATAGAAAGAAAATGCGACAGAGCGCAACCGCTAGCGCCAGGCGCTTGAATAGCCCCGTGTATCGTGGACGCCTTCTTTGCTAATTTTGAGGCAAGGAGGCCATGATGAGCAGCGACCCACGTTCAGCGACGATTTCAAAAGAGATGCCGTCGCGCAGATCACGGAGAGGGGCTTCCCGGTCAGGGAGGTGGCCGAGCGCTTGGGCGTGAGCCAATACTCTCTCTACTCCTGGAAGAAGAAGTTCGCGAAGGCGTCATCCGGCGACGCTGAGAAGGATGCCGAGATCCGGCGGCTCAAGCGTGAGCTCCTGAGAGTGACGGAGGAGCGGGACATTCTAAAAAAAAGGCGACCGCGTATTTCGCCAGGGATGCCAAGTGAGATACGCGTTCGTGGCCGAGCATCGCGGGCAGTTCTCTATTCGGGCGATGTGTCGCTGCTTACGTATTCAGCCGAGTGGCTTCTACGCGTGGCTGAAGGCCCCACTGAGCAAGCGAGCTCAAGAAGACGAGCGGCAGATTGCTCTGCTGAAGGAGGCATGGGTGGAAAGTGGCAAGGTCTACGGTCACCGCAAACTGCATGACGACCTTCTCGAGCAAGGCGAAAGCGTCTGCCTGAACCGTGTTGCCCGCCTGACCAAGCTGGCCAGCATCAAGGCGCAGATCGGCTTCAAGCGTCGACCGGGGAAGTATGGCGGCAAGCCCTCGGTGGTCGTCGACAACACACTGGACCGGCGGTTTGACGTGGCGACACCGGACAGCGTCTGGGACGAGGCCTTGTTCGCCATTGGTTCAAGAACAATGGACGAGTGACATCACCTATATCCGCACTCAGGAAGGCTTCGCCTATCTTGCCGTTGTCATCGATCTCTTCTCGCGTCGTGTCGTTGGATGGGCGATGCAAAGCCGCCAGACGACCGAAGTTGTCCTGCAAGCGCTGCTCATGGCGACATGGCGGAGAAAGCCCAGGGAAAAGGTTCTGATCCATTCGGACCAGGGCAGCCAATTCACCAGCATGGACTGGGCAGCGTTCCTACGGGCCCACAATCTGGAGCACTCGATGAGCCGCCGCGGAAACTCCCATGACAACGCGGTCGCTGAGAGCTTCTTTAACCTACTGAAGCGTGAGCGGATCAGACGACGGACCTACCGAACACGCGAAGAAGCCAGGCAGGATGTGTTCGACTACATCGAGATGTTCTACAATCCAAAGCGCAAGCACGCCCGGAACGGAATGCTGTCGCTCGTCGACTTTGAGCGGCAGCAGAAACTGAGACACGATGGCGTCTAAGAAACACGGGGCTATTCATTGTCTTCACCGAGCTGGCCCTGTCGGAATTTAGCGACGCGGGCGAAGCCTTAGAGGCGATCGGCGGCTAGCTGGAAGAAGATGTGGTCGCACTTAATGCCGAGGGCGAGGCATGTGCTTTGCGAACCGCTGAAGCAGATGGCAAAAAGGCGGGAACCAACCCCGCCTTTTTCGTTTGGTC
>NZ_MPZW01000017.1:0-24053 GCF_002020275.1 Thioclava sp. L04-15 | reverse complement strand
CCTCTGATTTTTGAAATATAGCGGTTTCGAAACGCAGGGAGCGCGGGGGAGTTCCTTGAAGTTTCCGCGACAGTCATTCGAAATGTGCGCGGCCCTTCTCGTCCTACCTATTCGTGCCTTGCAGGACCGCCCTTTCCCCTTCATGTCGATGGCACCCTGGTACGCCCCACACATCCCTTGTACCACCTCTGACCAATCGGCCCTGGGCTCCCCTTGCCCTGCGCGCTCTTGCCCGGACACAGTCACCGGACTGCACGAACGCAGCTCCTCTCCTTCACCTCACCCGGCTCGATCCCCCAGATCATGCCGCGCTTGTCGCGCACGGTCATTCGCCAAGGCCGCGACCGATACCCGATGCGAGTGGATCTCCGTGTTGAGCGTCGCCGCATTCCGGCGCAACCCACGCTCATAGCTCTTCTCCTTTGCGCTCTGCACAGTCTCTCGGATCGCGTCGACAGTCACGATCCGGAGCGCCTCGAGCTTCTTGAGCGTCTTCGTGCCGTCAAGCTTGATCGACGCTCTCGGCTCTGCGACATGACGCGAATAGCGCGGCACCCGCATCGCTTCGCCGAAGACCTGCGCGACTGTATTCACCTGCGCGGCCCCCCCCCTTCACCTTGCGCGGGGCCGCCGAATAGCATTCGATATGGACAAACTGATAGCTCACCGAACACCTCTTCTCTTCCGTGGCTCTCACTCGAGGATGAGAGGGCTACATGAAAAAACGGGTAGGAGAGCGGTGTGAAAAACTGCGCCGCGGTTCTGTCGGGAAAAGTTAGCTATATGACAGACTATAGATAGGTAATTCCGACCGCTGGATTGCGAGCCGAGGCGGCAGCCTTGGCCCCTGCTTGAAAAACAGACGGATGTCCCCCAGCTCGGACGCACGTGGTGGCGGAACATCTCGCGCCTCGATCCAGGGCAAAGAAACGCGAGCACCAACGGATCGGCGAAGCGATAGGAACTCGCAAATCATATACGGGAAAGAGCAATAGAGGGCACAGGGTCAGCCCAAACGCTGATTTGCGTCTCAACGCACGTGACCGTTTTTCGGGCTCACGCGTTTGCTCTTAATGCACCTGCGCGCGGAATGCGCGCAGGAGGCCTTGGATGACGGCGACTTTGACGGCTTAGCCGCCGAAGCGCGGCTCCGGGACGCCTTTCACGCCGAGCCCGCGGATCGCAAAGAGGCTGCCTCGCTGAACACCGTCGTCGGGGAAACGCGGCAGCGGGGGCTTCGCCATCGAAGTGACGTAGAGCACGTCGAGATCGGGACCGCCGAACTGAACGCTCGTGACCTTCTTAACCGGCATCGGGATTTCCATGTCGAGCGTGCCGTCCGGTGCGAAGCGGCAGATCCGCCCGTCATAGACCAGCGCCATCCAGTAATAGCCCTCCGCATCGACCGTCGCCCCGTCTGCGGCGCCGCCCTTGGAGGTATCGGCCTTCGCGAAGGTGCGACGGTTCGAAATGCCGCCCGTCTCGATATCGTAATCATAAGCCCAGATCTCGCCGGTCCAGGTATCGGTGAAATAGAAGGTCTTGTCGTCCGGCGAAAAACAAGGCCCGTTCGAGCAGATGATCCCGTCCTCGAGCTTGGTGACGCTCAGGTCGGGATCGACGCGGTAGAGCGCACCCAGCGGCCCCTCCTCCTGCATATCCATCGAACCGGCGAAAAACCGACCGCGCCGGTCGCATTTGCCGTCGTTGATCCGGGTCGTGGCGAGGTCGGCCTCCGGGTCGTGCAGCAATTCGCAATCGCCACTGTCGAAATCCAGCAACCAGAACCCCATGTCGAGTGAGACGATCGCGCCCTTGCCGTCCTTGCGCACCGCCATCGAGCCGATCTTGCCCGGCACATCCCAAGCGCGCAGTTCCGTCCCGTCCGCGGTGCAGCGAAACACACGCCCATCCATCGAGTCGATGAAATAGAGCCGCTGGCTTTCGACGTCCCAGACCGGGCCCTCGCCCAGCGTCGTCTTCACGTCGAGCAGAATATCGATCTGCATGTTGGTCTCCTCCCTTGGTATCCGGTTCAGAAGTTCACGGCGTCGCCGCCCTTGAGCGCAAGCATCTCGCGCGCCTCGTCCGGCGTCGCGAGCTCCAGGCCCAGCCCCTCCACGAGGGTGCGTGCCTTGGCGACCTGTTGGGCGTTGCTCTCTGCAAGCTTGCCGCGCGAGATCCAGATGCTGTCCTCGAGACCGACACGGATATTGCCCCCCATGCTCAGCGCCTGTGTGGCAATGCGGAACTGGTCCTTGCCCGCCCCTAGAACCGACCATCGGAAATCCTTTCCGAAGAGGCGGTCTGCCGTGCGCTTCATATGCATGACATCCTCGGGGTGGGTGCCGATGCCCCCCAGCAGACCAAAGACGGACTGAACGAAGAACGGCGGCTTCACGAGGCCGCGATCAGCGAAATGCGCGAGGTTGTAGAGATGCGAGATATCGTAGCATTCGAACTCGAACCGGGTGCCGTTGTCGTAGCAGGTCTCCAGCACGTATTCGATGTCCTTGAACGAGTTGCGGAAGACAAGGTCACGGGACCCCTCGAGATGTTCGCGCTCCCATTCGTGCTTGAACTCCTTGTATTTCGCGAGAAGCGGGAAGAAGCCGAAATTCATCGAACCCATGTTGAGCGAAGCGACCTCGGGAGCCCACTGCGCCGCGGGCTTCGTGCGTTCGTCCACGGTCATGTAGGGCGAGCCGCCGGTGGTGATGTTCACGACAGCGTTTGTCGCCTGCTTGATCCGGCCCAGGAACGGCGCGAAGGCTTCGGCCGACTGATCGGGCTTGCCGGTTTTCGGGTCGCGAGCGTGCAGGTGCAGGATCGCGGCCCCCGCTTCGGCTGCCCCAATCGCGGCTTCAGCGATCTCATCGGGCGTGATGGGCAGATGATCCGACATCGTGGGCGTGTGGATGGCGCCGGTAACGGCGCAGGTGAGGATGACCTTGTCTGGCATTCTATCAATCTCCGATTTCGTCTGTTGCGCGGCGCTTGTGGGCGGCAAGCGCCATAAGGCGCCGGTCTCGCCATGCCTGCCGTTGCGATAGCTTCTCTGCGGGCAGCGCCGCGCGGCGCTCAGCCTCGATCCGGTCCAGCACGGGGCCGCGCCAGTCCGCTGCGGGTTGCCCCGCCAAGTCGTCGTAAATACCGCCATAGCGCGTCACGTATTGTCGCACGCCCTCGGGCGCGTTGAGATCGATGGTCTCGAATGGCCCGATGAAAGACCAGCGAAGCGCCAACCCTTCGCGCAACCCGATATCAACATCTTCGGTGCTGGCATATCCATCGGCCACAAGCCGGAACGCCTCATGGAGAAGCGCGCCTTGAAGGCGGTTCATCACGAAGCCATCGATTTCCTTCTGCATGACGATCGGGCGCATGCCGGCATCGCGCAGAAGATCCGCCGTCCGCTCAAGAAGCGCGGCATCGGTCCAGGGTGCGGGCACCAACTCCGCTGCGGGAACAAGGTAAGCTGGATTGATAGGATGGTTGACCATGACCCGGTGACGTCCCGCGAGCCCCTCTGAAATCGCCGAAGGCAACAGGGCGGAGGACGAGGAGGCGAGCACGGTATCGGGGCTGGCGATGGCGTCGAGGCGGGCGAAGATCTCACGCTTCACCCCGATCTCCTCGAAGGTGCTCTCCTGCACGTGCCGCGCGCCCTCGAGCGCCTCTTCGAGCGTGGCGACCGGTTCGATGCGCGCGAGGGCTTCCTGAGCAGTCCCTGGGAGCAGCCCCAGGCGTTCCAGCTCAGGAAGCATTTCAGCAGCGAAGTCGCGCGCGGCTTGCGGCGCGGCGGGGACCTCGTCCCACAACCGCACTGGATGACCGGCGCGGGCGAACACAATGGCCCAGGCGCGCCCGATAAGCCCCGAACCGATGCAGGCGACAGGTTCTTTCATCACAAGGTCTCCACGTTTCCATCAACGGGGAAACTCTGCCCCGACAGATTGCGTCCGGTATCGGCGATGAGAAAGGCCGCCATGTCGGCCACATCCTCGGGCGGGGTCATCCGGCGCAAAGAGACGTTCGACAGATACCGCTCCGTCATCTCCTCATGACTGACACCAGTCTGCTTGGCGCGGGCTGCGATAACGCCCTCTATCCGCGGCCCTTCGATAATGCCGGGCAGGATCGCATTGGCACGGATATTCTCCGGGCCCAGCTCTTTCGCGAGACTCTGGGTGAATCCGATCACCCCCCATTTGGCCGAGGCGTAAGGCGTTCGGAACGCATATCCGAACTTGCCCGCCGAGGAGGAGATATTGACGATCGCCCCGCCCCCTGCCGCACGCAGCATCGGCACGGCCTTCCGCGTGCATAGGAACTGCCCCGTCAGGCCGATATCGAGGCAGCGCCGCCAATCCTCGGGCGAGATTTCGTCGACCGAGCCGGTGGGGCCCGCGATGCCGGCGTTATTGACCAGCGCATCGAGACCACCGAGCTTCTGCCCAATTGTCTTGAAGAACGATGCAACCGCGGCTTCATCCGATACATCGGCGCGCAGGGCCACTTCGGCGCCCAGCTCATCCGCGGCCCGCTCGAGCGCGCCCTCATCGATATCGCAGATCGCCAGCCGCGCGCCTTGCCGGGACAATTCTCGGGCGATGCACAGCCCGATGCCGGAGCCTCCCGCCGTGACCGCGACGCGTTTACCCTCAAGGCCGGGCAATTTCATCCTGGATGTATCAATCATCGAAATCTCCTTGGTTATTTGCGCAATGCGATCACCGCCATCAGGATGACGAGCCCGAAGAACACGGAGCGGAATGCGAAGGGCAGCGCGGTGCCCGCAAGCAGGGTCTGCATCGCGGTCAGAAGAAGTGCGCCACCCAGCATACCCGCGTAATGCCCGCGCCCACCGGTGATTAGCGCCCCGCCAACGACGACGACCGCAATCGAGGGCAGCAGATAATCATCCCCCATCCCGAGGCTCGCCTGCCCGGAGAAGCCCGCCAGCAGAACGCCCACCAGCGCCGCGCAGAGCGCTGAGAGGACGTAGACAGAGACGATGACCCGCCCCGTGCGCACCCCCGAGAGGCGCGCAGCCAGTTCGCTGTTGCCCACCGCATAGACCCGGCGCCCGAACGCGGAGCGTCCCAGCAGGACGATCGCAAGGGCGACGAAGGCGGCCATGAAGAAAATCACCGGGGTAACACCCATCAGCTTGCCGGTCATCAGCCAGCGCAGCGAGGGCGGTGCGAACCCGGCCGGCGTGCCGCCCGACCAGATCAGCGCCACGCCCTGCAGGATGCCGTTCATCGCGAGCGTCACGACGATGGGCGACAAGCCCAACGCCACGACGCCCAGCCCGTTCGCGAGCCCGATCAGCGCAGCCACCGCGAAGACCACTGGCAAGGCCGTGAGCAACCCCATGTCCTGCCCGCCCACGAGCCCGGTCAGCATCACGCCCGAAAGCGCGACGCTCCAGGGCAGCGAAAGGTCCAATCCCCCGGTCAGGATCACAGCGCCCTGTCCCAGCGCGAGGATCGCAAGGAAGCTCGACAGCACGAGAAGCGAGTCCCAGTAGCGCCATCCGCTGAAGACATTGCCCAGCAACAGTTGTGTCGCGATCAGCACCACCACGAGGCAGATCCAGGCGGGCAGCACGTGGCGCATCGTATGCCCGTGACGTTGCAGAAAGCTTTGCGTGGGTGCGATCTCTGCCGGTCGGGTGAAGGCCAGCCTGCGATCCTCGCCCGAGCGCTGGCCTACGAGCCATCCACGTCGCCGGGCACCGATCGCGTCTGTGAGTTCGCGCAAACGTTGCGAAAGGGTGCTGTCACGGCGCAGCGAACCTGCGAGAACGGCGATCAGGAGCACCGCGCTTTCTGCGATTGTCGAGTAGTAGGCCGAGACATTGAGCGACAGCAGAAGATTCACAACGATCATCAGGATATAGGCCCCGATGATCGTGCCCAGCACACCGCCCTTGCCTCCGCCAAGACGGGTGCCGCCGATCACCACGGCCGCAAAGGTCGGCAGCAGTAGCGAGTTACCCACCAGTGGGTCGCCGCTGCCGGTCTGGGCGCTGACGAAAACCCCGGCGAGCCCGTAGAGCCCGCCTGCGAGCACGTAGGTGGCGAAGGTAACGGTGCGCGCGTGAAGCCCCGTCGCGCGGGCAGCCTCGGCGTCGCTGCCGACCGCATAGAGCGTAATCCCGTAGCCCGTGCGCTTGAGCCAGAGCCACAGCGCCACCAGCACGAGCATCAGCGTTATCGGTGCGGGAAGCACACCGGGGATCGTGTCACCTAGGTAGATAGAGGCGAGCGAGGGCGAGACGAAACCGCCCGGCATCGCCATCACAAGAAGTGTCAGCCCCTGCACGATGAACATCACCGCCAACGTGACGACGATCGGCTGCAAGCGGACGACGGCCACGAAAAAGCCGTTCACCGCGCCCACCGCCATGCCGATACCGATCCCGATCACAGTCCAGAGCGGCACGGAAGCCTGCATGTTCGCCGGGTCCATCGAGGTCGCAAGCACCGCATTGACCAGCGACACTACCGCCCCAGCCGACAGGTCGAATCCGCCCGACAGGATTACCAGTGTTTGCCCTGCGGCCGCGATCGCGGAGGTCGCACCACCGCTTGCGAGGAAAGAGATGTCAAAATAGCTCAGCGGATAGGGGCTCAGTCCCGCGTTCAACGCCATGAGCCCCGCCAGAACCAGCGCCGCGACGATCACGGCCTGTCCGTGACGCAGGCTGCGGAGCCAGCTGGAGGAATTGCGCCGCGGAGAGCTACCGGATGAAAGGCTTTGGTCACTCATGCCCGGACCTCCAGTTTCGGATGTGTCGTGTCTCCCTTCAGCGGCGCGTCACCGCCGAGAGCGGCTTGCATGATCGCGTTCTCGCTCAATTCGTCACCTTGCAGCCAGCAGGACAGCCGGCCCTCGTAGAGCACGCCGACCCGGTCGCACAAATGCACGAGTTCAGGGATTTCGGTGGAATGGAGCAGGACCGATCCGCCCGCATCCGTGTAGGCGCGCAGTAGCGCATAGATCTGCTCTTTCGTCCCGACATCGATCCCACGCGTCGGATCGAAGAGCAGCAGAATTCGGCTCTGAGCCACGAGCCACTTGGCCAGCACGATCTTCTGTTGATTGCCGCCCGAGAACGCGCCCGCAGGCAGGTAGTGCGCGCGCTCGTCCACCTCGACGGCGGCAAAGGCACCCGCAGCAGCACGCGCCTCCGCACCATCGTCGAGGATCGGTCCCCGGTGGAACCGGGAGAGCACCGGCAAGCTGGCATTCTGCCGCCCGCTGAGTTGGAGGAACAAACCTTGCGTCTTGCGTTCCTCGGGCACGAGCCCGATCGCGACCGACGGATGCAGCGCATCGGCCGGGGTTCGAAAATGGAGGGGCGTTCCGTCCAGCTCGATATGACCCTCGCGCAACCGCTCTTGTCCGAAAAGGGCGGAGAACAGCGCCTCCTGCCCCATGCCTTGCAACCCAGCAATCCCGAGGATCTCCCCCTTGTGGAGCGCGATCTCAGCCTGGCGCAACTTCGGGCCCGCCGACAGCGCGCGGGTGGCGAGGACCGGGACCTGCCCCGCGTTCTCCTTCGGGGCGCGGCGCGGCGGGAAGGCGTTCTCGACCGAGCGACCCACGATCATCTCGACCACTTCGGCATCGCTGAGATCCGCGACCTTCGCCGAGGTAACGGACATGCCGTTGCGCAAGATGGTGAGCGTGTCACAAAAGGCGCGCACCTCGGGCAAGCGGTGCGAGATGAACAGCACCGTGATCCCCTGAGCGGCCGCATCCGCGATAATCCGGCCGAGCCAGTCGACATCACTACCCGAAAGCGCCGATGTCGGCTCGTCGAGCAAAAGGATTTCAGGCTGGCGGTAGAGCGCGCGGGCGATCTCGATCTTCTGACGCACGGCCAGGGTGAGCTCCTCGGCCAAAGCGTCAAGATCGACGTCGAGGCCCAGCCCCTGAAAATGGGCGACCACTTCGCGCCGCGCTCGTCTGCGGTCCAGAGTGCCGATGATCGTCCGGCGCGACCGGCCCAGCAGCATATTGTCGAGCACGCTCAGGTCAGGCACCAGCGTTAGCTCCTGAAAGGCGGTCTGGATCCCCGCGGCATGGGCATCGCGGGCATTGCGCAAGCTGACTTCGCGACCACCTATACGGATCGCGCCAGAATCCGGCCGCACGAGCCCCGAGAGCAGTTTCATGGTGGTCGACTTTCCGGCTCCGTTTTCGCCGAGCAGGGCGTGGACGCGGCCGCGAGCGACGGAGAAGCTGACTTTGTCATTGGCGACGGTGGGACCATAGGCCTTCGACAGGTCGCGGACTTCCACCGCAGGCACGGAATCGGCGATGCGTGACATGCAATTCTCCGGAATGCGTAGGTATGGCACGGTCAGCGCCCGGCGGCGGAAGGCCCCGCCGCCGGGATGCGTGACGTCAGTTCTCGGGCTGGCCGACGAGCGCGGCGTTCAGGCCAAGCTGCGGCAGATCCTCCGAGAAGATCGAGGCGAACCAACCGGGGTTTGAGACCATCGAAGGCTGGAACACATTACACCCTGCCTTCTGCTCATCCCAGCTGCCTGTCTCACAAAGCTGCACGGTCTCGTTGGTGACGAGGGGCAGCGGCAAGGTGGTATGCTTCGGGATGTCCTTGCCCTCGAGCTTGTCGACCGCGAGCTTCAGGGCCAGCGCACCGGAATAGGGCGGCGAGGCGTAGGAGATCCGGGGCGCAGCCATCGGCGCATAGGGCTTGCTGGCCCCTTCGACCTCAGTGTCCGCTGGAAGCATCTGGATGCGCCCGCCATTCGACCCCTCACCCGCACAAGGCAGCAGTTCGGAAGGATCGCGACCCGCCTCGAGCTGCATGGAATCCGCCGTGTAGCATCCGACTTGCATCCAGAGACCATTGATATCGGACCAGTCGCGTGTGGCCATCAGCTTGTTGAGTTCAGTCCGGGCAACCGCTTGGCTCCACATGCCCACGGCCTCGCCGACGATATTGATGCCATCATGCTGGGCGAAGACTTCCTTGGCCGCCTTGGTTCGGGCGGTATCCACGGACGTGCCGGGCACGCCGGTCACCATCACGACATTCCCTTTGCCGCCCATCTTGTCGACCAGCCATTCCGCCGTCTTTCGACCGGCCTCCTCCTGGTCGATCGTCACGTTATAAGCGCAGGGCTCCGTGATCTCGGCGTCATAGGCGATGACCGTCACACCACGCGAGCAAGCGCTCTTGACCACGCTGTTCAGCGCGGTAGGCGAGATTGGGTAAACGACAATCGCGTCCGCCCCGGCCTGCACCATCGCGTTGATCTGCTGGATCTGGCGCTGGGCGTTCGGGCCGGCGACCTGAACCTCCAGATCCACCTTATCGGCATAGTCCTTTGACGCGGCGAGCGCCTTGACCATGTTCGAGGCCTCAGCCTGCCAATCATTCCCGATATAGCTCATCGAAAGATAGACTTTGAACGGCCCGTCGCTCTGCGCCTGGGCGGCTCCGGCCACGAGACCAAGGGCGCAGGCGGCGCCCGCGATATAACGTCTGATCATTTTTTCCTCCCATGTCCGACGACTCTCCCCGGTCGCCTCACAAAATCTACGATCTGATATCTTTGATCAAAAGTCAAAACGTGTTTTATTCTTTTTCGAGCCAGCGTAGTTTAGGCCGTTAAGTGAAAGGTCTGACCATGTTCGAAAGCGTCACGCCACTAAAGCGCGAAACCCTGCAGACGCTGGTTCATCAGCGACTTTGCGATCTGATTCTGCAGGGAGAGATCGCACCTGGCGAATCGATCACCGTGGCCAGTATCGCCAAGGCGCTCGACGTCAGTCCGATGCCGGTGCGCGAAGCGATTTCGCGGCTTATGGCGCTTGGAGCGCTGACCATCGTGTCGGGGCGATCCATTGGGGTGCCGCGTCTCGGAGCCGACGAGCTTGCCGACCTACGCAAAGTCCGCTCAGAGATCGAGACCACTGCGGTGGCTTGGGCAGTTGAGCGCCGCGATCCCGATTTCATCACACGGCTGGAGAAAGTCCTCTGCGCGATGGAAGCGGCGGAAACCGCGGGCCAGGTGCGAGAATTCATCCACGCGAACTACGACTTCCACTTCACGATCTACAGGCAGGCAGGCTCCCCGCTGCTTCTTGAGATCATCGGCAATATCTGGCTGCGTATAAATCCACAGTTCCACCTGTTGCAGCGCCATGGCCACTTCCGCATCTCCAACAAGCAGCACCGCAGGTTGTTCGAAGCGATCCGAAACGGCGATAGCAGCGCGGCCATCGCGGCGCTGCGCGAGGATATCGACAGCGCCTACGAAGTGATCCTCGCCAGCCTCAAGGAGAGCGAAGCCGAGCGCGGGTGAACGGACTGGCCGTCGATGCTGGAAAGAGCGGGCAAAGCCGACCTGGAAAAGCTACCTATATGACAGACTGTAAGTAGCTTTCTCGAACGGCTGGATTGCGGGACGGGGCGGCAGCGCCGTAAAGGGCTCCATGGACACGCTCGCCTTCCTCATCTCCAAGCTCGCAGCCCTCCTGCTGCGCGCAGAAACCTGGGAAGCGCTTTTGCTCGCAGGCGCGCTGATCGCACGGCCAGCTGAACACGCGACCAAAATAGATAAATATTAAATTCGCTAGGGAACCGCAGATGTGCGATAGCGTTGGTCTAGGTCTTCTGACCGCCAGTTGCTCTATCGCAATCGCGTATTGCCCCTGTGTCTCGGCAAAGCGCATCTTCTCCTCAGGCACCAAGGTAATATGATGCGCAACGATGCGACCAAAGTTCTCGTGGTCGAAGACGAGGCCATTATAAGGATGGATCTCGTTCTCGGGCTCGAAGAACTGGGCTATTATGTGCTTGAGGCGAACTCCGCTGATGCTGCACTCAGCCTCCTAGACGCGTGGCAGGATATTGACCTGCTAATTACCGATATCGACATGCCAGGCAAAATGAACGGAGTGGGGCTCGCGCATGAGGTGCGGCGCAGGTTTCCCGCATGCCAGATCATCATCATGTCGGGGCATTCAGCGCCGGACACCCTAGACCTGCCCAAGCGCAGTGCTTTTATCCCAAAACCGGTCAGCCCTGGCGAACTCGCAGCGGCCTACACCTGACGGAAAACTCTGAATTTCCTCTATTGCGCCTGAGACGGCATCCTCAACGTGGAGGTCGTGCCGGCTGAAGCGGTGGACTCGACGGTCAACTCTCCATCGTGGGCGCGCGCGATTTCCGCCGCGATGTAAAGGCCGAGCCCCAAATCCTGCAGACTCCCTTGCTTTCCGGGGCGCGAAAAGGGCTGGAATAGTAACGCTTGAACAGCATCGGGGATCGGCTCTCCTTGAATAGATGGGGCGGCTACCGTCGTCTCCCTTTCGTCGTCTAAAGCAGCACGGGCTTGGCACACGGCGATGCCGCCTGAAGAGAGCGGCAACCGCTCCAACTATCCACTTATATGCGTTCTGCGATTTTCACCTAACCCGGCGCAGCTCAGATACAAGCTGCGCGCTTTCCGCACTTGCCGCTCGCACCTATCGAACTGCGTGCAGGCCGTCACATTCGCGATAGCGGCCCCGCTGATCGGATCATTCTATCCGGTTCTCGGCTTCGCGCCCAAAAGGCCGGGAAATGCCTCGTCGAGAAAGAGTTGCGCGGCAGGAGCTTCCTCCCGCCGCTCAGCCTTCTTGCCGGAAATTCAAGAAAGACTATTCCTGAATACCGCCCGGCAGGGCGCTGCGCTCGTCCGGTATCTTTTCTTCGGACAAACTCCGGAAGAAGTGATGCCAAGCAAGAGCGGCATGGCCCTTGGAATGCGCGTGGTCCCTCGTCTGGGACGTCTTGCCCGCAGGCATTTTTTCGACAGCCATATTTCGGCCCTCCCTTTTAATCCCCGAGAGATACTCGGGAAATTCCTGTGGATGACCGAAATATCCGGTCAGCGTCGCGGCTTTTTTTCGCGCGGGGACGGTGCCGCAGCACTTTCGTCCGAATTCCGTTCCAAACGCGCCGCGCGCAAACTCGCGGTCAGCTCCGCTCTTTTCGCGGAATCATCGTCACGGATGAGGCGCACTGCGGCATCCGTCTTGTCCTGAGCCGTCACGGATTTCCGAGGCAGATCACGGAAAAAGCCGTCCACATTGTAATTACGGGGCATATGCCCTCCTTGGTTGCGAAATCCGGCCCACCGGGCCGGATATGGAACCTTTGCGTTCAGCCGAGCGCCAGATCGCAGGCGGACTCACGCCCGTCGCGTCCGGTTTCGATCTCGTAGGTGACGGCCTGTCCGTCATCGAGCTGCGAGAGGCCCGCGCGCTCGAGGGCCGAAATGTGGACGAAAATGTCACGTCCACCGGTCTTCGCTTCGATAAAGCCGAAGCCTTTGGTCTGGTTGAACCACTTCACGGTGCCATTGGCCATCGTGGTGCCTCCTCAAAAATTGCGGTCCGCGGAATGCGACAGCCCGGCTCAGTCAATTCAGTAAGGCAGACTGAAGCCAAGTAGGGAGACAGGTTGCAGAAGGGAATAACGTTGCCCGATCTGCCTACGCCAGTTTGGCTAAATTAGCAAAGGAAATGCGCGGCGCACCATCGCGTCGTCCGGCCTCCCCTGACGAAAGTCGATTAATATCGGGCACAATCAATCTGTTGTGCAAGAACACGGGCGCGCGCTGCGATTTCCTCGCAATCGTGGCGCAGATCGCTTATCTGAGAACTCGTATATCTTAATTCTCGGACCCTGTTCCTTCCGGCTCAGCGACGATCTTGAGCTTTGTCGGGCCGCGCGTTTTCGAAGGCGGGATAAGGAAAAGGAGCCTCACCCGGCCCATAGCGCCGTGACGCCGTTCGAGCAGACCAGCCCCTCAGCAACCGCGCCTCGCGGGTTCTGGCCGATTGCACATATTCCACCCCTTGCGCGTTCGCCGCGAGCCTCGCACATCGAAGGTGCCCGATAGTGAGCCGCGCGCGTTAACGCTGAAGGGGCACTATCCGAACGCAAAGACATCTCGCGCGCAATACCGCGCGTCGACCCAATTCACCGCATGGCGCAGGCCTCGCCCGCACCGTGCCTCCGTGATCGCGCGACCAGTCAAACTGGCCCCCTCACGAATTCTTGGAAAGATACGAACCTTGATCGAAATTTACTGGGGCAAACCCATCTCTCTCGTCGTGTCGCCCGAAGGCGACGTCAAGAACTTCAGCACTATCGAACAGGTGCATTACTGGCTTCGCAAGAAGTGGCCCGTCGCCGACACCGCGCGAAACCATGCGATCGGGCGCATCGAGGCCGCTATGGACTGCCTGGGTTCCGTGGGCGATGCGCGCCACGCCTTCCTTGGCGCCGCCGGCACCGCAGGTTTCGTGCCATTTGAACCAGCGGCTCGTGCCCTTGCGGCCTGACCGGTTTGCCCCTGCGGCCCCCGTCCGCAGCGGAGCCCGCCGCGCGAAGCGGATAGGCTGCAGGCACTGCGATCGAAACTTTTCGACGGCCCATTCGCTGCACCGCAAGCTGAACCTACCGATAGTGCAGAAGGCAGGCCATGTCGGACGAAACGGCACCGGCAACTACTTCTTGGTGATCCCACTCGGGCTTCCGGCCACCGAATAGAGCGCGCAGGGCAAGACCGTTCTCGATATCGAGAAAGGCCGCCCGCCCTCAGCCCCGAATGCGCATCTGGGTTGAGAGACGCATTTCTCATCTCATTCCTCGGTTGCACCTTGTATCGCCGCCCGCCCGCCCCATCTTTAGGTAGCTTCGTTATTCCGACCGCACCCTGTCTCCTTCATCGGCCTCAGTTTGCTTTTCGATCTGACCGGCCGACCTGCCGCATACTGCGGGCAGATTTTCAATTAAGGAGACAACACGATGGCCAATGGCACCGTGAAATGGTTCAACCCCGGCAAAGGCTTCGGCTTCATCCAACCCGAGAACGGTCGCAAGGACGTGTTCCTGCACATCAGCGCGCTCGAACGAGCGGGCCTTTCCCAGATCGACGACGGTCAGAAAGTGACCTTCGAGATCGAAACCGGCCGCGATGGCCGGGAATCGGCCAAGGATCTCGAACTCGCCTGATAAAACCGTTCGCGGATCGGTGTCTTCCGGTCCGCGAACGCGCCCATGTTGCGAGAGTCTTCTCTGCTCGAATATCTATGCGCAGTCCAGGTTCGAAACATCTGTAGAACCACCCATCCGGCATTGCGGATCAGGATGTGCGGGCGGGTTCAAAATTCACCTGTCTACGCGGAGAACGATCATGGGCTATTCCCCTCAAAAGAAACAACTCGACCTCAAGGATTTCCTGAGCCAGCCTGCGAAAAAAGGCTTCCGGAAAGGCGTCGGTTTTCGTCGTGCGCCGACAAATCCGACCCCTGTCAAAGCCGGCGCAAAACAGGCTGTGACGAAATAAAAAGCTGCGCCGAGTTAATTGGTTTCCCCGCTCCCCGAGAGACGGGGCTGATCAGTCTGCGTTCAGCGCGAGCCACTTTCCTGAATGCTTATTGCGACATCTTGATCCTGCTTTAGGCCAAGGCTCCCTCATGGGTGGCAGCCTCCTCGCTCGCCGCGTTTGCCGTGGGTTCGCAGCCGCTTGGCCCCACATCTTTCAGCACACGGCATTTCCACATTGACGTGGATCACGGACCTAAGCCCCCTTCCCGTGGCATCCAACGACAAGCGAACCCACTTCCGCACGCGTTTTGCCCTAGTATGCATCGCTCGCCGAACAGGAAATCTGGATGCCCAATGATCCATACGAAACCCTTGGCCTGACCAAGGCTGCGACAGCTGACGAAATCAAGAAAGCGTATCGCAAACTTGTGCGGACAAGCCATCCGGATCTACACCCGGATGACGCGGGGGCCGAAGCGCGGTTCAAGGCGATCTCGGCCGCCTACGAGATCTTGAAAGATCCCGAGACCCGGGCGCGCTATGACGCGGGAGAAATCGACAGTCTCGGCGCAGAACGTCCGCAGCGCCAGTATTACCGTGATTTCTCGGGGTCCTCCGACAACACCTACCAGCAGGGACACGGGTTCGGAACAGATATCGATCCCGCAGATATCTTCGCAGACATATTGCGCAATCGCGGGCGGCCTGGCGCCGGCGACTTCGGCGACCGTGGGTTTTCCGCGCGCGGCGCCGACGCGCGTTATTCGCTCACCGTGCCATTTCTGGATGCAGCGCGGGGGGCGGAAACCCAGATCACGCTACCCGATGGACAAAGCCTGAGCGTCAAGATCCCACAGGGCACCGAAGACGGCCAGACACTACGGTTACGCGGCAAAGGTGCGCCTGGATATGGGGATGCCCCCGCGGGGGACGCGCTGATCACCGTTCTGGTGGGGCCCCACCCGGTGTTCGAACGGGAGGGGGATGACATCTTGGTGACGCTCCCAATCACTATCGAAGAGGCTGTTCTCGGTGGCAGGGTCACCACACCGACCATTGATGGCCCAGTTGGTCTCACGATCCCAGCGGGCGCAAATTCGGGCCAGGTCTTACGTTTGCGGGGACGTGGTATCGCCAACGCAAAGCGCAAAACCAAGGGTGATCAGCGGGTTGAGCTGAAGATCGTTACTCCGCCCGACATTGACGAGGGCCTGCGTGATTTCCTCACCGAGTGGCGCAAGACACATAGCTTCGATCCGCGTGTCGACTTGATGAAAAGGGCCAGCGCATGACGGACAGGTTTTCCGAAGAGGACGTGATCTCCAACGTCACCCGGCTCACACGAAGTCAGCTTTTGAGCTATGTCGAAGGCGAGCTCGTCCGACCGGAAAAGAGTGACACCGGCTATGTTTTCCGCCGCGTCGACATCGCGCGATTGGAGTTATTGTGCGATCTTTCCCATGATCTTGACCTCGACGAAACAGCGCTGGCTATCGTGGTCTCGCTCCTTGACCAGCTGCATGCTGCGCGACAGGATCTCGTTTCGATTGCCCGCGCGCTAGACAGCCTGCCACCGGAACTTCAGACGCGTGTCCTGGCAGCAATGAAACGGCCATGAACACAATGCGCCTCTCCCCCTTTGGAGAAAAGACTAACCTCAAAACGAGGACATTTCAGGGGAACAGGTCACCTGTCCTGCAGTAGTATGGCGGCTCGTTTCATTTACTGCCTCGAAGTGCGGACACTACAGGGAGATTAGAAATGGAAGACCCAATTCAGCTCGGCCAAGGCGTATTCGTGACTGGCGCAGAAAAAACGATCTTCCGATTTGAAGGACGCGCACGGGATGGCTTCGTCACTATTAGCGGATCAGGCGGCTTCACGTGCGATGTGCCGGAAGATTGTATTCAAGCTGTCAAAAAGCGCAGCCGGAAGGAATTCGGAAATATCGACTTCCATCGCGACTGACCGCCTGGAATTGAGCCACAGGAACACTCTGAGAATGTCGGCTCCAACACGCTTTGCGCAGCCGCACGAGCGATTGAACCCACAAAACGCGCATCATCTGATTAGCGCCTTCACAGGTCGTCGAAACCTACCTCCTCCGCCACGGGCACGGCGGCACGCCCGCTTTGAACGGAGACCTCAACAGAGAGATCGTAGAGCGCGTTGCCAAATCCTGAAAAGCTTCCCGAAATCGGTGAGACCTGATGGATGCCTCGACCGACCGCGACCGGTATCAGGTTCTGCGACCCGACGCTGCGATTTGTCGGATCGAATGCGATCCATCCGGCACCGGGGACGAATATCTCGACCCATGCGTGGGTCGCCCCTGAGCCAGCCGACCCCACAAGGTTCATTTCGGGATTGAAGAGATATCCCGAGACGATGCGGGATCCGAAGCCGAGATGGCGGACGGCCTCGGCAAGCAGGACCGCGAAGTCGCGGCACGATCCCCAGCCTCGGTCGAGGGTTTCGGTCGGCGACTGGGTGCCCTCGTCGTCCCGGCTCTGGTAGGAAATCTGCGTGAACACACCGGTGCTGATGTCCTTCAACAGAGACAATGTGTCGGTCGGGCGCGCCATGACGAAGCCCTCGACCCAGCGGGAAAGGCGGCCTTTGGGATCTTGGTATTGCGGGGTGGTCAGCGCCCCCAAGTCCGTCCAGTCGTCCGCGGCGTAGAGAAAAGGATACTGGGCTGCCGAAGAAGCGATAGCAAAGACCGGCCAGGCCGACGCGGTCAGCTCCACGGACGCGCGGCTTTCGATTGCCAGATGATCAGTCTGACTGTCGAACACGGTGGTGGCGATCGCGTTGCCGACCACATCATGCGCCCACGTTATGTGCGCCGTCGGCGTAATGGAAAGTGCGTGCGAGAGCAGCCGCAATTCGCGCGTCTCACGCGGGCGCAGCATCAATCTGTGCGGCCCGAGAGAGACGTCTCCCCGGTATCGGTAGGTCGTGGTGTGAACGATGTCGAGACAGGCCAAATGGCGCTCCAATCGGGTCCGAAAAAAGTGGCGCCCGCGCCTATGCCCTTGCCGGTCAGCGGTGTCGAGATGGAGCCGGCCTGAACGCTAGGCGCTTCGCTAAGCCTCTCATTTCTCGCAGTCCTGACGGATACCGCGCTATGTTTCAAGCTTGCGAGGGCTGGCGTATTTCCGGCCTCGGCGGCATCCCTTCGTTTTCTGCCGCCCGAATGGACGCTTCGTAGCGCCGTCTTTCGGGAGCCGTCAGGGGCTCCAGTCCGGATAGATCCGGATCAGGCGACCGGAATACCGAGTAGAGATGGCGCAGATGCGCCTCCGAGACACCATCGGCTTCCATCACGAGGCGCACCATCGGATCCGAAAGCATCTCTTCCACGAAAAAGTCCGACAGGGCGCTTCCCGTAAGCCTGTCCTTGGCACGCGCGTGATCGAGATCGGCCAGAGAAACCGTCAGCGTCCTCGCAAGCCCTGGATGCGAGGCCTTGGGATGCAGCTTCACCAGAACGGACGCTTTCCAGGTTTCGGGGTCCTTCCGATCCGGAGGAGAGACCAGCTCCGTCTCGATCTCATACTCTCCCGCCGGGAGTGTCTCGGTAAATCCCGGAAGGCTGAACGGGCGGGAAAAAACCGCAATGGTCTTGCGTGTAAACTCTTCCACCGGCGCAATCCTCTCACATGATGAGCGAATGGCTCGCGCCCCTTGTCAGGAGCGGGGCGCGGGCCTGTTCAGGTCTCACGAAGTCTTGGATTTCGCGGGCGCGTCCTCACTGGCGGCTTTGGGCTCGCTCTTCTCTGCAGGGGGCTTGGCGGTCTTCTCGGGCGTTGGCTTCAGCGCCGCAGCGGCCCGAGTGGTCAGGTCCTTGAAGGACATGTCATCGATCCTTTTATCGCCCGACGTCAACTCTTGGTCCATGTCGGACCGGGATGCTTGTCGTCGGTCTGATCTATATGGGGACCAAGGGCCTCCTTTACGATGGTCAGGCGCCAGGAAATCTGAGATCAGGGGCAATCTCCAGTCCTGACCCCGAACTCCCCACGAGAATCTCGATCCGATGTCCGAGACATTCGCGCGGCACAGTCAGTGGCGAAAGACCACGGATTTCGACTAGGCAAAGTTTGCCCTATATATCCGCGCTCGACTGCCCCACTTTTGCAGAAGATGTTCGAAACACAAGCCGTGCCTTTGCCCGAAAGCATATTGATCACACTGATCGGGATCGCCTTCTTCGTTTTGATTGAAACCGAGAAGCTGATGTTGCTCGCGCTTCGAAGCCTCACCGCCTGAGAAGAACCGGTTTCAGTGACCTGCCCCCCTTGGGTCGCTCTTTCATAACGAGAGTCTGCAGGGCATCAGCAAACCTATGAAAGGCTACGGGAATCGGGGGTGTCCCGGAACCCTTTTTATCTCGCATTAAATGACTTGTCAGCGAAATCGGGCGGCCTCTGCGGCCCCCACGAGAGACATGGCAGGGGCCGAGAGACCGTTCTGGCAGGCAATATCCCTAGGGAGGAAGCCAGACCGGGTTCGTCACATTCAATTTCCGCCCATGCTTACCACCGATATGAGCGCCGCAGATCGTCGAAGCGTCAAGAATAAGAATAGAGACACTGCGAAGACCGAGCGAACGATGATGTGGTAGCGCATCGACAGTTTCGTTCACGCTCGCTGGCGGCCTTTCGATGACAGAACACCTCATCTCGGCACAAGTTCCAACCGACACTATAATCTTCCGAATATCTGCAATCTTCATGGACGTTCAGGGTCGAAACTCGCTGCATGGGATTTCGACCGACTGCACCGGGTTTCTAACAGAATGGCGATCTTGGTCTGAAAAAATCAGCAGCGTCCTTCGGGATAGCGGTGCCTCCTGGTGACTCTCTTCATTTCGGCAATCGGCATTGGACACCCCATCCCGGCTCGTCCGTATCCTCAGCGTGCGAAGGCCGCAAGGCACCGACCCCGAGGTCCCTGGACAGCGCACCGTGCGCCCATGCTTGAAAAGCCGACGCACGGGACCCACTTAGGGAGACCCGGGGATAACCTCGCCCGACCAGAAAGTCGGCACGCTTGACCTCCAGTCCTACACTTGAAGACCTTCCATGCGCAGCGCCCCAGACCGTATCCGCCAAGCCGTGAGTTTCGAACTCATTGGTCTCCTCATCGTGACGCCGCTTTTCGCCTGGGTTTTCGATCATCCGATGGAGGAAATGGGCGTGCTGGTCGTGCTTGGCGCAACAGCGGCCACTGCCTGGAACTATCTTTTCAACCTGGCCTTCGATTATCTCCTGCTCTGGCGTCGTGGCGATGTCCGTAAGACAATTGCGCTTCGGATCTCTCACGCGGTACTTTTCGAGCTGACGCTGCTCACCCTGCTTCTGCCGGTTTTCGCATGGTGGCTCGACACTTCCCTGCTGACCATTCTCGTGATGGAACTCTCCTTTGCAGGCTTCTACCTCGTCTACGCCTTCGTTTTCACTTGGGGATACGATACGATCTTTCCGCCTCAGAAACGTGAGCGGATGGCATAAACATGGACGACGATGCTACCGGAGGAGCCCCCGCCTGCTTTGCTCATCTTCTGGTCGACGGGCACCTGGTCGATCCCGAGACCGCACGCGATGTGGCGCGGTTTAGACGGGCGGAGCGCGCTCGGCTTGTGGCCGCGCGGGCCTTGTCGGCAGAAGATCGGGAGCGCGCGACCGACCGGCTGATTGACGGTCTCGACCGGATAGTTTCCCTCGATGCCCGCCTCACCGTAGCTGTCTATTGGCCGATCAGGGGCGAGCCGGATCTGCGGGGCTGGATGGGCAAGGCACATGAGGCCGGGGCCGAAATTCTGTTGCCCGTCGTCATCGAGCGAGATGCGCCGCTCGAATTCCATACGTGGTCCCCGGCGTGCCGGATGGTGCGCGGCGCCTGGAACATCCCCGTGCCGGCCGCAGGCGAACTCCGCACGCCCGACCTCGTGATCGTCCCCCTTGTCGGTGTAGACACGACGCTTCACCGCCTCGGAAACGGGGGTGGCTATTACGACCGGACGCTCGCTCGTTTTGAGAAAAAACCGCGGATCGTCGGCGTAGGTTTTTCGGCCTGCCTCTTGTCGACCATCTACCCGATGCCTTGGGATGTGCCGATGGACGAGATCCTTCTGTCGGATGGAACTCATTTGACGAGATAGCGCAGAGAGGCGCCGTGTCCCTGCCTCGTTGCGCCTCGCCAGGCGTGGTTCCGCGCCGCACTCTTTCTACCGTAGCGAGCGCATCAGATACCACGCACAATCTCGAGGCACTGATCGCCGGCGCCCGGGAGGGCCTCGACAGCTTTAGTTATATCGGCAATGCGTTGACGCTCAGGAGAGCATGAAGAGCAATCGATTTGGGCTGACCGACGCGTGAATGCCGCGGTTGCGCCCGGTCTTTCTCAAGAGCCATGGCAAGCCGGATACCAGGATGTCGACAACGCCGACCGCCTGCCCCATGCCCCGATCATGCGCCAAATCGTCGGTGGTCGCGCTATCGATGCACAAGCGGCCTTTTAGATGAGGCGGTTCAAGACCGAGATCCCGGCCGCCCCATCAGTAATGCCACCATTTACGAATGTAAGCTAAAAGCTTACACAAAGATATGATAAAGACCTTCGCGAACAAGCAGCTGAAAGCCCTGTGGGAGACGGGAAAGTCAAAGATCGACGCACGGATGCACAGCCGTATTCTGCGCCGGCTGGACGCCCTCGACGCCGCGATCGCGCCGGAAGACATGAACCTTCCGGGCTTCGACTTTCACCGTTTGCGAGGTCACAACCCAACCCGCTACACGGTCCATGTGAATGGCCCGTGGTGCATCACTTTCGAGCTCCACGACTGCGCACACCGACGCATCCGGTCGGGCATTCCGACAACATCCGGTCAGGTGTTCCGGATATCCGGTCACCGCGAGACGTCGCCACTGAGCGTGCTTTCTTGATGTCGCCTCTGTTTGATGCGGTCAAGCTTTTCGAGGTTCGTGATAGGGGAGCCGCGCGCGGCGCCGTGCGCGCCCCACGACGCTGGCGCGGCGTCGCGCGTGGCGGTGGCCCTGTCGCGCGTCATGTTTCGTTCTTTCGCAGTGAGGGGCCGTCCAAGGGCAACCTGTGAGCGTTGTGGACGATGCGGTCGAGGATTGCATCGGCGAAGGTCGGCTCGCCGATGACGTCGTGCCAGGCGTCGACGGGCAGTTGGCTGGTGATGATGATCGATCCGTTCTGGTAGCGGTCCTCGACGATTTCCATCAGGTCGCGGCGCTGCGATGTTGTCAGCCGTTCGGGCCCCCAGTCGTCCAGGATGAGCAGGTCGGTGCGAATGATCTGGCGGAACAAGCGGGGAAACCGCCCGTCACCATGGGCGAGTTCGAGATCGGCGAACAGACGCGACAAGCGGTGATAGAGGACGGTGCGACCGTCGCGGCAGGCCTTCTGTCCGAGCGCGCAGGCCAGCCAGGTTTTTCCGACACCGCAGGGGCCGGTGATGATCAGATTTTGCCGCTTTCCGATCCAGTCGCCGTGCGCGAGCTGGCGAAACAGGTCCCGGTCGAGTTGCCGCGGGGCGCGGTAATTGACGTCCTCGATGGCGGCGCCCCCATGGCGCAACTTGGCCGCGCGCATCCGACTCTGGTAGCGCTTCGTGCTGCGGTTCGCGGCCTCGCGGTCGATCAGAAGGCCCAGCCATTCGGCATGGCTGAGCTCGGCGGCATCGTCTTGCCGCTGCAACTCGGCGAAGGCCTCCGCCATGCCATCGAGCTTGAGGGCACGCAGGTGGTTCAGGGTGGGATGGTCGAGCATTCGGATGTCTCCTTCTCAGTGGAAATAGCTGGCGCCGCGGATATTGGGATGGGTGATCGCCGGGCCCTCCGCGGGGGTCTCTGGCCGTCGGCGATGCAGGTTGTTCCGGAGGATTGATTTGACCGAGCTGTAAGACAGGCCGCCAATCTCGCCAGCACGCAGGCAGGCGGCTTCAAGGGCGTCCCGGCCATGGGGCTTGGCGAGGCCCACGATCCCGATGCAGGCGCGGAAGCCTTGCTCGGGATGGGGTTTGGCGCGCAGGATCAGATCCACCAGGGTCGCCGTGTTGGGACCGATCTTCTCGGCCATGCGCCGCAGTTCGGCGGGGGTAAGCCCGGCATATCGGCGATGGCTGGCGGGCATGTGCGCGGCCACGGTCGTATGCTTGCGGTTCCCGGACGTCCGGACATGGGATGCCACGCGCTGTCCTTCATGGAAGATCTCGACAGTCCGGGCCGTGATCCGGGCCCAGAGCGTCTTCTTCAGGAGCTGGTGGGGCACGGAGTAGTAGTGCTTATGAACTTCGACATGGTAATCGAGGCCGACCCGCCGCTCGACCCAGTCGGCATACTCGTAGGGGGCCGCGGGCAACGACCGGAGCGCGGGCTGGTCGAGCTGTTCGAACAGATCCCGGCGGCTGGCGCCCAGGTGCCGGGTCACCTTGCCGTTCAGTCCCGGCAGCAGATCGCGGATCGCCGCGTTCACTTCGGCCAGAGAAAAGAACCGCCGTTTGCGCAGCCGCGCGATGATCCAGCGCTGGACGACAAGAACGCCGACCTCGGCCTTCGCTTTGTCGCGAGGCTTGTAGGGACGCGCCGGCAGGATCGCCGTGCCGTAATGAGCGGCCATCTCGGCATAGGTGCGGTTGATCTGCGGCTCATGAAAGCAGGCCTTGGTCACACCAGCCTTGAGATTATCCGAGACGATCTGCTCGGGCACACCGCCGAAGAAGGCCAGCAAGCGAACATGCGCGCCGATCCAGTCCGGCAGGCTCTGGGTCCAGGTCGCCTCGACATAGGTATAGTTCGAGGCACCCAGGACGCCGACGAAGATTTGCGCCACGCGGATCGCGCCGGTCTCGCCATCGATCACCTCGATGGTATCGCCGGAATAGTCGACGAACACGCGCTCGCCAGCCGCATGGTGCTGGCGCATGGTGGGCGACAGGCGGCCTTCCCAGCGACGGTAGAGGTCGCAGAACCGACTGTATCCATAGCCATCGTCCGGATGGGCGGCGCGATACTCCTCCCAGATCAGCGACAGCGTGACCCCCTTGCGGCGGAGTTGCCGATGAACCGCAGCCCAATCCGGCTGCGCCAATCCTCGGCGCGTTTGGCCGCCCGGCGGTGCAAACAGCCGTCGTTCCAGCGCGGCTTCGTCCAGCCCGTCCGGGAGCGGCCAACACAGTCCGGCCCGTTCCGCCCGCTTGAGATACTCGCTGATCGTCGACTGCCCGACGTTCAGGCTCCTCGCGATCTTCCGCGTCGACAATCCGGTGGCCCTCAGGCGAAGGGCTTCTGAAATCTTGCGCATTGGCAATCGTCTCATTCTGGGGCTCCTTGCTCGTCCTCGATGACGGCAAGGCTACCCTGCTGCACGATCGCCCAGCAGCCGGTCTCACAACTCGAAACCGGGATGATCGGATACCCCGGAATCCGTGACCGGATTAAATCGGAATGACCGACCGGATATTATCGGAATCGGTGACCGGATGACCCCGGTGTGCGCACTCCACGACGGCGACGCTTATGTGCTGGACTACGAGCAAAATCACTAGGAGGCAAAGATGAGCCGCGATCCTGCCCGCTGCCCGACGCATCCGGGCGAACTGCTCCGCGAGGACCTGATCCCCGCGACCAGGAAGTCCAAGACC
>NZ_MPZW01000016.1:0-26043 GCF_002020275.1 Thioclava sp. L04-15 | reverse complement strand
GGCAGCCCCACACGCAAAGAACTCACCTTAGCACGGGCCGCAACGACGAAGATGACCCCCATGTTTTGTCCACTCCCCTCAAAGCGCCATGTCTCAGATTTAAAGGCAAAGCGACAATGGCGGCTCCAAGCGGCGCGTATGGCGCAAGATCCACCTTGGAATTGATGAGGAAACGCTGGAGATCCGGGCGGTCGAGGTCACCTCAAGCAATGTCGGCGACGCCCCGATGCTGCCGAACCTTCTCGCCCAGATCTCGGCGAACGAGGACATCGCCACTGTCACGGCTGACGGTGCCTACGACACACGCGCCTGCCACGATGCCATTGCGGCCCGTGGGGCAGCAGCGATCATTCCACCCCGTCGAAACGCCCGGCCTTGGAAGCCGGACACGGCAGGAGCTCGCGCACGCAACGAGATCCTGCGAGCATCGAAGCACCTGGGCCGGGCACTCTGGCGGAACTGGAGCGGGTACCACCGGCGCAGCAGGGTCGAGACGAAAATGAACTGCGTGAAGCTGCTCGGCCAGCGGCTGATGTCCCGGGAATTCGACCGCCAGGTGGCGGAGGTCCAGATCCGGGTGGCGGTCCTCAACCGCTTCACGGCACTCGGCATCCCGATGACCGTGGCCGCAGAATAAGTGTGCCCGGGGAAAGGGGGATTGCGCTCGCCAGCTGATTTATCCAACAGCGCCGGGCCAGGGCAAGATCGCGGCGCGGCATCCGCGGGTCTGATCCGGGCGCGCACGTCTATCCTTTCGGGATCGGTGCGCCGAGCGGTTCCGGAATACGGGCGCCCGAAAAGATCGAGGGTCGAAAAGGTATCGGCCGCCGCAGAAGGTTCTGACCGTGCCGCCCGACTGTAACCGCTCCAGCTGCCGAGATCATCTGTGGACGAAAAACTCAGGCGTTCAGTCCCGACCGCCTGATCATGAGACTTCCGACCACAATGCTCGCACCAACCGCGAGTAGGATAGGGCCGGCGAATTCCTCCGCAACAATGCCCGACGCCGAGGAAACCGATAGCAGCATCAGGCTGAATTCTCCTCCGTGGGCCAGGATGATTCCGGTGCGCAATGAGGTCTGAAACGACTCGCCGAATAGTCGGGCGACGACCATAACAATCAGCGTCTTGCCCACGAGAAGAATGACAAGCCAGATCAGCACGACAGGCCATGCAGAAGGAATGATGCAAAGTGGCAATTGCGTTCCGATGCCGATAAAGAAAATCCCGACAAACAAATCGCGGAAGGGCCTAATCTCGTTCTCGACCGCATGGCGCGCGTCGCCCTCGCCGATAATCATGCCGGCCGCAAATGCGGCGAGTGCCGGAGAAAGGCCGGCGGTGGCCGCGACAATCGCGGAGCCTAGTGCAATGGTGAGCGCGAGGAGTTGGGCAAGTTCCGGATCGCCACGCGACGCTACCCAACGGGCAAGTATCTGCACCGGGCCACGGGCAATGAACAGAGCTGCAACCAATGCCGTTGCACCGGCGACGACCGTTATCACGGCATACCCTTCGGCGGCCCCGCTCATTGCATCGTGAAGAAGCAGAAATGCGACGGCTGCCAAATCCTGAAACAGAAGCACTGCAATGGCGAGGCGCCCTTGGGCCGATCCTAGAGCGTTCACGCTTGCGAGCACCTTGAGGCACATGGCCGTGGACGACATGGCAACGGCCCCGCCGACAAGGATCGCGGCGACGGGCGCGAGGCCGAATGCCAGACTTCCCACGACCGCAGCGAGTATTGTCGTGATCGCGACCTGCGCGGCGCCGACACCGAAAACGTGATGCCTGAGCGTCACAAGCTTCTCGAACGAGAATTCGAGGCCGAGCGCGAACAGCAAGAGTATCACGCCAATCTCGCCGATGTTGGTGAGGGCGGTGCTCTGAGCAAGCAGGCCGAAACCGGCCGGCCCAATCAACAGACCGGTCAGGATGTATCCCACGATGCTGGGCACGCCGATCCGTGAGCACGTCGTGACGAACACGAATGCCACTCCGACCAGCAGGGCCGCACTTTCGAGAAATCCGGTCACGCTGTGCATTTGACTTATCCAAATCGCATGGCGCAGGGAAGGCCAGGAGCCAAAATCATCAGAGCCGCGATTGCGCCCATTGCGCAATCTGGGCGGCAGACATCGCGCCGCTCTGGCGCGCGATTTCCTTGCCGCCTTTGAAGAGGATCATGGTGGGAATGCCGCGGATCTCGTAGCGGCCGGCGATCTGCTGTTCGGCTTCCGTATTGAGCTTGCCCAGGCGGACACGGGGTTCGAGCGAGCGCGCCGCCGCTTCGAATTGGGGCGCCATCATCTTGCATGGCCCGCACCACTCGGCCCAGAAATCGACGAGCAACGGCAGGTCGGCATTAGCGTGGCGGTCGAAATTCGCCGCCGTTAGCGTAACCGGATGGCCCTGAAAGAGGGCGCCGCCGCAGCGTCCGCAGTTGGGATTGTCGCCCAGGCGCTCTTGCGGCACCCGGTTGGTGGATTTGCAGTTCGGGCAGATAACGGTCGTCATTTGGTTTCCTTTGCTGAGCAGGCCCGGTCTTCCGGGCGGTGGATGGTTCTCTCGACGTCAGTGGCCAGACAGGCCGCGGCGCGCCTCGCGTTCTCGCGGCACGGGCAGATATTCGACGCCGCCGCCCTGCCGCCGGACAGGCTGCGGGTAAAGCGTCATCAGTTCCAGGACTTCCTTGGGCATGTCCGTTCCAACGGGCAGGCCCAGCTCGCGTGCCTCATCGGCGGAGATCGGATAATCATGGGTCCAGGTGCCGGTCGCCAGTTTCGCCGCCACATCCGCCGCCCGGGCCTCATCCATTTTGTCCGAGAGAAGCCGCTTCGCGAAGGCCTCGATCTGCGCGATGGCCTTGCGACCGACATCGGCCATGATCAGCGTCTGGTCGTCGATCTCGGCGATGGGTTTTTCCTCGACGACCTTGATCAGCGAGGCGGCGGGCATCTGGCCGAGCTGCGGATCGACGGGGCCCAGCACGGAATGCTCGCACATCACGATCTCGTCGGCGGCAAGCGCGATCAAGGTGCCGCCCGACATCGCGTAATGCGGCACGAACACGGTGACCTTTCCCTTATGGCCCTGAATGGCCCGCGCGATCTGGGTTGCTGCCAGCACCAGCCCACCCGGCGTGTGCAGCACGATATCGAGCGGCACCTCGTCGTCGGTCATCTGTATCGCACGCAGGACTTCCTCGGAATCGTTGACGTCGATGTAGCGCATCAGGGGAAAGCCCAGCAGGTTCATGGTCTCCTGCCGGTGGATCAGCGAGATGACGCGGCTCGCGCGTTTCTTCTCGATCTGGGCAATCTTGCGGGTGCGCATCGCCTCCAGATATCTGCGCTGAAGCACCGGTTGCAGCGCAGAGAAGATGAAGAAGAGCCAGAAAAGCTGCGTTATGTCCATGGACCTTGTCCTCCTTGCCGTCGGCCGTCGGGCAAAAAGCCGTAGATGCCTTCGTCGCGGTAATAGTTGCGATAGCCGTCGGCGCGCCTTCGAAGGAATGGCGTGACGAGCCAACCGGCGACGAACCCGCCGATATGCGCCCACCAGGCGACGCCGCCCATGGCCTGATCGCCCAGCGACAGGATGCCGGGGATCACCTGCAGGCCGAGCCAGATCATCGCGAAGCCAAGGGCCGGGACCTCGAAGAACAGCGGCAGGAAGAGAACCGGCACCATCACCACCAGCTTCGCCGCCGGAAACATGCGCGCATAAGCGCCGATCACGCCCGCGATCGCGCCGGATGCGCCGAGCGAGGGAATGACGGAATCGGGGTTGGCCAGGGCATGCGCCAGGCTGGCCGCGATACCGCAGAACAGATAGAACAGCGTGAACCGGCCCGGCCCAAGCCGGTCCTCGACCGCGGGGCCGAAAATCCAGAGCGTCCACATGTTCAAGATGAGGTGAAGCCAGCCCCCGTGCAGGAAGATATTGGTCAGGAATGGGGTCCAGCCGGACGGGGCGATGAGGCTTAGCTGTCCGAAGAAGCGCGAAGGCACCAGCGCGAACTCGAAAAGGAACCTGTCTACCACGCGCGGCGGCAGGCTTGTCTGATAGAGAAACGCGAGGACGTTCGCAGCAATGAGCGCCCATATGATGACGGGCGGGTAACGGCGTGCGACGCTGTCAAGATAGGGAAACAGTGGCAGTCTCCGCGTTCATCGGGGTGTCTGGCGGTCGTGGCGGAGCAAGGCGCGCGCGCGCGCGCCCGCCTTGCCCCTCGCCGTCACGCTTCGGCCTTGGTCTCATCGAGGAAGCGCAGGCTGTAACTGGCCTCGCCCAGCCTTTCGATGAGCTCGAGCTGCAACTCCAGCCAGGCCTTGTGCCCTTCCTCGTCGAGCACGATTTCCTCGAACAGCATTCGCGATCCGATGTCGTTTTCCTCTGCCGCGGCGCGTGCCGCCTGGCTGTAGAAGGCAATCGCCTCTTCCTCGTCCTTGAGGTCGGCTTCAAACATCTCGCGCAGGGTCTTTGCCCGAACCGGCGGCTTGTCGAAAGCCACCTCGGGCTCACCCTTGAGAAACAGGATCCGCTCCAGAAAGCGGTCGGAATGGCCGCCTTCCTCGGTCTGTTCCTCGCGCATCTGCGCGGCGAGACCGACAAGGCCCCAGTCCTCCAGGACATGGGCATGAAGCTGATACTGGTGTGTGGCGCTGATCTCCATCCTGAGCGCCTTGTTCAGGTTATCGATGGTTTTGGCGTTGGACATTCCATCTCTCCTCGGTTGGGTTATGGTAAAGTATCAGCTCCGCAGGCGGGGCGTCACGTCTTGCGCCGCCCCGCCGCGACGGTCACGCCCGTCCAGGCCGGCGGATCAGAAGCGGGGAAGGATTCGAGATCGGCCTCAAGCACCGGATCGAGCGGGCGATCATCGGTCCCGGACAGATCCCGCGCGCCATCTTGATCGACCGCCCTTCGCAGGCGGTGGTCCGAATGCCCCTGACCCGTGCCGGAGGAGACCCGAAAGGCCCCCGGCGCATCGGCCCCCTTGTAGAGTCGGTGCCTTTCCTGCCCCCGCCAGGGGTTGGGCGCGGTGCGGTGCGGGGCGTCCTCGCGCACGACATAATGCCAGTCCTGCCGCTCTGCGAAGTCCACGGCGCTATCGCGGTCGGGGAATTTCAGCCGGATCGGGCGATAGGGATCGTCGCTGGAGGTATGTCCCATCAGCGGGTCGATCTGCGGCGGCCGGGACGGCTCGAACTCCAGGACCCAGTAGTTGGGCCGAGGCGCCGATGTCATCGCGGAACGGGCAGGACGGTAGATGATTGCCGTCGGCACGTCCCAGGATGGCAGATCGGTTCCGGGAATTTTCGGCGGGAATGGTGGACGATTATGGCCGCGCATATCAGTTCTCCCGGGTGTCGGTGGATACGAGAAGGTGACGTTCGAGATCGTCGAGTTTTTCCATTCGCCTCGAATTCAGTCGAACGGCGCGTTCGGTGTTCTGCGAAGGAAAGGCAGCAGCGTGCAGGACGTCCGACCGCATCGCTATCGTGAGATCGGCGACGGCATTCATCACGCCCTCTCCGTCCCCGTCCGAGAGCGTGCCGTCAGCAAAACCGGACTGCAAGCTCTCCAGTACCTGCTCGAAGCTGGACACGACCCCTGCACTCGCGACCACAGCCAGCTTGTGGCTGAGAACACGCAGTTCATCGATCAGCTTCGCATCGTGCCTTGCGGTTTCCACGATCTCTGCGACCTTCTCGATACAGGCCATGTAAATGTCGCATTGCTGCTGGAGGATGATGACCCTTCCTTCCTTGCGAAGCTCGAGATCGGTCTGGCGATTGAGAAGCGCCGCGGTCAGAATGATCGTCACGACAGCGCCGAGGAAGATGAGCGTCATCTCCTGCGCGAAAGGCAGTATGTCTTCGGCAAGATACATCGAACGAAAAACGAAAAGGATTCCGATGCCCAAGGCAGCGGCCGCACCAGCAAATGCCAAGTCAGGCAGGCGGTTCGACATCAGCACCTCGCATTTTCGGTGTCAGGTGGCATGCACGGCTTTGCATCGGCGTCCGGCGCCTCTGCGTCCCGGTGCCGCAGGAAGATTGGCGTCGGACCGCTGCCGAACGGATTGAAGCCGGTGCTCAGGCAACGGTCGAAGATCGTTTCGTCCCATCGGGTAAAATCGTGCTCCTCGCCGGCAAGTCGCCCGTCATGCATCACAGGGCACCTCACGCCTTTGCCGATGGGGGAGCGTCATCGAAGGCCGCACCGTCCGAACGATCCGCCTTGCGAAGCCGTAACCCGAGGAGGATCATCATCACCCCGAAGAACGCGGCGTAGAAGCCGATCAGCCAGCCGAGCGCGAGGAAGCTTTCGACCGGGCGCGTCAGCAGCATCCAGGTCACGACGACACCGAGAACGACCGAGAGAAGGCCGCTTAGGATCAGCCAGATTTCGCCGTCGATTTCCTTTCGCAGGCGGATCGCTGCCGCGATCTCGAGGGCACCCGAGAACACGGACCAGAAGGCGATGCTGGCCCAGAGGAATGTCGCAAGCACAAGCGTCGCGACAAAAGGCGAGACAACCACGACGACGCCCGTGGCGATGCCCAGAATGCCGCTGAACATCAGCCAGCCCCAGCGTTCGCCCTTGCGGATGTTACGTATCGCGGCGACGAGGCCGAACACGCCGTCGGCAAAGGCGAACGCGCCGAAGACCAGCGTGAGCGCCAGAAGCGATTCCGCAGGCATGACGAAGGCTAGCACTGCGATGATCAATGCGAGCACGCCGCGTAACACGAATGCCCACCAATTCCGGGACAGGCTGCACAGCATGTCCTGCATCTTGTCGGTCGGGTTTTCAGAGGCTGTGGTCATTGGTCGATCTCCTATTCAGTTCCATGTAAGCTGTCGGAGCCGGCCTCCTCGCCGGTTAGGGCGGCGGCCAAGCGGCGGCGATCCTCGATCGGCTGAGGCAGACGCTGCGTGTGAGCGATTTCCCGTTGGACGGGCGCGCGGCCTGATGGTTCTCTGACCAACCCGGCTTCGGCAAGCCTCGCGCGTAGTGTCGCGCCCGCATTTTCTGCGATCTCCGCGACCTCTGCCTCGGTCAGGCCGAAAAGGTCTGCCGTCTCCGCGATCGTAGCGTTGTCGAGGTGGAGCCGATAGAGAACGCGGCGTTCGACCGACGGAAGATCGGCGATTGCCCGGTGCAGCACCATGGCGATCTTATGCCGATCCGCTTGGCTCTCGGGGTCTGTGCCGCCGTCGTCGGCGATGAGGTCCTCCAGCATCAGCACTTCGTCGGGCTGGTAGAACTCGAACATCGCCTGATCCGCCTCGGTCGGATCCTCCGCCGGGGCCTTGGGTTCCGCCTCGATGGAGGCGGCATCCTCAGGCATGGCGCGGCGGGCGGCGCGGGATTCTTCCTCGATGGTCTGAAAAGCCAGCCGTTTCAGCCAGTCGCCGACGGAAAACTCCGAAGGCCGATCCTCGAAGCGGGCCAGCCCCTTGAGGATCGTCGCATCGACGATATCGCGAACGCTCAGGTAGCCAGCCGGCACAGACCCGCTACACTCGAGATAGGTCAACTCGCGCCTGACGGTATCGTAGACCGTATCGAGATGATCCTCGATCAGGTCAAAGAAGAGCTGGCGCCGGTCCGCTTCCGCCGCATCCCGCGCGGGCGGCAGCGGGGCGCCGATCCGGCGCCGGCGGGCGGGGCGCTTGTATTCAGGCTCGTGCTTGAGGCGCGCCACATGCCGATCGACCTGGTGGCGCAGGTCGGCAAAGGTCTTGCGCAGGACAGGCTCGATCTCGAATCCCTCTTCCCGCGCCACGATCACGCCCGACGGCAGTTGCAGGCGCAGGCTGACTTTGATGCGCTTCTTGCCCCTCGTCTGCGAGGCAACGACTTCGAGCCGGACCAGATCCTCGCGAAAGCGCGCAAGGTGCGGTTCAAGTTGCCGCACCTCTTCCTCGATGACCTCAGGCGCGCGCTGTTGGCCGTGCCGGTCGAGATTGCGGAATGATCTAATGACGTGCATGCCGTGGACCTTCCTATAACTCTCCGAAGAGATGGTCCGGCGCGACCGATATCGCGCCGGGCCAGTCTTTTGCGCTGTCACTCGGCGGACTTGTCGTCCTTGGACTGCACCTCATCCCCAACGCTGGGCTTCGGAACGTCCGTCTTGTTTTCGGCAACTTCGCTGGACTCGCCGATCCCGGCTTGGGCCGGATCGTCCGGGCTGTCGTCACCGGTGTCCTTTACGATCTTTTCGAACACGACCCTCTGTTCGTCCTCCGACCAGGCGACGCGGACCTTGTCACCATCCTCGATCCGCCCGGAGAGCATCTCGCGGGCCAACTCGGTCTCCAGCTCCGACCGGATCAGCCGGCGCAGCTCGCGGGCGCCGAATTCGGGGCGGAAGCCGACGGCACCGAAATGATCGACCACGCTGGTGTCGAATTCGAGTTCGACGCCCTGGGTCATCGCGGTGCGCTTCACCCGGTTCAACTGCAATTCGACGATCTGGCGGATCTCCGACTGGTTCAGCGAGTGGAAGACGATGATCTCGTCGATCCGGTTGATGAATTCGGGCCGGAAATGACCGCGCAGCACGTCCATCAGTTCGGATTTCTGCTTTGCCTCGTCGAACTCCTTCGTGCCGCGCTTCTGTAGGTTGCGCTGGATGATGTCGGAACCGAGGTTCGAGGTGGCGATGATGATGGTGTTGGTGAAGTCTACGACGCGCCCCTTGCCGTCGGTCAGACGCCCGTCGTCGAACACCTGAAGCAGGATGTTGTAGACATCCGGATGCGCCTTCTCGATCTCGTCGAGCAGCACCACCGAATAGGGCCGGCGGCGGACCTTTTCGGTCAGCTGGCCCCCCTCGTCATAGCCGACATAGCCCGGAGGCGCGCCGACCAACCGTGCCACCGCGTGACGCTCGCCATATTCCGACATGTCGATCCTGAGAAGCGCATCCTGATCACCGAAGATCACCTCGGCCAGCGTCTTGGCCAGTTCCGTCTTGCCGACGCCGGTCGGCCCGAGGAAGAGGAAGGTCGCAGTCGGACCGGAGCCTTCGCGCAGACCCGCGCGCGCGAGACGCACCGCATCGGCCACGGCGTGGATCGCTTCTTCCTGGCCGATGACGCGCTCGTGCAGCTTGTCTTCGAGCTTGAGGAGCTTGTCCTTCTCCTCGGTGGTCAGTTCGGTGACCGGAACCCCGGTGATCTTCGAGACGATCTGGGCGACGTGATCGGCGCGCACCTCGGCGGTCGCCGAAGCCTGATCGCGTTTCCATACCTCCAGCAGCTCGTCGAGCTCCGTCTGCTTGGCCTCCAGTTCCTTCTTCAGCTCGGCCGCCCGGTCGAATTGCTTGCGCGCGGCGGCATAGTCCTGTTCGCGCCTGATCTGCGCGACCTCGGCTTCGAGCTCCTGCACGTCCACGGGCCGCGCAGTGGCCGAGATCTTCACCCGCGCCGCGGCCTGGTCGATCAGGTCGATCGCCTTGTCGGGCATGAAGCGACCGGTGATATAGCGATCCGAAAGCTCTGCGGCGGCGATGATCGCCTCGTCGGTGATCGTCACCTTGTGGTGGCTTTCGAGCGTGTCGCGCAGCCCGCGCAGAATCATGATCGTCTGTGCGACCGTGGGCTCGTCCACATAGACCGGCTGGAAGCGGCGTTCGAGTGCGGCGTCCTTCTCGATGTATTTCTGGTATTCGTTGAGCGTTGTCGCGCCAATCAGGTTCAACTCGCCGCGCGCCAACGCCGGCTTGAATGTGTTGGCGATGTCAAGTCCGCCCTCGCCGCCGCCCTGGCCGGCGCCGACGATGGTGTGGATCTCGTCGATGAAGAGAATGAGGTTGTCTTTCTCCTCGGTTATCTCCTTGAGGATCTTCTGCACGCGCTCCTCGAACTCGCCGCGATACTTGGACCCTGCGACCATCGAGTTGATGTTCAGTTCAACCAGCCGCTTGTCGCGCAGGGCCTCGGGCACCTCGCCGGCCACGATCCGCTGGGCGAGCCCCTCGATGATGGCGGTCTTGCCGACGCCGGGCTCGCCGATCAGCACGGGGTTGTTCTTCTTGCGCCGCGCAAGAACCTCGATCGTCGTCTCGATCTCGCGGGCGCGACCGATCACCGGATCGAGCTTGCCCTCGCGCGCGGCCTTGGTGAGGTCGCGGCTGAACTGGTCGAGATCGGGGGTGTTCGACGGAGTCTCGACGCGGCCTTCCTCGGCACCCTTGCCGACCACCTTCGTCACCTGCTGGCGCAGCGCCTGCGGCGTCAGCCCCAGCTTGCGCAGCATCGCCGCCGCGAGGCCTTCGCCCTCTTCGGCGAGCCCGATCAGCAAATGTTCCGGCCCGACATAGGAATGGCCAAGCTCGTTCGAGGCGATGAAGGCGCGGTTCAGCGCGTCCTTGAGACGCGGGCTGACACCGATCTCGCCCTCGGCCTTGCCCTCGCCGTGTTTGGCCTCTTTCTCGATCTGGCGGGCAAGATCATCCGCATCGACCTTGAACTGCTCAAGGATCGTGCGCACGACATCCGACGTTGTCAGCGCCAGCAGCAGATGTTCGGTATCCACCTCGTTGCGACCGAACTCGCCCGCCTTCTGCGCCGCCGCCTGCAACAGCTTGTTGCCCTGTTCGCTCAACCGGTCGGCGATCGTCTGCCCGCCGCCGCCCCGGCGTGCTCCGCGGCGCGGCGCTTCGCCGCCGAAGGTCGCGTCCACCACATCGTCATCCCCGACGTCGCCACCGGTATCCGTCGCGCCCACAGAGCGGCCCCGCATCGGGCTGTCCTCGAAGAGGCTGCCAAAGCCGCTGTCGCCAAAGAACTCGTCGAACAGCGAAGACCGCCCGAACAGCGATTCGAGCGGCGAGGCGCTGCGGCCCGACCGGCGCACCATCTCGCGGTAATGCTGGTCGCAAAGCTCCATGTCCTGCGTCTTGCCGTTGATCGAGGCCCGCACGCGCGCCGTCGCCGGGCGGCCGCAGATATCGCATTTTCCGTTCGCCATTTTTTGGGCTCCTTCAAGTTGAAATTGTCACGACTACACATTGAAGTGCGTGACGTGTATATGACGTGTATCAAACCTCCTTGTCCCGGGCCGGTTGGACCTTGCCCTGAACCTCCGCAAGGTCGGTCTCGTCCAGCGTCTCCTTCTCCAGCAGTCTCCGCGCGGTCTCCTCCAGCAGGGCGCGGTTCGTCGTCAGCAACGCCACCGCGCGCTCGAAGACCCCATCGACGATGTCGCGCACCTTGCGGTCCATCGCCTCGGCCGTGGCCTCGCTGTAGCGCCGGTTGAGCCAGGACGACTGATCGCCGGTGCCGAGAAAGCCGGGCCGCTCGCTGTCGTAACTCACATGGCCCAGATCGGGGTCCATCCCGTAGCGCGCCACCATCGCGCGCGCGATGTCGGTGGCCTTCACCAGATCGTCCGCAGCCCCGGTCGAGAGATGATCGTAGATCACCTTCTCGGCCGCGCGCCCGCCCAGAAGCACGGCGATCTTGTTCTCCAGCTCCTCGCGGGTCATCAGGAAGCGGTCCTCGGTCGGGCGCTGGATCGTGTAACCGAGCGCGCCGATCCCGCGCGGGATGATCGAGACCTTGTGCACCGGATCCACCCCCGGCAGCGCCATCGCCACCAGTGCGTGGCCCATCTCGTGATGGGCCACGATCTCGCGTTCGCGCGGGTTCAGGAGGCGGTTCTTCTTCTCCAGCCCCGCGACGATGCGCTCGACGGCATTGGTGAAATCCTCCATGCCCACGGCCGCCGCCTTGCGGCGGGTGGCCAGAAGGGCGGCTTCGTTGACGAGATTGGCCAGATCCGCCCCGGAAAAGCCGGGCGTCAGCGCCGCGACCTTCTCGGCGTCGACATCCGGGGCGAGGGTGACCTTCTTCATGTGCACATTGAGGATCTGCACGCGGCCCGTCTTGTCGGGCTTGTCCACCAGCACCTGCCGGTCGAAGCGACCCGCGCGCAGGAGTGCCGGGTCGAGGATCTCGGGCCGGTTGGTGGCCGCCAGCAGAACGATGCCGGCCGACGGGTCGAACCCGTCGAGCTCGGTCAGAAGCTGGTTCAGCGTCTGCTCGCGCTCGTCATGGCCACCGGCGACCTGCCCGGCCGCGCGGGCGCGCCCGAGCGCGTCGAGCTCATCGATGAAGATGATCGCGGGGGCGGATGTCCGCGCCTGCTCGAACAGGTCGCGCACCCGCGCGGCGCCCACGCCCACGAACATTTCGACGAATTCCGACCCCGAGATCGAGAAGAAGGTCACGCCCGCCTCACCCGCCACGGCGCGCGCCAGAAGCGTCTTGCCGGTGCCCGGCGGCCCGACCAGCAGGATGCCCTTGGGGATGCGCGCACCGAGCTTGCCGTAGTCGGCCGGGTTCCTGAGAAACTGCACCACCTCTTCCAGCTCGGCCTTGGCCTCATCCACGCCGGCGACATCGGCGAAGCTGACGCCAGTTTCCTTTTCCATATAGACCTTGGCCTTCGACTTGCCGACCTGCATGAAGCCGCCGAAACCCTGCCTGTCGGCGAACTTGCGAAACAGCAGCATCCAGATGCCGAAGAAGACGAGCGCCGGCGCCACCCAGGAAATCAGCGTGCCGAGGAACGTGTTCTGCGGCACGCCGGTGATTTCGACCCCCTTCTTGTCGATCAGTTGCAGGATCGAGGGATCGACGATGGTGGTCACGAAGTCGTTCTTGCCTTCCACTGGAACCGTAAACCGGCCCGAAATCGTATCGCGCCCCACGGTGACCGATTCGATCTTGCCGTCCTCGAGATAGGTCTGGAACTGGCTGAAGTTGATCGGTGCGACGGATCGCCAGCCCGCGATCGCGTTTTGGAGGAATAGAACGGCCACAAAAGCCACCACCCAATACCAGATGTTATATTCGGTCTTCTTTTCCATTTCTCACCTGTTAGGTTCCAACCCGCGAACAGCTTATTGCGTTGTCGGCGCACCGCCAGACCAAAGTCGCGCCCCACCTCGTTTTTCGGGGGCGGGATCATTCCAGGGGTCGAAACCGTCCGGCCCTTCGGCTATCTACGGGCGACTGACCCCGATGAAAGGCCCGGCCGAGATGACGTTCAATCCCCGCCACCGGTTCATCAACCTTGCCCAGTCTGTCCTGCTGCTGGCGGGAATGGGCGCCATCGGCTGGGTCGCCCTCAATGCCATCGTCGGCCCCGATCTGGCGCTGGCCATCGTTCTGGGCTCGCTGGGTGGGCTCCTGCTGGCGCCGGGGATGTCGAAACAGATCCTGATCCGCGCCTATCGCGCCCGCCGCCTGACCGGGCGCGACTTTCCCGAGGGGCTGGCGATCCTGGGCGAGCTGGCGCGCCGGGCGGGGCTGCCGCGGGTGCCGGAACTTTACTACATCCCCAGCGGATTGCCGAACGCCTTCGCCATGGGCAAGCCGGAGGACAGTGTGGTCTGCATCAGCGACGGGCTCTTGCGGCTGCTCGATCGCCGCGAGCTGGCCGGCGTGC
Organism: Thioclava sp. L04-15; assembly: GCF_002020275.1. Classification (NCBI taxonomy): domain Bacteria; kingdom Pseudomonadati; phylum Pseudomonadota; class Alphaproteobacteria; order Rhodobacterales; family Paracoccaceae; genus Thioclava; species Thioclava sp. L04-15. The sequence goes on along the minus strand of NZ_MPZW01000016.1, from coordinate 12,564 downwards.
TGGCCCATGAGGTCGCCCATGTCGCCCATCGCGACCTGTGGATCATGGGGCTGGCCGATGCGTTGTCACGGGCGGTGTCGCTGGCATCCTGGTTCGGCCAGGTTATCCTGCTTGTGAACCTGCCGCTGATCCTCATGGGTGCGGCCTATGTGCCCTGGGAGGTGCCGCTTCTCCTGATCTTCTCGCCCACAATCATGGCGCTGCTGCAGCTTGCCCTATCGCGGACGCGGGAATATGAGGCCGATCTGGGCGGTGCGCGGCTGAGCGGCGACCCGGAGGGGCTGGCCTCGGCGCTTCTCAAGCTCGAACGCAGCGCAGGCCGGTTCTGGGAAGAGATGTTCCTGCCGGGCCGCCGCATCCCCGTGCCTTCGCTGCTGCGCACCCATCCGCCGACCGAGGAGCGCGTGCAGCGGCTGCGCGCGCTGGCGGGGCCGCTTCGACCGACACATCCCGAGGCGCCGTTGCGCCTGCCGCAGGCCGGCCGGATCGCGCCGCCGCACTTCGGGCCCTGGGGTGTCTGGCGCTGAGCGAAAATTTCGTCGTGCCTCTCTTGAAACGAGCGTGACACATTCCTTGATCACAATCGAGACGCCTAGTTGGGGTTTCAAGGACACGCAGAAAGGTTCGGCTGCAAGAGCGGACCACCGATGGCTCGCCAGTTCGGGAGTTTATCGGAAACGCGACGACACTAGAACGCCGATCGTTCGGCGGACCTTTCAACCGGTCCGGCTCCTCGGGCGCCCTGACTGACACGAGACCTTTCGTGTCATTGATTGGCAATAAAGGAGGCGAGACATGCTTTATCCCACATACATGCGCCGAAGCGACCCGTTCGCGCTGATGCGCTCCATGCTGCACGATACAGACCGCTTCACGCCGTCGTTCGCGGCCCGGCCCGCCTTTCCGGCGGTGAACGTCTGGCAGAGCGACGACGCCGTGGCGATCACCGCCGAACTGCCCGGCGTCGATCCGGCTGATATCGACATCCATGTAAAGGACCACGTGCTGACCCTTTCGGGCGAGCGCAAGGCGCCGGACCTTCCCGAAGGCGCCCGCTGGCACCGCAACGAACGCGGCTATGGCAAGTTCAGCCGTGCGGTCCGTCTGCCCTTCGTCGCCTCCGACGACAAGGTCGAGGCGCGGATGACCGATGGCGTTCTGCGTATCGTCGTCGGCCGTCCGGAAGAGGACAAGCCGAAGAAGATTGCGATCAAGGCCGCCTGAGAGGAGGAGTTCGACATGACCACCGAAGTCACTAAAACTGCCGAGAAGACCCCGGCCGAGACGCCCGAGACCACCACCGGCGGGCACATCTATCAGCCGCTGGCCGATATCGTCGAGACAGACGAGGGCGTGACGCTGATGCTCGAGATGCCGGGTGTTGTCCCCGATGACGTGGATGTCACGCTGGAAAAGCGCGTGCTGACGATCCGCGGCAAGGTGCGGCCCACCAGCACCGAAAAGCTGCAACTGGCCTATGCCGAATATGGCGAGGGCGATTACGAGCGATCCTTCACCCTGTCGGAGGATTTCGACCCCGAAAGGATCGAGGCATCGGTCTCGCACGGCGTGCTGACGCTCTCGCTGCCGCGCGCGGCCGAGACCAAGCCGAAGAAGATCGCCGTCAAAGCGTCCTGAACAGAAGGAGGAATGGATATGCAGATCAAGGACCTGATCCCCTGGGCGCACAAAGATCACGCGCCCGAACCGAAAGCTGGTGACCAGAATCCCATCGCTACGCTTCAGCGAGATATGAACCGCCTGTTCGAAGGCTTCTGGAACCGCGTCGGCGATCTCGACTGGCCCTGGGGCAGCGGAGAGGCCCGCTCGGACGTGGTCGAGACCGACAACGCGGTCGAGGTGTCGATCGAGCTCCCCGGCATGGAGATGAAGGACATTGAGGTGTCCGTCAGCGACGACATGCTGACCGTCAAGGGCGAGAAGAAGATCGAGCGGCAGGACGAGAAGAAGGGCTACTACCTCTCCGAGCGCAGCTATGGCGCGATCTACCGCACGATTCCGCTGCCGCCCGGCGTCGATGGCGAGAAGGCCGAGGCGAGTTTCAAGGACGGCGTGCTGACGATCCGTCTGCCGCAGACACCCGAAGCCCAGGCCAAGGTCAAGCGCATCGAGGTCAAGGGCGCCTGAGGGCGTGTCACGGCGCCGCCGCGGGATAACCCGGCGGCGCCTTTTCCCCGAAAAAGAGATGACATGCTGGCAAGACTCGCCCTAAAATTTATTTATCCGATCGGCATCCTCTCAGGCCCGACGGCCGCTCAGGTTGTGAGCGCCGAAGCGGATCCGCGCGGCATGCCGACCATCGCGCCGCTCATCGACGCGGTCGATGATGCGGTGGTCAACATCGCGGTGGTTTCGGAACGGCCCGCGTAAATGACGCCGCTGTTTCGCGATCCGGCCACCGACAACGCCGTGCTCAGGAGCGAGGCCGATAACCTCACCGAGGTAGCGCTCGGAAATTCCGAGGATCTTCTGGTGGACGATTTCGTGGTGGCCATCGGCAATCCCTTCGGCCTCGGCCAGACGGTGACCAGCGGTATCGTCTCGGCGCTTGGGCACTCGGGTATCAACCCCGAGGGCTACGAGGATTTCATCCAGACCGACGCGTCGATCAATCCAAGCAACTCGCGCGGCGCGCTCATCAAGCTGGATGGCAAGCTCGTCGGCATTAATACGGGAGTGGACAAAACATGGGGGTCATCTTCGTCGTTGCGGCCCGTGCTAAGGTGAGTTCTTTGCGTGTGGGGCTGCCATGGACGTACGGATTACAATCGAAACTACCTTCGACAACGGGGAGAAGCGCACTCATCAGCTTGACGGCATTCTGGCAGATGTCGCGCTTATGCTCTAATGTCGGTGCGATATTGATCGCGGTATCGGTGACGATCACCGGCTTGCGATAGGCGGGCACATCCATCGCATAGACATGGCTGATCCGGCGTTCGGTGCGCAGGCCGCCGCTTTTCGAAACCACCGCCGCAAGCAGTTCATCGGAATGCAGGCTGCCCTTGACCAGCACCTGGACCTTGCCACAGGCCGCCAGTTCCACCGCCCGCGCCGCCGCTGCATGGCTGTGCTCTGTCTCCTCGATCCGGAAGCCGTCAAGCGAGACCCCGGCCTCGGCGGCCGCCGCGCGAATCTTTGCGCCGGGACCGATCAGGATCGGGTCAAGCAGGCCTTCGTCGCGCACCTCGATCGCGCCAAGGATCGCGGATTTCGAACAGGGATGCACCACCGCCGCCCGCACCGGGGGCAATGCGCGGGCCTCTTCGACAAAGCCCTGCCAGCGCCCCTTCGGCAAGACCACCGCCTCGGGAAGGTCACCCGGCACCCAGGTCACCTGCTCGACCGGGGCCAGCACCAGCGCCTCGCCCGAAAGCACCACCTCGCCCCGCTGATTGCGGGCGGTGGTCGTCAGGCGGACACGGTTCTTGCCCTCGATCAGCTCGGCCACTTCAACTTCGGCGGTGATGGTATCGCCTGGCGAAACCGGCTTGTTAAAGCGGATCTGCTGGTCGAGATAGATCGTCCCCGGCCCCGGCAGGCGGGTGCCCAGCACCGCCGAAATCAGCGCCGCAGTCCACATGCCGTGCACCACGACATGGCCAAACGGCCCATGGGCGGCGAAACCGGCATCCAGATGCGCGGGGTTGGCGTCGCCGGAAACAGCGGCGAACAATTCAATATCCTTGGGACCGACGTGGCGGACAAGACTGGCGCGGTCGCCGATTTTCATCTGGTGAAACAGATAGTTGGTCAGAGTGCCGGTCATCTTGTCACCTCTGGAAAACATATGTGCCGGGCGCATCTGCCAGCGCGTTGCCCATTGCGGGCGGCGCGGCGGGGGCACCCGAACGCGCGGCAAGCCAGGCCTGCCAGGGCGTCCACCACGAACCCTCGGTTGCAGGATTGGCCTCGACCCAGGTCTCGGGCGGCAAAAGCGCGTCGTCATGGGCGCGGGTCGCCAGCCGGTAGCGGCGGCGCGGGTGACCGGGAGGAGAGACGATCCCCGCATTATGCCCGCCCGACGTCAGCGCGAAAGTCACCTCGCAATCGGTGAACTGGTGGATTTTGTAGACCGACTTCCAGGGTGCGACATGATCGCGCTCGGTCCCGACGGCAAAGATCGGCACCCGGATGTTCTGCAACAGAACTGTCTTGCCCCCGGCGGTGAAGCGTCCCGAAGAAAGCTCATTATTCAGATAAAGCCTGCGCAGATATTCGGCATGCATCCGATAGGGCATCCGGGTGCTGTCGGCATTCCAGGCCATGAGATCATTCATCGCCGTCCGCTCGCCCATCATGTAATCGCGCACCATCCGGGACCAGATGAGGTCATTCGAGCGCAAAAGCTGAAACGCCCCCGCCATCTGATCGGCAGAGAGATAGCCGCGGTTCCACATCATGCTTTCAAGAAGATGCAGCTGGCTTGGGTCGATGAACAACGCAAGCTCGCCCGGTTCGGCGAAATCGACCTGCGCGGCAAGCAGCGTCAGCGAGGCGAGACGCGCGTCCCCCTTCCCCGCCATGGCAGCCGCCGCGATCGACAGCAAAGTGCCACCCAGACAATAGCCGGTGGCGTGGATTTTCTGATCGGGCATTAGACGGGTGATCTCATCCAACGCGGCCATCACGCCCAGCCGGCGATAATCCTCCAGCGTCAGATCACGATCCTCTGCACCCGGATTGCGCCAGGAAATGGCGAAAACCGTGTGGCCCTGCGCCACCAGCCAGCGGATCAGGGAATTCTCCGGGCTGAGGTCGAGGATATAGTATTTCATGATCCAGGCCGGAACGATCAGCACCGGCTCGGGGTGCACGGTTTCTGTCGTGGGCGTATACTGGATCAGTTCGATCAGGTGGTTGCGGAAGATTACCTTGCCCGGCGTCACCGCCACATCGCGACCCGGTGTAAAGGCCTCGACACCCTCTGGCGGCTCCTGCCGGATCTGGCGGACGACGTCCTGCAGCCAGTTCTGCCAGCCCTTCACAAGGTTCATGCCTCCGGTAGCCCAGGTCCGTGCCACAACCTCGGGATTGGTAAAAGGGTTGTTCGAAGGCGCACAGACATCAAGGATCTGTTTCGCGGCAAAAGACACCACATCCTCGTGGTGCTTCGTCACGCCCGGAACCTCATGGGTGACGTTATGCAGCCATTGCTGCTGCAGCAGGAAAGCCTGCGACATCCAGCTGAAGGGCGGTTTCGCCCAGGCTTCACCGGCGAAACGGCGGTCGCCCGGCAAGGGCGTGATGACCGGCGCGGCCTGCGGATCCATCGCCGAGGCCATCAGATGCGCCATGAGACGCTGCCATTTGCGGCCCGCCTTGACGCCCAGTTCCATCTGCTTGCCCGGTGCCTGCGCCAGATGAAAGGCCCAGTCGACATAGGCCATCATCAGCGAGCCGGGCGAGACCCCGCCGCTGAGCTGTCCCGAGAGCGCCTCTCGTATGCGGTCAACGGCCTGAAAAGCCTCGATGCCAAGGCTTTCATCGCCGGTTGCACCCGAGCCATCTGATTTGGGAGTAAGGGCCATGTCGCGTCTCCAATTTACCGGCGGAAGTTAGCACAGAACTATCAACGAGTGTTGATCGAATTCAAAGAGTTCAAGATTTTTCTTGAACATAGGCATTGCGCCCAAGGCCCGATGCCGACGACATGTCGTAAAGCGCCGTCAAACCGCCGAAACAGCCGCCCCCGGACTGAACAGGCAAAGCATCGGCGTCCGGCGGCGGACACGGAATCCCCTGTCCCTGCCCTGATCATCATGGACGATTACCGGCAAAACGGCGCGACGTCGAGGCCATGACCCGGCCAATGCCGCTGGCACCAACGCCGGGCCAAGGCCGCGGCCTCAATCCGCCAGCACATCACCGATGCCAGTGAAGACACCACCGACCTGATTGAAGACAAAGGCCCCCGCCAAGCGTACCTCATCGAAAAGGGTGTTTTCAACCACAGCCCCGGCCTCGCCGGAAAGCAGGCCGACATAGCGGCTGTGGGCGGGATCATCGGTCGGAATATCGGTAATATCCACGATCCGTATTCCGGTCGCGACCGCCAGGCGCTGGACCGCCGGATCACGCACATCGACAAGCCCAAGCCGTATCCGACGTGCCGAAAGCCGCGACGACAGTTTCAGCGCCAGATCGTCCGAGGAGACGAGCACCGTGATGGGATGCTTCATCGGCCCAAGGCTGACCATCTGGGCGCGGAAAAGATCGATATCAATATCCGGGGCGGCAAGGATGACCTCGATCCGGTCCAGCACATCGTCCCGCCCGGCAAGACGCAGTTGCACCAGCGTCTCCATCGTCAGCCGCGCGCCCATGCTGTGAGCCAGCACCGGCACCGCGTCGGAAGCGGACCGACCCTTTGTCAAAAGCCGCAGCAGATCGGCAAGCGCCGCGCGGGAAAAGTCAGACGCGTCACGATCAGCCAGATAGGCGCCCGGATCGCCTGCCGAGGGCCATGTAAAAAGGACGGGCTTTTCCTCGATATGCGCATCGACCGAAAGCTGCGCGGTACGGAACAAGGCCTCATGAAAGCGGGTGTTGAAGCCGTGGACATAAAGCCCGACCCCCTCGCGCGAGAGACGCTTTGCAAAGGCGTCACGGCTAAGCGTCTGCCGGCTGCGCATCACGAAATTCCGGTCGGCGCTGCTGCCATTGCGATCCGGCCATTCAATCTTTCCCGGCCGATGGCCAGGCGGCACCGAGACCTCGTATTCCAGCCAGCTTGGCCGGATGGAGCGAGAGTCGCCAAAGGCCCCCGGCAGATTTGCCTCGGGCGCGCGGGTGGTCATGGTCAGCACCCGGACAAGGCGGGCGCCCTCGGGCAGGGCACCGGCATCGGGGGCCAGAACTTCCGGCCCCGGACGCGCAGCGCAGCCTGCAAGCGCAAGCGTCAGGATCAGAAGCAGGCGGCCCAACATATGCCTTACCGCAGGAATTTCTTGAATCGTATCAGTGCCAGCCAGAACAGCGCCACCCCGATCGCCGCCAGCGCCGCGAACTGGGGCCAGACCACGTCAAGCCCGGCACCTCGGAACAAGATGCCCTGCGAGAGGATGATGAAATGCGTGTTGGGGGCTGCAAGCATGATGGTCTGGATGATCTCTGGCATGGATTCCCGCGGCGTCATCGCGCCTGACAGCACCTGCAGCGGCAAAAGCGCCATCATCAGCAAAAGCGCGAATTGCGGCATCGACCCGGCGATGGTGGCAAGGAAAATTCCAAGCCCCGTCATGGCGAAAACCATCAGCACCGCGCCCGCAAGAAACAGCACGACCGAGCCCTGCACCGGAACCGCCATCAGCGCCTGCACCACAACACTTAGCGAAAAGATCGACCCCAGCAGCACCGCCAGCCCCATCGACCAGATCTTGGAAAACATGATCTCGGTCGGGGTGACGGGCATGACCAGCAGGTGCTCGACCGTGCCATGTTCCTTTTCGCGGATCAGCGCCGCGCCGGTCAGCACCAGCGACAGCATGGTGATCGACCGGATCACGGCGGAAATCGCGCCGAACCACTTCGGATCCAGCGAGGGATTATACCGCGCGCGGAGCGCCAGATCGACCGGCAGCGCGGTCTCGGCCCGGTAGCCCGCCACATATTCCGAAACCTCGGAGGACACGATCTGCTGGATATAGCCGCCGCCGGTGAAGGCCTGGCTCATCCTTGTCGCGTCGATATTCAGCTGGATCGCCGGGTTTTTTCCGGCCAGCACATCGCGCGCGAAATCCGGTGGGATGTTCAGCGCAAAAGTATCCAGCCCCTGATCCATCCGCCGATCCATCTCGGCCGTCGTGGTCATCTGCGGCTCGACAAAATAGGGCGGATAAAAGGCCGAGGTGATGCGGGCGGAGAGATGCGACTGATCCTCATCCACGATCGAGATCGCGGCATTCGTCAGCGCCTCGGGCGAGACGTTCGCAGAGGTCCAGATCGAGAGCGAAAAGGAATAGACGATCAGCACCAGCATCACCGGATCGCGCCAGAGCCCGCGCAATTCCTTGACGCCCAGATTGAAGGTGTTGCGCAGGTTCATCCGCCCCTCACTTCGCCTGTTTTTCCAGGAAGGCCGCCGCCAGCCCGATAATCACCGGAATGGCGATGCCCATGGCCAGCATCGGCCCGGCCAGTTCCGCCATTCCGAAGGCCTTGGAGAAAGCCCCCCGCGCGGCGGTGATAAACCAGGTCGAGGGGTAGATCTCGCCCAGAACCCGGCCAAAACCCGACAGCGAAGAGACCGGGTAGATCAAACCCGAATAGCTGACCGCCGGGATCATCGTCAGCATGGCGGTCGCGAACAGCGCCGCGACCTGACTTGCGATGAAGACCGACACCAGAAAACCAAGCGCCGTGGTCGCGGTGACATAGATCAGCGCCGAAAGGGTAAAGCCCAGAAAACTGCCGTTGAAGGGCACTGCGAAGAATGTGACCGCCATGGCCATCATCAGGAAGAAATTCAGCATGGCCAGCGCGATATAGGGCAGCTGTTTGCCAAGCAGAAATTCCAGCCGCGTCACCGGCGTGACGTAGAAATTGATGATCGAGCCCAGTTCGCGTTCACGCGCGACCGAAAGCGTGGTCAGGATCGCCGGGATCATCAGCAAAAGCAGCGGGATGATCGCCGGGACCATCGCATTCAGGCTGCGCACGTCGGGGTTGTAGCGGTATCGGGTCACCAGTTCGAAACTGCCGCCGCTCGCCTTGTCACCGTAAAGCTGACGCGCCTGACGTGTGATCCAGTCGGCATGCATGCCCTGCACATAGCCCTGCACCGTATTGGCGCGGCTGGGGTTGGCGCCGTCGAACCAGGCCCCGACCTGCACATCCCTGCCTGCCGCGATATCGGCGGCAAAGCCGGGCGGGATCTCGATCGCCAGCGCCAGCTCGCCCGAGCGCATTCTTGCGTCGATCTCGTCGTAACTTGTCAGGGCCGGCTGTTCGATGAAATAGCGCGATCCCGCAATATCGGCGATATAATTGCGGCTGGTGGTGGTCTGGTCGCGGTCAAGGGCGGCGAAGGTCAGATCCTCGACATCCATGTTGATGCCCAGCCCCACCACGATCATCAGAAGAAGGCTGCCGACCAACGCCATGGTCAGCCGGATCGGATCGCGCTGCAATTGCAGGCTTTCCAGCTGCGAATAGCTAAGCAGTCGCCGCAGGCTGAAGCCGGATTGCTGCGCGTGATGGGTCACCCCGGCTGCGGGGGCCTCGGGCGCGGCCTCGGGCGCAGCGGCGGGGGCGGGTGCCGTCTCGCCAATCGCCTCTTCAAGATAGGCGATGAACGCGTCTTCCAGCGTGGCGCAACCTTTGGCTTTCGTGATCCCCTCGGCGGTGTCCGAGACCAGCACCTTGCCCGCATGCATCAGGCTGATGCGGTCGCACCATTCCGCCTCGTTCATGAAATGGGTCGAGACAAAGATCGTCACGCCATCCTTGCGCGAAAGTTCCGCCAGAATGCGCCAGAAGCCGTTGCGCGCCACCGGGTCCACCCCCGAGGTCGGCTCGTCAAGGATCAGGATCTCGGGCGCATGGATCATCGCCACCGCCAGCGAAAGCCGCTGGCGGATACCCAGCGGCAACGCCTCGGGCAGGCTGTCGGTCACGTCGCCCAGATCGAACCGGGCGATCATCTCGTCAACCCTGGCGGGGATCTTCTCGGCCGCCATATCGAAAAGCCGCGCGTGCAGATCAAGGTTCTGACGCACCGTCAGCTCGGAATAGAGCGAGAAGGCCTGCGACATGAACCCGACCCGGCGGCGCACCGACAGATCGCTTGCATCGACCTCATGGCCGAAAAGCTTTGCCCGGCCCTCACTCGGCTCCAGAAGCCCGGTGAGCATCTTCATCGTCGTCGTCTTGCCGCAGCCGTTCGAACCCAGAAAGCCGAAAATCTCACCCCTGGGGATGCGGAAGGAAACATTGTCGACCGCCACGAAATCGCCAAAGCGCTGCGTCAGCCCCTCGGCCTCGATGGCGATATCGCTGTCATCGGTGGTCCGCGGCGGGATCACCACGGCACTGTCTTCGCCCCGGTCTTCTTCGGGCAAAAGCGCGATGAAGGCTGCATCAAGCGTGTCGGCCCCGGTCCGCGACAGCAGATCGCTGGTGGTGCCGGTGGCCAGCACCCGGCCCGCATTCATCGCAACCAGCCAGTCGAAGCGCGCGGCCTCTTCCATATAGGCGGTGGCGGTGATCACGCTCATCCCCGGCCGTGTCGCGCGGATGCGGTCGATCAGATCCCAGAACTGGCGGCGCGACAGCGGATCGACGCCGGTGGTCGGCTCGTCAAGAATCAGGAAATCGGGATCATGGATCAGCGCGCAGCACAGACCCAGCTTTTGCTTCATGCCGCCCGACAGCTTTGACGCCGGGCGCGACCGGAACGGCGTCATGCCGGTCGCAGCCAGCAGATCGGTGATCCGCCGCTCGCGTTCGGCCTTGTCATGACCGAAAAGCGAGCCGAAGAAATCAAGGTTCTCTTCGACCGAAAGCGTCGGGTAGAGGTTCTTGCCCAGACCCTGCGGCATATAGGCGGTGCGGGGGCAGACGCGGTTGCGATGCGCCACATCGCGCATATCGCCGCCCAGAACCTCGACCTTGCCCTGCTGGATCACACGTGCCCCGGCCAGCAGCGACAGAAGGCTGGACTTTCCGACCCCGTCTGGCCCGATCAGCCCGACCATGCGCCCCTCAGGGATCTCCAGCGTCACATTGTCAAGCGCCGTGACCTTGCCATAGCGCAGCGTCAGGCCGGAGACCCCGGCAACTGAGCCGGTCATTTCACGACATTGGAAAGAAAGTCAGGCCAGGCGGCATCCGGATCAAGCCGCAGATAGGCCATGCCCGGCAGGCCGGTTTTGACATATTCGATATGCCGCGACAGCAGCTCGGGGTCGATGCGGGCACGGACGCGGAACATCAGCTTTTCGCGCTCATCGGCGGTCTCGACCGTCTTTGGCGTGAACTGCGCCACATCGGCAACATAGGAAACCGTGGCCGGGATCACGAATTCCCGCGCCGCATCCATGACAAGGCGCACCTCTGATCCGACCTGCACCCGGCCGACCTGCGATGTCGGCAGAAAAACCGTCATATAGACATCGCCCAGATCGACAAGGCTGAGGATCCGCCCGCCAGAGCCGACAATCTCGCCCTCTTGTGCGATGCGATACTGGATCCGGCCCGTGCGCGGCGCTTTCAGCGTGGCGTCGTCCAGAGAGGCCTGGATCGCATCAATCGACGCCTTTGCCGCCTCGACGGCCGCACTTGCATCGACCACCTGCGCCTGCGCGCTGCTGACCCCCGCCAGCGCTGCCGCATGGCTGGCTTCGGCCGAGGCCACACCGGCGCGGGCCTGGGCGTCCCGGGCGCGGTCATCATCCAGCACCTGCTGCGAGATCGCACTGGTCTTTGCAAGCTGCTCAGAGCGTTCAAGCCTGCGCGACGCGGCATCGGCAACCGAGCCTGCCTGATCAACCGCGGCCCGGGCCGCGCGCTCTTGTGCCTCGGCCTGAGCGACCAGCGCCCTTGCTGTCTCGACGCCGATTTCGGCGCGGGCAAGCTGCGCTTCGGCCTGACGTTTTTGTGCGTTCAGCTGCACCACGTCCATCTGCACCAGCACATCGCCTGCGCTGACCATGTCACCTTCGGCAGCGGTGATTTCGGCGATTCGGCCGCCGGTGAGCGCCGCGATATCCACCTCGGTCGCCTCGATCCGGCCATTGGCGCTGGCAAAACCCGCCGGCAGACCGGCGGGTTGCAGCCGGTCCCAGGCCAGCCAGCCAAGCACGGCGACAACGGCCAGGCCGCCCAGAATAATGGTGTTTCTGCCGGGCTTTGCCATGATCTGCCTCTGATTGCTGTGCTGATGGATGCTTCGCGCATGTCCCGATGCGGTTTTCGCCCTACGCTCCCCTGTTGTCAACGCTCGATGACAGGGTAAAAACCTGTATGGGGGTCTGTTGCCGGACGGTGCTAAATCCTACGCTCTCATGAGCGTTTTTGATCTTCCCGACACGATTAGACTATCCCGCTGGCGCGAGATGGTCAAAAATCTGTAGCCTGTGCAGGCGCTGGAGACGGCAGGCCGAACCGATGGTTGTCATTCTCTCATCCGCGGATTGGATACCGCCTGACCAAATTCGATACGGGTGACCTCTCTCTAAGACCGGATGTCTGTCCCAAAGCGTAGACCGAGGATTTCCCTATCCATGGCCGCCATCTCCAGCGTGCTGCACAGGCAGTCTGAGTTGGCGATCAGGCCGTAAGCGGCGTCCTGCGCGCGATATCCCAGATGAACCCGGCCAGTTCCCGGGCGATTGCGCCCAACACGCGCGGCTGCGGTTTGCCTGTCCGGCTCAAAGCTCGATACCGTTTGCAAAGTCGCGTCTGAGCTTTCCAGCCAATATCCTTGATCTCCTGCGGCAGATGCGCCGAGCGCTTGAGATACGGAGGGAGTGGACAAAACATGGGGGTCATCTTCGTCGTTGCGGCCCGTGCTAAGGTGAGTTCTTTGCGTGTGGGGCTGCC
>NZ_MPZW01000015.1:0-26920 GCF_002020275.1 Thioclava sp. L04-15 | reverse complement strand
GGTCTTGGACTTCCTGGTCGCGGGGATCAGGTCCTCGCGGAGCAGTTCGCCCGGATGCGTCGGGCAGCGGGCAGGATTGCGGCTCATCTTTGCCTCCTAGTGATATTGCTCGTAGTCCAGCACATAAGCGTCGCCGCCGTGGAACTCGAAAGTGATGCACCACGGGCCATTCACATGGACCGTGTAGCGGGTTGGGTTGTGACCTCGCAGGCTGTGAAAGTCGAAGCCCGGAAGGTTCATGTCCTCTGGCGCGGTCGCTGCGTCGACGGCATCCAGCCGACGCAGAATACGGCTGTGCATCCGTGCGTCGATTTTTGACTTTCCCGTCTCCCACAGGGCTTTGAGCTGCTTGTTCGCGAAGGTCTTTATCATATCTATGTGTAACCTGATAGCTTACAAGTGTAAATTATTTGCTTGCTGATGGCATGCCGACCTGATCGCTAACTACAAGATGAGTGCCGTTGATGCTGTCCGTCACCGGCGGGAAATGACTTCGGCAATTGCCGCCTCCCAGCTCGGGCGAGCTGGATTGTGGTTTGCACCCGGAGGCGCGAGGGCATATGCGCCGACATAGTCGATGCCAATGCCGGCCAAGTAATGCTTCGCCTTTCTCCCAAAGGCGAAGACGACGGTTGCGTTGGGCAGCGTCGCGACCTGTTGCACCAAGAAGTTCGCTGCGCAGGTGCGATCTGTCGCGCGACCGATCTCGTTGTCTATCGAGCACAACCGGCCCAGTTCTTGAAGGAATACGGAAAAGGGCGTGTGCAGGCCCAAGGCTGATTTGCGCGAACTCGCCGGTCCTCGGCATCGAGGCGCGCAACACGGTCGCGCAGGCCAGTTTTGTCTGTGCTTGTTTTCGGTTATTCAGAATACGAGCGACGTAAGAGGTGCTGTGCGATGTCACGAACGACCACGCTGACCGTCCGTCTCGGTGGGACCTTGAGTGACTTTGTCTCGGCGAACGTGGGTGACGGGTCCTATGAGAATGCCAGCGAATACATCCGCGACTTGATCCGGCGCGACAAGGAGAGGGTGGAGCATGAGACCTTCAATCGCCTGAAGGTCGAGTTGACCCATGCCTTCGCAGCCCCGGAAGACACGTATCAACCGCTGAGTGCAGCCAAGGTGATCGCACGGAGCCGGACCTGATCGGTCTATGGCTCCTGAAGACTGAACCGCGAACAAGGTCATGCTCCGAGCAAACGGGCTCTCAGCTTCTCTGCCGCTCAACGAACTGTCCAATCTTCGAGAGGTTCTTGCTGGTCTCGGCAAAGATGACCTACATCGATCCACAGGCATAGCGGTCCGATGTGCTTGCCCGTCTGCCGGATATGGCGATGTCGCTTTGCATGACTTGCTGCCATGGAATTGGAACGCCGCAACAGAATTGAAGAGGATTGCTGCATGACGCTGGTCGCGCGCCTCAAGGTGACATTATCTGACGTCGAGCCTCAGGTGCTTCGGCGCTTCGATGTGCCGCTGAAGATCAAGCTGAACCGCCTGCACGATGTTATCCAGTCCGCCATGGGATGGACTGATAGCCACCTCTATGAGTTCAGGGCCGGCGGCGTCGGCTGGGGCGTGCCAGATCCAGATGGGTTTTACGAGGGCCCGATGCCGGCCAGTAAGACCAGCCTACTTGATGTGCTCGAAGATGTGGGAACCAGGACCATCCATTACATCTACGACTTTGGCGACAACTGGCACCACGTAATCAAGGTCGAGAAAATCGATGATGCCATCCCGGGTGTCCTATATCCGCGCCTTGTCAGGGCCATCGGGGCTTGCCCGCCGGAAGATGTCGGCGGCTTTCCCGGTTACGCGGACTTCCTGGACGCCATCGCCGATCCGCAACACGAAGCCCACGCAGACATGTTGGAATGGCATGGCGCAAAGTTCGATCCTGATGAGGCAGATATCGACCGTATCCTCGACAACTTCGAACGCCTCGCCCGGAAATGGGCGCCAAAGCCTCGGAAACCCAAAGCTTCTACCGGACGGATCTGATCGAAAGTGAACGCCCGCAGTCTTCGCCGAATGCCCACCTTGTATCTCCTATCAGTATCCTCTCAGTAATCCGTCTCCTGCCTGTTATCCCAAAGGCGGAGAATTTCGATCTGGGTCGGCATGACGCGATATATCAGCAAGAACGGTGTCCGAGGAATCGAGAGTTCTCGCACAGCGCGCCCTGAATCGCTGGGATGTCCCGCATAAGGATTGGCGGCCAGCGTCTGCTGGATGGCTTTCAGGTTCGCGCGGGCCTTGGAGCTACCTTCTGGAAAAACCGATTGATAGTGATAGCGAAACCACCGGATGTCCTGGGTCGCATCTTCAACAAATACGATCTTCATGCGTCGTCAGGCGTGATGTCCGGTTTCGGGGCAGGGGACTCATGGCCTGTGTCCCATGAATCGATCCAGGCGTTCATCGCTTCGGCGGAAATGAAAGCTCCCTCTTCGGCACGCGCCAAAGCGTCGTCTATGGCGGCCCGCTTGGCGGCCTTGGCGTCCAGCATGGATCGAATGGCGCGCACTGCGAGCTGGGCAGGCGAACGGTCTTCGATTTCCGCTTCGCGTTCGAGAGATTTTCTCAGTTCGTCGTCAAGACGGATGGAGTATGGCGAGCTGCCCATGGTTTGCTCTTTCGATTGCGGCGTCATACATCGTAATACATCCCTCATGGAAAGCAAGATTTGATCAGATAGGCGCTCGAAAGTGGGTTCAATGCGTGATGACGGCGAGCGAATAGCGCTTTTCGCTTGAGTGACCTAATGTCTCGAAAAACCTTCGAGCAGGTCAGATCGGCATCATGCCTTGCGAGAGCCATTTGGCGAATACTGCTTCGTCGACCTGGCCCGAGGCCAAGTCCTCCATCATTCGAACGCCTTCGATCGGGGGCGGTCTGAAGGAGAAGTTGTTGAGCCGCAGAAACGTGAGTGCCGTCACGAAAGCGGTGCGTTTGTTGCCGTCCACGAAAGCATGCGCCTTTGAGATGCCGAAGGCATAGGCCGCCGCAATCTCTTCGAGGTCCGCTTCGGCATATGCGGCGAGATTTATCGCGCGGGCGCAGCCCATCTCCAAGAGTGCCCTGTCACGCAGCCCGGACGCGCCGCCATGGCGAGCAATCTGTCGATCATGGATGGCAAGGACGGCGGCAAGCGGAACCCAGTTCGGCTCCGTCACGCGAGCGCCTGGAGAAGATCACGGTTTTCATCCATAACGATCTCTGCCGCCGCCAGTGCAGCCGCCACAGCGGGATCATGTGGGGTAATCTTCAGGCTGCCATCATCGCCACGCAGGACGAAAAGCGTGTCGCCTTCTTTGGCGTCGAGGATCGTCAGCATTTCGGTCGTCAGCGTCATGACTGCGGAGTTGCCAACTTTTCGGACCTTCGTTTCGATCATTACATGGCTCCTTGGATATATTGAAGTATATACGCGGCGCGCCACGAGAGGCAAGCTCTTAAGTGCTCACCCGGAGGGTCTGGGTTGGCGCGATGCCTGTTTCGCGAAAGGCGGCCGCCATGACTTCAGCGCCCGGTATGCGCTCTCGGGCAAGGTCGCTCAGGGCGCCGCTGCCGCCAGAGAGCAGGATCCTGGCGTCTGGAAAGCGATGCGCCTCAGTCAAGGAAACAACGTGAAAAATAACCCGCAGGAAGCGGTTCGGTTTCCGAGCCGCCTGGTGTGAAAAGTTCCTCTCCTAAAAGGTTATCCCTAGTGGGTATGCCACTCCAAACTTTCTCCGATACGAAGCATGGAATTTTCCTGAAATTTTCAGACCGGAATTTTCAGGTCGGCGAGGGACACTGGGTCTCATGAAAGATCTTGTAAACCCTCCCGCCGAACTGGCGCGCTCCAATCCTCGGGCCGCGTCGACCCATATACAAACCTGCACCCTCTCAAAGGCAAAGAGTCAGCGCATGCATGACTATCGGTTGGGGCGCATCCCCGCCTATGTCGACCAGACGAAGCTGCGCGACAACCGCGTGCTGATGCGGTTGCGTCCGCTCACACAGGTGCGCGCCGAGAATGCGCGGCTCCGCGAACAGGCTGGTCGTCAGCGCAAGATGAAATCGAACGCGGCGGTGGTTTTACGAGGGGTGATCAGCTTCGGCGTGCTTGCCGCACGAGATTTCAAGAAGCTCTCGCCGAAGCGTCAGAACAGGGCATTTAGAAAGCTCGCCCGGAGCCTCGCCAAGAAGTTCGCCACAAAGGTGGAGTCACTGGTCGTTCACCTCGATGAAACGACGATCCACGCGCATTTCATGCTGCGCGCCTACGACCATTCCGGCCATGCGCTCAGCGACAAGATCAAGCGCGATGCCACCGCCTCGATCCAGGATCTCACGCATCGCGTGCTCGCGTGCTTCTGCCCAGGAATACAGCGTGGGCATCGCAAGCTCGATCGCCTTGCCGCAGGAGCGAATTATGTCGAGACACTACATCGGAGTGTCCGGGCTCTCCACCAAGATCTGCCGCGGGAGATCGAAGAGCGGGAAGCAGAGCTCGCGGCGTTGGAGGTTGCCAAAACAGAGTTGTTGGCCTCGATCGATGAGGGGCGCAAAGATCTCGATCGTCTGAGCGAGGAGCAACGCACCGAGCGCCTTGCCCTGGCGTCACAGAAAACGGAAATGGAGGCCCGCGTGCGGGAGATCGATGCGCAGGATGCGGATGTGCGGGCGCGCGAGGAGAAGCAGCAAAAGCGCGAGGTTGAGCTCGACCGGCGCGAGGCGAGTGTCATCAAAGACAAGGCAGATCTTGCCAAGGAGCGAGGGGCGCAGCGTCTAGTTGCAGACCAACTTGCCAAGCGATCGGAGGAGGTCGAGGCGGCGCGCACTGAGGCCGAAAAGATCCAGATCACTTACCAAGATGCACTTGCTGCAATGGAAGGCGCTCTTGCGGAAATTGCAGGTGGACCCCTGCGGCGCGACCCGGCCACTGGCAAGCTCGTGATGAAGGACGCATCTCTTCTACGGGCGCTCCCGGAGGAATTGCGCGTGGGGCTCTTGCGACCCATGCGTGGGCTCGTGGATATCAGGTCGCGGGTAGATCAACGATCCAGGGAGCTTGATCGCAGAGGCCGGGCGTTCGAGGAAAAGCAAGCCGCCGTTGGCGAGGTCATAACCGCGCTCACCGAAGGTCATGCTGAAATTTCGGGTGGCGCTGTCGTGATGGAGGATTTGCCGCACTGCCTCAAGGCGCTTGGCGAGAGCGACGAAGACCGGATGATCCAGGGTATTCTGGATCTTCTGGTGCTGAGCGGGGAGGTTGGGGGCGGCGGTCTGCGGGGGCCGCGCGATGATGAGATTGATGGGCCGGGGATGGGGTGATCTCGGCAGCGAGGGCCGGCGCGAAGGGGCTAGGTGGCCTGAACCGTTGCTGCCAAGCTCCGCGCCTTGGCTGCGGACGGGCCATCTCTGCCACGAAGGGCACAGTTTTGACGCGTATGTCATGCTGTGATGGTGGCTCCGGACGCTCAGGTTGCTCTGGTTGCTAGCCAATATAGCCCGGTTATCAAAACGTCGCTGACCGATCACGAGATGCCAGAAAATCACACATGGTTGTCATTGCCGTTGTCGCGAGCAAGCTAGTCACAATTTTGAACGCGCATTGACACGTCTTGTCATCTAGGCTCCAGCTCTCCCAGAGAATGCCGTCTCTGACGCTGACGGTTTCACGACAAAACTGGTGCGCCAATTCAGAGTTGTGCGGTCTGTCATGAAATTCCGTGCGCGATAGACGTCGCTTCTATTGACACGCTAAGAACATGAGATGGCATTTTCACTCAGACAGCTTCGCTACTTTATCGCGGTCGCCGAGGCCGGCACCGTGTCGGGCGCCGCGCAAACGCTTGCGATCTCACAATCCGCGGTGACCGAAGCGATCCGTGAGTTGGAGGCTGATCTCGGCGTGCAGTTGTTCACTCGTCATGCACGCGGGCTAGAGATTACACATAAAGGACATCAGTTTCTGCGCCATGCCACGGGCATTCTCGCGAGGGTCGCCGATGCCCGACATGCCTTGACGCAGGAGAGCGACGACCTGACCGGGACCCTGCATGTAGGGGTGACGTCGCTCGTGGCGGGCTATGTGCTATCGGATATTCTTGCCCGGTTCCGGCGTGCCAATCCGCAAGTCGAGGTGACGGCATCGGAAGACTCGGGCGATTACCTCGAGCATCTCCTAGTCGGCGGAGAGTTGGACGTGGCGGTGATGGTGACTAGCAACATGCGCGACCGCAT
Source organism: Thioclava sp. L04-15 (assembly GCF_002020275.1). Taxonomy (NCBI): domain Bacteria; kingdom Pseudomonadati; phylum Pseudomonadota; class Alphaproteobacteria; order Rhodobacterales; family Paracoccaceae; genus Thioclava; species Thioclava sp. L04-15. Next base: position 20,680 of record NZ_MPZW01000015.1, on the reverse strand, counting down.
GGCGCTACAGAGCGAGATCATCGATACCTCTCCCTACCAGCTCTGGCTGCCCAACGGGCACGAGCTGACGACGCGGACCTCCGTCTCGATTGAGGATCTCACGGGCGAGCCGATGATCATGTTGAGGATCGACGAGGTCGAGGAAGCGACGCGCAAGCTGCTGTCGGCGTTTGGGGCGCGCCCGCGTGTGGCTTTTCGAACCCGCTCTGTGGAGGCCGTGCGCTCGCTGGTCGCGACGGGCGCGGGAATCGCGCTCTTGCCGGAAATGGTCTATCGCCGCTGGTCTCTCGAAGGGGACCGCATCGTGTCCAGAGATGTGTCGGGAAGCCTTCCAGTTGTGCAGGTTGGAGTCGTTTGGAGAAAAGGTGCCCCTCTTTCGCGTGTGGCGCGTGAATTTGTTCTTGCGGCGCAAGTCCATAAAAATACGCGATGATTCCAAGGTATCTGTTTTTTCGATAGCTAAAACCTGAGAATTGAATTTGTGAAAGCTCACGGAGTTTCACAGGCTGGTGTGCAAGAGAGTTCCAACTCTCGTTGCAACAGGGAAAGTCATCATGAAACAGTTTTTCAAAGCCTGCGTATCAGGCCTTGCACTCACGGCTGCCACAACGCTTCCGCTGCAGGCCGCCGATATGCTGAGTGAAGTGGGCGCAGGGGAAGGCAGCGTCTCCATCGTCGCATGGCCGGGTTACATCGAGCGCGGCGAGACCGATCCGGCCTTCGACTGGGTCACCAAGTTTGAAGAGGCGACGAGCTGCAAGGTCGAAATCAAAACCGCCAACACCTCGGACGAAATGGTCGCATTGATGAACGAAGGGGGCTTCGATCTAGTGACTGCTTCGGGCGATGCTTCGTTGCGCCTGATTGCAGGTGGTCGCGTGCAGCCGGTCAATATCGATCTGATCCCAAGCTGGTCGCGCGTCGATGATCGCCTGAAGGACGCCCCGTGGCACACCGTCAAAGGCACCCATTACGGCACGCCCTTCATGTGGGGGCCGAACGTGCTGATGTATAACACCGAGGTGTTCGGCGAGGCGCCCAAAAGCTGGAACGTCGTGTTCGAGGAGATGACCCTCCCGGATGGCGAAAGCAACAAGGGGCGCGTGCAGGCATATGACGGGCCGATCTACATCGCGGATGCCGCGATGTATCTGATGGCCCACAAGCCCGAGCTTGGCATCACCAGCCCTTATGAGCTTAACGAAGACCAATATGCCGCCGCGCTCGATCTTCTACGCACGCAACGCACGCTGGTGTCGCGCTATTGGCATGACGCTTTCATCCAGATCGACGATTTCAAGAACGAAGGTATGGTGGCCTCCTCCTCCTGGCCGTTCATGGTCAACCTGCTCAAGGCCGACGGCCTGCCGGTCGCGTCTGTAATTCCGCAAGAGGGCGCAACGGGCTGGGCCGATACGCTGATGCTCCATTCCGAGGCCGCACACCCGAATTGCGCCTATATGTTCATGGAGCATTCGCTGAATTCGAACCTGCAATCCGATCTCTCGGTGTGGTTTGGTGCAGTGCCCTCCGTGCCCGAGGCTTGCACCGACGGATCGGGGATGCAAACCGCTGCGGGCTGTTCCGAGAACGGTCTCGACGATTTCGACAAGATCAAGTTCTGGCAAACTCCGGTGTCGAACTGTGACGGCCAAGACAATTGCGTGCCCTACTACCGCTGGGTGTCCGACTACATCGGTGTGATTGGCGGCCGCTAATCGCTCCAGACCGCCCGGAGCCGACCCCTTTTCGGGTCCGGGCGCATTGCCCCAGAAAGACCAAAGATGACTGATGCCGTGACCTTCCAAGGCGTTTCGCGCCATTTCGGATCCGTAAAAGCCGTGGACGAGGTCGACCTTTCGATCCGTGATGGAGAATTCTTCGCCATGCTCGGCCCATCCGGTTCGGGTAAGACGACCTGCCTGCGTCTTATCGCGGGGTTCGAACAACCGACCGCCGGGCATATTGTGATTTTTGGTGAACGTGCCGAGGGCGTGCCGCCCTATCTGCGCAACGTGAATACTGTATTTCAGAACTACGCATTGTTTCCGCATATGAATGTGCGCGAGAACGTGGCTTTCGGGTTGCGGGTGAAGGGCGTGGGAAAGGCTGAGCGTCACCGCGCCGCCGAAGAGGCCTTGGAGCTTGTCGAACTGAGCGGCTATGGTGATCGCCGCGCTGGGGAGTTGTCTGGCGGGCAACGCCAGCGTGTCGCGCTGGCGCGCGCGTTGATCAACAAGCCGCGCGTGGTGTTACTGGACGAGCCTTTGGGGGCGCTTGATCTAAAGTTGCGCGAGCAGATGCAGGAAGAGCTGCGCAAGTTGCAACTCGCGCTGGGTCTTACCTTTGTGTTCGTCACCCACGATCAGGACGAGGCGCTGTCGATGGCCGATCGTGTTGCTGTCTTCGCTGAGGGGAAAATCCAGCAGATCGGCACCTCCGAAGAAATCTACCGCTGCCCCAATACGCGTTTCGTGGCCGATTTTGTCGGCTCCTCCAACGTGCTTCCCGCCGATCTGGCGGGAGTCGGGGATGTGGGCCAATGGGCCTCGCTGCGCCCCGAGGATGTGGTGCTTGATCCTGCCGGGCGAGAGGCGACGGTCACGGGTCGGTTCTTTCACGGCCGGGTGACTAAGCTTTCGCTCATTCTTGCGGGGCAAAGCCTGACCGCTCTGATCCCGGCGCGCGAAGATACCCCTGATGTGGGCGAGGCGGCGCGGATTTCCTGGGACCCTGCGCGGGTGCATCTGATGGAGCGGGAAGCATGAGCGATCTAAGCTCAAATGCTGCGCTTTTCGCCCCGCGCTCCGGGCCGCTGGCGCGTGCGGTGGACTGGATCATCCGCCACCCTCGCATGTTCGTCTTTCTTCTGGTGTTGCCGATCACGCTGTGGCTGGGGATCGTCTATATCGGCGCGCTCATCGCACTGCTGATCCAGAGCTTCTTCTCCATCGACGAATTTTCGGGCGTCGTGGTCCATGAGTTTACGCTGAAAACCTATGGCGAGCTGCTGCGGCCCTACAATCTCGACATCATCCTGCGCACCGTGGCGATGGCCGCATCGGTTACGATCGCCGCGGCGATCCTGGCCTTTCCTATCGCCTATTTTGCTGCTCGCTATGCGAAGGGCAAATGGAAGGCGCTGTTTTACGTGGGCGTCATGCTGCCGCTCTGGTCGAGCTATCTGGTCAAGGTTTACGCTTGGAAGCTCGTGCTTGCCAAGGAAGGCATCCTGAACTGGATTTTTGCCAAGCTGCATCTGACATGGCTGCTGGAGGGGGTTTTATCGTTGCCCGTGATCGGCGGAAATTCCTTGTCGGTCAGCTATATCGGCACCTTCCTCGTATTTCTCTATATCTGGTTGCCCTACATGATCATTCCCGTGCAGGCGGCTTTGGAGCGGGTCTCCAAAGATCTCACCGAGGCCGCTTCCGATCTTGGCGCAACGCCAAGGCAGAACTTTCGCATGGTGTTGCTGCCTCTCGCGCTTCCGGGGGTGGTGGCTGGCTCGATTTTCACCTTTTCGCTGACTCTGGGCGACTACATCGTGCCCCAGATCGTGGGCAATTCGCGCCTCTTCATCGGGCAGGCGGTCTATACCCAGCAGGGCACGGCTGGGAACATCCCGCTTGCCGCCGCCTTCACCGTGGTGCCGATCGTGATCATGGGCATCTACCTGTGGGGCGCACGCAAGATGGGAGCATTCGATGCACTCTGACAACCGATCTCCTCTGGGTCTCAAGCTAGCCGCATTCGGTGGGCTCGTTTTCCTGCTCGCTCCCATCGCGCTGATTTTCCTCTACGCCTTCTCGACTGAGGAGAAGAGCTTTCAATGGCCGCCGCCCGGTTACACGCTGAAATGGATCGGTGTCACCTTGGGGCGCAAGGATGTCTGGGAGGCCATGGCCCTTTCGGTGAAAGTTGCGGCGATCTCGACCAGTCTGGCGCTGATCTTGGGCACGTTGACAGCCGCTGCTGTGGCGCGCTCCAAGTTTTTTGGCCGCGAAACAATTTCGCTTCTGGTGATCCTGCCCATCGCTTTGCCGGGAATCATCACCGGGATTTCCCTGCGTTCGGCCTTCTCTTTGCTGGATATTCCGTTCAGCACTTGGACCATCGTTTTGGGCCACGCGACTTTTTGTATCGTGATTGTCTATAACAATGCGGTGGCGCGGTTTCGGCGCACGTCGGGGGCGCTGATCGATGCCGCCATGGATCTGGGCGCGGACGGGGTGCAGACCTTCCGCCTCGTGATCCTGCCCAATATCGCAACCGCCTTGCTGGCGGGTGGGATGCTGGCCTTTGCCCTCAGTTTCGATGAGGTCATCGTCACCACTTTCACCGCTGGCAACCAAACCACTCTGCCGATCTGGATGCTCGAAGAGCTCGTCCGCCCACGCCAGCGCCCTGTGACCAATGTGGTCGCGATGGCGGTGGTCCTTGTGACGGTCCTTCCAATCCTAGCGGCCTATTACCTCACAAAAGACGGCGAACACACCGCCGGTTCAGACAAATAAAAACAGGGAGATCCCCATGGACACGCAAATGCTGATCGGCGCAAAGCTCGTTTCCGGCACCGAGACTGAGGAGAGCATCCTCAACCCGCGCACCGGTGAGATCATCACCACGCTGCCCGAAGCTTCTCTTGCGCAGGTCGAAGAGGCGGTGGACGCCGCTGAGAAGGCTTTCACCGCTTGGTCGCGCACCACGCCTGCCGAACGTTCGGGCTATCTGCTTAAGATCGCTGACCGGATCGAGGCGGAGGTGGAAAAACTTGCGGCGCTTGAGGCGCTCAATTGCGGTAAACCCGGCCAGCTCGCGCTGGGGGATGAACTTCCCGCCATCGTGGATTGCTTCCGGTTTTTCGCGGGCGCGGTGCGTTGCATGACCGGGCCGGTGGCAGGGGAATATCTTGAAGGACATACGTCGATGGTCCGCCGCGATCCGATCGGCATCGTCGCCTCGATCGCGCCCTGGAACTATCCGCTGATGATGATGGCTTGGAAGATCGCGCCTGCGATTGGGGCGGGGAATACGGTGGTGTTCAAACCGTCCGAGCAGACCCCGCTGACCGCGTTGGCCATGGCAAATATCTTTGCCGAGGTGTTGCCCGAAGGCGTTGTGAACATCATTCTGGGTCGCGGCGAAACGGTGGGCTCTGCGCTGATTAACCATCCGAAAGTGGCGATGATTTCGGTTACTGGCGATATCGCGACGGGGCGTAAGATTTTGGAAGCCGCCAACAAGACGATCAAGCGCACGCATCTTGAACTGGGCGGCAAGGCCCCAGTTATCGTGTTCAACGATGCTGATCTCGAGGCCACCATTGAAGGGCTGCGCGCCTTCAGCTTCTACAATGCGGGCCAAGACTGCACCGCCGCCTGCCGCGTCTATGTGCAGGGCGAGGTCTACGACAAGTTTGTCGCTGGTTTGACGGATGCGGTCGCACAGATCTCTTATGGTCACGAGGATGACAGTCTTAACGAGATCGGGCCGCTCATTTCGCAGCGCCAGAGCGACCGGGTTGCGAGTTTCGTGGCGCGCGCGCGCGAAGCCAATCATATCGAGATCACCACTGGGGGCGAACGACCCGAGGGGCGGGGATTCTACTACAAGCCTACGGTGGTTGCGGGCGCGCTTCAGACCGATGAGATCGTGCGGCGCGAGGTCTTTGGCCCCGTGGTCTCCGTCACGCGGTTCGACGATCCCGACGATGCGATCAAATGGGCCAATGACAGCGACTATGGCCTCGCCTCGTCGGTGTGGACCAAGGACGTGTCCAAGGGAATGCAGGTTGCCGCGAGGCTGCAATATGGTTGTACTTGGGTTAATACCCATTTCATGCTGACCAATGAGATGCCGCACGGAGGCATGAAACAATCAGGATATGGCAAGGATATGTCTTCCTACGCCTTAGAGGATTACTCGGTCGTCAGGCACGTTATGGTTGCCCATTAGGCGCGGCATGATGGCTGGTGACGGACACCAATGAGTTGGAGCGAATTGACGTGCGCATGTCGGTGGCTGGAAAGGGGCGCTTCTTCGCAACATTCTAGCGCTCGGCCAAGGTGGCTGCTAAATGCTGATATGCCTTTTGTGCTGATCTGGGACGGGTTTGTCTTTAACCCGCGCGACTTAGGCAACATCACCGACCCGCATTTGCGGGCCGGGATGACGCGCGCGATCTGTCTCGGTTTCAAACGGGGCATGCGACGTGAATAGCCCCGCGTTTCTCAGATGGCTTGCAGACAATCGTATCCTTGTTCGCTATGCCCTACCGGACCGCGGGCGCAGAGGATAAGTGGAGGGCGCTCGAAAGGACCACTGGGAGCGGAAATAGGACAGCAAGCGTGAAGACGAGCTCAGCTGGCATCAGGACAGTCCACGCTCTCGCCGGGGTATTTTGGAGAAGCGCCCTCCGGCAAAAGATCCTCGTATCGTCAAACCGCGTAATACTCATCAACCAAACTGAAGATGGGTGATAGCGTGCGCCATGCCGCGATGCACAAAACCTCCAAGGCGACCGTTTACTATGACGGAGGGTGTCCGTTGTGTCGCGCGGAGATCGGTCTCTATGAGGAGACACCGGGCGCGGAGGCGCTCGCGTTCGTCGATCTCTCCGAGCCGGGCGCGACCCTGCCTGACGGGCTGAGCCGGGCCGATGCGCTGGCTCGGTTCCACGTCCGCAAGGGGGATGGGCGTCTCGTCTCGGGGGCTGCTGCTTTCGCCGAACTTTGGTCCCATCTCCCGCGCTGGCGTGGTCTGGCGCGCATCGCACGGTGGCCGCTCGTCCAGACCCTCCTCGAACTGACCTATCGCGTCTTTCTGAAACTGCGCCCCGGCGTCGTCTGGCTCTTTGTAAGGCGAACGGGGCGGCGCGTCCGATGAGTTCGACGCCGGTGGAGCAGCCAAGAGACTACTGGCGTGTGGGCTTTCTCGCGATGGCGCTCGCCACAGCAAGCATCCCGATTTATATCCACCTGCCGAGTTTCGCGACCACGCGACTTGATCTTTCGCTTGGTCAAGTCGGAGCGATCCTGCTGCTGATCCGGATTGTGGATTTCCTGCAGGATCCTCTCTTGGGATATGTGACAGACCGCTGGGCGCGTTTTCGAGCTGGGTTCGCAGTCCTTGCGATGGGACTGCTCGCGGCGGGCTGCGTGGCGGTCTTTTCTTTGCCACCGGAGGGACACCCTGCGCTCTGGCTGACCGGTGGATTGGTCGTGGCGTTTACGGGCTATAGCCTTGGGACGATCCTGATCTACGGCCAGAGCGCCGCCTTCGCGGGCACGGGGCAGCCCCGGGCGCAGCTGAGCCTTGCGGGTTGGCGCGAAACGGGTGTTCTGATCGGTGTGACTCTCGGGGCGATTGCGCCGACGCTGCTTGCGAATGTTTCCGCGCAAGCAGATGGTTATGTGGCGTTCGGCTGGCTCATCGCTCTGCTGGCTCTGATCGCGATCGTGCTGGCGCGGCCGCTGTGGCGCAAGACGCAAGTGACGTCGATGCGACTGAACTGGCGGGGGCTGATCGGGTCCGGCGCGGGCTGGCTCCTGCTGCTGGCCTTCGTCAACAGCCTGCCTGTGGCCGTCACGTCGACGCTTTTTCTGTTCTTCGTGGGAGACCGTCTTGGCCTGCCTGATCTCGCCGGACCTTTCCTCATCCTTTTCTTCATCGCCGCGGGCGCAAGTGCGCCTATCTGGGGGCGTCTCGCCCGACATGTCGGCGCCCGCCGGGTGCTTCTGGCCGCGATGATTCTCGCGATCGTGAGCTTCATCGGTGCGTTCAGCCTGCCGCCGGGCGCCGCGTTGTCCTTCGCGGCGATCTGCATCGGCTCGGGCATCGCGCTTGGCGCGGATATGGTGATCCTCTCGGCGCTCTTTGCCGCCGCCCTGTCGCGTGCGGGGCTCCAGGCGGGGCAGGCCTTCGGGATCTGGAACTTCAGCGCCAAGGCGACACTGGCGATCGCCGCCGGGACCGTGCTGCCGCTGCTTCAGTATTTCGGCTACCAGCCCGATGGCGAGAACAGCCGGGCGGCGCTCGATGCACTCAATGTCAGCTATGCGCTCGTGCCCTGCGCGCTGAAACTGGCGGCGATCGCCCTCGTGCTTCGATTGCCGCGTGATATTCTTGACCCGGCAACCTGAGGCTGGAGGATGCCCGTGACCCTCAAATTCCTGCTCACGATAGCAATGCTCGTTGGCGCGACGATCTCTGCCCAAGGTGAACCGATGCCCCCAGAAATGCCCCCAGAGACCTTTTCGAACCACCCAGAGACCCGCTGGCGTGTCTTCACTGATACCGTGATGGGCGGCGTCTCGACGGGGCAGGTCAGCTTCGAGCGCGAGAGCGCTACATATTTCGCCCGCCTCAGCGGCAAGGTCAGCACGAAGAACCGCGGTGGTTTCATCCAGATGCAGATGAAACTCGATGCGCCACCAGAGGGCGCGCGCGGCGTGCGGATCGTCATGCGCGGCAATGACGAGGATTACTTCGTCCATCTGCGCAGCCGCACGATGCTGTTGCCGTGGCAGTATTATCAGGCGCGGTTTCATGCCACCACAGGTTGGACGGAGGTGAAACTGCCCTTCGCGGCGTTCACGCCATCGGGCGGGTTGCTGCGCGCTGAGCCTCGCGCGAAAGACCTCAAATCCATCGGCGTCGTTGCTTATGGCAAGGAGTATGACGCCTTGATCGACGTGAAGGAAATCGGCTTTTACTGAGCGCCTCCGGGGGGCTCCTCGTGGGGGCCTCTCGGCTCAAAACCGCTCGCGATTGCGTGCGATTCCGAGAGATTTCTGTGATCCGATCTCAGCCAGCGCCCGTAACTTTCCCATGATCCGCAAAGGGTCCAAACAAGGGAGTATGAGTATGCTGAGAAGAACCTTCATGGCGGCGGTCGTCGCAGGCACCGCCCTCGTTTCCACCCCGATCTATGCCGATGGTCATGGCAAGATGGACATCGTCGATACCGCCGTCGGCGCGGGCAGCTTCGGCACGCTGGTCGCGGCCGTTCAGGCCGCGGGGCTTGTCGATACGCTCAAGGGCGAGGGGCCCTTCACCGTTTTCGCCCCCACCGACGCGGCTTTCGCCAAACTGCCCGCCGGCACGGTCGATGACCTGCTGAAGCCCGAGAACAAGGACACGCTGACGGCGATCCTCACCTACCACGTCGTGCCGGGCAAAGTCATGTCGGGCGACCTGAGCGACGGGATGATGGCCGAGACCGTTCAAGGCTCGCAGGTCACGATCAAGACTGACCCCGCCGTCATGGTCGATGAGGCGGCTGTCACCCAGGCCGATATCGAGGCCAGCAACGGCGTGATCCATGTCATCGACTCGGTGATTATGCCGAAGATGTAAACGGGACGCCTGCCGCTTCCTCCAATCCAACGGCAGGCGTTTCTCCCGGTTGCCCGCGCGTGATGGGACTTCGCGCGGGCACCCCCCCTCTTTTCCACGTTCGAACTGGTGTCTCGGTCACGCCGCCCGGATCTGGGGTGCTTGCGCGGGCTCGGACCAATCGCCGCCGTCATAGCGCGCGCAGATCCGGCCCGCTTCATCCATCGCCTGCAGCGACAGCCAGCCATTGTCGAACAGGGTTTTAAGTTGCGGATGCCGCTCCAGCACGCCGGAGATCGCCTCCGTCGGGGCTGCGACGACGACCGAGAGCCGCAGAGGATCATGGCGCAACTGTTCCCCGTCATGCAGCGACTGCATCGGCAGACCGACCCGCAGATCGCCGCCATTGCCCTCGAACACGCCGATACCGCCGACCACGTTGTGCAGCAGCTTGTTGCCTGCCCCGAAGACCTCGGGCGCGGTGGCTGAGCCATGATATTGCAGTGCGATCCAGCTGGTGACCACTGCGGGGGCGGTCAGGATCAATTCGAGCGTTGCGAAGCATTCATCCTGCCGCCAATGGTAATCGTGCAGGAAGGCCCGCCCGCCAAGATCACAGCCCAGGCTGCGCGCCCGCGGTGCCACGATGAAGGCACGGCACCCGGTCAGACCCCATTCGGGCTGCAACTCGGACCAGTCCTTGCCGCGCCGAGGCAAATCAGCCTCGGAAGTCGCGCGGGGCAGGGCCTGCGCCCGTGCCGTCCGTGCGATTTCGCTTGCCTTCGCGAGCGCTGCTTGCAGCCGCACCTGATGCGCCTTCGGCACCGCACCGAGCCCTTCGTCGAATAGGTGCAGCGCGTCGCTGACCGTGTCATGCAGCCCCGCGAGGAAGCGCGTCTCAGGCGGGATCGCGATACCGTTCCGCGACAGCCCCTTGCGCACCACCGGATCATTGAGCAGCTCGGCCAGAAGCCGCGCGTTCACATCGCCCGCATGGCCTCCGCAAGCCCCGCATTGCAGGGCGCTCGCATGCGGCGCGTTTGTGACATGCGCCCCATGGCCGGCGATCAGCACCACTGGCGCGAAACCGGAGGTAAGCGACATTGCCCGCAACACCCGGCCCGCGAGTGCGATCCGCGCGTCCGAGGGCAGGTCGAGTGCGGGCACAGGTTCAGGGGACGGGGCGTCGTCCTGCGCCATCGCCGATCCTAATAGCTTGCCCAAATAGAGCGGCCCGGCCGCCTCCACGAAGGCGAAGGATGAGACCGCGGCCAGTTTGAACCGGCCCCAGGCGCGGGTCGCGCGCCGGGTGATCCGTTCCGCCTGGTCTGCCTTGCCGCTCACCGCGACCTGCGAGTTGAGCGCCGCCTCCAGCAGCACCGGAGCGCGCGCCTCGCGCTGATCCGAGGCCAGCCCGAGATGCGCGATCGGCAGGCCGAAGAACCCCGCGAAGCCACGCGTCTGCACCCCGGGATCAGCGGATTCCAGCGCCCGCCGGAACGGCTCGGAGCGCACGTCGATGCAGAAGATCGCCTGAATGTCCGGCGTCGGTGCGCCACCCCTCCCTCCCGAGGTGGCGAGCTTTTCGGCCACCGCCCGCTCCTCGGCCTGATCGGCAGCCTCCTGCAGGGCCAGATCGATGCGTAGATCGTGGCTCGGCTCCAGCGGCGCGGCATGAGCTTTCAGCGCCTGCGTCCAGGGCATGGCGAGTTGGTCGGCGAAGCAGTCGAGCAGCGCCACCTCCCAAGCGAGCCGGATTACCAACATCTCGAACCCCAACGCGTTGCGTTCGCCCTTCAGCCCATCGGCCCAGCCGAGCCCGCGCACATATTGTGCCCAACCGCCAAGGCTCATCGCGAGCCGGTGCAGATATAGCGGCGCGGCCTCCGCACTGAGGCCAAGCCGTCCCGTCAACTCCGCGAAGGCCGCGCGTGGATCCGTTGGCAGGCTCGCCACGAAGGCGCAGAAGCCCCGCAGTCCGTGCAAGCCGGGCGTCAGGTCGCGTAGCGCGAAAGCCCGCCACGCCTTGAAGGCCGATCCGCCCGGTGCGGGCCAGAGCGCTTGTCCCTTGTCGAAATGCCCGCCAGCCCACAGACCGACCCGGTCCGCGATCAGAGCGGGCCAATCCTGCCCGGTTTCCCGCGCCGCCAGATCGGCCAGCGTTGGATCGTGGCAATAGACGGGCGAAGGGGCATGAAGCGCCTTTTGCACCTCATCGGGATCGAGCCCGGCCCCGACCGCGGCGGCGGCGATGTCCTGTTTGGTCACGCGCCCGGCCTCGAACCACGCGGCGATCACCTCGCGCGGGGCGGTGATCCGGGCGCCCGCCACCCGCGCCAGCCGGGTCGCGGCCTGAAGGCGGTTCTCTCCGGCCTGACCGAGGTAGGGGTTCACCGCGACCGTCGCCTCCAGACCGAAGGCGGGCGGGATCTGTGCCAACGCATCTTCGGCGGCGGCAAAGAGTTGCAGCGTGGCGCCGGGAAACTGATAGCTGTGGAAACTCATTGCCTTAACCTTTCTTGAGGGGCGTCTGCCCGATCAACCGATCGGAGAGCGCGTTGAGATAGAGACCGTTCATCAGGTGGACCCGCAGCCCCGCCGCAGCCGGATGGCTGCCCCAAAGCGGGAAGGTCGCCTGCGCCCAGGCCGCGAGACCGAAGCCCACGACGGTCAGGAGCATCACGAGCCAGATCAGCGGATCGGCGACGGGCGGCGGCGGCAGGGTGCCCGCCGAGAGCGCATTCGCCCCCCAATGCAGCGCGAAATAGCCAAGGGTCGCGCCCAGAGACATCAGCGTCGTGCGCCAGAACAGAGGCCAGGGTGCGGCCTCCGCCAGCCCCTGCGCGATCAGGTAGGCCAAACCGAAGACGAGGATGGCACCGAGCGCGATCGCCTGTGGCGGCTCGTGCCAGAGCCCGGAGAGCGCGAGCGCCCCTCCATAGATCGCAAGCGAGAGCGCGAAAGCACGCAGCACCGCCACGGCGCCCGGCACAGCGACAGGGCCGGGCCGGCGCTGCTGCGCCACTGCGGCGACCGCGCTGCCGGAGGACAGGAAGGCATGCGCCTTGTAGAGCGAATGCGCCACGATATGCAGCAGCGCCAGCGGGAATAGCGCCAGCCCGCATTGCAGCACCATGAAGCTCATCTGCGCACAGGTGGACCAGGCAAGCGAGGTCTTCACCGCCGATTGCGTCGTCGCCACCGCTGCCGCGATGAGTGCGCTGAGCCCGCCGATCAGCGCCAGCGCCGCCAGGACCCCGGGCGCTGCGAGCATCACGTCCGCGAAGCGGATCAGCAGGAAGCCTCCGGCATTGACCACGCCCGCATGCATCAGCGCCGAGACCGGGGTCGGGGCCTCCATCACCTCGGTCAGCCAGCCATGAGTCGGGATCAGCGCGGATTTGAACACCGCCGCGAGGCCGAGAAGGCCCGCCACGATCCAGAGCGAGGACGGCCCGTTTCCGGCGCGCGCGGCCTCGGCGATACGCGCGATGTCGGTTGTGCCGAAACCATACGCGAGCAGGCTCACCGCGATCAGAAGCGCGCCGCTTGCGATCAGCCCGCTAAGGGATTTCTTGCGTGCCGCCCGCTGCGCGCCGGGACGCTTGGGGTAGAAGAGCAGGAGTCGCTGCAGGCCCGAGCCGACTGCGACCCAGGCGACCATCAGCTGGAACAGGTTGCCCGCCACCACCAGAGCCAGAACGCAGGCGAGTGTCAGGCTCATCCAGCCCATGAACCAGCTCTGCCGCGCCTCGCCATCGAGGGCGACCCGCGAGAAGCGCAGCGTCACCCAGCCGACGAAGCCGACCGTCAGCGCCAGCGAGATGCTGACGATATCGCTGCGCGCCGACAGCCCGATGCTCGCCGCGCCAAGGAGCGGGCTCGTCTGAGGCCCTGACAGCGCAAGCGTCACCGCCGCGATGAGTGTCGCGAGCAGCCCCAGCACCGCGGCCAGTTCCGGCCCACGCAGGCGCGCCCCGGCCCGTGTCGCAGGGCGGAGAAGCAGATCTGTCCCGACCGCGATCAAGAGCGCCGGGGGCAGCAGTAGAAGATAAGACATGGCAACCTCCATTCCGTTCCGGGGAGAGGTAGCGGTGGTTCATCTTGAATAAAAATTCATTGTTTGCCCCATATCGTTCTGTTTAATGGAACGATGTCGGAGCTGAACTATCATCATCTGCGCTATTTCCACGAGGTCGCGAAGGACGGGAATCTGACGCGCACAGCGGAGCGTTTGAACGTCTCGCAATCGGCGCTCTCGACGCAGATCCGCACATTAGAGGCGCGGATCGGGCACCAGCTGTTCGAGCGCCGCGGTCGCCAATTGGTTTTGACTGAGGTGGGCCATATCACGCTCGACTATTCGGAGCGGATTTTCGAGGCGGGCGAAGAACTTGAAGCCACGTTGCGGCAGGCTTCTGCGGGGCGTCAAGCGGTGCGCATCGGGGCGCTCTCGACGCTTTCGCGGAACTTCCAGATCGGGTTTCTCGCACCGATCATCGGGCGTCAGGATGTGGAGATCGTGTTGCGGTCAGGCAGCGCGAACGTGCTGTTCGAGGCGCTGCAGGCGATGGCGCTCGACGTGGTTCTGACGACCGAGCCGCCCGCCCGCGACGTGTTCTCGAGCTTCATCGCGCATCGCGTCGCAGAACAGAAGGTTCTCTTGCATGGCACACCCCACCGGCTGCGGCATGCCACGCTTGAGGAGATGCTGCGCGAGGAGCCTGTGATCCTGCCCACCGACAGTTCGATCCGGACCGGGTTCGACAGTCTGATCACGCGACACGGGTTGCGCCCGCAAGTGGCGGCGGAAGTCGACGACATGGCCATGATCCGCCTTCTGGCCCGAGAGGATGCAGGCCTTGCGATCACGCCCGCGGTCGTTCTGGCAGACGAACTCCGTGAAGGGTTGCTCATGACTGCGCCTTTCGATCTCGATATCGGCGAGGATTTCTACGCCGTGACCCTGCAGCGCCGGTTTCCGAACCCGTTGGTTGCGGAGCTGCTGGAGAAGGCGCGCGAGGCCGAGGCGGCGAAAGCTGACTGACGCAGGAGAGCCGAGCGATAGCGCGATGGTGCGCGGCTCAGTGTTTCGTGGTGCTGACACATCGTTCGGCCCTATTCCGGACTTTCGATCCTGGCGACGCGAATGCCGGATTTGCGGAGCGTCCTTCTACCATGATCCCGCAGGACAGGTTCTCCGCGAGTTTAACGCCGGGTCGCGGCTTTGATCTCCAAAATTTCTGCCGACGAGTAGGGCTGGCCAGTTTCGTCCACGAGGTCGTGGAACCACGCGCCGTCCGCGCCGATCTTGGCCGTGCCTGATACTCCGTCAGGCCAAGGCAGCCAAGTTTGACTGCGCCCGCGCACGAAGCCCCATTGCAGCGCTCCGACGCCGGTTTCGCGAAACAGCGGAATCTGCTCGGCGATCGTGCTGTCGAGGCTGCGTGCCATCCATTCGGTGCAGATCAAGGGCCGCTTCAGCACGCTGAGCGCCGCGATCGTCGCCTCCATTCTTGCGCGCGGCACATAGGCGTGGAAGGTCACGACATCGGAGAGTGCGAGCGCGGTTCGGTCGATTTCCGTCGTGTAGGACGTGCCATCTCCAGGCACCGACCATGCGGCCACGGTGAGCGGCTGGCTGGGGGCGCACTCCCGTGCCCAAGCAAAGCAGTCACACATCAGAGACAGGCTCGCTTCCTCAAGCCTTTCAGGGTAGCTCTCATAGCGACCGGAGCGGAAAATCATCCGGTTTCCCGGTTCGTTATAGAGGTCCCACAAGATGACGCGCGGGTCTGCGCGGAACCGCATCACGATCGCGCGCAAATAGGTTTCAAGCTCGGGCCGGCGCGACCTGTCCTCGACGATCGCCCTGCCGGGGCTGCCCACGGCGCGACTGTTATGGATGCCGGACACGGGGTCGGGCTGTGGCCCGGGCGTGGCCGGCTCGCCAGAGAATTCGCAATCGTCGAACGGGCAGAGAATGACGCCAAGGCCGTGCGAGGCTGCGATCGCAAGGAAGCGGTCTACCCGGTCGAGCAGCGCGGTCCCCTCGGCCTGCCAGACGACGAAGGGCAGGTTGACGCGCACGACGTTGAACCCGATCTCGCGCGCCCAGCCCAGTTCGCGTTCGATGACCTCGGGGGCGAAATCCGCGCCGCGCCAGAACTCGACGAAGTTGACCGCGACGCTCGGCAGGTAGTTGAAGCCACAAAGCCATCCGATCTCGCGGCGCCATGCCCAGGCGCGTTCAGCGCTCCACCGATCTGCCTGCTCAAGCCTGTCGTCTTTCATCTTGTCCTCATGGGGCTGGAAGGTCCGGAGGCGTGTGGATCGAACGCCTCCGGGGGTGACTGCGAACGCAGTCGGTTATTGGTCGAGGATGTCCTGCACCTCGTTCTGCGCTTCGGCGAGGGCGTTCTTCGGGTCTTTTCCGGTCAGCCAGATCGATTGCAGGTTGCGGTTCAGCGCGTCCTGGATCTTGCTGTATTCCGGCGAGGCCGGCGTATCGTGCGCGATCTTCTCGGTGCCCACGTATTCGGCACGGTGCGGTAGATCGCGATAGGCCTTGCTCTCGAGCACCGACTTGCGCACCGCCATGTGGCCCGTGCGCGCCCAATCCGCGTCGTGATTGTAGATGAAGGCTGCGACCTTCAGAGCGGCCTTGTATTTTTCCGGGTTCTTATCCTTCAGCGTCGAGGGGATCGCCCAGGTGTGGTTGTCAGCCCAGGTCGCGGGTTGGTCGAAGAGCTGTGGGAAATCGGAGACGTAGTAGTCCTTCAGCCCGGTATCGGGGTTCTCCGCCTGCTTGCTATACTCGTTGACCACCCAAGTGCCGTTGACCAGAACCGCCGCGTTGCCATTGAGGAATTCCTGCTGGCTGTCAGCGTAGTTCAGCTTGGGGTTGGAGTAACCGCCATCGAAGAGCTGGGTGATCGCCTTGACCGCGTTGAGGGCCTCGGGCGTATCGATCGTCGCAGTATCGCCGTCGAAGATGTTCGAGCCCTGCTGCCAGATCAGAGACAGGACCAGCCGCACACCGATCGGGAATTGCGAGAAATCGGCGGCGAGATAGTCCTTGCCGGTCGCTTCCTTCACCTTCTTGGCTTGGGCGAGCAGTTCCTCGGGGCTGTGAGGAAGGATCGGCTTGCCGTCCTTCACGAGGCCCGCCTTCTTCATGATGTCCATGTTCACGTGCCAGAGGTTGGCGTGGAAATCCATCGGCACGGCGACGATCTTGCCGTCATATGTCACGGCCTTTTTCGCACCCTCGGTCCAGTCCGACGTGTCGATGCCCGCGGCTTCGAGGTCCGGCCCGATATCGGCCAGAGCGCCCAGCGAGGCGAATTCGGGGATCGAGGAGCGGTGAATGACGAAGATATCGGGCGGATCGCCCGCCGCGAACATCGCCTTCACCTGGTCATAGTAATTCCCCCAATCGGTCGGCAGGGTCTTCACCGTCACATCGGGAATCTCCTTGCTAGCCGCGTTGATGATCGACTGGATGATGCAGGCTTCGCCGACGCTGGTCTTGGTGTCGGTTCCGGCATTCTCACAAGCACCGAAGAACCGCGCGAGATTGACTGTGACAGGCTCGGCCGCGGCCGGGCTTGCCAGCCCCGCCGCAAGCGCCAGGCCCAGAGCAAGATGTTTCATGGTTTCCTCCCGTATGAATGGGGCAATTGCGCCCCGGTTATCCCTTGCTTCCGCCTACGGTCATCGCTTGCACGACATAGCGCTGGAAGATCAGGAAAAGGACGACGACCGGAAGCGAGGCGATCACGCCCGAGGCCATGACGCGGCCCAGCCCTTCCGATTGCGCGAAGTTCGATTGCAGGCTCGCAAGGCCCAGCGTAATGGTGAACATTTCCTTGTGGCTCGCCGAAACCAGCGGCCAGAGATAGTCGTTCCACGCGTAGAGGAACGTCAGGATCGCAAGCGTCATCATCGCGGGGCGCGCGAGGGGCAGCATCACGAACCAGAAGATCTGGAACGGTCCCACCCCGTCGATGCGCGCGGCGTCCTCGATATCCTTCGGCGCGGCCTTGAAGAACTGCATCATCAGGAAGACGCCGATCGGCACTGCTACCCGCGGCAGGATCAGTGCACCATAGCTGTTGTGCCAGCCGAACTTGGCGAACATCGTGTAGAGGGGAATGAAGATCGCCTGTTCCGGCACCATCAGGCCGAGCAGAATGAAGATGGTGATTGCGGTCTTGAAGCGAAATTCGAGCCGGGCGAGCGCATAGCCTGCGGTCGTCGAGACGGCGAGCACCGCGAGGGTCATGCCGCCTGCAACGACGATCGAGTTGAAAAACCAGCGCGGCGTATCCCCAAAGGAAAAGAGCTTTGCGTAATTGTCCCACGTGAAAGGGATCGGGATCATGCCCAGCCAGGTCGAAGCGGTGGTTCGCGCCAGGACCTCGTTCGGCTGGAACGAAAGCGACACCATCCAGAGCGTCGGCACGAGCCAGATAAAGGCGGGAACGGCAAGCGCTATGCAGAGCCAGTAATAACTGCGTTTCGACGTCATTCGCTTTTCTCCCGACCGATGAGGAACTGGATCACGGCGAAGACGCTCATGATCGCGAAGAGGAAGACCGCCATGGCAGAGGCGCGCCCGATCTCGCTGTCGCGGAAGGCAGACTGATAGATGTAGCGCACAAGCACTTGGGTGCGGTCATCTGGGCCGCCTTGCGTCATCAGGTGCGACTGCCCGAAGACCTGGAAATGCAGGATGATCTGCAAGACGACGACGAGCGTGATGGTTCGTTTGAGGTTCGGCAGGGTGATGAACCAGAACGATTTCCATCCCCGCGCATTGTCGAGGGCCGCCGCCTCGTAGATTTCGCGGTTGATGTCCTGCATCCCGGCGAGGAACAGGATCATGGCGATGCCCAGTGACCACCAGATCGTCGTGACCACGATCGCCAGCATCGCGAAATGCGGATCGGTGAGCCAACTCACCGGAGACCCGCCGAACACCCGGATCACGTTGTCGATTAGCCCCTGCGTGGGCGAGAACATGATCTGCCAGATCAGGGTGACGACCGTTACCGAGAGGACCTGGCTTAAGAAAAACAACGTGCGGAACACCGCCATCATTCGGGTTTCGCGATTGAGCGCGGCTGCCAGCAGAAGCGCTGCAATGGTGGTGCCGGGGGCTGCGAGCGCCACGAACAGCACTGTGTTGCCGACGGTCGGCCAGAACCTGCGATCGAACCAGCGACCGCCTTCACCGGGCGTGAAGCCGAGGAGGAGAAAGATGAGTAGAGCCGCGATCGCGATCGGGATCGCGCTGCGGCCACTCAAACGGCCCGCCCGGTGAAGTCCGAACCCGCCAGCCAGAACGGCGAGCGCGAGAAGCTGGGCGAGGGGGTGTGAGAGTGGCCCCCAGGTCATGTTTCGTCCCCAGAGCATGTGAACGTAATTGTGCAGCCCGACCCATTTCGCCGCCGCGGGGTTCATTGCCACTGCGAGAAGGTTCCAGTCGTGCAGGCTTATCCAGACGCCTTTGAAGAAAGGGTAGACGAGAAAGGCGCAATAGGTGGCGAGAAATGGAGCCAGAAGCGCCCATGCCGCCTGCTGCTGCGAGAGCGTCCTTTCGCGTTTCCCGGTCGTTTGCCGTGCCATGCGCCTCCTCCCAAAGCTCGCATTAGCTCTTGTGCTAATAATATTAGCAATGTCAGATAGAGACCGTCACCTGTCAACAAATTTTCCTCGGACCCCGGATTGTCGCGATGCAAGAGACTGAAAAGAAAAAGCAAAAAAAAGCGAAAGTGACGATGAAGGACGTGGCTCTTGCAGCCGGGGTGTCGCAATCGACGGTATCGTTCGTGCTGAACGGGCAGGAGGATATGCGGATCGGCAAAGAGACCCGGGATCGAGTTCTCAGGGCCGCCGAGACACTGGATTACCGATACCGTTCAGCGGGTCGCCCGCCGTCGCGCAGTCGTCCCACGACTTATGGCTTCATGATCGACGAAATCGCAACGAGCCCCTTCGCGTCCATCTCCATCGAGGCGTTCCAGGAACAGGCCTGGTCCGACGGCGCGCTCGTGGAGATCGCGATGACAGGGGGGGATCCGGGCTACGAACAGCAAGTCTTGCAGAAATGGCAACGCGACGGGCTCGACGGGGTGGTCTATGCCTCGATCCTGACGCGCGAGGTGTCACCCCATGTCGCGCTCCGCAAGCATCGCGCTGTGCTGCTCAATTGCCATGACAAGGAGGGCCTGTTCCGCGCGGTGGTGCCTGCGGAGCGACGCGGCGGCCACGCCGCAACGAGGGCGCTGATTAGCGAGGGCTATCGACGGATTGCGTTCATCGCGGGCGAAGCCTGGATGGAAGCGTCCGAGCAGCGTCAGGAGGGTTTCGTCCGCGCGATGCGCGAAAGTGGCCTGGAGCCTGAATCCGAGTTAATCCGACAGGGAAACTTCATGCCGAGCGGCGGTTACCGCGAAACCCGCGCGCTGCTCTCCCTCGATGCGCCCCCCGAAGCGATTTTCTGCGCCAACGACCTGACCGCGCTCGGGTGTTACGAAGCGCTGAAGGAACATGGCGTGCGCGTCGGAGTGGATATCGCCGTGGTCGGCTACGACGACCAGGAGATCGCGCAGCACCTCTCGCCCGCACTCTCCACCGTGCTTCTTCCGCATGGCGAGATGGGGCGCTGGTGCGCCCGGCAGCTGCGGGCGAAATCGACCCTGCTTCCGCGGGTCGAACGCATGGCCTGTCCTTTCGTTGCGCGGCAGTCGCATTTGAGAGCTCCCCGCACGACCGAATAGAGTCTCGCTTCAGCTGACACTGGATTTTCGAAAAGATCTCCAGCCCGATCCGATTTCTCGGAGCGGATCTCGTTCGTGCGTGAAGATTTATTGACGGTCAGAGCCAAAAGTCGCTGACGGTTCCCCTGAAGATAAGCTGGCGAGCCCGAAGAAAAGTTGAAGGGTCTCCGATGACATCAGGGGATTGATTAGCGGATTTGAGCATACGCTTCGACAATGGCAGAGCCTCCAGGCGGAGCCGTCCATCTCGTTCAATTGCGACCACGAACGCGCGTGGAAACGCAAGGAGCTCTGCGCGATGACGAGATTAATGGGCCGGGGATGGGGTAGCCCTGGAGGAATTCAGTCGTGAGGCCAGGCTGCCGCGTAGGCCTCCTCGATCAGGGTGGCTTCCTCTTCCGTCAGCGCCGAGAACTCATTGCGCAAGGCACGTCTGGATAGCGTGCCGTTGCCTTGTTCCAGAAAACCTCGCAGTAGATCCACCATTGGGGCGGGCATGTCCAGCAACGCGTCGACACTGGATTTGAACCGATCATAGCGCTCAATGTAGTCAA
>NZ_MPZW01000014.1:0-30813 GCF_002020275.1 Thioclava sp. L04-15 | reverse complement strand
CCTCTGATTTTTGAAATATAGCGGTTTCGAAACGCAGGGAGCGCGGGGGAGTTCCTTGAAGTTTCCGCGACAGTCATGCCAAATGTGCGCGGCCCTTCTTGTCCTACCTATTCGTGCCTTGCGGGACCGCCCTTTCCCCTTCATGTCGATGGCACCCTGGTACGCCCCACACATCCCTTGCACCGCCTTTGACCAATCGGCCCTGGACTCCCCTTGCCCTGCGCGCTCTTGCCCGGACACAGTCACCGGACTGCACGAACGCAGCTACTCTCCTTTTCCTCACCCGGCTCGATCCCCCAGATCATGCTGCGCTTATCGCGCACGGTCATTCGCCAAGGCCGCGACCGATACCGGATGCGAGTGGATCTCCGTGTTGAGCGTCGCCGCATTCCGGCGCAACCCACGCTCATAGCTCTTCTACTTTGCGCTCTGCACAGTCTCTCGGATCGCGTCGACTGTCACGATCCAGAGCGCCTCGAGCTTCTTGAGCGTCGTCGTGCCGTCAAGCTTGATCGGCGCTCTCGGCTCTGCGACATGACGCGAATAGTGCGGCACCCGCATCGCTTCGCCGAAGACCTGCACGGCGGTGTTCACCTGCTCCAGCGCCCCCTTCACCTTGCGCGGGGCCGCCGAATAGCATTCGATATGGACAAACTAATAGCTCATGGATCACCTCTTCTCTTCCTGCCTTGCACTCGAGGATAAGAGGGTGACCTGAAAAAACGGGCAGGAGACCGGTGCGAAGAACGGTGCCGGGAAAACTAGCTATATGACAGACTGTAGGTAGCTTTCTTGAACGGCCGGATTGCGGGCCGGCGCGGCAGCGTCGGCTTATGCTCAAAAAAGGCGGCGTGCGGGGGGCACCATAGCTCGCCCCCCGGGGAGGACTTCGCCCGACCAAAAATCGAAGGCCTGCCAAACGCAGCAACATCCTCAAGAGCTTGTGGCTTAAGCGACCACTTCAGGCTGTTCATCGTTCTGCCTGAAACGAAAGTCGGCCACAATCGCCGACAGTGCTTCGTGCCTCTTCTATGACACCCACCGGTGTCTCCTCACAGGAACGACTGGTATTCGTCCATGAAGTTTGCAACCTGCAATAGGCCCTGAGCTTCTGACTTGTGAACCAAAGCCGCAACATCGAGCGCCGGGTTCTTGAAGCGCTCCCGCATGCGACGCAGGGCCAGAATGGCCTCCGAGGGATCCAGCTCGATTGTATCGGCGATGAAGTCGTCGGCGGAAATCGCCTGGATGGCGTGCGGGTCCAGAACCGCGGAAGGAAAATCGGCAAGATTGTCTGTCACGATGACAGAGGCAGACGTTGCGATGGCTGCTGCCAGCACATGGTTGTCGCCCGGATCTGGCAGCGCAAGCTTGCCTTCGAAGATCTCATAGCCTGTCACCAGAGCCTCGGGAAATGCCGCCTCGATTGCCGCCCTTTGTCGGGAACCATCGGTTTCGCCCTTGGTGATCTGGGCGATCGCTTTCTGGGTCTCGTCAAGAATGCGACTGCTCCACCGAGGCCGGAACAAGCCGGCCTCGGCCAGGCTCAGGAGCATGTTTCTGCGAAGCGCTCCGCCAAGCACGCAGGCATCGAGGAGAGCCGTGAACCGATCGGCGTAGCGGCTCATACAAGACCGTCTTCCGCATCCATTGCAGCAAGGTCACTCAAAGCATCAGAGCGAGACGCGTCACGCTTCTCCTTGTAGGCAAACAGATCGTCGGCACGAACACGGCGATGACGGCCGGTCTTCGCAAACGGAATCTCGCCTTCCTCGAGAAGCTTTACCAGGAACGGGCGGGACACATTGAGAAGGTCCGCCGCCTGCTGCGTGGTCAGCTCTGACTCGACGGGGATCATCCGGAACCCGCGACCGCTCGACACAAGCCGCAGCACCTCGAGCAGCGAAGCCGTCAAGGCAGGCGCAAGCGTCACGGTTCGGACTTCACCGCCTTCCAAGGCAAGCGATAGCTTAGTCGGCTCGCCTTCCTTGATCTGGGAAGCGACAATCGTTCTGAGCTGTTCGGCGTTCTTGATCTCGACCTCGTCGGGCAAACGATCAAAAAACGCCTCTTTTCTGAGGGCGTTCATCTTCTCTCTCCGGTTCTCTCTTCTCGTGTTGGATATAGGGTATCCGTCATTCGAAACAATCGCAACAGTCGAAATATTCGAAATTTTTTAATGTCGTGTAAACAGGTTACTGGACCGCCCCGGGGTTTGCCGGAGGCTCCAACTCTTGAGCAGGATGGAGCATCATGAGCAAGACAACGAACAGGCGAGCATCGCGTTCGACCTGAACTCGGTCCCATGATCACTGACGATCAGACCGCGTTTGCGACGCCTGGCGATCACCGCGGGGAGCTCCCGCGCCACCCGACGTCCCGAAATCGAAGTGTCGACCACGGCGGCCAGGCATTCCTTCGTCACATCGTCGATCACCTTGAAGACGTGGAACCGGCGACAATGCGCGAACTTGTCGAGGCTCTGTTGCACAAATCGGCTTAAGGCCGAGGTTCCCCTTTCCCCGGACGGACTTATCCCACAGCTTCCGTGACGGGTATTCCGAGCGCGGTGTAGCCGTTCAGGACGGCGATGCGGACCTGGAGTTCGGCGACCTGTCGGTCGAAGTCCCGTGCCATGAGCCGCTGGCCCAGCAACTTGATACAATGCATCTTTGTCTCGACGCGGCTTCGGCGGTGGTATCCACTCCATCGTCGCCAGAGCGCGCGGCCCAGGTATTTCGCCGCGCGCAGGGCCTCATTTCGCGCCACGGCTCCGGCGGTGATCGTCTTCCAGGGCTTCGCGTTCTTGCGGGGCGGGATGACGGCATGGGCACCGCGATCTGCAATCGCATCGTGGCATTTGCGCGTGTCGTAGGCGCCATCAGCCGTAACGCTACCGATTTCCTGGTCCTGCGGGATTTGGTCGAGAAGGTGGGGTAGGATGGGCGCATCACCGATGTGGCTCCCAATGACTTCGACGGCCCGGATCTCCAACGTTTCTTCATCGATCCCAAGGTGGAGCTTGCGCCAGACGCGCCGTTTCGGGCCGCCATGCTTGCGTGCGTGCCACTCGCCTTCACCTTCGACCTTGATCCCGGTGCTGTCGATCAGCAGGTGCAACGGCCCCTTGGAGCCGCGGTAGGGGATGTTCACGGCCAAGGTCTTCTGGCGGCGAGATAGCGTGCTGAAGTCGGGCACCGTCCAGTTCAGGCCGACCAGCCGTAGCAGGCTCTCGACGAACCCGGTCGTCTGCCGGAGCGCCATGCCGAACAGCACTTTCATCGAGAGGCACGTCTGGATAGCGGCATCGCTGTAGGTCTGCTGGCGGCCACGCCTGCCTGTCGGCACGGCATCCCAGCTCATCTCGGGGTCAAACCAGATCGTCAGTGAGCCCCGGCGCTTGAGTGCTTCATTGTAGGCTGGCCAGTTCCTGGTCTTGTAGGTCGGGGGTATGGGTCTGCTCATGCATCCCAGCTACCACCCTGGATTCGCGAGATGAATCCCTCACGCGATTTGTGCAACAGAGCCGATTGCATCGGCGAACGTCGGCTCGGCGATCATCTTGTCGAAAGCTTTGAACTGGTCCGCCGGGTGCATCGCCACGCGCTGGAGGTTTTCTGTTGCAGAGGTGAGAATGGCGTTGCGCTTGTCTTTCACGAGGCAGGGGACAGGGTGGTCTGAGAGAATCCTGACGTCGTCGGCGAGTTGCTTCAGTGCCTTGAGGCGACGGCCGCCGGCATCGACCGCAAAATGTGTCTCTGACAGCGCGTGAACCACCAAATTCTGCTTGATGCCGATCTCTCTGATGCTCGCGAGGAGTTCTGCATCGTCAGTGGCGCTCGCGGCTACCTTTCGGACGTTGAGCGGGCTCGGCTCCAGCTGGTCGAGCGGGATCATCCGGATGTCAGCGATGCCGTCAGGCGCGGCCGTTTCAACGGCTTCGGTCTTCTTCGCGGTGGCGGGCTTCGGGCGGGTTGCGGTCTTGGCCATGGTCTGGATCCTTGTGGCGCCGGACCCGGAAGAGGCTCTCGATATCCTTTCAAGCCCGCCACCTGAGCTTCCCTTTCTCTGGCTCTCTGGAGGCGTGTATCCGGGCAGTATGTCTCGAGTTGGGCCAAATAAGCTTTGTCAGTTCCTTTGCGCCGCGAACATCGGTCCGCCGCGCCAGCGCGGGAAGCCGTAGCCGTGGATCTCGACCAGGTCGATATCAGAGGGGCTGCGGGCGATCCCCTCGTCAAGGATCGCCTGCCCCTCGGCGGCCATCTGGCCCACCAGTTCGGCGGCGATCTCTTCGCCGGTCATGGCCACGAATTCGGTCACATGCGGCGCCAACAGTTCGGCGACCATGGTCGAGGGACGCGGCGCGCGCTCCCCCGGCGCATAATCATACCAGCCGCCACCGGTCTTCTGGCCCTTGCGGCCCGCGCGCACGAGGATATCCGCCAGCGCCTCCGGCACCGCCTGCCCTGCAGCACGCGCGCCCTCGCGCTGAAGGAAGGCGATATCCAGACCGCCCAGATCCTGCGCCTCGAACGGTCCCATCGCGAAACCGTAGCCGCGCATCGCCGCGTCGATCTCGGGGATGGCCACGCCCTTGCGCAGCAGGCCCTCGGCCGCCGCACGGTAACGTTTCAGGATGCGGTTGCCGATAAAGCCCTCGCAGATCCCGGCCTGCACCGGGATCTTGTTCAACGCCCGGCCAAGCGCAAAGCCCGTGGCCAGCGCCTGATCCGAAGTTTGGGGCGTCGGTACGATTTCGAGCAGCTTCATCACATTTGCCGGGCTGAAGAAATGCAGCCCGATGAAGCGCCCGGGGTTCGGCAGCCCCTCGGCGATGACGCGCGGATCAAGATAGGAGGTGTTCGTCGCCAGGATCGCATCGTCCCGACAGTGGCGCGCGAGTTCGGCAAAGACCGCGCGCTTGACGCCTATCTCTTCAAAGACCGCCTCAATGACCAGATCGGTATTGGCAAGGGCCGCGTAATCGGTCGCGCCAGAGACACCGGCAAGGCGCTCGGCCGCCTGCGCCTCCGACAGCTTGCCGCGCTTCACGCCACCACCGAAGATCGCTTTCAGATTGCCAATGCCACGGGCCAGCGCCTCGGCATCGCGCTCGATCAGGGTCACGGGAAGGCCCGCATCGCGCAGAGCGGCGGCAATGCCCGCGCCCATCGTGCCACCGCCGATCACGCCGACCTTGCGCAACGCGACCGGTTCGACATCGCGCAGATGCGCGGGGCGCGCGGCTGCGCGCTCGGCGAAGAAGACCGCGCGCAGGGCCTGCGCCTGCTCGGAGGCACGCAGTTCCAGGAACGTCGCGCGTTCATGCGCCATGGCCTCGTCGAACGACGTCTCGGCAGCCTTGCGCAGGCACTCGAGCGCGCGCAGCGGCGCGGCCTCGCCACGGGCGCGCCTGCCGATGGCAGCCTGCTGCGCCTCCCAAAAGCCCGGCTCGGGCGCCGTGATCGGCCGCTGTGAGACCGGAAGCGGCAGCGGCTGGCCAAGCGCCTCGCGCGCGAAAGCCAGCGCGGCGTCCTGCATGTCGCCACTGACCACCGCGTCGATCAGCCCGAGCGCCTTGGCTTTGGCTGCCTTCACCGGCTTGCCGCCAGTGACTAGATCGACCGCTGCCTGCACGCCCGCAAGGCGCGGCGTGCGCACCGTGCCCGAAGCGCCCGGCACGATCCCAAGCGTGACCTCGGGCAGGCCCACCGAGGCCCCTTCCAGAGCGACGCGGAAACGGCAACCCATCGCGATCTCAAATCCGCCCCCCAAGGCCGCGCCGTGAATGGCCGCGATCCAGGGCTTTTGCGCGCCCTCGATGCGGGCAACCAGATCGGGCAGATGCGGCTCCATCGGCGGCTTGCCGAACTCGGTCACATCCGCCCCGGCGATGAAGGTGCGCCCGGCGCAGATCAGCACCACCGCTTTCACCGCAGGGTCGGCGTCAAGCGTGGCCACGGCATCCCACAGCCGCTGCCGCAGCACCTGCGAGAGCGCGTTGACCGGCGGATTGTCGATGGTGACGGTGGCGATTTCGCCGAGATGGGCGATGGTGACGACGGACATACTCAGATTCCCAGATAAGCTTCACGGATGCGCGGATCGGCGATCAGTTCCTCGGCTGCACCATTCATGGTGATCTGACCGGTCTCCATGACATAGCCCCGGTCGGCAATCTTGAGCGCCCCGAAGGCGTTCTGCTCAACCAGAAGTACGGTCACGTTCAGCGCCTTGAGGCCCTTCACCACGTCGAAGATCTGGCTAACGATGATCGGCGCCAGACCCATCGAGGGCTCATCGAGCAGAAGGCAGGACGGCCGCCCCATCAGCGCCCGCGCCATGGCCAGCATCTGCTGCTGACCACCTGAAAGCCCGCCCGCCGCAAGGTTGCGCTTTTCCTTCAGGATCGGGAACATCTGGAAGGCGTCGTCCATGTCCTTCTCGACCCGTTCGTCATTGAACAGGAAGGCGCCGAGGCGCAGGTTTTCCTCGACCGAAAGATTGGTGAAGATCTGCCGTCCCTCGGGCGATTGTGCGAGGCCTCGGCGCAGGCGCTTGTGTGCCGCCACCGGCACCAGCAACTCGCCGCGGAAGGTGATCGAGCCGCCGGTCACCGGCTGCACCCCCGACAGACAACGCAGCAGCGTCGTCTTGCCCGCGCCATTGGCGCCCACCACAGTGACAATCTCGCCCGAGTCGACATGCAGGTCGATCCCGTGCAGCACCTCGATGCGCCCGTAGCGCGAACGCAATCCCTCAACCGTGAGCATTTTCGGCCCCCAGATAGGCGGCGATCACCGCCGGGTTTTGACTGACCGTGGCCGGGTCGCCCTCGGCGATCTTCTCGCCGTGATCCAGCACCACGATATGATTGGAGATCCGCATAACCATCTTCATGTCATGCTCGACCAGCAGGATCGCCACACCCGAGGCCGCAACCTCGGCGATCAGGTGATCGATCTCCTCGGTTTCGACGGCGTTACAGCCCGCAGCGGGTTCATCCAGCAGCAGCACCTTCGGGTCGAGCGCCAGCGCCCGCGCGATCTCAAGCCGCTTGAGCGAGCCATAGGACAGGTTGCCCGCCTCTCGCTCGGCCGCGCGCGTCAGTCCGACACGCTCCAGCAGTTCGCGCGCCCCGGCCATCGCCTTGCGCGCACGGCGGCGCGACGAGGGCAGCCCAAGGATATCGGCGACCACCGGCCCCTTTTCCTGAAGGTGATACCCGGTGATGACGTTTTCGAGCACCGTCATCGACTGGAAGATTTGCAGGTTCTGGAAGGTGCGGCTCATGCCGCGGCGGGCCAGCAGATGCGGCTCCATCCCGGTGACATCGGCGCCATTCAGCACAACGCGCCCCGCGCCCGGCTGATAAACCCCCGAGATCATGTTGAACAGCGTGGTCTTGCCCGCGCCGTTCGGCCCGATCACCGAGACGATCTCGCCGGGGCGGACGGTGAAGCTGACATCGTTCACGGCCTTCAGGCCGCCAAAGCTGATGCCGAGACCTTCGATCGAAAGTAGCTCGCTCATTCGTCTTTCCCCCAGAATTTCTTGAGGATCGAGGGCAGCAGCCCCTCGCGCAGGAAGATCATCACCAAGAGCATCACAAGGCCGAGTACCATCTGTTCGTATTCGGCGAAAACGGTCAGAACCTGCGGTAGAAGCGTCAGGATGCCCGCGCCGAAGATCGCGCCCAGAACCGAGCCGACACCGCCCAGAACGGCCATAGTGACCATCTCGACCGAGTGCATGAAGCCCGCGACATCGGGGGTGATGAACTTGTTTTGCAGCGCCAGCAGCGAGCCCGCCGCCGAGGCATAGATCGCCGAGATGACGAACGCCTGCAACTTGTAGCGGGCCACATCGACGCCCACCGTACGCGCCGCGACTTCCGATCCGTGCAGCGCGCGCAGGGCGCGCCCGCTGGGGCTGTTGTGCAGGTTCAGCGCCAGCCAGGCCCCGATGATCAGACACAGGCCGCAGAAGAAGTACCAGAACTCACCATTGCTCAGGTTCAGCCCCCAGCCTTTCAGCACTTCGCGCAGGCCAAGGTCAGCCACTTCGATGCCGTCGGGGCCATGGGTCAGCTGGCGCTCGTTGTTGAGAACCATCGACACGAGGATGCCAAAGCCAAGCGTCGCGACGCCCAGGTAGTAGCCCTTGAGCCGCAGGATCGGCCGACCGACCAGATAGGCCAGCACGGCCGAGATCGCGGCGCCCAGAACGGCCGCCAGCGCCGGGTGCAGGCCCCAGTGAACCGGGGCCAGCGCGCAGGCATAGGCGCCGATCCCGGCAAAGCCCGCATGGCCAAGGCTGATCTGGCCCGCGTAGCCCGTCAGGATCACGATGCCGGTAACGGCAATGCCGTTGACGAAGAGCAGCGCGCCGACGCGGTAGTAATACCCCGAGGGGAAGAAGAAGGGCGTGATGGCAACCAGCAGCGCCAGCACGATGAGGGTTGCGGATTTCGGAGTCAGTCTCATGGCGTCACACCCGATCCGTCGATTTGCGACCAAAGAGGCCCTGAGGCAGGAAGAACAGCACCACGAGGATCACGATGAAGGCTGCCGCATCCTTGTATTGCGAGGACAGGTAGCCCGCCGTCATCGCCTCGAAGAGACCGATGAGGAAGCCGCCCACAAGCGCGCCCTTGGGGTTACCCATGCCGCCCAGCATCGCGCCCGCAAAGCCTTTCAGCGCGAAACCGATGCCGACGCTATAGGCTGTCAGCGTGATCGGCGTGGCTAGAACCCCGGCCAGCGCGCCGATCGCCGCCGAAAGCGCGAAGGAGAGCGTCATGACGAAGTTCGTGTTGATGCCTACAAGCTGAGCGGCAAGGCGGTTGTTCGAGGTCGCCAGCACAGCGCGACCAAGCAACGTGCGGGTGAAGAACAGCCACAGCGCTAGGAACACCACCAGCGCGCCGCCGATCACCCACAAGCTTTGTGGCAGGATCGTCGCGCCACCGATGCGGATCGGATCGTCACCGGAAAACGCCGGGAAGCTGTGGATCTGCTTGTCGAACACCAGCTGCGCCGCACCCTGAATGAAGATCGAGGCGCCAATGGTGATGATGATCAGCGATACCACGGGCGCGCCGCGCGCGGGCTCGATCATCAGCTTGTTCATCGCCACGCCAAGCGCCGCCGTCGCGGCAATCGCGATCAATGCGGCCAGCGGCAGCGGCAGGCCCTGCGCATGGGCAAACCAGGTGATCATGCCGCCCAGCATGACGAACTCGCCCTGGGCGAAGTTCACCACGTCCGAGGCGTTGTAGATGATCGTAAAACCAAGGGCGACCAGCGCGTAAACCGCGCCAACGGTTATCCCCGAGAAGAGGAATTGCAGTAGTTCCGACATGGTGTTCTCCGGCTCGGAATACGAGTCTTGGCGGCACTAAGAGCCGCGCGGCCCCTGCCGTCAGGACGACAGGGGCCGAACGTCAGCGGATCACTCGACCAGCGTCCACTTGCCGTCCTTGATCTCGAGCATACGGAATGCCGTCAGATCGAGGCCGAGGTGGTCGGTCGCCGAGAAGGTGTAGACACCAGTAGTGCCTGCCAGACCCGCGGTCGCCTCGATCGCGTCGCGGATCGCGGCGGGCTCCGAGGAACCGGCGCGGCGAAGTGCATCGGCCATGATCAGGAAGGCGTCATTCGCGTAACCGCCGAAGGTGCTGACGGCAGCGCCAGTCTTGGCCTCGAACGCGGTCTTGTAGGCGGAGACGGCAGGCTTTTGCGCATCGCCATCGGCCAGCAGGTCGGCCACCAGAAGCGCGGTGCCCGGCAGGCGGATGCCCTCGGCCGCTTCGGCGCCAGCAAGCGCGATGAACCCGTCCGAGGCCACGCCATGCGACTGGTAGAACGGCAGATCGAGCGCAAGCTGCTTGTAGTTGCGCGTCACGATCGACGGACCTTGACCGAAGCCGGGGTTGACCAGCGCCTGAACGCCCTCGGTGTTCTTGATCTTGGTCAGCTGCGCCGTCATGTCGGCGTCTTTCGGATCGTAGGTCTCGTCGGCGACGATCTCGATGCCGTAATCAGCCACGACCGCCTTGCACTGGGCCTGCATCGAAGCGCCGAAACCGTCGGTGCCCGAGATCATGCCAACCTTGGTCAGGCCGCGCTTCTGGATGTCTTCGAAGATCTTCTGGCAGGCCATCCGGTCGGTGTGCGGGGTCTTGAAGGTATAGGGCTTGACCGGGTCAATGATGTCGATGGCACCTGCGAGCGAGATGAAGGGCACCTCGGCATCCTCGGCCACCGACAGGATCGACATGGTGGTGCCGGTGGTGCTGCCGCCGATGATCGCGGACACTTCGTCATCCTCGACCAGGCGGGTGGCGAAGGTGCGCGCCTTGTTCGGATCGCCACCGTCATCGTACAGCACCAGCTCGACCTTCTCGCCGTTGATGCCGCCTGCGGCGTTCAGCTCCTCCACGAGCATCTCGAGCGTCTTCGCCTCGGGATCGCCAAGGAAGGCGGCCGGGCCGGTGGCGGCGATACTTGCGCCGATCTTGATGTCGGCCACGGCAGTGCCGGTCAGGCCAAGCACGGCCAGCAGGCCAAGCGCAGTCGTCGTCAGGGTCTTCGTCATTCTTCTCTCCTCCCAGAGAAAGGTTAAAGGGTAAATCAGAGCGCCACCGGGCGGCGCCACATGGCGCGGCGGAAACGGGTGGCGACAAAGGCGGTGTCGGTCAGGCTGGCATTCCCGGCGGGGTTCGCGCCGGTGACATGAAAGTCGCTGAAGGCCGCGGACTGGTTGACGTAGATATTGCCGGTCAAGTTGATCGACAGGTTGACGCCTGCCATCGCGAAAGCGCCGATGGCGCGGGCGATCCGGGGTTCGTCCGTGTCGTAAAGTGCGGCGGTGATCGCGCCCTTCTGGGCCGCAAGCCTCGAAGCCAGCGCGATCGCTTCATCGGCGTCGCGCGTAGCAACAAGGAAGGTGATCGGCCCGAAGCACTCTGCCTCGGCCACCGGATCCTCCGAGGTCACGGCAAGCAGCAGCGGAGAGCCGGTGCGGCCTTCGCCTACCGTGCCGGTGTCGCGGATCACCCGGCCAAGGCCGCGCGCCTGTTGCAGTCGGTCTTGCGTGGCGGGGTTGGCGATGGCTCCGCACACGCCTGCGGCGCGGGCCGGATCGGCCAGAAGCGCGTCGATGG
Source organism: Thioclava sp. L04-15 (assembly GCF_002020275.1). Taxonomy (NCBI): domain Bacteria; kingdom Pseudomonadati; phylum Pseudomonadota; class Alphaproteobacteria; order Rhodobacterales; family Paracoccaceae; genus Thioclava; species Thioclava sp. L04-15. Next base: position 19,646 of record NZ_MPZW01000014.1, on the reverse strand, counting down.
CGGCAGAGATCCCTTGGGCGACCTCATCAAAGCTCTTGTGGCCCTGATCGGTCTCAATCCCCGTTTGCGGGATATAGATGTTCTGCGGCGCGGTGCACATCTGCCCCGAATAGAGCGCGAGCGAAAACGCGAGGTTCGCGCACATGCCTGCGAAATCGTCGGTGCCGCCAATGGTGATGGTGTTCACCCCAGCCTCTTCGGTGAATACCTGCGCCTGGGTCGCATGGGCCCGCAGCCAGGACCCGAAGGCGTTCGAGCCGGTATAGTCGATCAGTTTCACTGCCGGATCGGTCGCGAGCTGCGTTGTGATCTCGGCGCCACGCTCATCCACCGCAAGCAGGATCGCATCGGCGGGCAGTCCCGCCTCCGCCAGCACTTCACGCGCAATCTTGACGGTGATCGCCAGCGGCAGGATCGCCGCCGGATGCGGCTTGACGATCACCGGATTGCCGGTGGCGAGGCTTGCGAAGATACCCGGATAGCTGTTCCAGGTCGGGAAGGTGTTGCAACCGATCGTCAGCGCGACCCCGGCGGGCACCAGCGTCCAGTGTTTCTCCAGAACGATGGGCGCAGCCTTGCCCTGCGGTTTTTCCCAACGGGCGCTGGTGGCGAATCGGCTCATCTCGTCCCAGGCCATCGCAACGGCTTCAAGGCCACGATCGTGCGCATGGGGACCGCCCGCCTGAAACGCCATGGCAAAGGCCTGCCCGGTCGTGTGCATCGTGGCATTGGCCAGAAGGAAGCTGATGCGGTTGAGCCGCGTCAGGATCTCAAGACACGCCCCCACCCGCAGGCGCGGCGCGGCCGCGGCAAGTGCGGGCGCTGTGGCCTTGGCGGCGGCAATCAGGGTGGCGGCATCGGTCGACGGATAGGTGATTCCCAGATCCGGCCCGAAGGGCGAGACCTCTGCGCCTAAGCGGCGCGATTCGGGATGACCGGGCAGATCGAATGCCTGACCAAGCAGCGCCGCATAGGCGGCATCGCCCTCGGCCCGGGCCGTCTCGCCATAGATCTTACCGCTCGGGATTTCAGGGAATGGCGCCCAGAATTCCCGGTCAAGCAACGCTTTGACAGCGCGCTCCAGCAGCGCCTCATGACGTTCGAACAAATCGGCCATCGTCCCTCTCCCCCCCCTGCCGGTCTCCTCTCCGGCACAGCTTTATCATTGACCGGCCGGTCGGTCTATGCAACAAGAATCTTCGAGAACCGCTGAATTTGAGGCGGTGAGGGAGAGAAAGATGATTGGCTCGGATACTGTAGTCTCGGCATTCGCCGACGGCGTGCTTACGCTTACGCTGAACCGCCCCGACAAGCTGAACTCGTTCAACGAAGAGATGCATCTGGCGCTGCGCTCGGGCTTTCAGCGCGCCCATGACGATGCGCAAGTGCGGGCCGTTCTGCTGACCGGATCGGGGCGCGGTTTTTGCGCCGGACAGGATCTGGGCGACCGCGATCCGCGCAAAGGCGGCCCGGCGCCGGACCTTGGGCGTACGCTCGAAACCTTCTACAATCCCACGCTGCGCCTGATCCGCGCGCTGGAAAAGCCGGTCGTGTGCGCGGTCAACGGCGTGGCTGCGGGCGCGGGTGCCAACGTGGCCTTCGCTTGCGATATCGTCCTAGCGGCAAAATCGGCCAAGTTCATCCAGGCCTTCGCCAAGATCGGCCTTGTGCCCGACGCGGGCGGCACCTGGAGCCTGGCGCGCATTCTGGGCGAGCCGCGCGCCAAGGCGCTTGCGCTGACCGCCGAGCCGCTGATGGCCGAACAGGCCGCCGATTGGGGGCTGATCTGGAAGGCCGTCGAGGATGCCGACCTCATGGCGCAGGCCGATTTGCTGGCGCGATCGCTGGCCGCCGGGCCGACGCTCGGCCTTGGCCTGACCAAGCGTCTGATCCAGGCTGCCGCGACCAACAGCCTTGACGAGCAACTGGATATGGAGCGCGACTGTCAGCAACTTGCCGGGCGCAGCGCGGATTATGCCGAGGGCGTCACCGCCTTCCTCGAGAAGCGCAAGCCGGCATTCAAGGGACAGTGAGGGCGAGATGAAATCCGTGCATGAGATGACCGCGCAGGAACTTGCCGAGGCCTCGGCCAAGGCGATGTGGGACAATGACAGCGCGAGCCAGCGCCTCGGCATGGAGCTGACGCATGTCGCACCGGGCGAGGCCACGCTGGTGATGACCATCACCGAGGCCATGTCGAACGGTCAGGGCAACTGCCACGGCGGCTACCTGTTCACGCTGGCCGACAGCGCCTTCGCCTTTGCCTGCAACAGCTACAACCAAGTTACCGTCGGGCAACATTGCTCGATCAGCTACCTGATCCCCGGCCGGATCGGCGACACGCTGAGCGCCACCGCGCGCGAGGTTTCGCGCAGCGGTCGCTCGGGGATCTACGACGTCCAGATCACCAACCAGAACGGCGCGCATGTGGTCACGTTCCGCGGCCACTCGCGCACCGTCAAAGGCACCCATTTACCGGTCTGACCGGAACCGAAATTCCAAGGGAGGAAACCATGGAAGACCTTACCCCTCGAAAGCAAGACCTTGACCCGATCGAGACCGCCTCGCGCGATGAGATCGAGGCGCTTCAGTTCCACCGCATGAAGCGCTCGCTGCGCCACGCCTATGAGAACTCACCCTTCTATCGCAAGCGCTTCATCGAACATGACGTGCACCCCGAAGAGCTGAAGTCGCTGGCCGACGTCGCCAAGTTCCCCTTCACCTACAAGCAGGACCTGCGCGACACCTACCCCTTCGGGATGTTCGCGGTGCCGCAATCCAAGCTGGTGCGTATCCATGGCTCGTCGGGCACGACGGGCAAACCGACGGTCGTGGGCTATACGTTGGCCGATATCGACCACTGGGCGAACCTGATCGCACGCTCGATCCGCGCGGCGGGCGGGCGCCCCGGCGATATCCTGCACAACGCCTATGGCTATGGCCTGTTCACCGGCGGCCTTGGCGCGCATTACGGTGCCGAGCGCCTCGGCTGCACCGTCGTTCCGATCTCGGGCGGCATGACCGAGCGGCAGGTGACGTTGATCCATGACTTCAAACCCTCGATCATCATGGTGACGCCCAGCTACATGTTGTCGATCCTCGACGAGTTCCGTCGCCAGGGCCTTGACCCGCGCGCCTCATCCCTCAAGGTCGGCATCTTCGGCGCCGAGCCCTGGACCAATTCGATGCGCGAGGAAATCGAGCAGGCCTTCGACATGCACGCGGTGGATATCTACGGCTTGTCCGAGGTCATGGGCCCCGGCGTAGCGCAGGAATGCGTCGAAACCAAGGACGGGCTGCATATCTGGGAAGACCACTTCTACCCCGAGATCATCGACCCGGCCACCGGCGAGGTTCTGCCCGACGGCCAGATGGGTGAGCTGGTCTTCACCACGCTGACCAAGGAAGGCCTGCCGGTGGTGCGCTATCGCACCCGCGACCTGACCCGCTTGCTGCCGGGCACCGCGCGCTCGATGCGCCGGATCGAGAAGATCACCGGGCGCTCGGACGACATGATCATCCTGCGTGGCGTCAACGTGTTCCCGACCCAGATCGAAGAGCAGATCCTGAAATGCCGCGGCCTTGCCCCGCATTTCCAGATCGAACTGAGCAAGGGTGCGAACCGGATGGACAACATGACCGTCCTTGTGGAATGCGCCACCGATCATACCGACGAAAGCGCCCGCGCCGCCTCAGCCAAGGAGCTGGCGCATCACATCAAGTCGGTGGTCGGCGTCTCGACGCGGATCGAAGTGCGCGATCCGGCCAGCATTGCCCGTTCCGAAGGCAAGGCCAAACGCGTGATCGACAATCGCCCCAAAGAATAAGGCGGCGGCGCCACGCGGGCGTGACAGGCGCGCCCGCAGTCGCTAAAGCAGGAAAAATTGCGTTTTGCGGCTCCAAACCGCCGCGAAGCGCCACCGACAGACCGGGAAAGTTACACTATGGCTCGGACGCGAGCACAGGATTTCGAGGAAAAGCAGCGCGCCATTCTGGACAATGCCGCACAGGTCTTTGCCGAGCAGGGTATGGAGAAGGCCTCCATGTCCCAGGTCGCCAGCCATGCGCAGGTCTCCAAGGCGTTGCTCTACCATTACTATCCCAGCAAGGATGCGCTGATCTTCGCGATCATCATCACCCATCTGGAAGAGCTGGATGCTGCGGTCGAGGCCGCCGACGATCCCTCTCTGGCGCCCGACCAGCGCCTGCGCCGCCTTGTCGGGGCGGTGCTGGAAAACTACCGGGACGCGGACAACCAGCACAAAGTGCAGCTCAATGCCTCCTCGGCCCTGTCGGACGCGCAGAAATCCGAGATCCTCGGGCTTGAGCGGCGCATCGTTCGCCGCTTTTCGGTCGTTCTCGACCAGATCAACCCCAGCCTGAACGACAAGGAGCGTCCGCTTCTGACCCCGGTTACGATGTCGCTTTTTGGCATGATGAACTGGGTCTATATGTGGTTCAAGGACGGTGGCCCTATCAGCCGCGAGGATTATGCCGATGTGGCGACAACGCTGATCCTTGAGGGGATCAAAGCCGTTCGCTGAAATTTCGGCGTTCAAGGATCAACGGGTCGTATTTCGGCGCCTCGGCGCGGCGGCGGTCGGGTTCGGGCGCGCTAAGCGGTTCGGCCGGTTTCAGCTTGTGCCCGGCCTCATGCGCCAATTGCTTATAGACGCCGGTGCCCAACCGCTTCCAGTCGATTTCCTCCGGTGACAGCGCCCGCACGACCTTGGCGGGCGAGCCGACCGCAAGGCTGCCTGCCGGGATCTCGGCACCCGCCTTCACGAAGGCCATCGCTGCGACGATCGTGTTCTCGCCGATCCGCGCCTCGTCCATCACCACGGCGTTCATGCCCACCATGGCGTTGCGACCGATATGGCAGCCGTGCAGCACGGCGCCATGGCCGATATGGCCCGCCTCTTCGATCACCACATCCTTACCGGGGAAGGAATGCACCACGCAGGTTTCCTGCACGTTGCTGCCCTTTTGCAAGATGATGCGCCCGAAATCGCCGCGCAGCACCGCGCCGGGGCCGACGTAGCACAGCGGGCCGATCAGCACATCGCCGATCACCACCGCCTCTGGATGAACAAAGGCGGCGGAGTCGATAACCGGGGTGATGCCATCCCAGGAATAGACGCGGGCCATACCGGTCAGCCCTGCAACGGCCAGGTATTGGCGACCATGGTCAGCACGTCATATTGCGCCACGACCGCACCATCCTGATTGGTGACCTGGCAATCCCAACGCACCTCGCCATGTTTGGCATTGGCGCGCGGGTTGATCTCCTTGCAGGTCAACCGCACCTGAAGCGTATCGCCGAAATAGACCGGCGTCAGGAAGCGCATGTTATCGACGCCGTAATTGGCCAGCACCGGGCCGGGGTTCGGCTCGACAAAGAGCCCCGCGGCGAAAGAGGCGATTAGATAGCCATGTGCCACGCGGTCGTCAAAGAACGGGTTCGCCTTGGCGGCGGCCTCATCCATATGGGCGTAGAACGTATCGCCGGTGAAATGGGCGAAATGCTCGACATCCTCTTTGGTGACGGTGCGCTTTGCGGTGATCAACTGATCACCAATCTTCAGTTCAGCCAAAGACTTGCGGAACGGATGCACGTCATGCTGCACCTCGGCGCCCTCGATCCAGCGACCGGTCACCGCCGACAGCAGGCGCGGCGCGCCCTGAACGGCAGTGCGCTGCATGTAATGCTTCACGCCGCGGATGCCGCCCATCTCCTCGCCGCCGCCCGCGCGGCCCGGCCCGCCATGCACCAGACCCGCCAAGGGCGATCCGTGCCCGGTCGAGGTTTTCGCCGAGGTGCGGTTACCGATCAGCACACGGCCATGATGCGGCGCAACACCCAGCACGACCTCTTCAGCCACGGCCTTGTCATCGGTGAAGACCGACGACACGAGCGAGCCTTTGCCCATCCGCGCCAGTTCGATCGCCTCGCCAAGATCGTCATAGGGCAGCACGGTCGAGACCGGGCCGAAGGCCTCGACCTCATGCACGGGCTGCGCGGCAAAGGGCTTATCGGCATAAAGCAGAACCGGGCTCAGGAAGGCGCCCGCATCCGCCTGCCCCGAGGCAAGGCGCACCTCATCGGGGTTGCCCGCGACGATCTCGGCCACGGCCTGAAGATCGCGGATCCGCTCGCGCACCTCTTCGCGCTGGTCGAACGAGGCCAGCGGCCCCATCCGCGTGCCCTCGGCATCGGGCAGACCAAGCACGGTCTTGCCCAGACGATCACGTAGCGCCTCGACCAATGCCGGAACCTGCGCGCGCGGCGCGATGACGCGGCGGATCGCGGTGCATTTCTGCCCGGCCTTCACCGTCATCTCGCGCGCGACTTCCTTGACGAACAGGTCGAATTCGGGCGTGCCCGCCACGGCATCGGGGCCAAGGATCGAAGCATTCAGGCTGTCGGCTTCCATCGTGAAGCGGACCGAATTCGCCACCACCGCCGGATGCGACTTGAGCTTGCGCCCTGTCCAGGCCGACCCGGTGAAGGTGACCGCGTCCTGCCCCGTCAGGTGGTCGAGCATATCGCCGACCGAGCCACAGATCAGTTGCAGCGCGCCCTCGGGCAGGATGCCCGTCTCGACGATGCGCCGCACCACAAGCTCGGTCAGATAGGCGGTCTGGCTGGCGGGCTTGACCACGCAGGGCACACCGGCCAGCAGGGTCGGCGCGATCTTTTCAAGCATCCCCCAGACGGGGAAGTTGAAGGCGTTGATATGGACCGCGACGCCGTGCAACGGCGACAGGATATGCTGCGCGCTGAAGCTGCCGTCCTTCGAAAGAAGCTCCAGATCGCCATCGGTCAGAACGCGGGTGTTGGGCAACTCGCGCCGCCCTTTTGAGGCAAAGGTCAGCATAGTGCCGATCCCGCCCTCGATGTCGATCCAACTGTCAGGGCGCGTGGCGCCGGTGCGATAGCTTTCGTCGTAGAACTCTTCCTTGCGCTCCATCAGCGCAAGGCCGAGCGCCTTCAGCATCCCGGCGCGCTCATGGAAGGACATCGCCCGAAGCTTGGGGCCGGCAGCCTTGCGGCCATGCTCCAGCACCGCCGCGAAATCCAGCCCGCTCGAGTCGATATAGGCGACCGGCGCGCCGGTTGCGGCGTCCAGCAGCTCCTTTCCCTCCTTCTGGCCGGGGGTCCAAACTCCACAGACATAGCTTTCAAGACGGCGCGGGGGGCGGGCCGGGGCGTTCATGGGCATTTCCTTTATGCGTTCTGAAAAGGGCGCGGGCCTGCTCGCCCGCGCCGCAGGTCTTACAGGTCGAGCGCAGCCAGATGTTCGGCCACGAGGGTCTCCCAACGGGACAGAAGCTGCTCGTTGGGGGTGTGGCGCAAGCCAAAGCCATTAAGCGTCTCGTAGCGCGCCGATCCGGCGACGCCGAACCCCGCAGCGACACGCGGGCGCCAATAGGCGATGGCATCGCGCGCGGCGGCCTTACCAGCCTCGGTCGAGGCGATCCGCTCAAGCCCCTCAAGGCCAAGCTCAGCGTGGCGCGCCTCGCGCGGGGCGATCTCGCGGAAGACCTCGGCCAGCGGCCCGTAGGAGACGCGGGTAAGCTCGGTCATCTGCACGCCGGTCGCGAGGCCTTGGAGGACGTTCATCACCACCGCATCGGTCCAGCCGGTGATCGGGTAGTGCAGCACCGACAGGCGCATGTCGCCACCACTGCGCGCGGCCCCCAGATCGGCGTCGCGTGCGACCCGCGCGGCCCAGTCGTGCTGCGCCTGATAGCGGTTTGCATCGGTGCCGAAGGTCTCCATCACCGCCAGGACGCGCTCTGCGTGATCGGCCTTTTCGAGGGTGATCCGGCTCGCGGCGATCCGCTCCTTGATCCCCGGCGCGAAGTTGATCGAGCCCGCGAACCCGGCCGAGGCCGCCAGTTCGCTGTCCACGAAAGAGGCCATCAGGCGCATCAGCTCGCCGCGGTAGCGCGCGGGCACGTTGCCCGGAGCGGTGAGAACGCCGCCCTGAGCGAGGTAGTCTTCGATATTCATCGTGTCAGACATCTTTTCTCTCCTGCCCGATCATTCGTCGTAGGTGACGATCACGCGGTCACTCAGCGGCACGGCCTGGCACGACAGCACGTAGCCCGCTCGCACCTCGTAATCTTCCAGCGCATGGTTCACGGCCATCTCGACCTCGCCCTCAAGCACCTTGCAGCGGCAGGTCGAGCACACCCCGGCCTTGCACGAATAGGGCGCGTCCATCTGCGCCTCGATCGCGGCTTCAAGGATGGTCTGGCCTTCGCGCGGCATGGTGAAGTTGCGCGTGGCGCCATCGAGCGTCACGGTCGTCTCGACCCCCGCTCCGGGCGCGACCGAAGTCTTGGACACGGCCCTTGCCTTGGCGCGACCGGGCTGGCCGCTGGCGAACAGCTCGAACTTGATCTGATCGTCGCGTAGCCCGTGGGTGCGCAACGATCCGGCGATGGCCAGCATCATCGGCTCGGGGCCGCAAATGAAGGCGGTGTCGATGGCTTTCGCGTCGAGCCAGTGGCTGAACAGCGCCTCCATTTTCTCGGCGTCGATCCGACCGGTGAAGAGGTCGATCTCCTGGCCTTCCTGTTCCAGCACATGGATCACAGAGAAACGCCCCAGATAGGTGTTCTTCAGATCCTCCAGCTCCTCGCGGAACATGATCGAGCTGATCTGGCGGTTGGCATAGACCAGCGTGAAGCGCGACTTGGGTTCGCGCATCAGCACGGTCTTGATGATCGACAGCACCGGCGTGATGCCTGAACCGCCTGCAAAGCCCAGATACTGCTTTTCGGTCTCCGGCTCGATTGGGGCAAAGAACTTGCCCATCGGCGGCATCGCGTCGATCTCGTCGCCGGGCGCGAGGTTTTCATTGGCCCAGGTTGAGAAGGCGCCGCCATCGACGCGCTTGATGCCGACCTTGAGGCAGCCCTCGTCCACGCCGGTGCAGATCGAGTAGCTGCGGCGCAGCTCCTCTCCCTCGAAGTCGCGGCGCAGGGTCAGATATTGGCCTTGGGTGAAGGCGAAGAGTTGCTTGTCCTCGTCCCGCGGGACGAGGGTTAATACGACGGCGTCGCGGGTCTCGCGACAGACGTCGGTCACTTTGAGCGGATGGAAGCGTGCCATTTGGAGTTCCTCGGCATCGTCAGATGCATTTGAAATAATCAAAGGGTTCGAGACAGTCCTTGCAGCGATAGCTGGCCTTGCAGGGCGTCGAGCCGAACTGGCTTATCTTTTCGGTGCGGGTAGATCCGCAGCGCGGACAGGCGATGGTCAGGTTCGAGCTACCGGCCAGGCGCGCTATGCGCCCTGCCAAGCGGCCGTCGGGGGCGGTGCCGTCGATCGGCGGCGCGATACCGTAGGCGCGCAGCTTTTCGCGCCCTTCCTCGGTCAGCCAGTCGCTCGTCCAGGGCGGCGAGAGCTGCCGCTCAAGGCGGATGCTCTCGATCCCCCGCTCGCGCAGGGCTTGCTCGATGTCCAGGTTGATGATGCTGGTCGCGGGACAGCCCGAATAGGTGGGCGTGACCGTAACGACCAGCGTCTCGTCCTGCCAGGCGACATCGCGCACGATCCCCAAGTCGGTCAGACTGATGACCGGAATCTCGGGATCGGGCACCTGCGACAACCAGCGCCAGATCTCGTCAATCTGCGGTCGGGTTGCGGCGTTCATGGCGTTACCAGACAGCGCCGGGATAGGCGCGCTGCAGGAACTGCATCTCGGCCAGGATATATCCCAGGTATTCCGAGTGAACGCCGCGCTTGCCGCCGCCTGCCCCGTTGATGCCGTGCTGATAGGTCTCGCCCGGATGGGTCAGCGTTGCCGCCTCGAGCACTTCGCGCAGAGTCGTATCCCAGGCGGCGCGCAGGCTCGAGGGCAGCGGGGCGATCCCGGCCTCGGCCATCGCCTTGTCGGTCGCGTCGTCGTGGAACAACTCGCCGGTGTAGGGATACAGCACGTTCAGCGCCTTCTGCATCCGGTTGCGGCTTTCCTCGGTGCCGTCGCCCAGACTGATCACCAGATCGGCCGAGCGTTCGAGGTGATAGGCCACTTCCTTCTCCGCCTTCGCGGCAATCTCGGCCACGCGCGGATCGGACGAGGTTTTCAGCGCCCGCAGTAGTTCGATGTGGAAAGCGTCGAACAGGAACTGGCGCATCAGCGTCTGACCGAAATCGCCGTTCGGTCGTTCGACCAGCAGCACGTTGCGGAACGCAGCCGCGTCGCGCAGATAAGCGAGGTTGTCGGCGCTGCGCCCCTGCCCCTCGACCTCGCCGGCCAGTGCCAGCCAGAGCTGGCACTGCCCGATCAGGTCAAGCGCCTGGTTGGCTAGCGCGATGTCCTCTTCCAGCACGGGCGAGTGCCCGCACCATTCCGAAACCCGGTGTCCCAGGACCAGCGCATTGTCGCCAACCCTTTCCAGCCACTCGACAAAGGCGGCTTGATCGACCGCTGCCACCGCGACGCCCATCACATGTGCCCCACTTCGGCCGGGATGTCGAAGAAGGTCGGGTGACGATAGACCTTGGAGTTCGACGGCTCGAACAGCGGCCCCTTGTCCGACGGCACCGAGGCGGTGATGTCGTTCGACTTCACCGCCCAGATCGAGACACCCTCGTTGCGGCGGGTGTAGACGTCACGGGCGTTGCGGATCGCCATTTCGGCATCCGGCGCGTGCAGGCTGCCGACGTGACGATGGTTGAGGCCGTGCTGGCCACGGATGAAGATTTCCCACAAGGGCCATTCGCTGGACATGTTGCTTCCTCCCGAAGCTGAACAAGAAGGGATGGGCGCGGCGCGCCCAGTGTATTACTCGGCGGCGAGGCGGGCGGCCTTGCGGCGTTCGGCTTGCTTGTTGGCATGCGCCGTCAGGCCTTCGCGGAACCATGCGCCATCCTCCCAGGCAGTCACGCGGGCCTCCATGCGCTCGGCATTGCACGGGCCATTGCCCGCGATGACGGCGAAGAATTCGGACCAGTCCGGCTCCGAGAAATCGTAGCCGTCCTTTTCCTCATTCCACTTGAGGTTCGGATCGGGGATGGTAAGGCCAAGATATTCGGCCTGCGGCACTGTCTGATCGACGAATTTCTGACGCAGCTCGTCATTGGTGTTGATCTTGATCTTCCACTGCATCGACTGAGCGCTGTGGACCGAGTCCTTGTCGGACGGGCCAAACATCATCAGCGCCGGATACCAGAAGCGGTTCATTGCATCCTGCGCCATCGCCTTCTGATCCGTGGTGCCCTTCAGGCACATCTTGAGCAGGATATCGTAGCCCTGACGCTGGTGGAAACTTTCTTCCTTGCAGATACGGATCATCGCACGGCTGTAGGGGCCGTAGCTGGTGCGTTGCAGCGGCACCTGGTTCATGATTGCCGCGCCATCGACCAGCCAGCCGACCGCACCGATATCGGCCCAGTTCAGCGTCGGGTAGTTGAAAATCGACGAGTATTTCATCTTGCCCGCGTGCAGCAGGTGCAGCAGTTCGTCGCGCGACACGCCAAGCGTCTCGGCGGCCGAGTAGAGGTAGAGGCCGTGGCCCGCCTCGTCCTGCACCTTGGCCAGAAGGATCGCCTTGCGCTCGAGCGTGGGGGCGCGCGTGATCCAGTTGCCCTCGGGCAACTGGCCGACGATTTCGCTGTGGGCGTGCTGGCCGATCTGGCGGATCAGCGTCTTGCGGTAGCCTTCCGGCATCCATTCCTTGGGCTCGATCTTCTCACCCCGGTCGATGCGATCCTGGAAAGCGATCTCTTCGGGCGTCATATCCTCGCGGGATTTGGCCCCTTCGGCACTCACGAGTTGAGCATACATGATTGGTCTCCTCCCTCTCAGATACGTTCGATGATGATGGCGATGCCTTGGCCCACGCCGATGCACATGGTGCACAGCGCATAGCGCCCGCCGGTGCGGTGCAGCTGGTACATGGCGGTGGTGACAAGCCGGGCGCCCGACATGCCAAGCGGGTGGCCGATCGCGATCGCGCCGCCGTTCGGGTTCACATGCGGCGCGTCGTCAGGCAGGCCGAGGTCGCGCAGCGTGGCCAACGCCTGGCTGGCGAAGGCCTCGTTCAGCTCGATCACATCCATCTGGTCGATGGTCATGCCCGCGCGTGCCAGAACTTTCTTGGCCGCCGGGGCCGGGCCGATGCCCATGATGCGCGGCTCGACGCCCGCCGCGGCCATCGCCACGATGCGGGCCTTCGGCGTCAGACCATGGGCCGCCGCCGCCTCGCCCGACAGGATCGCCAGGGCCGCCGCGCCGTCGTTCACACCCGATGCGTTGCCTGCGGTCACCGACAGATCAGGACCGTTCACGCCGCGCAGCTTGGCCAGCGTCTCGGCGGTGGTGCCGGGGCGCGGGTGCTCGTCCGCAGTGAACACGATCGGGTCGCCCTTTTTCTGCGGGATCGTGACCGGCACGATTTCCTGCGCGAAGACGCCAGCCTGCTGCGCGGCCTCCCAACGGGCCTGGCTACGTGCGGCGAAAGCATCCTGATCGGCGCGGCTGATGCCGAAATCCTGCGCGACATTGTCGGCCGTCTGCGGCATGGAATCGACGCCGAACTGCGCCTTCATCTTCGGATTGACAAAGCGCCAGCCGATGGTGGTGTCATAGACCGCGTTCGAGCGCGAAAAGGCGCTGTCGGCCTTGGGCATCACGAAAGGCGCGCGGGTCATGCTCTCGACGCCGCCAGCGAGGACAAAGTCGCAATCGCCCGCCTTGATGGCGCGCGCGGCCATGCCGACCGCATCCATCCCCGAGCCGCAGAGCCGGTTCACCGTGGTGCCCGGAACGCCGATCGGCATCCCCGCCAGCAGAACGGCCATGCGCCCGACATTGCGGTTATCCTCGCCCGCCTGGTTGGCGCAGCCGAAGATCAGATCGTCAACCGCGGCCCAATCGACGCCGGGGTTGCGCTCCATAAGGGCCTTGAGCGGGATCGCCGCCAGATCGTCAGCGCGCACCTGCGCCAGTGCGCCGCCGTAACGACCGACCGGTGTTCTGACCGCATCGCAAATGAATGCCTCGCGCATCCAAGCTCCTCCCTGATGTTCCGTGACGAGCGGCGATTCTCCTAATTCGCCGACCGATTGGTCGATTTATAGCGCGCAAAGCATCACAAACAAAGCAAAAAAATTAGTATCGTTGTGATGTTTTGAGGCGAGCAGGAACAACCGTTTAAAAACAATTGCTTAAATTATGACAGCCCGAAGATCCGCGCCTCGCTGGCGGCGGTTTGCGCGGGAAGATAGCCATCCACCCCCTCGAAGCGCGCCGCGATGTGACGCTCGGCCGAGGGCGAAAGGCGCCGATACAGGCGGCGGAACAGCGCGCGCGCCTCCTGCCCTTTCCAGTCCGGGGGGAGCGCCTTTTGCGGCAGGCGCGGGTCGCGAAGCATCACGTTGCGATAGACATGCACCAGCAACAGACGCGCAACCATCGCCGCCTCGTCCGACAGGCTGCCGTTGTGCAGCGCCGCATCGAGCGGGGCAAAACGCGCGATCATGTCGATGTAACGCTCTTGCAGGGCCGACAGATCCCAGAATCGGGCGATGTGTGCGATCGCCTCGGGGTCGCCGGCATGGAACGCCAGCGCGCCCTCGGGCGCCGCCTGACCACGGTCGGGGCGGATAAACACCTGCCCTCCCATATGGCCCATGCGTTGCAGCCGCGCGGCGTCTTCGGTCAGGTCCGGGGCGTGCAGGATCTGCCAGCCACGCGTCTCGGCCTCGGGGCCAAAAAGCAGCACGGCGGCCTGCTCGAATTCCTGATGGGCCGACGCGTCGAGGTGATAGTAGCTGCGCCGCCCGACACGCTCCCCACGCAAGCGCTGCGCCGCAACCAGGCGCGAGACCGCCGTGCGCACCAGCGATTCATTGATGCCGACACCCGCGCAGACCTCGATCAGGGTTCCCGTCCACAGAACGCCGCCGCGCGGGACCACCACATCTCCATAGACCGTGACGATGAACGAGGCCGCGCGCAGCCCGATTCCATCCAGCAATTCTGATATCAGTCCACTTACCGGCATTTCTCTGACCCAACCCTCAGACGTGATTACGCACGGTGCGCACAAAGGGCAAGGAACTCAATAAGTGCGCGCACCGAATGTCGACCCTGCAGACGCTCTCCCGCTCTCTCTTGGCTGGCTTGCCGACGCGACTGTCCGAGTTGTCCACATAATTCGACCAAACCGCGGGATTTTCGAGCTTTTCCAAGGCGAGATTTTCGGCCTCCTCGCCTAAACTGATGTCATCCAGAAAGGAAAGGACAACATCATGCTCGACACCCTCCCCACCTCGGGCCCGCGTCACGACTTCGCCGTCTTCGCGATGAGCCTCGCCTATACCGGCGACGAAATCACGGCAGCGTTCGAATATATCGACCGCAAGGAACGTCGAACTCACCCTCCCGGGGAATTCGATCATCGCGGGCGCTTCTTCGCCGCGGAACGCACGCTGGCCGTCAGGTTTTGTCGCGCGCCTTCGGCCAGGTGGCCATTCCCCCAGATGCGCGCGCGCCGCCGCTCCGCGAGCACGCGTCCCATATGTTTCCCGGGCGTTGTGACACGCCAGCGCAAGCCAAGGACCGGCAAGACAGCCTCGAGCGTGAAGATCGTGCCTGCCCCGCTCTCCAGAGCGCGCACCGTCGGGATGCTGATCTTGGAGCGGGATGCGAGTTCAGCCTGCGTGAGCCCGCGCCCCACGCGTTCGGCTCTGAGGATCTCGAAAAATGACATGTGCGAAAATCTTTCCATCGAAAGCCCACAGATAGAAAGAAAATTCCACACAGCGCAACCGCTAGCGCCAGGCGCTCCCGAAAACGAGCGGCAACCAACTCGAGCGAATTTTCCGTGCCACGAAAAATCGGAAGCCCGTTTTTTCACCCCCGGCACCTAGACTGAACGCATCACCGAGATCCGCACCGGATCGACCCACTTTCCGCCGCCGCGCCTCGCGCGCGCGGTCTCAGGAGATGCATGCCATGGCCCAGCGCCCCTTCACGCCGAATATGCGAAAATCGCATCGCACGACCAAATTCACCCAGACCGATGCAGCCCTTCTGGAGCGGCTCGTGAAAGCGCGGCTGCGCATCGCCGAGCTGATGCTGGAAAAACCAAGCTATGCCCCGATTTTTGAGAGACTGGAGCGCGAGATCGCGGCCGTCGAGGCGCGCCGGATCGAGGATCCGCTGGCGCGCGCGAGGGCGATCCTGCGTGGGCAGCCGAGCGATGCGGCCAGCCCTTTAGACGAGCGAGACGATACGCCTGAGCCTTGGTAGGTTTGCCCCTATTAGGCATAGCGGGCTGTAGCACTGGACAGCCAAACCGGCGTGCGAAAAGCGGGGCAAAAAAACAAAAACCGCACAAAAAAACTCACACCCAAAAACACCGTCATACCCTTCTGGCTAAAAACAAAGAGCCAAAATGCTTTAGAAGCAGCAAACCTCTGAAGGCCTCAAACAAATATCGCCTGACTACGCCGCAAAGGCGGCAAGCATGTTGGGGACGGGTGCACCGAAACAGGCGCCAGCATCGACCACGATATCCCGGAGACTGCGCCATTTGACAAAACAACACATCCCGAAAATCGCTTCGGATCCGAGCCTGTATCCGTCGCACCGTCAGGATCGTTGCCGCTGAAGCACCGGTTTCATCGGCGCACACGCTATACACGCCCCAATCTTTCCCGTGAAAACCTATGATCGCCCTCGACGCACCCTCGGATACACCCGTATGCGCGGCTTATCGCCATCCGCTACCCCGCCCATGTTCTGCCACGGATATCCAACGGACACATTCGCGACCCTCGTCGTCCCGACCATGATTTCCGCCGGGTGATGCGTATGCCCGAAGAGCCATTCGTCCGGCTGACATTCGAGGATGAGATCCTTCAGGTCGCTCGCATAGCACCAGCTGAGCGTCTGACCGGCCGGGAGGGCGCCGACAATAGGCGCGTGATGCGTTACAACCGCGGTTTCTCCATCAAAGCGCTCCGCCAGCTTTGAGCGCAGCCAGGAGAGGTGATCACGGTGTCTCGCGATCGTATCAGCCGGCCGAGCCTTTCGGTATCCGGCAGAGGCCACGCGAATGTATCGGTAATCGTTCATCCGCTCCCGTGCTTCCATGTCCCGGCTCTCAAGCGTTCCGGTCCCTGTCTGGAAGTCCGTCCAGAGCGTGCAGCACAGGTATCGCTTGCTCCGCAGGATGATCTCTCGCTTCTGAGCGAAGTTCGCCCCAGCGTCACGCGCGATCTGCTCGAGCCGGTCATCACCGTCAAGCGCGTGATGATAATAGTCATGGTTTCCCGGCACGACATACACGCGCTCGAGATCGATGCGCTGGCCGATGACTTCGAGCGCCCGCCGCCATCTGACCTTCGGTTTGTTCGTGAGATCACCGGCAATGATCATCAGCCCAACGTCGCTAAAGTCGAGACGCGCAAGGGCGTCTCGACCCGCTTCTGCCCACATGTCCAAGTGAAGATCCGCCACGATCAAAGTTTTCGCCATTCTTCCCATTCCCGCTAGACGCTGCGGAAGGCAGCAATCAGATCAGCAGATCGCGTCCGGTCGCGCGCAGCGTTTTCGCGAGGCGCCCGATCTGACGAAGGCTCGGCGGTCGCCCCATCTCGCACATCTCTTCGACGAACACGCGCACGCGTTCCATCTCATCGGGCTCCACATCATCCCCGGCCGCGCGCTTGAAGAACGCTACGATGTGCTCAGGCTTGCTCACCTCGACGCGGAACACCTGACACCGATCAAGGATCGGTTCGGGGATTTGGCTCTCGTAATTCGCCGTGAGGATCCAGTTCACATGGCTCATATCGACGCGCGTGCGCAAGAACGGGCAAGTGAAGTGTTCCGCGCTCGACCTCTCGAGGAGCTGCAGAAGCGATGTCGTCAATGACGTTGACCTGCCATCGACAGAGCGCATTCCAGCTCCCGCCTTGCAGACCTCATCCACAACGATCGCCGGATTTGCAACCGCGGTTGCAGTGATCAATTCTACCGGAACACCTGACCTCGCTGAGACCCAGCCATGTTCAAGCCCCGCGATCCGGAACCCGGCTCCTCCGGCGCCGACATCGATGATCGCACGCGGCGTGCGTGCAAAGTCAGCGACAATCCGCGCGAAATGCGTCTTCCCGCAGCCTGGCGGGCCGACGAGGATCATCGGATCGAAACGCAGCCCGGAGCCTCCAGCGGCAATATGCGCAAGTCCCTGGTTCATGATCGAGGTCGACACCTCGGAAAGCCAGGGCGCCACAGCATGCAGCGACGCCGCGAGTTCATAGACGGACTCCGCGGTGTCCGGCCCGGCAAGTCTGGCGCCATGAGCGTAAAGATGATGCAGCCGTTTGACGGACGTTTCACTGATATTCCTGTCGACATCGAAGGTGCCATTGAACTTCTGATCGACCAGTCGCTCGACAGCGCGATTGATCCTGCGGTGTCGTTCGCCCGCTTTCCTGCGATCGTCATCCTCAGCGAAGAACTCGTCGACTTCGATCTCATCCGTTCCCGTAGGGAACATGCGCCCGCTTCTGAGCCCGAATTCTCGGGCCACCGCATTTGCCACTGATTGCCTTGATAGGCTGGAAGAGATCGGCTTCTTGAAGAGAACCGGAACGCGCGTGCGCTTCATTTCTACCACCGTCGCTTGAGAATGACCTGACTGAAATCTCGATACCGATAAGCGCCCGGCTAAGGGCGCAGCTCACGATATCGAGCAGGTAATCTCCGAGCGGGTGGCGTGCGTGTTCATGCGCAGAAGCTATGCCACGATTGGCCGGTACGTCAAGCGCGTCATGACCCGGCTGCCCACCTTCTCTCCCGGTCGCCTCTTAAATATGCCGTTCGTTGCGTGATTCCATTCGACGATCGTAGCTAGCGCTCCCGCCAATCCACTTGGTCTCCACTCTCATTCGTGATCGAATAAATATATGATTTGGGGAGTGACTCAAAGTTCACATGAACACCGAATTTTATCTGAAGAACCCAAGCCATCAATTTTGCCAGCTCTGGACATGGACGATTCAGCCCATTTAAATTGCGCAATTTTGGTCGATTCTCTTTTCAGATCAGTCGGTTACCAACAGAAAAATTTGGAGTGCAACAACCTTGGCAAGGGAGAGGTCGCGAATTCAAGCCTCTCCAGCAGGACCACCCATCCACTTGAAAGATAATGATTTTCGCGAAAAATGGGTTATTCATACTTCGCAATCTCACCCAATAGTCCCGGAGACTCTTGTAGAGTATCTGCGAGAATGTCGTAGGCTTCGTCAACACGAGTGGGGCCGCCCCCTGCCCCCCCCGACCATCATGCAGGTCATGTCGCAACAATGATGCTCCTCCTGGCAGATCAATCAACAGGTTCACCATCACCGGGCACTCGATCGATGAGCGAAATGCCAATTGCCGGATGTTGGCACGAAGTCAGGAACTCACCTCACCCCGACGCGACGAGGCAGTCCGGTTCGCCCCGCGACTAAACGCTGCCCGCGCGGCAAAGGTCATCCGGAGTGAAAAAGCCTTAGAAAACGACCGCCTGGATTTAGGCGCAGTGCGATGCCCGTTTGGAAAAGGCTGCGAAAGCGGCAGCGGCCAAGAGGCTCCAGGTGAGGAGGAGCCGTTACCCGACATGTAACCGGGCGCGGTCACTCCGGGGAGTGCGCCCGCGGGCCCATCACCCGCGTCGGAATATTCCTCTCCGGCTTCGTGCCGCGCTGATGCGCGCGCCCTCACGACCTCTCCGCTCTCGTAGCGCCATTCATGCGCGCTTGCCCCATGCTCGGTCGCGGGTGTCGACTGGCGGCTTGCTCGCACTCGAAGGTCCGCCGCGCCGTCTGCTCGCAAAGTTTCGCACCACCTTCCTTGCCGATCCAGATCGTCACATGCGAGCAAAGGTTTTCGGCGAGTCAGATTTTGCCAAACTTCGCAGCAGTCTTGCGCGCTCGCGGCGACAGGCTGTCGCGCTCCTATCGCTCGATGCCGTTCTCCGGTGAGGAGCGGGAGCCGAAAACATGACCGGCATGGCGCAGCTTAACCGCGACTGAACTGCCCCCGTCCACCCCGACGAAACTGCCCGCAGATGAAAGGACCGACCCGATGACCGTCGTTCCAATTGCGCCTAATCCGCAGGAACGCGCAGCGATGTTCCACCTGATCACACAGGCGAAGAAGGTGGAACATGAGCAGGGGAAGGCGGGGATCGCGGCTGCAATCTTTCGGCGGGACGCTGCTCGCCGAGGCCGAGGACAAGGTGCATTTGAACTGCGACCCGACACGCCACGCCGAGATCGTTGCGATTGCGAAGGAGACCCGCGCGCTCGACGACCCGTCGCACGATGATTGTATGCTGCTGACGACATTGCAGCCCTGCGAGGTGCCCCTTTCGGCGACACGCTTTGCCGGGACCAAGCGCATCCACTTCGGCGCGCAAAACGAGAGTGTCACCGGAAAATACTTTGTCTTCACCGAGCTGGCCCTGTCGGAATTTCGCGACGCGGGCGAAGCCTTAGAGGCGATCTGCGGCTAGCTGGAAGAAGATCTGGTCGCACTTAATGCCGACGGCGAGGCATGTGCTTTGCGAACCGCTGAAGCAGATGGCAAAAAGGCGGGAACCAACCCCGCCTTTTTCGTTTGGTC
>NZ_MPZW01000013.1:0-31006 GCF_002020275.1 Thioclava sp. L04-15 | reverse complement strand
CGATCGGGAACATCCCGCCGGCGGAAGCAGAGGCAAACTTCTACGCCGCTCTGGAAACTGAAGACATGGCCGCGTAAATAACCCAAATCAGCCTCCGGCAAACCCGGCGCGGTTCAATCTGACTTTCTTCGCCGCTCGATTATGCGGTCAGTCGGACGACCATCCTTGTCCAATTCCCAATTCCGCTCCGGAACGCGGTAGGGCGAATTCAAAATTGGGGCATCGAAAAAACTTTGCGACATAAATGGTCTCCTGTTCTTAGGCGCACACTACCAGCGTAGCCAGATAGGGGAAGGGAAACGTCCGCCGTCCTGCAAAGCCACGTCGAACCGCAAGTCCCGAAGCGCGCGGGCCTGCGCATCGGGTGTGACATCATGAGCGAACCGTGAAGTCCGGCGCGAGGCTTCGCGCCACGCTCCGAACCCTTGGTCCAGAAACAGGGAAGTCTCCGATCCATCTTCGTAGCGGAAACGGAAGAAACGCGCGTGGGCGCAATCGGATTTTGTTCCGAGTATTACCGAAGCGCCGGGGAACAGCGCCGATAGGACCTCCCGACGGAGCATATCCGTTTGCCAATTGTGCCAAAGTTGGAACCCTGGTCTTTCGGGCGACCCAAGCGCCTCTGTCACGATCTCCAACCTCGTATCTGCGCTCTTCAATGGAAGGTTGCGCCATGCCTCGAAAAGGAGGCGCGCAGTGAACGGATTGCGCAGGTATCGATCATTATAAGTAACCTGCACGAGACGGGCCGAGCCGGAGAAAACCTGAGGGCGCAGTCCCTTTGCGATGCCCCAGAGCCGCTTGCCGAACTGCCCGACCGGACCATCCAGTTCGGTGGTTACATCCTTTTGGGCGGAGTTGCCCTCGCCATAGGCCGTGACCTTGTCCAACGAGAGCGCCGGGCTGACCGCCAACGGCACACGAGGGCCACATACAGCCAGCGCCCGCGAGACGTCCCCCCAGTGACGGTTAACATGACCAGCATCCTTGTCCGGCGCAGCAATGGCAATCTCCTGCCCATCGAGTCGGGCCTCAGCGAGGATGGGCGCATCGCCTGATGTGGGCAGATCGTCTGCCAGGTGCAAGGTTGCGTTTGCACGGCTGACGAGGCGAACCAAATCCAGCTTCTGTGACATCTCAAGGCGGTGGACGTCAGACGACCGCATCACGATTGTGACCGGGACACCGGTACGGCCGGCATCTTCGGCAATGCGCGTTCCGGGCCATTCGGCCACGTCCCAGCCGGAAGGCGGGTCGGTCAGGAAGAGCGCCAGGCGCTCAATAGCGCTGTGTGCCAATTGCCGACCAATCCAATCGGCAAGCGGGCGCGTGACTGCCTGCGTTGATGGGCCGAAAAGCTGCAATGCCTCCGGAAGGTCAAGGCGCGGCAAGATCTCCTTCTCCAGCATCTCCAGCGCACCGGGTCGATCCATCGCCGTGCCGAATTGCAGATCGCGCCGCAACACGCATTCCGGGCATCCCGTGGCACAATTGGCGGGACAGCCAAGGCGCGCCGCTGCCTCGCGCAGGAGGCCTGCCAAGTCACGATCCGCAGCGGAGGCAAAACCGGATCCCCCCGAAGCCTTGTCATAAAGGAATACTGCGCTCCGTCGGGCCTCGTCGGGCCGCAGGCTGGGCGCGACGGCGAGGCCCATGGTTTCGGCATCCACACCAAGCCGTGCGCCGAGCGCCTCGCGCAGCGCAGCGCCGATGGCTGCGGCCTGACCTTTGCCCGCTTCAGTGCTTGGCAGCACATCAAGCTGAAGTTCGAACACGTCGGTCACCATCTCGGTTCCGAGTTTCACATGCCGCCGGATCTTGCGGGATGCGTCATCGTTCGCCGGGCAAAGCCCGTCGTGGCGTGGGTTGTCGCGCAGCTTTTGAAGGGGCCGGTGGCGGACCATCCCGGCGGGCAGCGGCGAGTCGTGCTCTCCGATCTCTGCCTCTGCGCGACCGCAGGCGATGCAGACCGCGTAGCCGTCACCGTGATCGCCCGACGCGGTGACCAGAACCCGCCCTTCGCGCGCAGTGCGATGGCGGCCGACCTCGGGATCGGGAAGCGACACCCAGTTCTCCGGCTCCGCCGAGACACGGGGCGGGTCAGGCGGCACATAGGCCAGTTGCTCATAAGCGCTGTGTGGACGGCGGGTTCCGAGGAAGCCCGTAGGCCGCAAAAGCTCTGTCCGATCCAGCGGCTTGCCGCAGCGCGGGCAGTCGGCTGCTTCGTGCCGCGTGGTGCCGAACAGATTACACGAGCGGCAGGTGAACAGTGTCCGGAGATCCTCGACCGAGCCTGGATCGTTGCGGTTGCCCCAGGTCGGCAGCACGCCGTCGGACCGATGTACCAGCCCGTCGATCACCACTTCGCATCCCGGCGAATATTCTCGGATTGCCATGTCCAGCGGGCGAGATGGCCCGGGCTCACCTCCGCCTTTCCCGGCATGGTCAAAGGAAACCACATCCACCGGAAAGCCATAGGAGGGGGTGAAGCCGCGTCGGGCGAGTTCGGTCATCATGAACTCCTCCCGCATGCGCTTCGCGCGCTTGCGATAAAGCCAATGCGCCGGGTCAGTATCAGCATAGGCCGACTGCGCCTCGACGAGTTGTTCGTATTCGTCGCGCCAGCGACTTCGCATGGCGCCGAAATTGCCCTCGGCGCGCGACACAAGCCCAGTGTGGCCTGCAAGACAGGTCCCCCTGACCAGCCTGTCCAGCGCCTGGGAGACACTGTCCTGAGCGGCCCAATCGCCCTTGAGCGCGACCAGGAAATCATCGGCCACACTGTCGGGCAGGAAGGGCGCGTCCATCGCCTCCGTCGCGCCCATGAACGAGGCCATGTTGGTCCGAATGCTCATTCCGCCACTCTCACGCAGGAAGAGTCCCAACAGGGCCGCGTTGACATGGCGCTGCACAAGGATCGCGCTGTCCAGCCGGACCTGAGGCGCCGCCACCTGCGCACCGAGCAACCTGCCCGGCTCGCGGAAGATCATATTGTCCAGCGGCAGATCCTTGCAGAAGGTGAACGCCATGGCCCAGGGCTCACCCCGTCGACCGGCACGGCCGATGCGTTGCCGATAATTGGCAGGAGAAGGTGGAACATTGGTGTTTACCACCAGTCCAACGTCGGGGATGTCAACGCCCATCTCCATCGTTGTGGAACAGTTCAGGACGTTGATTCTGCCCTCTCTGAATGCCTCCTCGTATGTCTGCAGACTGGGCCGGTCGATCTGCGCGGAATGTTCCTGCGCACGGAGGAACGGGGTGAACTCGACGGTCCGGTCGTGCAGGTTCGTCCAGTGACCGCCGAGGCGGAGGCCGGCGATGTCCGGATCGCTTTCGAGCCAATCACGCAGTTCGGATCGCTGTGCAACCGACGTGCCCATGGGAGACGCCAAGGGCAAACTCGGCATGGTGATTGCGCGGGTGACCCCGGTTGCGGTCACGGCGTTCAGCGACACTGAGCCCGGCGCGAAAGGCAGGAGACGGCGAGTAATCGGGCACTCGAATGCCGTCTCGACCGGTGCGATAGCGGCTTTCTTGAAGTCGAGACGCCAGGCGCTGGGCGCGACCTGGACGATGGTGCCCGACTTGCGCAGCCGGTCCCAGATCGCGGTGAGGGTGGTCGCGGCCCTTTCCGCGTCCGTGGCGCTGTCCACGCTGCCGTCAATCAGGCGGTAAATCAGTCGGACAAGGTTCGAGCGATCGGAATGCGCCGTCGGAAAGAAGCGAGGGTTCTCAACTCCGGGAACGTCGTCCTTGGAGAGACCAGGTTCCACGACCGCAGCCAGAACACTTCTCGGTGAAATCCAGTGCCGAACGTCCGCAGGCTCTTCCGGCAGGCGGATGGCAAGGTTGGTTCTGAAGACGAGGTCAACGGCCGCATGCAACAGATCAGCCCAGACTGTTTCATCATGCGAAGCTTCGCGCAGGGGTGCGGGAATGGACAAGCGCGCCTGTGCGACAAGCTCCGGGAATAGTAGTCGGGCGAGTCCCATCGTCTCAGCGTTGTTCTGTAGCCGCGGACGGCGGAACATTTCCCGGTAGAGGAAGAGCTCCGCCAGGGCCGTGGGATGCGTGGCCAACGCGTCGTCGCCCTTCTCAGGGCGGTCCCGCCAAACAGGGCGTGCGAAATTGCGGAATTCTTCGTTCTTCGCGATGCGCTGCACCATGTCAGACCATGGCAGCGGTTTCGGAGATCCTTCCGCCTCGTCCAGCGCGCCTCGCTTTTCCTCGAGCGTCCCGGCCAGGCTCGGCATGGTGGCGACCACCTGCTCGAGGTCCGAAATCTCCTTGCGCAATGCGGCGGCTTTTTCCGGATCCCCCTCCCGGATCTGGACAGAGTGGTACATGATGGCGCGCGTCAGCGTGCGCTCAGCATCCTGCTGGAGCTTCGCAGAGAAACGCGCGGTGCCCTGACGCGAGTCGGTGAAGGACAGCAGGCGCCGCCCTCCGAACGGCACCGGATGGTCATGGCTACTGGGTTTGGCGGCCTCGATGAGCAGCGGCATCGCGTTACCCATAAGGAACGGGGCACCGAAACGTTGCGGTCGCACGCTAACTCCCATGTGCCCGGCACGCTCGCAGCACCTGCGATCTTGTTCCGCGAGGATGGTGAGCGACAGAACTCGGTCCCCCTCCTTTGGATGTTCGAACAGGTGCGCGTCGGAAAAGCGAAGAAATTCTCCCTCCTTGCCGTTTCCGGGTCCGACGATCACGCTTTCGGATAGAAGCGATGCGGCAGGTTCGCCGTCATCGTCCTCGGGTTCCACATCCAGAATGTAATCGTCATCGACCCCTGCCCCGCGAGCTGGGCGCAATATCCTATGTGGGCCTTCATGGGCGACCTCTGCGTGCAGCCACGGCGTGCCGCATTCGTCACAGGCTGCGATCTCCAGCACCGGCCCTCCGCAATCGCATCTGTCCCTTTCGGCGAAGTGGACCCGACCGAAGGGCCAGTCACCGCCCTCTTGCAGAAGAGCTTCGTCGCGCTTGGAACACTCGGGATCGACACAGGCCCAGAGCCCGCCTTGCGCCCGATGGAATACATGCAGCCGCCAAGGGGCAAGTGCGACGCCTGTGTCCGGGTCAATTGCCTGCGCCCCCGCCTCAAGAAGGCGCAGCGTGCCTTCTGTATCGCCCTCGCGCCCCATCAACGCTGCCGCTGCTCGAAGGCCGATGCCGCGATCGCGCATCGCGGTGCGCACCTTTCGCAATCGAGGATTCGGAGCCAACTTGCGCCACAGCGCATCGGGCGCAGACGGCATTGCATCCGGCGCCAGCGTTTCGTCCGGGCCTTCTGGCGGCAGATTAGGCGCTCGTTCCTGCCCTTCGATCACCTCGACCTGAGCGGGACTCAGGCCTGCCAAATCGGCGAGGAACTGTCGCAAGGTCTCCCTGTTCTCTTCACCCTCGCCGATGGTCGCCGACGTCGCAGCAAGGCGGACATCTTCGGGAGCCACCCCGAATGCATCGCGCACGCGGCGCAGCAGAAGAGCCATCTCCGCCGCCTGTGCGCCGACGTAGCTGTGCGCCTCGTCCAGCACGATCCACCGCAGCGTGCCCTGCGACTTCTCAAGGATCGGCCGGTCCTGCGCGCGCATCAGCATGTATTCCAGCATGGTGACGTTGGTCACCATGAGCGAGGGGGGCGCTTGACGCATCGCCCGGCGCTCCATCACCTGAGCGCCGCGTCTCTTGGGTCCCGGCACAGTATCGGGCATGTGGCGGTTGTAGAGCGCGTAAGATAGCCGGTTCGCCAGCGGGTCCATCCATGCACCGAGGCGCTCTTTCTGGCTATCGATCAGAGCGTTTAGTGGATAGAGCACGATGCCCCGGACGCCCGTATCACCGGGTTTGTGGCTGCGTAGAAGGTCGTTCAGCATCGGGATCATGAAGCATTCGGTCTTGCCTGACCCGGTCCCACTGGTGACCATGAAACTGCGCCCTGCCTCGGCTGCCTCCCACGCGCGCAGCTGGTGCAGGTATGGCGCGACATCATCGCCGCGCCGCGGCCAACGCCGGTCATTCGGTGTGCCGTCCAAGAGGGTTTTGCGGTCCAAGGCCGCGACAAGATCTTCGTCCAGCATTCCACCGGCCAAGTCGCCGAGACACTTGCTTGCCCGCTCCCAAACACGTGC
The DNA here is from genome assembly GCF_002020275.1 of Thioclava sp. L04-15. Taxonomy (NCBI): domain Bacteria; kingdom Pseudomonadati; phylum Pseudomonadota; class Alphaproteobacteria; order Rhodobacterales; family Paracoccaceae; genus Thioclava; species Thioclava sp. L04-15. Next base: position 24,869 of record NZ_MPZW01000013.1, on the reverse strand, counting down.
CGCCTCGAAGACCGGGTCGGCCACAAAAGCATCAGGTCCGCCGGCTTGGCCATGCAACCGTGTAGACAAGTTGGCGCGGAAGCTGCGCGACTGCACGCGCCCCTTACCGATGACGGCGTCGGCGGCGCGGTCGTTCACGCGCGCAAGAATCGCGTCATATCCTGAACTCGGCAAATCGCTCCGGTCTTTCATGGTCGGCCCTCTCAAGTTCTCTGCTGCGCCAGCCAGGCGATTGCTGCCGGTTGCGCGGTCTCATAGCCGGCCTGATCAGCCTGGACGGCAAGCAGAAGCTCTACACGTTCTCTGGTGGTCGGCGGCGGCCGTAGACCGAAGGCGATCTCGGCAACGACAAGCGGAGCGTCGATCAGGCCGCGTAAGTCCGGGTGGAAATCAATAAAACCGGACGGACGATTCCGTGCCTTCAGTTCGTGCAGTAAAGGCGGGCTGGATCCTTGGCGAGCGACCATCGCACGCGCGTTTTCCAACAGTGTGACTTCGGGGCGTAACAGCCCACGCGACAAGTCGAGCTTTTTAGTCAGAACGCCGAGCATATTCGGATCGACGCTTTGCAATGCGAGAGCAACATATCCTTCCAGTGCCGGACGCAAGCGCAGGATGTCGGTCGCTCGCCCGGTTATAGCGTCGCGAACATGCTCGTCTGCCCTATCGGCAAGAGCAGGCAGCGCTGCCAAAGTCGCGTGTACGGCCGCCGCCTCATCGGCGAAGGCTTTCGCCCAATCGATGGGACTGATGAAGGACCATCGCGGTCCCCCGTGCAGTTCCAGGGAAAGGGCGTCCTCAAGATCGGAGGGCGCGACCCGAAACAGCAGTCGCACGGCAGCGGAGGGCACCCGTGCCAGGGCATGCACCTCGTCCAGTGCCGACGGCGAAACCCCATTCGCAAGCAGCGTTTCGGACAAAGCGGCCAGACGAGAGAGACTTTCTTCAACTTCGGTTTCCGCAAATCGGTACGCGTAATGGGCGATACGGTCGGCCCGGCGGCGCGCATCCTGACCCGTGGCCTCGGCTGGCTCGGGACGGACGTAAGGGCGTGGGGGGCGCATAGGCACGCCGCCTGCACGCGGCAATAGGAACCAGCGCCCGCTGCCCAGGTGAGAAAGGCCGCGGGCTCCAGTCCTCACCATACGGGCCGGGTGGTCCAGATCGACGGCCGTGACGGCGAGCGCGGGATCGTGAACTGGCGTCTGGTCTTGCAGCACCAGCACGTCCTCGCCCACAAGCTGCGTTTCCCCCAGTGCGTGACGAACACAAAGCCGAGGCGACTGGTCCGCGCCCGTAACTACCCTCAGCCGGAGCTCGGCGTCGGCGCCACCGGTCACGAGCATCTCTTCCAGGAGCGGCCGAAAGGCAGAAAGTGGTTGGTCGACTGTTACCCGCCGCCCAACAACTGGTGCCCCTCCTGCCGAGGGACTGTGCAAACGGATTCGCAGGTCCGTCGGCGCTCCTTCGGCCGGGACGATCCGCCAGTCCTTCAGGGTTTGCATGGAGATGTCCCGGTTCGAGGCCAGTGTCTCGCCCGCGATGTTCTGGAATTCGCCGCGAGGACGCGGCAGGTCCAGGACCCAGGTAAAGGGCTGCGCCTTATCGGGACCGGCCAACGTCAGCGGCAATCGCGCCTGGCCCTCTGCGGAAACGTCAAGCTGCACCTCGACAACACCATCCGCGTCGGGGTGCTGCGGTTCGCCGGTTGCTACCCGCAGCAGCCATTGTTGCGGAACGCCCTCAAACCGGATCCGCCTGCGCGGGTCGCCCCCCCCCAAGACTTCCCGCACCGAGAAATTGGAAGGCACCAGGTTCACGGTAACCCGAGCGCCCACCCCGTCGCCGTCGCGAACAGCAAAGGTCACACGACCCATCGTGGTTTTCGATGGAGATCCGCGATGCCACATCGGGCTCCCAGCAGTCCGGTGGCGCAGATCCGCACCGGTCAGTTGCCGGAAGCCGCGACCAGGATGCCTGTGAAGGATGTCCGGAAAACCGCGATACACCGGAGTGCCGCGCGTATCGAGCAGGCGATACTCCAGGGGGCCACTTGCGTGGATCTCCTCTCGGGCATCTTCCTCAGACCCGGTTTCGATCTGCGCATTACCACCCGCGACAAGGACGCGCCCCCGTCCCGAAAGCCGCCAGACCACCCCGCCGGGGACCTCTCCGTCAGGCTCCGCGATAAGGGTATCACTACAGTTCGGGACCTTGCCTTCCGCGGCCAGCATCCAAACATGGGGATCACGTGTCCGAACTGCGGCGTTTCCCGCGTAGGCAAGCGCCTCAGCCCTTGCTTCTCCCATTTCCGCCAATCGCCAGAAGGTTGGCCCGGCGTCGATCTCGATCGCCTCGCCACCGGCCAGTCTCACCCGTCCGAGAAATGCTCCATCGGCCATGGCCATCAGTTCTGCCCCAGTATCCAGCGGGAAATGAAAGCGCGCCGTTCGGCGTCCGCTGATCCGTCGGCTGTCCCAGGGACTCTCGGGCGTCTCGCGATCCAGAGAAAAGAGCAAGTCCGGCACGGCTGATGCAAGCGCGCCGACCGGTGCCAGACGCAGTCGTCGTCGATCCGGTTCGACGCCCTGAACCAATTGCGGCGCTATTTCTGCAGCTTCCTCGACCTCGATCCATGCTGACCAATCACCATCATCGCAGCGTCGCAGCACCCGGGTCATCGGGTCTGTAACCAATCCATGACGAGCGGAGACGAGGACTGCGTCCGATAGCAAGCTTCGTGCTGCGTCACCATCGACCCGCAAAGAAAGGGCTTCCCTCCAGCCCGGTTTGACCCGGTCAAGAAACGGCTCGACCTCCTGCGACGACATGCCTTCGGGCGCGAGTTCCCTCAACTCGAGAACCTCGAACGCGAACTCCACAAATAGCGCGTGATATTCGTCCGTGCGGTAGCCGACGGGAAGGCGGCGCGTCCGCCGAGCCGCGAAACCCAGTGCAACATCCCGCGGGCAACCCAGGCCGATGCGGGAAAGATCGGCCACCAAACCGACGAGCGCGGCGCGATAGCCACCCCGCTGGTCGCTCAGGAGCCTGACCGGGATGCCGCCCTCAGCGGCGATGGCGCGCAAATACTGCACGCCGCTGTCCAGCCGGCGAACGGAACGTCCCATGCGCGCCATGCCCACGCCCGTGATTTCACGCAACTGTTGCTGGTCGAGCGTAATACCCAACGGATCGGTAAGGAACTCCCATGAAAGGCCGCCGCCGTCATAGTCCTTGCGATACCTTTCCGCCGCCCAAAGTACAAACAGTGCAGCAGTAGTTCGGAAATTACGAAGCTTCAGGCCTCGCTCAACCAAATCTTCGAGACGAGTATAACAATTTTCATCAAGGCGATATGCGTGGAGAGGACGACCATCAGGATCCACCCCGCAAAGGTTGGTCAAGTCGTTAATAATATTCATTCTAATGTCCCTGCCCTGCACTCAATCCTGTCGTCGCTACCGAAAAGAAGCAAGATATCTTTTCGAAAAAATCAGACATGACAAAGACTCAAAGCTAATTTTCAAAACTGAAAGGCGGCACTGCGCAGCGGCTACAGGTCTTCCCGAAAAGTCAACACATCATGATGAAAAAACTCACTCGAATGGATTTCTTCCGGAATTATAATTATTGACATTTTGGAACTGACCAAAGCGAGGCTGGCATGTCGAAGTCGGGAATTTGAGTCCGCGCTACTTTTTGAAAATTGCCGCAGAGCGACCGACATTGAAGCCGAGCAGGAAATGCTTCGACCTCCCATCCACCAGCACAAAAACGGGTCGCAGCAGGACGCAGTGCCCACATGCTACCAAGCGAGTGCCCTTTTGCAGTTAGACTTCATATTCAGCATCTACATCCTATACCTTCCATCGCCTAAGCTTTGTCGACAGCAACATTCAACAGCATGAGGATGTCAAAAATCGTCACCCAGCCGTAGCCCCGAATGCCAGATAGCGAGGCCACCGGCTGATACAAACCGACTGCAGGCAATGCGAGACCGGCTTTTGCCCACCACCGTCTTCGAAAGGAGGCGCAGGACAAAGCCTTCGCCGTGGCATTGCTGAAAAGCCAAAACTTTGCCTCGCGTTCTTGCTCACGTGTCGCGTGCGGAGCACAAGCTTCTTTTCAAGGCGGCTCTGCGCGCGCCTCTGGATATTGAGGCCTGCTACACTTCGTCGGATGACACGACCTCCGACGGTTTGCCCGCCCCCGTTGTCCGCCGTTTGACGTGCGCCACTATCTCAGGGCTAAAGCAGGTCGAAGGCGGGGCCTGTCTTTCCCGGCCCGACCGCATCGGCAAGGGCGAGATTGCGGAGCAACGTATTGCCCGCGATCGGAATTTCGACTTCGCTGAATTCTCTTCACTGGGGTGCGACGCCATTCATCGCGATCCCAGATATCGCCCGTTCGTGCGGCGCCTTGAACCCGAGACCGCAACTGTCGCTCGTGAATTCGTCTTTCATCTGGAGCGGGAGGTAATTGGACCTCTCGACAGATCGCGCATCGTCCGGTGCAAAAATGGCTTGGTATCCACATCGGGAAGCGGACAAAGCCAGGTTTTGGCCCGGACGCGCAGGCGGAGATGAGCGCAGTGCATCGACGCGCCGACTTTCCCGTCTGGTTTTGACGGCGTCAGCTTTTGTCACCTTTCGCCGCTACGGTAGAAAGTATGATTATTCAGCGATTCGATCAGGTTTTTTCATGCGCATTGATCCCTTAATGACCCGCTCTCCAGTAACCGGTGCGCTACGCCATGTGACTGACGACCTACTGGCTGACGTGTATTTGGCTCCACGGTCATCGACGCTCAACTTGATTGATCAGCTCGGCCGCGGCGCACCTTGGTCCGACACTTTCGCTGCTGCCCCGGAGGAGACCGCGCGGGCCGTCGAGGCTGGCCTCTTGGCCCTCGCGCATGCCACGCCGTGTCTCGAACCCTCTGACGTTATGCTTGATGCAATACCCAAGGGGCGTGCCCGGTCTCATCTGACCGCACTCCGCGATCTGTGGCGTGACCTTGGCACCCTGCCCGGTTCGCTAAACATCTGGCGCCACGTCCTAATAAGTCAGGCAGCGGAGGCATTAGAGCCTCTGCCTCTTACCGGTCCGGACTGCCCGTTCGCCACGCCGGCAGAGGCCTCGCTCGCAAATACGCTGCGCGCCCATCATGGTCACGCCCACGTCCCTCCGCGCATTGGAATGGCCTCGGATGGTAGCGCGCTCCGGCATATTCAGAATCATTTTGGGGCCCGCTCGCAACCGGTCGCGCCAGACGGGTCCGTTGCCTGTTATGGCCTGCGCGACCCCCGCGAAGAGGCAGAGTTTGCCGCCGCGATGGCACAGGCCTCGCTCGACAAGGGGAGTGTGACTCACCCGAGCGAGATCGGCCTGCTGGTCCCCGACGGCGCAGTCTATACGACAGCATTGCAAGAGGCCTTCGATCGCGTCGGGCTGCCGATTTCGGGCCTGCCCGCGCAAACGGTAAGGCGCGATGTTCCCGGTGAGTTGCTATCGCTTCTGCTCGTCACGCTCGGCGGGCCGCCGCCGCGCACCGCCATGGCCTCGCTCTATATCACACCTGGAATGCCATGGCCGCCCGAAACCGGGCGCAGGATGGCGCGCGAGGTAATCGACCGGGGTTGGTCGCGCACGGCATCTGGCCTAACCGGCACGGCCCGCGAGCTTCTGGATGCCCTGCGTCCATGCGACACGCCAGAACAGCTCTTCGGCCGTCTTGGGGCCGTCGCCCGAGCCGCGCCCGACGCAGGTTTGCATCCGCGCATCAACTCACTTAAGGCCGCATCCGGCGACGCCCTCGACTGGCCGCTGCTACATCGCCTCGCCGCTCCCGTTCCTCTCGCGACGGAAGGCCACGACAGATTTGTCGAAGGTGTGTCGCTATTCACAGAGACTGCCCTGCCATGGCGCCCGGTCCGGCAGTTGATCGTGCTCGGCATGGCCGGACAGCATTGGCCGCGCCTGCCCACATCCGGCCCGTTCTTCACCGAGGGCGAGATCGCGATGATGCGCGATGCCGGAGTGATGCTACAAGGGCGGCAGCAGAAATTTGCCAGAGGACTGGAACTGTTCCGCCGGCAACTCGGCGTCGCCACTGAGAGGGTGACCCTGCTTGTTCCGGCACTGGATCTGAGGGGCGACCGTTTGACGCCTTCGACCGGCCTCGCACTGATCGCGCACATGCTGGGAGCGGAGGAGCCAGCCGATCTCGTTGTCGACCTGCGTTCGGAGCCGCAAGAGGACTGGCCTATCGCCTTCACAAGCGCCGCCCCTGTCCCGAAAGGCGGCGCACCCGAGCTGCCAGAAGACGGCCTGATCCGTATCCAGCGTGGTATCAGCTCCCCCGACAGGTCCGGCGTCGACCTCCTAAGCTTGCGTGAAACTGAGGGCGGCCCACTGCCGCATTCGCCCTCGCGGCTGGAAATCCTGCTGATCAGTCCGCTGGCTTGGGTGCTGGACGAGTTGGGCGCGAAGGATTTGACTTGGGCACCCGAGACACTGGACGTGATGACACTCGGCACTCTGATGCACCAAGTGCTTGAAGATACCTTTGCAGAGGGCATGCCGGCGCCGGAGGCAACTGAACTCGACGCAGCGATTCCGGGCCATCTCGATGCTGCGATACGCCGTCACGCCGCTTGGTTGACCGATACCGTCTGGGCCACCGAACGCCGCAGCCTGCTGCGCGAGGCGCGAGACATTTGCACAGCATGGGCAGATTTCCTGCGTGAAACTGGCGCCGAAGTCCTGCACAACGAAATCGCGCTAAAGGGCGAGCATGGGGGCCTGCTGCTGCACGGCAAGGCAGACTGCCTGCTGAAGTTGCCGGACGGGCGTATCTTGGTGGTCGATCACAAACGGTCCAGTGCTGGCGGACGACGCGAGCGGATGACCAAGGGCTGGGACCTGCAAGTCGCACTCTACCGTGCCATGCTGGAACGGCCCACGGAAGAGACGGCGTTGACCCGGCTCGTTGCCGACGGTGCACAGATCGTCACAGCTTACCACATGCTACGCGACGGCACCGTTCTGTCGGATGCACAAGGCGGCGATGTGCCGAAGGTCGAATCGACGGGTGAAGACGCCTCTGTCAACGCAATGGACCATCTGGCACATGTGCTGGCCGAGGTTGGCGCAGGCACGATCCGTCTCAACCATGCCGACGATGCAAGAACCTTCGACAAGGACCGCGGGATCAAGGCCTACGCGCTCGACAACACATTGGTGGCGGCCTTCAGCCTTCCGGAAACCGCAACAGAGGAGGAGGCGCAATGACGAAGCTGTCCCTCGTGCCCGCCGGGGCTGGTGCAGGCAAGACATACCATATCCAAAAAACGCTGGGAGATTGGGTCGAAACGGGCGAGGTCGCACCCGGTCGCATCCTTGCCGTGACTTTCACCGAGGCAGCGGCCGCCGAGATGCGCGACCGGGTGCGCGGCGAACTAATGGCCCGCGGACGGCTTCACGACGCTCTCGACGTCGACCGCGCCTATATCGGAACGATCCACGCACTGGGGCAGCGGCTGTTAACGGAACACGCCTTCGCCGCCGGGCGCTCCCCCAACAGCCGCCTTCTGAGCGAGCCGGAACGCGATCTGTTTATCCGGCTCGAGATGTCGCGCTGCGCGGTTCTTGAACCCGTGATGGAGGATCTGGCCCGGTTCGGATATGCTTGGGATTTCCTTACCCAGTCCAGCGCCGAAGATGAGTTTCGCGCCGATGTTCTGAAAACGGTCGACTTGATCCGCAGCCTTGGTGCTCGCGGGCTGTCGTCCGAGATCCTGAAACCCGCGCTCGATGCGCTCACCGAAGGATATGGCCCGGTTGAACCCAATGGTGCAGCGCTGACGGCAACACTGCAGGGCGCGGTCCGCGATCTGCTGGACGCCTTTCCCGAGAGTCTCGCCTCTCAATTTGCAGAGACAAAGACGGTTCGCGATGCTTTCGCCAAGGATCACAGGCTATTGCGCAAAGCCACGCTTCCCGGGGGTCTCGAAAAAGACTGGTCGCTTTGGCAAAATCTTCGCAAACTCCGCGTATCCAATAGCAAAACGAAAACCCCCGACGGTTACGACACCCTTGCTGAAGCCGTCATAGAGGCCGCAAACGCGCTACCGCGGCACCCTGGTCCGCTTTCCGATGCCCAAGCGCATCTGAACGCGCTTGTCACCGGAGCGCAGCAGGTTCTCGCAGCATATGAGGCTGCCAAGCGCAAGGCAGGGCTGATCGACTATGCCGACATGATCGCGGAGACGGAGGCTCTGCTGCGCACTCGGCCAGAGATACTGCAGTCCGTTCTGGGTGAAATCGATTGCGTAGTCATCGACGAGTTCCAAGACACCAATTCGGTGCAGTTCGCCATGCTCTGGCGTCTGGCTCGCGGAGCAAAGAGCGCCCTGATCGTGGGAGACACCAAGCAGTCGATCATGGGTTTCCAAGGCGCCGACCCGCGCCTCAGCGACGCCTTGCAGGCCGCAAGACCAGACACCGTCACGCCGCTCTACCGAAACTGGCGGTCCGATGCGCGGATCATGGAGATGGTCAATGCTCTCGGCCCCACGCTGTTCGACCACTATGAACCGCTGATCCCGCAACGCGGTGCAACGGGCGAGACCGCGCTTGAAGTGCTGCACCTGCCGAAAGGCCGCAAGGACACCACGCCGGAGTCCATCGCTAATCGCGTTTCCGACATCCTTGAGGCCGGAGCACGAGTTTGGGACAAGACGCGAAAGGTGATGCGTCCCGCCCGACCGAGCGACGTGGCCGTGCTGACCTACACTCACGCCAAGGCCAGCGCTGCGGCCGCCGCACTGGAGGCGCACGGATTGCCGGTGCGCATCCAGCAGGACGGATGGTTGACCTCCCCGGTAATGCGCGCGGCTCGTGCCGCCCTCGCCTATGCTGCGGATTCTGACGACCTGAACGCTGCGCTGACCTGGCTGACTCTCGGCCCTCCGCGCGTCCCGCTGGAGGATGCCCTGCGCAACTCGGTCGATGGAGTGCTTGGCGCACATGTCTCGCTCACGACCCTGCAAAGCCTGAATGAAAGCATGGCGACCCGTCCCGTCGCCGACACGGTCGCCGCCGTCCTTCATGCGGGTGCCCTGCGCGACTGGGCTGCCGGCTTGGCGCAACCGGCACAGGCTCTGGCCGATCTCGCACGCCTCGAGTCCGAAGCGCAGGAATTCGACACCATGGCGCTGGACTTACGTTCCGCAGCCGGGTTCCACGGCGCCGGGCTGCAGGTCTTCCTCGGCTGGATCGCGGGCCAATCTGCCAAGGACTGGGATCGCCACCCCGACCCGGATGGCTGGTCCTCATCCGGAATCGAGATTTGTACGTGGCACGCCGCCAAGGGGCGCGAATGGCCGATCGCCGTTGTCGCCGGGCTGGACAAGAAGATCGCCGAACGGCCCGGCACCATGCGCGGCGAATTCGATGGTTTCGACGATCTGGACAACGTGCTCGACCACGCCGGACTGGGCTACCTGCCCGACTTTGCCGCGCCGGAGTCCCAAGCCCCCTTCGCCGAGGCCCGTCGCCCGGAGGATGAACGCTGCGCGGCCCGCGAGCTCTACGTCGCGCTGACGCGAGCGCGGGATCGTCTGATCATTGTATTGCCCCGGGAACGGACCAAAGCACGCGACGCCGCGGAGCGCATGGTCGACCTGCTGCGCGACCGCGCCGGTTTCGATACATCAGAAGGCGCACTGACCGTCGCGGGCCAGTCCTTTGCCGCGCGGGTCACAGAAGGTTTCCCTGACGAACCTGACCAACCCGTGCCGGTTGCCACCGACACATACCGCCGGTTCGGCATCCCGCGCGACGTGCCGGACACCCCTCGGACGCCATGGCGCCGCAGCCCTTCGACCATCGCGGAGACCGAGCAGGTGCCCGCCTCGCCGCTCAAGACCATCCAGCTGGCGGACGGCGTCGGCGAGACCCGGACAGGCAGCGCAACCGAGCGTGGCACGGCGTGGCACCTGGCTTTCCGCGTTCTTGCCGAGCGTCCCGGCCTGGCAGATCGGATCGCCGCCGCCACCGGCTTACCCGAGGCGGCCATTGCCCAGATCGGTAAACAGGCAAAGGCACTGACCGGCTGGCTGGCCGCGCAAGGTTACGACCAGCTCCACTTCGAGTTGCCTCTGCAAGAGATCGCGGCTGATGGATCGGAGACGAACGCCATCCTCGACTGCCTCGCCGAGGGCCCAAAGGGCCTGCTGATCGTGGATCACAAATCCGGCCCCTGCCCCGACCCCGACGCGCGCTTTGCAGGCTACCGGCCGCAGCTGGACGCCTACACCGCCATGGTCCGGGCGAATTGGCCCGGCAAGCCGCTGAACGGAATAGCCATATACTGGATGAGCGAAGGCAACCTGAGCCTTTCAGAAACTCTGAAAAAAGAGGCCGTCTGATGTCGTTTCTCGCGTGGATCGACTTCGACCAGGCCGACCGGGATCGCACCCGCCGGATCATGGACCTGTTCGGCCAAGAGGACAGCCGCGACGAGCTTGGCCTCGGCTCGGTGCGTGATGCATTGTCAGACCTCATGTTTCCGGGCACGTCCACGATCCAGACACGGTTGCGCTACATGCTCTTCGTTCCCTGGATCTACCAGATGGCAGGGGCGCACAGAGGCACGGCGGCGGCGCGGCGCGAGCTTGCCCGCGCGCTTGAAATCCGTCTTATCGAGGCACTCGTCCGCGGAGGGGAAACACAGAACGTCATCGGCAGCGCGGCCCGGGAAAAGCTCAAACGTATGCCGAGCGACGTCTACTGGGCCGGTCTGCTGACCCTGGGCATCCGTCGTTTCCAGGGCAGCCGGGGCGCATGCCTCGAGGCAACGCCGGGAGAATCCGCAGATCTGTGGGCCGCCGGTTTGCCGTCCGTTCCAGAGGATTTCCTTTCCACGCCGGATAGCTCTGCACACTTCAAGCCGACGTCGGAAGAAGCAGGGTTCCTGCGCGATCGCCTTGCCCATGAAGCGCCACACAGTCTGTTCACGCTTCTGTCCCGCCAGAAAAGCGCGGCCGATTGCGATATGATCTGGCAACATCCTGCACGCGCAGAGTGGCCCCAAGACATCCAGGCAATTGTCGATCATGCCGAGCGGTTCTCGCGTCTGATGCATGGAGCCTCCCTGCTGTACAATCTCATGCTATCGGAAAAGGCGGCAGACATGCAGGGCGCGGAAAACAGCACCTGGCACGAACGGGTTGCGACCTATTCCGAGCGCCTGGATTCATGGAAAGACGAAACCCTCGGAGACATGTTTTCCGCCTGGGATCTGAACGATCTCTGGCTTCGCTCACAGGGAACCATACATGACGTCAGATCGCACAGCCGCCGTTTTATCGAAACGTGGCGGGATATCGTGTTGGAAAGCCGTAGTGATGTAAGGGAGCACAGCGCGGCACGCGCGCTTGTTCGGGACCGAGAGAGCCGCCTCAAAGGACCGAAGTCGCGGTTTCGCAACGACGGCGCCCTCATGCGGTGGAGCGGAGCATCCGGGACAATCCCGTTGAATTTCCGTTGGAAGCCCGTCGTCTCAAACCACGTTCAGGATTTGGTCAATGCAGGATAACGTCGCCCTCGATCCGGAAAATCGCGCGCTCTACGCCGAGATACTGCGAACACCGGCGGGATACGACCTCGACGCAGCAGTGGCGACAACCTACACGCTGGACTTCGAGACAGCACTCGTCGTGCCTGCGACCCTTGCCTTTCACGCGGCCGAAAATCGGCAGGAGACGCTTGATACACCACTGGCCCTGCTCGAAGGCCTGGAACGCTTGTCCGCGCGGATCGCCATTTTCTGCGAGGCCGGCCGCATCAAGGCCACGCCGAAAGGCGCCAACAGCCTGACGGCGCTTCTTGAAGACACCGTGACCGAAGTCGCCGCACCACGCGGCGGCGCTTTTCACCCGAAGCTCTGGCTCCTGCGCTTCGCTCCGATCGGGGGACGCGGGCAATCGCGCCTCAGGCTGGCGCTTCTGTCGCGCAACCTGACCACGGATGCATCCTGGGACCTGTCGCTGTCGCTGGATGGCCGGATCGCCGACACGCGCCACGATCAGAACGCGCCTCTGGTCGATCTGATCGCGGCACTGCCCGGTCTCGCCGCCGGCAGACCAGCCCCCGATCATGTGACGAAAATGGTCGCGTCACTCGCCGAAGATCTTGCCTGCGCCGAATGGGAGCATCCCGAGCATGTTCGCAAGATCGGTTTTGCCGTGAACGGGCTGACAGATCGGGTTTGGAGGCCGCAGGTCGGTCGCAAGCTCGGGGTCATCTCGCCTTTCGTGACTGACAGGGCTCTCAAGACTCTGTACCGAGGCGTCGCTCCTGACGACGCCTGCCTTCTCAGCCGGGCGGAGGAGTTGGCCCTGCTCGAGCCCGAGACGCTGTCCCGGTTCGGAAACCTGCTCGTTCTGGATGAAATGGCAGAGACCGAGGATGGCGAAGAAGGCGAGCAAACGTCCCTGGGGCCGGTCCCCGCCCGTGGCCTGCATGCCAAAGCCTTCATAACGGAACGCTATTCGAGCACTGAAATTACCATGGGATCGGGCAATGCCACGTCGCCTGCTCTCCTCGGCGGAGAAAACGTCGAGGTTTTTGCCACCCTGTCCGGATACAGCGAGGACCTTGGCACGGTCGAGGACCAGATGTCGCCGGAGCGTCTTGGTCGCTTCCTTCGGACCTATGTCCCATACACGCCCGACGATACCGAAAAGGAAGACGCCGCCGAAAAGCGTCTCGAGCAATTTCGTCGGGTGCTGGCCGGCACGTCGCTGACCCTGCGCTGCGAGGAACGCGAGAACAGTCAAATCCTACTGCACTTGTCGGCGGAGGCGGAGGTGGTCATCCCAGAAGGCATTAGTTTGCGCCTCTGGCCCATTGTCGCCGGAACAGACCATGGCGTCGATGTAATCTCATTGAATGAACAGGAACGCCCTCTGGCGCGGCTCCCGCTCAGGGACGTGACGCGCTGGATTGGGGTCCGGCTGCGCGATGGGGAGAGCGGACTGGAACAAGATTTCACCCTGGGCGCTGCATTGGCCGATCTTCCCGAGGCGCGGACGTCCGAGATCCTGCGCGCCCTGATCGAGAACAGGGGCGCATTCCTGCGCTACATCCGGCTCCTGCTGGGTGACGTATCCGAAGCCGCAAAAGCACTGTTTGCCGCCGGTCAGGGCGGCGACCTGTCGGGCGTGTTCGGCACAGGCCAGGAGTCGCCGATCCTCGAGGACATGGTGCGCGCGCTGTCCGGCGACGGTCGCCAGCTGCGTGACATCGAGCGACTGGTGTCGCGTCTGCGCGATCCCAACACGGACCGCTGCGAGGTCATCCCCGAAGAGTTCCTGCAGCTCTGGGAGACTTTTCGCGCGGTCATGCCGGAGGACAACCGCCATGACTGACCGCTTCAGCGCCGATGATGCGCTGCGCCCGCTGAAGGCGTTCCAACGCAAGACGGTCGACTATGTCGCAAAACGTTTGCTGACCGACCCCGACGCGGTGCGTCACTTCCTGGTCGCCGACGAGGTCGGCCTCGGCAAGACCATGGTCGCGCGCGGCGTCATCGCGCGCACCATCGAGTCGCTTCAGGACAGCGTTCCGCGGATCGACATCGTCTACATCTGTTCGAACGGGGCCATCGCGAAGCAGAACGTCGCCCGTCTGAATGTCACGGGCGGCGAACGCACGCGCGTCCTGCCGACACGCCTGACCATGCTCTGCCTGGAATTGGCCAGGTCCGGGGGTATCAAGCGCGAGGGCGTGAACTTCTTCAGCCTGACCCCCGGAACCTCGCTGGATCTCAAACAGGGCGGCGGCATGAAACAGGAGCGCGCACTGATCCTGCGACTGATCTGGGAGCTTCTGGAAGATCGTCGAGCCGTGGCCAAGATGCTGCAGGGATACGCAGGGGCACCGGGATGGCGGGAAACCCGAGCATGGATCGATCAGCAGCCCCTCGAGCCGCAGATCGTGGATCGCTTCCGTAATGCTGTCGCAGCGCGGCCCGACCTCCTGCACGAACTCGAAGCCTGCGCGCAATGCTACAAGGGTCTGCGCGGAAACGACACCGATCTCAATCGCAGGCGAGAGAGCATCGTCGGCCAGATGCGCACGATCCTGGCCCGGGAAAGCGCCGAGGCGCTGGAGCCCGATCTGATCGTTCTGGACGAATTCCAGAGGTTCACGGAGCTTCTGCACGGCGAAGGCGAGGCCGCCGACCTGGCTCGCAAATTGTTCGATGCCGTCGATCCCGATGGAAACCAGTCGAAAGTCCTTCTGCTGTCGGCGACCCCCTACAGGATGTTATCCCTGCGCGACGACGAGGCGGACGCAGGAGATCACTACCGTGAGTTTCTTGATGTCTTGAGTTTCCTTTTCGGAAGACGCGGACCCGCGGTGCGTGCAGAGCTTGAAGGCGAGATGCGTCGTTACCGCCTTGCCATGCAAGGGCTGCCAGGCAGCTTCGATGATACCCGCAAGATCAAGGCCGAAATCGAAGGCACCTTGCGAAGCGTCATCGCCCGAACGGAACGCGTATCCGAGACAGCCGAGCGGGACGCCATGATGCGGGACGTGGATGTTCCGGTTACCATCGAACCTGCCGACCTGATCGAAGCCCGCGCAATGGCACGCGTGGCGGATGCCGCCGATGCGCCCGGTACCGTGGAATACTGGAAATCGGCGCCCTACCTCCTGAGTTTTCTACGCGACTACAAGCTGGGCCAGCGCCTGGATCATCTCAAGGATGCGCCGGGCACCGCCCTGCTGGAGGCTATCCGGAACGCGAAGAGCGCCCAGATTGACACCGCCGCCATCGAAAAATACAGCCAGATCCCGGACAACAACGGCCGGATGCGTGCGCTCAAGGATATCGCATTCAGAGACGGCATGGCAAAACGCCTCTGGATGCCACCCAGCATGCCCTATTTCGGTCCACGCATCACAGCGAGCAAACTACTTATATTCTCGCAATGGGCCATGGTCCCAGACGCGATCGCCGCGCTTCTGTCGTACGAGAGCGAACGCGAAATGGGGATGGGGAACACCGGACGGAGCTATACGGCGCGCCATCCCCAACTGCTCAATTTCCGACGCAACAAGGACAGGCTGACAGGTCTGCGTGCGCTGCCCCTCGTCATACCGTCTCCCACCCTGGCGGCGGCAATCGATCCCCTCGAGATCTTTCGATCGTCCGGTCCCTTGACTGACGCGGAGGCAATGCGCGCGCGCGTTTTCCAGCTCCTGCAGGATTTGGTGTCGGCCCTCGCAGCACGCCTTCGACCGGCGCAGCGAGGAGGCCCTCAGTTAGGTCCATCTGAGCGCGACGACGGAACGGGTGAGGGAGATGCCGAACGCGCCATGACGTGGGATTGGGCTTGCGCCGCGGCACTCGATATCAGGTCAAGCTCATTCGCGAGTTGGCTCGCGTCGGGGAACATCCTGACGGACATTGTCAGGGCCGACGGGCAAGACGGCTGGCACGACCATCTCCACGCTCTCGCCGAAGCTGCGGATGCCGAGGTCCTGCATGGGCAACCCAACCGCCGGATCCTCACAGACCACCTGACGGACCTCGCCCTTGGCAGCCCGGCAACCTGTGCCCTGCGTGCCCTGCATCGCGTGGTCCCCGATCTGCAGCTCGACGACCCGGACATGTTGAACGCGGCCACGCGGATTGGCATGGCCTTCCGCGGCCTCTTCAACCAGCCCGAAAGCCAAGCGGCGCTACGCTCCGGAAACGACGATTTCTATTGGCAGTCGGTCCTGCATCATTGCGTGGACCACGACCTGCAGGCCGTGATGGACGAATACGTCCATGTCCTCCTGGAATCCGAAGGCCTGATGGACGCGGACCCGTCCCATGCCGTCTTCGGACTGGCACAAACCATTGACGAGGCTCTCTCGCTCAAACCGGCACAGATCGAGATCAAGCACTACCGCGCGAAGCGTGATCGCATAGAGATCTCGTCCCCCATCCGGATGCGCGGCCGATTTGCTACCCGACTATTGCAGCAGACGCAAGAAGACGGCGGGCAGCGAACCGAGACGGTTCGCACCGCATTCAACTCGCCCTTTCGACCCTTTGTACTTGCATCAACTTCCGTCGGCCAGGAAGGCCTCGATTTTCACCCCTACTGCCACAGGCTTGTGCACTGGAACCTACCCACGAACCCGGTGGATCTGGAACAGCGGGAAGGCCGCGTTCATCGTTACAAGAATCATGCTGTTAGGCTGAACCTCGCGACCAAATTCGAGAGGAACCTACGAAACGGCGCGCCTCTCGATGATCCATGGCAAACGATGTTTCAGACAGCTCTGGATCGAGCGGTTCGGCCGGGGGGAATGGAACCGTTCTGGCTGCTCGATGGTACCATACGCATTGAACGCTATGCGCTCAATCTCCCATTCAGCCGCGAGGCCGCGCTGCTCGGTTGGCTCAAAAGAACCGTCGCGCTGTATCGCTTGGCGTTCGGTCAGCCCCGCCAAGACGAACTGATCTCATTCCTCGAAGGCTTGGACAGATCGAAAGAACATATCGACCTGTCTGAACTTCAAATAAATCTGAGGCCTGTTTGAATGGTGTTTGAGGATCAGTTTAGGGGTATATTCCGGCACCATCGGTCGCCGGGAAAGCGACCACCGCTAATTTTCTTAATTCTCACTCACAGCGAAGAGCCAGGGCAAAAAATGGCCTCTGAAATCGCAATTTTTTCGCCGCAAGAACGATGTTTACAGTATTTCCCAGAACTTCCGAGAAGACATCACCATTCCACGCATAGTCATTGGTAGCCAACCCAATAGACCTCACCCAGGGCAGCATTTTCTCCGACCATCTCGCGGATCAATTGGATTGCAAGTTTGTAATCCTGGCATTGGAACTTCGACCAGCCTGTACTAATTAGCTTTTTCCACTTAACCTTCTGGACGGGATTAGCGTGTCGCGCGGCCTCTACCATGAGCAGCCGATCAATGGGCGGATGCAAGAAACGTGTCGAATTTTCAGCGACGTCGTCGGCCCTTTTATTATAGGGATTGAATGGCGCTCCGACCATTGTTTGTAGGAACAAGGCCTTCAGATAACAGTTCACCATCTTTGCAGCGATCCCGTAGGAGAAACGGGAGCCAATCAAATCTTGGCCGCGTTTAGAAAGATCGTCACACCAAGTATGATGGGCGACGTCGAAATCCTTCTGTGTCAGAGGTAGCCAATGACTTCCGAGCGCAAGCCAACGAAGGCTGGATTCCTTCAATAGAGAAGCTCCGACTGATACCCGAAAGGTACAAACGCTACGACTACTGCGCGCGGCCGTCGCAGCAGACCAGGCCGCGAAACGGAATCGATGTTCCGCTGGATGGTATTCAATTGCACCAACACGTCCTATTTTAGCTGTCTCCAACCTGCGCCGTATCTCTGGAAGAAGAGTCTCACGCCAAGTTGGCAAATGAACGACTCCGCCTGACATACCCCCGCCTGGCAACCATGCGAGTGCTCGACTTTCGCTTCCCGACATTTGTCCGCTATCAACCAGGGAGTTGAAGCACGTTTTCAAAAGAGCGTCGATCTCAGCTGGTGAATCTGGAGTGCCATCTGAGATGGAAAGTCTCTCGCTCATCACCCAGCCAAGGGCATCCCATAGAAACGGATCGCCACGAAGGCCCCAGTGAGCAGGGTTCTTCGAAAAGACACTTGAGACTGTTGGCAATAAACTGCTCCCACAAATTCTACTTGAATATCCACCATGAAAAACTCAAGGCTACCTAAAGGTCTTGTCTGGTGGGCACGCGGTTTCGCCAGCATTCGGCCCCCGGAAAGTGCCACTTCGATCTCGATTGAACAAGATAACTGCCTACAGCTTTGCGGCCTCCTCGCCAAACCAAAATCCGCTGATCGGCCTTACCAATCGAGCGATCTAAAAAACGTCGGCATAGTAATTCTACAATGAGGAACGGCCACACGGCGCGATCGGGAACAAGACCCCGATCACGCTGACGAAATCGGGGGACGTCACCAGCCCGTCACCCTGAGCAAAACCGGGAAACTCTGCCTAAGGGCGGTAGAGGTCTGGGGAGCGGATCATTTGCCACGACGGCGAGCTATTGGCGCCATGGGGAAATTCCCGCCAAAAGAAGGCGGGTAGAAAGCCGCGAGCGTCGAGAAAACACATTTATACGACAAAGACTTGCTGATCCGATGCCTAACGGAATCGGCTCGACAACTCGCACCTTTCTTCTTAATCTCGCAGGGTGTCAATTGCCGTCATGGAGCTGGAATGTCTTTTGCGAAGGCCCGCGACATGGTGCAGTTGGCACTCTTTGTCGCCTCAGAGCGGACGGGTGTGACGCTGGAGCAGGTTGCGGCGAAATTCGAGCGATCTCATCGCACTGCTCAACGGATGATGGGTCAGTTCGAGATAACCTTCGACAATGCGGAAGTGAGCATCGGCGAAGATCGCAAAAAGCGTTGGAAACTTGTGGACCCCCAGTTGGACCGCCTACAGGTCGATACAGACACGGCGCTCGAAGCGCTCGAAATGGCGATGCGCGCCGCATCCCATGACGGGCGACGGCGCCACGCCAAGGCGCTCGAAGACCTGCGCAACGGCTTGGTGGCCCGCCTCCCCCGGCACAACGCCCTGCGTGCCGAAGCAGATGCAGAGGCGATCTTGAGCGCACTCGCCCTGGTTTCACGTCCGGGTCCGCGTGTTGTGCTGCCCGCCCCAATCACCGAGGCCGTTGTTGAAGCCCTGCGCGGTCCGTTCCAGCTCCGTGTCATATATGGAAAGGATGCGCGCGAACGAACGCTCGAACCCCATGGCGTTCTGATGGGCCATAGAAGCTATCTCGTGGCGCGCGACCCCGCGAAGGGCGACCTGATACGCAATTACCGGATGGATCTGATCATCGAGGCCGAGGTGCTGGACCAAAGCTTCGCACTGGCAGAGGGATTCTCAATGCCCGCCTACGCGGCGCAGTCTTTCGGCGTCTGGCAGGACCCGAAGCAGTTTGGCGAGGTCGTCTGGCAATTTACACCTGAAGCCGCTGGACGCGCCGCCGAGTTTTGCTTTCACCCCAACCAACAGCTCGAGCCCCAATCCGACGGAAGCCTGATCGTTCGCTTCGAAGCTGCCGGTTGGCAAGAGATGGCATGGCACCTGTACCAGTGGGGTGACAAGGTTACGGTGTTGGCACCCGACGAACTGAGAGCGATGGTCGAAGGGCATCAACGCGACGATTTCACCTCAATGCCGTAAGCTTGGTTCAGCACTTGAAAAGCGCCTGTGCAGGATGGCGTCAACCGCCGGTAAATCGATCCCACGCGAAGCCGATGATGCCCTTGCCTGCGCTGCCGGTGCGGCCGAGCTGTTCCATTGCCCCACTTGCATGGCGCGCCCCCTCAATACGGCGGCGGTTGCGTTGCACCATCAATGCCTCGACTGCGTGCGACGCAATTTCCGACCGCAATGGTTCGATGTTCCAGCCTGGCGCCTCAGCTTGCACCGGCAGCGCACGGGACCAACCAAGCTCCCCAGAGATCGCCGCCACGATCGCGGAAACCCGTTCCAGGTCGGCCGCCGGAACGACATTCTCTGGATAGGGCCAGTTGGGGAATAGCAGGTCAATGCCATTTACCACCGGGATGATCGGCGCATAGCGACGCGTCGGCGACGCGTCACGCGCGGTACGGTAGCGCGCCAGCAGCGCCGCATCTGCTGCCCGGCCCGGTCGGTTTGCGCGCACCACCCAGAGCACGAGATCGGCCTGCAGCATCTGTGCCAACAGTTCGCTCTCGACCGCCTCGGATCCGTCGTTTCCACGGGTATCGACCAAGGTAAACGGCAGATCGCCCAGCTCCACCTCATGCGCAGTCAGTCGGTCGGTGCTGGGGGCCACATCGGTTTCGGCCATGCTCTCCCCTGCGAGCGCATTGATCAGTGAGGACTTCCCGGCGCTGACCTGTCCTACCACGAGCACCCGCAGGGCCGCATCCGGCTGCGCGAGAGCAGCGCGATCGTTACGCTCCGATTCAAGCTCGATTGCCAGCAGCTCGGAATCCGAGAATTTCAGATGGCCGGAATAGAGATCCACTGCAGCGCGGGCGACCTCTTCGAGAATATAGCGCTGGACCTGCACCAAAGAGAATTTCTTCACGCCCGCCATCACGAACTTAGAGAGGGCCGACGCCGGCAAAGTCTTGATATTGAAAAAGAGCTTGGAGAGTTCGTAGACGTTCGAGCCGCCGTCGATGGCCTTGCGAACCCGTGTCATGTGACGCAGGACAAAGGCGATCTGGCTTACGGCGATACTGTCTGAGAAGGGCACGTATTGGCGCAGTGCCAGGCGCAGACGGTTAATCACCCGGTCCGCCAACAACAGCGCCTCGGGAACCGAGAAAGCCAGTCGTTCGCGCTTGCCCGCTGGCGCGAGTTCCGCAGCCCGGTCCACAACCTGCAACGCCATGGCCTGCATCCGGCCCCAATCCACTGGGACCTCGACCGAGGCCGCAATCTCCGAACGCAAGGTCTCGAAGACCCCGAGTTCAGCCGTCGTCCAATCCGGGTTAGCCTCGACGAGCGGTCCATCCAACGGACCACCCCTACCGCGCGCTGCCCTCCGTTCCCGCACGGCAAGGCCCCAAGTAATTAGTTGGAGCAGGACGATGATCGCGGCCAGCCCGGCAAAGAACCAGAGCAACCAGCCCTTCTCGTAAAGCCAGCGATAGCCGAAGACTGAAGGGCCGATAAGCAACACGGCCAGCCCAGTCAGCAAAACCGGCCCACGCCCCCGCAGAAACATGCGCCGCAGAGCGTCATTTGTGATCATCAGGCACCCGTTCGAAGGCGGCGGCGTAGCGCGCGCGCAGGTCTGCGTCGTCCACCTGCGCCCCGCTCCGCGTCTGGTACATCCAATATGCGGCGGCACGTCCCAGCGCGTAGGTCGCAGCCAAGCTGTAGGTCGCGGCCACCGCAGATCCGGCAAAAGGCACAACCTTCAGCGCCTGTCGACCGACAGTAGAGACCGCGTATCTCGTTATCGACCCCAGCCCGAAAGAACCGATGAATTTCATCATGATCTCCCGGTCCCACGCCACTTCATAGCGGCGCGCCAACGCACTCAGCATGGCTACCTGCACCGCAGGAACCGAGGCCAGGCCGACCACGGGCAGGATGTCGCTGGCACCCGCAGTCGCGGCATAGCTCAACACCAGCGCCATATGCCGGTCAAACTCGCGGGCTTCGGGATCCGTGCCCGGTTGTCGGGACAAATACATCGCAACGGTTGGAAGGCTTTCGGCCAGCAGCGCGTGCAGCCCGTTCAAATCGGCGGCCAGCGGATCGCCAAGCGACAAACAGACAGATTTCAGGGGCCTGCCCCAGGCCGTCTCATAGGCCTGCTCGATCTGCGCACGGGCACGGCGCAGCGTCGCGTCATCAGGCACCAGATCGGCTCCGGTCAAAACGAGGATCGCTGGCACTTCCTTGCGTTGCTTGTGGATGCGCGACAGGACATCGACAACCTGCCCCTGCACCGGGTCGTCGATCCGCGCCACAAGTACGAGCAAATGCGCGCCCTGCGTGCAGGCGGCAATGTCGTCAGCCGCGTCATAGCCAACTTCGCCAAGACCGCGCGTATCCAGAAACCGCATCATCGGGTCGGCGGACGGGAAGTCATAAGACTCGGCGGTCCGCGTGCACGACACGAAGCCATTACCGATCGCAGCCGCCGAGGATCTTGTGATAGCCTGGACCAGCGAGCTTTTTCCCGCACCTGTCTTACCCAAGAGCCAAAGTGTCGGCACATGCAACGTCGGGTCGAGCGCAGTCGGTTGAGGAGTCCTGCGGCCGAACAAACCTGCTGCCCGGTCTGTCATACGGCCGAGGAAACCACGTTGGATTTCGCGGTCTTTCGCCTCCCAGTCGGCCCGCCGCGCGAAAGCTTCGCGAATTGTGGCGATCTCTGCGACTTCGCGCGGATCGACCGTTCCGTCAGCGGCGGCTATGGCCTCAAGCAAATCGAAAAGTACTGAATTCAAGACGACGCGATCACAGTCCGGCACCGCCGCCGCAAAGGCTGACATCGACGCTGCCATGCCCTCGACTGGTTGGGCTGCTGAATTCGTCTCAATCACTTCGAGGGCGCAGTCGACATAAGCCGGATCGAAGCCCCAGCATGTAACGAAATGCCCCCTCAAATGAGCACGTTCAGCGGCGTCGAGCGGCCCTGCAGCCGCGGCGACGCGGACGGCCAACGCTCCGATCACATCGAGCAGAGACATGGCCAGAAGATCGAGTTCGGATCCGACAAAGCTTGGCGTCGCGCCGGACCGGTTCGCATCCCAGCTGCGAAACAGCCGGGTCACGCCGTAAAACGACGCTCCCGTCACGACCGCCGCCGCAGCCACCCAACCGACCGGTGTCACCGCAGCCGGTGCCCAGGGCAACAGCGCCATCAACCCGGAACTGCCGAAAAAGCTCGAGGCGACCAACGAGGAGGATGCGATCGAGCCGCCAACAGTCGAGGCGGCCCCTACGTGCCAGATGTCGTCGACAAAATTTTCCTTCGCAGCCGCGGGACTCGTACCTTCGGCTCCCAGCCTGCGACGGAAGAGATCGGGATCGGCAAGGATCCGATCTACTCCCTCAAATGAATGGATCTGCGTAATGGTCGTCTTGTCGAGCAAAATGGCCTCGATGCGCAAAAGGAATGAGACCCCTTCATGCCAAGCACCAAGGACGCCCTAACGAAGTAGTGATCACAGATCGATCAGGTTTCAAGAACAAAACCCCACTCGAAGCCCGACAGCAAACTCCATCGGCTTGCAGGCATCGTCTTTCCAAGCTCGGCCGCCCTACCGAGCCTCCTGCCCGTCTGAGTGCAGCTACTTTCACCGAGTACTTGAATTGATGCTCAAAGTACGCCACGACTCCGTACACATTCTGGAGTCCGGTTGTGACCGAAGCGAAATCGCACTGAGATCGGCCAATAAAACAAGGGTGCGTGGCACGGTGGGGCAGGCCCCTACCGCCGGAGCCATCTTCCCCTATAGGGTGTTGATTTAGCTACAAAAAGCCTTTCATGGCTTCGTAGGTGTGGCATACGGGTGTTCCATCACCCGAGTTTTGCGTGGGTCCGTCCGAAACAAGGGCGACGCAAAACCATGCACGGCCAACCTCATCTCTCCCGTCGCGGCACTGCCTATCAATGGCGCCGTCGGATCCGGGTGTTTTCCACAAAATTCGTCGACCTGAAGCTCTCCTTGGGGACGACGGATCGCCGTGTGGCGATTATCTTAGCCCGCAAGATCAGTGCGGAGAGCGACACGTTTATGGACGGCATCATCAGGACCGAGATCTCGTCTCAGGAGGCGCGCGCCTGGCTGGCGGATGTCATCAAGCGCGAGCGGGCGAAGATCGAAAAGCTGCAATTGCTGCGCCGGTTCGACTCTCTTGATCCGCTTGATGATGTGCGCCACGACGAGGCCGCGCGAGACGCCTGGGCACATCTGGCACGGTCGGGAGTGAATGCGGACGCGCCTGAAGGTGCTTCTGACCTGCTGAACTCGACGATAGATCTATATCGCCGCGACCTTACGAGCGAGAGCCGCAGGCGCATTATCGCAAGGGAGTTTCAGGATCTGACCGGGCGTCCAACAAGGTCTGCTTTTGAAATGGTAACCCTCATGAGCCTGCTGATCTCGGGCAAGCGGGCCGCTTGGACCGGCAAGGATGCAGCGCTTGAGCCGATCGAGGCCCTGGCCGACGCGTTGGCCGCTCAGACACCGTCCCACCTGCTGGGGCCCGAAGCGCCAAGCCCGGCGCCTAATTTCTCACCGGACCATGCGGCGCGAACACCACCTGGCGAGCCGTCGCCCACTCAGGACCCTGCGCTTGATCCCGCGCTCAACGCTGTAATCGACCGGTTGATCGCGATGAAACGCGAGGAAGGCATCGAAGAGAAGACGCTGCGCCAATATCGAAGCTTTGGCGATTTGTTCACGCTTCTCACCGGGATCACCGATATCCGGCAGATCCGCCAGACCGATGCGACGGCCTTCCGTGCCGCGCTTCGAAAAATCCCGAAAAGCTGGGGGAAGAGCCCGAAGGACCAGACCGCGACCCGCGAAGAGGCTATCGCGCGTGCTGCCGCCCTGCCCGCCAATCAGGTTGGCCTCTCGACCGGCACGATCAATCGGCACCTCGATCATCTCGGTCAGGTCGCGACCTGGGCCGCCGATGAGGGCTTCTTGATCGACCCACGCCTCGATCCGAGCAAGCTGCGCCGTAAGGAAACTGTGCGCGAGAGGGAGAAGAAGGATGCGTTCACGCCACTCCAACTGGAGGCGCTGTTTCAGAGCCCGGTCTGGACGGGCTCCGAGACAGAATATTACCAGACACGTCCGGGCAAGACGGTCTATCGCAACGGCATCTACTGGTGCCCGCTGATCGGCGCGGTTACCGGGGCACGGCGCGAAGAGATCGCAGGCTTGTCACTTGGGGACATCATCGAGGTCGACGGCACCCCTTGCATTTCAATCCGTGAAACCGAGCAGCGCCGTGTCAAGACGCTTTCCTCTTGTCGCACCGTGCCTATCCATATGCGCTTGATCGAGCTCGGGTTTCTCGACCATGTGACGAAGATGAAGCGTGCTGGGCACCCTGATCTGTTTCCGGACCTTCGGGAGCCCACGAGCGGGAAGCACGGCAAGAAACTCGGACGCCGGATGAGACAAATCATCGATGATACGCTGGGCGCCGTTGATCTGATCCCCGGAAACTGGACCGTTTGAAGCTGGAGTTTTCCGCTACGCTTCCTTGGCTGGAAGAGGAGTGGAA
>NZ_MPZW01000012.1:0-64553 GCF_002020275.1 Thioclava sp. L04-15 | reverse complement strand
CGATCGGGAACATCCCGCCGGCGGAAGCAGAGGCAAACTTCTACGCCGCTCTGGAAACTGAAGACATGGCCGCGTAACTAACCCAAATCAGCCTCCGGCAAACCCGGCGCGGTTCAGAATTTGCATGAACTGAAGGGGGCCAATCTGGCCCTGGAGACTATCGTCCGGAGTTTCGGGCCGAAGGAGAACGAATAGGCTTTGGTGCGTGCAAGCGCTGAGGCAGTGGCGAGCTGAGTCGGTCCTTGGCAGGGGTACCATTGTCGCCCCTGCCGACGGTCAGGCTCCGACTCCGTCGCCGTGAAGCCCGGTTTGTTCAGTTTCTTCCGCGCAAGACAAGCCATCTGCGCTCGAAGTTCTTACTCCTGACGAGACTGTCTCGAGGGCCGGTTGAATTCGTCAGAGCATGACTGACCGCGTGCGCAGATTATCCCCGGAAGTAGGGTTGCGCCCGATCTTTCGCGCAGCCAGAAGACTACCGTATTCCTCGGAGATTTCTGAAAAAATGTATTCCCTGCGACGCATCGACTATCGGCTATGGTTTGCCATCATTCTTGCGGCTCTCGTGCCGGCTCTTTACTCGACGCTTCGTGTCTATTTCCTGAATTCGCTCCCGGACACGTCGAACGTCACCATTGCCGCCCAATCGGCATGGCTCAATCTTGCCTATGAGGTGTTGCAGGAAGCCCTTCTTCTCCCACTCTACTACATCTTCGGCCGGGCAATTCAGGACCGAGCAGCGCTGCGAGAGAGAGTCGGTGATGCTTTCCTGGTAACATTGATAGCCTACGGAATCCTCACGTTTGGAGTCCTGCTCGGAGCGGATTGGCTGACCCGGGCGATGGCACAGCAGCCAGAGCTGCAAGCCAGAACCTCTGCCTACCTGAGGCTGGAAGCCTTTGGGCTATTGATCGGAACTTTGAATGACATCAGCGTCATCGTTGTCGTGGCCCTTTCATGGAGGCGCGTCCTTGTCGCATTGGTGGTGCTACGCGCTATCCTGACCGTGCTGTTTGACAGCACTTTCGTTGGACAGTTCTCTTTTTCATTGGATCTCGGGGTGCAGGGCGTCGCACTGACGAACATCGCTGTGGGCACGCTGCTCCTGATACCGTCTCTGGCCATACTATCGCGAGCAGGCGCGCTCGGAATGCCACGTCTGGGCCGCCTCGAAGGCTGGAAAAAAGATTGGCTTCGCGTGGCGCTGCGATCAGGCCTGGAATCGGGCGTGAGAAATCTGGCGTTCGCGCTCATGATCCTGAGGCTCATGAACGAGGTGAACGAGGCAGGCCTGTTCTGGATGACGAACAGCTTCATCTGGGGCTGGCTGCTTTTGCCAGTGCTGTCGCTTGGAACACTCATCCGCCAAGATGTCGGCAATCATCGCGGCCATCTCGACGGCCGCCTCAGGGCATATTTTCTCCTGATAGCAATCATAACAGTAGTCTGGTTCGCGACAATTCCTGGCTGGCAATGGTTCATCGCGCATGCAATGGGATCGAGCGATGCCTCGAGGATCGTGTCCCTAACCTGCCTGATGCTCGGCTTCTACATCATTTTTGCGCTCAATCACGTTCTGGACAGCTATTTCTACGGGATGGGCCGCACCGATCTGATGCTTTATCAGTCGCTCTTCGTCAGCGTGGTGTATTACGGTGCAGCCTTTCTTGCCTACCTTGGCGGCATTTTCGAACCGGATCTGCAAGCCGTTGCGCTGCTTTTCGGCGGCGGCATTCTCATCGACAGTGCTGTCACGCTCGGGCAATTCTGGCGCGTTGGCTATTTTGAGCGTTCCCGGATTCCGTTTTCAAACACTCAATTGAACGAATCCAATAATCGCGAACAGCATGCTCGCGAATTGTGAAGCGTCGAGGTCTCCATAAAGCGCGTATCCTAAACATAGCGCGTTGACCTGCGGCATTCTTGTGTGCCCCGATTGACATGCATTATCCCGATGGCGCCACCAGCCCGTCATCGTGAGGCAACCGAAAAATCGAGCTTCCGGCGGTCCAAAGTTGGCGAGCAGCCCAGATGGAGAACAGGCGAACTATAAAACGAGGACTTTTCAGAGGAGCAGATCAGGATCACCGACGACAGTTAACGCCTCGGCCTCGGGTGCGCGGAAAAAGTGCACCGCTGCGCGGTTGAGGAAGCCTGCATGCAATCATGAACTTGTAGTGATTTCCTCCATAGGAATTGCGCATTACGCCACGGAATCTTCGCTGAAGATACGGAGATTTCGGTCTCACATTGCCACTCGCGGCTTCCTTTGGTTAACTCATCCCTGACGCGAAATTTAGAGACGATCATGTCCTTCTTTGAACAACCAATTCTCAACTCTCCATACTTCGTTCCCCAAAAACACTGGGAATTAGATGCTGATGGAAGGCCAACTGATACGATAATCGCGAGCAGACGTAGATCCGATCTAATATCGGCGATGCCCAAGCCTAAAAGCGTAAAAGGCGTTCGGCAGGGCGAGATGGACCTAAGCACCGCTGGGCTCGAAGGTCAGGACACAGATTACAACGTTACCGAGTTCGTCAACGAGATGCGTTCGCAGGTAGACGCTTGGCGCCGCTTGCCTAATCCAAGTGATTGGCAGGTCTCTCCAATCACGCAGAGATTGCTCCAGCACTGGCGCGCCATTCAATGCGACGAAACGCAGGCAATACGTCCGTTCTTCTGCCAGTTGGAAGCGGTGGAAACTGCGATCTGGATGACGGAAGTCGCTTCAAAGATGGGCGAGCGTGGTCGTCGAGTGCGGAAGCGCCTCGAGACCGCGAATGCTGAGGCAAACCCAGAGTTATTCCGCGTTGCAATGAAGTTGGCCACCGGCGCTGGAAAAACAACCGTGATGGCTATGCTCATCGCATGGCAGACACTCAATGCGGTCCGAAGTCCAAATTCCAAGACGTTCTCTCGCGGTTTCCTGATCGTGACGCCGGGCATTACGATCCGAGACAGGCTTCGCGTTCTTTTACCGAACGATGCGGCAAGTTATTATCAAAAGCTGAATCTTGTGCCCAGCGACCTGATGCCGGACATTCAGCGCGCCAAGATCGTCCTGACCAACTATCACGCGTTTAAGCCCCGCGAGCGCATTCAGCTGGCGAAGGGGACGCGCTCAGCTCTCGAGGGGCACGGCGACGCGCTGACAACGCTCGAGACCGAAGGACAGATGCTCCAGCGGGTTATGCCGGAGTTGATGGGGCTTGGTAAGATCAACGTGATCAATGACGAGGCGCACCACTGCTACAGGGAGCGCCCCGAAGGGATCGTCGAGAAACTATCTGGCGACGAAAGAAAAGAGGCCGACGAAAACGCGGAAGCGGCACGCCTGTGGATTTCCGGGCTCGAGGCCGCCAAACGTAAATTGGGCGTGCAGACCGTCTACGATCTCTCTGCCACACCCTTCTTCCTTTCTGGATCGGGATGGCTTGAAGGAACCCTATTCCCATGGGTTATTTCCGATTTCTCTCTGATGGACGCCATCGAGTGCGGAATCGTCAAGTTGCCTCGCGTGCCGGTCGCCGACAATCTTCCCGGACAACCCGAGCCGCTTTATCGCAAGCTCTGGGATGCAATTGGCTCTGTTGCACAAATCGGCTGATAGCCGAGGCTCCCCTATCCCCGGACAGACTTATCCCACGGCCTCTGTGAGGGGTATGCCGAGCGCGGTGTAGCGGTTCATGACGGCGATGCGGACCTGAAGTTCCGCGACCTGGCGATCGAAGTCCCGCGCCATGAGGCGCTGACCCAGAAGTTTCACGCAGTGCATCTTGGTTTCGACGCGGCTCCAACGGTGGTATCCGCTCCATCGTCGCCACAGGGCGCGGCCCAGAGACTTCGATGCCCGCAGAGCTTCGTTGCGTGCGATAGCGCCAGCGGTGACGGTCTTCCAGGGCTTCGCATTCCGGCGAGGCGGGATGACGGCATGAGCGCCACGCTCGGCGATGGCGTCATGGCATTTGCGGGTGTCGTAGGCACCGTCTGCCGTGACGCTGCCGATCTCTTCCTCCTCGGGGATCTGATCGAGCAGGTCGGGCAGAACCGGAGCATCGCCGATGTGGCTTCCCGTGATCTCGACGGCGCGAACCTCCAATGTTTGCTCGTCGATCCCGAGATGGAGCTTACGCCAGACACGCCGCTTTGGGCCGCCATGTTTGCGCGCGTGCCATTCGCCTTCACCCTCAACCTTGATCCCTGTGCTGTCGACAAGAAGGTGCAACGGCCCCTTGGAGCCGCGATACGGAATGTTCACGGCAAGGGTCTTCTGGCGACGAGACAGCGTGCTGAAGTCGGGCACCGCCCAGTCGAGGCCAACCAGCTGCAGCAGGCTCTCGACGAACCCGGTCGTCTGTCGCAGCGCCATACCGAACAACACCTTCATCGAAAGGCATGTCTGTATAGCGGCGTCGCTATAGCTCTGCTGGCGACCGCGCCTGCCGGTCGGCGCGGCCTCCCAGTTCATCTCGGGGTCGAACCAGATCGTCAGCGAGCCAC
Source organism: Thioclava sp. L04-15 (assembly GCF_002020275.1). Classification (NCBI taxonomy): domain Bacteria; kingdom Pseudomonadati; phylum Pseudomonadota; class Alphaproteobacteria; order Rhodobacterales; family Paracoccaceae; genus Thioclava; species Thioclava sp. L04-15. The sequence goes on along the minus strand of NZ_MPZW01000012.1, from coordinate 60,050 downwards.
GGCGCTTGAGCGCTTCATTGTAGGTTGGCCAGTTCCTGGTCTTGTAGGTCGGGGGCGTCGGTCTGCTCATACCGGCCAGCTACCACGCTGGATTCACGACATGAATCCCTTCACAGGATTTGTGCAACAGAGCCGGTCAGCTGCGTCCTGTCGTTCAATGGGAAAAAGCGCACGCTTATGGCGCCGCGCAGCTATACCGAGATGTTCTTTCTCGACGAAGCGACCGCGCTCGCCGCCGGACACCGCCCCTGCGCCACCTGTCGGCGCGACCGCTATCGCATCTTTACCGCGCTTTGGGCGCAGGTCCACGGCGCCCCCCATGCGGGCACGCCCCTGCCCAAAGAGATCGACAAGACACTGCACGCGGCCCGCATCAAGCGCGGCGAGAAAGTGACCTTTCAAGCCGATTTCGAGACCTTGCCCGATGGCGTGATCGTCGAAAGCGCGGGAGACCCTCACCTGAAATGGCGCGGCAAAGCATTTGCCTGGAGCCTCGACGGTTATGCGCAGTTGCCCACCGTTCTCATCGGGCAGGTCACGGTGCTGACGCCCGAGCCGCTGACTGCGGTGCTGCAGGCGGGATATGCCCCCGAGACCCATCCAAGTCTGCCGGTTTAGTTTACCCTTCATTCAGCTCAGGCGCCTGCCACCGCGATCAGCCGCCCTAATGCATTTCCGGAGATCACGCTTCCCTCTGCGAATGCATGCTCAGGCCCGACCGGCGCTCGAGCGCCGCACTTACACTGACAATTTGTGGAATCTCCACTCTGCGCGGAACGAATACAGGGAGACTGCCCCAGTCTCAGCCGCGTGACACCATCCTGAGGGTCTTTGAGCGGGTGAAGGCGAACTTCCGGGCACCCTCCCCGCGCCCCTTCTTAGAAAAACTGCGTCATGTCCAATACATAATCCTCTCGCGACAACTCGCGCACCCATTTTGAGGTATATCTCGTTAATCGTGAAATAACCTATTGCGCTAGGCGCAAGGCGTAGATACAACAATCACAAGATCACTTTTGTTGGAGTCTGATCATGAAGAAGTCCCACCGTGAATACCGCCAGCTGTGCGACGCCGAAGGCGTGAACCTTCTCGGCATCGAGCCGCGCGGGCGCCACCTCGCGCTGCAGTTCGAACGAGGTTTTGTCATCGCGGCGTCCACACCCTCGGACCATCGCGCGCGTCTCAACCTGCGCGCCCAGATCCGCCGCCTGCACGCTTGAAGGAGAAGAAAATATGAACACGACTGTGCTTCCCGAAACCATGACCGCCGAAGATCGCCGCCAGGCCTGGTTCCACAATGAACTGACTGGATATCAGAGTGCCAATTGGGACTATGGGGACGAACTTCTCGAACTGCTTGCGGAGCGGTTCAAGGTGATCGAGCTGCTGCTTGGAAAGAGCAACGTCGCCCCCCATCTTTTTGCCGCGCTGCCCGGTCCCGACATTGAGGGGAACACCTGGGAAGAGGCTTTCGAGACCTACTTGCCGTCCGTGACACTCTCCTGGGATGGCGCGAAGCTTCTCGATAATGCCGGGATCTACGGCCTCTACGGCGTCACCCCGGCCGCCATCGCCCTGACTGAGCGTGCAGCCTGGATCGAAGATCTTGCCACCCGCCTCGAGCAGTTTCGCACTCTGGTCAAGCCCGAGCCTCAGCGCGTGACTACGCGCATTATCAATCTCGCGCTCTCACGCCGGGCCATCGACAGTGCCGAGGGCGAGGTCGATCTGGTGTCTCTTGCGATCTTCGGCGGGGTAACCGAAGGACGGATCCGCAACATCCTCTCGAGCAGCGACAGTGGGCTTGAAAAGGTCGGGCAGCAGGTCACCGCGCCGAGCGCGGCTGCATGGCTCAAGGGTCGGAAGGACTTCTTCGCGTCTATCTGGCAGCAGCCTGATGAAGCGGAACCGGAGGCACCGAGTCCCGACTTCTCGGACGATGTTGTGTTCGTGCCGCTTGCTGCGGACGGCAGCTATTTCCATCCTGGCCTTGCTCGTTCGGGCAAGTTCACGATCGGCGGCAAGGGGGAAGAGGTCCAGATCGAGGGCTTCGATTCCGCACTTGCCGCTTTGCAGAAGATGGCGACCCCGCGCTGGCGGCGCCCCAACGAAAACGAGAATTGGGGCATCGTCTCGGGGCGCGACTGGAAGCGCATCGAACGCCGCCACCTGATGGCAAACTGATCGAGGTCAGAATCATGGAATACACTCCCGAATACCTTCTCGCGGCTCTTATGAATGCTGAGCCGCGTCCCACCTCCCAGGCTCCAAGTGACGCGCGCGGCCTCTACGGACTCGTCGATCACTTCGGCACGCTTCGCTACATCGGATCAACCAGTTCTGCAGCGGAAACGCTTTACAAGCGCATTCACCAGCGCCATCGCACCGGCTCTGAAGACGCCAGTCATTATTTCTCGCGGATGTATAACACCGGGCGGATGTGGCGCGATCGGAAGGCGCCCGAAACGGCGGACGCCAATCTCGCGAAGGCTGTGCGCAATGCCTTCATCGCAGATCACTGCAAGGCTGTCTGGGTGACGCTGCCCGACAGCGCACCGATCGCGGCGCTGGAGAGGGAGGTTCTCGAGATTGCGCCGAAGGAAGCGATCGCATGGAACCAGCGCGGCATGACCACTTACGAGGAGCCCGCCGCTCTTGTTGACATGACAATTCGGCGCTTGGGCCTCGATGCAAGGTCCTGCGCCGCGCTGGAACGGCAGCGGGAATTGTTCGAGGCAGGCGCCAAGCGGCCTGCAGCGAAGACGTCGCGTCCGCAGAGCCGCAGCGTGCCGAAGTTCCCGGCCGGGCCGTTTCGTTTCTTCGCCCTCGACGTTGAGACGGCGAACCATGATCGCGCGAGCATCTGTCAGATTGGCGTGGCCTGCGTGCGTGCCGATGACACGATCGAGACTTGGGTAACCCATGTCGACCCGCAGACTACGACATGGCGTTTCACCGATTTGCACGGGATCAGCGCTCGGACCGTCTTGGGAGCCCCGCTTTTCCGGGAAATCCTTCCCATCTTGGCCGAAGCATTGGCGGGGGCGACGGTCTATCAGCACTCAGGGTTCGATCGTAGCGCCGTTGCCGCGGCCTGCTCGAATGCCTGCCTCGAATTGCCGAATTGGCATTGGCGGGACAGCGTTCAGGTAGCCCGCGCTGCCTGGCCCGAACTGCGTGGGAACGGCGGCCATGGCCTGGGAAATCTCAAGCAGCATCTCGGACTGAATTTCGAGCATCATGACGCAGGCGAAGACGCGCGTGCCGCGGCAGAGGTTGTTCTGCTTGCGGAGGGTCGCCAGGCGAAGCGGTCGGGGTCACCCGCACAGATCAAATCTGTGCAGGATTTCGAAGACGACTTCGATCTTTTCGAAGATAGCGATGACGATACTACAGCGATGGTGGCACCACCCCAGCTCCACGGTTCACATGACGCGATCATCGCGCCCGATCCCTCCAAGACTCTGGTAATCGGACACAGCGTGCTCACTCAGGGCAACCTCACTCACAACCACATCTATCTCAGGTCGTTCTTTGACGCGTTCCCACAGGACGCCATCGGCGGGTCGAGCAAGGCCCTTGCGGCTAAACGCGAGATCTTGGTCGACTGGGGGAGCCATGCGCCGATCTCAACCGATCTGGACGGGCAGAAGAAGTTCTTCCGCGCGCGCGGCTGGATTCGGGAGTTCTTCGCGAAGAACGATGCAAAGCCCGGCGACGTGGTGCTCGTCGAAGAGGTCGCCCCCTATCGGTATCGCGTTTCAGTCAGGCGCTGATCCGGAGCATTCGCCGATATCCGGAAACTTGAACGGGACCGGCATACTGCCGATCCCGGCCGCCCCCAAGCGAGACACACAACTTCAATTCAAACCGAATTTTGTCACCGCTCGATTGACACCACGTCCATATGTTATTAACATATTGAGATGAAAGCACAAAATCCTACCGCCCCAGCCATCTCTCCTTTTGCAGAGCATAGCTTCCGTGCAACGCGCTGAGTTTAAAGCGTTTTGGGCGCGCAGTCTGATTTTGCGACGTTTGCTCGAAGCCAACGGTTGAAAGCCTTGGCGCGTTGCCTGTCGAGGGGCACCCCTCTCAGGCCGATGCCGCAAGACAAGGCGTCCCCCGAAGCGCATCGGCTCGGGGCGGGATTGTCCGGGCAGTCAGCCGATCAGAACGTGTGGGACAGGCCGAGACTGACGACGGGCTGAAGATTCGTGTCGAACTTGTGGGGCGCGTTCGGGTTCGGGGTGGCGCTCCAGTCCCCATCCCGTTGCTTGGCGGATTCGAAGCGGCCTAGGCTCACCAGACCGACATTGCCCAGCACCTTGAGGTGCTCGCTCAGCTTGTAGCCGAGACCGGCGCTCACCTTATGGGCAGACTACCTCTGTGCGGTGGGCCGAACTTCTGCATAGGTCCCTTCCGTGGCGCGGGCGAACTTGGTGCGCGACACGCTGACCGCCGCGCCGAGTTGCCGGTTCCAGTTGGGTGCGAAATCCTGCAAGTAGTTCACGCCGACAAAGAGCATATCCGACGAGAATTTGCCCGAGAAAGGCGTTGCACTTGCAAAGCTGTAGGTGCCGGAAAAATCGGTTCCCCAGTCGGTGTCGCCATAATCATATTCGCATAGCTCACCTCGACCGGAAGGTTCGGGTCGAGCTGATAGCCGACGGCGATCTCGAAATTTCTCTTTGTGCCGGTATCGAGTCCTCCCAGCGCGCCATGGGGCGCCGCGGGAGGATTGGCACGCACTTAGTTTGATATGCTGGAGATCGTTGAAGTCCTCTTTGTTTCGACCTGCCGCCAAGGACGAAAAGGAAAAGGGCGACCGCATCGCTGCGATCGCCCCTTTTGCTGCATGTCGCTGCCAGCTCAGACGAGGCGGCTTTGCTCCAGCGCGGCCTTGATGAAGCCCGCGAACAGAGGGTGCGGCGCGAAGGGTTTGGATTTCAGTTCGGGGTGGAACTGCACACCGATGAACCACGGATGTCCATTGTGCTCGACGATCTCGGGCAGGCGGCCGTCGGGGGACATCCCCGAGAAGGTCAGGCCGCAGCTCTCCAGCGGTTCGCGATACTTGATATCGACCTCGTAGCGGTGGCGGTGGCGCTCCTCGATATCGGTCGAGCCGTAGACCTCGGCGACCTTCGAGCCCTCCTTGAGCGCGGCCGAATAGGCGCCCAGGCGCATCGTGCCGCCCTTGTCGTCGGTCACCTTGCGCTCGACGCGGTGATTGCCCTGCACCCATTCCTTGAGGTGGTAGACGACGGGGGTGAAGCGTTTCTTGCCCGCCTCGTGATCGAACTCTTCCGAACCTGCATCCTTGACGCCGGCGAGGTTGCGCGCGGCCTCGATCACCGCCATCTGCATCCCGAGACAGATCCCCAGATAGGGCACGCCCTTCTCGCGCGCAAACTGCGCCGCGCGGATCTTGCCTTCGGTGCCGCGCTCGCCGAAGCCGCCGGGCACGAGGATCGCGTGATAATTCTCCAGATAGGGCGCGGGGTCTTCATGCTCGAAGATCTCGGCGTCGATCCATTCCGCCTTCACCCGGACGCGGTTCGCCATACCACCATGGGTCAGCGCCTCGGCGATCGACTTGTAGGCATCTTCAAGCTGGACATATTTGCCCACGATCGCGACGCGCACTTCGCCCTCGGCATTGTCGAGGCGGTCCATCACGTCTTCCCAGCGGCTCATGTCGGGCTTCGGCGCGGGCGAGATACCGAAGGCGTCCAGCACCGCCTGATCGAGACCGACGCGGTGATAGGCCAGCGGGGCCTCGTAGATCGACTTCAGGTCATAGGCCGGGATCACGGCATCGGGGCGCACGTTACAGAACAGCGCGATCTTGGCGCGTTCCTTGTCCGGGATCGGCTGCTCGGAGCGGCAGACCAGCACGTCGGGCTGAAGGCCGATCGAGCGCAGCTCCTTGACCGAGTGCTGCGTGGGCTTGGTCTTCAACTCGCCCGAGGCCGCCAGATAGGGCAGCAGCGTAAGGTGCATGAAGATCACCTGGCCGCGCGGACGATCCTGCGCAAATTGGCGGATCGCTTCGAAGAAAGGCAGCCCCTCGATATCGCCGACGGTGCCGCCGATCTCACACAGCATGAAATCGACCTCGTCGTCGCCGACCGAGATCCAGTCCTTGATCTCGTTGGTGACGTGCGGGATCACCTGGATCGTCTTGCCAAGGTATTCACCGCGACGCTCCTTCTCGAGCACGTTGGTGTAGATCCGCCCCGAGGAGATCGAGTCGGTCTTGCGCGCGGACACGCCGGTGAAACGTTCGTAATGACCCAGGTCGAGATCGGTCTCGGCCCCGTCATCGGTGACGAACACTTCGCCATGCTCGAACGGCGACATCGTGCCGGGATCGACATTCAGGTAAGGGTCGAGCTTGCGCAGCCTGACCGAGAAGCCGCGCGCTTGCAGCAATGCCCCCAGGGCGGCCGATGCCAAGCCCTTTCCGAGCGACGAGACGACGCCGCCGGTAATGAAGACATAACGTGCCATGAAGACCCCCGTGATCTGCGAAATTCGAAAGGTTTCCCTGACCGAGGAGGGTCAGGATCACGGGATTTAATGCTTACACGATTCGCGGCCCGCCCGCAACCGGACCGCAAGCTATTGGGTTAAGAAAGCGGAGAGCCTCAATCGCTTGTGGCTCGCCCAGTGTGCTGGATCAGTTGGACGCGGGCGGCGTCACCGGGCCGGCAGGCGTCTCGGTGGTGGTTTCGCCCGAAGTGCCGCCGGTCGAGGCCTCCGACCCGCTCGGCGCAGGCGGCATCACCACATCAAGCGCCGGCGGGGTCGCCGGGGCGTCGTTTGCGGGCGTCGCGGGCGCAGTTGCTGCCGGCGCGCTCTGCTCGGTGGTGGCGCTGTCGACGACCGACTCGTTGCGCGCCTTCTGCGCGGCCAGAACGGTCAGCGTCACCGAGGTCGCGAAGAAACCGGCGGCGAGGATCCAGGTCACGCGGGTCAGCGCGTTGGCGGCCTGGCGACCGGTCATCAACCCGCCCACACCGCTCGAGCTGCTCGAAGATCCCATGCCGAGACCACCCCCTTCGGAGCGTTGCAGCAGCACCACGCCAATCAGCAGCAGTGCGAGGATCAGATGGATCGAGAGAACGACGTTTTCCATGAACGGGTCCGGGGCCTTCTTTCTTGCGACGCGCCTATCTAGGCGGATGAGGCAAAAGGCGCAAGGCCGGTCTGCCCGTTTTTCGGATTTCGCGGGGTCAAATCCGCGCAGTTCCCGTTTCCGGAGCCCCCGCCCCCTTCCTCTTGGTCCAAATATCCCCGCCGGAGGCTCCCGCAGGCGACACCCGCGCACCGACCGGGCAAGACGCGCCCGACGCCTCCACAGAAATGCGGGCTTTCGCCCCGCGCGCCGAGCCGCTATACCTCGCGCGGTTTCATACCTGCCAAGGAGAGAGCAATGGCCAATGTCGTCGTCGTCGGCGCCCAATGGGGTGACGAGGGGAAAGGCAAGATCGTGGACTGGCTGTCCGAACGCGCGGACGTGATCGCGCGTTTTCAGGGCGGACATAACGCGGGCCATACGCTGGTGATCGACGGCAAGGTCTACAAGCTCAACGCGCTGCCTTCGGGCGTGGTGCGCGGCGGCAAGCTCTCGGTGATCGGCAACGGTGTCGTGCTCGACCCGTTCCACCTTCTCAAGGAGATCGAGAAGATCCGCGAACAAGGCGTCGAGATCACGCCCGAGACGCTGATGATCGCGGAGAACACGCCGCTGATCCTGCCGATTCACGGTGAGCTCGACCGCGCCCGCGAGGAAGCGGCCTCGAAGGGCACCAAGATCGGCACGACCGGCCGCGGCATCGGTCCGGCCTATGAGGACAAGGTGGGCCGCCGTTCGGTGCGCGTGGCCGATCTGGCCGACGAGGCGACGCTGATCGCACGCGTCGACCGCGCGCTCCAGCACCACGATCCGCTGCGCAAGGGTCTCGGCATCGAGCCGATCGACCGCGACGCGCTGATCGCGCAGCTCAAGGAAATCGCCCCCGAGATCCTGAAATACGCGGCTCCCGTCTGGAAAGTGCTCAACGAGAAGCGCAAGCAGGGCAAACGGATCCTTTTCGAGGGCGCGCAGGGCTCGCTTCTCGATATCGATTTCGGCACCTATCCCTTCGTCACGTCCTCGAACGTGGTCGCGGGTCAGGCGGCGGCGGGCACCGGCATGGGGCCGGGCGCGATCGATTTCGTCCTCGGCATCGTCAAAGCCTACACGACGCGCGTCGGCGAAGGCCCCTTCCCGAGCGAACTCGACGACGCCGACGGCGAGCGCCTCGGCACGCGCGGTCATGAATTCGGCACCGTCACCGGCCGCAAGCGCCGTTGCGGCTGGTTCGACGCGGCTCTGGTGCGCCAGACCTGCGCGATCTCGGGCGTGAACGGCATTGCGCTGACCAAGCTCGACGTGCTCGACGGGTTCGAGACGATCAAGATCTGCGTGGGCTACGACCTCGACGGCAAGCGTCTCGATTACCTGCCTACAGCGGCAGAAGAGCAAAGCCGCTGCGTTCCGGTCTATGAAGAGATCGAAGGCTGGAGCGAATCCACGGAGGGCGCGCGCAGCTGGGCCGATCTTCCGGCCGCGGCGATCAAATATGTGCGCCGGGTCGAAGAACTGATCGACTGCCCCGTTGCGATGCTTTCGACCTCGCCGGAGCGTGACGACACGATCCTCGTGACCGATCCCTTCGCGGACTGATCCGATGGCGCTGAGCTACAAGGCCCGCCGCCGACTGTCGGTTCTGGCCCTCGTCGTGGGCCTGCCCGCCTATATCGTCATTGCCGTCACGGTGGTGAACTGGGCGGGCGCGCGCTGGGGCCGGCTGCCGATCTGGGCCGAGTTCTGCGTCTATGTCGGTCTCGGGATTTTGTGGATCCTCCCGCTCAAGCCGATCTTCACCGGGGTCGGCAAGGAAGATCCCGACGCGCCGAAAGAGTGAGGGCGGGGCTCCTGCCCTAACCTGCCTTCGGGTCGCGTCATCTCGTGACCCAGTTGGCCTGACCTCTGCCGCAACGGCTTGACCGGCCTCGGGCGCAAGCGAGCCACGCATCTCTTGAACGAAAACGGGCGGCCCCTCGGGACCGCCCGCTTTCAATCTCATTCTCCGCGTTTACTGGTTCGACGCGATCTTCGCCTCATCCCAGTAGCGCGATGCCGCGGTGATGGCGTATTGACCGCGCTTCACCTTGGTGATCTTGCCCTGGCGCAGCAGGCGACCGAAGACGCGCATCCGCTCTTCGCGCGGCACTTCCGCGGTTTCCTCGAAGGATGCGAGCTTGCGCATGATCTGCGGCGGCGAGAAATGTGGACGCCCCTCGACAGCAGCCGTATAGGCGGCGGCGGCCTCGAGCAGGTCCGACAGGCCCTGCGTGCCGAGGCTTTCGGCGAATTCGGTAAAGCTCGTGGCCTGCTGCGGATCCATCGGCGCGACTTCGGCCTCTTCGGCGGCGGCGATCTGCGCGGCCGAGATGCGGCGCGGGCGGATCACATGGGTCTTGCCGACGGGGGCTTCCTCTTCGCTCGGAGCTTCCGAAACGGGCTCGGAATCGATGCGCTGTTCGGAGACCAGAACGAGCGGCGCGGGGCGCATCGGCTCGGGGCGGCGCGAATGCGTCTCCCCCGAGTTCACCGGGCGGCGCGGGCGCACGGCCTGGGTGAGATCGGCGCGGTAAGGCTCGCTCGCATCGGATTCGGGCGCGCCGCCCGAGGCCGTATCCTGCCCCTTGGCCAGGCGATCTGCGACGGTCGCGGCCACGGCGGCCTTGAGATGGGCGATCGCGGAGAAACGACGACGGGTCTCGACGCCCTTGGCCTGCTTGTCAGCTTCGGCGAGAAGGCGCGACATCTCGGCCTCGCGGTCATCTTCCGAAACCGGCGCGAGCGGCAGAGGCGTGGTTTCGCGCGCGGCGATCGCGGGCTCTTGCTGTGCAGCGTCTTCCTCTGCGAGTTTTTCCGCTGCGGCCTCGATCTCTTCGGAAAGCTCTGCGGCATCTTCCTCGTGATCGAACGTAACTTCGTCTTCCTCCGGCTCGGATGCGAGCGCCTCTCCCAGGATCAGAACGTCCGGGCGCGAGGGGATTTCGTCGGGCTCCTCCGAGAGCATTTCGGGCTCTTGCTCGGCCTCGGCATGTTCTTCTTCCGCGACGACCGGCTCTTGCGCTTCGCTCGCTTCGTCCGCGACCAGCGCCTCTTCCGGTTCGACGATGTCTTCGGCCTCGATCACATCGCCGATCCCGGCGAGCGTTTCCTCGACTTCCTCGACTTCCTCGACTTCGGCGGCGACTTCTGCGACGGGCGCCTCTTCCTCGGCGGCCTCGTCCACGATCTCGACTTCGGCCTCGATTTCGGCCTCAGCGGGCACTTGAACAACAGGTTCCGCGATCGGCTCGAAGCTCAGGCCGGAAAGGTCGATCTCGGGCATGTCAGCCGCAATTTCGGCATCCTCGACGGCAGGCGCCTCGGCGGTGTCATCCTCTTCGAGCGCGGCCAGCTCGCGCATCAGATCTTCTTCGTCCTCGGGCGAGAGGCTGCCAGGCATGCCCATGACCGGCGCTTTGTCCTGCGCTTCCTCTTCGGCCCCCAGCTCGGCGGCAAGACGCGCGGCGAGATCGTCCTCTTCCTCGTCCTGCTCCGCCACGACCGCTTCGGCCGTTTCCGCAATGGCGGCCTCGGTCACGGCGACCGCCTCGCGGCGACGCACCTTGATCACGCGCGCACGCAGCGGCGGGGTCTCGGCCGCGGCTTCTTCCCCAGGAGCTTCGGCGATCTCTTCTGGTTCGATCGCGATCTCATCAATCGTTGTGGAAATCTCTTCTGGTTCGATCGCGTCTTCGGAAAGCTGTTCGGGCTCCTCGGCGGCGAGGTCCTCTTCCGAAGAGGCGTCATCCACGACAGCTTCTTCGTCAAAAGGCGCTTCGGAAAGCGCGCTGACGGCTTCAGCGGCCTCTTCGATCGCCGGAGCCTCTTGAATAACCTGCGCTTCTTCGACCTCGGGCGCCTCTTCGGCCATCTCGAGCGCCGGCACGGCCTCATCCTCGGAGACTTCTTCCTCGGACAGCTCTTCGACCATAGCCTTCAGTGCAGCAATGCGTTTCTGACGTTTGGCAGCGCGACGGGCACGGCGAAGCGCCTGGCGCTTCTCAGCCTCGGGATCGGCGGCCTCGGCGGCTTCAGCCGTTTCTTCATCCACTTCCTCGTGGTCTTCGGCCACAGCCTCAACCGTCGTCTCGCCGGTTTCAGCTTGAGCGATCTCTTCCGCGATCACGTCTTCTTCGGCTTCAACCGAGACGGCAGGCGCTTCGATCGCCGCTTCAGCCTCGGGGGTTTCCACCGAACCGGAAAGCTCTTCCGCTTCATCCGCGGCAATCTCATCGATGCTCAGCGGGCCCGAGATATCGAGCTCATAGCCGAAATCCTCGGATTCCGCAGGCGTCTGCGCGTCGAACTGACCCAGCAGGGCCTCGGGCTCCATCACGGGGGCGGGTTCGTCTTCTTCGGCGAAGCTCTCGCTCTGGGCGGCACGGGCACGGGCCACCGCCTCGCGGATGCGTTGCAGCTTGGCGGCCACGGAATCGGAGGCGGGCTCGCCCGCAGCCGGGGCGACCTCGGGCGCGGGTTCCGGCGTGACTTCGGCGGCAACCGATTGCGGCGCGGGCTCCTCCGCGACGGGTTCGGGCGCGGGCGCTTCGGTCACAAGAGGTTCCTCGACGGGCGCGGCAGGCGCTTCCGCAGCCTCGGCCTGAGCGCCGAGCAGCGTGTCCTGGGCGCGCAGGACAACACCGTTTTCCTGGATCTTCGCCTCGACACGGCGCTGGATCTCGCGCTCGGCGATGCGGTGGAGCATCTCTGCGTCGGGCTGCGGAGGTTCGGCCCCAAAATAACGGTCGTCGGCAGCCAGATCGCGGAAATATTCCGCAATCGCCTTCATCGTGTTGAACGGCTCGTCGAACCCTTCCAGGGTGCACGAAAAGGTGCCGTAGGATACGGTCAGGATCTTGTTCGCACCAACCATGGACCACTCGCTTTCATTTGGACCTCTTTGAACGCACTTTCCGGGCCAACTGGTTCTTTCGCGTGAACGAATAATGGCAATTGAAAGGTATTTTATCGGTCTCGATTGCGTTTCTTTGCCATATTCGTCATCAATCATGGCATGTTCACCGGGATTGTCCATTCATCCACCGGGGTCACGCTCTTGGGCGCCGGGGCAATCAAGCACAGCGATGTTGACGAAGCGTTGACAATCGCGCCGTGCCTCGTCGCGGCCGATGGCGGCGGCGATCGCGCCCTTGCGATGGGGCTGGAACCCGAGGCGGTGATCGGCGATCTCGATTCGCTCTCGCAGGGCGCACGTGAGCGACTCGGGGCGCGGGTCCATCACATCGCCGAGCAGGACAGCACCGATTTCGCCAAATCCCTTCAGCTGATCGAGGCTCCGTTCGTTCTGGCGCTAGGGTTCACCGGGTTGCGGCTCGACCACACATTGGCGGCGATGACCGACCTGATCCGCAGTGCGCATCGCGTGGTAATGCTGGCCGAGGAAGAGGTGATCTTCCGTTGCCCGCCGCGGCTCTCGCTCGATCTGGCAGAGGACACGCGCGTGTCATTGTTTCCATTTGGCGAGGTAAAGGCGCGCTCCAAGGGGCTCTATTGGCCGCTCGACGGGATCGACTTCACGCCGTCGGAGCGGGTTGGAACGTCGAACCGGGCGACCGGAGCGGTCGATATCGCCCTCGAAGGCCCGGCGCTGGTCATGCTTCCGCGCGAAACGTTGGGTGCGGCGCTCACCGGTCTGGGGATCGGCTGACCGACAGGTTCAACCCGTCTCGACCCGCAGCGCCCCTTCCAGCCAGGGAGCATCGGCCAGCGCGGGCTGCACCACCCGCGCCGCCAGCAGTTTGCGCAACCGACCCGCCACTTTCGCGGGCCAATCGCCCATCATCCCCTCGCGCGCGGCCAGCACGATGCGCCGGGTGAGCGGCGCGCCTTCGAGCGGCGAAAGCGCGAGACCTGCGCGCGGCGCGTGGCGCACCGCCGAAGGGGTCAGGATCGTCCAGCCCCGCCCCGCCGCGACCAGCGCGAGGATCGCGGGATAGCTGTCGAGTTCCAGCCGATGCCCGGGCACTCCGCCCGCGTGCAGAAGATGGGACGCGATCTGCCGCCCCATCAGCGTGCGTTGCGAATAATGGATCAAAGGCAGATCCATCGCCCCGCCCGCAGATGCGATCGCCGGGTGTACGGCAAGAAAAGGCTCGATCAGCAGGGGATGCACCTCGATCCCTTCGAGCGCCGCGCCTTGCGGCTCGGCCACCACCGCCACATCGAGCCCACGCGCCTCGAGCTTCGAGAGAAGCCGGTGGCTCGGTCCGGTTTCGAGCTCGAAGCGGCAGGCGCTGAGTTCATCGGCCATGTCCGCAAGCAAAAGCGGCGTCACCTCGGCCTCGAAATCCTCGATCATCCCCAGCCTGAGACTGCTCAGCCCCGCCGGATCGGCCTGCCCCACTTCCGCACGCCCGCGCGCAAGTTCATCGAGCATCCCCTCGGCATGGGGCAGGAAAGCCCGCCCCGCCGCGGTCAGTGCGAAAGGCCGGGCCGAGCGGTCCACCAGTTCCGCCCCCAACGCGGCCTCCAGCGTGGCAAGCTGCTGACTGACCGCCGGGGCCGACACGCCAAGACGGCGCGCGACGGCGGTAATCGCGCCTTCCTCGGCCATGGCCACGAAGACCTCGACCGCCCAGAGACTGATGCGGGGATGGGCGGCGGGCATGGGGAGGCTCCGTTGAGGGATCTGTTCCGAGGCGCAGACTGCCCTGCCCCGCCTTCTCGCGCAAGCCACCCCTGCGCGTTCGCTAACCATTGACGCCGCCGATACCGTGGATAGCCTCTTGGCCAGACAAGACGAGGAGTCGCAAGATGAAAGACCAAAGCTGGCAGGCCCGCGCCGACGCGCATAGCTTCTACGGCTTCACCGATCTGCCCACGATCCACGATCGCGGCACGGTCGTGGTGACGCATGGCGAAGGCCCCTACATCTTCGACACCGAGGGCCGAAAGTATCTCGACGCGAATTCGGGGCTCTGGAACATGGTCGCGGGGTTCGATCATCCCGGTCTGATCGAGGCGGCGCAGGCGCAATATGCGCGCTTTCCCGGCTATCACGCCTTCTTCGGGCGGATGTCGGACCAGACGGTGATGCTGTCGGAAAAGCTGATCGAGGTTTCGCCCTTTGACGACGGGAAGGTGTTCTACACCAACTCGGGCTCCGAGGCGAATGACACGATGGTCAAGATGCTGTGGTTCATGCATGCCTCGGAAGGCAAGCCGCAGAAGCGCAAGATCCTGACCCGCAAGAATGCCTATCACGGGGTGACGGCGGTCTCGGCTTCGATGACCGGCAAGCCCTATAACGCGGTCTTCGGCCTGCCGCTGCCGGGCTTTCTCCACCTCACCTGCCCGCATTTCTGGCGCGAAGGCCAGCCCGGCGAGACGGAAGAGCAATTCACCCAGCGCCTCGCGAACGAGCTCGAAGCCACGATCATCAAGGAAGGCGCTGACACGATCGCGGGCTTCTTCGCGGAACCGGTGATGGGCGCGGGCGGGGTGATCACGCCGCCGAAGGGCTATTTCCAGGCGGTGTCGAAGGTCCTGAAGAAATATGACATCCCGCTGATCTCGGACGAGGTGATCTGCGGCTTCGGGCGCACCGGCAACACCTGGGGCTGCGAGACCTACGAGTTCATGCCCGACGCGATCATCTCCTCGAAGAACCTCACCGCCGGGTTTTTCCCGATGGGCGCGGTGATCCTCGGGCCGGAACTGGCGGGGCGGATGCAGGCGGCCTCCGAAGTGATCGAGGAATTCCCGCATGGCTTCACCGCCTCGGGCCACCCGGTCGGCTGCGCGATCGCGCTCAAGGCCATCGACGTGGTGATGAACGAAGGGCTGGCGGATAACGTCAAACGCCTCAGCCCCCGCCTCGAGGCCGGCCTCGCCCAGATCGCGCAGAACCCCAATATCGGCGAGCTTCGCGGCGTGGGCTACATGTGGGCGCTGGAGGCGGTGAAGGACCGCGAGACCAAGACCCCGTTCGACGGCTCGCTCTCGGTTTCCGAACGCATCGCGAACGCCTGCACCGATCAGGGGCTGATCTGTCGCCCGCTCGGGCAATCGGTGGTGCTCTGCCCGCCCTTCATCCTGACCGAGCCGCAGATGGACGAGATGTTCGAGAAGCTGGAGACGGCGCTGAAGAAGGTGTTTGCGGAGGTGGGGTGAAGGCTACCTAAAGAGAACGAGTTGCATGACAATTTCCAGCGGCCTCAACTGGAATGACACGCGCTGCATCGTTTGCATGCAAGAAGCGGATCTCTCCATCGAACATATTATTCCCCGAAGTATTGGCGGGATACTGACGTGTAGTTTTCTGTGCAAAAGCTGCAACGAGCGGTTCGGCGCCGGGTTCGAAGCCGATACTCGGATTGCCCCCGAGATACGCAAAGCTGCGGGACAGCATGGCGAAAGCATCAGCGACTTGCGCGACAGGCTCGAAGTTGGAGCGAGATACAAGCAAAGTTTCGGCGATAACGACAGAACGGCAGAGCTGCGAAAAGATCGTGTGCTTGGAGCAGCGAAATTAAAGGACAGCTCTCTCATTGTTCCTGAGAAGGAAGCTGAACAAAAAATCCGGTCCATGCTGGGGAAAAGTGGCGCCTCAGATCGCGAGATAAATAGTGCTGTGAAAAGTTGGGAAGAAGCTCCGCCAAACACGGAGGTGGATCTCGGACACGGAGTCGTCATCAAAAAATGGCAAAATCACCCGGCTCACCCAACGTACGATGAGCCAGCCCTAAGTCCACTTGTGCCGTTGAAGATTGCGTTTGAATTTGTCTCCCTCATTCTTGGCGGAGCCGTTTATCAGCGCAACCATACACTTCAAGAAGTCAGACGTATCCTGACCGATCAAGATGAAGCCAGCGCAGATGCCCTGATTGAGGTGGGATTGGCTACCGCAACCGCCCCATTTCACGGAATTGCGTTTCAAGGAAACCGACCAAATGCTCAGGTCCAAGTCCGTTTGTTTGGGACCCTCAGATTCATCGTGGAGTTTCCCAGTTTAGGCATCAAGACGGCGCCGATAACTTACACCCATGACCTTCGCACCGGGGTTGACGAAATACGCAGCAGAGCCCGCGCCAGCTGACGGCGCCTTTGTTAACAAAAGGCCGCGTCCTTCGACGCGGCCTTTCCTCATTTACGCGCTCGTAGCGCCCGCATTGCGCCGGCGCGGGCGGCGGCGCTTGGGCATGGCGTTGCCGCCCGCTTCGACCTTGGGTTTCGCCTCGCTGCGCGGTTTGGCGCGGACCTGACCTTGCGGTTGACCCTGCCCCTGCGGTTTGCCCTGAGGCTTGCCGCCGCGGCCCTTGTTGCCACCGGCGCGCGGGCCGCCGCGACCACGGGCTGCGCGGGCGGAGGGGCGCACGGCTTCGGCCGGGCGCTCGCCGCTCGCGGTCGGGATCTCGATCTTCATCAGCTTTTCGATCTGCAGGAAGTTATCGGCCTCGTCGGGGCAGCAGAAGGCGATCGCCTCGCCCTCGCGACCGGCACGCGCGGTGCGGCCGATCCGGTGGACATAGGCGTCGGGCACGTCGGGCAGGTCGAAGTTCACCACATAGGCCACGCCCGGAATGTCGATGCCGCGCGCGGCGACATCGGTCGCGACCAGCACGTTGACCTTGCCATCGCGGAAGCCCTTGATCGCGCGGTCGCGCTGGCCCTGCGATTTGTTGCCGTGGATCGACTCGGCGTTGAACCCGTCGGCGCGCAGGCCCTTCATCAGCTTCTCGGCGCCATGCTTGGTGCGCGCGAAGACGAGCGTCAGCGCGCCCATATCGGCGGCAAGGATATCACGCAGCTTGCGGGCCTTCTCGGCCTTGCTGTCGAGGAAATGCACCGACTGGGTGATCTTGTCGGCAGCCTTGCCGGGGGGCGAGACCTGCACGCGCTTGGGATCGGTCAGGTAAGCCTGCGAGATTTCCTCCATCTGCTTGGGCATCGTGGCCGAGAAGAGCAGCGTCTGGCGCGGCGTGCCAAGGCGCGGAGCGATCTTGCGCAGCGCGTGGATGAAGCCGAGATCGAGCATCTGGTCGGCCTCGTCGAGCACCAGATGGCGGGTGTAGCGCAGGTCGACCGCACCACGGTCCATCAGGTCGATCAGGCGGCCCGGGGTCGCGACGAGGATGTCATTGCCGCGATGCATCAGGCTGATCTGACGGTTGATCGACTGGCCGCCGACGACGGTGGCCACGTTCATCTTCGTGCCCTTGACGAGGTTCGCGAGGTTCTCGGCGATCTGGTTCACCAGCTCGCGGGTCGGTGCAAGGATCAGCGCCTTGCAGGTCTTGGGCGAGGGCTTGCCCTGTTGCGCCATCAGCTTGTCGATGAGCGGCAGGCCGAAAGCCAGCGTCTTGCCGGTGCCGGTCTGGGCGAGGCCCAGCACGTCATGGCCCGCCAGAACGAGCGGGATCGCCTGCTCCTGGATCGGGGTCGGCTGGGTGAAATTGGCGCGCGAGAGCGACTTGAGGATGGCCGGGGAAAGCCCCAGCGAGGAGAAATCGGACAATGCCTATCCTTTATGACCGTGGTGCCCGACGCGGGCGACGCACGGAGATCAGCCCGGGCGGGATTGCCCGGAGCGCAGGTTGACGCAGACCTCAAAGACAGGCGGGCGGTTCCCGCGCGATCCGGTCTTGCGTGTCAGAACCCTGCGTGAATGGGAACTTAGGGAGGTATCGCCGATGCGCCTCTTCGGGGCGCGGCTAGCTCACGCGGCAGCGCGGCGATGAGCGCTAAATGCGCGTGATGAGGGGAAAAGTCAAGGGGGCGCGCGTTTTTACGAATGCGCGATACGCGACGAGGGCTGCGCCCGACCTCGGGTGGGCGCTGGCGCGAGTTGGGTGGTTTGCGCTTTATCAGGCCACATCCGACCAAGGACGGTGCGCGCATCAACGTCGCAAAAGCGCCCTCCCGGGGGGAGGTCGGGCGCTGCCCGGGGCTGGTCGCCCCGGGCGGGTTCAAGCAAGGGCGGGCGGCACCCTCAGCAATTCGGCACGTTCACCGCTAGCCCACCGAGGCTCGTCTCCTTGTAATGCTCGTGCATGTCGCGCCCCGTCTGGCGCATCGTCTCGATCGCGGCGTCGAGCGGCACGAAATGCGTCCCGTCCCCGCGCAGTGCCAACGAGGCCGCCGAGACCGCCTTGATCGCGCCCAAGCCATTGCGCTCGATGCAAGGGACCTGCACCAGCCCTTTCACCGGATCGCAGGTCATGCCGAGGTGATGCTCCAGCGCGATCTCGGCCGCGTTCTCGATCTGCTCAGGGCTTCCGCCCAGCACGGCCGCCAGCCCCGCCGCCGCCATCGCCGCCGCCGAGCCGACCTCGGCCTGACAGCCACATTCCGCCCCCGAAATCGAGGCGTTGGTCTTGATCAGCCCCCCCACCGCGGCCGCGGTCAGAAGGAAATCGGGGATCTTGGCCGAGGACGCGGTCGGCACATGATCGAGCCAATAGCGGATCACCGAAGGCAGCACGCCCGCCGCCCCGTTCGTGGGCGCGGTGACGACCTGCCCGCCCGCAGCGTTCTCCTCATTCACCGCCATCGCATAGGCCGAGATCCAGTCATTGATCTGATGCGGCGGCGCGAGGTTCTGCCCCCAATCGGCCTTCAGACTTTCATGGATCGCCTTGGCGCGGCGCTTCACCCGCAAGCCGCCCGGCAACTCGCCCTCGGTGCTCAGACCACGCTCCATGCAGTCGCGCATCGTGGCCCAGATCTTCGCGAGCCCTGCGTCGATCTCCTCCTGGCTGCGGAACCGCGCCTCGTTGCGCCGCTTCATCTGCGCGATCGAAAGCCCCGAGGCATGGGCCATCGCGAGCATTTCCTCGGCGGTCTTGAAGGGAAACGGCACCGGGCTCGGCGCGTCGCGGGCGGCATCATCCACGGCGGCCAGCTCGGCCTCGGTGCGCACGAAGCCGCCGCCGATCGAGTAATAAACCTCGTGCATCAGCACGTCGCCCTGCGCGTCGAGCGCCTCGATCACCATGCCGTTCGCATGGCCCGGAAGCGGCACGTCATAGTCGAAGATCAGATCGCGCGCGGGATCGAACGCCAGCGGCGGCAGCCCCTCGGGTTTCAGCACGTGATCGCGAGCATTCGCCGCCAGCACCTTCTCGGCGTAGTCATTGTCATAGCTCTCGGGCTCGATCCCGGCGAGCCCTAGGATCGAGGCGCGATCCGTCGCATGTCCCTTGCCGGTGAAGGCCAGCGAGCCGTGCAGTCGCACCCGCACCCCATGCGCGGAGAAGGGCGAGGCACGCAGAGCTTTCAGAAATCGCGCGCCCGCCACCATCGGCCCCATCGTATGCGACGAGGACGGCCCGACGCCGATCTTGAAGATATCGAAGACGCTCAGAAACATGCCGCACTCCCTGCCCTGTCCCGCCCAGACTGGCGCGGGCAAGGCGCGAGTGACAGCCCCAAAACGACCTTGGCGAGACAAAACCAACATCGTTGACGCGATCTTCACCCTTTGCGCGAAGATTGACGTCGGGCTGGCTGGAGGCTGCAATGGATGTCTGGGGCGATGAAAGTTGGACGGGCGATGCCCTGTGCGTCCCCGCGCAGGGGCATGGCATATCCGAAAGGCGCGATAACCGTGCGAAGACCTGGGACAGCGGCTTTGCGCGCGGCACGCGAATGGCGACGAAGGCAGGTGCCTGCGCGGTCGAGGATCTGAAACCCGGCATGCGCCTTCTCACCGCCGATCACGGGTATCGCGACCTGCTTGGGGTGATGCCACGGCCGGAATTGGCAGTCACGACAATCCGGATCGCCGCCGGAGCCCTCGGAAATGAGCGCGCGCTGACCCTCCCGCCCCGCCAACGCCTCGTCTTGCAGGCTGGTCGCGGGATGCGTCACGGGCGCGAGGTTCGCATCGCGGCACAGGATCTCGTGGGAAGACCCGGCATCACCCGCGCGGAAGAAGCAATCGACACCTGGTGGCAGTTGCGTTTCAAACGAACAGAGGTCGTCTTTGCCGAAGGGCTGCGCGTCGAAAGCCTCCGGTCGGGGGTGCGCGACCTTCGCGTCTTCGCGCGGCACGCTTCTCCCCTCGCAGCGAATGGAGAGACCGCCCTTCGCCCAGTCGGCGCCATTGCGCGCGATACATGCGCATTGCAGGTTCAGCCTGCCAGCCCCTCTCCTTCCCAAGCGCGTCCCACCCTGCCACGTACCGGAGGGATCGCCCGTTTTCTGGCGGGCTGACTTCGTGCGCGACACCTCGCGATGCCCCGCCCCTCGCGTCCGATTTGCGACAGAGCCGCACCGCGCACCAGAAAGCCCCTCGCGCCTCGGCGCGCGATTGCCTATAAGCGCCGCGAAATGCTGCTTCATGGAGTGACCGATGGCTGCCGACCTCTCCCCGATCGACAAGGCGAAATTCGCCGCTGCCCGCTGTGCCGTTGACCTTATCGAGGACGGGATGCGCGTGGGCCTCGGCACCGGCTCGACCGCCGCGTGGATGGTGCGCTGCCTGGGCGAGCGCGTCCGCGAGGAAGGGCTCAAGCTGATCGGCGTGCCCACCTCGACCCGCACCGCCGATCTCGCCCGCCAGGTAGGCATCGAGGTGGTGACGCTCGACGAGGCGAAATGGCTCGACATCACGATCGACGGCGCCGACGAGTTCGACCCGGACCTGAACCTGATCAAGGGCGGCGGCGGCGCGCATCTGCAAGAGAAGATCGTCGCGACCGCCTCGGACCAGATGGTCGTGATCACCGACGCCTCGAAGGAAGTGAGCCATCTGGGCGCCTTCCCCCTGCCCGTCGAAGTCGTGCCCTTCGGCTGGCAGGTGACCCGCGCGCTGATCGAAGAACTGCTTGATTCGATGGATGTTCTGGGCCGCCAGACCTCGTTGCGCCTCAATGGCGAGCAGCCCTTCATCAGCGATGAGGGCAATTACATCGTCGACCTGCATCTCAACCGCATCGGCAATCCGCGCCAGTTGGCGCTGGTGCTCAACCAGATCCCTGGCGTGGTCGAGAACGGGCTTTTCATCGACATCTGCGACAAGGTCATCATCGGTGGCACCGATGGCCAGGTCGAGATCCGCGACATCAACGAGGGCACGATCGCCAATGAGCAGATCGAGTTCGTCGAGGATGAAAACATCTTCCGCGACCTGGACTGATCCGACCTGAACGGTCGATGCGAGACGCATGCGTCTCGCGATCGGCGGCGCAGATAACATATAGAGCGAATGCGCAGCACAGCCATGCGCGTTCGCCCGCCCGTAGCGCAGCACTGGGAGGCACATCCTCGGGCCGCGCCGCGTCGGGATTGCGTTTCGAACGATCCACCGCCCGCGCCTCCTGTTGAGCACCGAGCGGCCGGGCATTGCGCGCCCCTGCGGGCTGACCGGCCGCCACGCTGTCAGGGAGCAGATCTTGCCCCCCAGCGCCACGATCCCGCAGCACAATGTGAAATCGATGCGTCGGGTCTGCAAACCGGCCCTCAGCAGAGCTATCGGCTGGACGCGGGCGACATGACAGCACACGTCTTCGCGCACCTGCGTCTCACCCACCGGCCTCCGCCGTTTCGAACCCGGCGCGGCATGAGGCCGCGCCATGGCCCACGCTCATCCCCCTTCTTCCGGTTCAGTCGACGACCCGGCCAATATCACCTTCGGCACCCGAACCCCCATCTCTGCCTAGGGACTACGAGCAGCCCGAGCGACGCACGAAAATTTCACCTGACCCCGACCCGTCTCAGGGAGGCCGAAAACCTCGCGCTTCGCATAGCGGAACCGATCCGCCGTGCCCCGTGGCTTGCCGATGGCGGCGCGGAGCGCTAACCAAGGGACGCAGGATTTTCAGGAAGGGCGCGCCATGAGCTTCGACTACGACCTTTTCGTCATCGGCGGCGGCTCGGGCGGGGTGCGTGCTGCGCGCATCGCCTCGACCCACGGCGCGAAGGTCGCGCTGGCCGAGGAATACCGCATGGGCGGCACATGCGTGATCCGTGGCTGCGTGCCCAAGAAGCTGATGGTGTTTGCCTCCACCGCCCCCGGCGCGGTGGAAGAGGCCCGCGCCTATGGCTGGGAAGCGGCGGTCGGCGCCTTCGATTGGACGGGTTTCCGCGCCAGGCTCGACGCCGAACTCGACCGGCTCGAGGCGATCTACCGCAAGGGCCAGCAGGGCGCGGGCGTCACCGTCTATGACCAGCGCGCCACCGTCGCGGGCCCGCATGAGGTGCGCCTCGCCGACGGCACCACCGTCTCGACCAAGCATATCCTCGTGGCGACCGGCGGGCGGCCCTTCGTGCCCGAGTTCGAGGGCTGCAAGCATGTGATGACCTCGAACGAGATCTTCAAGATGGAGCATCTTCCCGAGCGCATCCTGATCGTCGGCGGCGGCTATATCGCCTGCGAATTCGCCTGCATCCTCAACGGTCTGGGTGTGAAGGTCACGCAATATAACCGCTCGCCCCTGCTGCGCGGCTTCGACAGCGAAGCGCGCGACCTGATCGTGGATCAGATGGCGGCGGGTGGCATCGACATCCATACCCATGTGGTGATCTCGAAGATCGAGAAGGACGGCGCGGATCTCGTCGTGACCTGCGGCGATGGGCGGGTCGATCGGTTCGACGCGGTGCTCTACGCCACGGGCCGGGTTCCAAACACCGATGGGCTCGGGCTCGAAGAGACCGGTGTGACCCTGGGCGAGCGGGGCGAAGTGATCGTCGATCAATGGTCGCAGACCAATATCCCCTCGATCTACGCGGTGGGCGATGTGACCGACCGTATCAACCTTACCCCGGTCGCGATCCGCGAGGGCCATGCATTTGCCGATACCGTCTTCGGCGCGCATGCCCGCCCCTCCGATCACGAGCTGGTGGCTTCGGCCGTGTTCACGCAGCCCGAATTCGGCAGCTGCGGGATCACCGAGGAAGAGGCCGAGGAGCGCGGCAATACCGAAGTGTATGTCTCGAGCTTCAAGCCGATGCGCTCGGGCTTTGCCGGATCGGACGCGCGGGTGCTGATGAAATTGATCGTCTGTCGCGAGAGCCGGAAGGTTCTGGGCTGTCATATCGTGGCCCCCGAAGCGGGCGAAATGATCCAGATGGTGGCAATCGCGATGAAGATGGGCGCGACGAAGGAACAGTTCGACGCGACCTGCGCCGTGCATCCCACGATGGGCGAAGAGCTCGTAACCATGCGGAACCCGGTGCGACATTATTGAAATCGTGAAACGAATACCCAAGTCACCGACAAGATAACGGAAAGGTGAGGACCATATGAGCAATGGAGGCCCCTGGGGTGGCGGCGGTGGCGGCGACGACCGCAATGACGACCGCGAAGACAAGCGCCCCGGTCAGCGCCGCCCCGGTGAGGGCGGACAAATCCCCGAGATCGAGGAATTCATGCGCAAGGGCTCCGAGCAGCTCAAGGTGCTGATGGGCGGCAAGGGCGGCGGCAGCCGTCCTGGCAGACCCGCGGGCGGCGGCTCTGGTGGCCCCTTCCCGACCAAGATCGCCGTGGTGGTCGGCCTCGTCGCGGTCGTCGCGATCTGGCTGGGCTCCTCGCTCTACAAGGTGAACCCCGAAGAACGCTCGGTCGAACTGATGTTCGGGCGTTACTACGCGACCAAGGGCCCGGGTCTGAACCTCGCGCCCTGGCCCTTCATCACCTACACCAAGGTTCCGGTGACGCGCGAACAGACCGTCGATATCGGCTCGGGCCGTGCGGGTACGAACGATACTGGACTGATGCTCACGGGCGACCAGAACATCGTGGACCTCGAATTCCAGGTGGTCTGGAACATCAACGATCCGGCGAAATACCTGTTCAACCTGACCGACCCGCAGGACACGATCCGCGCGGTGTCGGAATCGGCGATGCGCGACATCATCGCGCGCTCGAACCTCGCGCCGATCCTGTCGACCGCGCGTGGTGAGATCGCGGCCGATCTGCGCGAAGCGGTGCAAAATACGCTCGACAGCTATGACGCGGGCATCAACATCGTGCGCGTGAACTTCAACCGTGCCGACCCGCCGCGCGAAGTGATCGACAGCTTCCGCGAAGTGCAGGCCGCCCAGCAAGAGCGTGACCGCCTTGAAAAGGAAGCCGACGCCTATGCCAACAAGGTGACGGCAGGCGCACGCGGTGAGGCCGCCCAGCTCAAGGAAGAGGCCGAGGGTTACCGCGCCAAGATCGTGAACGCCGCTGAAGGTGACGCCGCGCGTTTCACCTCGATCCTTGCGGAATACGAGAAGGCACCGGACGTGACCAAGCGCCGTATGTTCTACGAGACGATGGGCCAGGTGCTCTCGGGCGTGGACAAGGTCGTCGTGGACACCAAGCCGGGTGACGGGGGCGTCGTGCCTTATCTGCCGCTCGATCAGCTGCGCAAGAGCACCCCCACGACCAACAGCAACACCGGAGGGAACAACTGATGCGCGGACCTATCGCACTTGCCGTTCTCGTCATTCTCGTCGCGCTGGGGCTGAATTCGGTCTTCGTGGTGGACGAGCGTGAGAAAGCTCTCGTGCTGCGCTTCGGTGAGGTGCAGCAGGTCAAGACCGAACCCGGTCTCGGCTTCAAGATCCCCGTGGTCGATACGGTCGTGAAATATGACGACCGGATCCTGAGCCTGACCACCCAACCGCTCGAAGTCACCCCCGAGGACGATCGTCGTCTCGTGGTGGATGCTTTCGCACGCTGGCGCATCGTCGACGTGGTGAAATTCCGTGAGGCCGTGGGCGCGGGTGGCGAGCAGATCGCCAAGAACCGCATCGACGGCATCCTGAACAACGCGATCCGCGAAGTTCTGGGCTCGGTTCCCTCGACGGCCGTGCTGTCGGATGACCGTACCCCGCTGATGAACCGGATCCGCGATCTGGCGCGGCGCGAGGCCTCATCGCTCGGCGTCGACGTGATCGACGTGCGCCTGACCCGCACCGACTTGCCCGAGCAGAACCTGGCAGCGACTTACGGCCGGATGCGCGCCGAGCGTGAACGCGAGGCCGCAGACGAGCGCGCCCGCGGCGCCGAGGCCGCGCAGCGCGTGCGCGCCACCGCCGACCGGACCGCGGTCGAGGTGACCTCGCAGGCCAAGAAGGAAGCCGAGATCGTGCGCGGTGAAGCCGATGCGCAGGCGAACAAGATCTATGCCGACGCTTACGGCAAGGATCCCGAGTTCTTCGCCTTCAACCGGGCGCTTCAGTTCTACGCGCAGTCGATGAAGACGCAGACATCCTCGCTGGTGACCCAGCCGGACAGCCTCTATTTCGACTATGAACGCTTCCTGCGCTCGATCGGCGAGAAGCCGGGCGCCGGGGTCGCGAACGCGGCTGGCCAGTGATGGCGATGCTCTTGACCGGTCTTGGACTGGTCTTTGTGATCGAGGGGCTGGCGCTTGCGCTGGCCCCTTCTCGTATCGAGGAGGCGCTGGATCTGTTGCGCGCCATGACGCCCGGCCAGCGCCGGATGCTGGGCCTTGCGGGACTGGCGGCGGGCGTGGCGCTCCTCTGGGCGATCCGTCTCTGGGGCTGAGATCGCCCCCCTGCGACGGAATTTCCCGCTTGCGGAGAACGTAAAAACTTCCCATCCGGCATCCCCGCTCCTACATTTCAATCAAACGAGAGGAATACGCTGGCCCTGCCGCCGGCGGAGCCAAGGGAGTGCCACATGAATTTCTTCACCAGACCCGGATCCTCGCTGCGTGCCGGGATGGGCGCGGCCATGCTTGCCGTCGCGCTCGCCTGCGCCCCGCTTGCAGGCCCCGCCTATGCCCGCGGCGCGCCGGAGAGCTTTGCCGAGCTGGTCAATCAGGTCTCGAACTCGGTCGTGAACATCACCACGTCGACGACGGTGGCGGCGCCCACGGGCAACATTCCCAATTTCCCGCCCGGCTCGCCCTTCGAGGATCTGTTTCGTGATTTCGGTCTGCCCGGCCCCAACGGCCCGAACGGACGCGGCGCACCACGGCGGTCGAACGCGCTCGGCTCCGGCTTCGTCATTTCGGAAGACGGCTATATCGTGACGAACAACCACGTCATCGAGGATGCCGACGAGATCGAGATCGAGTTCTTCTCGGGCAAGCGGCTCGATGCGACGCTCGTGGGCACCGACCCCAAAACCGATATCGCGCTGCTGAAGGTCGAAAGCGACGAGCCCCTGCCCTTCGTGACCTTCGGCGATTCCGACAAGGTCCGCGTGGGCGACTGGGTGATGGCGATGGGCAACCCGCTCGGCCAGGGCTTCTCGGCCTCGGCGGGCATCATCTCGGCGCGCAACCGCGAGCTCTCGGGCAGCTATGACGACTATCTGCAAACCGACGCGGCAATCAATCGGGGCAACTCGGGTGGTCCCCTGTTCGACATGGAGGGCGAAGTCGTCGGCGTGAACACCGCGATCCTGTCGCCCAATGGCGGCTCGATCGGGATCGGCTTCTCGATGGCCTCGAACGTGGTCTCGAAAGTGGTCGACCAGCTCAAGCAATTCGGCGAGACCCGCCGCGGCTGGCTTGGGGTGAAGATCCAGGACGTGACGCCCGACATGGCCGAGGCGATGGGTCTTGAGACGCCCGAGGGCGCTCTGGTCTCCGAGGTGCCCGAAGGGCCTGCAAAAGAGGCCGGGATCGAGGCGGGCGACGTGATCACCTCCTTCGATGGCGGCGAGGTGAAGAGCACCCGCGATCTGGTGCGCCGCGTGGCCGATGCGCCGGTGGGCGAAAAGGTCCGCGTGACGGTGCTGCGCGATGGCGAGAGCAAGACGCTTCTGGTGACGCTGGGCCGGCGCGAGCTGGCCGAGGGCGAAGAACCGCCCAAGGCGGTGCAGGCCCCGCAGGAGGTCGAGAGGGACATGCTCGGGCTGACGGTGACGCCGCTCACGGACGAGCTGCGTACCGAGATGGGCCTGACCAAGGATGCACAGGGGCTCGTGATCAAGTCGATCGACGAGACCTCCGCCGCCTATGAAAAAGGTCTGCGCGCGGGCGATCTGATCACCGAGGTCGGCCAGAAGCCCGTCTCCTCGGTCGATGATTTCGAAGAGCGCGTGCAGGCGGCGAAGGATGCGGGGCGCAAATCGGTGCTCTTGCTGATCCGCCGTGGTGGCGAGCCGCGTTTCGTGGCGCTGCCAGTCGAGTGATCAGCGAAACCGAATGACACGGAAAGGCGCCCCCCGGGGCGCCTTTTTCATGGGCGGACCTCACGCGCGCGCACCCGCCACGATGCCAGCGTCAACACCGCAGCGGCAATCACGCACCACGTCGCCATGCCGAACATCTGCGTGGGGAGATCCACCCCCATATCGATGAGCACACCGGTGATCCCCGGCCCAACCGCGGTCGAAAGCACCATCGCCGCGACCACGAGCGCCCGGATACCGCCGAGGTTCTTCACCCCGTAGACCTCGGGCCAGAGCGCCCCCATCAGCGTCCCGGTGAACCCGTTCGAGACCCCGAGCAGCGCCATGAACGCATAGACACCCCAGACCGGCGTGACGGCGGCCACGCTCAGCGAAGCCAGTGCCAGCGGGATCAGCACGAAAGGCAACAGCCGAAGCGCCCCGAACCGGTCGATCAGCCCGCCGCAGACGAAACCGAAGCCCACCGTGGCCACCGACATCACCGGGAAAGCCGCCGCAAAAGCCAGATCGGAATAGCCGCGCAGCTCTGTCAGGTAGCCCTGATGAAAGAAGATCACCGTGGCGATGAAAGGCGGCGCGAGCAGACCGGCCAGCAACATGTAGAAGACCGGATCACGGATCACCTCGGCACGGGTCCAGTCGCGCGCGGTGCTGGCGGTGCTCGATTGCGCTTCTGCGGCAAGCGGCACGCGCTCGACCTTCATCAGCGTCACCACCAGCGGCAACGCGATCACCACCAGCAGTCCCGCCGACAGCCACCAGGCCAGATGCCACGTCCCGCTCGACTGATCGACCAGCACGACGATCACCGGAAGCACCGCCGATCCGAAGGGCTGGCCCGGGACGATCAGCGACATCGCCTTGCCGCGACTGGCAATGAACCAGCGCCCGATCTCGGTGAAGGCGATCTCGGTCATCATGCCCTGGCCAAAGAGCCGCAGCATGTAGATCGCGAGCGTAAGCACGACCAAATTGGGCGCCAGAGTGATCCCGATGCAGGCCAGCGCCAGAAGCGGAATCGTGAAGCGCACCACCTTCCAGCCGGGCATCAGGTCAAGCGTGCGCCCCAGAAAGGGCAGCGTCGAGGCCGAGGCGAGCGTGGCCAGCATGTAGAGCGCACCGAAAGCCCCGCCCGACAGACCGAAGCTCGCCCGGATCTCGTTTCCGGACAGGCCGATGAAAAAGGTCTGCCCGAAAGAGGAAAATAACGTCAGCAGGAAGCCCGCCGCCAGCCAGCGGGCATTGTCGCGCAGAAAACGCAGGTTGCTGTCGAAAAAGCCGGACATCAGGGTTCAAAGAATAGATGAATTCATCCCGTTTAGAGACGAGCCCGCCCGCCGACACAAGCCCCGCCCCCGCCAGCATTGGCGAAATCGCGATCCACCGGGTCGCTCAATTGCCCCAGATATACAGTCCCAGCTCCTGCGCCGCGCGCACCGAAAGCGTCGGGCTGTCGAGCCCGCGCGGACCCTGATAGGCAGAGATCGCGCGCCCCGTCGCCGGGTCGAGCTTGCCGTCGGCCGGCCCGGAATAGAGCCCGCGCACCTTCAGCGCACGTTGCAGCATCGCGACGAATCCGGGCGTCAGATCCCCCGAACAGACCGATTGGAAATAGCGTGCGCGCGAGGCCTCGACGATGCGCTGCGCGCTGACCTCCCGATAGACGGCAGGCTGCGTGATCTCGCCTGTCCCGGGATCGCGCTGCTCGGGCACGACCTGCACCTGTTCGGTCACCGTCTCCACCGTCGCGGGCGCTTTCAGCTCGGCATAACAGCCCTGCGCGTCATCGGCGGGTTTGCGTTCCATCAGCACCTTGGAAAGCGTCTGTGCGGGCGGACGGGAGGGCTTGCCTTGCGACGCGGTCTCTTCCTGACATCCCGCAAGCGCAAGGAGACCCGTGAACACCAGTGCCACGCGCCCGGCCCTGCGGGTCGATGAGGTATCCTGGCTCACGCGCTGCTCCTTTGCCTGCCTGCCCGCGAGATTAGCGCAATCGCGCCGCGCGGCAATCCCCGGCCGCCCCCCCTCTGGTCAAACCGGGCAAAGAGGCTTAGATCGGTTTCGTCCGGCGGCGACCGGCACGGAATTCAGCGATGAAGAGGCCCCGAGAAATGGCGAAAATCACCTATGTCGAATTCAACGGCACCCGTCACGAGATCGACGTGAAGCCCGGGATGACCGTCATGGAAGGCGCGCGCGACAATGGCGTGCCCGGCATCGACGCGGATTGCGGCGGCGCCTGCGCCTGCTCGACCTGCCATGTCTATGTCGACAAGGACTGGGTGGAAAAGCTGCCGCCGAAGGACACGATGGAAGAGGACATGCTCGATTTCGCCTATGAGCCCGACCCCGTCACCTCGCGCTTGACCTGCCAGATCAAGGTCACCGACGACCTCGACGGGCTCGTCGTCAACATCCCCGAAAAGCAGATCTGATGCTGCGCGCGGCGTTCACGACCCTGTTGCTGATCGCCGCCGCCCCGCCCGTTTGGGCCGAGGTCTCGGTCACGGCGCGCTATGCCGATCCGACCGATCGCTACGGGCATGACGCGCTCGGCCGCGGGCAGGAATTCGCCACGCTCTTCATCGAGATTGCCCGCAAGGCGGGATCGGAAGGTGGGCTGTTCAGGGGTCGGAGCACCCTCACCTATCGCCTGCCCGCCGATGCGGACATGGTCTTTGAGGACACCGCGCCGCGCATCGCCGATCTCGATGGCGACGGTCTTCCCGATGTGGTCGTGGTGCAGTCCAACCTGAAACGAGGTTCGCGCGTGTTGGTCCTGAGCGCGAAGGACGGCGCGCCTGCCTATCTCGCCTCAACCCCCTTCGTCGGCGAGCCGAACCATTGGGTCGCCCCCATCGGGATCGCGGATTTCAACGGCGACGGCCATCAGGAGATCGCGCTGATCGACGCCCCGCACAGGCTGGGCATCCTGCGCCTCTACCAGTTCGAGAATGGCACGCTGCGCGAGGTTTTCTCGGGCGGCAAGCTGACCAATCACCGTTTCGGCGCGGACCGGATCATGGGCGGGGTGCGAGATTGCGGCGAAGGCCCTGAGATGATCGTGGCGAGCTTCGACTGGTCGCAGCTGCGCGCGATCCATCTGGATGCCGAGGCCAATGTGAAATGGAAAAGCCTCGGGTCCGACACCTCGCCCGCCGCCTTCGACAAGGCGATGGCCTGCACGCTCTGATCACTTCAGCTGGCTGTCCTTCGAGCCGCGCCGGTTGATGCCCGCACGCGGGGCGCGGCGCGCATCGCGCTCGGAGGCGCACTCCACGCACAGCTTCACCCCGGGGATCGCCTCGCGCCTCGCCTGCGGTATCTCTTCGCCGCAATCGGCGCATTCCGTGAGGCTCTCGCCCACCGGGCCGCGCCGCGCCTTGAGCCGGTCAAGCTCGTCGCGGATCGAGGCTTCGATCTGCTCGCTCACCGCTCCGTCTTTCGCCCAGCCGCCTGCCATGATCGCCTCCTGCACCGATCACGCGAATCTAGCGCGCCTGCGCCCTTGGGTCAAAATCTCGCATCACTCTCGCACCACGCCGCTTTTTCCCCCCGCGCCGTCGCTTTCCCGTCAGCTTGCGGGCGTGCAAACCCCGATTGTGCCTCCAGCCCGCGCGGGGTAAGCCAACGCGCGAAGATGCGAAAGGACGCCAGCCATGACCGAGACCGCCAAAGCCTACGTTCTCACCGTTGCCTGCCCCTCGACGCGGGGGATCGTCGCGGGCATTGCCAATGTGCTGGCCGATCAGGGCTGCAACATCACCGACTCGCATCAATATGACGACCCGAAGACCGGGCAGTTCTTCATGCGTGTGAGCTTCGTGTCGGAAAAGGGTGCCGATGCGGACGCGATCCGCGCCGCCTTCGAGCCCGTCGCAACGGATTTCCAGATGGACTGGGCGGTGCGCGATGCCACCGAGAAGATGAAGGTCCTGCTGATGGTGTCGAATTTCGGCCATTGCCTGAACGACCTGCTCTATCGCTGGCGCATCGGCGCGCTGCCGATCGAGATCGTGGGCGTGGTCTCGAACCACATGACCTATCAGAAGGTCGTCGTGAACCACGACCTGCCCTTCCACCACATCAAAGTGACGAAGGAGAACAAGCCCGAGGCCGAAAAGCGCCTGCTCGACGTGGTCGACGAGAGCGGCGCCGAGCTGGTCGTTCTGGCGCGCTACATGCAGATCCTCTCGGATGCGCTGTGCCAGAAGATGTCGGGCCGGATCATCAACATCCACCACTCCTTCCTGCCGAGCTTCAAGGGCGCGAACCCCTACAAGCAGGCCTATGAGCGCGGCGTGAAGCTGATCGGGGCGACCTCGCACTACGTGACCGCCGATCTCGACGAGGGTCCGATCATCGAGCAGGACACCGTGCGCGTCACCCATGCGCAGAGCCCCGAGGATTACGTCTCGCTGGGTCGCGATGTCGAGGCGCAGGTGCTGGCGCGCGCGATCCACGCCCATGTGCAAAGCCGCGTCTTCCTCAATGGCAACAAGACGGTGGTCTTCCCGGCTTCGCCCGGCGCCTACGCCTCCGAGCGGATGGGCTGATCAGAAGCGGCGCACGCCCGCCTCGGTCACGATCATGTCGAGCGGCTGGTCGGTCGGCTCGGTCGGCACCTGCGGCACTTCCTGCGCCGCGAAGGCAAAGCCGATCGCGGTGACCGGGCCGCGGGCGCGCAGGCCCTCCAGCGTGCGGTCGTAAAAGCCGCCGCCATAGCCCAAGCGATAACCGAGCGCATCGAAGGCCAGGAGCGGCACGATCAGCACCTCGGGGATGATCTCCTCGCCATTGGCCGGGACATGCGCGCCATAAGCGCCTTCGATCATCTCGGTTTCGGGGCTCCAGCGGTGAAAGACCAGCGGCTGCCCCTGCCCCATCACGACCGGCAGGCAGAGCGGCCCGCCATGGGCCACCATCGCCGGGCGCGGATCGGGCTCGGTTCGGATCGGCCAGTATCCTGCCAGAACCTTGCCCGCAAAGGGCTCCAGCGCCGCCGTCAGCGCTCGCGTAGCCGCGCCATCATCCGCCGCATGCGCCACCTTTCGCGCGGCGAAGGCATCCTTGCGGGCGAGGTCCTTGCTCACAGCAGCAGGACCGAGGCGAGCCCGAGGAAGGCGAAGAAGCCCACCACATCGGTCATCGTGGTCACGAACGTCCCCGAGGCCAGCGCCGGGTCAGCCCCCAGTTTCTCCAGCGCCAACGGGATCAGAATACCCGAGAGCGCCGCGACGACGAGATTGATCACCATCGCCAGCCCGATCACGATCCCGAGCTGCGCGCCCGAGAACCAGAAGGCGGCCACGATCCCCATCACCAGCGCAAATGCCAGCCCGTTCAACAGTCCCACGACCGCCTCGCGTCGCACAACGCGCCATACGTTGCTCTCGGTGAGGTCACGCGTCGCGAGCGCGCGCACCGCAACGGTCAGGGTCTGCGTGCCCGCATTGCCCCCCATCGAGGCCACGATCGGCATCAGCACCGCCAGCGCCACGAGCTGCTGAATCGTGCCCTCGAAAAGCGAAATGACCCCCGAGGCCAGAATCGCCGTCAGCAGGTTCACGAAGAGCCAGGGCAGTCGCTGGCGAACGGTCTCCATCACCGTATCCGAGATTGCCGATTCCTCGCCCACACCGGCCAGACGCAGGATGTCTTCCTCGTGCTCTTCGTCGAGCACGGACATCGCGTCGTCGATGGTGATGACGCCGACGAGCCGGTCATCCTCGTCCACGACCGGGGCCGAGATCAGGTGATACTGGTTGAACGCATAGGCGACGTCGCCCTCTTCCCGATAGGCCGAGATCGTGCGGAATTCCTCTTCGCAGATATCGATCAGCTTCGAGGCGCGCGGAGCCGAGAGGATCCGTCCAAGGGTGATATTGCCCAGCGGGTGATAGGCCGGATCGACAAGGATCACATGGTAGAACTGGTCGGGCAGCCATTCGGCCGAGCGCAGATAGTCGATCGTCTCGCCCACCGTCCAATGTTCGGGCGCGGTGACGACTTCGCGCTGCATGAGGCGGCCGGCGGAATATTCGGGATAGGCGAGCGATTTCTCGACCGCGGCACGGTCCGGCTCGTCGAGCGCTTCGAGGATGGCCTCCTGCTGCGGCTCTTCGAGGTCTTCGATGAGATCGACCACGTCATCGGAGTCGAGCTCGCGCACCGCCTCGGCCAGAACTTCCGGCGGCAGGCTTTCAAGCACCTCTTCGCGAATGCCCTCGTCGATCTCGGTAAGGATCTCACCGTCGATCTCGCGCCCCCAAAGGCGCAGGATCGCGCGACGCTCGCTGCCGGAGACCTGTTCGAGAAGGTCGGCGATATCGGCCGCGTGGAGCGGTTCGAGCAGTGCGCTCAGCCTCTCCGCGTCACCCTGCTCGGCGGCATCGAGGATCGCCTCGACGACCTCCCCGTCAAGCCGGTAGTCCTCTTCCTCGCGGTCATGTTCTTCGGCAAGTGCTTCGGCCATGTCGCCCCCATTCCGATCGCGCGGAAAACATAGACGAATTCGCGCGGATGGACAGGGGGCGCGCGGAAAAAACCGGTCCGCTCCGCCAGAGATTTACCTTGTCGCGGCGTCGCCCTAGCATGGTGCGTCGGACAGGAGAGAGTAATGGCTGAGCTGCATCTGGGTCAGGTTCTGGAATATCGCGGAGATGCGCTGGTCGAGGGGCCCGAGGCGGTCACCCATCGCCGCCATGGCGCGCTGCTCGTCGAGGGCGGCAAGATCGCGGTCGTCGGCGAGGCCGATGAACTGCGCGCGGCCCACCCCCAAGCGCGCGTTACCGATCACGGCGGGAATCTCCTTTCGCCGGGATTCATCGACGCGCATGTGCATTATCCGCAGACGGCGATCATCGCGAGCTGGGGCAAGCGACTGATCGACTGGCTCAATCACTACACCTTCCCCGAGGAAATCTCCTTCGCCGATCCCGCCCATGCGACGCAGATCGCCAATCTCTATCTCGACCTCGCGCTCGAGAACGGCACCACGACGATGTGCAGCTATTGCACGATCCATCCGGGCAGCGTCGACGCCTTCTTCACCGCCGCACAGGCGCGCGGAATGCGGGTGGCGGCGGGCAAGACCTGCATGGATCGCAACGCCCCCGACGGCCTGCGCGACACGCCGCAATCGGCCTATGACGACAGCAAGGCGCTGCTGGCGCGCTGGCACGGGGTGGACCGGCTGTCCTATGTGATCACGCCGCGCTTTTCGCCCACCTCCTCGGCCGATCAACTGGCCGCGCTCGGGGCGCTTTGGGCCGAACACCCCGACTGCCTGATGCAGACCCATCTGTCCGAGCAGGTGGACGAGATCGCCTGGGTACACGAGCTTTACCCGACCGCGCGCGACTATCTCGACACCTATGAGACCTATGGGCTTCTCGGCCCGAACGCGCTTTACGGCCACGCGATCCATCTCGAGCCGCGCGAGGCCGACAGGATCCAGGAGGTGGGCGCGGCGCTGATCCATTGTCCGACCTCGAACACCTTCATCGGCTCGGGGCTCTTCGATTGGCCCAAGAGGCTGGCGGAGGGGCAGCGGATCGGACTTGCGACCGATACCGGCGGCGGGTCGAGCTTTTCGATGCTGCGCACGATGGCTGCGGCCTATGAGATCGGCCAGCTCACGCACAAGCCGCTCCATCCCGCCCAGCTCTGGTGGCTCGCCACCCAAGGCTCGGCGCAGGCGATGCGGATGGGCGACAGGATCGGCGCGCTGGCGCCCGGCATGGAAGCCGATTTCATCGCCGTCGATCTCGCCTCGACCCCCGCCATCGCCCAACGCGCGGCGCGTGCCGAGGATATCTGGGAAGCGATCTTCCCGACGATCATGATGGGCGATGACCGTGCCATCGCCGGCGTCTGGACGCTGGGCGAGAAGCGGCGCTGAGCGCGCGCCTCACTGGTAGTGCAGCGCCTCGATCGGATCGAGCCGGGCCGCCGCACGGGCCGGGAAATAGCCGAAGACCATACCCACCACCGCCGAGAAACCGAAGGCCAGCGCAATCACGTCGAGGCTGGGAGAGAACGGGATCGCCATGATCTGCGCCGCGACATAGGCGAGCCCGAGCCCCGCAAGGATGCCGATCACGCCCCCGAGAAGCGAGAGCACCACCGCCTCGACGAGGAACTGCATCAGCACCTGGCTTGCCTGCGCGCCCACCGAAAGGCGAATGCCGATCTCGCGGGTACGCTCGGTCACCGAGACCAGCATGATGTTCATGATCCCGATGCCCCCCACAAGCAGGCTCACCGCCGCGACCGAGGACAGCAGCCCCGTCAACACCGAGTTGACCGAGTTCAGCATCGAGGCGAGTTCCTTCATGTCATTGACCGAGAAATCATCCTCCTCGCCGATGGCGATGCGGCGACGGTCGCGCATCAGGGTCTTGATGTCCGAGATCGCGCGCTCGGAAGACACACCGGAGGCGACCGTCATCGAAATGGAGGACACGTCCTGGCTGCCCAGAAGTCGACGCTGCACGGTGCGCACCGGCATGATCACCAGATCATCCTGATCCTGCCCGAAAGAGCCCGCCCCCTTGGCGACCAGAAGGCCGATCACCTCACAGGAGATGGATTTGATGCGGATCTTCTCGCCCGTGGGATCTGTCGAGCCGAACAGCGCGGTGCGCACCGTCTCGCCGATGATGCAGACATTCGCTCCGCTACGATCCTCGGCGGTCGAAAAGCTGCGTCCGCGTGCGATCTCCCAGCCGCCGATCTCGAGATAGGCCGAGGTCGTGCCGGTGATCGTGGTGGAGCGGTTTGAATTGCCGTAAACAGCGGTTTCCGAACTCGAAACAGTCGGAGCGACCGCGGAGAGAGAGGTCAGATCCTGAAGCGCCTCGACATCCGCGAGCTTGAAGGACGGGGCGTTGTCGCGCGCCCCCGGCCCCATCATCTGCGCACCGGGACGCAGCACCAGAACGCTTGTGCCGAGCGATTCCACATTGGCCGAAACCTGCTCGGACGAGCCCTGCCCCACCGTCACCATCGCGATCACCGCCGCGACGCCGATCACCACGCCGAGCACCGTCAGGAAGGAGCGCAGCGCATTGCGGGTGATCGCGGTGAGTGCAAGGCGAACCGTTTCCCAAAGCATCACGACGCCCTTTCCTGCATCAACTCGTCACGCACGACCTTGCCATCGGTGAAGACGACCAGCCGCGAGGCATAGGCGGCCATGTCTTCCTCGTGGGTCACCATGACGATGGTCAGCCCCGCCTCGCGATTGAGCTTCTGCATAAGTTCCATGATCTCGACGCTGCGTTTCGTGTCGAGGTTGCCCGTGGGCTCGTCGGCGAGCATCACCATCGGCTCTCCCGCGAGCGCCCGCGCGATCGCCACCCGCTGTTGCTGACCGCCCGAGAGCTGCGAGGGCGTATGATGCTCGCGCCCTTCGAGCCCGACGCGCTGCAGCGCCTCACGCGCCCGCACCAGCCGCTCGGCCTTGCGCTGGCCCTTGTAGATCAGCGGCAGTTCGACATTCTCGATCGCGGTTGTGCGCGGCAGCAGGTTGTAGCCCTGAAAGACGAAACCGAGGTAGTTGCGGCGCAAAAGCGCGCGCTGGTCCTGATCGAGCGTCGCCACCTCGACCCCGTTGAAGCGGTAATGCCCGCCACTCGGACGGTCGAGACAGCCGATGATGTTCATCGCCGTCGACTTGCCCGACCCCGAGGGCCCCATGATCGCGACGAACTCTCCTTTCTCCACGGTCAGATCCACCCCGTCGAGCGCGCGCACCAGCGCCTCACCCGAGCCATAGGTTCGCGTGATGCCTTCCAGCTCGATCAGAGGCGGGCTCATTGCGCGCCGTCCCGCTGGTCGGTGATCACCTGATCGCCCTCGGCCAGATCCCCCTCGGTGATGATCGTGAGTTTGCCGTTGGACGCTCCGGGCGTGACCGCCACTTCGACCGGGGTCCCGTCGCGCAGCACCCAGACGGATTTGCCCGTCGCGGTCGCGCTGTCCGATCCGGGCCGGGACGGCATGATCAGCCCGATCAGTCCGCCCGCGCCATTGCCCGTATCCTCGACCACCTGCGGCGGCGCGTAGCGCAAGGCCGCATTGGGCACCAGAAGCGCGCCGGTTTCTTCATCGACGGTGATCGTCGCGGTGGCGGTCATGCCGGGACGCAGCATCATCTCGCCGTTATCCACGGCAAGAACGCCTTTGTAGGTGACCACGTCATCGGTGGTTTCTGGCGCATAGCGCACCTGAGTGATCGTCGCGGGAAAGATCTCTCCGGGATAGGCGTCGACGGTGAAGCTGGCCCGGTTGCCGACCTCGACCTGCCCGATATCGGCCTCGTCGATATCGACCAGAAGCTGCATCTTGCTCAGATCCTCGGCCAACGTGAAAAGCGTCGGGGCAGAGAGCGACGCCGCCACGATCTGCCCGGCCGAAACGTCGCGATCCAGCACCACGCCCTTGATCGGGGAACGGATCACCGTCTTTTCCAGATCGTCCTTTTCCATCGCGAGATTGGCTTCGGCCAGGGTGAGCGAGGCCTGCGCCGCCTGAACCGCGGCCACCGCCCGGTCACGCGTGGCAACGTAGCCCACGAAATCGCTGTGGTTCACCACCCCACGCCGCTCAAGCTCGGCCTGCGCGTCGTAAAGCTCGGTTGCCTCGCGCTGCGTGGCTTCGGCCTGCAAAAGCTCTGCCTTCGCCGCGGCCAGAGCGGCCTCGGCATTCGCGACCTGCGCATTGAATTTCGTGTCGTCGAGACGGGCGAGAACCTGCCCCACCTCGACCGCATCGTTGTAATCGACCTCGATGCTCGCGAGCGTGCCGGAAAGCTCGGAAGAAACCTCGACCTCGGTCGTCGGCTCGACCGTGCCGGTTGCGGTCACAGTCACCGTCAGGTCACCGCGCGTGACGGCCTCGGTCACGTAGGTCACGCCCCCCGATTGCTGGGAACGCGCGAGCCAGAACCAGGCCCCCGCCGCGCCGAGCACCGCGACCACTGCGACCGCCCAGAGCCAGCCCCTCTTGCGGTGCTTGGCCCCTGCGAGCATCCGTTCGATCTCTTCGCTGCTTCGATCCGCCATCTGGGTCGTCCTTCACTCGTCGCGCCATCGCCGCATCTTGAACGATGCTCTGGATTGATACGTGTGACAATCAGAGCTCCGTCGCAGCACGAACGCATTGAGGCGGAACAACTTAGTCTTGAATAGAAGGTATGTTCCCAGCGAATGGCTGAAAACCCGGATTACCTGGCCGGCGCCTTGGCTGCGGCCTTTCCGTCGAGGCGATGGCGCAGCGGCAGCAAACTCAGAAGCGCCATCCCCGCGAACCCCGCTCCGGCAAGGAAGGTCCATTGCGGGCCCCACACCTCCCAGAGCGCGCCCGCGACCACGCTTGCCACCAGAAGCGCGATCCCGGTAACGAGGTTGAACATCCCGAAAGCGGTGCCGCGCAGCTCGGCCGGGACCGCCTCGGCCACCAGCGTCGAGAGCAGCCCCTGCGTGAACCCCATATGCACACCCCAGAGCAGCACGCCAACCGCAAGGTTCGTGATCCCGCTCGAGAGTGCCAGCACGACATCGGCCGCGATCAACAGACAAAGACCCACGATCAGAAGCCAGACCCGGCCGATGCTGTCTGAGAGCACCCCGACCGGATAAGCGGTGAGCGAATAGACGAAATTCATCCCCACGAAGATCAGCGGCACCAGCATGATCGGCACGCCTTCGCCCTCAGCACGCAGGATCAGGAAGGCCTCGCTGAAACGTGCCAGCGTGAAAAGCGTCGCCACCACCACGACCCACCAGTAGACCCCGCCCAGGAGTTTCAGCTCGGAAGGCGCGAGCGGGTTGCGCACCCGGCGGAGCCCCTCGGGGCGCGCGGGCTCTTTCACCGCAAACAGGATCAGCCCCAGCGAGAGGAAGGCCGGGATCACCGCAACCCAGAACACCGCGCGGAAATTGTCGGAGAACAGCCACATCAGCAAAATCGCGGCGAGCGGGCCCACGAAGGCGCCAACCGTGTCGAGCGACTGGCGCAGCCCGAAGGCCGCGCCGCGCAGCCCCTCGGGCGCGAGATCGGCCACCAGCGCGTCGCGCGGCGCGCCGCGAATACCCTTGCCGACGCGGTCGATGAAGCGCGCCGCGACCAGCCAGCCGAAGCTGGGCGCGAGCGGAAAGATCGGTTTCGTCACGGCGGCAAGCCCGTAGCCCAGCGCCGCGAGCAGCTTGCGCTGCCCGATCCTGTCGGACAGCGCGCCGGAGAAGACCTTGGTGATCGCGGCAGTCGCCTCGGCGATCCCCTCGATCA
Source organism: Thioclava sp. L04-15 (assembly GCF_002020275.1). NCBI lineage: Bacteria > Pseudomonadati > Pseudomonadota > Alphaproteobacteria > Rhodobacterales > Paracoccaceae > Thioclava > Thioclava sp. L04-15. The sequence goes on along the minus strand of NZ_MPZW01000012.1, from coordinate 20,516 downwards.
CGCCGACCGCCAATGTCGAGGCGCCAAGCCCCACCGTCAGATAGACCGGCAAAAGCGCGTGGATCATCTCGGAGGAGACATCCATGAAAAGCGAGACGAAGCCGAGCGCCCAGATCCCTGCGGGCAATGACCTTTTGTCCGATGCGTGTGGATTTTTCACGCGCTCTCCTTTCCATGAGCCCGACGGTCGCGGGCACGGCCCGCTATCGCGATGCGCTATCGTGGCGCGTAAACGGGCAATGGCAAGCCTTTGGAGGCAGTCTCTCTACCGAAGAGGTCGAAAAGCGCACACACAGTCGCGTGATCCGCGCTAGGGTTCGCGGGGTGACAGCGAAAGGCGCGACGGCATGACCGAGAAATCCCTGATCTTTCCCGCGCAGGAATATCGCGACCGCGTCACGCGGCTGCAAGCGGGGATGGCTGCGGGCGGACTCGACGCGCTATTGCTGAGCGCGCCCGCCGATATTTTCTACACGGCCGGGTTTCTCACCCGTTTCTGGGAGAGCCCCGCCCGTCCGTGGTTCGTCGTTGTGCCGCAATCGGGCGAGCCCGTGGCGGTGATCCCAGCGATCGGGGCCGAGCTGATGGGGCGCTGCTGGATCCCGCAGATCCGCACATGGGACGCCCCCGATCCGCGTGATGACGGGGTGAGCCTGCTGGCCGGGACGCTGGCGGATCTGGTGCCCGAAAGCGGACGGATTGGTCTGCCGATGGGATTGGAGACGCATCTGCGCATGCCCTTGGCCGATTTCGAGGCCCTGCGCACCCGCCTCGCCCCGCGCGCCCTCGTGGACGCCACCGCCTGCGTGCAGCGGGTGCGCGAGATCAAGTCCGAAGCCGAGATCGCGAAGATCCGCACGAGCTGCGAAATCGCTGCGCGCGCGTTCGATCGGGTGCCGGAATTTGCCCGAGCGGGGCGGAAGCTCGACGCCGTGTTCCGCGATTTCCAGATCGCACTGCTCGACGAGGGCGCGGATTGGGTGAGCTATGTCGCGGGCGGAGCCGGGTGCGATGGTTATGGCGATGTGATCTCGCCCGCCGGCCCAGAGCCCTTGCGCCCCGGCGATGTGCTGATGCTCGACACCGGCGCGGTGCGCGAGGGCTATTTCTGCGATTTCGACCGCAACTGGGCGATCGGTCCCGCCTCGGATTGCGCCCGGCGCGCCAATGACGCGCTCTGGCAGGCGACCGAAGAGGTGATCGCCACCCTGCGCCCGGGCCACCGGGCCTGCGACGTCCATGCGATGCTCTGCGCCGCGCTGCGCCGCCATGGAGCGACGCCTTCGGGCGGCAGGCTCGGCCACGGGCTCGGGATCACTCTGACCGAATGGCCCTCCTTCACGCCTCTCGACACGACGCCGCTGCGCGCGGGCATGGTGCTTACGCTGGAGCCGGGCTGCGAGACGCGCGACGGGCATATCCTCGTGCATGAGGAAAACATCGTGCTGCGCGAGGACGGGGTCGAGCTTCTGTCGCCCCGCGCGCCCGCAGAATTGCCGGAGATCGTCGGATGAGCGCCTTTCCCTATGAGTTGTTCGAAGAGGCCCTGCCCCGGCTCGGTCTTGTGGTGCTTCAGGTCGATGAGACGATCGAACAGGATTTCCGCCGTCTCTTTCCGCCCGAAGCGGCGCGGATCAATGTCAGCCGCGTGCCTTCAGGGGCCGAGCTGACCCCCGACACCCTCGCTCAGATGAAGGCCACGCTACCTGCGGCGGCCGCGCTACTGCCCCCGGCCGCCCGGTTCGATGCGGTGGGCTATGCCTGCACCTCCGGCACGACGCTGATCGGAGCCGCGCGTGTGGCGGAGCTTGTCTCGGGTGCAGTGCAAAGCCGCGCCGTGACCGATCCGCTCAGCGCCGCGCTGGCGGCCTGCCGCGCGTTGGGGCTGGAGCGTGTGGGGATCGTCTCACCCTATATCGCCCCGGTCGCGGGGCCGATCCGGCAGGCGTTCGAGGCCGCGGGGCTGAGCGTCCCCGACACGCTCTCCTTCGGAGAAGAGGTGGAGGCCCGCGTGGCCCGGATCGCGCCCGCCTCGATTGCCGAGGCCGCGCGCACCCTCGCCCGTCGCAACAGGATCGACGGGGTCTTCCTGTCCTGCACCAACCTGCGCACGCTCGACATCATCGCCCCGCTCGAGGCCGAGCTGGGAATGCCGGTGCTCAGTTCGAACCAGGTGCTCGGCTGGCACATGGCGAACCTGTCGGGCGCACGGATCGCGGTGGCGGGTCATGGAAGGCTGCTTGCGACTTGACCCGACGCGTGATCAGCCTTGACGCAAGAGCGCAAGGCGCGCATTGGACGCCATCTGGTCCTTGCCCGAAAGCGCCGCACGATGTCCCACAACCCTTACGAAGCGGCCGGTTTCTACGATGCGGCCATTGCCGCGGGGCGTCATCGCGCCGTGGTGGGCGGACGTTGGGACGAGACCGGGCGCATCCAGATGGAGGTGCTGCGCGCCGCCGGATTGCAGCCACATCATTACCTTCTCGATATCGGGGCCGGATCGCTGCGGCTGGGCTGCAAGGCGGTGCCCTATCTCGAGCCCGGTCACTATTGGGCCACCGACGCCTCGCGTGCGATCATGCTCGCGGGCCATCGCGAAGAACTGGCCGCGCCGGAAAGGCTCGATCCCGCCCAGCTGATCGAGGATCCCCGTTTCGAGTTTCCGGGCATCCCGCAGACCATCACCCATGCGATCGCCTTCGCGGTCTTCCCGCATCTGCCGATGGCTTACCTGCGCCGCGCGCTCACCAACCTGCGCCAGTTCGAGCGGCTGGAGCAGTTTCTCTTCACCGTGTTCCTTGCCCCCGACGCCGTGCAGGCCGCGCGCCCCTATCGCCAGCCCGACGGGGTGGTCACCCATGACATCCGACCGCCCTATCATCTGCTGGCCGACGACGTGGAACATCTCGCCCGCTGCACCGGATGGCAGGTGGCGCGCCACGCGGTGATACTGCCGCGCGGTCAGGTGCTCTACAGTGCCACGCGGCAGGCCGCCGAGGACTGAGCGTCGGGCCACCTTCAGGTGGAAAGCTCGGGGCGCAGCGTGGGGCCGGAACGCCCTTTCCGTTCGCCGCGATCAGACCGCCGCTTCAATGGGCGATGCTGCCAGGAGCCGTCGCCTCGACATTGGGATCCGCCACGAGATGACCGTTCCCGATGTTGCGCAAGGCCAGACGTTGCGGTTGCTCTCCGAGCTTGTAGACCGGGCTTGGCACCTCGCCGGACAGGCGTGGCGTAGGGGCGCGAACCCTGTCGGGATCGGGGATCGGTACGGCTGCCATCAGGCGCTTGGTATAGGGATGCTGCGGCGCGCCGAAAATCTGCGCCCGCGTCCCCATCTCGACGATCTGGCCCATATACATCACCGCGATCCGGTCCGAGATATTCTCGACCACGGCCATGTCGTGGCTGATGAACAGGTAAGCGATGCCAAACTCGCGTTTCAGGGCGTCGAGCAGTTCCAGCACCCGCGCCTGAACCGATACGTCAAGCGCCGAGACACTTTCATCCGCGACGATCAGCTTGGGTTGCAGCGCCAGCGCACGCGCGATGCAGATCCGCTGACGCTGACCGCCCGAGAACTCGTGCGGATAGCGGTCGAGCTGATCGCGGGTGAGACCCACCCGCTCGAAGAGGCCCGCGACCTTCTCGCGCTGCTCCTCGGGCGTGCCGATGCCGTGAATGACCAAAGGCTCGGCCACGAGATCACCCACCCGCATCCGCGGGTCGAGCGCGGCCATCGGGTCCTGGAACACGATCTGCACGTCGCGCCGCATCTCTTTCATCTTCGCGCCGCTCAAGCCGCCCATCGTATGGCCCGCGACCTCGATCCGGCCCTGATGGGGCACGAGCCCCGTGAGCGCCTTCGCGATCGTGGACTTCCCGCAGCCGCTTTCGCCGACGAGCGAGAAGGTCTCGCCCTCCATGATGTCGAAACTGACGCCCTCGACCGCGTGGACCCGGTGCGTCACCTGCGAGAGGATCCCGCCACGAATGTCGAACCGCACCTGCACGTCACGCAGCTTCGCGACCGGTTTTGCCTGTGGATCGGCCACGGGCGCGCCGCTGCCGTCGCCCATGCGCGGTACCGCTGCCAGCAAATCCTGCGTGTAAGCCTCGCGCGGGGCAGTGAAAATTTGCGCAACCTTGCCCGTCTCGACGGCCTGCCCCTGTTTCATCACGATCACCCGCTCGGCCATCTCGGCCACGACGCCCATGTCATGGGTGATCAGGATGATCGCGGTGCCCATCTCCGCTTGCAGATCGCGCAGCAGGTCGAGCACCTCGCGCTGCACCGTCACGTCAAGCGCGGTCGTGGGCTCATCCGCGATGAGCACGTCGGGGCGCAGCGCGAGCGCCATCGCGATCATCACGCGCTGACGCATCCCGCCCGAAAGCTCGTGAGGATACTGGCCCATCCGTCGTTCGGGTTCGGAGATCCGCACGCGGCGCAGCGCCTCGAGCGCGCGGGCGCGGGCCTCGCGTTTTGAGACCGGCTCATGGGCGCGGATCGCCTCGGCCAGTTGCAGGCCGATGGTCAGAACCGGGTTGAGCGAGGTCATGGGCTCCTGAAAGATCATTGCGATGCGATTGCCGCGAATGGCGCGCATCCGGCTCTCGGGCAGGCGCGTGAGATCTTCGTCGTGGAACCGGATCGCCCCGGCGCTGACGCGCAGCGCGGGCGGCGGCAACAGCCCCATGATCGCCAGAGAGGTCAGCGACTTGCCCGACCCGCTCTCGCCCGCGATCGCGATGGTTTCCCCGCGCGCGAGCGTGAAGCTGAGGTCGCGCACCAGCGGTCGTTCGCGCCCTTCCGAGCGCACCGAGATCGTGAGCCCGTCGACCGACAGCACCGGCTGGGACGCCTCCGGGGCCATATCGGCCCCGGCGTTTATTTCTTTCACTTCGATCATTCGAACACGTTTCTCGGGAAATAGAAGCTGACGACCCAGTTCGGCATGTCCACGATCTCGGAGATCCGCAGATCGCCGCAGGTCGAGACCAGCATATAGGCATCGACCGCCGACATGCCGCGCGTCTTGCACAGCAGGTCGATCATGCCGGAAACCGCATCGCGCGCGCCCGACATCAGATCCGGGCCGATGCCCGTGGTGACCTCGTAGCCCGCCGTATCGAGATGGCGCGTGACCGGCCCCGGCGTGGTGAAGCGCGGGAATTTCAGCGTCTCGTTCTTGATCAGATCGAAGCTGAGCACGCAGTTCATCGGGCTCTCGATCGCGGTGCCGCAAACCTCGCCATCGCCCTGCGCGGCATGGGTGTCGCCTACGGAGAACAACGCGCCCTCGACCTCGACCGGAAGGTAGAGCGTGGTGCCCGCCGCCAGATCGCGGATATCGAGATTGCCGCCGACGCGGCGCGGCGGGACGATGGAATGCAGACCCGCCTCGGCAGGGGCTACGCCGATCGTGCCGCAGAAGGGCTTGAGCGCGACCTTGCCCTCGGAGCCCCAGAGCGCCTTGTCGGGCGCGGCGGCATCGTATTTCCAGATGTTCAGCGCCGGATCTTCAAACTGATCCGCCAGCAGACCGAAGCCGGGGATATTCGCGGTCCAGCCCCAGGCCGAGCCCTCCTGCTCGCGCGGGGCGAAGCTGTCGATGGTGACTTTCAGCACATCGCCGGGCTTGGCGCCTTCGACATAGATCGGCCCGGAAACCGGGTTAATCTTGCCGAAATCGAGCGTCTTCACATCTTCCACCGTCGAGGACGGCCCGAGCTGTCCGGCCGAGCTGTCGTGGCAATGGAACTCGATGGTCGATCCGGGAGCGACCGTCTCGGCCGGGACAAGCGAGTTGTCCCAGCCGAAATGGTGCTGTGCGCCGTGGATCGTGTAATCACAGGCTTTGCACATGCGCGTTTACTCCGTCACGTAGACGTAATCGTAGTTCACCGGGATCGAAACCGGATCGACATAGAGCGCATCGGCGCCGCCCATGCGGGTCGACTTCATCGTGTAGCGGTTCTCGTTGAACACCGGGACCCAGGGCGCGTCTTCCATGACCTTCATGTAGACGTCCGACCATTTCTGCAGGCGCTCGTCCTGCTTGGCCGGATCGGTGATCGAGTCCGCCTCGGTGGCCATCGCGTCGAGATCCTTGTTGCAATACCACGACCAGTTCCAGCCGCCCTCGACCGCACCGGCGCAGCCCAGGATCGGGCCGTAGAAGTTCGACGGATCGGGGAAATCCGCGATCCAGGCCATGCCGCCCGACCAGATCATCGGCGCGGTCTTCGGCGTGCCGCCCGCCTCGATCACGTTGGCCTGCGCCAGCGCCTTGATATCGGCCTTCACGCCGATCGCCGCCAGATCCTGCTGGATCGCCTGCGCGATGCGCGGGTTGGGATCGGTGTTCATCACGTAAAGCTCGGTCTCGAACCCGTCAGGCAGACCGGCCTCGGCAAGCATCTCCTTGGCCTTCGCGGGGTCGAAGGGGTAGCCCGCGTAATCCTTGGTGTAGCCCGGCATCGAGGGCGGCAGCGGCTGGGTCGCGGGGGTCGCGCGGCCGTTGATCATTTGCACGATGCGATCCTTGTTGATCGCCATGTTGATCGCCTGACGCACCTCGACCTTGTCGAAAGGCGCCATCTCGACGTTGAGCGTGATGTAACCGGTATGCAGCTGGCCACCCACGACGACCTGCTTGGCCTCGTCGGGATTGCCCATCACCTCGTTGAACTTCGCGGGCGGAATGCCGTCGCCGGGCACGTCCACCTCACCCTTCTGCAGACGCAGGAGCGCCACGATCGGTTCCTGGCCGACCTCAAAGGTGATGCTGTCGAGGTACGGAACGCCCGGACGCCAGTAATCGGCGTTCTTTTCAAAGACGAGCTTCTGCCCGATTGTCCAGTCGGCAAGCTTGAACGCGCCGGTGCCCACGGGATGCTTGCCGAAATCGGCGCCGAATTCGTCCACCGCTTCCTTCGGCACGACCGAGGCAAAGTTCAGCGCCATCACGTGCAGGAAGGTCGCGTCGGGGCGCGAGAGTTCGATCTTGACGGTATAGGGATCGACGACGGTAACGCCTTCGAGGCTCGTGGCCGAGCCATCCGCCATCGCGTCATAGCCCTTGATCGAGCCGAAGAAGCCCGCGCCGGGCGACTGGGTGGCCGGGGTGGTCACGCGGTCGAGCGAGTATTTCACGTCCTCGGCGGTCATCGCGCGGCCGTTGTGGAACTTCACGCCCTCGCGCAGCTTGAAGGTGAAGGTCGTGCCATCCTCGGAAATCTCGTAGCTCTCGGCGAGGCCGGGGCGCAGTTCGGTGGTGCCGGGGACGTAATCCATCAGCCCGTCGAAGACCGATTTGATCATCGACCAGTTCTGCCAGTCATAGCCGATTGCCGGGTCGAGGGTGGCCACATCGTCCTTGTAGGTGACGATGATATTGCCACCGGACTTGGCGTTCGGGTCGGGCTGGTAGTCCTGGGCCGAGGCGAGGCTCGCAAGGCCAAGCGAGAGCGACAGCGCGCTGGTGGCAAGGATGTTTTTCATCAGGCTCATTTTGAGTTTTCTCTCCGTCTGTTGAATTTTTCTTTTCGTTTGCTCCCCGGTTGGCCCAGGGTATCTGGTTGCGATCAGCGCAGCTTGATGCGCGGGTCGATGAAGGGGGTGATCAGATCGGCGAGCAGGTTGCCCAGAACGATCGCGCAGGCCGAGACCAGCGTGACGCCCATGATGATCGGGATGTCGACGCGCTGGATCGCCTGCCACGCCAGTTGCCCGATGCCCGGCCAGCCGAAGACGCTTTCCACCACGACGATGCCCGACATGAAGATGCCGATATCGATCCCGATCATCGCGATGATCGGCAGGATGGCGTTGGGCATCGCGTGCAGCGCCAGCACGCGGGCGCGGCGCAGCCCCTTGGCGCGCGCGGTGCGGATATAGTCCGAGCGCAGCACGTCGATCATCGAGGAGCGCATCATCCGGCTATACCAGCCCGAGCCCATGATCCCGAGCGTGAGCGCGGGCAGGACAAGGTTCGAGAAGCTGCCGTAGCCGCCGATCGGGAACCAGCTCAGCTTGACCGCGAAGACATAGAGCAGCAGCAGGCCGACCACGAATTGCGGCGCCGAGACCGCGACGAAAGAGGTGATCATCAGCGACTGATCGAGCGCGCCCCCGCGCCGGATCGCAGCCACGATCCCGAGCGTCAGCCCCATGACCAGCTCGGCCGCGATCGCGCCCAGCATCAGCAAAAGCGTCGCGGGCAGACGCGCGGTGATCAGCGTGGCCACTTCCGTCTTCTGCAGGTAGCTGCGGCCCATGTCGCCCTGGAAGAGCCCCGTCAGGTAGCGCCAGTATTGCGCCACGAAGGGCTGATCGAGGCCAAGCTGGTGCCGGATATTGGCCACCGTCTCGGGCGTCGCGGATCGGCCCGCGATCTGGCGCACCGGGTCGGCGGGCAGCACGAACAGCAGGAAGAAGGTGATGAAGGACACGCCCAGCAGGATCAGGGCGGCCTGGATCAGGCGTCGAATCAGATAGGCCAGCATCACTCACGCCCTCTCTGCGTCGGGTCGAGCACGTCGCGCAGCGCGTCGCCCACGAGGTTGAAGGACAGCGCCAGAGCCAGGATCGCGGCGCCCGGGATGAAGACGAGCCACGGGGCCGCCTGGAAATAGGTCTGGTTCTCGAAGATGATGTTGCCCCAGCTGGGCGTCGGGGGCTGCACGCCCACGCCAAGATAGGACAGCGTGGCCTCCAGCAGCACCGTCGTCGAGATCCCCAGCGTGCCCCAGACGATGATCATCGGCACCAGATGCGGCAGGATATGGCGGAACAGGATGCGCGCGGTCCCTGCCCCCAGCGTCTTCTCGGCGGCGACGAATTCCCGCTCGGCCAGCGCCGAGGTCTCGGTATAGACCACCCGCGCCGTCTGCACCCAGTTCACCAGCGCGATCACCATCGCGACGATCCACAGCGAAGGCGTGAAGATCGCGGCAAGGCAGATCGCCAGCAAGAGCGCCGGAAACGCCATCATCAGATCGGTGAAGCGCATCAGCACCGCGCCGATCCAGCCGCGGAAATAACCCGCCGTGACTCCGATCAGCGTGCCGATGATCAGCGCCAGCCCGTTCGCCACGACCCCGATGATCAGCGAGGTCCGCGCGCCATAAAGGATGCGCGAGAACAGGTCGCGCCCGAGCAGGTCGGTGCCCAGCCAGAACTTCTCTCCCGGCGGCATCGGCGCGCCTTCCAGCGTCAGCCCGTCGAACATCTGTTCCTGCGGAGCGAAGGGCGCGATCCAGGGTGCGAAAATCGCGCCGAGCGTCACGATCGCGATGATCGCCATTCCGAGGATTGCGAGCTTGCGCCGCAGCAGACGGCGCAACGCGCTTTGCGGGCGGGTCGGCCCCTCAGCCAAGGTCGCGTCGGTCATCGGAGCCCCCCTGCTCTTCGTGGTTGGCGACGATACGGCGCGCGGCATCCTCGAAACTGACGCGCCAGGCCATCGCCATCTGACGCAGCTGGTCATAGGCTTCGGCTTCGGTCTTGCCGCGCGCGGCAAGAAGCGTGACGGCGCGCACGACCGTCTGGCGTTCATCGAGCCTGCGGCGGAGATCCGCGATCTCGGCCGAGAGCGACTGGCGCGCCTCGAACGCGAGCCGTGCGATCAGCAGCGCCGAGTAGACCCCGCCATCGCCCACCGGCTTGAGAAGCTGCGCATGCGCCCCCGCCTCGAGTGACCATTCGATCCGCCCCGGCGCTTCCGAGCCGATCAGCGCGATCATCGGCATCGGGCTCTGACCCGGTTTCCAGGGAAATTGCTCGTCATAGCCCTGATCGGCATCGAAGAAGATGAAATCGCCCGAGAGCGCCTCGGCAGGCAGTTCGGGCCAGCAATGAACGACCGTCAGGCCGATCGCGCGCAATTGCCGGTCAAGCGCCTGCAAGGTCGGGTGCGGGCGATGCAGAATATAGGCGTGTGCGCCGCCGAGGTTCGGGATGCGGATCTTGCGCTTCATGACACCACCTTCAGACGCGGTGCCCCGGGTGCGACCGCTTCGCGGCCATGCGCGAGATAAGGATCGCCCGCCACCGGCGCGAAGCTCTCGCGAACCTTGAAGGCGCCGTTCTCGACCTGCGCGATCAGCACGGGCAGAGCGGTGTGGTGGGTCGCAAGATCGATGCCCTCGCTGCCTGCGGGCGCCTCGGCCAGAAGCTGCGCGAGGCTTTGCTCGGGTGCGCCTTCATGGCCAGAAAGCAATCGGGCCAGACGATAGACCGAGGACCAGGCGGCCGCCTCGTGCGAGGAGCCGAAATTCCGGTTCGCGGCGTCGGGCCAGCCCGTAGCCCCCCGGAAATAGGGCCCCGCCGCGACCAGCCCCTCGGCCGCCGCCGGATGGATCGCCGGCACTTCGCATTCGGTGAGATTGCACGACAGGATCGGGCAGGTCTCGGGGCGGAAATGCGGGTCTTCCTGACCGAGGCGGTGATAGGCTTCGAGGAAGGCGTATTGCGACGGACCGATCAGGTTGTTGAGCACGAAATCGGGGCGCGTGGCGCGGATCTCGTCGATCATCCGGTCGATCTCGAGCGAGCCGAGCGGCAGATAGCGTTCGCCCAGAACCTCCCCTCCCGCCGTCGAGATCACATCGCGTGCAAGCCGGTTCATCTCCCAGCCCCAGATATAGTTCGACCCGGTCAGGAAGCCCCGGCGCCCGAGCCGCGCGAAGGCCCAGCCCAGCAGCGGCAGCAGGTGCTGGTTCGGGCAGGCATGGGTGTAGACGATGTGATCGGAAGCCTCGAACCCCTCATAGGGCACGGCATACCAGAGCGTCCCACCCGCCTTCTCGAGCGTCGGAATGACCTCCTTGCGGCTCCACGAGGTCACACAGCCGATCACGTGACGGGCACTGCTGTCGCGCAGGATTTCCTCGCAAAGCGGGCCATAGGCGTCGATATTGCCCTGCGGATCGCGCTCGACGGGGATCAGGCTCAAGGGAAAGTCCGCGATGGCGTTGATCTCGGCAATCGCACTCAGCGCCCCTGTCCGGCACGCCTCGGAGATCAACGAATAACTCCCCGAGCGAGAGTAGAGCAGGCCAAGTTCGATCCGTTTTTTCATTTTCACTCCGGCAGACATTTCGGGCCCAAAACGCAAAACGCCTCGCTGACGGGCCGCAGATGCGCGGTGTCAAAGCGAGGCGTGATTGCCATTCGGGTCGTTCCGATGTGCTGGAAGAATTGCAGCGCGGGGTGGCGGTCGACAAGAATAAAACTTGCCATCCTTCCGGCTCATGCGCTCAACGACAGTCCATCACGGAATTTTGCACAAATTTTGAGCACAAATCCCGGATCAAAAGCAAAATTCAGTCATGTTGCGACAAGAATCACCGTCACTGAAGGGCGCCGAAGCCACGACACTACCGGCGGGAACAGCGATCCTTTCGAGACTAGCCGTGAAAACCATCTCGTGCGGGCAGAGACGTGACCGCTGGATTTCGCTTTTGCCATTTGCTTTTCGGCGGCCACTCGCGCGAGATCGTGAGGTCCGGTCTTCCCTCACGGCGGATGGCGCGGATCCGGGGTGAGCTATAGCGATGCACCACGGCGCTGAAAAACGCCGTAGTGCCATTCGGTTTCGTGCGTTGGCTCAGAACTTCGCGTTGAACGAGAACTGCACCGCGTGGTTTTCGTAGTCGCTCGAGAACGAACCCGAGATCCCGGCATGAAGACTGGAAACGAATTTCCCGGTCTGCCCGAGCGGCACGTCGATCCCGAGATCGGCGCTCACCCAGTTCATGTCGAAACCATCGGCCGGACTTGCGCTGGACGGCAGGCCGACGAAAGCCACCTGCACCAGTTCGTCGTCTCCGCTGACCTTGTTGTATTTGATCGTTCCGGACAGGGTCGGTGCCTGCGGGCCGGAGGAAAGCGCGTATTCGCCGCGCATCCCGGCGGAGGCGACAACCACATTCCCGGATTGATCCCCGACAGACAGATTCCAGGCGCCGGCTCCGGTTTCGTCGAAACCGTCAACCGACAGGTGGTACATTTCGAGCGACCCCGTCGGCCCGAAGCGGAACCGGTTCTTCCCGAACATGTATTCCGCATCGAGCGCGGCGAAGACCTGATGGCCGCTCGTGCTCGCCTTGGCGGTCTCGCCCATGATGTTGCGCTTCATGTCGTAGGAGAGGTCCTGATAGCCCAGCACGAACTGTGCGGCCCCACCCGTCCCGAAGGCCGCGCGCGCGAAGCCGCCGATGAAGCCGCCGGAGCCGTCGATGCTTCCGCGATCCTGGTTCGCGTCAGAGGTCCCGCTCGCATAGCCACCGAAGAGGCCGACCGAGAAGAGAGAGCCGACATGCTTTTCTGCACCGAGCATGAGGTAGTAGGAGTTGACGTCATACCCGATCGCATTGACCGTGCGATCATAGCTGGCTTGCTGCGCGCCGGTGGAGACGAAGGCATAGGTATTGTCCCCAATCTTCCAGGTCGTGGGCCCGCCCATCGTGGAGATCGTGACCGATCCATTCTGCGATTGTGCCACCGGCTTGCCGATCCCGTTCGTGATGCTTTGCCCGAACTCGAAGCCGACAGCCTTGAACGCGGGCAGGAAACTGAAGCCCGTGGTTTCAAGCAACTCGTTTTGCGCCACCGGATCCTCGACCGCCAGGATATCGGCGATCGCGGTCTGGTAGGTGCCCGCATTCCCGATATCGAGATAGGGAATGTTGGCCGCGGAATCGAGGCGACCGGCCGTCGTGAACTGATAGGGCGTCAGGGTTTCCGCAACGATCGGGGCGAAGATGGGCGTGAGGCGCATGGTCACGCTGTTGCCCGCCACATCTCCCAGATCGATCATGTAGTTCAGGTTCAGGTTCCGCAGGTCCTCGATCACGTCTTCCGCGAAGAGACCGTTGGCCTGCATCGCCGCGACGATATCGGCAGGCACCGTGTCACCGCCCGAGGTATAGCCGAGATCGGCCACCGAAACGCCAAGCGTGTCGGCCAGCGCCTGAAGCTTGTCGGTCAGATACTGGTCGCCGCTGACGCCCAGGTTCCCATACTGCCATTGATCCGTGCTCACGTTGTACCAGGCCACGAGCAGGTCTTCATCCGAGGCGACCGGCGTGCCCGTCGCGTCCCAGAAGAAAGCCTGGGGCAGCATGCTGTCGTCGATCAGCGAATTGCCGAAATAGGTTCCAAGAACGGAATTCGACAGGTTGGTCGCATCTAGCGTGATGAGCGAATTCGTGATCGTCATCTCGGCCGAGCTGCTGTCGAAGAAACCGACACCCGCGCCTTCCTGCCCCCCATCGCCGAAGAGGCCATCGGGGAGGTTGAACTTCGGATTGTAATCGGCGTCAAAGAGCGCCGCGGTCGACGGATCGTTCGGGTCAAACGCCGTGAAACTGTCCCCCGTCCCCGTCCCGAGTGCCACCTCGAATCCCAGGATACGGGCTCCCGTGAGGTTCGAGGTCTTGCCGTAGGTGTAGTATTCCGTGATGCCGTTGCTTGCCTGCGTCGAGAGCAGGATCTCCAACGGGGTCGGTCCGGTGAGCCGCGTCTTGACCCGCTTGCCCGAGCCCGAAGGGGCGGTGCAAATGAAATCCGGCGTGTTGGCCATCAGGCAGTTGGTAATGCCACTGGGATTTGAGGTGTTCGGAAAATCGGCATTCACCTCGCCCGTGACCGCCTTGAGACCGGGGGGCTCAACCCCTTCCGCGGGATCGGCAAAGATATAGCCGTCACCGGTGACGCTGATGACAGGAGCATCGTCGAATGTTCCGGCCCAGGCCGCCTGCCCCATGCACAGCACCAATGTGGCAGGCGCGACGGTTCGTTTCAGGTTTGCAAGAAGTGTCGTAGGCATTGTGTCCCCCTATGCCCCAAAATTGATCGACAAAACGAACTCAACGTTCAAAAAAAGATCTTCACTCAATCTTTAGCGGCGACACGCCCAAGCGTTTGCCACGGTGCTTTTCTTCAGAAGTTTCGTTCGCGCGGTTTGTAGAGGCGATCTGACGCGCCCCGCGCCGAGCTTCATTGATTTCTGTCAATTACTTGCACGTCGTCCCCTGCGCTGTTGCAGGAACGCTGCGCGACCGAGCGGCTTTCAAACCGCCACGACAACCTTTCCCAAGCATTCGCCGCGAAGACGTTTCATCCCCGGGTGCGGCCCGCCGGCTCCGGGCCGTGCCGTGCCGCGAATCCGAGCGTCATGCCAAAGCAGACAGTTGCGATCGCGCGCGAGGGCAGCGTTCGGTCGGCGCCGCTCATCGCAGTCCTTCGAATGGAGGACGAGACGCGCAGGTCAAAGACCATCGCAATCCATTTCAACTGTTACTCAACCAAGATCTCGCAAAAAACTTCCATGCCTCATTTTCGACACAATTGCGCGCAAGGCTACCACTCAGGGTTGAGTCCCTGTTCGCTCGGAAGAGGCTCGCATGGTCATCGCATATATTACTATCGGTATGGTGGTCGGTTTTTCTGTGACATTGGCAGCAATACTCGCGGGCGCCCCGATATGGCTTGCGATACTCATCTACAGCGTTTCGGGATCGCTCGGGACTTTGTGCGCCGCGATGGTGCTCTACGCGGTGGCGTCCCTGCGCCCTCGCCTGTCCCATCGCGTCTCTCAGCTTGTCCCGAATTTTCGATAGGCTATCGCGCGCGATCTTGACCAAAATGCGGTCCGCGCTGTCGCGCCATCGCGGCTATCGGTGACCCGCTTTCACCCCTCAAGCGGTTCTATCGAGCACCTCCGATAAGGCAAGGCCTTCGTGAAGCGGCAAGGCAGCCGGACCGCATCGGCAGGTTGCACCCCGATCTACAGTCCCGGAACCGAGCGAACCAATTGCGTCACGCTCTGGTGTGACCTCGCAAGAGGCGCGCAATGCGCTCATCGCTCGCCCACGCCATTCAGGCTCGTAATCGACCGCAAGGCCGACCAGCCCACGCACATCGCAATCACGGTGCAAATACGCAGATCAGCTCGGCGATTGAGAGACGCGCAGCCGATGATCGGCCCGGTCGGCATTCGGCCCGACCGATTTCTCGAACGCCTCCCCTTGGCGAAGCGGCAATATGTCTGCCTGGCGCGGGAGTGTGCGCGCCCCGCCGTTCTCGCGCTCGCTCCCCATTTTCAAACGTCGCACCAAGGGCGCCAATCTACAAAAGACGGGGATTGCGCGAGCCATTTCGGCTCGCCTCAGGCGCGAGGCGCTCTAAAACGCTGTTTCCCATCCAAATGTCGAGTTTGTGAAAGCGCGCGTGATCCCGGAAAGTTCGGCATCTGAACAATCAGGTCTGCCCTCACGCCGACCCGACGCGGCAATTCATCGGCGCTCCTCAAGGCCTCAATGACCGTGCATCGCGTCGCCCGTCGCAATCGCCAGATGGTGCGACTGATGATGCGCGCCGACCGTCAGCACACCGATGAACCCGAGCGCGCGGATCTTCTGCGCATCCGCCCCGGTCACGGTCAGGGCGCTGCCGCCGGGGATTTCCTCGGCGCTCATGGTCCAGCCTTCGACCCCGTTCATCGTCGCGACATGGGCGCGCACCATTGCACGGATCGAGGCAGTGACCGCTGGATCGTCGGAGGTTGCCTCGAAGCGCGCGCCGCCGGGACTGTCGCGCTCGGCGACCCGTGCGTGCAGGGTGACGTTGTCCATGTCGATCAGATGCTGGCGCAGGGCCTCGATATCGACGCGTCCCCAGGCCGTCTCGGGATCGGCGAGCAGATGCGCCACGATCTCCTGTATCGCCGCGAAGGCGGACTGGCCCGGTTCGGTGATGGCATCCCCGGCGCCTCCGGGTTGGGTGTCGCTCATCATCGCCTCGTGGCCCGCCATATCCGTGCCATGCATCGTCGCATGATCGCCCGACATCATGTCGTGACCGTCCATGGTCTGCGCATGGGAGATGGCGGGGGCGAGAACCGGGGCCGCAATCAGCGCGGCGATAGCAAGATGGCGTTTCATGTGATCTCCAGGCTTTTGGTTCAGCCTAACATCTCGACGAGCGCGCGTCACAGCTTCAGCCTCCGCAACCGCAAGGCGTTTCCGATCACCGAGACCGAGGAAAAACTCATCGCAAGCGCCGCGATCACCGGCGAGAGCAGCACGCCGAAGACGGGGTAAAGCACGCCCGCCGCGATCGGCACGCCTGCCGTGTTGTAGGCGAAGGCGAAGAACAGGTTCTGACGGATGTTGCGCATCACCCCTTCGGCCAGGCGACGGGCGCGCACGATCCCGGTCAGGTCGCCCTTGACCAGCGTTAGCCCCGCGCTTTCCACCGCCACATCGGCGCCGGTGCCCATGGCGATCCCGACATCGGCGGCGGCCAGCGCGGGGGCGTCGTTCACCCCGTCGCCTGCCATCGCGACCGAGGCGCCGCCCTTGCGCAGCGTTTCGACCAGTGCGGCCTTGTCCTCGGGCGAGACCCCGGCATGGACCTCGTCGATGCCCAGCTCGCGCGCCACGGCCCGCGCGGTGCCCTCGCTGTCGCCGGTGGCCATGACGATGCGCAACCCCTCGGCATGAAGCGCGCGGATCGCCTCTTGCGTCGTTTCCTTGATCCGGTCGGCCACCGCGATCACGCCGATCACCGCACCGTCGCGGGCGAGATACATCGCCGTTTTGCCGTCCGATTGCAGGCGCTCGACCGTCTCGGACTGACGCGCGACATCCGCACCGATCTGCGCCATGAGCGCGGCATTCCCAAGCGCCACCTGCACGCCGTCCACGCGCCCCGTGACGCCTTTGCCGGTCACCGCCTCGAAGCCATCCACGTCGCGCTTCGGCGCATCCTCCGCGCCTTGCACGATGGCCTCGGCCAGCGGGTGCTCCGAGCCGCGCTCCAGCGCGGCGGCGAGCGATTTGACCTCTTCCTCCGAGGCCCCGTCCGCGATCACATCGGTCAGCGCGGGCTTGCCCTCGGTCAGCGTGCCGGTCTTGTCGACGATCAGCGTGTCGACCTTTGCGAACCGCTCCAGCGCCTCGGCGTCGCGGATCAGCACCCCCGCGCTCGCGCCCCGTCCGGTACCGACCATCACCGACATCGGCGTGGCGAGGCCCAAGGCGCAGGGACAGGCGATGATCAGGACGGAGACCGCGGCGACCGTCGCATAGCCCAGCGCCGGCGGCGGCCCGAAGGCCAGCCATGCGAGGAAGGCGAGCAGCGCGCAGATCACCACGGCAGGCACGAAGTAAAGCGACACCCGGTCTGCCAGCCCCTGGATCGGCGCGCGCGAGCGCTGTGCCTTGCCGACCATCTCGACGATGCGCGACAGGGTGGTTTCCGCGCCCACCGCCTGCGCCTCCATCACGAAACTGCCCTGCTTGTTCAGCGTGCCACCGGTGACCGTGTCGCCTTGGACCTTCTCGACCGGGACAGGCTCGCCGGTGATCATGCTCTCGTCGATGGCCGAAGAACCCTCAGACACCACGCCATCCACCGGCACGGTCTCGCCCGGGCGCACGCGCAGCTTGTCGCCGGTCTGCACCTGATCGAGCGGCACATCCTCGTCGCCGGTCTCGCCCACCCGGCGCGCGGTCTTCGGCGCGAGATCCATCAGCGCGCGGATCGCATCGCCGGTTCTCTCGCGCGCCGTCAACTCCATGATCTGGCCGACCAGCACCAGCACGAGGATCACGGCCGAAGCCTCGAAATAGACCGGCGGCAGGCCGTGCGCGTTCAGCATCTCGGCCGGGAAGACGCCCGGCACCAGCAGACCCGCGAGCGAGAACAGGTAAGCCGCAAGCGTGCCGAGCGCGATCAGCGTCCACATGTTGGGCGAGACGTTGACCACCGATTTCCACCCCCGCACGAAGAAGGGCCGCGCGAACCACAGCACCGGCGTCGCCAGCGCGAATTGCAGCCAGAGGAAGGTTTTCGGCCCGACCCACTCGGCGAAGGGCAGCCCGATATGCGCGCCCATCTCGAGCACGAAGACCGCCGCCGCGAGCGGCCCCATGATCTTCAGCCTGCGCCGGAAATCGACCAGCTCGGGGTTCGGACCCGCATCGGCCGTGGGGCTCATCGGCTCCAGCGCCATGCCGCATTTGGGGCAATCACCGGGCTTGTCTTCGATGATCTCGGGGTGCATCGGGCAGGTATATTGCGTGCCCTCGGGCATCGGCTTCGCCACAGGACGGACGCCCAGATAATCCTCGGGCCGCGCTTCGAACTTGTGCTGGCACCCGGCGGAGCAGAAATAGAACCGCTCGCCATCGAGCTTGGCCATATGCTTCGCCGTGGCGCGCTCGACCGACATGCCGCAAACCGGATCGGTCGCCTTGATGGAGGCGTCAGGCTTGGCCACGAACTTGTCGTGACAACCTTGCGAGCAGAAGTGGTAACGATGCCCGTCATGGTCATGGCTGGGCTTGTCGGCATTCGGGTCCACGGTCATCCCGCAGACCGGGTCGCGCGTGATCGTGTCGGGGGCGTCATGGGCCGCGTTACGGGCCGTGCCATGGGCGTGGTGCGATGTCATCCGGTCATCCTTTCGGTAACGTCGCCCGATCAGATAGGGCCTCCAGCCGCTGGAGGGTCAAGCGTTGGGCCGATATTTTCTTTAACCTGACTCCACGCCGGGCTGTTCCCGCGACGCTCACGCAAGCGTGACTTTTGCCTCCCGTGGCTGGAGGGTTTATCTTGCGCACGGGAGGCAAGCGCAGATGAATATCGGAACCGCCGCGACGCAGACCGGGCTGCCAGTCAAGACCATTCGCTATTACGAGGAGATCGGCCTCGTCACGCCGGATCGGCGCGCGAACGGCTATCGCGATTTCTCCGATACCTGCGTGGAGCAATTGCGGCTTCTGGCGCAGGCGCGGCACCTCGGCTTCTCGCTCGAGGAATGCCGCCGCCTGCTTGCCCTCAGCGCCGATGAGGGGCGGGCGAGCCGCGACGTGCGGGCGCTGGCGCAGCAAAACCTCGAAGCCGTGCGCGAGAAGATCGCGTCGCTGACCGCGCTCGAGACCCAGCTCGAAGGGCTGATCGCGCAATGTCATGGCGATGATGATCCCGATTGCGCGATCCTCGACGACCTGATGGGGCTGCGCGGGAATTGACAGCCGCGCGCGCACCCACCAGATAGAAGAGAGCGAAAAACGGGAGAGCCATGCGCAAGGCGCTGCATATCTTCATGACCGGGCTGGTCCTGCTGATCGGACTTTCGCAGCTGAGCGCGCCCGCTGCCGCGATGGCCCATGCCCGCGCGATGGATGCGGATGTGATGAGCGATTGCGCGGCCTGCCCCGACAGCCATCACGATGCAGGCCCGATGCATGACCAGTCCTGTCCCCATGCGCAGATGATGGTCTCGGCCACGCTCGATCACGCGCCGGAATTCTCCCTGAGCCGTGCCGACCTCTCGCTATCGCTTCGGCCCGCGAATACGCCCGCGCCATTGGCGCACGAGCCGCAGCTCGATCTGCCACCACCCCGTATCTGATTGATCGCACCGTCGCAGGCCCCGCCCAAGTGGCGTCGGGGCCCGTCTGTCGCACCCGCGAGCCGGGCGCATGATCAAACTGGATACGATAATGAAACGCTATATTCTTTCCGCCGCCGTCGTCGCGGCGCTCGCTGCGGGCGGATGGCTCGCGATGCGTCCTGACACCCTGGACACCGCCGAGGCCGCAACGCCTGCCCAGGGCGATCCACTCGTCTCGATCTCCCTGCCGGGTGCGCTTTCGGCACAGGCACAGATGGGCAAGCGCGCCTTCGACGCGACCTGTGCAACCTGTCACGGCGCGAATGCCACCGGCAAGATGGGGTTCGGCCCGCCCCTCGTTCACAAGATCTACGAGCCGTCGCATCATGGCGACATGGCCTTCCTCGCCGCCGTTCAGGCGGGCGTGCGCGCCCATCACTGGACATTCGGGAACATGCCGCCGCAGGAAGGTCTCACGCGCTCTGACGTTGCCAATATCGTGGCTTACGTGCGCGAATTGCAGCGCGCCAACGGGATCAACTGAGATGCAGAGCTTCCAACCGACCCGCCGCGCCGTTCTTGCCGGGATGGGCGCGAGCGCGCTTACGGCCCGCGCGGGCTTTGCCGAGACCGTGCCGATCCCGCTCACCGCGCAGCGCGCGATGGCGCAGATCGCCCCCGAAGGTTACCCGCAAACCGAGGTCTGGTCCTATGACGGCACTCTGCCGGGGCCGGAGCTGCGCCTTGCGCAAGACACGCGCCTGCAGCGGCGTTTCGTCAATCAGCTCGACGTGCCCAGTACGGTGCATTGGCACGGCATCCGCATCGACAACGCGATGGATGGCGTGGCGGGGCTGACGCAGGACGCCGTGCCGCCCGGCGCGAGCTTCGATTACGACTTCCTCGTGCCGGATGCGGGCACCTATTGGTATCACGCGCATACGAACTCGATGGAGCAGGTCGCGCGCGGGTTGTCGGGCGCGTTGGTCGTCGAGGAACGGGACGCGCCGGATGTCGATCGTGATCTGATCCCCGGAAACTGGACCGTTTGAAGCTGGAGTTTTCCGCTACGCTTCCTTGGCTGGAAGAGGAGTGGAA
>NZ_MPZW01000011.1:0-75371 GCF_002020275.1 Thioclava sp. L04-15 | reverse complement strand
TTCCACTCCTCTTCCAGCCAAGGAAGCGTAGCGGAAAACTCCAGCTTCAAACGGTCCAGTTTCCGGGGATCAGATCAACGCCTTCATACCTCTATTAACCTTCCTAGAGGCAGGTGGCGGTGCAGCAGACGCCACGATCACAGACGGCCTTGATGTCTATGATGCTCCTGCTGTCCAAGCTTTTTGGGCGAAGGCTTTGGAAAGACGAACAACAGACCCGGACGGCGCTGTCACCGCCGCAAGTACGTTACTTGAAGAGGTCTGCAAACACATCATCGAGGACAGCGGCGCAGAGTGGGAAGCAAAATGGAATGTGCCGAAACTCTATTCTGAAACGGCAAAAATCTTGAAGCTCGCACCATCGCAACACCAGGAAGAGGTGTTCAAAATGATTTTGGGAAACTGCCAGAGCGTCGTACAGAGTATTGGTTCTTTGCGCAACAAAGGTGGTGATGCTCATGCTGGGGGGCGCTCGCGAGTTCCATTCAAGCCGCGTCATGCCGCTTTGACGGTTAACCTTGCTGGGTCCATGGCCCTGTTTCTGATTGAGACGTGGCATGCGAGAGTTGAGGAACAACGGATCAGTAATCATTAGCCGCGTCACAATCCTGAAGCAGACCTTCTCCTCAGCAACGGGAGCATGTCGCCACACCGGGCATGCGTTACCGGAACGCTCAATCCACCCCAACATCGCCGATCCCCGCCCCCTTGTGCTATACTTCCCGCCATCACAAGGGAGGACGACGCGATGAATAGGCGCGAGATGTTGGCCCTGACGGGCGGTGCGATGGCCGCAAGCGGGGTGTTGGGAGGTGCTGCCCGACCGGCGCGGGCGGAGGCCGTGATGGGCGATGGCGGGCTTTACCAGCAGAGCTTCTTTCACGACAGTTTCCTCGACCTCGGAGAGGATCTGAGCGAGGCCGCGGATCAGGGAAAGGGGCTGCTGGTGCTCTTCGAGCAGCGCGGCTGCCCCTATTGCCGCGAGATGCATCTGGTGAACTTCAAGCGCTCCGAGATCACGGATCTGATCGAGGCCAGCTTCGTGGTCTTGCAGCTCGATCTCTGGGGCGCGCGGGAGGTTACCGATTTCGACGGCGAGGCGCTGGAGGAGCGTGCGCTGGCACAGAAATGGTTCGTGAACTTCACGCCGACGCAGGTTCTGATCCCGGCTCAGAACGCGGGCGCAACCGATCTGCGCGCGGCCGAGGCCTTCCGGATGCCGGGCTATTTCAAACCCTTCCACCATCTGTCGGGGCTGGAATATGTCGCTAGCGGCGCCTATCGCGACCAGCCCTTCCAGCGTTTCTTGCAAGACAAGTTCTCGGCGCTGGCGGAACAGGGGATCGACCCCGACGTGTGGTGAGCCCCAAACGCAAACGACCCGCGCGATGCGCGGGCCGTTCTCGAACTTTCGCTCAGGCTCAGGCGAGCTCGAGGTTGCTCGCGGACTGGCGACCGTCACGGCCGGTTTCCAGTTCGTAGGTCACTTTCTGACCATCGTCGAGGCGCTGGATGCCGGCGCGCTCAACCGCCGAGATGTGCAGGAAGATGTCCTTGCCGCCATCATTCGGGGCAATGAAGCCGTAACCCTTGGTGCTGTTGAACCATTTCACGGTGCCTTCGGCCATCGTGAGTCTCCTTAGATAAAGTGCTGCCCGCGGAATGCGTCAGCCCGGCCGTGTCAGTTCTTGAAAGCAAACTGAAGCCGGTAAGGGAGACAGTGCGTGTCGGAAGCAAACTTAGCGAGACAGCAGATAGAGGTTCGGCACCGCAAATGCAATGGCCGATCGGATCACGCTGCCGTGGCAGAGGGAAGATTGCGGTCCTCACGCTGGATGAAGCGCCCGCCCGCGGATTTCACCCGCAGCGCGAATTTGCGCTTCTGCCCACGGATCGCATGGCTCACCAGAGCGCGCAGATGGCCCTCGGATTTGAGTTGGCGCGCCATGCCGTGATGGTAACCGGGCAGCAGGAAATGCGCGATATTCGGTGCGATCGGGAAGCGCCGGGCATGGATCATCTCGTCAGGATGATCGGCATGAAGCGCGAAGATCCGAGGCGCGCGCGGCATATGCGCGCCAAGCGTCGGCACCCGGTAGCCGCCGATGCGGTTGCGCAGGAAACGCCAGCGATGCTCTTCGGGGACATGATCGGGATGGACCGAGACCTGGGGCGAGATCGCGCAGACGGTGTCGAAGGGCAGATGCCGCGTCATCTCGAGCGCCATGAACCCGCCCATCGAATTGCCGATCCCCACGAGGCGCTCCGCGCCGGTCTCGGCCTGCGCGCGTTCGATCGTGAGGGCGACCGCCTCGATCAGGCCGGGCGCGTTGAGCCAGCTGCGCGCGGTATCGGCGATGAAGAGAACCGGGTTTTCGCCCCCCTGGCTTGCGATGGCGCGAAACTCGGGCGGTTGCGGGGCGCTGCGCGAATTCCCGACACCGGCAAAGGAAACCACGAGCGTCTTGCCCGTTCCGGGAAGAAAATGCGCATGGAGCGGCGCGCGCGTCACCACGGCGCGCAACTCGTTTCCATGTCTTGCCGGAAGAAATACCATTGATCGCCCTTGCCCGTTCCTTCGGGCCTTTATTGACTCGGATTGCTCACCAAACCGTTACCAACCTCAGCTTTCGCGAAATGGGCAGAATCGTGGCATTTTGGTGATCTGCGCCCTTTGAGAAAAACGCTCAGGCACGACAGCCCTCCAGGGCGACCGGAAAGGGATTTCGTTCCCCTTATGTTCACGCTAGATTGTCTTCATGAGCACTTCCCTGCCCCTTCCCCTGCGCCCGGGCCGCACCCATGAGGTCTGCGGCCTTGGCGCCACAAGCTTTGCCTGCGCGGTGGCCGCCACCACGAGCGGTCCGGTGATCTGGGTGAGCGAACGCTATCGGCGCGACGGGCTCAATCCGCGCGGACTGGTGAGCTTCTTCGATCCGGCGCGGCTTCTGATCGCGCGGGGAAAGGATCAGACCGACACGCTCGCGGTGATGGAAGAGGCGTTGCGCGACGGCTCGGCCCCGCTGGTGATCGGCGAGACGCCGAAGGCGATCAGCCTCACCGAGGGGCGACGACTGCAACTCGCGGCCAAGCAAGGCGGGGCGACGGGGCTGTGCCTGATCACACCGCAGGGCGGCTCGAACGCGGCCGAGACGCGCTGGCAGGCAATGCCGGTCTTCGAGCGCGATCTGCGCGAGGGGGTGGATGCGCCACGGCTGCGCTGGCGCCAGATCAAGAACAAGTCCGGCCCCTGCCGTGCCTGGGAGGTGCGCTGGAACGCGCGCGACCGCGGCCCCGAGATCCTGAGCGTTGCCGATTGCGCGCCCGAACCCGGCTGATCGGCTCAGAGGTCGAGCTGATCCTCGAGCATCCCGATCTGGGCGACGTGATCGACGGGCCATTCGGTGATGTTCTGAAGCCCGCGATCCTCGAGCACGTCCGAGCCCGGATGCTCGGCCAGCCAAGCCTCGATCTGCGCATCGCGCGCGCGCAGAAGCGCCTCGACCTGCGGGCGGTACAGCGTGACCATCCCGCTCAGCCAGAGGTTCACCGCCCAGTTCGGATGCGCCAGCTCGATCGCGAAATGATCGAGCAGCCGGATCACGTCCTCGGCGCGGTAGAAGCATTCATCCGTCACCCAGCGGTTGGTGGTGAAGATGCGCAAGGCGCGCCCCTGCGCATCGACACTGATCGCGCCGATATGGACGAAGCGCGACGCGCCATCCTCGGGAATGCGCGCGCCGGGCAGATCCCAGGGCTCCAGCCCCGGAATGATCCCCTCGGGGCGCATGAAGAGATGGAAATGCCCGTTTTCACCCTGCGCCATCTCGCGCGCGTCATGGGCATGGTAGAAATAGTGGCAATGGGTCTCGGTATCGAAGACATCCCCGCGCGGGTAGCGTTCCCAGGTCAGGAAATCGCCCTGCCCGCGCAACACTTCCGAGACCACGCTCATGCCCGACTTGGCGAGCACGGTTTCGCATTCGAGTACGGTCTCGGCGGCGTCATGCATCTCTTCAAGGCGCGCGCGCGGCAGGCGCTCGATCGCGGGGGTCGGAATGCGCAGGGTCGGTGCCGGGCGGTGCGGCGCGGGGTCCATCTTCGTCATCGGGCCTCTCTTCTCATGCGAACAGGGCCAGCCTAGCGGCTGACCCCGTCCTTGTCATCGCGACAATCGTTCTAGAGCGGCCGTTCTCAGAGCGGCGGCATCCCGAGCATTTCGCGCACGGCCGGCTCACGCGAGGTCTTCAGACCGATCTGGCGGCCTTCCTCGACGGCGATCTCGGCGGGCACGCCCTTCGAGGCGCGGTAGAGCGCCCACATCGCGCCAACCCGGTTCGAGCTCTCGCAATGCAGCAGGATCGGGTAGTTGGCCGGATCTTCGACGATCTTCGCGAATTCGGCGACCTGCTCGTTCGTCGGCGCCTTGGTCGGCACGGAGATCTGGATGTAATTCATCCCGGCCTTCTGGACCAGTTCACCCTCGTTCGGCGCGCCCTCGTCGGGCTTCAGCAGGCTCACGACGGTCTTGAATCCGAGCATCTTGAGCATCGGGATGCCGGTCGGGTCGATGAAGCCACCGGTGCCGACATAAGGCGTGGCACGCAGGTAATTGTCGACGATCGGGGGCATCTTGTCGCCATAGGGCGCCTGGGTGGCCTTGACGGTGGTGTCATAGGGGCCCTTGGCCATCGGCGCCGCCTCGGCGGTCGCCGCCGGAGCCGCACCCGGAGCACAGGGGTTCGCCGCTGCGGCCGGGGCGCAGGGGTTGGCCGGCATCGCTGCGGGCGCGCAGGGGTTCGCCACTGCGGCCGGGGCGCAAGGATTGCTTGCCTGTGCGTTCGACATGGCGGGCACGGCGGCGCTCATCGCGACGGCGGTCACCGGAACCAGAGCTGCGCGCAGCAGGCTCTTGCGTTGCTTCTTGGTCTTCATGGACATATTCCTCCCTTGAACTTTGTCCGTATTTTCAAAGCGTCAGCCGCGCGCGGTCGAGGTATCCCCCGAGCGCATGGCGAATTCGTCAGCCTCATCATCGGGTGCGCAGACCTCTTCGGCGGTGAACGGGCCGCCACGGGCACGCTCCATCATCGAGCCGAGACGGAACCCGATGGCCGCGAACACGACCAGCACCGCAAGGATCACCCATTCGGGCAGGCCGAAGAGTTGCGGCAGCGTCTGGGCGTTCGGACCCTTGCCCGCCATGTAGAAGCCGATCAGCGGCTCGTAGACCCAGGCGAAGGCCGAGGTGCCGATCACCATGCCGATGGCGAAGACCACCGCGTCGATGCGGCCCGAGGCGACGCCCACGACCGAGGTGCCCGGGCAATAGCCGCCCATCGCGAAGCCCGCGCCGATCAGCACGCCACCGGCGAGGATCGCCCAGAAGAAGAGCGTCGGGATGAAGACCGCGTTCGGCCCCATCCACCCCATCGTGCGCAGGACATAAAGACCGATCGCACAGACCAGCACAGCGGTGAACATCACCTTGAAGACCGAGAAGTCGCGCAGTGTGAATTGCCCCGTCAGCTTGCGCGGGGAGCCGAAACCGGCGGCCTCGAGCGCGTAGCCGAAGAGGACGCCCGACAGAAGACCAGAGGCGACGCCGCCATCGTAGAACGGAATGGTCATTGCCAGAGCCTCCGCATCATGAAGGACACGGCGAAGCCCGCCGCGAAGAAACCGATCAGGAAGACGAAGCCGGCCACGGCCAGCGTCGCGCCGCCCGAAAGCCCCACGCCCGAGGTGCAGCCACGCGCCAGACGCGCGCCGAAGCCGACCAATGCGCCGCCGACCAGAGCGTAGCCGATCCGGCTACCGCTCGAGACGCGCGGCCCACGCTCGACCTTGACCGAGATCCGGCCCGCGCCTTTCGCGCCCAGCCAGGCACCGATGAGCACACCGATCACCTCCCAGGTGATCCAGCTCAGAAGCGGTGCGCCCGCTTTCATGAAGGGGCCGAAATAGGCATTCTCGGCGGTCGCCTGCGGCGCTACCCAGTCATTCGCCTGCGCCGCGAATCGCGTCACGAATCCCGAAGCGCCGAGCCCGTGCCCGGTGATGACGAAGGTCAGCAGCAAAGCCAGGCCCAGCACGGTGCCGGCGGCCAGCGGAGACCAGAACGGTTTGGGGGTGTCCCTCATGGCAGCCTCCCTTTCTCCGATGATGATAAACATATTCAAAGGTGATGATACAAATTGCGATAGCGCTTTCAACTCGATTGAACGCCGCAGCGCAGCGTCATTCTCGGATCGACACCCGGATTCCACCTGCAAGGCGTTCCATATCCGCACCACGGTCACGCTCGGCCCTCGGGAAAATAATGTGATTTTACATACCGTTCAGCGCGAAGGCCGCGCGCCCACAAGGGCTGCACGATTTCGTGAAGGCGCTGAAAGTTCCGTGATCGGCACGCGAGGAGATCAGACCGAGGGCGTCGGCACGCGCCGTTTGCACCCGTTTCAGGGCGCCAAAACAAAAGGCCGGGACACTGCCCGGCCTTCTTTCAATCGTCATCGGGCGTGCTCACACGCCGCTGTCGAAGGGCTCGAACGCCTCCGCCCGCGCGCGTTTCCAGCGCTTGAGATAGCCGAAGCGGTCGTCATCCTCGCGCAGCAGGAACCCTTCCGGCATGTAGTGATAAATCTCGTCGCCCACCTTGAAGTCGCGCTCGCGGTCGCGCACCAGCAGGTGATGCGGCAGGAACTGCCCGGGATGGGTGAGGCCCGCCGCCCCCGTCATCTCGGCCAGAGCCTTCATCGTGTTGCGGTGGAAATTGGCCACGCGGGTCGCCTTGTCGGGCACCACCAGCGCGCGCTGGCGCACCGGATCCTGCGTGGTCACGCCGGTCGGACATTTGTTCGTGTGGCACGACTGCGCCTGAATGCAGCCGATCGCGAACATGAAACCACGCGCCGAGTTCGCCCAATCCGCCCCGATCGCGAGCACCTTGGCGAGATGGAAGGCGGTGACCAGCTTGCCCGAGGCGCCGATCTTGACCTTGTCGCGCAGCCCCGCCCCGCGCAGCGTGTTGTGCACGAAGCTCAGGCCCTCGACGAGCGGGAAGCCCATGTGATTGGCGAATTCCAGAGGCGCCGCCCCGGTGCCGCCCTCCTTGCCGTCCACGACGATGAAATCGGGCACGATCCCGGTTTCCAGCATCGCCTTGACGATGCACATGAACTCGCGCCGGTGCCCGACGCAGAGCTTGAACCCCACCGGCTTGCCGCCCGACAGCTCGCGCAGCTGGCCGATGAATTCCATCATCTCTAGCGGAGTCGAGAAAGCCGAATGCGAGGCGGGCGAGATGCAGTCCACCCCCATCGGAATGTCGCGGGCCTCGGCGATCTCGGGCGTGATCTTGGCCGCCGGGAGCATCCCTCCATGCCCGGGCTTGGCGCCCTGGCTCAGCTTCACCTCGATCATCTTCACCTGATCGTCCTGCGCCCGCATCGCGAATTTCTCGGGGTTGAAACTGCCATCATGGTTGCGACAGCCGAAATAGCCCGAGCCGACCTCGTAGATCAGATCGCCCCCGCCTTCGCGATGGTAGCGCGAGATGCCGCCCTCACCGGTGTCATGGGCAAATCCCCCCGCCTTCGCGCCCTTGTTGAGCGCCATGATCGCATTGGCCGAGAGCGCCCCGAAACTCATCGCCGAGATATTGTAGATCGAGGCCTTGTAGGGCTGCTTGCAGTCGGGCCCGCCGATCTCGACGCGGAAATCGCTATCCTCGATATGGCGCGGCTTCACCGAATGGGTGATCCACTGATAGCCCGATTCCGACACGCGAATGCGGGTGCCGAAGGGCTTGGCGTCCTCGATATCCTTGGCGCGCTGATAGACGATGGTGCGGGTGGCGCGCGAGAACGGCACCTCCTCGTCATCGCCCTCGATCAGATATTGCCGGATCTCGGGGCGGATCTCCTCGAAGAAGAAACGCAGATGGCCGAGGATCGGATAGTTGCGGGTGATGGCGTGCTTGGTCTGGATCAGGTCGTAGATCCCGACGAACGTCAAAAACCCGAAGATGATGGCTGCGATCAAAAACCAGTCGGTCAGGATCAGGCCGGAAAGCGCGCCGAGTGTCAGAAGAGCCGACAGGGCGAGTGGCGAAAACCGTATGAAACGCGTGAACATGCCCCCTCCCCGGGGTTGTTATCGTTTGTTCCTGCGCGGCCAGTCTAGCGCGCGACGTCTCTATGTCGAGGGAGAGTTAGGCCCGCAACCCCCGATCGAACCAGAGCGCGGCTTCGAGCGCGTCGAGCCCGTCGGTCAGAGCTGCCGGGCCCGGTTGCAGGATCAGGGTCGATTTGACCTCGTGGAGGCGATTTCGCGCAACAGCCGGCACGTCTTGCCAACCGGGTCTTGCGCAAACTTTCTCGGGCCGGAATTTCTTGCCGCACCACGAGCCCACGATGACCTCGGGCGCCGCCGCAATCACTTGTTCGGGAGTGACGATGCGATCCTTCGCCTTGCCCTCTCTCGCCCGCTCCGCGAACACGTCCTGCCCGCCCGCGATCTCGATCAGTTCGGACACCCAGCCCACGGCCGAGATCAGCGGCTCGTCCCATTCCTCGAACCAGACGCGCGGGCGATAGGGGCGCGGTTTCGCGGCGATCGCGGCGAGCCGGGCCTCGTAACCTGCGGAAAGGGTGTCGGCACGCTCCGGACAGCCCACAAGTGCTCCGAGCGTGCGGATCATGTCGAGGATCCCCGCGATCGAGCGCTGGTTGAACGCATGTACCGCGATCCCTTCGCGCACCAGCCCCGCGACGATCTCGGCCTGAAGGTCCGAGAAGGTCAGCACGAGGTCCGGCTCCAGCGCGAGGATCTTCGGCAGGTCGGCGGAGATGAAAGCCGAGACGCGCGGCTTTTCGAGGCGCACGCGTTTGGGGCGCACCGCATAGCCCGAGACACCGACGATGCGCGCCTCCTCACCCAGCAGATAGAGGGTCTCGACCGTCTCCTCGGTCAGACAGACGATGCGTTCGGGCGGGAAAGCCATCAGATCCCCAGCGTGGAAAGCGGTTGGAAAACAGGGCCTTCCGGCGTGATCCTGAAATGCGCGCGGATGTGGAAGACCTCGGCCAGAAGCTGTTCGGTCAGAACCTCCTCCGGTTTGCCATCCGCCACAAGCCGCCCGCGATCCATCACCCAAAGGCGCGTGCAATGACGCGCGGCCAGCCCCAGATCGTGCAAGGAGGTCACGACCGCCCCGCCCGCGCGCGCATGGGCCTCGAAGACCTCCATCGTCGCGATCTGCGCCGCCGGATCGAGCCCCGCGATCGGCTCGTCGGCAAGGATCAGCGGGCTTTCCTGCGCGAGGGCGCGGGCGATCAGAACCCGGGCCTGCTCGCCCCCCGACAGATGCGTGGCCGTGCGGTCGCGATAGGTCTCGAGCCCCATGCGGCGCAGCGCCTCTTCGACCGCAGCCGCACCCGCCCCTTGCGTATCGCGCCCATGCGGCAGCCGCCCCAGCGCCACCAGTTCGGCCACCGACAGCCCCCAGGCGATCTCACGCGCCTGCGGCAGCCAGGCGGCGGATCGCGCCCGTGCCATCGGGTCGAGACCGGCCAGAGAGCTTCGCCCTCTCGCGGCGATCAGCCCAAGCGCGCCGCGCATCAGAGAGGTCTTGCCCGCTCCGTTCGGCCCGATCAGACCGATCAACTCGCCCGCGTCGACCTGCGCCGAGACGCTGTCGACTACCGGGCACTGGCCGCGCAAGACGGAGAGGTTGTCGAGCTCCAGCATCATCCCTCGCGCCCCATCTTGCGGATCATCGACAGGAAGAACGGTGCGCCCACCAGCGCGGTGAGCACGCCCAGTTTCAGATCACGCTCGGGCGCGATCAACCGCGTCGCGATATCGGCGAGCGTCAGCATCGCCGCCCCGCCAAGCGCAGAGGCGGGAAGCAGCCGCGACGGGCGCGCCCCCACGGGCTTGCGCAGCAGGTGCGGCACGACGAGGCCGACGAAACCGATCGCTCCGGCCACTGCCGTCGCCGCGCCGACCACGAGCGCCGTGCCGAAGACGATCTGAAGCCGCAGCTTCTTCAATGAGATCCCCATCGAGGCCGCCGCATCCTCGCCCAGGCTCAGCGCATCAAGCCCCGCACCCGCGCGCAGCAGGATCGCGGCGCCGACGATCAGGAAGGGCAGCGCCAGCGCCACATGGGTCATCGAGCGATCAGCAAGCGATCCCATCATCCAGAACACGATCTCGGCCGCCGCATAGGGCGAGGGCGCGAGGTTCAGCACCAGCGCGGTCGCCGCCGCCGCGAGCGCCGAGACCGCGATACCCGCGAGGATCAGCACCAGCGCCCGCCCCTCGCGCCCGGCAAGGATCAGGATCAGCGCCACCGCGACACCCGCTCCCGCCAGCGCGGCAAGCGGCAGCGCCAGAGCGAAGACCGCGTAAAGCCCCGTCTGGATCGCGATCACCGCCCCCAACGCGGCCCCGGCGGAGGTGCCGATCAACCCCGGCTCGGCCAGCGGGTTGCGCAGAAAGCCCTGCATTGCCGCGCCCGACAACCCGAGCGCCGCCCCGACCCCCAGTCCCAGAAGCGCACGCGGCAGGCGCAGCTCGCGCATCACCAGCCCCGCAGCCCCGTCGCCGGAGATCAGTGCCGAGAGCCCTTGCAGCGGCGAAATGCCCGACGGGCCGATCAGCAGCGAGGCGAGAAACAGCGTCGCGCAGGCCACGGATAGCCATATAAGGATTGCACGATAACTCATTGCGTCATCTTATCTTTCTCGATCTGTCGCCCGAGCGCGGCCAACTCCGCCACCGCAGTCAACATCGCAGGCGCACCGCAGGTCCAGCTCGCATCGCGCAACCCCCGCACGACCGGCAGGTCGCGCAGCACCGGATGCGCGAGCACCTCCTGCGCGCGGCTCGTGCCTTGCCCTTTCATCGAGCCGCCGACGACCACCAGATCGGGACGGTCCATCACCAGATCCTCCAGCGGCAGACGCCCGCCCCAGTCCAGCCCCGGCCCGCTCACGACATTGGAAAACCCCGCCATTTCGAGGATTTGACCTTCGAGCGTGCGCGGCCCGTAACCATAGCCCGAGGGCCCGATGATCGCCGCGCGCAACCCCGGCTCGGGTTTCTCGATCGCGGCCAGTCGCGCATCGAAATCGGCCAACATCTTCGCCGCGCGATCGGGATGCCCTAACAATTCGCCCGTCGTCGCGATCCGCGCGCGGATCTCGGGCAACGAGGTGCCGGGCGGGAGCTGCTCGACGGAAATGCCAAGGGTGCGCAGCATTCGGATCGTGTCGGGGTTCGACCAGGTATCGGCCAGCACCAGATCGGGATGGAGGATCGAGATTTCCTCGGCACGCCCGTAGTTTAGAGGATAGTCTTCAGCCTGTTTCCAAGACACAGACATCGTCGGATCGATCGCGAAATGGCTGAGCGAGACGATCTGGTCCGGATCGGCCAGCGCCAGCGCCAGCTGATCCGTGCAAAGGTTCATGGAAACGACGCGCGCGGGTTCCTCAGCCCAAGCGGACGTCGCCGCCCCAAGGGCGGCAAAAAGGGCGGCCAGAGCCGCCCCTTTCAGATCAGAACCGCGCACGCAGCCCCACATAGGCCGCACGGCCCGAAGTGCCGTAGCCCGGCCAGAGCTGGTAATCGGTATCGGTCACGTTCTCGATGCGCAGATACGCCTCCTTGCCCGAACCCAGATCGTAGGTCATCTGGGCGTTCAGCAGACCATAATCGGGTTGGTCCTGTCGATCGGTGACGATGCGCATATCCGCAGCCAGCGTGATCGTATCGGTCACTTTCGCATCGATCCCCGCCGTCAGCGTATTGCGACCGAACGCCGAGTTCCAGGTCGAGCCCGAGGACAAGCCCGAGGGGTTCTTCTTGTCGAGATAGGTATAGCCGAGCGAGTAACCGATGTTGACCGTGATCGGCCCCTTCATTCCCAGCTCGACACCCTGGCGCGTAGCCGTGCCAGAAGTCTGGTAATAGGCCGGGTAGGCATAGTCGATCAGGTCCTTCACATCGATCCGGAACAGCGTCGCCGTCAGCGTGTGAGCCCCGAACTTTTGCTCGATCCCGAAATCTCCGCTGATCGATTTTTCGGGGCGCAGCGTCGCGTCACCGTAGGGACCATAGAGTTCATACCCGGACGGCGCACGATAGCCATTGCCGAGCGAGACCTTCAGCAGCGTGTCAGGCGCCGCCCGCCACGTCACCCCGAGACGCCCCGTCGTCTGATCGCCGAAAGACGAAAGCTGGTCGTGGCGTGCCGAGGCGATCACATTGACGCCCTCGACGGGAGCGAAAGCGTATTCGGCGAAGATGCCGGTGACGCTCGTGAACGCATCACTTCCCCCATAGGTCGAGTTGCTGGTGTAGTTCTCCAGCGTCCGGTCGAACCCGAAACTCGCCTTACCATTGCCGATCTCTGCATGGCCGAGCCATTCGAATTTGCGCCGCTTTCCGACATAATCGTAGTAGGTCGGCCCATAGAGGGCGGTGGACCCCGCCGTATGCCGGTCGAGCCTGAAATAGCTCAGCGCGACTTCCTGCGACACCGGGCCAGTCTCGAACTGCGCGAACAGGCGCGCGCCCCGCGTTTTCGCATCGGTTACTTCATCGGGGGTGCCATCGACCGGGTAGGATGCGTAGGTCACCGGATCAAAGGCGGTTTCGTCGTACTCGCCACGATCATTCTGCGCGAAACCCGCAAAACCGATCAGCAGATTGTCGGAGACACGCTTCTGCGCGCGAAGGCTGACCCGGTCGGCCTTGTAGCCGTCTTTCTCGGTATTCCCATCCTTTTCATCTGCTGCCGAGAAACCGGCGGTGTAGATCTTCGACAGTTGGATCGAGAGTTCATCGTCGCCCTGCTTCCAGCCGAAGTTATAGGCAAAATTCGCAGTCTTGTAGGAACCGAGCTCCAGAGCCACGCTTTGCGACACGCCCTCCTCGGTCGGACGCGGCGTGTCGAGGTTGATAACCCCCGCCACGGCCGAGCCACCGTAAAGCGCGGATTGCGTGCCGCGCATGATCTCAACGCGGTCAAAATTGAAAGTATTCAAACGGCCCAGATCGGTTGCGACCTGCGGCGCGGAAGGGTCGGACACGTCGATCCCGTCGACCAGCACTTTCACGTAGTTCTGCGAAACGCCACGGATCGTGAAGCCGGTCTGCGCGCCCATCGGTCCGCGCGCGAGAATGCCCACGCCCGGGGTCTGCGCGATCAGGTTGGACATGCGGGTCTCACCCGACCGCTCCATGTCCTTTTTCGACAGCACCGTCACCGCCTGCGCGGTCTTGTCCGCCGATCGCGGCTCGAGGGCGCCGTAATAGATCACGATCTCGTCGAGCTGATAGGGTTGGTCGTCTTGCGCCAGCGCCGGTGCGGCAAGCGCGGTGGTGAGCATCAGGCCCATCGTCAAACGGGTGCGGTTCATATCCAAAGCCCTCATGTCGCGCCCCGAAGGCAACGCGAACTTCTTGTAGCAAGTCTTTGGAAAGAGAGCCTTTCCGCCGACGGTGAAGAGTGTCACCACTGACGGAAATCCGCCTTGCCCGAGCGCCCCGCACAGGCAGAAAGGATGAGCGCCTCGGCAGGTCTCCTGGCTCGCGGGTCTCAACTCGGGCTGGCCTTCCCGGGATCTCCCAGTGGCTCAGTCAGCCTTCGCTCACCGCTCACAGTTGCGGGGGCAGCCCCGGAATGGATGCGCGACCTCGCCGCACGGCGCACCGGGTTCCCTTTTCATCCGCCTGAGGCGGAACCGAAGTGGGGCCGATGTGCCGCGCAGGGCCGCATCTGTCAAGAAAAATTCAGCTCTCGTGAGCGAGGCGCGCGCGCTTGTTGAAACGGATCGACGACATCAGCGCCAGCCCGATCAGCCCCGCCCCCACCAGACCGGTGATCAGCTCGGGGACATGCACGAGGGTCTGCGCGAACATCACCACCGAAAGGATCAGGATCGACCAGAAGGCGCCGTGTTCGAGATAGCGGAACTCGCTGAGCGTGTTGCGCTCGACGAGCATCAGCGTCATCGAGCGGACATACATCGCGCCGATCCCCAGACCGATCGCGATCAGGAAGAGGTTCTGGGTCAGCGCAAAGGCCCCGATCACCCCGTCGAAGCTGAACGACGCGTCGAGCACCTCGAGATAGAGGAAGGCCCCGATCCCGGCCTTGGCGGTCTCGTTCGAAAGGCTCGCCCGGTCGAGCACATGGCCCAGCACCTCGACGCCGAGGAAAGTCACCAGGCCCGCGACGGAGGCAAAGAGGAAATCCCCCTCGCGCCCTTCGGGCAGGATCCAGGTGAAGAGCATGATCACCAGCAGCACGAAGCCGATCTCCAGCCCGCGGATCGAGGCGCAGGCGCGCAGGCGGCATTCCAGCGTGCGGATCCAGTCAATCTCCTTGCCCTCGTCGACGAAATAGGTCAGCGCCACCATCATCAGGAACGCCCCGCCGAAACCCGCGATCGACAGATGCGCGCCGTCGATGATGCGCGCATATTCGGCCGGGTGCTGGGCTGCGAGTTGGATTGCCTGCCACGGTCCGATGCCGGCAGCGATCACCACGATCATCAGCGGAAACAGGATACGCATCCCGAAAACCGCGATCAGGATGCCCCAGGTGAGGAATCGGCGCTGCCATTTCGGCGTCATCTGGTGAAGCTTGTTGGCGTTGACGATCGCGTTGTCGAAACTCAGCGAGATCTCCAGCACCGCCAGCACCGCGGCGATCAGCAGAAAGGATGCAGCCCCGGCCAGCGTGCCGCTATGGTGGAGCCCGAGCGCGAAGGCGCCCACGAGCCCCGCGAGCGTGACGGCGAAAGCCCAGGAAAAATAGCGGAAGGCGGTTTGCATGCTGGCTCCGGCTGGCATTGGCAGGTGACATAGGTCGGGGGCCGGGGCTTCGCAAGGGAGCGGCTCGGGGAGAGTTGTCCTCTGTGGCCAAGGGAACGCGTTGGGGGGCGTTTGGCGATGAGGCCGCGCCCGAGCCTCGGGTGGGCGTTTTGACCCGATTGTGGCTGGGCACTTTATCTCGAAAGCCCGCGAATGGGTCGTGCGCGCGATGTCATCGCCAATGCGCCCTCCCGGGGGGAGGGTCGGGCGGCCCGGGCTGATTGCCCGTGCCAGCGATGGCCTTCATCCTAGAGACCCGCCTCGTCGAGCCAGCCGAGGATCCTTGCCCTGTTCACTCCCAGATCGGAGCGCCCGAAAACGAGATGGCCGCGAATCTGCACCGTCTTGCCATCAACCCAGAGGGTCGTGACATCCGGGAACCCCCAGAATGCCGAGCGGGTGACATAGGCTGCCTGCCCCGCCTCCGGGTTGCCCTCGACGCGGCGGGTGCGGGCGGTAGCGCGAATGATCTTGTCGAGCGCCGCCATCTGCGCTTGCGGTTCCGCAACCTCGCGCACCGCCTGAAAACCGCCGATTTCGGGGTGATCCCCGGTCGGTTTGGCCAGCCCCTCGACAGAGAAGCGCGCCGGATCGATCGGGGCGAGACGCACCCAGGCATCGGCGGCGATCACCACAAGAATGATCGCAAGCAGAACGATCCCCATGCGCGTCACCCCTGCCCCCCGCGCATGTTCCAGCCCGCAAGCGCGATCAGCTCGGTCGCGACATGCGCCCCCGCGATCGCCGTGGCCCCTGTCGTGTCATAGGGCGGCGAGACCTCGACCACGTCGCCACCGATCAGGTTGATCCCCTTGAGCCCGCGCAGCAAGGCTGCGGCCTGCCAGCTTGCCAGCCCACCCCAGACCGGGGTTCCGGTGCCCGGCGCGAAAGCCGGATCGAGACAGTCGATATCGAAGGTGACGTAGCAGGGCTTGTCTCCGACGACCGCGCGAATGCGCGAAAGCGTGGCCTCGATCCCCTCCTGATGCACCATGGGCGCGTCGAGGATCGTCACCCCGAGCGTATCGGGATTATCTGTGCGAATGCCCACCGAAACGGTGTTTTGCGCCGCGACCACCCCGGTCTTGATCGCCTTGTAGAGGAAGGTGCCGTGGTCGATCCGGTCCATGTCGTCATCGGCCCAGGTGTCGGAATGCGCGTCGAACTGGATCAGCGCGATCTCTCCGTGATGCGCCGCGATGGCGCGCAGGATAGGCAGGGTGATGAAGTGATCGCCCCCCAGCGTGATCGGGACCACACCCGCCGAGACGATTCCCGCCAGATGCGCCTCGATCCGGCCCGGAACCTCCGCGACATTCGCGTAATCGAAGGCCATGTCGCCGTAATCGGTGATCGCCAACTCGGAGAAAGGGTCATAGCCCCAGCCATAGGGCGCATCGAAGGCCTGAAGCGTACTGGCCTCGCGCAGCGCGCGCGGCCCGAAACGGGTGCCCGGACGGTTCGTCACCGCCTGATCGAACGGAATGCCGGTCACGGCGATCTGCACGCCGGAAAGATCCTTGCTGTAGCGCCGACGCAGGAAACTCGTGGCGCCACCGAAGGCATTCTCGAAACTCAGCCCCCGTGCATTGGCCCGCGTAAAAGCCTGATCCACTTGGGTTTTCGCATCTTCCAGAGCCATCGCACCCTCCCTGTCGAGAGCGCGACTTTCGCGCGCCTTCCCCGCGAGGTCAAGCGAGCCACGCGCGCCCGGGCGACAGCATGTCGCAGGGCTGTGCAATGAATTCTCGCCTCGTTTCTTGATCTGGATCAAGCTGCTCACGATTTCGTGAAATTAGAATAATTCCACCTTTCAGGAGCTACGGAGGAATTTAGCCATGAAAAGGATACTGGTTACCGCTCTTGCCGCCTCGACGGCGCTTGCGGCACCCGCTCTCGCCGATGATGCGGCACTTCGTGAACAGGCCAGAGAGATGTTCGAAGCGATCCCGCTTCAGCCCCCCATGCTTGAGGATAACGTGATCTCGCGTGACCGCGTCGATCTGGGCAAGGCGCTGTTCTTCGACCCGCGCATGTCGCGCTCGGGGCTGTTCTCGTGCCAGTCGTGCCACAATGTCGGCATCGGCGGCGTCGACGGTCTCGAGACCTCGATCGGCCATGGCTGGCAGAAGGGCCCGCGCAACGCGCCGACCATGCTCAACGCCGTGTTCAACGTGGCGCAGTTCTGGGACGGGCGCGCACCCGATCTCGAAGCCCAGGCCAAGGGGCCGGTGCAGGCCGGCGTGGAGATGAACAACACGCCCGATAACCTCGTCGCGACGCTGAAATCGATGCCGGCCTATGTCGCGTCGTTCCAGACCTCTTTCCCCGGCGAGGACGACCCCGTGACCTTCGACAACTTCGCGAAAGCGATCGAAGCCTTCGAGGCCACACTGATCACCCCGAACTCTCCTTTCGACAAGTTCCTGATGGGACAGGATGCGGCGCTAAGCGATCAGCAGAAGCGCGGCCTTGCCCTGTTCATGGATGAGGGCTGTGCGGCCTGTCACCAGGGGATCAATGTCGGCGGGCAGGATTACTACCCGTTCGGCGTGGTCGAGAAACCCGGCGCGGACGTGCTGCCCGAGGGCGATCATGGCCGGTTCGCGGTCACCGAGACGGCCGACGACCAATATGTCTTCCGCGCCGGCCCGCTGCGCAACATCGCGCTGACGGCCCCCTATTTCCACTCCGGCACGGTTTGGGAACTGCGCGACGCGGTGGCGATCATGGCGACTTCGCAGCTCGGCTCCGAGCTCGACGACGCACAGATCGACGACATCACCGCCTTCCTCGAAGCCTTGACCGGCGAGCAGCCGCAAGTCGTTCACCCGATCTTGCCGCCGCGCACGAAGGACACGCCCAAGCCCTACACGATGCTCACCGAGCAGAAGTGAGGCAAACCTCCCGAGACCGGGAAACGCGCGCGGGAGACCTCGCGCGTTTTCTCATGGTCGGACGCGGTATCAGGGCCGGTTCGGCCAGACCGGTTCGACAGGTTAGAAGGCTTCGAGACAGCCATGCCTCCCGCGTATCCGGTTTTCATCGCGGGCTCTCTCGTGGCGGCGTTTCCCGGTCCGCAAACCGAAATGAGAGAGGCGATACCGCCGCAAGTCAGCCGACCCGTTCGCAGATTACATGCGGCGGTCGCCCAACGAACCCCTACCGGGCCCAACATGCCTAGCCCGGACCGCCTCGCGCCCGGTCCGGGCGCGCACTGAGGCTCAGCGCGCGGCGCTTCATATTGAAAAGGGGCAGGCTCGCGCCCACCCCCTTCCGACGGAGACTGCAAACCCCGATCACTCGGGCTGACAGATCTCGCCGCGCATGATCCCGATGAGCGTGCGCACCACCAGACCCGCGATGAGCAACGCCAGCATCACGAGGAACGCCGTCCCGATGCGCATATGCGCGTCCGAATGGGCGTATTCCGCATGCAGGAAAGTCGCGATGGTGAGGGCGGCCAGCGGGAAGCTCAGCGCCCAGAAGCTCATCGCGAAGGGCAGCCGCAGGATACGCGGCACCTGCACCGCCACCAGCGCGGCGAAGACATAGGCCAGCGACAGAAGGATATGGGCAAAGGGATCGACGCCAAGCGCCTCGGTCGCGCCGGGAAGGATCGGCTCGGCGGTCAGGCGCAGCCAGGCGATGAAAGCCACCGCGGGCGGGGCGATCATGATCACCAGCGTCGGCTGAAGCTTGCCGGGCAGCGGGTCGTGGAAGACCAGACGGTTGAAGACCAGCGTCAGCAGGATCATCCAGAAGATCATCCCCGCCGAGAAGAAGAGCCAGCTGATCTCGGTGAAACCAAGCTGCGCGCCCGCGACTGGCACGATCACATTGCCGACCGCCGGGATGAACCAGGCAGGGTTGAGCTGGCCATGCTGGAAGCTGCGCGTGCCGATCCAGTTGGTCACCACCGCCAACGTCATCAGGCCTTGCAGCGTGGTCCCGATCAGCCACAGCGAAAGCGCAAGCGGCGTCGAAACCGTCATCGCGATGATCGACAGCAACAGCAGCGAAATCGCGATGGTCGGGAAGAAGGACAGGCGCACCGGGTGATGCCATTCGCCCGAGACCGCCTTGGGATGCTTGAGCGCCTTGAGAAGATAGAAGAGCGAAATGAGCACGAAGGCGGCTGCGGTGACGACGAACATCACCTGATAGGGCACCGGCCCGAGCCCGAGCGGTTTCGCCGCGGCGCGCAGCGCGAGGGTGAAACCTCCCAGCCCCATCGTGGTGGCATAGAAGGTGATCGGGAAATGCTCGAGCCGGTTGTGCTCGGCACTTGCTTCGACTTGCGTGCTCATTGCGCTCTCCGTTTCATTCGGCGGTTTGCCGGCCCTTGGTCAGGGACTGAACTGTGTAGACCAGAATAGCCGTTCCCACGGCCCCTGCACCTGCGACACCGAGCAGCACGATCCAATCCACCGGGCCGCCGATATCGGCAAAGCTCGAATGGGTGACCCTCTGCACGAAGATCACCGAAGCGATCGCGCCCAGCGGCATGAACATCTGCGCCAGCAGGAACTTGCGAGCGCTCAGATGGCGGTCGCGGATCAGAACGTAGAGGTAAGCCAGCGTCACGACCACGGCGACGGCGACCATCGTCCAGAACAGGCCGCGCCCGAAGATTTCCTCGAAGACGGCGATCAGGGTTTCAAAGGTGAGTTGTTTCATCTGTCGGTCTCCTTACGCCTTGCCGCGCAGCATCGCGTTATAGGTGGGCTTGAGCGCGATTTCCTTCATCAGCCACGAGATCCACAGCTCTTCGAGCGGCGCGAT
Organism: Thioclava sp. L04-15; assembly: GCF_002020275.1. Classification (NCBI taxonomy): domain Bacteria; kingdom Pseudomonadati; phylum Pseudomonadota; class Alphaproteobacteria; order Rhodobacterales; family Paracoccaceae; genus Thioclava; species Thioclava sp. L04-15. Next base: position 55,691 of record NZ_MPZW01000011.1, on the reverse strand, counting down.
CACGCCCGGGAAGGAAGGCGTCAGGCGGTTTTCGTAATCGAACTCGACCAGCATCGCGCGGCCGACCTTGGTGATCAGCGGGCAGGAGGTGTAGCCGTTGTAGATCTCGGTGCCATCCTTGCCTTCAATCGCGGCGACGAGGTGATCCTCGACCACGGGGATCTGCCATTTGACCGAGGCCGCGGTCTTGCCCTTGGGTACGCCCGCGATATCGCCAAGCCCGAAGACATTGGCGTAGCGGCGGTGACGCAGGGTCTGCTGATCGACCTCGAGCCAGCCCTGGCCGACCCATTTGTCTTCCCAGGCAAGGCCGCTCTCGCGCACCACGTCGGGGGCGACCATCGGCGGAATGACGTTGGTGAAGTCGAATTCGATCTTCCGCTCGGACGCAGGCGTCACGGTGACGATGCCGTTCTTGTCGACCGAATGCTGCTCGGGGGTGCGGAAATAGGCGGTACGCGTGCCCGCGTCGATGCCCGTCAGGACATGGTCATACCGGGTCTCGAAACCACGATCACCGAACAGCAACTTGACCTTCTCGTTCACCACCGGAACCGAGAACAGGCCCTTGTTATTGGCTGCATAGATGATCTGGCTCGCTTCGCGGGTGCCCTTCTTGCGCAGGTAATCGTCGGTCAGGAAGGTGTATTTGAGCGGAGCGCCCGCGCATTTCATCTCGGTCGCCGGACGACCGAAGAGCGCAACGCCCCCCTTCTCGGTGAACTGGTCCATCGCGGCCCAAGTCTTCGCGGCGTAATCGGGACCGGCATAGACTGCACCAAGACCGTTCTGCCCCACCTGGTCGAGCGAGAAGCCCTCGATCGCGCCCCAGTCGAGCTTCAGGCCGGTCGCGACAACGAGATAATCATACTCGATCGCCTCGCCGCCCACGGTGGTCACGCGCTGCGCTTCCGGGTCGATCGCGGCGGCATAGTCTTCCACCCAGTTCACGCCCGTGGGGAGCCAGTCGCCAGTACCCGAAACCGAATAGTCGGCGTTCTTGAGACCGGCGGCGATCAACGTGAAACCCGGCTGATACCAGTGCTGCTTGCGCCCGTCGACGATGGTGATCTGCGCGCCGTCGAGGCGCTGCACCAGACGGTTCACCAGCCCCGTGCCCGCGGCCCCCGAGCCCACGATCACGACACGGGCCTTGGTCTGCACCGCTGCGGTCGCGGGTTTGGCTGCGCCCATTGCGCTCAGCGCGGCAGCTCCGCCGGCCAACCCCAGAAATCCCCGCCGCGACGGGCTGAAAACGTCTTTAATCATACCGATCTTCTCCCTCGGACATATTCCGGTATGTGCATGTATTCAAATTTCGGAGAGCCGTGAGCCTGACAAAAGGACGCATCGGGAATGCATCTTTTTTCGTCGGACCTGACTTAAATCAATTCCACATCCCCGATTGATCTATATCACCACGTCGTGAACTCGGAGGAGAGCCCATGCGTCTGACCACCCGTACCAACCTCGCGATGCGTGTCTTGATGTTCTGCGCCGTCAATCCCGGCAGGATCGTCCGAAAACACGAAATCGCCGAGGCCTGTAACGCCTCCGAGAACCACCTCGCCCAGGTGATCAACACCTTGGCGCAAAAGCGCTTCATCGAGACCCAGCGCGGCCGCGCGGGCGGCATGCAACTGGCCCGGCCGGACTCCGAGATCGGCGTGGGAGACGTGCTTCGCGCCTTTGAGGCGGGCCTGCCCTTCGCGGAATGTTTCGACCCCGAGTCGAATACCTGCCCGCTGCGCAATGCCTGCCTGTTCCGCGACGCGCTCGCCGATGCTCTCGAGGCTTTCTACGGAGCGCTCGACCGCAAGACGCTGGCCGATCTCGTCGAGGACAACACCGCGCTCGAGTCGATGCTGAGCCTGCCCGGCGCGATGAACATCTCGATCTGCGGAGCCAAGGAAGGCGCCGCCAAAGCGCTCTGATTTTAAACCGGTTCGTTTGAAATACCCCTGTTTTTGTAGGGCCTGCGCGTATTTCGTGGCGGCTTTGTCACAGTTTCGTGACAGCCAATCACGCGAGCGCGAACAGAATTCAGTTTTGCTTGATCCCCTCTTTTCGATGCGGGAGCCTGTGTCTACTTGTCGCACCAGAAGCGGGGTATCCCGTCATCGCGACTCACAATGAGGCATAAGGTCATGCAACAGCAATCGGGCAGCCAATCGGGCCAACAACAGCAAGGCGGCGCACCGCGTCCCAGCCAGCAGCAGGGACAAAGCGGCACGTCGAACCAGCAAGGCGGCACCGTCTTCAACGACTGGGCGTCGATCTGACCCCGATCCTTCGCGACGCGACCACGCCGATGTGAAATCGGCCCGCGGCAGACCCTGCCCCGGCGCGATGCGATCCCCGAAGCTTCACCTCGCGCCGCCCCTTGCGTGGCGCGGGTCCGCGGATCACAGTGATCGGCAGATCTTCGATTTGCCATCCCTGATTTTTACGAGGCGCGTCCGTCGCGCGATCCGCCCATGCCCCAACCCATCACCAGCATTCATGGCATCGGCGCTGTGACCGCCGAGGGCTTCGCACGCGCGGGGATCACCTCAGCCGAGCAATTGCGCGAGATCGGTGCCGAAGCGGCTTACGAAGCCTGGATCGCCGCCGGAAATCCGCCCCACTTCATCGGCTATTACGCCTTGCACATGGCGCTTCAGGGCCGGCCCTGGAACGATTGCCGGGGCGCGGAGAAGGCGGCATTCCGCGTCAAGTTCGACGCGCTCAAGGCACGGATCGACGCGGGCATACCGGAAATGGACAAGGGCCGCGCCCGGCTGGACGCGGCCCTTGATGAAATCGGTTTGATCCGGCGCGATTAGCCGACGATCTCGAGACCCGAGAAGAAGAAGGAGATCTCCTGCGCGGCGGTCTCGGGCGCGTCCGAGCCGTGCACCGAGTTCTCGCCGACCGAGAGAGCGAATTCCTTGCGGATCGTGCCATCGGCCGCATCGGCCGGGTTGGTCGCGCCCATCACTTCGCGGTTCTTCGCGATCGCGCCTTCACCCTCGAGCACCTGCACGACGACCGGCTCGGACGCCATGAATTCGCACAGCTCGCCGTAGAAGGGGCGTTCCTTGTGGACTTCGTAGAACTTGCCGGCCTGTTCCATGGACAGCTTGATGCGCTTTTGCGCGACGATGCGCAGACCCGCTTCCTCGAACTTGGCATTGATCTTGCCAGTGAGGTTGCGCTTGGTCGCGTCGGGTTTGATGATGCTCAGCGTGCGTTCGATGGCCATGTGAGACCCTTTCCTTATGCTCGCGGCCGGAAATCCGGTCCGAAATATCCCGCGCCTGCTATCACGGGGGGCGTGAGTTGAAAAGCCCTCTAAAAGGCGATCGCGGGCACATTAGCGCGGGAATGTGACCATCTGGTCAATGCGCGCTCAAATCGGGCGGCAGCACCTGTGAGACGCACCGAATGCCTCCGGCGGGGATATTTTAGCCAAGAGGAAGGGGGACGATTGACTGTCGCGCGGCCCTGCGCCAAGTCAGACCGCATGTTGCGCATCTCCGATATCTCCTTTTCCATCGAGGGCCGACCGCTTTTCGCGGGCGCCTCGGCCACCATTCCCGAGGGTCACAAGGTCGGGCTCGTCGGCCCCAATGGCGCGGGCAAGACCACCCTGTTCCGGCTGATCCGGGGCGAGCTGACGCTGGACGGCGGCGAGATCTCTTTGCCCTCGCGCGCCAAGGTGGGCGGTGTCGCGCAGGAGGTGCCGTCCTCTTCGACCTCGCTTCTCGATACGGTTCTGGCCGCCGATGAGGAACGCGCAGGTCTTCTGGCCGAGGCCGAGAGCGCGACCGATCCGCACCGCATCGCCGAGGTGCATGCGCGGCTCGCCGATATCGACGCTTGGTCGGGCGAGGCGCGGGCCTCCTCGATCCTGCGCGGGCTGGGGTTCGACACGGAGGCGCAGCAGCGCCCCTGTTCGGATTTCTCAGGCGGGTGGCGGATGCGCGTGGCGCTGGCGGGCGTTCTGTTCGCCCAGCCCGATCTGCTGCTGCTCGATGAGCCGACGAACTATCTCGATCTCGAAGGGGCGCTCTGGCTGGAGCAGTATCTGGCGCGCTATCCGCATACGGTGATCGTGATCAGCCACGACCGCGACCTGCTGAACCGGGCCGTGGGCGCGATCCTGCATCTCGAGGACAAGCAACTGACGCTCTATCAGGGCGGCTACGATACATTCGCGCGCACGCGCAGGCTGCGACGCGAGGCGCAGGCGGCGCAGGCCAAGAAGCAGGAGGCGCGCCGCGCCCATCTGCAGAGCTTCGTCGATCGCTTCCGCGCCAAGGCCACCAAGGCCAAGCAGGCGCAGGCGCGGGTCAAGATGCTCGAGAAGATGGAGCCGATCACCGCGCCCGAGGAGGCCGCGAAGCAGGTCTTCACCTTCCCCGCACCCGAACAGCTCTCGCCGCCGATCATCGCGATGGAAGGGGCCGCCGTGGGCTATGGCGGGCCCGCGATCCTGAAGCGGTTGAACCTGCGCATCGACCAGGATGACCGGATCGCGCTGCTGGGGCGTAATGGCGAGGGAAAATCCACGCTTTCCAAGCTATTGGCGGACAAACTTGATGTGATGGAGGGCAAGATCACGCGCTCGTCCAAGCTGCGGATCGGCTATTTCGCGCAGCATCAGGTGGACGAGCTGGATCTGGCCGAGACGCCCCTGACCCACTTGCGGCGCGAGCGGCCCGAAGAGCATCCCTCGAAGCTGCGCGCGCGGCTGGCGGGGTTTGGCCTCGGCGCGGATCAGGCGGAGACGAATGTGGGCAAGCTCTCGGGCGGGCAGAAGGCGCGGCTGTCGCTGCTGCTGGCCACGCTCGACGCGCCGCATCTGCTTATCCTCGACGAGCCCACGAACCACCTCGATATCGAGAGTCGCGAGGCGCTGGTGACGGCGCTGACCGAATATTCCGGCGCGGTGGTGCTGGTCAGCCATGACATGCACCTGCTGGGGCTGGTCGCGGATCGGCTGTGGCTGGTCAAGGGTGGCGCGGTCGCGCCCTATCAGGGCGATCTGGAGAGCTACCGGGCGGAGCTGCTGGCCCCCGCCCCGGAGGAGCGCGCGGCAAAAGCGGCGGCACCGAAGCCCGCCAAACCCTCACGCGATGCGATGAGCGCGCTCAAGCGCGAGGTGCGCGATTGCGAGGCGCGGGTGGAGAAGCTGACCGAAATGCTGGAAAAGCTCGACGCGAAGCTGGCGGACCCGGCGCTTTACGAGGCGGGCAAGGCGTCTGACCTCGCGGTCTGGCAGGCCAAGCATGCCGAGGCCACGCAGGCGATGGAGCGCGCGGAAGCGCTGTGGATGGCCGCTTTGGAAAAGCTGGAAGCGGCCGAACAGGGCTGAGCGCGCTCAGTCCTTTCGCTCACGCTTCGTCGAACATGCCCTCGAAGAGCGGCGAAGACAGATACCGCTCCCCGGAATCGGGCAGCACGACGACGATGGTTTTCCCTGCGTTTTCAGGCTCACGCGCCAGCCGCAGCGCCGCAGCCGTGGCCGCGCCGCAGGAGATGCCCGCAAGGATGCCCTCCTCGCGCGCGAGCCGCCGCGCGGTCTCGATGGCCTCGTCATTGCTGACGGTCTCGATCCGGTCGACCAGATCCATGTCGAGCACGTCAGGCACAAAGCCGGCCCCGATGCCCTGGATCTTGTGCGGGCCAGGTTTCAGCTCCTCGCCCGCGCGGGCCTGGCTGAGCACGGGGCTCGCCTCGGGCTCGACCGCGACGGAGATCAGCGGCAGGCCCTTCTCGTGCTTGAGATAACGCGAGACGCCGGTGATCGTGCCGCCCGTGCCGACGCCCGCCACGAAAATATCGACCACCCCATCGGCATCCTCGAAAATCTCGGGGCCGGTGGTCTTTTCGTGGATCGCCGGGTTCGCGGGGTTCTTGAACTGTTGCAGCAGAACGTAGCGGTCGGGATCGGAGGCGGTGATTTCCTCGGCCTTGGCGATCGCGCCCGCCATGCCCTTCGTGCCCTCGGTCAGCACCAGTTTCGCGCCGTAGGCCAGCAGCAGCTTGCGCCGCTCGACGCTCATCGTGTCGGGCATGGTCAGCGTAATCGGGATGCCGCGCGAGGCCGCGACGAAGGCCAGCGCAATGCCGGTATTGCCCGAGGTGGGCTCGACGATCTCCTTGCCGGGGCCGAGGATACCGCGTTCCTCTGCATCCCAGATCATGTTCGCACCGACCCGGCATTTCACCGACCAGGCCGGATTGCGGCCCTCGATCTTGGCAAGGATCGTCGCCCCCGCCCCTTCCGCGATCCGGTTGAGACGCACCAACGGCGTGTTCCCGATGCTGAGCGAATTGTCGTCAAAGATACGGGCCATGGGGTGTCCTTTCCGGGGGAGCGCGGGGGGCGCGCTCAGAGGTTGTAGATGCCTTCGAACTTCTCGGTCAGATAGGCCAGAAGCGGGCCCTCGTTGGGGTCAAACCCGCAGGCATGGCGGATCGTCTCGCGCGGGGGGCGCAAGCCGCCGAAGACGCGCAGGTTCTGATCGAGCCAGGCTTTCGCGGGGGTCGCATCGCCCTCGGCCAGACGCGCGTCGATCTCGGAGACGGCCGCGCGCATCGCCTGATTGAGACAGCCCGCATAGACATTGCCCAGAGCATAGGTCGGGAAATAGCCGAAAAGGCCCACCGACCAATGCACGTCCTGCAGGAAGCCCTGCGAGGGCTTGTTGACGGTCACGCCGAAATCGTCCTTGAAACGGGTATTCCACGCCTCTTCGAGATCGGCCACCTCCAGCTTGCCCGCGATCAGGTCGCGCTCCAGATCGAAGCGCAGCATGATGTGGAGGTTGTAGTTCAGCTCGTCCGATTCCGTGCGGATGAAGCCCATCTCGACACGGTTGACCAGCGCATGGAACGCCTGCGCATCCATCCCGAGATCGCCGAAGGCGTCGGTCATGCGGTGGTGCAGCCAGCCGGTGAAGGGGGCCGAGCGGCCGAGCTGGTTCTCGCAGATCCGGCTCTGGCTTTCATGCACGCCCATCGAGACGCCATGACCCAGAGGCGTGAAGCGATAGGCCCGGTCGATCGCCTGTTCGTAGGTGGCGTGGCCGACCTCGTGGATGGTCGAGTAGATATTGCCGAAGGGCTCGGATTCCGAGATCCGGGTGGTGATCCGCGCATCGTCGCCGCCGCCCGAAGAGAAAGGGTGCACCGACATATCCAGCCGTCCGCGCGTCCAGTCATAGCCGAAGGCCGAGGCGCAGATCCGCGCCAGACGCAGCTGGGCATTCTCGGGGAAGACCTTGTCGATCGGTTGCGGTTTGACCTCGGAGCCGAGCACTCGGTCGCGCAGCTCGACCAGCGGGCCGCGCATCTTATCGAAGATCGCGGCGATCTCCTTCGCGGTCGCACCCGGTTCGTAATCGTCGAGCAGCGCATCATAGAGATCGCCCTCGGAGAGGCATTCGGCCTCCTCGCGCTTGAGCCGCACCACTTCCTCGAGCGTCGGCAGGAAGGCGGAGGCGTCCTCATTCGCGCGGGCCTCGGCCCAGATCCCCTGACTGAGCGAGGTGATCCGCGCCAGTTCCGTGGCCAGTCGCGCGGGAATGCGGGTCGCGCGGTTATAGCTGCGCCCGATCAGGTCGAGCGTCCGGGCGCTGACCTCGTCGCTGGCTTCGGCACGCGCCAGCCAGTCCTCGATCTTCGGATCGGTGCGGCGGGCGTGCAGAACGCTCTCGATCGCGGCCATCTCCTCGGCGCGCTGATCGGCAGCCCCGCGCGGCATCATCACCTCCTGATCCCAGCTCAGAAGCCCCGCGATATTGCCCAGCGCCTCGGTTTCGCGCTGATGCGCAATCAGTTCCTGATAGGCGCTCATGCGCGGCCCTCCCGGATGGAACGAATGACAGGATAGCGCGCCATGTGACGCGCGCGGATCACGAGGACCCAGGTGATGACGGCGCCGAACTGGTGGATCAGGCCCAGCCACCAGTAATGCACCAGCTCGAGCGCGGTGGTGATGCCCAGAACCATCTGGAAGAAGATCATCGCGGCGGCCAGCGCATAGGCCTCGCGCGTGCTCTGATGCGCCGAACCGCGCGCACGCCATGCGGCATAGATTCCGGCCAGGAAGACGAGATAGCCGAGCATGCGGTGATTGAACTGCACCAGCGCCGGATTTTCGAAGAAGTTGCGCCACAGCGGTGTGTAGTCGAAGCTCTCCGAGGGCAGAAACTGCCCGTTCATCGAGGGCCATGTCGGGAAGGCGAGGCCCGCATCGATCCCCGCCGTCAGCGCGCCAAGGATGATCTGCACGAAGACGAGCCCGATCAGCACCGCCCCGATCCGGCCCAGTTTCGGCTCGGCCAGACGGCGGGCCTGCAACAGTGCCGATTGCGGACGCGAAAGCTGCGCGGCGAACCAGGCGATCAACCCCAGAATGACGAAAGCGAGCCCGAGATGGGTCGCAAGACGGTAGGAAGCGACCGAGGTCATCCGCCCCACGAGACCGGAGGAGACCATCCACCAGCCGATCGCGCCTTGCAGCCCTCCAAGGATCCCGAGCGAGAACAGCCGCCCCGTCCAACCCGGCGGGATTTTCTTGGTCAGCCAGAATCCGATGAAGCCGACAAACCAGACGATCCCCACAAAGCGGCCAAGCTGACGATGGCCCCATTCCCACCAGAAGATGCCCTTGAATTCGGACACGGTCATGTTGGGGTTCATGTATTTGAACTGGGGGCTCGCCTTGTAATTGGTGAATTCGGCCTGCCAGTCGGCATCGTTCATCGGCGGGATCGCCCCCGAGATCGGCTTCCATTCTGTGATCGAGAGACCGCTATCGGTGAGCCGCGTGGCGCCCCCCACCGCGATCATCGCCACGACCAGCGTGAAAAGCACGAAGAGCCACAGCCGGATCGCCTTGCGCGCACCGCGCGGCTTGGCGTCGATCATGCCCCCTGCGGGTTCGGCCCGCGTTGTGGCGCCTTCCGTTCCGACCTCTTCGAAGATGCTGCGTTTCTGGCTCATGCGTGCGGGCCCCCGGCTTTTTTGTCTGCGCCTGTTCTTGGCTGTTTAGCGCAAGGCAAACTAGGCCGCCCCCTCTCCGGGGGCAAGGGGGCGGCTTGGTGCGGGGGAGTGCGGCTTCGACGGGCGCAGGATCAGTCGAAATCTTCGCGGATGATACGGTCCTTTTCGACGCCGAGATCGCTTAGCGTCGTCTCGATTTCGTCGACCATCGCATCGGGGCCGCAGATATAGAATTTGCCGCGTTCCGTCTCGACGAACGGTGCGAGGAAGGCGCGGTCGATTTTCGCGGTGCGGACCCCTTCGCCCGGATCGTCCTGATCCGTCACGGTCCAGACGGTCTCGAGCCCCTCCATCGCCTCGAATTCCTCGCGCAGGATGATGTCGGCCTCGGTCTTGTTCGAGAAGATCAGCCGGCACCCGTCCAGGGTTCCCTCGCGGGCCAGACGCGCGCGCAGGATGGCGATGAAGGGCGTCACCCCTGCCCCGCCGGCGATGAAACAGCCCGGTCCCTTATCCTCGATCGCGCCCCAGGGATCGGAGATCTCGACCGCCTCGCCGGGCGAAAGCGTCGCGATCTGCGCGGTGACGCCCTCATGGTCGGGATAGGATTTGATGACGAATTCGAGCGTCCGGGTCTCGGCGGGAGCGGTAAGGGTGAAGGGGCGCGACTCGTCCGTCCAGCCCTTGCGGGTGAGGGTCAGATCGACCGCCTGCCCGGGTGCGAAATCGAAACCTTCGGGGCGCGGAAAACTGAGGTGATAGGTGTCACGGGTGACAGGTTCGATGGATGAAAGCGTCAGTCGAGTGCTCATGTCGGCTCCTTTCTCTTGCCGGACAAACGCGGCAAGCGAGGAACACGTTCCGGTGAGCGCAAAGAAAGAGGCCGCGCGGTCTGCACCGCGCGGCCTCGTTTGACGAAATATGCGTCGCGGATCAGAGACCGAGCGCCGAGCGCACCTGTTCGACCACGCCCTTCACCAGCTCGGGATTGGCCCGCGCGCTCTCGACCGCCGTCTTGAGCGTGGCTTTCGTGGCCTCGGGCAGTGCCGAAGTGTCGATCACCTTCTCGACCGTATCGGCATCGAAGCCCTCGACCGTCAGCGCCTTGGCCGCATCCATCAGCCCCGGCACGGCGCCCTGCCCGGTCACGTCGGCCTGGGTCTGGGCATCGACGGCGGTGGTGTCTGCGGTCTGGCTTGCGGTTTCGGCGGCATTGGTCGCGGCGGCTGCGGCGTCGGAAGCGGCTTCCGCGGCCTTGCTGGCAGCATCGGCGGCCGATTGCGCGGCCGAGGCCGCCCCTTCGGTCGTCGTGTCGGTCGCATTCACCTGCGCCTGAGCGGCCGCATCCGAGGCGGCATTGGCAGCTTCGGTCGCCGCTTCGGCTGCATGTGTCGCTGCATCGGCGGCTTCGCTGGCGGCGTCGGTCGCCGATTGCGTGGCCGAATCCATCGTGGCCTTCGCCGCATCGGTTGCAGCCTGCGCGGCGTCAGCGGCGGCCGAACCCGCCTTGGCGGCGGCTTCCTTCGCGGCCTCGACCGAGGCTTGCGCGGCATCGCCCGTGCTTTGGGCCGCTTCGTTGGCGGCGTCGACGGCCTGCGCCACGCCCTCTTGCGCCGCGTCCATGTTCTCCTGAGCGGCCTGCTTGGCGGCATCGGCGGCATCCGAGGCCGCCTTCTTGGTGCCATCGACCATTTCGGCGGCTTTTTCCTTCACCGCATCGGCCGCCTGCGAAGCGGCCTCCGTAGCCTGGTTCGCGGCATCCTTGACCGACTCGCCGGCCTTTTGCAGCGCATCGCCCGCCTTTTCGGCGGCGCTTTGGGGCGCGGGCGGGGCGGGTTGAGGCTCTTGCGAGGTGGTCAGGTAAATCACACCGGCAGCGATCGCCACCACCACCACGGCCAGTCCGGCATACTTGTTCATAGCGAATACCCTCTCACGGAAACCAAAACACTGAGATTTCGATATGGACCATGCGACGCGGGATTGAAACCTCTCGCCACGGTTTCGTGCGCACCCGTCGGTGGCACAAACAAGAGTGAATATAGCCGCAAAGGCCCCGGCTTGCTGCGCTTTGAGGTTGAAAGCGCCACGGCTCGGGACTATCTTGCGCGCCTGAATTACTCATGGCTACAGAAGGATTTCCACCATAGCCCGCAGACCTCATAACGCCCCGCCGACCCGTGACACCGGACCTCGCGTGAACGGACGGATCCGCGCCCCTGAAATTCGCCTGATCGGGGCGGATGGCGAGAATGTCGGGGTTGTCTCTCCGCGCGATGCGATGGCCATGGCCGAGGAGGCCGGGCTCGATCTCGTGGAAATCTCGCCCAACGCAAATCCGCCGGTCTGCAAGATCATGGATTTCGGCAAGTTCAAATACGAACAGCAGAAGCGTGAGGCCGAGGCCCGCAAGAAGCAGAAGATCATCGAGATCAAGGAAGTGAAATTCCGTCCCGGCACGGATATTCACGACTACGAGGTCAAGATGAAGAACGTCATGAAATTCCTGACCAATGGCGACAAGGTGAAAGTCACCCTGCGCTTCCGTGGTCGCGAGATGGCGCACCAGAATCTCGGGCTCGAGCTGCTCAACCGCGTGAAGGAAGACGTGGGCGAGGCTGGCAAGGTCGAAAGCATGCCCAAACTCGAAGGTCGCCAGATGGTGATGATGATCGCCCCGACCAAGTAAGGCGATCTCCCCAGACGGTTTCGAAGCCCTCCCCTCGCGGGAGGGTTTTGTTTTTGCGCGGTGATCCCACGGATCCGCTCCCCGATTGAGTCCCGCGCTTGGGCGCCGAGCCCGGGTCACATCCACGCTTCGCCCAAGTGAGCGTATTCGGCGCGAAGGGTTGGCCGGAACGGCCGCGAACGGACCTGCGGAATAATGCGAAGAGCTCGGGCAGACGAAATGTCCACCCGAGGCCGGATTACGACCTTCACCACCAAATCCCGAACCCGGAAAATTAAAGCGCCGCGGGAGGGAGACCCGCGGCGCATTTTGGGGATAAGACGAGGGAGAACGTCTGATCCTCTGGTCGGGTTCCGGCGGCGGTGCCGCGTCAGGGAGATCAAGAACCCGATGCACATGTGATATGGGAGTATCCGCGTGCTGAACTTGACTTAGGTCAAAACGGGCACTGGTTAAACTGCGACATGTTGTACACTGGGTCACGTTTTAGCCAGAAATCGGTGATGACCCCGTGAAAACAAGGGGTTTTTCAGCAAGCCGCCCGCGGCTTTTCAGGCTATCGCCGCCCATCTGCGACAACCCGCCGCAGGGGTGTCACAGCTCGTGCAGGCCAAGCCGGATCGCCCGGTTGTCATTGCGCTTGAGAACCGACTCGCCCATGCGCCGGGCAAGCGTCTTGTGGCCTTTCGCGACCGCCCTCTGAAACAGCTCGCGCTGGTAGCGTGGGAAGTCGCGCCGGGCGCGCAGACGGCGGTGGAAATCCGCTTTGGTGAGGCTGCCATCGAGGGCAGCCAGAAGGATCGGGCTCAGAAGCCCCATCTGGTGCAGCGACGACCCCAGCCGATGCCCCATCAGCGGTGTGCGCAGCTTCATCACGTTCGATCCGGTGAACCGGTCGACATGGCCCGCATCGAGCGGCTCGTAAGGATCGTAGAGAATCGTCACCTTGCGCGCCGCGTGGCTCGCCTGCGCCGCATCGCCGTATTTGCCCGAGAAATCCCGGTCCCAAGCCACCTTGTAGCGCGTCTCCCAGGGCACGATGGTCTTGTCGAGCGTCGACTGAGGCGAGATCGCCACCACGTCCGCCCCCGGACAGGCCGCCGAGAAGGCGCAGGCCGCATAGCCGCCCATCGAGGCGCCGTAGAATACGACCCGCTTGAATTGCGCGAAGAAACCCTCGGCAGCGAGCCGGTCGAACTCGTCACTGACCCATGGGTCGCGATACCATGTCCAGCCGCCCGCCATCGCGCCCAGCATCGACCAGCCCTGTTTTTCGATGAACTCGAAGCCCCAGGGCCTGCGCGTATCGCGCTTGTTCATCGCGATATCGAGATTGTCGAAAGTCACGACCAGCGTGTCCTGCGCGCGCGGGATGTAGAGGAAGCTGTGCGCGCCGTTATCGGTGTAAAACCCGTCCTCGCCCGCAAGCTGCGTCGCGATCTCGGCCCAGCCGGGATCGCTCACCTGCTCGGCGGGCGGGTTCGGGGCAAAGGCGATGCGCATCAGTTTTCCGCCGCCGCCATCGCTGGATTCCTCGATGATCTCGCTCGTGCCGAGATCGCGCAGGAAGGGAAAGCTGCCCGAGCCCTTGCGCACATCCATCAGCATCTTGCTATCCGCATGAAGCGCCACCTCAAGAACGGGCTTCAAATGCTTGACTTTGTTGACGTCTCCAAAGCCAGAAAGGTTCAGGAGCAGATCGACGGGGCGCAGACCGGCGGCCTTTGCGACATAACGAATGCGCCCCGGATCGACCCCGTTCTCGGCCAGATAGGCGCGATAGCCTGAAACCCAATCGCTCTCGCTCTCGGGCCATTTTCCGTTCGGTTGCAGGTCGATCAGGGTGATATCGCAATCCCAGCGATCATGGGCCGCGAGCACAAGCCCCGGCGAGGTGCCGCCCAGATCGGCAATGGAGGAGAGCTCGGAGATCCCCGCCTTCCCGACCAGCCCCAGATCCGCGCCCTTCTGTTCGAAGACCAGTTTCGCGCGCCCCTTGATCGGCGCGAACTCGGGTCGGATATCGTGCTTCTTCAAGAGCTTGTCGAAGAAACTTCCCGCACGCGGAATGCCGTTGAAACGCAGCCCGAGCTCGCGCTTGTTCGACGCCCACAGATGCAGCGCCGTTGTCGCCTCGGTCAGCTTCTCTTCGACCTTCGCCGCCTCGCGGATCATCATCGTACGCTCGCGGAAGGTGACCGGATAGAACGCCTCGAGCGGCTGCACCTTGTCATGCAGCCCGTGCTTTTCGACAAAATGCGAAATCATCATCGGCCCCCAGACGCCCCAGGGCTGCTGGGTGACATGGACCGGATCGCCCGCCCGCGCGGCGGCGGCATAATCCTCGCGCAGCGCCGGTTTCAGGAACGGCGGGATCGCATAACGATCTTCCATGAAGTCAATGATATCCTTGAGGATTTCACTGTCGGCAGGCAGCCCCAGAACGGCATTGTTCACGCGCTTGGAATTGGGCAGCTCGTAGCCCATCACATAGTCGCTGTCATACTCCATGGGCCGCCAGCAATAGACATCCGTGTCGATCCAGATCAGCCCCGGGTTCTGCGCGATCATGTGGATGCGGAAGTAATCCGCAAAGAGCGCGAAACTGTCCTTCTTCTCGTATTTGATGAAATCGTCGGTATCGAGCACCTCGCGCCCGTCGCGCCGGATCACCCCCTCGGGCACGTTGGGGATGTCCTCATAGGAAAAGAGGGTGATCTTCTGGCCCGCATCGACAAAGCTTTTCAGGCAAAGCTGCTCCATCCAGCTCAGAGCACCGCCGATCCAAAGCGTGCCAACCTCGCGTTCCCGTGCCATGCCCTGCCCTTCGCCTCTCGCCGCGCGGCTTTGCCCGCGTGCGGCTTTTCCTTGGTTTTGCCGCATCCTGCCCGAGTGGATTCCCTTTTCCAATGGAAATCAGAGCCCTGAGCGCGCGCGGGCTTTCACGCGCTTGGGCCGACGTGCTACCACGGCGCGACAGGCAGGCGAGGACCGAGATGGGTGAGCAACGGGTGATCCGGCGGGAATTGCGGGCGCAGGCGGGCGAGCCTGCGCTGCTCGACGCCATCGTGATCCCCGAAGACACCACCGAGGGTCCGCGCCGGCGCCTGCGCGCCTTCTTCGTCAACCCCTCCGAGGTACATCAGCTCTGCCCCGACCCGGTGGAGGGGGCCGCCCGGCTGATCGAGGCGCGCGACGTCGCGGGCGCCGCGATGGGGCTTTATGAGCTCGACACCTCCGGCCCCACCCGCATCGCGACCTGCACCCCCGACGGCGCGCCCGCGCTACGCGAGATCACGGCCGATGCGCCCGACTGGGAACTTTTCGAAGGCCGCAACTGCCTCTTCGGTCAACGGCTCGAAGAGACGCCCGAGACCGTACTCGACTGGCTGAGCTGGCATCACGACCACCACGGCGCGACCGGCGCGGTGATCCTCAACCGCGCCCCCGAGGACAGCCCCTCGGGCAGCCGCGCGGCTTTCATCGCCGCGCTCGAGGAGGGCCTCGCGCTGCGCGAACTGGAATTGGCGGTGGTGGTGCTGGAAAGCCCGGTGCCGCTCGGCAAGCCCGGTCTCGGCCCCGAGTCACACGTCTTTCTCGCCCCCGATGCGCCCGGCAAGGACCGGATGGAGCCCCCCGCCCCCGATCCCTGGCGCGCGCCGCTGGGTGCGGGGCTGATCTTCGAGATCGTAAAATGGCGCTTCTTCGCGCGCGCGGCCGCCGTCCTGTTGCTCGACGTGACCGATCTGCTGATGGAGCGCGAACCCGACGCCCCCAGCGCCTTCTCGGCCGTGCAGGAGGCAAAGAACGGGGTGATCCTGCTGGTGGGACGGCGCAGCTATCCCTGGCGGGTGCG
The DNA here is from genome assembly GCF_002020275.1 of Thioclava sp. L04-15. Lineage (NCBI taxonomy): Bacteria > Pseudomonadati > Pseudomonadota > Alphaproteobacteria > Rhodobacterales > Paracoccaceae > Thioclava > Thioclava sp. L04-15. The sequence continues at coordinate 40,149 of NZ_MPZW01000011.1, read as the reverse complement.
CAACGGCCAGCCGGAGCGCTTCCCAGATCATATCTGTCGCCAGTTCGACGCAAGGCGCGGCATCGCCCGTTGGGGTTGCGCCCCGCAAAAGGCGGGGTTGGACAATACCTGGCGGATGATGCGGGTGAGCTATGCCAAGCCCGATCCCGGCCAGGTCTTCGGCTTCTGGCGCGCGATGGCGCTGCGTGTGCCGGGCTATTCGGCGGCCGAGCTTGCGCCCAAGACCTCGCTGATCGAGGACGAGCGCCTGCTGCATCTCGCCCGCGATGTCTGGGGCTTCAAACCGATCCGCCCGCCGGTCTCGAAGGTCAAACAGGCGCCCAAACAGGCGATCCAGGCGGGCCGCACCTGCATCGTCACAACGATGAAGAACGAAGGCCCCTTCATCCTCGAATGGATCGCCTATCACCGCGCGATCGGGGTCGAGGATTTCCTCGTCTACACCAATGACTGCACCGACGGCACCGACACGATGCTGGAGCTGTTGCAGCGCAAGGGGATCTTGCAGCACCGCGACAACCCGTTTCGCACCATGGTCGACATGAAACCCCAGCATGGCGCGCTGGCCGCAGCCGAGAACGAGCCGGTGATCCAGAATGCGGGCTGGTCGATCTGCATGGATGTCGACGAGTTCATCAATATCAAGATCGGCGACGGCACGCTCGGCGCGCTCTATGCGGCAATGGGGGAGGCAAACATGATCTCTCTCACCTGGCGGCTCTTCGGCAATGGAGACGTTCATCGTTACGATGACAGCTTCATCACCGGGCAATTCACCCGCTGCGCCCCCGAGATCGTGCGCAAACCGCATCAGGCCTGGGGGTTCAAGACGCTGTTTCGCAATATCGACCTCTACAAGAAACTGGGCGTGCATCGCCCCAAGGGTCTGGTGCCCGATCTCTGGGATCAGGTGCGCTGGCTCAATGGCTCGGGGCGCCCGATGCCGCGCGAGATGTTCCGCAACGGCTGGCGCTCGACGCTCGAGACCTATGGCTACGACTGGGTGCAGCTCAACCATTACGCGGTGCGCTCGGCCGAGAGTTTCCTTGTGAAACGCGATCGCGGCCGGGTGAACCATGTCGATCGCGATCAGGGGCTCAATTACTGGTTCCGGATGAACCACAATGCCGAGGAAGACCTCTCGATCCAGCGCATGCTGCCCGCCGCCCGGGCCGAGTTCGACCGGCTCATGGCCGATCCCGAGATCGCGGCGGCGCATCATCATTCCGTAGCCTGTCACCGCGCCAAGATCGAAGAGCTGATGGCGCGCCCCGACCAGGGCGCCTTCTACGAGACACTCACATCGCCGCGCTTCGAAAAGCTCTCGCGGATGTTGCATCACTTCGGATCGGCGGTGTTCAACGCCGGCCCCGACGTGATCCCCGAAGATCTCCACGAACGCGATCTGCCGTCCGATTTCTTCTTCACCGTGCGCCATGTGGGCGAGGCCGAGCACTGAAATCCGCGCCCGTGAGCGGCCACAATCCCCGCGCGCGCCCGCATCGCCCCGCATTCGCGCTTGCCTGATCACACCCCCCTTGGCAAAGTCGGCCCATGCGCGCGTTGGCGATCACATCCGTGAAGAACGAAGGGGCTTTCCTGCTCGAATGGCTGGCCCATCACCGCGCCGTCGGGTTTACGGATTTTCTCGTCTTTTCAAATGACTGTTCGGATGGCACCGATGCGATGCTTGACCGGCTGGAGGCCCTGGGCTGGCTGAGCCACGTGCCCAATCCGGGCCCTTGGGAGGAAGGTCCGCAATGGGCCGCGCTCAAACAGGCGGACCGTCATCCACTGAAAACAGCGGCCGACTGGATCGCGGTGCTCGATGTCGACGAGTTCGTCACGATCAAGACGGGGGACGGCACGCTTTCGGCACTCTTCGGCGCGGCCCCCGAGGCGACGGCCTTCGCGCTGACCTGGCGGCTCTTCGGCAATTGCGGCGTGGTGGGGGTCGAGGACCGCCCCGTCACCGCGCAATTCACCCGCTGCGCCCCGCCCGGCATGCTCTGGCCCTGGCGCGCCTCGATGTTCAAGACGCTTTTCGCCAATGACGGAGCCTATGCCAAGCTCGGCGTCCACCGCCCGCGCGCCCCGCAGGACGACAAGCTCGCGGGCACGCTTTGGGTCGACGGTTCGGGACGCAAGCTGCCTGCGCTCTACCAACGCCAGAAGCTTTTCACGCCGCCGGGCAGCGCGCCCTACGATCTGGTGCAGTTGAACCATTATCCCCTCGGCTCGATGCAGAGCTATGTGGTGAAATGCGACCGCGGCCGGTCGAACCGGCAGGCCGAACCCTTCGACATGTCCTATTGGGTGGAGCGCAATTTCTGCACCGAAGAGGAGGATTCGATCCGGCGCTACGACACGCCGGCGGATGGGATCCGGGCCGAACTGATGGCGGATGCAGAGCTTGCCCGGCTGCACGCGGCGGCCGTGGCATGGCGGCGCGCGCGCTTCGATGAGCTGATGCGCGAAGAGCCCTATCGCGCGCTCTTTGGCCGTCTGCTTTTGTGCCCGCCAAGCCGTCCTCTGCCGCGCGACGCGGCCGCGCAGATCGTCGCGATGGGGCTGCGCGCGAGACAAGGCTGAAACCCGCTCATATTGTCACCCATCACGAAACAATAACAAGCTCAACGGCTTGTCGTTTCCACGACATCGCGAGGGCGAAAGAATTCCGCACTCCTCCCTCATTTGTGCCGCTTTCATCAGTTGATACGAAGACCATATTCTTTGAGTATCATTTCAACCCCAGCGCGACGGGGAATCCGGGACGAACCGACAATCGAGACAGGAATGGCGAAGCAGGACAACAGCGAGTGGCAGGCCCGACTGGAAGTGGTCGTGGAGGAAAGCGGCTATTATGAGCCGCTCGGCCCTTCGCATGACGCGGTCTTTCATGATGACGGCCCGGTGCTTCTGGTCAGCTTCGAACGCCATGCGGTGATCACCGCCGAGGATGAGACGGCGCTGCCGCGCGGATTGCGGCTTGCCCGGGAGAACGGCTGGTCTTCGCTGACGCTGATCTGCTCGGACGAGACCTGGTTTCGCGACCCCCAAGTCTTCGCCTATTTCGACCGGCTCCTGGACGAGGCCTTCTTCGAGGATTTCGACCGCGTCGTATTCTACGGCGCAGGCGCTTGCGGCTATGCGGCGGCGACCTTCTCGGTTGCCGCGCCGGGGGCCACGGTCCTCGCGCTTGCCCCGCAAGCCACGCTCGACCCGCGCCTTGCCGGCTGGGACGACCGTTTCGCCGAGATGCGTCGCACCTCCTTCACCGATCGCTACGGATTCGCACCCGAAATGCTCGACGGTGTGGGGCAGGCCTTCGTCGTCTATGACCCGCGCGAGCGGCTCGACGCGATGCATGCGGCGCTCTTTGCGCGCCCTTCAGTGACCCTCCTGCCATGCCCGCATCTCGGCCAGACGCCCGAGGGGATGCTGCGCGACATGAACATTCTCGACGCGATTCTCACCGAGGCCTGCACCGGCCGGCTCGACGCGGCGCGCTTCTGGTCACTCTACCGCGCCCGGCGCAACCTGCCGCGCTACATGCGCAACCTCCTTGCGAGCCTGCAAGATACGAACCGCCCCTATCTCGAGGCGCTGGTCTGCCGCAACGTGGCCGAACGGCTCAACGGGCCGCGCTTCCGCGCGCGTTACCTGAGGCTCGAGGCCGATCTGGCCGAGCGGGGCATCACGCTCCCGGCCCCCCGCCAGGAGATGGGCGCCGCCTGAGCGCACCCCTCCAGCTGAATTCTCAAAGGATCAAGCGTTGGAGGACGGCCCCGAGGGCAAATCGGCCTCGCCATCCTCGTCTTCCTCAGTCGCATGCGAGCCATGGGTGACGACGCGGCGCGCGGGCGTGCAGGATGCAGGCAGATCGGACGGCACGAAGCCTTCATCGACGGGGGTCAGCGCAAGGCCGAGATCGGACAAGGCCGCGCTCAACGCCGGATCGGCCATCACGAGAAGACGGTCGGGCTCGATCTGGCAGGGCGCATGGAAGCGGCCGATGCAAAGCGCCGCGCGCACGAGATCGCCCCGCAATTCGATGAGAGTGGATTTCTGACTGGTGCTCGACATCTCGCCCCCCGTACGACCTGAGATGGGGCGAGTATCGCAAAGCTCGCAGGGCAAGGGCAAGCCCGACCGGGCCCGCCCTCACGTCATGCGACGATAAACGTGTCAGAAATAGAAACGGTCGCGGAAGACATGCGACACGATCCGGTCGCGCGAGATGCCCATGGCAGCGAGTTCGGCATCGGATTTCGCTTCGAGCCGCTGGATCTGATCCTGACGCGACTGACGCTCCATATAGGTCACGAGACCCCCGGCGATCGCATGGAAAGCGCGGGTCAGAACGGATTGGCCGGGTTGACCGACGGTGGTGGTGAAAGCCATTTTGGAAACCTCCTGAGGGTTTTGAGTTCAGGTCGTTTCCTCCCATGCCCTCAAGTTAGGTCAGCCTTGCTGTCCCTACCAGCGCCATCTGCGCATCCCCGCCATGCATTTGCCGCAGCGCGGCATGCGCGCGGCCTCTGGATTCGCGCCTTGCCTCACGCTAAGGAAATCGCATGAACACCATCACCCTGCCCCGCCCCGATGATTGGCACCTGCACCTGCGCGACGGCGCGATGCTGGAAGGTGTCGCCCCCGAAACCGCCCGCGATTTCGCCCGCGCGATCATCATGCCGAACCTCGTGCCGCCCGTCCTGCGCGGCGCGGATGCCGCCGCCTATCGCGAGCGGATCATGGCCGCGCTGCCCGAAGGGGCGGAGTTCGAACCGCTGATGACGCTCTATCTCACCGAGAAAACCGAGGCAGAGGACGTGGCCCAGGCCGCCGCTTCCGGTCTGGTGAAGGCGGTGAAGCTTTATCCCGCCGGCGCCACCACGAATTCGGATTCGGGCGTGCGCGACTTCGACAAGGTGCGCGGCGTGCTCGAAAAAATGGCCGAGATCGGATTGCCGCTTTGCGTTCATGGTGAGGTGACGAGCCCCGAGATCGACATTTTCGACCGCGAAGCGGTGTTCATCGAGACTGTGCTCGACCCGATCCGCCGCAAGACCCCGGGGCTGCGCGTGGTGATGGAGCATATCACTACCAGCGACGGCGTTGAGTACGTCTCCTCGCAGGGCGATGACATGGGCGGCACGATCACCACGCACCACCTGATCATCAACCGCAACCATATCCTCGTGGGCGGGATCAAGCCGCATTACTATTGCCTTCCGGTCGCCAAGCGCGAGATCCATCGTCAGGCGCTGGTCAAGGCCGCGACCTCGGGTGACGCGCATTTCTTCCTCGGCACCGACTCGGCCCCCCATGCCGACCCGGCCAAGGAAAGCGCCTGCGGCTGCGCGGGCTGCTTCACCGCGACCAACACGATGCCGCTCCTGGCCCATGTCTTCGAAGCCGAGGGCGCGCTCGACCAGCTCGAGGCCTTCGCCTCGCGCAACGGTCCGCGCTTCTACCGCCTGCCGGTCAACGAAACCACGCTGACGCTCGAGAAGACCGACCAACCCAACACCTGGCCCGCCAAGATCGAAACCGGCGCGGGCCCCGTCACCCTCTTCGACCCGGGCTTCCCGGTCCATTGGCATGTAAAACGCTGATCTTCCTCTTGGTTCAAATATCCCCGCCGGAGGCTCCCGGCCCAACCGATGGACGCTCCGCGGGGGATATTTGGACCAAATCGAAGCCAGACACGAAAAGGACGAACCGATGATCCCCAGTTCCTTCCCCAGCAAAGAAGAAATCGCCCGCCTGACCGCGCGGATGCTTCTGGAAATCGAGGCTGTGCATTTCAATGCGGACGAGCCCTTCACGCTCGCCTCCGGCCTGCCCTCGCCGACCTATATCGACTGCCGCAAGCTGATTTCCTACCCGCGCATCCGCTCGACGCTGATGGATTTCCTTGCGGTGACGGTGATGCGCGAGGCGGGCTTCGAGGCGTTTGACAATATCGCGGGCGGCGAGACGGCGGGCATCCCCTTCGCCGCGATGGTGGCCGAGCGTCTGGCGCTGCCGATGACCTATGTGCGCAAGAAGCCCAAAGGTTACGGGCGCAACGCGCGGATCGAGGGCGCGATGAGCGAGGGTCAGCGCGTGCTGCTGGTCGAGGACCTGACCACCGATGGCGGCTCGAAACTGAGCTTCGTCGACGCGATCCGAGACACCGGCGCCACCTGCGGGCATACGGCGGTAATCTTCTATTACGGCATCTTCCCCGAGACCGTGCCAGCCTTGCGCGACCATGGCGTGGAACTGCATCACCTGTGCACCTGGTGGGACGTTCTGGCCGAGGCGCGCGAACAGGGCAGCTTCTCGAAAGAGACGCTCGACGAGGTCGAAGCCTTCCTGAGCGATCCGCGCCCTTGGCAGGAGGCCCGCAAGGGCTGAAACAGCGCGCAGATTTCTGTGGATAGTGCTGTGGATGTTCTGTGGAGCATTTCCGGCACGAATCTCGGGCATCGAGAATTTTACCGAGATGTGGTAGGCTCGACCCGGACGACACACCAGAAATGCCGTAACTTGCAGTGAAACACCGGGGTTTTCCCCGGACTTATCCAGATTCCCATTCCGCGTCCGAGGGCTTAGAAGAAGCTCGAACGGGGCGGCGACTTCGAGGCAGGGACATGAACGATCAGGCACAACGGCCCGAAGAGGGGCAGCCCGGGAATTTGCCCGCAGAAGGCACCGCGCTGCCTCACAATATCGAGGCCGAGCAACAGCTTCTTGGCGCGATCCTGACCAACAACGACATCTATGACCGGATCGCCGCCGTCATCAAACCGGAGCATTTCTACGAGCCGGTCCACCAGCGCATCTACGAGGTCGCTTCCGCGAAGATCCAGAAGAACGCACTGGCCTCGCCGGTCACGCTGAAAGCCTATCTCGAGGATGATGCGGGCCTTCAGGAACTGGGCGGGCCGGCCTATCTCGCGCGTCTGGCGGGGGCCGCGATTTCCGCTTATGCGGCGCGCGACTATGCGCTGATGATCTACGAGATGGCGGTGCGGCGCGGGCTGATCGAACTGGGTCAGGACATTTCCTCGCGCGCGGGCAAGCCCCAGATCGACGACGACCCGAAAGAGCAGATCGCGGCGGCCGAACAACGCCTTTACAACCTCGCCGAAGAGGGTCAGGCGCAGAAGGGCTGGACCTCATTCCTCTCGGCGGTGACCGAGGCCGTGCAATCGGCCAATGCCGCCTATCAGCGCGACGGGGGGCTCGCGGGGGTCTCGACGGGGCTGCGCGATCTCGACAAGAAACTCGGCGGCTTCCACCCGTCCGACTTGCTGATCCTCGCAGGCCGTCCCTCGATGGGGAAGACCTCGCTTGCGACCAACATCGCCTTCAACATCGCCAAGGCCTACAAGCGCGGCCGGCGTCATGACGGCAGCGAGGGCGCGATCGAAGGCGGCGTGGTCGGGTTCTTCTCGCTGGAAATGAGCGCCGAACAGCTGGCGGCCCGGATCCTGTCGGAAGCCTCCGAAGTGCCCTCCGAGCGCATCCGCCGCGGCGACATGACCGAAAGCGAATTCCGCCGCTTCGTCGAGGCGGCAAAGGCGTTGGAAACCTGCCCGCTCTATATCGACGACACCCCTGCTCTGCCGATCGGCCAAGTCGCGGCGCGCTGCCGCCGCCTGAAGCGGACCCATGGGCTCGACGTGGTGATCGTGGACTACCTTCAGCTGCTGCGCGGCTCCGGGCGCGGCGATAACCGCGTGCAGGAAATCGGCGAGATCTCGATGGGTCTGAAAGCCATCGCGAAGGAACTCAACATCCCCGTGGTCGCGCTGTCGCAGCTGTCGCGGACGGTGGAAAGCCGCGAGGACAAGCGCCCGCAGCTCTCCGACCTTCGCGAATCCGGCTCGATCGAACAGGATGCCGACGTCGTTATGTTCGTCTATCGCGACGAATATTATCACGAGCGTCTCAAGCCGCCGGAAGACGACCCGAAATTCGCGGAATGGATGCAGAAGGCCGAGCGCGTGCATGGCAAGGCCGAAGTAATCCTCGGCAAGCAGCGTCACGGGCCGATCGGCACGGTGGAACTGGCCTTCGAAAGCCAGTTCACCCGCTTCTCTGATCTCGCGAAGCCCTGGCAGGGCGACGGCGCCGAGGGGTTCTGAGGCAGGTCGAGGGCGCTGCCCCCCGCGAAAAGCAAAGCGCCGAGATCGGTGAAGATCTCGGCGCCGACACGCCTGTGGTAGCCGTAGGCGCTCGTGTGAAGCCGTTTCCGGGTGAGCCCCTGAACCATATCCCGGCGCGTGTGCTCGCCGATCATTTGCGCAGGGAGCTGCGCACAGCACCTGAAACCCTTCACGGCGGGCATTCTGGCCCGATTTTCGTGGTCCGTGAAACGATGGGTCACCACCCAGCTGCGCTCCTTGTCGAACCGCTCCGCCCTCGCGAACTGATCGTCGATCGACGTTTGCTTCTGGAGACCCGAGCTGTAGCGAGCCTAGATCGCGACGCGTTTCGTCATTGTGCTTTCTCCTTCTGAGGCGGGGTGGGGCAGTTGGCGGGGATCGTATTCGCGAGATCCCGGACAACTGCGCGCGCCGGCGGCCGGGCGATCCCGTTGCAGGCTGGCGGCACGATCGTCGCTTCATCGGGTCTATCATTGGCGGCGGGAATGGGGGCGGATGTCATGGCAAGCTCCCTGGAATCGAAGTTCTACCAAGGAACCTGGATTCATCGGTCAGGCCGAGGACACGCGATCACCCAAAAACTGCCATCCGCGGTTCAAAGCGGTCGGAAAGACGTTCACGAAAGGGCCTATCTTAGCGCTAGCCTCAGCAATGCACGCACGTTCGGATGGGGCAGATTCCGCGCATTCGGCGCGAGCGCAAGCGGATGACTGCCTTACGGCGGAAGCTGACTGTTGACCACCGATACGGGCTGGCAATTGACGGGACCATACCAACGGCAGGTTCGGGGGCCATTCAAGCGGCTATTCAATGGTCACTGCAGCATATGTGTCGAGCAAGCGGACCAAGAACGCGGCGACCTTAAAGGGAGGCTCCATCAAGGGCTCCAGACAAGCATGCCGGCATTCGCAGGCTCGACGCAGACCGGCTCTCGACAAAGATGCCGGTTGGGGCAATCAGACCAGCGGGACCGCTTTTATGACAATGTCGTCCAGCCCGGTGCCGCCGGCGGCTGCATAGTCTCGCAACTGGGCCCGCATGCGCGGCTCCCAGAAATCGGAGATGTGCGCGGCGACTTTGGCGGGGGCATCGTCGCCCGGCTGGGTCTTGAAGAAGGTGGCGATCTGGTTCGCCATTCGGATCATCTTGTCAGGCGACATCTGCGGCCTCGTCATGGATACGATTTGGATGGGAATAAAGCTCGAACCCCCCGCCGCGAGCGAAGGCGGCAAGGGTGATCCCTGCCTGCTCGGCCAGGCGCACGGCGGCGCCGGTGGGGGCAGAGACAGCGATCAGGATCGGAATGCCCGCGAAGGCACATTTCTGGACCAGCTCGACAGACAACCGGGAGGTCATCACGGCTGCGCCGCGGCCCGGATCAATGCCGGTTTGCACGAGCGTCCCGATCAGCTTGTCCAGAGCATTGTGGCGGCCGACGTCCTCACGGGTCGGCATCACCGCAGAACCGGGCAAGAGGAACCCGGCGGCGTGGGTGGCGCGCGTCAGATCGTGCAGACGCTGGTGGTCGCGCAGCGCCTCCGTGGCATGGGCCACGTCCTGCACGCACAGGCACAGATCCGACGTGACGCGAGGCACCGACCGAAGCGCCTGATCGAGGCTGTCGATGCCGCACAGGCCGCAGCCGACCGGTCCGGCCATGGTCCGGCGCCGCTTTTCCAGCGCTTTGGCGCAGTCGTCGTTCAGCCAGAACCTCGCCTCGATGCCATTGGCATGTTCGACGATCTCGAATTCCTCGACCTGCGCCAGATCGGTGACGATGCCCTCGGTGAGAGCAAAGCCATGCGCGAAGTCCGCGAGATCGGCGGGCGTCGCCATCATCACTGCCTGCGTCGTGCCGTTGAAAACCAGCGCGACCGGCACCTCCTCGGGCAGCGCACGGTGGATGACGTGCGCCCCCTCGGAATGATGCGCCCGGCCCGGCGTGCTGACATGCGCCCGCATGGTCATTCCGCCGCGGGCAGGATGCGGCGCGAGCGTTCGGCCTGAGCCGCGTAATCCTCTTGCCAGTCCGTCGGCCCGTTCGAGGGCGAAACCTGCACCGCCGTCACCTTGTATTCCGGGCAGTTGGTGGCCCAGTCGGAATAGTCGGTGGTGATGACGTTGGCCTGTGTATCGGGATGGTGGAAGGTGGTGTAGACCACGCCGGGACTGACGCGATCCGTCACCTTTGCCTTCAACGTGGTTTCGCCCGACCGCGAGGCCAGCCTAACCCAGTCGCCATCGTTCAGACCTCGGTTCTCGGCGTCGTGCGGGTGGATCTCCAGCACGTCGCCGTCATGCCACACCACGTTGTCGGTGCGCCGGGTCTGAGCGCCCACATTGTATTGCGACAGGATGCGCCCGGTGGTCAGCAACAGCGGGAAGCGCGGGCCGGTCTTCTCATCAGTCGCCACATATTCGGTGACGATGAAGCGCCCCTTGCCGCGCACGAAGCCGTCGACATGCATCAGCGGCGTGCCTTCGGGGTGGTCTTCGTTGCAGGGCCATTGGATGGAGCCCTTTTCTTCCAGAAGGGCGTAGTCCACGCCCGCGAAAGACGGCGTCGTCGCAGCGATCTCGTCCATGATCTGGCTCGGATGGGTATAGGTCCACCCTGCCCCCATGGCGTTCGCCAGGAGTTGCGTCACTTCCCAGTCGGCATAGCCGTTCTTGGGGGCCATGACCCGACGCACGCGGTTGATGCGGCGTTCTGCATTGGTGAACGTCCCGTCCTTTTCGAGGAAAGTCGATCCGGGAAGGAAGACATGCGCGTAATTCGCCGTCTCGTTCAGGAAGAGATCATGCACGATGACGCATTCCATCGCAGCAAGCCCGGCCGCCACATGTTTGGTGTCAGGGTCGGATTGCAGGATGTCCTCGCCCTGACAATAGAGCCCCTTGAAGCTGCCTTCGACGGCCGCGTCCAGCATGTTGGGGATGCGCAGGCCGGGTTCCGGGTCGATCTGAACGCCCCAGGTGGTTTCAAAGATCTCGCGCACCTCGGGCAGCTTCACATGGCGATAGCCCGGCAGTTCGTGCGGGAACGACCCCATGTCGCACGATCCCTGCACGTTGTTCTGGCCGCGCAGCGGGTTCACGCCCACGCCGGGACGGCCGATATTGCCGGTCAGCATGGCGAGGTTGGCGATCCCCATGACAGTGGTCGAGCCCTGCGAATGCTCGGTCACGCCCAGCCCGTAATAGATCGCGCCGTTACCGCCGCGGGCAAAAGTGCGGGCTGCCGCGCGCAGTTCCTCGGAGGGAACGCCGGTCAGAAACTGGGTCGCCTCGGGGCTGTGCCGGGCGTCCGAAACGAACTCGACATAGACCTGGAATGCGTCCCAGTCGCAGCGTTCGCGGATAAACGCCTCGTCCATCAAGCCTTCGGTGACGATCACATGCGCCAGCGCGGTGACGACGGCGACGTTCGTGCCCGGTGTCAGGGCCAGGTGATGCGCGGCTTCGATATGCGCGGATTTCACCAGGTCGATGCGGCGCGGGTCGATCACGATCAGCTTGGCCCCGGCGCGCAGGCGCTTTTTCAGGCGGCTGGCAAAGACCGGGTGGCCGTCGGTCGGGTTCGCACCGATGACGATGACCACGTCAGTCTGCTCAACGCTGTCGAAATCCTGTGTCCCTGCGCTGGTGCCAAAGGTCTGGCCCAGACCGTAGCCGGTGGGCGAATGGCAGACGCGCGCGCAGGTGTCGGTGTTGTTGTTGCCAAAGACCGCACGGGTCAGCTTCTGGACGAGGAAGGTTTCCTCGTTCGTGCAACGGCTGGAGGTGATGACGCCGATGGACTTCTTGCCATACTTGTCCTGAAGGCCTCGCAGGCGGTTCGCGGCAAATGTCAGCGCCTCGTCCCAACTGACTTCGCGCCACGGCTCTTCGATCGTGTCGCGGATCATCGGGTTCAGGATGCGGTCGCGGTGATTGGCATAACCATAGGCGAACCGGCCCTTGACGCAGGAATGCCCACGGTTCGCCTTGCCGTGCTTGTAGGGGACCATGCGGACCAGTTCGTCGCCCTGCAGCTCGGCCTTGAACGAACAGCCCACGCCGCAATAGGCGCAGGTGGTCACGACGGACCGATCCGGCGTGCCCATCTCGATCACAGATTTCTCCTGCAAGGTTGCGGTCGGGCAAGCTTGCACGCAAGCACCGCAGGACACACAGTCCGAAGACAGGAAGTCGTCACCGGCCCCGCCCGCGGATACGCGGCTGTCAAATCCGCGCCCGGCGATGGTCAGCGCAAAGGTGCCCTGCACCTCTTCGCAGGCACGGACGCAGCGATTGCAAACGATGCATTTCGACGGATCGTAGCTAAAATAGGGGTTCGAGTCGTCCTTGGGCAGCCATTCGGGATTGGTCTCGCCACTGGTGTTTCGTGCCTCGAAATGGTTGGCCAGCCCGCGATTTTCCGGCGCCTTGTAGCGCACGTCGCGCAGGCCGACCGCGCCAGCCATGTCCTGCAATTCGCAATCGCCGTTGGCCGCGCAGGTCAGGCAGTCCAGTGGGTGGTCGGAGATATAAAGCTCCATCACGCCCTTGCGGATCTTGCGCACCTTAGCGGAGTTTGTGTCCACGACCATGCCCTGCGCAACCGGCGTCGTGCACGAGGCCGGCGTGCCGCGCCGCCCCTCGATTTCCACGGCGCACAGGCGGCAGGACCCGAAAGCCTCGAGATTGTCAGACGCGCACAGCTTGGGTATCTGAATGCCGATTTCGGCAGCCGCACGCAGAACGGACGTGCCCTCGGGCACGGTGACCTCGAACCCATCGATCGTCAGGGTGACCGGATTGCCTGTCCTGGCAGGTGTGCCCATGTCGCGATCGTCTGGAATGATGAAATCCTTCATTCTGCGGCCTCCTTCAGGCGAGCGAAATCATCGGGGAAATGGGTGACCGCGGACATGACCGGGAACGGGGTAAAGCCCCCCAATGCGCAAAGCGAGCCGTCCTTCATCGTTTCGCACAGGTCGGTCAGAAGCGGCAGCGCGTCGGCGTCGCCCTGCGCGATGCGGTCGATGGTTTCGACCCCGCGCACCGCGCCGATCCGGCAGGGGGTGCATTTGCCACAGCTTTCGACCGCGCAGAATTCCATGGCAAAGCGCGCCATGCCCAGCATGTCGGTCGTGTCATCAAAAACGGTCAAGCCCGCATGGCCGATCAGCCCGCCCGCGGTGTCGAATTCCTCGTAGCCTAGCGGTGTGTCGAACTTGCTGACCGGCATATAGGCACCGAGCGGTCCGCCGACCTGCACCGCCTTGACCGGACGGCCCGAGGCGGTGCCGCCTCCAAGATCGTTGACCACCTCTCCGAGGCTGATGCCAAAAGCGGTCTCGAACAGGCCGCCCTGCGCCACGTTGCCCGCGATCTGTAACGTCACTGTCCCGCGCGAGCGCCCCAGACCGAAATCTGCGTAAAACTGCGCGTCCTTCTCGAAGATCACCGGCACGGTCGCCAGCGAGATCACGTTGTTCACCACGGTCGGGCGGCCAAGGAAGCCCTCGAGCGCCGGCAGCGGGGGTTTCGCGCGCACGACGCCGCGCTTGCCTTCGAGGGAGTTGAGCAGCGAGGTTTCCTCGCCGCAGACGTAAGCCCCCGCGCCCTTGCGGACCTCCATGTCGAAAGCGCGGCCGGAGCCAAGCACATCACCGCCCAACAGACCCTCGGCGCGGGCGATCTCGACCGCGCGGGACAGCACCGCGATCGCGTCGGGATATTCCGAGCGCAGGTAGACATAGCCCTTCGTGGCACCGACACCGATCCCGGCAATGGCCATGCCTTCGATCAGGGTGAAGGGGTCGCCTTCCATCAGCATCCGGTCGGCGAAGGTGGCGCTGTCGCCCTCGTCGGCATTGCAGACGATGTATTTCTGCGGCGCGTCAGCGTCATGCACGGTCTGCCACTTGATGCCGGTGGGGAAGCCCGCTCCGCCGCGGCCACGCAGACCGGAAGCCTTGACCTCGTCGACGATCTCCTGCCCGGTCATGACAAGTGCGCGGCGCAGCCCGGTCAGGCCGCCATGCGCCTGGTAATCGGACAGCGAGAGCGGGTCGATCACGCCGACGCGGGCAAAGGTCAGGCGGGTCTGGCGCTTCATCCAGTCCAGATCCTCGACCGGGCCGAGCGCCTTGGCGCTGCTGCCATCGAGGATGCCCGGCACATCTGACGGCTCTGCCGGGCCGAAGCCGAGGCGGACGCCGTCCAGCTCGACCTCGACCAGCGGTTCCAGCCAGATCATCCCGCGCGAGCCGGTGCGGACGATCTCTGTCTCGGGGGCGGCGGCGCGCAGGGCGTCAACCACATCCTCGGCCCCCAGCGCCTTGGCCGCGCTGTCCATGGGAACGTAAACCTTCATGCGCCCACCTCCGCCAGCAGCTTTTCCAGCTTCGCCGCATCGACGCGGCCCACGACACGGTCATCGACCATCGCGGCGGGCCCGCAGGCACACATGCCAAGACAATAGACCGGCTCGATCGTCACGGCGCCATCAGAGGTGGTGCCGTGCCACTCCAGCCCCAGCTTGGCCAGCAGCGCGTCGGCCGCCGCCGCGCCACCGACCGACTGGCAGGCTTCGGCGCGACAGATTTTCAACACATGACGCCCGGCGGGCTTTTCGCGGAAGTCATGGTAAAAGGTGATCACGCCGTGCAATTCGGCGCGGGTAATGTTCAGGGCATCGCAGATCGGCGCATGAGCCTGCGCGGGGACATGTCCGAACGCCTCCTGCAAGGCGTGCAGCATCGGCAGAAGCGGCCCTTCGAGGGCGCTGTGGGCGTCAACGATCCGAGCGATCTCTTCGCCGTCAATAACTGTGGCAGGGTGGGCCATGGCTGTCGTCCTCCAATTTGGCATACCTTGGCACACGGTGGGGGGCAGCGATCAATAACGGCGTTCCGTGAGGCGATAGAGGTTTTGGATCAACCGGCGGGCAGGCGCCGCGCCTCTTCCAGAAGCGCAGACATGACGGGCGTGCGCGGGTCGCGTTGCGGCAGGATCAGCGCAACCTTCTGTCGCCGCGACGCGCCTTCGAGCGGCACGAGTGCCACGTCTTTTCCGCCCGCGACAAAGCTTGCCACATCCTTGGGCAGGACGGTCATGCAATGGCCCGACGCCACGCTCGCCACCAACGCGATGATGGAATTCGACTCGATGCAGGTCGCCGGGGTCACGCCGCTTTCGGCAAAGAGCTGGTTGATGATCCGCCGGTTCTGCATGTCAGGTGTCAGCAGCGCCAGCGTCTGCCCGTCCAGGTCGGACCAGGCCATCTTGGTCTTGCTCGCAAACGGAGAATTGCGGGCACAGACGAGAATATAGCTTTCGTCATAGAGTTCGGCGGTATCGAGCCGGCCGAGAGACTCGTTCTCCAGATAGGAGATCCCGGCATCGGCCTCGAAATCGTCGAGCATCTGCAGAATCTCGCGCGAGTTGCGCGACAGGATGGTGAAGCGCACGCCCGGGTGACGCTTCGCAAACGCGGTGCACAGTCGCCCGGCCCAGGTCTGCGCGGTGGGGATCACCGCCAGCCGCACTTCGCCGGTCAGCCCCTGCCGGCGGATCCTCACCTCGTCGTGCAATCGGCGCGCATCATCGACGATACGCTTGGCCCAGGACAAAGCGGTCTCGCCCTCGGGCGTCAGACCGCCAAACCGCGAGCCACGATGTACCAACTGCACGCCCAGCTGCGCCTCCAGCTGCTTGATCCCGGCGGACAGCGTCGGCTGCGCGATGTTCAACCGTTCGGCCGCACGTCCGAAATGTCCTTCCTTGGCCAGCGCGATGAACATTTCCAGCTTGTCCAGCATCGGCGGTCTTTCCTGCGGCGCTTGCTTGGGAAGGCCGGGGCGCAACATACGCCCCGGCCCGATCTGTCATTCAACCGGAACGGCTTGCAGTTCGGGTTCGTCATGGTGGTGGTGTTCCTTGACCGGCTTCATCAGCAGGTTGGCAAAGAACGCCACGACCAGCAGCGCCGCCATGCAATACATGGTGGTGTTGTAGAGCGACGGAGTCGGGTCGATCGTGCCGTCAGGCGCAATTTCCATCAGCTTGGCGATGGTCACGGTCTTGGCCGCGACCAGCTGATCCAACTGCGTCAACGGGGCGCCGAATTTCTCGGCAAAGGCCGCCGGGTCGACCTTGGCGGCCAGATTCTGGATCGCGTTCGTCACCGACATCTGCCGCAGCGAGGTAATGGCCAGAGGCCCCAGCACGCCTGCGGTGGACCACGCCGTCAGCAAACGCCCGTGGATGCCGCCCACATGCATCGTTCCGAACATGTCGGCGAGGTAGGCCGGGATCGTCGCGAACCCGCCGCCGTACATCGAGAAGATGATCATCGTCGCGGCGTAGAAGCCGATCAGGTAGATCATTGCCGGGGTGGTGGCCACGGCAGAGGCGAAATAGGGGATCGACAGGTACAGGATCGTGCCCAAAACGAAGAAGCACATGTATGTCGCCTTGCGGCCGATGTAGTCGGAAGTCGACGCCCAGAAGAAGCGCCCCACCATGTTGAAGACCGAGATCATCAGCACGTAGGTCGAGGCGAACGCCGCCGTGACTACCAGAGGCATCACCGAGCCGAAGATTTCCGACATCATCGTCTTGGCCACGCCGATCACGCCGATACCGGCGGTCACGTTGAAGCACAGCATCACCCACATCTGCCAGAATTGCGGCGTCTTCAGCGCCTGGTCGATATGGACGTTGTTTTGCGACACCATGCCCGAGGCGACGGGCTTGGGCTCCCATCCGGCGGGCTTCCAGCCCTCGGCCGGAACGCGATACTGGAACGACGCCAGGATCATGACGATGAAATAGACGATGCCCAGCGTCATGAAGGTCTGTGCCGCGCCCGTATTGCCGGTGCCCACGACATAGACGCCCGCATCGCCGCCGAAGCTCGCGGCCTGCGCGGCGCTGGCCACGACGACCTCGACCTTGCCCGCGGCGGTCTCGGCGAAGACGCGGCCGTTCTCGACCACGGTCGCGACGGCGTCTTGCGCGCCGAGGAAGTCGGGGGCCTTCTGGAACACGCCCAGCAGCCAGCCCTTCACCGGGGCCGCGATCATTGCGCCGCCGCCGAAGCCCATGATCGCCATGCCCGTCGCCATGCCGCGCCGGTCCGGGAACCAGCGGATCAGCGTCGAGACCGGCGAGACGTAGCCCAGCCCCAGCCCGCAGCCGCCCAGCACGCCGTAGCCCAAGTAGATCAGCCACAGCTGATGCGCGGCGATGCCGAACGAGCCGATGATGAAGCCGCCGCCCCACAGGAACGCGGCCACCACGCCGACCATGCGCGGCCCGACCTCTTCCAGCCACTTGCCCGCGAAGGCCGCGGCGAGGCCCAGGAAAACGATCGCCACCGAGAAGATCCAGACGACCGAGCTCAGCGACCAGTCATCGGCGGCAGGCGCGACCACGCCAAGCGCACGCGTCAGCGGCGGGTTGAACACCGACCAGGCGTAGACCGAGCCGATGCACAGGTGAATGGCGATGGATGCCGGCGGAACCCGCCAGCGGTTGAAACCGGGTTCGGCGACGATGCGGCTCTTGTGCAAAAAGCCCAGCGCCCCGCCAGAAGCGTTGCTCATGTAATTTCCTCCCATGGTCTTGACAGAACGCCCCGGTCTCCTCCCCGGGCCGCTCCGGCGGCATGCGATGGCATGCCCCGGCAGAAGCAGGCAATTCAGCCCTTGCGTTGTCAAGAAGATTATTTATATATATCAAGAGCTTGTGAGATCATAATGTCCCGCAAGCCCGCTCCACCCCCGAATAAACTGGACATTTTGTCCCGACCCGCTCGGCGCGGGAGGATGAAATCTGGTCATTGTGTCCGGTTCAGTCGGTACGCGCGACGGGCAGGATGATTTCGAACCGGCTGCCACGTCCGGGCGTCGAGCTCGCGGAAATCCGCCCGCCGGCGCGACTCACGAGCTGCTGGCTGATCGACAGGCCCAGCCCCGTGCCCTGCGCCTGCTTGGTGGTGAAGAACGGGTCGAAGATGCGCGGCAGCACCGACGGGTCGATGCCGGTGCCGGTATCCTCGACGCTCAGGATAACCTCGCCGGACGCCTCGGTCGTGGCCACGCGAAGTGTCCCGCCGCCGGGCATGGCGTGGACTGCGTTCAGGATCAGGTTGACGACGACTTGCTGCAATTCTGTCCGCGACATGTGCACTTGCGACGTGCTCTTGGTCTCAACAATGCTGGTGATGCCCGCCGCTTGAATCTGGTGCCGGGTCAAGACAAGGCAATCTCGGGCCACTTGCGACAGGTCCACCAACCTGTCGGCGCCGGAATATTCCTCTGGCCGCGCGAAATGCAGCAGCTTCGAGACGATGACGCCGATGCGATAGACCTGATCGTCGATCAGGCGGAACTCCTCTTCGGCCCGGCGCCCGTCTTCTCCAAGGTTGCTGCGCGCAAGGTCCAGATTGCCCTGGATCACCGCGACCGGGTTGTTGATTTCATGCGCGACAGAAGCGGTGATCTCGCCGACAGCGGCCAGTTTCTCGGATATGATCAGGCGTTCGGTGGTCTGTTCCAGTCGCTGGTTGGCCTCGCGCAATTCGCGGGTGCGCTCGTCCACGCGATGCTCCAGCGTCTCGCCCCATTGTCGCAGCTCGCGGTCGCGTTGTTCGAGCCGGTCGAGCAGGCTGTCGAAATGTCGCGCGACCTGCGCTATCTCGCCATCCATATCGACCGGTGCGTTGCGCGCGCCCAGATCGCCGCTTTCGACCCGGTCGATGGTGCGGGTCATCCCTTCGAGAGGGCGAAAGATATGCCCCGCCCACCGCAGGAAAACAGGAACCGACGCCAGCGTGATGAACAGGAATGCCAAGCTCAGCGTGATGACCGAATTGCGCTTGGCCGCGCTGAAGGGCGTTTCGAGAAAGCCGACATAAAGCATCCCGACCGGCGTTCCGAAACTGTCGCGAATAGGTTCGTAGGCCGAGATATACCAGTCATTGACGACAAAGGCGCGATCCAGCCAGATACGGCCTTCGCCCAGAACCTGCGCGCGGACCTCGGCAGAGACCCGGGTTCCCAGCGCGCGGACATTCTCGAACAGGCGGACATTGGTGGAAATGCGCACGTCATCCAGAAACAGCGTCGCGGTGCCCTGGCTGCCCTCGGGCAGGCTTTCGGCGCGGTAGACAAGCGCGTTGATCGTATCGATGAAGCCGAGGTTTCGGTTCAGCAGGACGCCTCCCGCCAACGCTGCCCGCGTTCCGTCCGGAAGGGTCAGCGGCGCGGCTGAATGAATGACCATGCCGCGCGCCTCGACGGTGCGCTCCGTGGGCACCGCGCCGCGGGTGGGGACCAGGGGAATTTCGGCTCGCGTAGCCAGGCCGGGGGATAGCCCTGCCAGCGTGTCCGCATCGAACACGTCGATCGTGCTTTGCCACTTCCCGTCAAGCGCATCTCGGATGACAGGCCAGGTCGTGTCGCGCGTGACATGCAGGAAATCGAGCCCGAGCCGAGCGCGCTCCTGCTCTAGGAAGGCGTCGATTGTACCGCCGTCGAGCGCGGTTTGCATCGCCACAGAGCGCGCGACGGCATCGACACGCTCACCAGAGGTTTCGATCAGCCGCCCGAGATATTGATCCGCGATGGTCAGGTCGCCGGTGACCTTGTTGAGCAGGATCGCGTCCACCTTGCCCGACCAGCGCCAGACGGTGCCGCCCAGCAGAACCGGCAAGAGCACCAGCATCGGCAGCAGCGCAATCACCAGGAGGCGCACCCGGACGGACCGCAAGGCCTTGGGCAGGCGCGACATCACCTACAGCCCCCAAGTCGCACATTTTCGGTCAATCGTCTTGCGCGAGACACCCAATCGCCGCGCGGCCTCGGCCCGGTTGCCGCCAAGCGCCTCGAGAGCACGAAGAATTTCGCGCTTTTCCATCTCCTCCAGTGGCGCAATTTCACCTGGCGCAACGGCGTGCCCGAGCGTTTCCAGCGGGAACCGCCCAAAGATCAGCGCCCGCTCGACGAAATTGTGCAGCTCGCGAATATTTCCGGGCCAGTCATGGCGCAGCATGGCAGACCGCACGGCAGAGGTCATCTCGACCATCGGAAGGTTGAGCGCGGCCGCGATCTCGGCCTGAAACAGCTCGGCGAGGTCCAGAACATCGGTGCCGCGATCCTTGAGGGGAGGCATGGCCACGTCGATGACGTTGATGCGAAACAGCAGGTCCTCTCGGAAATGACCCGCCTGCACGGCCTTTTGCAGCGATTTGCTGGACGCGATGACAAAGCGCAGGTCCAGTTGCACGTCGCGCCCGGTGCCGATGGGCCGGATCACGCCGTCTTCGAGCACGCGCAGAAGCGCCGTCTGCGCGTTTGCGCTCAACTCGCTGACATCGTCAAGGAAAACGGTCCCGCCGGAAGCCTGCGCGAGCAAGCCCTCGCGCCCGCCCTGTGCGCCAGGAAAGGCCCCGGCTCCATGACCGAACAATTCGTACTCGATCATGTCGGCCGGAATCGCGCCGCACTGGATCGCGACGAACGGGGATGCGCCGCGCCCGGACTGACCATGCAGATGGCGCGCGGCGACCTCCTTGCCCGACCCGGACGGCCCCGTGATCAGCACCGGCGTGGACAGTGGTGCCACGCGCTCCAGCAGCGCACGGACCTCGGCAATGACAGGCGAGGCCCCGATCAGCTCCTTGCGGCGATTGCCGCTGGCGACGGTATCCAGCTCCCGCCGCAAAAGCGCGTTTTCGCGTTTCAACTGCGCCAGTTGCAGACATTTGCGCAACGCGTTCAGGATCTGGTTCGACCGGAAGGGTTTGACCAGGAAGTCCGAGGCTCCCGCACGCATCGCGTCGATCGCCGTCTGCAGGTCCGCGTAGGCCGTGATCAGGATCGTGTCGGTAAAGCCGCCCTTGGAGCGCTGTTCCTGAAGCCAGTCGAGGCCTTTCTGCCCTGGCATGATATTGTCGAGCACCATTACGTCGTATTGGCGCGCCGCCAGCATCGCTTCGGCGGCGCGGGTATCTTCTGCACTGTCGACATGTCTTGAGAGAGGATGCAGCGTGTTCACAAGGAAATGCCGCATCCCCGGCTCGTCATCAACGATAAGGATACGAGCCGCCCTGAGCGGATCGGTCCCGTCTCCGGGCGCTTGCAGCATGAACACCTCCCAGTTGCTGCGGTCAGAAGACTATGCAAAGTCCTGCAAACTCTCCCGCACAGTGTATCCCTTGCGCCAAGCGGCCAGAAATTCAAGGCTGGCATTACTTTTTTCAAGGGCGCCTTGAATGGAGAGCTTTACTTTCCGCAGCGAAAGTCGGCTTCGGCACACCGCGCTTCGGAAATCCAGGACAACGAGAAAGACCGCTTCGATCCGCTTGCGTCTGGTCCTCTGATCAAGGGAGCCTATCAAGCGCCAGGTGCCGCGCTCGCTGAAGTCCGTTTCGAACCGACGAAGCTTGTGAGGAAGGGGATTTGTGCGCGCCGGTTCCGGTTCAGTTTGGAGCGTTTCGCGGGAAGGTTTCTGTGGCGCGCCCAAGCGGGTTGCCCCCCTCTCTCGTCGACGCCCCTCGGCGTGGTATCTTGCTCACGCGGCTCACTGGATGTTGGTCTCGCGCTATGCGCCGATACCGGCACCGGGAGCACGACCGCGCGAATAAAGCGCTCTTCACGAGCCTCGAGACTGTCTTGGCCCAGCTGACGGGCGCTCCCAAGCCAGTCGAATTTCTCTGCCTGCTCAGCGAAACCGCCACACTCGCGAACGCCAAGCGGATCGCTAACTCTCGACTGCCCGGACGTGATGCGCGACGAGATCGCGCAGCGGATCGACGGGAGCCGCACCGACCGTGACGACGAAGGCGTTGCAAGCGCTTTGCTCAGGAAACCGGCCAACATCAACGAAGGCTGACGGCCCTAAATCACAGGAAAGACACAGAAAAAGGGCGCGGTGCATTCCGCGCCCTTTTCCGTTCTCATTGGCATGGTCGGCGAGGCCGAGAGGAGCCTGCGGGATCAAGCCATTTGCCCCCGATTGCGGCAGCGGAGCCTTTCAGCTGAACACGATCGGTCGCGCAGCGCCCCCTGCCCCGACCTCCGCCTTAGCGCTCGGTCAGCTTCAGTTCGATCCGGCGGTTCTTGGCGCGTGCCTCGGGCGTGTCGGCGGTATCGACGGGATCGTATTGGCCGAAGCCTGCCGCCGCGAGCCGTTCGGGCGGGAAGCCCAAAGCCTCGACCATGTATTTCACCACGGAGAGCGCGCGGGCCTGGCTGAGTTCCCAGTTATCCTTGAACTCTCCCTGACCCGAGAGCGGCGTCGCGTCGGTATGACCGTCGACGCGGATGATCCAGGGGATGTCCTTCGGGATCTCGCCGCTGAGCTGATCGAGCAACCCCGTCACCTGCTTGATCTGCGCGCGGCCCGCATCCGAGAGCGTGGCGGAGGCGGGCGCGAAGAGCACCTCGGAGGAGAAGACGAAGCGGTCGCCCTCGACCTTCACGCCTTCCTTGCCGCGCAGAAGCTGCGACAGGCGGCCGAAGAACTCCGAACGGTAATTCTGCAGATCCTTCGCCTCGGCCTCGGCCTTCTTGCGCGCAGCCTCCTCGAGATCGGCGCGTTTCTTTTCCTCGGCGGCGGCCCGCGCGAGGGCGGCGTTGAGCTGCTGGCCGAGATTGTCGATCTGGACCTTGGCCTCGGAATCCTTCTGCTGCGCCTCGTCGAGCACGTTTTGCAGCTGCGCGAGCTGGCTGCGCAGCGCCGCGACCTGCTGGTTCAAAAGCGCCACCTTCTTCGCCGCATCGTCCGAGATCTGCGTCTGTTTCTCGAGCGCCTGCTGAGCGGTGAGCTTCAGCGCAGCCTGTTTTTCGGCCTCGGAGAGCTGCTGGTCGAGCTGGGCTTGCAGATCCTTCTTCGCGACCTGGGCAGCGGCCAGAAGGGTCAGCGTGTCCTCGGCCTGCTTGCGCGCCTCTTCGAGCTGAAGCGTCATCGCTGCGACCTCTTCGCCCGATTTCGTCAGCTTGTCGCGCAGATCGGCGATGGTTTCCTTGCTCAGCCGGATCTCGTCGGCCTTGGCGCTGGCATCGGCCTGCGCGGCATTGCGTTCCCCGATCAGCTGGGCGACGCGGGCCTCGAACTCGGTGATCTTCTGGTTGGCGGTATCGAGCGCTGCCTGCCGCGTCTCGAGTTGCGAGGTGAGCGTGGCAATCAGGGTCTGCTGCTGATCGGCCTTGTCCCGCGCATTCTCAAGCTGCCCCGTCAGCGTCTGGCTCCGGGTCTGTTCGAGCGACAGCGCCCGGGCGAGGTTCGCGACCTGCTCGTTGAGCGCGGTCAACTCGCCTTCCTTCGTGGTCAGCGTGTCGCGCAGCACCGATTGCACGATCATGAAGATCGACAGCACGAACATCAGCACCAGCAGGAGCGCCGTCATCGCATCGACGAAGCCGGGCCAGATATTCGTGGAAAAACGGCCGGAGTTGCGGCGGGCAAGCGCCATGGATCACTCCTCGATACGTGGCTTGTAGCCGAGAATGGCGCGGGTGAGAGCCGCGAAATCGTGGCGCAGATCGGCCATGCTTTCCTGCCGGCCCGCCGAGATTTCCTCGAGCATCCGCATCATCTGCTGATCGATCGAGCGCAACCGCATCCGCGTCTCCATCAGCGCCTCGGCCTCGGGCGCGCCTTCTTCGGTGCGCGCGGCCAGCCGGTCGAGCGAGGCGATCAGCCGCTCCTGCCCGTCGGCCATTATCTGCAACGCATTCTGCTGACGCGCGCGGGCATCCATCTCGGCGCCGAGCCGCTCGGACAGGTCGTGGATCGCGTTCGACAGATGGGCAATGCGCGCCTCGGTTTGCACGCGCCCCGCATCCGAGCGCACGAAGAGCGTCTGGATCTGCTCCATCTGCTCGGCCATGTGATCGAGCACGCCCGCGACCATCGAACCCTCGCCATCGCCCCCTTCGAGCGCGGTAAAGGACAGCCGGGTGATCGAGGAAATCCATTCCTCCAGCTCGCGGTAGAACCGGTTCTGGCCGTGGCTGACGAACAGCTCCAGCAGCCCCACCACCAGCGAGCCCGCAAGCCCCAGAAGCGAAGAGGAGAACGCCGTGCCCATGCCGCCGAGCTGCGCCTCGAGCCCGGTCATCAGATTGTCGAAGACGCCCATCGCGCTGTCGCCCTCTTTCGGGGCGAGGGCGCGGATCGTCTCGACCACCGCGGGCACCGTGGTCGCAAGCCCGTAGAAGGTGCCCAGCAGGCCGAGGAAGATCAGAAGGCCCGCGATATAGCGGGTGATGTCGCGCGCCTCGTCGATCCGGGTCGCAACGGATTCGAGGATCGAGCGGCCAGAGGAGGAGGACACCGCGCGCCGCGCTTCGCGCGAGCCCAGAAGAGCCGCGAGCGGCGCCAGCACGGAAGGTGCGCGCACCTGCGGGCGGCCGGGGCGGTCGGCGGCGAAGCTCTCGATCCAGTTCACCGCCTGCACCAGTTGCACCACCTGCCAGAAACAGGCGAGGATGCCCAAGATGAAGACGGCGGCGATCACCCCGTTGAGCCATGGATTTGCTAGGAAAATCGGGAAGATGCGCGAATAGGCGAAATAGCCTCCGGCCCCCACGAGCCCGAGCACCAGCAACATCAGCAGCACCTGCCGTACGGGTTGCGAAAATTGCGGCTCTAGCCGGATCGGCTCTTGCATCATTGCCCCTCTTGCCTGCTTGGCCAGAGCCTAGCGGGGGCTTCGCATTTCGCCAAGGCCTATCGCGACAGTTCACGAACCCGTGCCGCCAGCGCATCAAGATGCGGATCGGGAATCCCCAATTCGTGCAGATGTGCCGCCGTATTGAACAGATAGTCGCGATTCGGCCCGCGCCCGCCATGTGCCTGCGAGATGATCGCGGCCTGCTCGTCATGGGTCAGCCCGCCGCAATACTGGTCATGGTGGCGGTCGATCACGTAGGTCACCGCCTCGACCCGCCGTCCGTCCGCCAGATCGAGCGCCACGCGGGTCTCCAGATAGGCCGAGGTTACCAGCTCGCGCTTGCGCAGATAGGCCATCACCTCGGCCTCCTGCCCCGCGCGGACCGAAAAGGCGAGCCCCGCACAATCGCCCTGCCCCGCATCGAGCGCCAGCACCAGACCCGGCGCCTCGGGCGTTCCGCGATGCACGAGCGAACGCAGGCAGAAGCTGCGCTCCCAGCCCGTCGCGCGGGCGAGAACCCGTTCGGCCGGGTCAAACCCCGGATCCCAGATCAGCGAGCCATAGCCGAAGATCCAGATCGTTTCGTCGTGTGACTGGTCCTGCATGCGATCAGCCCTTACATGGAGGGCGAAGGATTTGCAAAGAGGCCGCGGGCAATGCGCAAACTGATCTGGCTGGTGGTGATCGCGACGCTCGCCTATGCGGGCTACTGGTTCTTTGGCGCGCGCAAGATCGAGGAAGGCGCGCAGGCGATGATCGTGCAGGCGCGTTCCGAGGGCTGGGGCGATGCGCAGTCGGTGTCCCTGGCGGGTTTTCCCTCGCGCTTCGATCTGACCTTCGACAAGCCCGAGCTGCGTGACCGGAACGGCGCGTGGAGCTGGAAAGCCCCCTTCGCGCAGCTGTTCGCGCTGGGATATGCGCCCAATGAGCTGATCGCCTATCTGCCCTCGGGCCAGACGATCACCCTCGGGGATCGGAGCTACACGCTCGACCTTGCCGATATGCGCGCCTCAACGACGGTGGGCTACTCGACCGCGCTGCCGCTCGAAGAGGCGATCGCGGTGCTGAGCAATCCGGTTCTGAAACCCGATACGGGCACCGCCCCGACGCTTGCCGCCGACCAGATCCGGCTGGCGATATCGCGTGAGGACAAGGCGCAGGGCGCGCTCAAGGGGGCCGCCGAGGCAAGCGGCCTGGTGATGCCCGCTGCCGCCTACCGGCTTGGCGCGGAGGCGGCAAACCTGACGCTGCCGCCCGATCTTGCGAAGGAACTGGCCCCGAAGGCAGGCCTGCCGGCAACCGTCGCCCGGCTGCATCTCGACGCGATCGCGGGACTGCGCGCGCCGATCACCCAGGCCGCCGCCCAGGAAGGTCTACCGGGTCTGATGACGTTCTCGGTGAGCGATCTGTCCCTGAGCTGGGGCGGCAACGATCTCTCGGCCAAGGGCGATCTGACCATCGACCCGAGCGGCTATCCCGAAGGCACGATCATGATCCGCTCGGCCTCATGGAAGAACTGGATCGACATCGCACGCGGGCTTGGCATGATCGGCAAGGACGAGGTGAAGGTGCTGCGCACGGTCGGCACGATGATGGCGGCCAACGACCCGGGCAATGCGCTCGAAGTGCCGATGGTCTTTCATAACGGCCTGATGAGCCTCGGGCCCATCCCGCTCGGCGCGGCCCCGCAATTCCTCGCTCAGCGGCAGTAGGGGCCGGAGCGATAGCTGGCCACATCGACATGGATGTGGTCCTGATGGAAACGATCCGATTTCGGCCCGAGCACAGTTCCGAACGGCCCGCAGGCCGATTTGTGCATCCGCTTGATCACCGGCCCCTTGCGCCAGTCGTTGAGCACGCTGAGCGTCGAGCCGTCGCGCAGGATCACGCCCGAGACGTCGATCGCGTTGCCCTTCGCATGCTCCGACAGTTTCGCGCCGCGCTGCGAATTGCGGCTCCGGCAGGCATAGGAGGCGGCGATGCGGATCGACTCGATTCCGCCCCCACGCTTTCCGACCGCAGGCTTGATGCCGCGCTCGACCCAACGTTTGAAAGCCTTGGCGGTGGTGCAATTGACCCGCGCGGGGCTCGTGAGGCGAATGCCGGACACGGCCGTGATCTGAACCGGATTGGTGATCCCGCAGGCACCGGCCCCATCAATCGGCGCGATCTCCTGCCCTTCGAGCCCCGCAATTCCGCAAAGCTCGCCCGAGGAGGAATAGCGCGCTGTAAGCCGCTCTTCGCCGCCCCGCCCGCAGGAGCCGAGCGCCATCAGCGCCGCGAGGCCGATGAAGGGCGCGCCCCTCATTCGTCCTTTTTCGGCACGGCGCGACCGAAATCCGGCGCGTCCGTATCCTGCCCCGCCTCGATGATGCCGCGGCGGATCGCGCGGGTGCGGGTGAAATAATCGTGCAGCATATCGCCATCGCCCATGCGGATCGCGCGTTGCAACATGAAGAGTTCCTCGGTGAAGCGGCCCAGAATGTCGAGCGTGGCTTCCTTGTTTGTGAGGAACACATCGCGCCACATCGTCGGATCAGAGGCCGCGATCCGGGTGAAGTCGCGAAAGCCCGTGGCGGAATATTTGATGACTTCCTCGTGGGTTACACGACGAAGGTGATCTGCCACGCCGACCATCGTGTAGGCGATCAGGTGGGGCGTGTGCGACACGACCGAGAGCACGAGATCATGATGATCGGGCGCCATCTCATCGACATTCGCCCCCATTGCCGTGACGAGGGAGTTCACCCGATCGAGCGCCTTCCGGTCGGTGCCTTCCAGCGGCGTGAAAAGCCACCAGCGGTTCATGAAGAGCGTGGCGAAACCCGCGCGCGGACCCGATTGCTCGGTCCCGGCCAGCGGGTGACCGGGAATGAAATGTACGCCTTCGGGGATGTGCGGACCGACGGCGTCGATCACCGCGCGCTTGACCGAGCCGACATCGGTCACGGTCGCACCGGGCGCCAGATGCGGGGCGATCTCTGCGGCGATCTTGCCCATCACACCGACCGGCACGCAAAGCACCACCAGATCGGCGCCCTCCACCGCTTCGGCGGCGCTCTCGTAGACCGCATCGACAAGACCGATTTCGAGCGCGGTCTCGCGCGTCTCGGCCGAGCGCGCATGGCCCACGATCTCGCCCGCGAGGCCCTTCTCGCGCATCGCGCGCGCCATCGATGAGGCGATCAGCCCCAGCCCGATCAGCGCGACCTTCTGGTAGATCACGCTCATGCGCCCGTCGCGCCCCCGGCCTTGAACACCCCGATCAGATGCGCGACCCGACGGCACGACGGTTCGTCGCCCACGGTGACTCGCAGGCAGTTGGGCAGCTTGTAGCCAGCCACGCGCCGCACGATGATCCCTTCGGATTTCAGATATTCGTCACAGGCCGACGCTTCCTCTTCGGAGGCGAACCGCGCGAGGATGAAATTCGCCGTGGATGTATCTGACGGAACGCCTTTTTCGGCCAGCGCCTCGGCCAGCCAGGCACGCAGGCGCGTATTGTCATCGCGGCATTTGTTGACCCAGTCCTGATCGCGCACCGCCGCCTCGGCGGTCTCGAGCTGCGCGGTCGACAGGTTGAACGGCCCGCGAATGCGGTTGAGCACGTCGATCACCTCGCGATCGCCATAGCCCCAGCCCACGCGCAAGCCACCCAGACCGTAGATCTTCGAGAAGGTCCGCGTCATGAAGACGTTGGGCAGCCGTGTCGCAAGCTCCGCGCCCCCATCATAGCCCTCGACATATTCGGCATAGGCGCTGTCGATCACCAGAAGCGCGCCTTTCGGCAGGCCGGTCGCAAGCCGTTCCAGCTCGGCCAAGCCGATCATCGTGCCGGTCGGGTTGTTCGGGTTGGCGAGGAAGACGAGCTTGGTCTTCTTCGTGCAGGCTGCGAGGATCGCGTCGACATCGGTGGTGCGCTCACGCTCGGGCACCTCGATGGGGGTGCCGCCGGCCGCTTTGGTCGAAATGCGGTACATCAGGAAGCCGTGCTCGGTGAACACGACTTCGTCGCGCGGGCCGACATAGGCCTGGCAAAGGAAGTGGATGATCTCGTCGGAGCCCACGCCGCAGATGATGCGATCGGGATCGAGCCCGTGCACATCGCCGATCGCCTGGCGCAGTTTCGCGTGATCGGTCGAGGGATAGCGGTGCATCGAATGCGCACATTTCGCGAATGCATCCTTGGCCTTGTCGGAAGGGCCGAAGGGGTTCTCGTTCGAGCTGAGCTTCACCGCATCGGTGCGCCCCGCCACATGGGCCGCACCGCCCTGATAGAGCTCGATGTCCATAATACCGGGCTGGGGGCGAATATGCGTCGTCATGGGGCACTCCTGAATCTTGCCCGAGTTCTATCCTCACCGTCCGCTCAGGGCTAGTCAGAAGATCACCCGTTCGCGAGGCGCGGCAAGGGTGCAACGGGTGGACGAGGAAAGCGGGTCACAGAACGACCGCCCGGCCCTGCGCAGGGCTGGACCCGATCGCCGGGTGGGCGCCCGACTTTGGAGATCATCGCTTGATCCCTGACAGATCCGGACAGGCTTGATCCGCGCACTGGGAACGAAAGCGCCCGTCCGAGAGGGCGGTCGGGCACTGGCCGGGCCGCGTTGCGGCGGACCCGCGCACAGGTGATCGGCCAGTCTCGCCAAAGGAAAAAGGCCGCACCCTGCGGCGCGGCCTTTCCTGAACTTCGGCGAAGACTGAGAGATCAGTTCTTCGCGTAGAATTCGACGACGAGGTTCGGTTCCATCATCACCGCGTAGGGCACGTCCGACAGGGCCGGGGTGCGCACGAATTTCGCGGTCATCTTGTTGTGGTCGACTTCGAGGTAGTCGGGGACGTCACGCTCGGCCGACTGCACGGCTTCGAGAACGAGAGCCATCTGCTTCGACTTCTCGCGGACTTCGACCACGTCGCCTTCTTTCAGGCGGTACGAGGGGATGTTCACTTTCTTGCCGTTCACCAGCACGTGGCCGTGGTTCACGAACTGACGCGCCGCGAAGATCGTCGGCACGAATTTGGCGCGGTAGACCAGCGCGTCGAGACGGCGCTCGAGCAGACCGATCAGGTTTTCACCGGTGTCGCCTTTCACACGCTCGGCTTCGGCGTAGATGCGGCGGAACTGCTTCTCGGTGAGGTCGCCATAGTAGCCCTTGAGCTTCTGCTTGGCGCGCAGCTGGGTGCCGAAATCCGACATCTTGCCCTTGCGGCGCTGGCCGTGCTGGCCGGGGCCGTATTCGCGGCGGTTGACCGGCGACTTGGCGCGGCCCCAGATGTTTTCGCCCATGCGGCGGTCGATCTTGTACTTGGCAGAGGTGCGTTTCGTCATCTCTGATCTCCTTCTTTAAAGTTCGAAGGGCGTTGTCCTCCTCCGTCCACCCTATCCGGGCTTCGGGCGACAGGTTTCCCCTTGCGAGGTCCACCAACACCAATGAATAACCCCGGCAACTCTCGTTACCGGGATGGCGGGCTTATACAGGCTGCGATGGGGGTGTCAACCGTCCTGCGCGCCGTTTTCACCAAGGCCCGACGGGTTCGTCGGCGCATCCGTCCTGGCGACTCGCCTCAACGCCTCGAACGCTGTAGCACGATTGGCCGGATCATGCAGCAGCGCGTTGCGCAGGTGGTCGGCCTCTTTCACATGCCCCAGCTCGCACGCGGCGCGGTAGCGGGTCGCGAGCGCCTCCGGCTCTGCGCCCAGACGATGCGCCGCATTGGACGCCTCTTCCCAATGACCCAGCCGCAACGCAAGCCGCATCAGCTGGCGCGCCGCATCCGCGTTCTGCGGATCAAGCGCGAGCGCCTTCGCAAACGCCGCCCGCGCCTCCTCGGGCTGCCGGGTGGCGAGCCGCACGCGGCCCAGATCGAACCAGGCGACGGCATAACCGGGGTCGCGGGCGATCGCGCGGGTCAGCCAATCGGCCACCTCCCCGGGCTGGCCGGCCGCCTCCAGGACCTTCGCGAGATCGTAGAAGATCGGTGCGGGTGCATCCTCGCGCGCGGCTTCGTGGCGCAGGACCGCCTCGGCCCCCGCCCAATCCTGCGCGGCAATCAGATGCCCGAGTTTCGCCAATCCGCTCATGACCGAAGCTTTCCCGAGAATCGTTGCGGATGCGAGAGGATTGTCACAAGCCTGTCGTGCGGCGCTGTCACTAGACGCGCGAGTTGAGACCGGAGACCCCGATGCAGAAGATGTTCGACACCGCCCTGCCCTTCTGGCGCGGCAACCTGCACACCCATTCGACGCTTTCGGATGGCTGCCTCGAACCGGCCGAAGTCTGCCGCCGCTACAAGGCGGAAGGCTATGACTTCCTCGCGCTCACCGATCACTTCATCGGCCTCTTCAACTACCCGATCGCGGATACAGTGGATTTTCGCGATGACAGCTTCACGACGATCCTCGGGGCCGAGCTGCATTCCGGCCCGATGGAAAACGGCGAGCTGTGGCATATCCTCGCCGTGGGCCTGCCTGCCGATTTCGCCCCGGGCGACGCGCCGCATTTCCGCCCCGTCGAGGGGATGGAAAGCGGCCCCGAGATCGCCGCGCGCGCGGTCGAGGCAGGCGCTTTCGTCGCCATCGCCCATCCGCAATGGTCGGGGATGACGATGAATGACGCGCGCTCGATCGAGGCGGCGCACGCGGTCGAGACCTACAATCACGGCTGCGCGATGGGCTGCGACCGGGCAGATGGGTTCCATACGCTCGACCTGCTGCTGTCCGAGGGCAAGCGGCTCAACCTGATCGCCACGGATGACGCGCATTTCACCGAGCCGGACCATTTCGGCGGCTGGGTGATGGTAGGGGCCGAAGCGAACACCCCCGAGGCGCTGCTCGCAGCGCTCAAATCCGGCCATTACTATTCGAGCCAGGGGCCGGAGCTGCGCCAGATCAGCTGGGACGGCAAGACGATCACGGTGGAAAGCTCGGCGGTGGCTTCGGTCATCGTGCAAGGTCACGGCATCGCGGCGGTCGCCAAGCACGGAACCTCGCTCACCAAAACCGAAGTGCCGCTGTCGCGCTTCAACGGCTCGCCCTGGATCCGGGTCTCGGTGATCGACGCGGCGGGCAAGCGCGCCTGGTCGAACCCGATCTGGCGCGAGACCGCCTGAGCCCTCACGCCACCTTCACCCCTTCGTCAGTCCCGCGCGATCAGAGTTGATCCCGCGCCCCCTGTTCGCCGCCGTCAACCGCTCCATGATAACGCTAACAGGACGCGTACCGGGCGGCGCATCCTGCCCCGGACTGCGCCGCGAGAGGCCGCGCCGGGAGGCGGACCGGGAGATCCCGCCGCAAATGGAGGAGACGCCCGACCCCAGGAGGAAACCATGACACAGACCAATCGTCGCGCGCGCCTCGCAAAGACCGCGGGCCTTGCGGGCACGAGCCTTCTCGCGCTCGGGCTGATCGCGGGGGCCGCGCAGGCCGGCTCCGTGAAAGCATCCGATTTCGGCGCGGATTTCGCCGCGATGGCGCAGCTCAAGGACGTGGCGGCCAAGGGCAAAGGCAAGGTCGGCGTGCTGCTGCCCGACACCGCGAGCTCGGCGCGCTACACCTCGTTCGACGCGCCCTATCTGAAAAAAGCCTTCGCGGCGGCGGGGCTTGCGGCGGATGACCTGATCATCACCAACGCGCAAGGCTCGGAGGCCGACCAGCTCACCCAGGCCCAGACCGACATTTCGCAGGGCGCGACCGTGCTCCTGCTCGACCCGATCTCCTCGGGCGGCGGTGCTGCGGTCGAGAAATACGCCGCCGAGCATGGCGTGAAGGTCATCGACTATGACCGCCTGACCGTGGGCGGCTCGCGCGACTATTATGTCAGCTTCGACAATGTCGCGGTCGGCAAGCTGATCGGCAAGGGCATGGAAGAGTGCATCGCCGACTGGAAGATCGACAGCCCCGACATCCTGGTCATGGCGGGTTCGCCCGACGACAACAACGCCACGCTCTTCAAGCAGGGCTACATGGATGTGCTCTCGCCAATGTTCAAAGACGGCACCTACAAGAACGCGGGCGAGCCCGCAGGCACCTGGGATCCGTCGGTGGCGCGCACCACCTTCGAGCAGCAATTCACCGCGCATGAGAATATCAACGCGGTCGTGACGCCCAACGACGACAACGCAAACGCCGTCATCTCCTATCTCAAGACCCTGCATGTACCCGCCAAGGCCTTCCCGACCACCGGTCAGGACGCGACGCTGACGGGGCTGCAAAACATCCTCACCGGCTATCAATGCGGCACGGTCTACAAGCCGATCTACCTCGAGGCTCAGGCTGCGGCTGCGCTCGCGCTGTATCTGCGCGCGGGCGACACGCCCCCGGACGCTCTCGTGAACGGCCAGACGATGGACAGCGCGCAGAAGGCCGAGGTGCCCTCGATACTGATGGTGCCGATCTGGGTCACGCCGAAGAACATGGCCGCGACCGTGGTGAAGGACGGGTTCGTCGACAGCGCGAAGCTCTGCACCGGCGATGCGGCGGGCGCGTGCAAAGCCGCCGGTATCGGGCAGTCGTAAGACATGCGCGACACGGGTAACGGGACCGGGTCCCGCGATGCGATCCTGCGCATCCGGGGCCTGGAAAAGCGTTTCGGCGCAGTGCAGGCGCTGAGCGGGGTGGACTTCGAAGTCCGCCCCGGCGAGGTGACCGCACTGGTCGGTGACAATGGCGCGGGCAAATCCGTGCTGACGAAAACCATCGCCGGCATCCACGAAGCCGATGGCGGCGAGATCGAATGGGATGGCGAGGTGGTGCGCATCCGCTCGCCGCGCGACAGTGCCGAGCTGGGCATCGAGGTCGTCTATCAGGACCTGGCGCTGTGCGACAATCTCGACGTGGTGCAGAACATGTTCCTCGGGCGCGAGATCCTGACCAACGGGATGCTCGACGAGGACGCGATGGAGCGTGCCGCCGCCGCGACCCTGCAAGGGCTGCGCGTGACCACTTTGCGCTCGATCCGCGCGCCGGTCTCGGCGCTTTCGGGCGGTCAGCGCCAGTCGATCGCAGTCGCCAAGGCCGTGATGTGGAATTCCAAGCTGGTGATCCTCGACGAGCCCACGGCTGCGCTTGGCGTGGCGCAGACCGGTCAGGTTCTGCAACTCGTGCGACGTCTGGCCGATCAGGGCCTCGCTGTGGTGATGATCTCGCACAACCTCAACGATGTCTTCGCGGTCTCGGACCGAATTGCGGTGCTGCGTCTGGGCGAGATGGTCAGCCAGGGTCCGATCGAGGAATACGACACCCAGCGCGTGGTCGAGCTGATGACCACCGGCAAATCCGATCACGTGGTCGAGCCCGGTGCGATGCGCGCCGCCGCCTCCATCGCGGCCGAGAACGCCAAGGAGGTCGCCGCCCAACGCGAGGCCTCCGGCGAGAGCGGCCCGGCGGCGGTGGTCGCGAACGGCAATGACGAAAGTTTCGCCGCCTACATGTCGCGCACATGGTCGAAGATCAAGGCGGGCGAAAGCGGCGTGCTGCCGGTCGTGCTCGGCTTCGTGCTGATCTCGCTGATCTTCCAGCTGCAGAACCCGAAATTCCTCTCGCCGGGCAATATCGTGAACCTGCTGGTGCAGGGTTCGGTCTTCATGATGATCGGGATGGGGCAGGTCTTCGTGCTTCTGCTGGGCGAGATCGACCTGTCGCTTGGCTTCGTGGCCGGGATCGGCGCGACGGTGGCGACGCTGCTGGTGGCGCCTGGCACCGACTGGCCCTGGTGGACGGCGGTCGCGGCGGGGCTTGGCGTGACGGCGGTGCTGGGCATCTTCCAGGGCACGCTGATCACCCGGCTGAAACTGCCCTCTTTCGTGGTGACGCTGGCGGGGCTTCTGGGCTTCAACGGGCTGATGATCCAGCTTCTTGGCGCAGGCGGCACGATCCCGATCGCCAATGAGACGATCAACAACTTCGCCAATGGCACGCTGAGCGTTCCGATGGGTTGGGCGATGACCGGGGTCGTGGTCGCGATCTATGCGGTCATGACCTTCCGCAAGGATGCCAAGCGCCGGGCGCATGGGCTGGTCGCCCCGCCGGTCGGGCTGACGCTGATGAAGATCGGCGCGGCCGTGCTGGCGGGCGTGGTTCTGGTGGTGATCTCGAACATGAACCGGGGCGTGGCGCGATTCCCGCTCTCGGGCATGCCCTGGGTGATCCCGATCGTCTTCGCGGTGCTGCTGGCCTGGTCCTTCCTGCTCGGCAAGCTGAAGTTCGGCCGCTACGTGCTCGCCATCGGCGGCAATGCCGAGGCCGCACGCCGCGCGGGCATCAACCTGCGCCTGATCCGGACGGCAGCCTTCACGCTGGCGGCCACGACGGCGGGGCTTGGGGGGATCCTCTACGCCTCGCGGCTGCGCTCGATCTCGACGAGCTTCGACGGCGGCACGATCGTGCTCTACGTCGTCGCCACGGCGGTGATCGGAGGCACGTCGCTCTTCGGTGGGCGCGGTCACCCGCTGCATGCGATCCTCGGCGGCGTGGTCATCGCGGCCATCGTCAACGGCATGGCGCTTCTGGGCCTGCCCGCGGCGGTGCAGCTGATGGCGACGGCGGCGGTGCTTCTGGCCTCGATCACGGTAGATGTGGTCGTGCGCCGGCGGGGCGAGACCAGCCGCTGAAGCCCTTCCTCACCGAGCAATCCCCGAACGCGCGCGAGCCCCCTCGCGCGCGTTTTTCCTTGCCCGCCGCGCCCTCCCCGAACCGCCACGAACACCGCACGCCCCCGTTGTGAGCGAAATCGCAAAGCGCCGGAAAATCCCCCGAAAAACCGCTTGTCTCCCCCCTGCACCATCCCTATACGGGTCGACGGAGACGTGGCCGAGTGGTCGAAGGCGCTCCCCTGCTAAGGGAGTAGGCGGGAAACCGTCTCGAGGGTTCGAATCCCTTCGTCTCCGCCATCACCAGATTTTTGGATCGACACCGAGAAAGCGCACGGGATGGCTTGGCCGTCCGGGCGCGCCTCGGTAATGGGCCTGAGCGGCACCGCACCCCGCCTCTCCGATCTCCATTCCGTTTTGCCAGGATCGACGTGCCGCTCACGCGCAAGCAGATCGCCCGCCAGGCAGACCGGCGCGTCAAAGCAAATGAATTCGAATTTCAGGGTATTATGGCGGAGAGGAAGTGCGCAGGGAAGTTTTCTATGTCAGCAATTATCTATACACTTCATATACTTGCAATACGCAATTTTGCTATGTGCGCCAGATTAGGCTAATTTGTGTAACCTCAAGTGAAGCACGCTATTGCTCTTCGCAACCAATCACCACGCCAATTTAGCCTCTTATGGTTTCGCAGCCTCCACTAGTTATCCTGACGAGCCTCGATGCCCCAAATCCTCAAAAGACTTGATCAAACCGAAAACTGATCAGGGGAAGCACGACCCAGCAGAGCATCGGAATGAAAGCTCAATCATTTCTGCCGGATCGTGCTGTTGTCGTTAGCTTCTTGCGCTACCCGAGAAGGTTGGCTCCCGCCTACTGGCAGAACCCGAAGCTTCGCTCGGGACCTTCACGTTGCTTTCCTCTCCAGCGATCCGCCTAAGCAGTCGGTTGTTGTCGACCATGATTGCGACATTGCCCCAGAGGAGGATCGCAAACAGAGGGCCACCGATCATCAGGCTGAACCCGAAGGATCGAAGCGCTTGCGTGTCGCCGCTGACGGCGAACATTACTCCAGTTGCCAATGATCCGATGGCAAGCAGGATTGAGGCGACCATGACGAGGGCGCTGTAGATTGAAATGATGGCTCGAAGCATCTTTAGGCCTCCTTTCTAGGCGGGTTGTTCGAAACGATTTTTCATGGATGTCCTTCAGCGGCATAAAGCTGAAGCATCACGGCTGCTTAAGTGCCCGATAGACTGACCTCTCGGACACACCAAGGGACTGCGCTATTGCGCGTTTACTCATGCCGTCAGCTGCAAGGCGCTGGGCCTCCTGGCGCTTCAACATCGCCGTTGGCTTCCTTCCCCGATACTTTCCTTCCCGCTTTGCCTTAGCGATGCCTTCACGCTGGCGCTCCAGCATCATCTCCCGCTCAAACTGAGCGACTGAGCCGAGAACATTGAGCATCAGCTTTCCTGTCGCTGTTGAGGTATCAAGGCCAAGGTCAAGCACCCTGAGACCAACCTTCTGGGCCTCAAGAGTCTCAACGATCTCTCCAAGATGCCTAACCGACCGAGCTAAGCGGTCGAGCTTAGTGACCACGAGGGTGTCGCCTTCCCGAGAGAACCTCAGAGCCTCGCTGAGCGCCTCCCTGATGGCCACAGAGCTTACCTGCTCCTCGAATACCCTTTCGCATCCGATGGCCTTCAGCGACTCTCTCTGGGCCTCTAGGCCCGCTTTCTGCTCTAGGGTCGAAGTCCGTGCGTATCCGATCAGCATGTCGCTGCCTCCTATGTCTGCCAATGAAGTCTTAGGAGTTGCGGCTGGCTGTCTGCCAAAAGCCAAAACCCACTCCACTGTCAGCACAAAGCTCCACATTCTGTCCGTGACACACGGGCAAGCCCTATTGGCAGGGCATCGTGGGCAGAGCGACCAAAGCGCTGGGCTGTCGGAAGGGGTGGGGGGTGTCGAGAGGCGGTTTCAAAAAACGGGGGGCTTTGTTCTTATTGTTATTGTTTGATGGGGGGAGGCTTCCGGCCTTCGTCTTATGAGGCACCGCTTGCAATTTCGCATACGGAAGACAGCGTGCGAGGACCCAAGCAAAGGACACAGGTCCGGAGAGTGACGTTAGGGCAGTCGCCCTTCGCTGCGCATTACGCAGTAGACGCCCAATGAGAATCCCAAAACGCCTGCGCTCAAGCTTTCTTCTGGTCGACAAACCTCTTCAGAACGAAACTTGACAGCGAAGTGTCACAAAATCACAAGTTACACATGGTGACTGGAATTAGTCTAAGTCGTTTGAAGACCTTTTTAAGGGGCCGTGCCACACTCTTTCGGAGACGCCGAAAGGTATTCTTTGGCCGCCTGCCAAGGCGCATAAGCCGCTTCGTCGCAAGGACGCAAATGAAACTGCTAAACCGCAGGATCATGGCGGGCCGATGGCTTTATAAGCACAGCCCCAAATTGCTGTTAGCCCTGACCGCTGCCCTGCTCGCGGCAAGCATCTTTTTGACACCCACAATACAGAGCTACTTGGAGCCGCGCTTTGTCACAGCACCGGAAAGCTTATCTGCGCTCCGTTCATTGCTTGTTGGCGTCGGCGCTTCTTTGATCGGCGCAACCGCCATCATCTTCTCGGTGGTCATGCTTGCTGTGCAACTCAATTTCGCTCGCATTCCCTTTGGACTTTTCCGCAGATTGAGTTCCGACGCGCCATTGCTTGCAAGCTTCGCAGCAACTTTCATGCTGGGAGTTGCCATCGGACTCTGTGCCTTGCTGCCTGACGTAACATGGGTTGCTCCGGCTGTGATTTTGAGCGGATGGAGTATGTTGGCTGCCCTTGCGTTGTTCTACATTGCCTACAAACGCGCGTTGGACCTGATAAGTCCAGCCAAGCAAATGCAGATTGTTTTGCGCAAGGCTGACCGCTCGATGCGCCGATGGGAAAGTCGTGCAAATCGGTTCGCCCCACTTCTAGAGAGGAGGCCGACACCCGGAGTTAATCGCGATATGGCGCGAGCATCCTTCTTCCGGCTTCACCCTCACTGGGAGGCTGATGTTCGGGAGGCTTCATCACATGTGATTGCGTTCGCCCGGCGATATGCGGAGCAAGGTGAGTATGACGTTTCGGCCGTCGCCTTAAGTGGCTTGATCAGCCTCAATGCTCGATACATTTCCGCTCGTGGAAATACATTTTTCGGCACAAATCCGTTCTTTACAACCCCGCTTTCATCCGAAGCCTTCATTTCGGATACGCTTGAGAAATTGCGCCGATTGGCGCTATCGGCACAGGGTCGATCAGATGAAGAACAATTTATCCAAGTGATGGCCACGCTAGCGAACCTATGCGCGACATACGCTCATATTGATTACGGAAGGGAATTCGGCGTGGAATTGCGCCACTCGCAATTGGCTGCATCATACCTCACCGGAATCGTTGAGGGAGCGCACCGCACCTTCGGGCCGGATGTCATGATGGAGGGTGTGCGTCTTCTCGGTCAGTGTGCGCTTGTTCTGGTGCAGGCCCGTCGCGCGCTTGGCACAGTCACGATTGCCAAGAGTGTTTCGAAACTCTCTCTCTTGGGATTGACAAAGTCTGGCTATGAGCCGCTCATTTCCACAGCGGTGCAGCAACTTGCCACGCTGGCCTTTGAAATGCTGAGAAGCAAGGAACACGACATCAAGCACCCGAGCGCAGAGGTTCGATCATCCATACGGATGATCGCGCATGCAGTGCTACTTACGGATGACACCCCCCTCGCAAACCAACATAGCGCTCACCTCAAGCCATATTATGCGCTCACAGACTACGAAACGTTTGCCGACAATCTTACGAAGCTGATCAATGCCGTCATTGAGAGACCCGCCGGTGATGATGATGCAAAGAGGATCATAGGTCATCTTTCAGATTGGTCTGACGGTATCTACGATGGGGAGAAAGAGCTTCTTCTGGATGCCGTGAACAAGCGTTCGTTCCTAGCGTTCGCTCTCATTCATTGGGTGAGCCACGTCACGGAGGTTCTGGTTGTTGCCGCCAAGGCTCCAGCGGCTTCAGATCATAACCGCGACCAACTTATTCGAAACGCAAGTTGGCTCATTTTCGTTTTGGACTGGCTCCCTGACGATAAGGAAAGCGTGGCATTTGTTGAGAACTTGGAGCTCATCGAACAACTTTTTGAACTCGCACTAAAAATGCACATCAGGGATCAGGCGGAGATTGCCGAAGCTGCACGCTCTATCTTGCTTCGCTGGTCATTGAAGGCAGGGAAGCACCAAACTGGCCGGGGTTCACTTAAACGTGCACTTACCGCGCTATGTGTCTTGGCCGCATGGAAAGACGGCTCAGGCTGGATGGCTTGGCTCAAAAGTGAGTTTTCTAGTAGTCTCGCCAAGGTGCAGATTGAAGATAAAGTTCGCAAGCGGACAGCGCATGAACTGCGCAAGAAAGCGCAATATCCCTCTCGTGACGGAGACATCCTTGGCGTTGTCGGTTATCATATGAGTCGCGTGGACCACGGGCGGCTAGCCGAAGGCTTGAACGCGGTTGCTGATTTACTTGACCCAGAAGCCGCGTAAGCGATTATTGCGAAATCCCACTCAGAGTTGCTCTCGACCTACCTATGCTCCACATCGGTTGCAAGTTGCGTTGTGAACCGCCCCATGTTTGCCGGAGGCTCCAACTCCTGAGTAGGATGGAGCATCATGAGCAAGACGACGAACAAGTTT